>JBCCHF010000044.1:0-58229 GCA_039028895.1 Bacteroidota bacterium | reverse complement strand
GTGTAATTATCACTGAACCAGATGCAATCGTCATAAGCCAAAACAACTCCACCCCTGCCAATGATGCAAATTGTGATGGATCAGTTGATATTACCGTCTCTGGTGGCGTTCCCGGCTACACGTTCCAATGGTCAAATGGTAACACTAATGAAGATCCAGATGACTTATGTGCGGGTGCTAATTCTGTTACAATAACCGATGCAAATGGGATTACCACAACCATCACCATTACTGTGGGTAATAATTCTACATTATCAGTTTCGACATTAAATGTGGACACTAATGCTTCTTGTTTCGGAGCATGTGATGGTGTAAGTACAGTACAATTTTCCGGTGGAGTTGGGCCATTTACTTTTACCTGGGATGATCCTAATACCCAAAGTACTGCTAGTGCAACTGGACTATGTGCAGGAACTTATAGTGTAATCATCCAGGACAATATTGGTGGTAACGCATTTGGTAGTGTTACCATTTCAGAACCTACCCAAATCCTTTCGGGAATTTCAGCTTTGAATATTAGTTGCACAGGAGAAAACGATGGGAGTGCTGTGGTTATGCCATCAGGAGGGAATGGACCTTATGCTTTTAATTGGTCAAATGGATCTACAGAAACTTTGGTTACAAACCTATCGCCTGGTTCAATTTCAATAACTATCACAGATAACTCCGGGTGTTTTATTGCTGATAATATTTCTATTTCAGAGCCTTTACCTCTGGCGGCTTCGGTAAGTAGTAATGGTGTAGCTTGCTTTGGCAATGTTAATGGAGAAGCTTTGGTAAATGCTTCGGGGGGCACCATGCCTTATTTTTATCAATGGGATAACGGCGAAACTACTAACCCGGCAACATCCTTAATTCCTGGAATTCACGAAGTAACCATTTCTGATAGTAATGGGTGTCTAATTAGTCGGTCAGTTTTGATTACAGAACCACCATTATTAGAACTTGATGGGATGCCCCAAGCCACTCCTGCAACCTGCTTTGATGGAGCAGACGGAAAAGGCAATGTTTTTGTGAATGGTGGAACTCCTCCTTACAGCTACCTTTGGGATGATCCGCTAGCACAAACAACTGCTTTGGCAGAAGGACTTTCGGCAGGCAATTACACAGTAAGTATTTCCGACCAGAATGGCTGCACAATTCCTCCGGTATCCATAATTATTACCCAACCAAATGCTCCGATTAGTCTGGACTTCTCACTCACAAATCCTACTTGTTGGGGTGCTTCTGATGGATCAATAGAAATTACAGCAGCAGGTGGTACACCCGGATATGACTATGCTTGGAACAACGCTACAGTAAGCTCTTCAAACTCTGGAATAACTTCAGGAAATTACACCGTTACAGTGACTGACTCCAATGAGTGTATACATATTGAGACTTTCACATTGACACAACCCGATCCTGTTTCCGGAATACTGTCAGCAGAAGATGTCATTTGTTTTGGAGAAGCTAATGGGCAGATTTCTGTAGATACAGCATTTGGCGGAAATGGACCTTACATTTATGCCCTTGACGGGGAGAACTTCCAAACAGACACTGCCTTTGGAGGATTAACCTCTGAGAATTACACAGTTACCATCCAGGACTTGAATGGGTGTGAAGGGACAACGCAAATTTTTGTCGATCAACCTTTTGAATTGGAAGTTAACCTTGGCGAAGATTTTGAAATTACATTAGGAGATATTGTAACGCTAAATCCTTTTGCCAATACCTTTGATTCGCTGTCCTACATTTGGGAGCCTTCTCCATTTTTGAGTTGTTTGGATTGCCCAAATCCTGAAGTTTTCGCACTTGATGATGTCACTTTAATAGTTATGATCATTGACCAGAATGGATGTTCTGCTTCTGATGACATTTTTATATCTGTAGATAAGGCCAGACACGTCTTCGTCCCCAATGCTTTCTCTCCAAACAACGATGGGGTAAATGATAAATTCTTCATTAACACCAACCAGTCAGTCTCACTGATCAGAACATTCAGGATAATGAACCGTTGGGGCGAACTGATTTTTGAAGGCAACAATTTACCATCTAATGACGCCAACTTCGGATGGAATGGCACCTTTAAAGGCAGATTATTAAATCCGGGAGTTTTTGTCTATCTCGCCGAAATTGAATTTGTGGATGGCGTGAGGATTATTTACAAAGGAGATGTAACACTCATGAAATAACCATTATTCCCGGAAAGGGTCAATCCTCAATTACTTTCAAAACCAATTTCCCCATTTTTTCACCGGTAAACAAGCGTTTGAAGGTATCATAGAAATTCTCGATGCCCTCGTAAATATCTTCCTTGCTTTTCAATTTGCCCTGCATCATCCAGCCGCCCATTTCCATAGCCGCTTTTTGGTAATCTTTGGCATAATCGAAAACGATGAATCCCTGCATTATGCCACGATTAACCAATAGTGACAAATAGTTTGAAGGACCAACGATCGGTGTTGTATTATTGTATTGAGAAATTGCACCACAAATCGGAATTCTTCCATTCATCCGAAGATTAGCTAATGCTGCATCAAGGATCTCACCACCTACATTATCAAAATAGACATCTACTCCTTTCGGAAAATGTTTGCGGATTGATCTCTTCACCGATTCTGATTTGTAATCAATCGCACCATCGAAACCAAGTTCGTCGACGAGGTATTTGCATTTCTTTTCTCCACCTGCGATGCCGACAACATTACAACCTTTGATTTTTGCGATCTGACCAACGATGCTGCCAACGGCTCCTGCTGCTCCACTAACTAATACGTTTTCCCCCTCTTTTATTTGGCCAACTTCAAGGATACCAAAATAGGCGGTCATGCCAGGCATTCCCAGTGTACCGATAAACATCGGCAAAGGTGCAATATTTGGGTCCACCTTGAACCATCCTTTGGCATCAGTAACGCTATACTGCTGAACACCGCCCCATCCCGAAAGGAAATCACCTTCCTTGAATTTGGGGTGGTTATTGGCTTTGATAACTTCTCCTACTGATCCTGCTCGCATCACATCCCCTAATTCAATCGGAGGTACATAGGAGCGAACATTATTCATCCAGCCGCGCATAGCCGGATCCAGTGAAATATAATGCTGCTTGATTAATACTTCACCATCACCTGGCTCAGGAATAGATTGAGTTTCAAGTGACCAGGTATCAGCTTCAGGCATTCCTACAGGACGCTTTGAGAGGAGAAGTCGTTTATTCATTGTTTATAGTTTTAAATGATTTTATTTGAATGATAATTATTTAAATGTCAAGATTACCAGGAATCAATAAACCGTGCATTTTTTCTTTCTTTTTTTGGAATAGCTTCCAAAGCAGCGGAAATCCATTTCCTGGAATCTATAGGGTCGATGACTTCGTCAAATTCCATTTTTGAGGCGGCATTTATGGCTTTACCAACCTTATAGGCACCTTTTACCAGTTTTTCATATAACAACTGCTTCTCGCGGATGTTGTCAGTGGCATCCAATTCTTTTTTGAATCCCAGTTTCACGGCTCCTTCAAGTCCCATTGCACCAAATTCTCCTGTTGGCCAGGAAACGATAAAAAATGATGATCGAAAACTCCCCCCGGCCATAGCCATAGCCCCCAAACCATAGGCTTTGCGCAATACAATCGTTAAAATTGGGATTGTTAATGACGCACCTACAACAAATAATCGACTAGAATGTCTGATCATTGCTGCCTGTTCTGAATCAGGGCCAACCATAAAACCAGGTGTATCGCAAAGAGACAGCACTGGAACTCCAAAGGCATCACACAATTGCATAAATCTTGCTGCCTTATCACAAGCATCGCTGTCTATTGCCCCGCCCAGGTGTCTCGAACTATTGGCGATAACCCCAATCGGCTTTCCTTCTACCCTGATTAAGGCTGTCACCATATTTTGCGCAAATCCAGCTCTCAATTCAAGGAATGAATCTTTGTCAGCTAATGTTTTAATAACAGGCATCACGTCATAAGCATATTTCCGGTTTTCCGGAATGAGATCACGCAGCGCTGCCTGGTCGTCCATTGACCACTGCTTCTTTGTACCCTGAAAATAGGAAAGGTATTTTTTTGTAATCTCCACAGCTTCCGCTTCATCTTTTACCACAATATCAATTACCCCGTTTTTAGATAGCATTTCGGTCGGACCGATCTCCTTTGGGGAAAACTTACCGAGACCTCCTCCTTCAATCATGGCTGGACCGCCCATACCCATTGACACATTTTCAGTAGCAATAATGACATCTGCACAACCTGCAATTGCTGCATTTCCTGCAAAACAGTATCCTGAGACAATGGCTACCCTGGGTACTTTACCTGACAGCCTTGCGAATTCTGTAAAGGTCATCAGGTCCAGTCCTCCGACAACTACAGGATAAAAATCGACATCACCAGGTCGTCCTCCGCCGCCTTCAACAAAAAAGACCACAGGTTTCCCTGCCGCCTCAGCGACTGCCATCATGCGATCTGTTTTTTTATGGTTAAATGCACCTTGTGTCCCGGCAAGCACTGTGTAATCATAACTCATGACTACACATTTGGCGGCTTCCTTTCCGAACAAATCGCTATTGACCGTTCCAATACCAGCAACCAGCCCATCTGCTGGGGTTTCTTTCATCAATTCTTCTCTTGACTTTCTGGCGGATTGGGCGGCTACTATAAATGAACCATATTCAAGGAAACTGTTTTTGTCACAGAGGTCCCCGATATTTTCGCGTGCAGTTCTTTGTCCTTTATCATGACGCTTTTTTACAGCCTTTGGTCGGTTTTTATCATCCAAATAGGCTTGCCTGGCATGCAGTTCTGAAAGGTCCTTCCTTTTGCTATCGTCTACTGGGTTCTTTTCCTTAGCCATCAAATCTTATTTTTGAAATCTTTCAGAAATTCAGTCTTGTCCGTCAGATTTACCTCGAAGTCTCTTTCAAACTGTAATCCTTCTTTCAGGGAATGCAGACTTCCAAATTGGTATAACTGTTTAATGGTAGCAATAGTTTGTCTACTATTCTTAAGAATTTGGGCATTAAGCTCATCCACTGCTTGGCGTAATTCCGATAAAGGCACTGAACGATTTACCAATCCAAGTCTTTCGGCTTCCTTGCCATCAATTGGCATGGCAGTAAATGACAGTTCCTTTGCTTTTCGCATCCCAATCTGCTGCAGTAAGCGCTGAGTCATGCCCCATTTGGGAGGAATCCCCCATTTGGCATGCGTATCACCGATTTTCGCTTCATTCGCTGCGATGATCAGGTCAAAAGCCATTAATATCTCCATGGCACCTGTAAAACAATACCCATTGAGCATAGCGATAGTAACTTGTGGCAGTGTTTCGAGCAGTTCCATTATGGCAATACCATCTTCCCACATCCTGAAACCAGGTTCAACTTTAATTTCCTGGAAGACAGATAAATCTACCCCCGCTGACCAGGACTTCCCTTCTCCGGTTACGACTATTATTCGAGTTTCCGGGTCATCTTTTAGGCTTTCAAGCACTGATCGCCACTCGGCTATCAACTTTTGGGTGAAGGCATTCAGTTTTTCTGGCCGATTAAGTGTGATCCAGGAAATTTGACCTGTCTTTTCAAATTTAATTTGGGTTAACTCCATTGTTAAAGGTTAGTAACATCAATTTGACGAGAAATTAGAGCTTATTCTGATTTTATCAAAATTGCATCGAATTTTAGGGAAAACTTCGGTTCAATACATGCATTTCGAAATCAAAACGGCATTGTCAGGAATTCGAAAATTTGGGACCCATACCTGGTTAATCCAATTAAATCACCATAATTATTGCCAGCAGAATCAGATTTCAAACAAAAATATTGTAAAATACTGCAGAAACAATCATAAATTACAGCACAAAGCCTAAACCCAATATTGAGAATTCAAATACCCTGGTACTGCGAATGATTTACGCAGAGCAGGCCACTATCTTTTTAGTTTCAACTTAATTAACTCATTTAATATTCATTAATCAAAGCAATTTTGTACTAAATTCTAACTAACCATGAGACCTTGTTTATTCTCTAAAATTCTATCCATTTGCATTATTATGCTTATGGCTCTGGGCATACAGGCCCAAACGACTGTGTCCGGAAAAGTTACCGACGAAAAAGGCGAAGGCCTGATTGGTGCTGCTGTTTCTATAGTAGGTACCTCATCAGGTGTTTCTACCGACATTGATGGAAATTTTGAATTATCTACTTCACGTGACGTACCTTTTGAAATAGAAATATCGTATACCGGCTTTACTAGCCAAACGATTGAAATTTCAGAATCCACTTCAGGCCTGACCATTGCGCTTGTAGAAGGCATTTTGATTGGGGAGGAAGTGGTCGTTTCGGCTTCCAGGAAAAGGGAAAAAGTGCAAGAGGCACCAGCTTCTGTAACTGTGCTTTCTTCTCGTAAACTGGAACAGTCGCCACAGACTGACCCTGTTAGAAACCTGGTAAATGTTGCCGGGGTTCAGATCCAGCAACAATCAGCAAACAGGATTAACATTGAAATGAGAGCGTCTTCAGGTCTGTTCTCAACTTCGGTTTTTCCAATTCTTGATTACAGGAGTCTTGTAGGACCTGGTATCGGTACGTTTCAAACCGATGCTTCTGGATTGAGCAATATTGACCTTGATCGTATTGAGGTTGTTCGTGGTCCGGGATCTGCACTTTATGGCCCTGGCGTGACCTCAGGTGTTATTCATTTCATTAGCAAAAACCCAATTGACCACCAGGGAACAACAATCCAGGTTGGTGGTGGAGAACTGGGAACTTACTTATTGGCCGCAAGGTATGCACATGCAAATAAGGCCAAAACTTTTGGTTTTAAAATCAATGCTCAATATAATCGTGGTGGTGAATTCACCCTCGATGGCACCGAAGGAGTTTCAGATGCTGCCGGTACCTTTACTAGCCGGATCGATGCATTTGCTGATCAGATCGTTCAACCCGCTGTCACCAATGGTATCGTTGATCTAACGCTACCCGGAGAAGTTCTTCTGACATTGGACGAGCTTGATCCTGATGGAGATGGAAATGTTATGCAGGACTACTGGTTTAACACTTCTGTTAACACAACCCTTGAATTCAGACCAAGCGGCGATCTTAGTTTTTTCTTATCTGGTGGTTATAACCAGGCGTCAACTGTATTTTATAATGATCTTGGAGAAGGACTTGCTCAATCGCAAGAATACTGGACTCAGTTAAGGGCACAGTGGAAAGGGTTATTTGTTCAGGCATTTTTTGTAGACAATAATGGTGGCTCAAAAGAAAAGCCAACTTTGCTCTACACAACGGGTAATCGTTCTCCTGTCGGAAGAAAGCAGATAGAGGCGCAAGTCCAATATAATGTTGAATTTCCATCTGTTTTGGGTGCCGACCTAACCTTTGGGGTAGACTACAGACGTGCAATAAATGAAACGTTCAACCTTGTATATGGAAGAAATGAAAATGATGATGCATACCGGATATTTGGTGGATATGCGCAAGCCAAATTTGCTTTAGTAGATCAACTTGATCTTCTCCTTGCCGGAAGGTATGACGATTTCAACTTCCTCGATGAAGGATTTTTCTCGCCAAGAGTAGCGCTTGTTTTCAAGCCTGATCCTAAGCACACAATCAGAGCTTCTTTTAACCGTGCAGGTGCACCGCCTACCGGACTTGAATACAATATTGACTTCCCTGTAAATGCGCCTATCCCCGGTGTATTCGATTTCTGGTTAGCTGGTCAGAACGAAATTCATGAATTCCCTGATCCAACAGAGGCAATGATTGAATTCCTTAACCAGAATGTAATTGCTCAATTGGCTGGGTTGGATCCAACAGATCCTTCAATTGCACCAATTCTTGCTGCTTTACCAGATGAGTTACCATATCAGACTCCTGGACTCCCAACTAACCTTGGATACCAGTTACTTAATCCACAAGTTACCCCGTTAGTAGTGGCAGGTCTTGAAGCTGACCCAATGACTGCTGCATTGGCTGGTCCAATTGGAGACTTCCTTGCTAGTTATGCACCGGGAGGCACTACTGGTACTTTTTTCGGTGTCAATGCATTCGACCAAAATGCACCTTTGAACCAACTCATACCTACTAATCAACCAACAGTTGTTTCTTCCAATACTATCGAAGTTGGATATAAAGGCCTTATTGCCAATAAACTTAGCTTGATGGTAGATATTTATAATACCTCAAGGAAAGGTTTCTCAGATTTCACCCAGATTGCTCCACTGATTAGCCTGATAGGTGCTGATCTGGTTACTGATTTGACAACCGAAATGACCGACGATCTAACAGCATTTCTTATGAGTATTGGTGTTCCGGATCCTAATGCCTCAGCTTTGGCAGCAGGTATTGCCGACAGTTACGGTGGAGCAGCAGTCGTCTCTGGTCTCGATCTACTGGTGCCCGCCCTTTACGGTACTGGTACAGTAGAATCAAGTCGTGTTCCTCAAGGAGATGGTATCACTCACGTTGCGGCTGGATACAGGATTTTCCCTGATGCCAAAACAGACTACTGGGGTATCGATTTTGGCGCTGAATTTTTCTTTACCGATGATCTTTCTCTATGGGCCAATTATTCATGGGTCAGTGAAACACAATTTGACGCAGAAGAACTTGGTGAGCCTGCTGATTCCCCTTTGGCTTTCTCACTGAACGTGCCTTCCAACAAATTCCGTGTTGGTTTGAATTACTTACCAGCAACCGGATTCAGAGGAAACATTTCACTTCAGCATGATAATGGGTTTTTCTCCAATACAGGTATCTATGGTGGTGACATTCCTTCAAAAACCGTAGTTGATGCTGCCGTAGGTTATGCATTTAAAGGCAAACTTGATGGCTTGACGCTTGACCTCTCCGCCACAAATGTATTAGACACGCCATACAGGGCATTTAATAATATGCCAGAAATCAGAAGAAGAATAATTGCTAAAGCAACCTACACTTTTGGCAATAAATAACGTAACTTGAATTGAATTTCAATCTGACGGTAGTCTCCCACCCGGGAAGACTACTGTTGGGTTGTTTAAGTAGGTGCTGAATGAAAAAATTGATTCTTTCTGCCGCTCTGACCGGGGCAGCAACCAATCGTAGTCATTGTCCATATATTCCTTATACCCCAAAAGAAATAGCCGAAGAAGGTAAACGCGCTGTCGACGCTGGTGCAAGCATCCTTCATATTCACGCCCGTGAAGACAACGGCTTCCCAAGCTGGCGCCTTGAAGTTTTCGAAGATATTTTCAATGAAGTCAGAGCACGCTGTCCTGATGTCATCATCAACTTTTCCACCGGAGCAATAGGCATGTCAAAAGAAGATCGCATGAATCATATCATGCCGATCAAGCCGGATATGGCCGCATTCAATATGGGCAGCATGAATTATGCGATCTACTCAAGGAAAGCCAAGAAATTTTATTTCAATGCTGTTTTTGAAAACTCATTTGACACCATGCAATATGTGGTAAAGGTCATGAATGAAGCAGGCACTGTACCTGAAATGGAATGTTTTGATACCGGACATATCAGAAATGCTGAACCCTTACGTGATATGGGGCTCATTCCTGACAACGCCTGTTACAGTCTTGTTATGGGGGTAATGGGCGGTATTCCTGCAACCACAGAAAACCTGATCCACCAGATCAAACAAGTCCCGGATGGCGCTTATTGGCAATGTATTGCGATAAGCAGAAAACAATGGCAGATGGCAGCTGTTGCATGTACGATGGGAGGCAATTTCAGAGTTGGGCTAGAAGACAATTTCTATTTGCCAAATGGCGAAATGGCAAAATCCAATGGCGAATGCGTCGAATGGGGTGTCAAGCTTGCCAACATGATGGGGCGTGAAGTTGCATCCATCCAGGAAACAAGAGAAATGTTAAATATCCCTTTCAGACATTAACCTATGTATCAAAAAGACCTATTTAAAAATAAATCGATCCTCGTTACCGGGGGCCGTAGCGGTATCGGTTATGGTATCGCCAAAATGTTCCTTGAACTCGGTGCCAAAGTTTTTATCGCTTCCCGCAAAACTGAGCCCCTTCAAAAAGCTGCTGAGGAATTAAGTGCCATTGGTCCTTGTGGCTATCTCGCAACTGATATTCGAAAAACCGAGCAAGTAAAAGCATTGGCTGATGCTATCGGAGAAAAATACGGACGACTTGACATCCTGATCAATAATGCTGGCGGACAATTCCCAGCACCTGCAGAAGCTATCAGTGAAAATGGATGGGTGGCTGTGATCAATAACAACCTCAATGGCACCTTCTTCATGTCTCAGCAAATGGCCAAGTCATTTTTCATTCCCCAAAAGGAAGGAAATATCATTAATATTACCGCTAATGTCTTCAGAGGATTTCCGGGTATGTCGCATACAGGAGCAGCCAGAGCCGGTGTAGAAAATTTAACGAAGTCCCTTGCCAGGGAATGGGCCGAATTCAACATCAGGGTAAACGCTGTTGCTCCCGGTACTATTATTTCTTCCGGCCTGGATCAATATCCTCCTATGATGATCGATTTTCTTAAGCAAGGCGCTGAAGAAAGCCTTATGGGCCGTTATGGAAGTGTTGAAGATGTTGCCAATGCCGTGATGTTCTTTGCTAGTCCTTTGTCAGCTTACATCAATGGCTTTACGCTTTATGTTGATGGTTTGGAACGCCTCGATAGCGACCGAATGAAACTCTACAATCTTATTAAAGGATTTTACAGATAAAAGCATTTAAAAAATGAGTCAATCGTATTTTACTGAGGAGCATGAATTGTTTCGCCAAAGCCTGCGGGCATTTATTGACAAGGAGATCCAACCCCATATCGATCAATGGGAAGAGAATCGGCGAATACCAAGAGAGATTTGGAAAAAGATGGGTGAAATGGGCTTTCTCGGGCTATCCTATCCGGAAAAATACGGGGGTTCCGGTCTTGATTTTTTCTATGATGTTGTTTTCAATGAAGAATTGGGCCGGATCAACTCGGGAGGTTTTATTATCACCCAACAAGTGGTTCAATACATGTCTGCGCCATACATTCTGAAATTTGGTTCAGAACAACTCAAAGAAAAATACCTGCCTGGTATCATTTCGGGAGATCTGATTTCAAGTATTGGGATAACAGAACCCGGTGCAGGGTCAGATGCCCAGAATATCCAGACAAAGGCTGTTAGAGAAGGTGACTATTACATTGTCAATGGCGCCAAAACTTTCATCACGAATGCCGTTTACGGCGATTTTATCGTCACGGTAGTTAAAACTAATCCTGATGCCGGAGCCGCAGGGGTCAGCTTATTGGTAATCGACAGAAATGCAGAAGGCGTTTCTGCCAGGAAACTTAAAAAACTGGGCTGGCATGCTTCTGATACTGCCGAGCTTAACTTTGATAACGTCAAAGTACCCGTCGAAAATCTTGTCGGCCATGAGGGTCAGGGATTCTATTATCTCATGAATGGTCTTCAACTCGAGCGCCTTTGTTTTATTCCCTGCTCAGTAGTCGCTATGGAAACGGCCATCAGGCTTTCACTGGAATATATGTCAGAACGTGAAGCTTTTGGTCGCTCATTAACCCGGTTCCAGGAGCTAAGACATCGCATCGCACAATTAGCTTCTGAAGTCGAGGCGCTAAAAGCCTTTAGCTATTATTGCTGCAATCTTTACGATAATGAGATTTACGATGTTCGGTTATGCTCAATGGCGAAGCTCTTGGCAACAGAAATGCAGGAGAAAGTAGCCACTAAATGCCTTCAGTTTTTTGGGGGTTATGGTTTTATGGAAGAATATCCAATGGCCAGGATGTACAGGGATGTACGCGTTGGTACAATCGGGGGAGGATCGTCAGAGATCATGCGTGAAATTATCGGAAAAATGGTGATAGATGGTACAGGGTATGTCAAAGCCAATTCTTCACCTGGTAAACATGCCAGGAACAATGGCGTTCCGATCAGTTTTTTCAACGAAGACCATCACCTTTTCCGGCAAACGGTAAGAGATTTTCTTGAAAAAGAAATCAAGCCTCATATCGACAAAATGGAGGATGACCGCAAGATTCCCAAAGAGATGTACCGAAAATTCGGAGAAATGGGATTATTCGGGTTATCACTTGAAGAGAAATATGGTGGCACAAACGTCGATGTCTGGTATACTGTAATTTTGCATGAGGAAATGTCAAGGCTTAATTCTGGCGGGTTCTCCGCTGCGATGGGAGCACATTTCTTCCTTGCCATGACCCATATCAATAGTGGTGGTAGCGAAAAACAGAAAGAAGCCTATCTCATCCCTGGTATCAAAGGTGAACGGGTCGGATGCATGGCTGTAACCGAACCTTTTGGAGGTTCAGATGTACAAGCCATTAGAACTACGGCGGTCAAAGAAGGTGATCATTACATTGTAAACGGATCAAAGACCTTTATCACTAATGGTGTTTATTCAGATTATATCGTAGCAGCTGTCAAGACAGATCCGGATTCCAGTTCAAAGGGTATCAGTATGCTGATTATTGACCGAAATACTCCAGGCGTTTCTGCCGTTAAACTTAATAAACTAGGATGGCACGCCTCCGACACGGGTGAAATTGCTTTTGATAATGTCAAAGTACCTGTTAAAAACCTGTTGGGTCAGGAGAATATGGGGTTTTTCTACATCATGCAGCATTTCGTTACCGAAAGACTGGCAATGGCCATAGGAGCAGTATCTGTGGCTCAATATGCGCTTGATCTCACTTTGAAATATATCAGCGAACGAGAAGCATTCGGTAGAAAAATCAATAAATTCCAGGTCTTACGTCACCGTGTTGCTCAAATGGCTGCTGAAATTGAGTTAAATCGCCAATTTGTTTACAGTCTGTATCATCGTGTTGAAAATGGCGACTACCTCGTAAAGGAAGCTTCAATGGCTAAACTACTCAGCACACAGCTTTGTGATAACGTAACGTTCCAATGCCTCCAGATGTACGGTGGGTACGGCTATATGGAAGATTATCCAATAGCAAGAATGTGGCGCGATTCGAGGCTCGGGCAGATCGGTGGCGGCACTTCGGAAATCCTTTGCGAGATAATCGCGAAAATGATCATTGATGGGCAAAATTATGTCAAACCCAAGTCGACCAAAAGCGCTTCAGCAAAAGCAGAAGCATAACCACAAAAATACAAGACAACAATGTTCAGACTGGATAATCAAATAGCAATCGTCACTGGAGGTGCTAAAGGTATTGGAGCTGGGATATGCAGAGTTTTTTGCCAGGCAGGCGCTAAAGTTGTGCTTTGGGATGTACTCGATGAAGGTGCATTGACCGCTAAACATATTGCAAATGAAGGCGGAGACATCTTCTTCCAAAAAGTTGATATAACAGACAAAACAGCCGTAAATAATGCAGTGCAGGGCATTATCAATGAATATGGCAAAATCGATATTCTTATCAATAATGCCGGGATTATTCGTGACCGAACACTCATGAAAATGACGGACGATGAATGGGATGCTGTAGTGAATGTCAACCTGAATGGTCTGTACATTACAACAAAAGCTGTTTTGCCATATATGAAACAAGCCGGTTACGGACGAATCGTTTCAGCATCATCCATAAATGCTACACTCGGGGCCTTTGGACAAACGAATTATGCTGCCACCAAAGCCGCCATTAGCGGATTTACCAAATCGCTTTGCAAAGAAGTCGGGAAATATGGCATTACAGTTAATGCTGTTGCCCCGGGTTTTATTGAAACAGAAATGGCCCGCACTATGCCCCAGGCAGTCATCGATGCAGGCATTGCTCAAATTCCGCTTAGACGTATTGGCACCCCAGCTGATATGGGATATGTCTACCTGTTCCTTGCTTCCACAGAAGGTGAATTTGTCAATGGTATTACCTTACATGCCAATGGCGGTGCCCTGGCACTTTAAATCAACAACTCAATGAACCCACAACAACAAACGGATAAACCCTACGCCTCTAGTTTCAAACGTCTTTCAGACATGAAAGATCATGTAGGGAAAGAACTAGGACTAACTGAATGGGTAACTATCACCCAGGAAAGAATCAACATATTTGCAGATGCAACAGAGGATCATCAATGGATACATGTAGACCCGAAAATGTCAGCGCAAAATTCGCCGTACAAAGCGACAGTCGCGCATGGCTTCCTGGTATTATCCCTTGCCTCAAAGTTTACATACGAGACCTATACTGTTGACGATGTCGTAATGGGTGTTAATTATGGACTTGATCGTGTTAGATTCCCAAATGCGACGGTCGTTGGAGCCCTATTGAGAGGACGGGTTTCCTTGATGTCCTATGCCGAAAAAGATGGTGGAGCGAGAATTAAACTAAGTGTGGTTTTTGAACTAAAAGGAGAAGAAAAACCAGCCTGTGTTGCAGAATTTATCGGCCAGGCATATACCAAACAATAAATCTTGAAACCAAAATAAATTATGGAAAACAATACTGTTCTTTTTGAAAAGAAAGGCCAGGTGGGGGTGATAACGCTCAACCGGCCAGATAGATATAATGCCGCAAATACTGTCCTGGTAAAGGAATTACTTGAAGTTTTGGATCATGTTAAAGACAATGATGACATCAGAGCTGTTGTAATAACAGGAGCTGGAAAGGGATTTTGTGCAGGAGCTGATATGGCCGAGTTTGGGATGGTATCTCCGGAAGAGGGCCGCGACTACCTGATCAATAATTACCAACCATTAATGCAAAAAATCACCACCATGCCTAAACCAGTAATTGCTGCTGTCAACGGCACTGGTGCAGGTGTTGGTGCCTCTTTGGCTTTGGCCTGTGATTTTCGCGTGATGTCTGAACGTTCAGGGATTTTGTTTGCGTTTATTAATGTAGGACTTGGTCCTGACGGTGGAGGAAGTTGGCTTTTGGCCCGCCAGATCGGTTATAGCAAAGCGCTGGAGTATGCCATTGAAGGAAAAAAAATAGATGGTGAAACGTGTAGCGAACTGGGTTTATGTAACAAACTTGTTAATAATGACAGGATCTTGAGCACCGCTATTGATTGGGCGACTGCTCTTGCGAAAAGACCCACTTTAGCCATTGGCATTACCAAATTGGATATGCAATTTGCACTCAATAACGATCTCGAGTCCACCATTGCTTTTGAAGCCCATCAACAGGTTGCTGCCTTTTCGAGCCACGACCATAAAGAAGGCGTTGCCGCCTTTATCCAGAAAAGGGTGCCAAAGTATATTGGTAAGTAATTTTGCGTTGACGGTTGTGGTTGACAATTAGCCGAAACCATCAATTGTCAACGATCAACCATCAACCACCATGCAAACAAAGATCAAAAAACTTGTAACAGGAGAAGATTACATCAACTCCTTACGGAATCGAGGATTGAAAGTGTGGCTATTCGGCGAATTAGTTGAAGAGCCAGTTGACCACCCAATGATCCGGCCTTCCATCAATGCTCTGGCCAGGACATACGATTTAGCGTCTGCTGTTCCAGAGTTAGCAGCAGTTAAATCTCCTTTCACTGGTGAAATGGTCAGTCGGTTTTTGCATGTTTGTACAAGTGTTGATGACCTGGTTCTCCAGAATAAAATGCAAAGGAAACTCGGACAACTCACAGGAACCTGCTTTCAGCGTTGTGTGGGTATGGATGCATTTAATGCACTTTATTCGGTCACCTTTGAGATGGATGAAAAGTACCAAACCCTTTATCATCAAAGGCTGAGATCTTTCCTTACCAAAATGCACGAAGGCAATTATGTTGTTGGCGGGGCCATGACTGATGTCAAAGGAGACCGAAGTTTACCGCCTCATCAGCAAGCCGATAAGGATATGTTTGTTCACATCACCAAACGTACTGAAGACGGCGTTTATATCACTGGAGCCAAAGCTCACCAAACCGGCTGTATCAATTCACACTGGATGATCGTAATGCCAACGATGCGGCTTGGCGAAGGTGATCATGAATATGCCATTGTCGGCGCTGTACCTGTTGAGGCTAAAGGTATAACTTATATCTATGGTCGCCAGTCGTGTGACACAAGGAGCATGGAGGGTGGCAACATCGACACGGGTAATATCAATTACGGCGGACAGGAAGCTATGGTCATTTTTGAAAATGTGTTTATTCCCAACGAATACATGTTCATGGATGGTGAATACAATTTTGCGGCCATGCTTGTTGAAAGATTTACGACCTACCATCGCAGAAGTTATGTCTGCAAATCAGGTGTAGGTGATGTGTTGATTGGTGCCGCCGCAGAAATTGCTGATATGAACGGTGTTCCGAAAGCTTCACATATCAAAGACAAGTTGGTCCAGATGACCCATCTCAACGAGACCATCTACGGTACTGGTATTGCTGCATCTTACCAGGGCCACGCTACAAAGTCTGGTTGTTACATCTGTGATGATATGCTCGCCAATGTCTGCAAACATCATGTTACAAAAATGCCCTATGAGATTGGTCGTTTGGCACAGGATCTGGCAGGGGGACTGGTTGCTACCCTTCCTTCCGAAAAGGATTTGAATCATCCGGAGATTGGCAATTTACTCAAAAAATACCTTAAGGGCCGAGCTGACGGAACAACTGAAGACCGAGTCAGGATACTCCGGTTAATAGAAAATATGACCCTCGGCCGCAATGCTGTAGGTTACCTGACAGAAAGTATGCATGGTGCCGGCTCGCCACAGGCTCAGCGTATCCAGATTGCAAGACAAATGCAGCTGGAATACAAAAAACGATTAGCCAGAATCCTTTCCGGAATTGAATTGGCGGAAAATAAAGACCTGGTTATTGACGAGTTGTCTGGTTACTTTGAAAGGGTCTTCAGAATCTCAGGCTAAAATCCTATTGATTTATAGTTTCTTTGGCTGCTTTTTAGCAGTGGCAAATAAAGATATATCTCCTAACCCCTTTTCATCAGCAATATTTTTTCTGTTACTTGCATTATTCATTAAACTTTTGCTAATATGGTTGACATATTTCATTGGAGTATCTATATCAAAACCTGCAATCCCTGATATAAAACAGTTGCCTTTCCCAAAAGCCACTTTGTTATTCTTAATGCTCTGTTTTTTCCAGTCTTTAACTGTCCCTTTAAAGTTAGTTGGTTTCTTTTGGTATTTCACATGTGCATGAACGTTAATAGCATATTTAATGCCCTTATAATTATGGTGATACATTAGGTGGATCGTCTTCAATTCTCTTTTACTAATTTGGACTGCAAGATGTTGATTAACTTTAACAGTTGAGTTAAAATCTTTAAAAATAGCCGCACCTATTGCTTTACTCTTTTCTATGGACAATACTTGTAGTTCTGTAACTTCTTCCTTGAGATCACGGTAACTAAAAGCTATTTTTTCATTTTGGGAATATTTTCTGTTGTAATACCGCCACATTTCCCATGTAAGTCCGTTATATGGCCAAAATAAGATGGCAACTTCCGAACTGTTAGTCGGTTTTCTCTTTGGAAGTTTTAGTGCAGTGCATAAATTATAAACCTTTATTTTTTTTCCACTGTCCATTGAAAATGCAACTTCCGAATCTTTCAGCGTGATTAGTTTAGGTTGGTTGGATACCCTAATATCAAATGAACCACTAGGTGTACCCTCTACTTGTAAGGTTCCGATCACTTTTACTTCCCCGTTCTTTAAAGCCTTGACAGTCAGCTCTGTACCTGTAGTTTTATTCATTGAAACGATGGCTGTATCGCTGACTTCCCATAGAATCTCTGGCGTTAATTTAGATTCGGGATCTGAAGTAATTTTGGCAATAATTTTTTTGACCCCTGCCTTAACATTCAATTTTTTACTGGCAGAATCAAGGGTTATCGTCCATTTTGTTTTTTTTGTTTCGACGGTTTCCTTTTTATCATCTTTTTTGGAAACTATTTCCTTACTTTTCTCATCGAGGTTTTTTAATACCCCTTCAAATTGCATCATGAGATTTAATTTTTTGTAAAAATGTTACAGATTCATATCAAGTTCTTTCCTAAGCACCTTGATTTGTGAAACAATCAATGCACTTTCAGAACTCGTTTCATCAGTAAGATTATCATATTCTTCAATCAAGTCTTTCAGTTTGTTAGCTTTTTCCTTAACAGACTTATAGGTAGCCAATTCGGTTTTTACTTTCCCGAAAAGCGTTTCCATCCGCTTTTTGTTATTTTTTATACCCTGATTTTTGGTCACTGCTTTCCAGGTTTCGAACAACGTTCTCATTTCTTTTAGCTCTGACTCAATTTCTTCGAAAGAAGTTATTGAAGATCTTTCTTCCATGTAGGTTTCAAAGTCTTCGTAAATTTCCATGACCATATTATCCTCTGCCTCTTTATAATCAGCATCCAGGGAGTAGACCAACTTTTCTAAAGCTTTTTCCTGCTCAGATGACATTGAGGAATTGGCGGATTTCCATTCATCAATGCCTTCTTTGATTCTTTCAATAGCTTTGATAAGCTCAACTTCGTCATCTTTATCTATGACCCGGTAGTTTTCAACCATGGTTTTCAATGGGCCCGCAGCAATGGTTGATATAACATCCGAATCTACCTCCACCGACGCTTTTGCAAATGATTCCCCCAACTCAAATTCAAGATCATAAGCCTTGAAAATTTTCTTGTAGCCATCTTTTGTGTTGTTTCTTTCAATTTCCGTATCTGTAAACCTGATGCGTTTTTTGATATCAAAATACAAAGCCTTACTTGCTATTGTAACGATACCAGACGCACAACTACCCTTTTTCCCTCTAACTTCTTTAAGGTATCGCACCCACTTGGAATTTAAACCTAAAATTATGACCTGTGCCTTTTCTCCCTCATCTAATTCAAATTCAGGGAAAATGGCAAAACTCTTGACTTCTGGCTGCTTGCCAGCGCCCATAGCGGCTCCATATTCTTTTTGAAATGCCTCGAGGGCTACTTTCAGCCTTTTTTTATAATCGCCCGGACCCATCTTCGATAAAACACCAGGGCTTTTTATTCCTTTCATCTCAATATGATTTATTTTGAATTAAAGTAAAGTAAATATGTAAGACGCACAACCAAATACAGGTTAAATTGATAAACGGTAATTATTTGATATTGAATGGCAAATTGCTTTTCTGAAAACTGACAATAAGGGTATCTCTAATTTTTCTGTGTCCATATAACAGAACACTACCCCTCATTTCGCAATTTCCCCCAGCGATTTTTTTCAGTTTAAATCCCTCCATTCCAACGCAAAGGCGTACTGCCCCCCCTATTGTCCGGATTATTGGATTTTTTAAAAAAATATGCTGCACTATGAGAAATTTAATTTTTACTCTGACCACCCTCCTATTTCTTAACACACTGATTATCAACGCACAAAACTCTCTCTACATCCACGATCCAAATGTTTGGTGGGCCGGGGAGTCTGGTGGAATTATCGAAGAAGCCAGTTTTATGATCGAACCAAAAGGAGCATATATGGAGGTCGGTATGATTCTTCAGGTAGCTCCACCACAAGGTTTTTTCTCTTCATGGCACCAATTGGAGATTATGTTGCATTTCAGTTTACCTGAAGGCTCAATTGTGCATGACTCATGGTTATGGATGGAAGATGATACCACCATTGTAAAAGCAGACATCCTGGAATATTGGGAAGCCTCAACTATTTATGATG
This sequence comes from Bacteroidota bacterium, assembly GCA_039028895.1. GTDB lineage: Bacteria > Bacteroidota > Bacteroidia > Chitinophagales > Saprospiraceae > JAHDCJ01. The sequence goes on along the minus strand of JBCCHF010000044.1, from coordinate 38,666 downwards.
ATATTGTTTTGGTCGAGCAACAAGACCCTTCCCTTCTTTATGAGGTTGGTGAAAACGAATACCTCATCAGGATCTACCCTTTGGCTACTGATCATTTCAGAAAATTTAAAATTACCTATTTGGTTCCTGCAAAATGGGAAGAGACGGAGGTCAGTGCTCTGCTACCTGTCGAATTATTAAACACCTCTATTCTGCCTGTTGAGACTATTGACATTTACACTGTACCAGACCCATTTTGGACCAATCCAAGAATATCTCATGAAACCATTTCCAATTTTGTCACCTATTATGATCCAGGATTTGGGAACATTCTATATGCCGAGTTGGCGAACCCTGACCTTTCCAATGAGATCAAATTTCTTACTGACGCCCCGCTCAATGATGATAACTTATTTCTATCTGCCTATGAAGAAGGAGATGACAAATTCTTTCAGTTGATCTTTTTCCCCGACTATCCTGACGATTGGATTGATGGTAAAAAGATTTTGTTCCTTTTTGACCATGAAGACGCTAACACCGCATTTACTTCAACTCAAATTTTTGAACTTACAAGACAGCACATTCTCGACGACTTCGAACAAGGTGATATGTTCAATATGCTGTTTTCAACACCTAATGGTGTAATGGCTTTATCGGATAACTGGCTAACGGTGCCAGATGCTTCTGCCATGACTGAATTTTGGGCAAACGACCATATTCAGGACTATTCCTCGGTTATGGATTTACTATCTGATGGCATCAATTTCATTCAGGATAATGGTGGTGATGGAGAATTGCTGTTATTATCCAGTTCAGATGACATTAGTTACACAGATTGGATACCAAACCTGGGGCAGATAGCGGCTGAAATTAATGGCATAGCTATCCCAACTAATATAATTGACTATCAAAGTACTAACTACATTACTTGGAGCAATGGCAGCAACTCTGGGGCTGCACCTTCCAACTACAATTTTTACGACAATCTGGCTGCCATGACTACTGGAGAATTCCTTAGTCCTGCAAATGGACATCCATTCTTTTCGACTAATATGGAATCTATTGTTTTCACAACTCAAGAGACGGATATTGTCAATAATATATTTACGGATATGGAAAATGGGTTTACCTATAATGTCTTCAACCAAACCTACCTTGGGCAATCTGTAAAACCTGACGAACCCATTATTCAGGTAGGAAAGTTTTCGGGTGATTACCCTTTCCATATTGATTTTACAAGTGTTTCAGATGGCAATATTATTTTCCAAAGCCTCGAGGTGGATGAAGGCCAGCACCAGATTCATTTTGGGGATACGCTTAGCAGAGAAATGTGGGTTGGTAATTACCTCAACTTCTTGGAGGATGAGGTCTCATCATCTGCAGACATAGCAGATATCATTGACATCAGCATCAATGAAAGAGTGCTTTCAGACTATACCGCATTCCTTGCGCTGGATCTGATTAATGGTGGTGAACCGTGTCCGATTTGCCTTGAAGCCGGAAATGGAGGTGGTACCGTAAGTGTAATCTCGCCTGATGAAAGATCAGTCGATTTCAGCATTTCTGCTTATCCTAACCCGTTTGTAGATATTTGTAAAATTGAAATTGACTTTGGAAGACGGAACGACTTAACCCAACTTGACCTGGTAATTACCGATGTATCGGGAAAAATATTGGCCCATCAAGAAGTTTATGAATTGGTCCAGCAAGGGAGGCTGAATCTTACATGGGATGGAACAGATAGCCAAGGCAATCAGTTGGCTCCTGGTATTTATTTCCTGAATTTTATTACCAATAAAGGCTCACAAACTATTAAGCTAACTCTTCAGTGACAAAAGGCCACTTAACCTTCAGGCGCTTTGATCATAGCACTTGATACCGTCAGTCACCTGGCTTATCTGGCTTCAGTTTCTGATCCGGTTCGTGCTCTGAAACATGAATAAATATTTGATTGGGGTCATTAGAGAACCTATTCCTATCGGGCCCCAATCAAATTACTTTACAACAGTCGGTATAGTTATTGCTCATAAACACATTGGAATTATTACTAAAAAAAATTTATCCAATGTATAGAACTACTATTCTAACACTTATCGCCATATTTTCTTATTCATTCGCGCAAGCGCAACTCTTTCAAAAAATTAAAAAAGAGGTTGAAAAAGAACTACCCATCAGCAATACATCAGAGCTTACTCAAGACGATGCGGCAATGGGCCTGAAAGAAGCGCTTACCATAGGTATTAAAAAAGGTGTGGAAACGGTTTCAAAGCCTGATGGCTACTTCAAGGACCCTATAATTAAAATCCTGATGCCCGATGAGGCTAAGGCCGTTGAATCAAAACTTCGGGCCATCGGCCAGGACAAGTTGGTGGATGATGCCATAGAAGCTATGAACAGGGCAGCTGAGGATGCCGCTTCAGGTGCGCTGGATCTCTTTGTAACAGCCATTAAAAATCTGACTATTGAGGATGCCCTTGCTATATTAGGGGGCGAAGAAGATGCCGCTACTCAATACCTTGACCGACAAACAAGGAATCCCCTTACGGAAAAATTTCAACCCGTGATCAAGTCCTCACTTGATAAGGTCAATGCCACTAAACACTGGAATGCTGTTTTTACAGCCTACAACAAGATTCCATTTATCAAAAAAGTCAATCCTGACCTCGAAGCTTTCGTCACAGAAAAAGCCATTGATGGTTTGTTCGTACAAATAGCGAAAGAGGAAAAAGAAATTAGGGAAAATCCTGCAGCAAGGGTTACTGATATCCTGCAAAAAGTATTTGGAAATTAATTTTCCAATTAAAGAAACACTTAAAGCTCTCTATCAATTAGAGGGCTTTTTTTGTATCCACCGATCAGTATCTTTAAAAAGCTAACCTACCAGAGAAAAAAATCTTTAAATTCGTGGTCAAAACTCGAAATAGCCATGCGATTGATCACTATTCTTGCTTTTTCTCTTTTAGCCCTTTTTGGTTGTAATAATTCTGATCCGGGAAGTGCTGAAACAGGGAATACTGGCAACACAGTTACCACCCCATCAAATACAATAAATACTTCAAGTTCAGCTAACAGACCGCCATCAGAATCTCCTGAGATTCATGTTCAGGTTAATGGACTCCAAGGAGGAAAGGCCTATTTGGTTGGTATTTTTGCTGACCAGCAATATGGTATAGACTCTGCCCAGATTGATGGAGCTGGAAGAATGCTATTTAAAAGAGCTGAACCTTATAAATCAGGCTTTGTCTTTGTTTGGCTACAGCCAACCCAGGAATCTATCCAGATGATCATCGACTCAGATCAAACGTTCTCCATGACAACAAACTCAGGGTCAATCATCCAATCTATGCAGGTTTCTGGAAGCAAGGATAATGAACTCCTGTTCAAACACCTGAATCAGCAGATGGTAAGCCAACCACAAATTGATGCATTGAACAAACAGATGCAGGCTTTACAGGAAGGATCACTCAACTATAATAATCTGAAAACACAACGTGATGCCCTGATCGAAGAGCGTCAGTCAGGACTCAAAGCAGATTTTGAGGCACACCCTGAGCTGTTTTATACCAAGTTTAAATTTGCCGGGCAAAACCCGGAGTTGGTGGAAAAGAAACTACCAGATGGCACCATTGACAAAGAACACCAGATCTACATGTTCCGCAGTCAGTTCTGGGATAATGTAGACTTGTCAGATGAACGCTTGCTCTACACGCCTGTTCTGGCCAACAAACTTAAGAGATACATCAACGAATTAACGCCACAGCATCAGGATTCAATTATCAAGTCTGCCAAATATGTAGTCGACAGGTCTCTAGCCAGTCCGGAAACATTCAAGTTTTTCTCAAACTGGATCGCCCTTAATTATGAACCTGAGAAAACTACACTCATGGACCCTGAAGCGGTGCATGTATTCATGGTACAAAATTATTTTACCAACGAAAGGGCATTCTGGGCAGATTCGCTTGAAGTATATGCCCTTCAAAAGCGAGCAGGTGAAATGGCGTCCAGCCTGCTCAATAAACAAGGACCTAATGTCACGGCAAATGATCCGCAAGGTGTGTCACGCTCAATCTATGACTCAAAGAAACCCTTTGTTGTGGTATTTATGTTTAACCCCGATTGTGATCATTGTCGGGAAGAAGCACCTCAGTTAAAGGGATTTTACTATCAGTGGCAAGACCAAGTTGACATTTTCACTATTGCGCTTGACACTAATGATCAGGAATGGCGTCAGTTTTTGCAATCCTACAGTATGCCAGGCACACATGTATATGATCCCACCAATAAAGCCATCTACGCAAAGTATTATGTAGATAACACACCTGAGATCTATATCCTTGATTCTGACAGAAAGATTGTAGCCAAAAACCTTAAGGTTAAACAAATCGGAGAGGTATTGCAGAGAGAAATTGATAAATAATTATCAAAAGCTATTTGAGCACAAGCGGAGGTTTAAGCTTCATTTTGACTTGATCTCCCCCTTGTGCCTTTTTTTATTTTTTTACCCTACCGGGAAAAACCATTAACTTTAATCAACACAAGTGTTCGAATTAAAGTGAATAACCCCTTCATTAAATTCCTGATCTGTTTTGCCTTACTGGCAGGCCTGCCGCTCATTGTTTTCGGTCAGTACCAGGGTTATGAATTTGAGCACATCAGCGCAAAACACGGTCTCCCCCACGGTCGGGTAAGTGATATTATTGAAGACCAAAACGGTTTTTTGTGGTTTGCTACACAGGAAGGCATTTTCCGCTACGACGGTTATGAATTTAAAGCTTTTAGGCATGACATAAGAGATAGCACTACTTTGTCTCATCCTTATGTACGATGTGTCTTTGAAGATTCTAAAGGCAACATTTGGGCTGGAACGACTTACGGCTTAAACCTGCTCGACCAGGTAACCGGAAAATTCCAGAGGTTTATGCCCAATGCCGAAATTGGGCGTAAAAGCAAAATAGCCAACATTACACATGACATACTGGAAGACAGAAACGGCAATATTTGGGTTTGCACCAATCGCGGTCTGCATCGCCTTCTTCCCGAATCGAAGTCCTTCGCAACTTACACTATCCAACCTGAAGAACCTACCCTAGTAAGAGAAATTACAGCATCAGATGATGGCACAATTTGGGCAAGTACAGCTTATGGCGTCGCTCGACTTGATCACATTGATTCTTCATTAATTGCAGTGCCTCTTACCCAGGTTAATATGCCCGAATCCAGAATTGGTGTGGGAGAACTCACAGAAATTAGGCCAGGTGAATTTTATATGGGATCAACCAAAGGATTGCTTTATTTTTCCTCCCGGTCCGCTACCATTACGCCGGTGTTTCCCGATCAGCCAGATTTGAATAAGGTGATTCAGGAAGTGGCTATTGATAAGAATGGCAGGGTCTGGGTCACTGTCTATGGTCAAGGCTTGTTATCATTCGATCCAAAAGATAAGTCTGATTTTATTCTTTTTGAACATAACCAGAATAAAGAAAACAGCCTGATCAATAATAATATCAGAACCCTTCATGCAGACAGGTTTGGCAATATCTGGATTGGCGCTTCCAATGGCATTTGCAAGTTAATGATCACCAATTCTGGGTTCAGACATCTAAAAAATGAATTCCGTATAGGTCATAAATCCAATCGTATCCTCAGGATTTTGCAAGACGAAGACAATACCATTTGGACCAAAACATCTGATGGCCTATATATCAGGAAACCCGGTCAAGAAAAAGGACAAAAAGTTAAGATTCACGAAAATGTTTCGGAAAATGCCATAATCAATGCATTCATTCAGGATGTGGACGACAATCTTTGGATTCATGTAAGCCGGGTAGGATTTTTTAAAAGAAGTCCGGAAAAAGAGAGCTTTGTCCCAGTTAATGTGGATGAAGAATTAGCAAAGGCCCTGGTTTATAAGATTGAAGTTGATATTAATGATGACGATTTCTTTTGGGTGGCAACCTCTAAAGGGTTTTGCAAGTTCAATCGAAAGACATTTGAAAATAAATGGTATCTCCCCAAAGAACAAATAGACGAAATCCCCAATAACAAAGTTGCAGTATTTAGCCAGGGCATCAACGATATGATATGGCTGTACTATACTTATTATAACAGTCTGGGCAGCCTCGACAAAAATACTGGTGAATTCAGGATTTACAAGCCTGCAGGGGAACAACACTCAGCCTTGCAAGGCGATATTTCCGACATTGAGGTTGACCATAACGGGAAAGTTTGGCTTTCAACATTATACGGACTAACGTATTTCGATGTTGAAACATTGGAATTTGGTACTTATACTAAATTTGATGGATTAGCTGAAAACGAACTGACTATTGTTCAGGAAGATTTGAATGGAAATCTTTGGGTATGTGGTAATCGTGCGGTTTCCCATTTTGACCAGGCAACTGAAACCTTTACAGAATACAAACTATCTGCTGATGTTAGAAATTTCCTTAACAAATCAAAAGCGATTGGACGAGGTGGAGAGGTTTTTCTGGGTGGTGTGAATGGCTTTTTCGTTTTCCACCCTGACAATCTTCAAACTAACAACCAACAACCCAATATCGTCTTGAGAGATTTTAAAGTTTGGAATGATTCCTACCCGCTTGGTAAAGAATTAGATGAAGTCGACCAGATTATCCTTTCTCATGACGAGAATAACATCACATTCGAATTTTCTGCTTTACATTATATTAATCCAGATGCCAACCTTTACAAGTGCATACTAGAAGGATACGATAAAGAATGGCACGATCTTGAACATGACAGGAAGGCTACTTATACGAACCTCAATCATGGGAATTACACCTTTAAAGTTAGTGCATCAAACAGTGATGGCATTTGGAATGAGGAAGGTCTTGCAATAGGGTTGATCATCACTCCCGCTATCTGGGAAACGGCATGGTTCAGAGTTATGGTCCTTATCGTTATTCTTGCCATTGCTTATGCGATTTTCCGCAATTGGCAACAAAAGATAAAACTAAGGAGACAAAAGCAACTTGCCGAACAAGCCACTGAATATAAAACCCGGTTCCTGGCCAATGTCAGCCATGAGATCAGAACCCCAATGAATGCTATTATCGGCCTGAGTAAATTAACCCTTGACACAGCACTCGATGAAAAACAACACAAGTTTGTTAGAACCATCAGCAAATCGTCGACTAACCTGCTAAAAATCATTAATGACCTTCTTGATTTTTCCAAACTGGAGTCCGGCAAGTTTACGTTTACCAATGCCCCTTTCAACCTGTATGAAGTGGTTACAGAAGTTGAGGATATATTAAAAACCAAAGCGGAAGCAAAAGGATTACAACTCGAGGTTGTTGTTGATGAAAAAACACCTCACGGGCTAAACGGAGATGCTATTCGATTAAGCCAAATTCTGATTAACCTTATTGGCAATGGCATTAAGTTTTCTGAAAAGGGGAAAGTTTGGCTACATGTTTCTCCACAGAAGACTGGAAACAATAACGTGGCAATCAGATTCGAAGTTGGAGATACCGGTATAGGCATACCGGAAAACAAGCTTGAAGAGATTTTTGAAGATTACAGTCAGGCAGACGAGACAACCTTCTCCCAATTTGGTGGCACCGGACTGGGTTTATCCATTTCAATGCAATTGGTAGAAAAGCAAGGTGGCCAACTCAATATCGAAAGCCAACAAGGCTCAGGCACTAAGCTCTGGTTTACCCTGGATTACGAAACTGTCGAACTTGAGACCGAAAGCAAGGCAGCTTTAATCCCGAAGTTCGATTTTGGCCCGATTTCGGTGCTTATCGTGGAAGACAATCAATTCAATCAATTGCTTGCATTAGAGTTTTTAAAAATTCACCTTCCTGAAGCCAGTTTTGAAATTGCAGAAAATGGTGAAGTGGCAGTCAATATGGTAAAAGAAAAAGAATTCGACACTATTTTAATGGATATCAAAATGCCTGTTATGAATGGCTATGATGCCGCTTTGACCATACGATCTCTTGCAGATGATAAAAGGCATATCCCAATTATCGGCCTTACGGCAAATGCTACTCCTGAACAGTTCGACAAATGTATTAAGGCAGGTATGCAAGATGTCGTTATCAAACCTTTTGATGGGAAAGATCTACTTGAAAAAATGTACCGTTTTACAAAAGTGAATCTCAAATGATCGACTTGAACAGACTCCAAAATCTTCTTGGAGGAAATCCTGATAATGTAAAAAGGTTTATCCAGATTTATAAAACCCAAATGCCAGTATCATTGAAGCAAATCGAAGATGGCATTACAGAAGGGAACCTTGAGACTGTCTCTCTGGCTGCTCATGATATAAAAAGTCAAAGTCGATATTTAGGCTTGAAAGTTGTAGCTAAAACCGCTGCAGATCTTGAAGAAAAAGCTGATTCGGGCCAGTCCGAAAAAACACTTTTACTACTTTTTGGGAAACTGACCAACCAATTGAACACTATCCTGCCTACCCTTTAAGTTGATGAGGAGCTAAGACGTCTTGACGACCATTCGATATCCTTCGCCATGCACATTCAGAAACTCAATATTTGAATCAGCCTTTAAGATGTTCCTTAAACGACTGACGTAAACATTCAGGCTTCTGCCTTTAAAATATTCTTCCTGACCCCAAATCTTATTCAGCGCCAGGTCACGGCTTACCAATTCGTTTACGTTTTCACAAAAAAGCGTTAATAGTTTGGCTTCTATTGCAGATAATTTGGTTTTGCCAGAATTGCCGCTCAATTCACGTGCTACTGGGTCGAAATTAAAGCTGCCTATGTTATATTGCTTTTGAACGTTTGCACTCTGTTGAAAACCGACGCGTTTCAAAATAGCTTTAACCCTGAGATTGAGCTCCTCCATACTAAAAGGCTTGGTGACATAATCATCGGCACCAATCTCAAGCCCTTTAATACGATCTTCTTTTTTGGTCTGTCCGGTAAGAAAAATTATCGGCATGCGATCATCCAGTTTCCTGATGTCTTCTGCGAGGCTGAAACCATCTTTCATCGGCATCTTTACATCGAGAATACATATATCAATTCCGCCTTCTTTAAATGCAGCCAATCCGTCATAGGCATTGTGTAGAAGCACCACTTCAAATCCTTTGGCTTCAAGGTATTCTTTTGTCATGCCACTGAACGCCCTTTCGTCATCAACAAAAAGAATACTGGGTTTTTTATCCATATCCCAATTTACACTTTTTTACACTTTTTGAAACTTCCTTAAGCCATCCTCCGATCGGTAAAAGAGAATTTTGAAGTGTCAAATCTCGCTATCCGATGGAACGCAAAAAGCTGATTTTCATTTTAAGGGTTGCTTCGCTTCAAAACGTTATTTTCCTTGCATTACTGCTTGCTTTAATGACTTTGTTTGTAATTCCTGAAGCCGTAGCAGATATTCATCTGAAAAGCAACGGGGCATTAGAGGTCGAAAAATATTTATTCGGGATTAACCCATGCGATTTTTCAGTGCTGACCACTTTTGGAGAAAAAGGCAGGATGCTCTTCCTGATCATCCTTAGTTCTCTGGATATCGTTTTCCATTTCATTTTTGCAGTCTTTATCGCTGTCTTCCTTGTTTGGTCAGGAATGCAATTAAAGCCATCATACAGGAAACTAAAACTATGGCTGGCAGCCCCTTTCATCTTGTTCGCTCTTAATATCATTGAAAATCTTCTTACCGCAATGGCGATAATGACATTCCCATTAAAGTTAAGATGGCTCGAACTCTTGATTCAGTTGTTCACATGGTCAAGATTTGCGAGTGCCGTCTTCTGTATACTATTGATTATCATAAACTTATCGCTCATCTCATTAAAGTGTTTACACTTTTTTACACTTTTTGAAACTTCATTAAATAAGCAAAGGTCAAAAAACCCTGAGCTTTGACCCAAGTCAAAAAAAACAATAATCATGAAACATTTAACGTACATCACAAAATTCATTTTAACAGCGATTTTACTCCTCGCTTTCATAACAGTTACCACACCAGGAGCAGTGGCCCAGGGAAATGTTGGTATTAGCAATGACGGCTCATTTCCTGATCCTGGCGCAATGCTGGATATCAAATCAACCAGCAAAGGTATCCTGATCCCAAGAATGAGCTCTACCTCAAGAACAGAAATCAATAATGGGAATCCAGCTGAAGGCATGCTGGTATATGATACTGATTCCCAGTCTTTCTGGTATTACGACGGTTTGAAATGGAACAACCTCAGACAATCAGGCTTAATGGACCTCGATACTGACACCAGGATCCTGGTCGAAAAAACGCCGGATGAAGACATCATCAGAATTGATGTCGAAGGTGTTGAATTTATGTATCTCGATGGAAAGACCATTCATGCTCTTGCAAGCGGCAACAGCCTTTTCGTAGGTGAAGGAGCCGGACAGAATGACGATGGTACAGCAGATGGTATTGATAACGAAAACACCTTTATCGGCCCATATGCAGGTACGACCAATACAACGGGTATTCTCAATACATTTCTGGGTGCCAACGCCGGTGGGTTCAACATTAATGGCTATGCTAACACATTTTTAGGCTACAAAGCCGGATTAAATAATGAATCGGGAAGCACTGGTATATTCATTGGCAACAACGCAGGCGAAAACAACACCACTGGTTCGAGAAACTTTTTTAACGGTTACTATGCCGGGTATTCCAATACAACAACATCCAACAACCACATTACGGGTTACAGGGCAGGTTATTATGCCACTAGCTACAACAACCAGTTCATAGGATATTTTGCAGGCTACAATACGACAACAGGTCATGACAATCTGTTTATTGGTTATGAAGCAGGCCGTAATCACACGACAAGTTCTTTTAACACCTTCGTAGGCAAAAGGGCTGGATTCGCAAATGCAGGTGGAGCGGGTAAAAATACGTTCTTGGGCTACCAGGCAGGTACTAACACAACCACTGCATTTGGCAATCTATTCATTGGCTTTAATGCCGGTCAAGCTAACACCACAGCAAGTGAAAACCACTTCGTAGGTTACCAGGCAGGTCAGGACAACATCGGCGCAAGAAACCATTTCTCAGGTTTTAACAGTGGGAGGAACAACACCACCGGAAGCGAGAATTACTTCTCAGGACACGAAACAGGACAGTCCAATTCTACGGCAAGTTATAATCACTTCACGGGTTTCCGTGCCGGACAGGCGAATACAATAGGTGAGAAAAATCACTTTTCAGGATATGAAGCCGGAGAAGATCTTTCCACTGGAAGCTTTAATGTATTTACTGGATACCATGCAGGATGGAATGTGACTAACGGAAATGATAATGTGATCATTGGTCATGAAGCGGGCTCAGTCGGCACTTCAGTAGCTCGACAGGTACTCATTGGCTCACAAGCTGGGAGAAATAATAGTATTGCAGATGGGATGGTCGCCATCGGTTACAAAGCTGGTTTAAATTCAAATCTGAACGGAAACATATACATCGGTGTCCAGGCTGGTGAAATGGTTAACTCCAGCTATGGCATGACCTTAATTGGTGATTATGCCGGTCAAAATCTGGGCTCCACCTGGAATACAACCATTGTAGGTTCTTACTCAGGCACCAACAGTTGGGGAGAAAGAAACACATTTGTTGGTGCAAATGCTGGATATGATGTGAATGGTGACGATAATGTTTTTATCGGTCAGGATGCAGGAAGAAGTATTAGCGCTGGTAATGGTAACACGATTATTGGTTCTGACGCTGATGCTGATGATTTTGTAGATAACTCAATTGCTATAGGAAATGATGTACAGGTTACTTCAGATAACGTAGCCGTAATAGGCAATGACATTAACCGTATTGGTATTGGTACACACCCCGTAGGTGGTGAAATTATGACTTTCAATATCACATCAGCAAACCTGTCAGTAGGCGGTGTTTGGACTAATGCATCAGACAAAACAATCAAGGAAAACATTAAAGAAGTCAATAGCAGTGAAGTATTGGCAAAACTGCGTAACCTCCCAATTACTGAATGGAACTACATCGACGATGAAGAAAATTCTCGTCATATCGGACCCATGGCACAGGACTTTTATGCAGCATTTGGACTAGGACAAAAAGCAACTACAATTTCGACAATCGACCCAGCGGGTATTGCCCTTGTAGCCATCAAGGAGCTAGACAAGAAGCAACAGGAGCTGGAAGAAAAGACAGCTGAAATTGAAGCTTTGAAAGCCCAAATGGCAGCATTCGAAAGACAACTAGCTGAACTTGCAAATGCAATTGAATCAAGATAACCCTCTTTAATATCTCTATGACATTCTTTTTGGACACTTTGTGGTTAAACGTTTTGGGCAGTTTATCCGCAAAGTTCCGAAAAGGAAAACCAAGAGATTGATCAAAGACAAATGGAAATATCATGAAAAAATATATCCTCATCCTTAGTTTAATGATTCCAGGCATTTTGTGGTCACAAGGAACGCTAAGGATAGAAAGTGGAGCACAAATGGTGATCGGTGGATCATCACAGCTCAACATTACAGGCAACTTTATCAACGACGGGCAGTTTGATGCGGGAACTGGAAAAGTCATTTTTTCAGGAAGCAACGTTCTTGGCTATGCTTCATTTGGTGGCAGTAATTTTACCAGTTTTTACGATGTAGAAATCAATAAATCACTAGGTAGCATGGCCAGGCTTAGCAATAATGTAGGTGTCAGCAACGAGCTCAAGATGTCAACCGGAAACCTTGATCTGTTTGGAAGTGACCTCGATTTGACAGGTTTTATTACCGGAGAATCTGAAACCAGCAGAATCATTGGTCCGACAGGAGGCGTAGTCATTAAATTTACAACGCTTACTTCACCTTCAAATGAGAATCCCGGCAATATTGGCCTTACCATCACTTCCACTCAAGACCTTGGTGACACCTGGATAATCAGGGGACATACGCCAATGAATATTAATGGATCAATGACTATAAATCGGTATTTCGAAGTCATTCCTAATACCAATTCAGGGCTTGATGCAACAGTCAGATTCAACTACTTTGATGGCGAACTAGTGGTAGGAACACATTTGGAAAACGACTTTGCACAATGGCATGGCAGTGGTGGATCCTGGACAGCACACACAGCTACTGCCAGCAACCAGGCGGCCAACTGGGTAGAAGTTGAAAACATTAACGATTTTCAATTCATAACACTCGATAATGCCCCCTCAGCTTCATTGCCTATAGAATTATTAACCTTTGAAGCCAGATTGAATGATCAACAGCAAGTAGAATTGATCTGGATAACCGAGAATGAAATCAACAACGACTTTTTTACAGTTGAAAGATCAAAAGACGCTCAGACTTTTGAAACCGTCACTATCGTTGATGGTGCGGGCAATTCCAATGGTACTCTAAATTATTTTACACTAGATAGAAATCCTTTCACAGGTACGAGTTATTACCGTTTGAAACAGACAGATTTCGATGGCACAAATTCATATAGTGACATCAAGGCTGTCCATATCGATACTGATAGCGGGTTTTCCGTATTCCCAAATCCATTTTACGATGATGTAACTATCCTAGGTCAATTTTCCGGCAAGGAAACCGTTGAAATTGAATTATTCAACAACCTTGGACAATCCCTGTATTCCCAAAAAATCAGTGAGCAAAATGAATTTCGGCAAACGATCGATGGCCTGTCAGAATTATCACCGGGATATTATTTCCTGGTAGCTAAGTCAGGTAACAGTATGGAGCAATTTAAGCTGGTTAAGGCAGATTAAATTTAGGTAAGCGACAGTATGTTAATGTTTCATTAAGGTTTGAATACACATGGCATTTTTTGATTAAGTTTAGGAATTACCATTCCCTTTATCCAAAATAATCTGCCATGTGTAAATTCAAACCTTTCTTTTTTTGCTGTACAATTTTCCTGGGTTACCTGTCATTTGCTCAGGCGCAATCAGGTGGCAATGACATTGTGATAGGAAAGTCTTATTCCCTTCACAGTGAAATTTTGGACGAGGACAGGCCTTATAATATATTCTTACCAGCCGGGTATAGTGAATCCGGAACTCCCGTTGCCGTAATGTACCTGATGGATGGAGATTTTCACTTTCACCATACTTCAGGGATCGTCTCATTTCTGATCAATGAGCAGAAGATGCCAAATATGATAATCGTTGGCATTCCTAATACACCCGGCAACAGGGCACGAGATTTAACTCCTCCGTATGAAAAGGACATGGCGGCCAAAGCTGAAAATCCAAATGCCGGACAGGCAGACAAGATGCTTGAATTTATGACCAAAGAGCTTATCCCGCAAATTAATAAACGGTACAATACCAACGACTATAAGACATTGGTCGGTCATTCATTCGGAGGCATTTTTGCGGCTTATGCATTCCTGGAATACCATGATACTTTTGATTCCTTCATTTCAATTAGTCCATCAATGTGGTGGGATGACCAGAACCTTGTAGATAAGGCTAGCGCTTTTTTTGATGCAAATAATGATCTGGACAACTACTTCTATATGACAATGGCCAATGAAAGAGGCCTTATGCGAGGTGGTGCTATGAAACTGGAGGCCATTTTTGAGGAAAAATCACCAGACAACTTCAATTGGACCTTCGATATTATGGAAGATGAAGATCACGGTTCTCTAGTCCATCGAAGCACTTATGACGGATTGGAAGCTATTTTCGAATCGTGGTATGCAGTGGATATGAGGGAAGTTTTTGCCAAGGATGGTGTTGCGGGTATTAACGCACACTACAAAATGATCTCCAAAAAACTAGGTCATGATACTGCTCCATCTGAAGGGGAATGGAACCAACTGGGCTATGCATTTATGGGAAATGGTGATATAGATAGGGCAATTGAGATATTCGAAGAAAATGTAAGACTTTTCCCCAAATCTCATAACGTTTACGATAGCCTTGGCGAAGCTTTCATGGCTAAAGGGGATAATGAAAACGCCATTAAAAATTATAAAGAATCCGCGACCATCCATCCCGGTAATTCAAATGCAATTAATATGCTCGAAAGAATGGGTGTAACCTTCAACCCTTTAGAAACCGAATATAAATTGTCTGAGAAAAAGATGACAGCTTACGCCGGCATTTATGATGTAGAGGATGGCGGGCAACTTAAGATTGAGATGATAGATGGTAACCTTGTTGCTTCAGGTCAGGGTATTCCGCCTTTAATTCTTACTCCTGTATATGACAATGCATTTGTAGCTCAGCCTTTGAACTTTTTAATGTTATTTGAAGAAAATAAAGCTGGAGAAGTAGTTGGTTTCGAAGGGCAAACCGGACCTGCACAATACGTCAACGCTAAAAAACAAGCCAAACCAGTAAAAGGATCAAGGAGCTAATCAACAGAAATACAGCGGCTTTTATTCGGCTATTGAAGTCTGAATAAATTTTGTCATTAGAGACAGGGTTTCTGCAGAATGGGATAAATGAGGACTATGGCCGGCAGCTTCGATAATCGCCAATTCGGCGTTCTGACCTATTGTATTTTTTATCAGGTTAGGATGGTTAAGAGTGGCGTACTCATCTGCTTCACCCTGCAATATTAAAGTTGGGCAAGAGATTTGGAGTAAGCGATCCTCAATATTCCAATCCTTGAATTCAACATTCAACCAGATATCAGCCCAAGCGCTAAAGACGGATTCCGATTTTTCATGGTGGTATTTTTCCAATTTTTGAACAATGGTCTTTCTATTGGCTGCTGCGGTTTTGATGCCTTCAATACAGAATGGCTCAAGGTGAACATGCCCGGCTTCACTAATTATACAAACCGGATTAAACTTTGATGCATAAAGCAAGGCAATTGTCGCGCCATCACTATGTCCGACAAGAATTGGATTGGCAATTTTCAGTTTTGCTATTAATTCTGGCAAGACCTCAAAAGCTTCTTTATGGAGATAATTCAGTTTTCTTTTTCGGTCAAATGGTACTGACTTTCCATACCCCTGCCTGTCATAAATGTAAGCGCTCAACCCTGTTGCTTCCACGAGTTTTTCTGGGAACGATCTCCATTGGTCAATGGACCCCAGGCCTTCATGAAGGAAAATCAGGGTTGGGTCATTAGGAGTTGGTGAACTGGCCATAATATGCTTTACGGCCAATACTGCTGAATCAATTCGTATGAAACCTGTTCGCTGCTGCATCTGATGAGCATTAATTTCTGGATTCTGCGATTTGGCGCGCTATCGCTCCCATCACCTTAGCCAGGTCACCAAGGGCTTCCATTCTTTTGTCTTTTGTTGCGCCATCGACAAATCGCTTGTACAACTGCTGAAGAATGATCGCATTTTTCCAATAGGCAAAGGACTGGTACCAATCTATGTTTTCCATTGAGAATCCTGTGAATTCACCATACTTCTCAATCAAAAATGATTTGGGAGGAAAAGGCCCCTCCAGCATGATCGGCATATTCTTAATATGATTGGTCCTGGGATCAGGCCAATAGCTAAGTGCTGAACCAAAATCAATTAACGGATCACCCAGAGTGGTCATATCCCAATCGAAAAATGAGGTTACCTGATCAGGGTTATCTGGTTGAAACTGGCAGTTATCCAGTTTAATGTCATTATGGATGATAGCAACTGCCTGTGGTACAGGGATATCTGCAGTGAGCAATTCTACTACCTTGTCCATATCGGGGTTTTCCTCTGTTTTAGAAAGGTGCCATCGTTTTTCCCAGCCTTCTAATTGACGGTTAACAAAACCCTCGGGGCGGCCGAGGTCGCTTAATCCTGCTGCATCAACATCTACTTTATGTAAATCAGCTGTTGTTTTCATCAACGCTTTGGTCAATCTTTCTTCTACGTTTTCGAATGACTTAAACACTTCTGGCACTTTGTACCTGACGACTACGCCAGTGCGGCGTTCCATAACTACGAACTTCGCTCCAATGACTGAGTCATCTTCACATAACAAGAAGGCTCTTGGGGCTTGTGGGAAGTAGGCATATAATCTCGACAACACTTTGTATTCTCGCTTCATATCATGTGCACCGGGAGCGATTTTGCCAAAGGGCGGCCTTCGTAGTACTAACTCTCGATTTCCGAATTTTATCAAATAGGTCAGGTTGGCATGCCCACCGTGAAACTGGGCCACTTCCATCTTACCTTCCAGCTTCGACATTCCCTCACGGAGATAAATCTCAAGTTTATCCCAATTCAGTTCTTCTCCATGTCTGACGGCTTTGGCTTTATCCATATTTAATTAGTGTGTATTCAACATTTTTTGAACGAGCATAAATGTACACAATAAAAATTTTGGGTACACCGCCAGTTTTTTAAAAAAGTATCATCTAAGTCTTTATTAGAACCTAATTCACCTTTAACCTGAATGAAGAAACAACTATGAAAAGAAAACTTACGTTGAACCCCGTAATCCTCTTTTGCTGCTTCCTTTTAATTTCAAGCACAATGTCTCAATCTGGACTTGGATTCATCGATCTATTATTCCTACCTGATTATGCGATCCAATCGGTTCCAAATTACATTACCAAAGACAATACAACTGCTGGCAATGAAATCACAGATGCAGGGGCTACTCTAGGAAGAGTGCTTTTTTATGACAAAAATCTCTCAGTTAACAATACCGTTTCATGTGCAAGCTGCCATAAACAGGAATTTGCTTTTGGTGATACTACACTGGTGAGTCAGGGTGTAAATGGGGTTACCGGTCGTCATGGGATGAGGCTGGTCAACGCAAGATTCGCTGATGAAATCCATTTTTTCTGGGACGAAAGAGCTGCAACACTTGAAGAGCAAACCACACAGCCAATACAGGATCATGCCGAAATGGGGTTTAGTGGCCAGGCAGGTGACCCGGGACTGGATTCTTTGATTAACAAAATGAGCGCACTCAGCTATTACCAAGAGTTGTTCACATTTGTTTATGGAGATGCTACTATCACTGAGCAACGCATGCAATTAGCAATGGCTCAGTTTATTCGCAGTATGCATTCATTTGATTCAAGATTTGATACTGGCTTGGAAATGGTCAATAACATCAACCAGCCCTTTCCCAACTTCACCGTACAGGAAAATATGGGCAAGGCACTTTTCCTCGCTCCTCCCGGAGGGGCTGGAGGTGCCGGCTGCCAAGGCTGTCATAGAGCTCCGGAATTTGACATCGATCCTAATTCCTTACACAATGGGGTCATTGGGGTAGCTAATATTCCGGTCATTACGGACCTTACTAACACCAGGGCACCATCTTTAAGAGATCTCGTCAATCCAAATGGTGACTTGAATGGCCCGCTTATGCACGATGGTAGTCTTCCAACGATTCAGGATGTTATTAATCACTATGATGCCATTCCAGCTGCTTCCAATGGGCCCCTTCTTGACCCTAGGTTACGCCCGGGAGGACAGCCACAAAACCTGGGTTTAACCCAAAATGAAAAAAATGCGCTTGAAGCATTCCTATTGACCCTTACGGGTTCCGATCTCTACACGAATGAAAAATGGTCAGATCCATTTGATGACAATGGCAACCTTGTAATTATCAACGGGTTTTTACCTATTGAGTGGACAAGTTTTGAGGGTATTCAAGACAATGAGAGGATCAGACTTGATTGGACAACCGCAACCGAACAGGATAATGAAGGTTTCTTTGTCATGAGAAGTGATGATGGACAACGTTGGGATGAAATTGCCTTTGTTGAAGGCCAGGGGAATAGCCTTGATCCAACCACATACCTATATTATGACGAAAGTCCATACCCCAGTTTAAATTACTACCAACTCAAACAAATGGATCTGGATGGAACTGAAACGCTGTCAGAAATAATTTCTGTGCGTTTTGAAATTGAAGTTGACCTTACTATTTATCCAAATCCGACTAGTTCACAATTGACCATCAGTACAACTGAAAATATAGAAGCATTGCGTTTGTATACTGTTTCTGGCCAGATTGTATTAGAAAGTGTTGAAAATGGATTGAATGAGTTTGACCTTTCCACACTTCCAGTTGGCACTTACCTGGCAGAAATCATTATTAATAATAAACCTGTCTGGGAAAAGATTGTGGTTAATCGATAACCTAATTCTTGAAACTAAAAAAGGGAATGACGGATAATTTATCATTCCCTTTTTCATTATTCAAATCGAAACCAATCAGAATGTAGCTGCATTCCTGAGCACTAATCTCGTTTTTTTGCCGGAGGTTTCTTGCTGTATGGTTAATTTGGTTTCACGACTTACAAACTTAGTTCCTCCTGCCCGGTTAGTTACTGCGTTAAACGTAAATGATTGACCATTACTGGTAAAAAGTGTTAGCTGTTTTAAGTTGTTCAAACATTTAGTATTTGCGGCAGCTTCTCTTGTCGTAGCTCCTTGCGGGAGATCCATTGAAAATCCATCTTTGAATTCAGCGTTTGTTTGAAAATTTAGTTTAGACGTCGATGGTCTTGTACTGTTAGGATGCTGATGTGGTACAAAGTAACCGATGATGGAATCCAGATAGGTTTTGCCTCTAGGATCAATATCAACGGTAGCTTTTTTTATGGTTTTAACCTGGCCAAAGGATTCTTGAGCATTAAAAGAAAGAACTAGAGCAAAAAGAAATGCAAAAATATTAAGCGTTTTCATGATTAAAGTTTTAGAGGTATTAATTGAAATAACACTCTTTAGTACCCAGTGGAATTAAAATCTAACCTCCAGATCAAGTTAATTTAAATCAAAAACACGAGGTTAGGATATTCCGTATATTTAAGTAAAAGTCATGTCCCGAAAAACCACAGGTTCTATCATTCTAATTGCTATTGCACTTACCATCGGATATTTTGTCCTTAAATTTCTAACCAGTCCTGTCGCATTTCTCTTTAGTACTTTTCAATTGGTGATTAGTATCGTGATCGTCGTATTTATTGTAATAGGGGTAAAAAGACTACTTCGCTGGATGAATGGATAAGTAAGTCTTTGAATTTTCGTTATTTTATGAGACATTTGTCTCATGAATAAAAGTTATCTGGATTCCGGAAGGAAAGATCAAAAGCTGAAAACCAGGAATAAGATTCTGGGCGGTGCCCAGTATTTCCTGAACCAGGGCAAAACTTTTTCACTAGATGATGTTGCCCGGCAGGCGGGTATGTCAAGAGCTACCATTTACAGGTACTATTCAAGTGCAGAAGTTTTATCGATTGAAGCAGGTCTTGATCTGAACATTGATCATCCTAACACAATTTTTGAAAACTACAAAAACCTCCCTTTTGAAGAAATGATTCTTGGTATCCAGGACTATTTTAATCGCTTTTCTGTTGACAACGAGCCTGCACTACGAAGATTTTTAAGCACAGTGATGTCTACAGAATCTCCTGAAAATAAGAGAGGCGCCAGGAGAGTTCAAACCATGCAATTGGCGTTAAACCATTCAGGTGTAAACCTGGAAAAGTCGGAAATGGATAAGCTAATTTGTGTTGCCACAATCTTTATGGGTCTCGAACCGCTAATTGTCACCAAAGATGTTTGTAAATTAAATAACCAGTCATCACTTGAGGTATTAAAGTGGGGACTGGAATTAATATTAAAAGGCTTAAACCCCAAAACTCAATCATGAAAGAACAACCCCAATTAAACAAGAGTTCTGACGATTCAAACAGCAAAAAAGTATCTAACCAATCCAATGTATTTTACACCAGCATCAATCGAAACGTTGTTGTTCAGGCCCCTGGTGCTACCCTTTTAGATGTTTCAATCGAAAACCAGATTCCTCATCTTCATGAATGCGGTGGTAATGGGCAATGCACAACTTGCCGAGTCCGGATCATTGAAGGACACCAAAACCTGTCTAAACGTACTGCTGTCGAGAAACACACCTCCCACCTTCGCAAATGGGATCCTTCCATTCGTCTGGCATGCCAATGCAGCGTTAAGGGCGATGTAACGCTCCAACGAATGGTTTGGAGTATAGCTGAGGTCAACAAATTGCAATTAGAAACCGTCCCTGAAGGTGAAGCGGAGGAGCGGAACATTGCAATTTTGTTTTGTGATATGCGCGATTTCACCAGGATCACTTCCCAAAATATGATCTTCGATATGGCCTACATGCTCAACAGGTTTTATACAGTGCTGGGCGACCCTATCCTGATGAACAATGGTATCATTTACCAATACGTAGGTGATGAAATCGTAGGTATTTTTGGTACGAGTGGTGGTTCAAGGCAAAAGAATTCGATGGACGCAGTAAGAGCAGCATTGGGTATGCAATATGCCATTGAGCGACTAAACAGATTTGAGCTCAAAGACTTTAAGACTAAATTCGAAATTGGTGTAGGCATTAACTTTGGAAAGGCATTTATTGGGCATTTAGGGCACCCGAAACATCGACAGTTTACTATTGTCGGTGACCCTATTAATGTGGCCAGTAGAATCCAGGGTTGTACGAAAGAAACTAAAACCAAAACCCTGATCTCGAATGCCTTACTACAGAACCTACCTGAAAATACAGTCGAGATAGGAAAGACGTTCAAAAAGCAGTTTGCAGGCAAAGACTATGAGTCAGAGTTTGTTGAATTAAGGGGTTTTATAGGAACCGATATGAATCTTGAAATTCAATCCTCTCTTGACTATGTTCTCAAAAATGAAGAACGATTCGCAAGGCGTTTTTACGATAAAGTTTTTGTACGTGCGCCTTTTGTAAGAAATCTATTTAAAAATGATATGGTCAGCCAAGGTCGGTTACTGACCCATATGCTTGGAGGTATAGTCTATTCACTTAGCAGACCTGAGTATTTGCAGCTAGGCTTAAAAACCCTTGGAAAAAGTCATGAGAAATACGGGGTAAAAGCAGAATATTATCCCTTGGTAAAAGACATCCTTCTTGAAACGATAGGTGAAGAGCTCGGTGATCTTTATACGAGAAAGGTCGAGGAAGCCTGGGAACAAGCACTTTCCTTCGTCACTGCCCAGATGGCCAATTGGGAGTCAAAGGTAAAAACAACTT
Organism: Bacteroidota bacterium; assembly: GCA_039028895.1. Lineage (GTDB taxonomy): Bacteria > Bacteroidota > Bacteroidia > Chitinophagales > Saprospiraceae > JAHDCJ01. The sequence goes on along the minus strand of JBCCHF010000044.1, from coordinate 16,786 downwards.
AATTGCCAGATCCCATACATAGCCTTACCTGAGCAGATAGCAGGTTCAATTGAGTGAACAGGCTCTTTATTGAGTATATCCAGAACCAAAGAGTGTAGGTACCTAAAGTAAAGAAGGACTCATCAAAATCACCTTTCTGATCATTGAAATCAATGCCCTGCTAAAAAGCCAAGAATAATATTTCACTCCGGTTTAAGTTTGTTTTGAACTTTCTAACATTTTCAGTTAAAACAGGCTTATGTGCATCTTTGCGAAAATCCTAGGGAAGAAGAAGAATTCAATAACTGATCATCGGTTCGATCTCATTAACCTGATTAGCATCAAGGTCGTTTTTGCTAGTTTGATCATTTTGCTTCTTGGGCAGCAGTTTGGCGGTTTTTCCCAAATTGGTGAACTCATCATAGTAAGTTATTCAGAATGGCTAGGCATCCTTATTGACGGCATACTCCTATTTTCCATCAACTGGGCCATAAGACGTGAGGAGAAAAAACGATTATTCAGCCAGTTTGGCAGCGAAAGCAATGCTTTTGCGCTGGATGCGACTAAACAACTTCGTAAAAAGGGGTGGCTGAATGACGGTCGGTTAAGCGGTATCAACCTCATCCATGCCCAACTCCAGTGTGCCAATCTGAGCCAGTCTGTTCTTAATAATGTTGATCTTAGTCATGCTAATCTTAACAGTGCCAATCTCGTAGAAGCAGATTTACGAGGCAGTGACCTAACAGCAGCTGACCTTTCCAATACAGAGTGCCGATGGACTGATTTCAGAAATGCCAACTTGCGATGGGCAAACCTGGAAGGCGCTATTCTCGATGGCGCTCGTTTTGAAGGCGCTGACCTGCGGTTCGCAAAACTGGGCGATATCAACGAAAATACAGTCTCATTTGCAGGGGCTAAAATGTCTGAAAGCCTGAGTGAAAGGGAGGTATTCATTATACAAAACAGCGTTTCAATGATCCAAAAATCCATGAAGGGGTTTTCAATGGAATTTTACCGTGAACTATTCAAGGCCAACCCAATGGTAAAAGCCTTATTTATTGCAAAAATTGAGGACCAGGCCAGTAAGTTTGCCCAGTTTTTCGAACTCCTCATTTCCAGTCTTGACAATATGGAGAAAATCATTCCAGCGCTTAAAACGCTTGGGAAAAGGCATACCAACTACGGTGTAAAGGACTATCATTACCGGGTTGTAGGTGAAGCTTTAATCTGTACGCTCAAGAAAAGCCTTGGTCATCATTTTGATAAAGAGCTTGAGCAGGCATGGCTAAAAGCATTCGGACTGCTGACGATGATCATGCAGGACTCTTCGAGAGGACTGATGCTGGAGCCGGTAATGAAAGGGGTTTCTGTTGCGGCATATAATTAATGCATGACTTCCCGAATGATTTTGCTCAGAAAGAAATAAAATTTACCTAAAAGGCTTTAACTGTACAGAAACATAAAAACGAATAGTTAAAAAGCACGAACAACTCGGGCATTATAGCCGATATTCTTATTGACCCCGAGTTCACGACCATTTTCAAAGTCCAGTACCCATGCACCATGGAAGCTTACCTCGGTAGAACTCCAATAGAGATGATCAACAAAACCACCAAGCCCTTTTTCATGAAGATGCTCATACATCAAATGTAACTCTTCTAAACTCGGAAGGCGCCAATTAGAAAAACCACCTTCAGTATATGAATCAACCACTCTGCTTGCGCTGAACCATCCTCGGTCACTAAGTCCTAAGTCCTCCTCAGCACAAACCAAGCCATGCTCTCCGGTATGGTCTATGTAAAATACAATACCTCCATGAGCCTTATCTCCGATCTTTATTCCGAAACCTAATTCATCCTTTACTCCCTTTAAAACCTTGAGTATCCGCTTTTGAATAGCTCCAAGATCCCGCTCACCGTTCTCTACTTCAGTGCTTAATTCATTCTTTACCCCCACTAAAACCTTGAGTACCTGTTTTTGAGTAGCGCCATAACCCCTATCTACGATCTTTTTTTCAGCGGTTAATCCATCTTTTATCTGTCCTATAACCCTGACGATTTGTTTTTGAATACCTTCATGAACCCTATCACTGTTCTGTATTTCGGTTTTTAATGTGGCTTTTATCTCATCTAAAACCCTGAGTATCCGTTCTGTGGTAGCCTCAACCTTTTCTCCCCGTTCATTTAAACCATCTGTTTTTCCCTGTCCATTGATAATTTCTGGCGATAATAAAAACGAAGTAATGGCAAGGATTCCTATAATGAGATTGTGTTTTTTCATGGGGTAATTTTTTTACAGATAAACGAAACCTAAGATAATATAACCCTTTGAAAAATAAGCACTACTGATACGCAATAACGACATTTAATCGCTGTGGAGTGGTAGTGGATTATTGGCACACTTACCTCTTTTGAAATACATTTTATCGTAAAGACATAAAAAAGCGAAACCGATTTTTGCATCATTTGTACCCAATTTCACCTTGTTGTGATCCCGGCAACACATAATTCTGACCTTTTTTAGAGTATTCTTTAAATATGAATAGTATTTACATCAAAAAACCCCAAATTAAGTTAAGATTCAGCGTTGTGGTTTGATATTTTTCTGAAAGTACGATACGAGAATAATCAGGAATACAGGCAACAACACATACCAAATCTTATTAGAATTTGATGGGTTTACAATAGCACTTTCAGCTCCATACAATACAAAACCTGTCCAATAGAATGGCTGTGCCAATTTAGTTCCTCTATGTTTTTTGAGATAGTTCAATTTTGCATTTTTAAGAGCACTCGATTTGCTAGCCCCATCTTTCAAATAAGTATAAAAACCTTCCATAATTTCACTTGTCGATTGGTCTGGAACTTCCCATAAGCTTACTACTGTTGCAGGAACACCAGCAAAATTAAATGCACGTTGAAAAGATTCTAAATTCTTACTAGCACTTTCTTTTCCTAAACCAGTATTACAAGCACTGAGGACAGCTAAATTCGCTTTAAGTTGTAATGCATAAAGCTCTTCCAAATATAAATCATCACTAGTTTTATCGTCTTTGTTAAAGAGAAGTCTACTTAGTCCTGGTTCTGTATCATTAATCTCAGCGTGCATTGCTAAGTGTAGAATTCCTGCTTTTGGAGCAGTTTCAATAAAATATCGCTTCGTTATGGTATCACCGATGTAGATATCTGAAGGAAAGAGCGTACTAATAGCTTCAGCTTCTTTTTTTGCTCCTTTAAGAAAAGAAGCATCATTTCGTGTTGCCACCATGGTTTCCGTTTCTGGATAATAAGGGGCGTAGATGGCTAACAGACTTTCTGATTTTGATTGTGATTCATTTTCAAAATCTATGAATCCTAGGTTTGATGTATATCTAATTTCATAAGATTCCGTGAGGAACCTATTTTGTTTCTGTAAAATTTCGAAAGGAACTCGATACAATTCACTATCTGGGTTAATAATGATTTTTGTGATTTTGGAATCTATTGCAGGTAACAATTTCTCACCTAAAAGTGTAGCTGTTTTTACATCGTATTTTCGATTTCGAATACTATTAGTTAATGTTTTAACTGATTCAATTTCGTTGTTCAGCCATGGTTTGATTTCCCAACTGAAATCGTTTTTTGTAATAGAAAAAATTGCAATTTCGTTTTCGAGAATAAAATATTTTAAGACAATTTCATCTTCTTTTAAAGTTTTATGCAATGATTTAACTTCAAACTTTTTGCTACTTAATAATTCCAGGCTTGGGAATTTCTTATGAGTGAAAATTAAATGATTGTTGATGAGTTCCTGAAGTGAATCTATTTTTGGAATTGAATTCTCCTTTTTTGCAGCAGCAAGCAAAGTCCGCAAATTTAAATGTCGGAAATTTAATGAGTCTAACTCAGGAAGTTTATTGGTATATCTATTTTGATAAAAGCGTTGCCAAGTCATTTGATTCATAATCGTTTCTATACGACTTAGCAGATCATGAATAGATATTGATACTGTGGAAGTATTTTTTTGAGTCACTAAATTTCCATAAAGTATTTTCCGTAATGTTTCGTTTTGATTTGAGTTGAACGTTGATTTGGAATAACTGTTTTCAAACTGAATAAGAGCAATACGATATAAATGTGCAATTGTTTTTTTGACTTCTTGATCATCATAATAAAACTGCCCTAATTTTTCTGCAACTCTTATTATTAATTTTGATTCACCGTAAGTTTTACTTGGTTTAAAGTTGCTGTAATTTCTTTCAAGTTTTGTGGTGTCTGAGTGAATGTGTTCAATGACATTATGAAAAAGTTGTATTGCACTATCTTTTTGATTTAGCTTTGCTTTGATAAGTCCCTTTTGAGCTAGAAAAAATGACCTTCTGTAATCGTCCTTAGACATAGCGTTCAATAACGATTCTATCAACCTTTCTGCCTCCTGTAAATCGTTTGCCAGTGTTAAAGCTTTACATTTATTGAATTTAAAAGTCATTAAATCACCTGCATAGTTTTTATTTTCAACTAAATCAATTGATTTATTTAAATAATAAAATCCTGTTTCTAAATCTTTTGGAGTGGTAAGCGAATCGTGTTTGTGACTGACGTACCAATCACCGACATGGTTCAATCCTGTACTATAATAAATATATTCATGCTTGTTGAGCTTTGTAGAGGCTTGTAATCTTTCTAGTTTATTAACTACATTAACAACTTCTAAACTATCTTCTTTACTTTCGGCTAGTTTGTAGAGTAAATAAGCTTCTCGGTATGCTAATACTACTTCATAACGATCGAGACGAGCTCGATCAAGATATTTTCGGTGTTTTTTATAAGTTTTGTACGCCAAACGAATATTGCGTTTAGCATCAGGTAAATTTCCGTGATATGCTGCTTGGCTAGAGAGAAAAACATATGCATCTACCAAATAGTCTAAGCTCAACTCATTATCCTCTGATAAATATTCAAGTGCTGTTTTCATGCTCATTTTGGCACGCTTGGCAAAACCTACTTCAGATTCTCCATAGGCTTTTTTGTAGAATAACACTCCTTTATTGTGTTTAGCTCGTTGGCTATTGGCTTTTCCACAATAAAGAATTCCTTTGTCAGCACTTTTAACACTTTCTAAATAGTTTCCTGTATAGTAATAGCCTTGAAACTGATGGTAGTATAAGTCCGCAACATCCAAACTGTCTTTTTCATTTTTTGGCTGTATGTTTTTTAAGTGTTCCTGAAGGAATGCTAACAATTCAGTGTATTGTTCTGTATTGTGCAAAGCATTTGACTTTCCCCATAAAAAGGCAATACTAGGGTTCGTAACCGTATCCTGTGGTTGCTCTTGTTGAAGCACTAAATGCTCAGCACTTACATCCGTACAAATAAAGAGTACGAACAGGATTAAAACCTTTCGTACTCTTGAATAAATGTATAGTTTGAATTGATGCATTCTTGGTAATACTAAAACTTAGTCTATGAATACAACTTTTTAGAAAAGATTGGTACTTTTTGCAATTTCAATGGCAATGCTTTTATAATCTCTATTTTTTGCTAATTCTTCTTTATTAAATGGAGCTCCAGGAATTGTAAGCATTACCATATAACCTTCCATTTTTACAGAAAGTTCTCTTTTTTTACCAATCCAAACAGCAGCTTTTCCTAAACCTGGTACATATGCTGATGATTTAGACATTTTCTTTTTAAGTTCCCAGGTTTCTTTCCAGTCTTCACCTTCTGCTAGCTTATCTTCTACAGCGAATAAAGTTCCACTGAGATAATCGTATTCGTTATCTCCCATGTAGACTAGAAATCTACAACTTTTATTCATAAATGTTTGTCCATCATCATATAGTACTTTATTGGCGTCAGGATAAAGTTCTTTTACTTTTGCCTCATTTATATAAGAACACATAGTTTTAGGCAGTGCTGAAAACGCAACTTTGTTTCCCGAAAAATTTGTGTTTACAAAATCGGTATCTCCTAACTCTTGTCCTATGATGGTATTTTTATCTCCAAAACAAGCTGTTAGTAAAAATGATATAGTGGTAATAAGTGCAATACTTTGTAGGCTTTTCATGATATCATTAATTAATGATTATTTTTTAACAGATTTAAGAAGGTTTTATACATAAAGGATTAAAACATCTTTTTGTATTCTTTTGGATTGATGGTTTTATTGATATGATCATTGATGGCAATGGTTTTACTGGTCATAGTTCCTTCATTCGACTGCACAGTGTATTCCATAATATATCCATCAATAACCTCTCTTTCTTGAATAAACCAATTGGATAGTTTAATTTCTGGAGCCACCCAAAAGTTAATTTTTACAGTATTGTCAGACATAGCATATTCGTGGCATGTAGCTCCAAGAATTGTTTTTGTATTTCCTGTTTTTTGAAGCTTTGCATAATCATAATTTGCCATTTGGTCTGTTGGGTCTTCCATTTTTTGTCCCATCATTCCTTTAGATATTTGCATTTTCATACCTTCAGATTCTACAAAAACATGTGCATTTCCATTATCCATTACAATAATAGACTCTCCATTTATTTCTTCATCTGAGTATTCACCCATGTCTGCTTTTATGGCAATATATTTTGCATTAGGATTTAAGAGGTAAGACATTTTGTAGCTTCTATCTTGTTTCGGAACCGAAATCTCAGTGACTGTTTCATAGGTAAATTGATAAGTACCAGGAGCAGCAGTTGAAGTGCTATTTTCACTCATCCCATCCCATGAAGTTTCTACTTTATTATCGTCATTACTTTTAGTAACAGTTTCTTGATTCGTAAATTTTGGTTGTATTCCATCAATACCACCAATTACAGAAGCTTCATAAAATTCTTCAGAGTAGTCATCAATATTAGCTAAGCGAGTAACTTTTCGTAACGTAATTTTTCCAGAAAAACTAATTTGAATAGCTTCATCAGATAGTACATCAACTGTAATTTCTCCTTTTGAAATATCGTAATTTTGGTAATCGTCGGTTACTGCTCGTACAAAATCATCTTCCGGTGTTTTATTATATGGTAATTGTGGGTCATAAGCTATTTTTAATGTAGCTTCTTCAGGCACTTTAAAAGTATTCCTTCCTGAGGCATTATCCTTTAAATCTTTATCTGTTTTGATGGTAATAGTGAATCCATCATAAATATCTGCTTGATGCGACCACCAATTCCCATAGATATTGTATCCTGAATTGGTTTTGTCAACTTTTATTTGACGTAATTCTGTGATAAGCACACTTCCATATGTTTTTGAGTGTTTAATGATTACGTCGCCAAAATCTTTTTCATTTATTGCAGTAGGTTGTTCTGTTTTAGAAGTCTCTTTGGCAGTAGTTTTTTTACCATCAATAGCGTCGTCAATAGTTTTGTCAACATTCTTGTCGATTTTATCAACTACTTTATTTTCAATGTTTTTGGCTTTCTCTTCAGCCTTTCCTTTTAATTTTTTAAAGAGTTGTGCTTCAGCATCTTGAAAAGATAAAAAACAAATAATGAAGAAGATGATTTGAAATTTTGATTTCATGATAAATGCGTTTTTTATCCTTTTGTATATTTTGCAAGCTTAATATTAACAGCTGCACAATTTTTTTTTAATTGTTAATATTTTAATCCTCTGAATAACTAATGAATAAAAATAGGTCAGATGCTGAATTACAAAATCTGTTAAGATCTGATGATAAAAAGGCGCTTGAGTTTATATATGTAACTTATAAAAGCGAATTTTTGAGTTATGCGAAAAAGTATGGTTTGAATGCATATTACGCAACTGATCTATATCAAGATGCCATCATTGCTATGCGATACAATTTTGTAAACTCGAAACTTGAATTGAAGTCGAGTTCCATAAAAACCTATTTATTTGGTATTGGGAAATATAAAATATTGAAAAAATTGAAGAAGGATAAAATGCTATTAGATATTCAAATAGAAGAAGAATATTCACAGATTACTTTGGACGAATTCACTCCATCCAGTCGTTCTATAGCATTAAGCAAATATCTGGACAGTATTTCTGAGAGTTGTCGAAAAATTTTAGAACTTTTTTATTATCGGAATTTAACAATAGATGAAATTGTTCAAATTACAAGTTATAAGGATGGCAATACAGTGCGAAGTCATAAATCTAGATGTTTAAAACGATTGAGGTCTTTATTTAAAAGAGTATGATGGATAAAGAAGAATTAATACAAGATTATTTAGCTAATCGTTTGTCTGAAGAAGATAAAGTGTTGGTTGATAATTTACTGAAAACAGACAGGGAATTTCAGAAATTGTATGCTTCACATTTGGAATTAAGTATGGCATTCCGAATTTCTTCTGAAAAAGCATTAAAAAAACAATTACAAGAGCTTGATGCGAGCATGACCACAGAAAGCTTAGATAATAATATTAAGAAATCGAATTTTGGACTGTTACGACGTCTTGCAATTGCTGCAATTTTTATATTAGGTGTTTTTATTGGGATTGATCAATTTAGGGCTGATAATGATGTATTTGATTCCTATTATGAGATCTGTCCGAATACCTATTTGCCAATTACACGAGGAGAAACGAATACAGGAAAAGAGTATGAAGTATTCAAAGCTTATGAAAATGGATATTATGCTACTGCAGAAACCAACTTTGAAGAAATATTACGTTCAAAAAATGATTTGAACATTCGTTTTTACTATGCGATGACTTTATTAAATCAAGATAAGTATGATTTAGCTTTAGCAGAATTAAAAACATTGACAGACCAGACTTACGATTACCAAATTGAATCCTTATGGTATGCAGCTTTAATTCAAATTAAAAAGCAGGACTATAACGTTGCTAAAGAATATCTTTTAAAGCTTCGTAGTTTAAATTCAAGTTATAAAAGCCAAGAAATACCATCCATTTTAAAAGCTATACAATAAGGAAGTTGGCAGCCAAAGAAGTTCAAGCATGCTTCTTCATAAAAAATTATAAGTCTAAAAGCCTAATTGCTCCGCATTTTGTTTTTTTTTCTCCAAACTTATGAAGCTTTGCTTCAAGTTTATCTAAAATAAAAAAATCCACATGTACATGTGGATTTTTTATAGTGATCCCGCCAGGATTCGAACCTTACTTATCTTTGGCAGCCGCTAACAGTACAACCTCCTTGTTTATTAGCGACTTACGAAATTACGCTGTCATTAATTGCCAGCGATTACCAACCAAGGCCAACATAAAACAACCTAAAAAACGACCTAAACGGGAAAATCTTACTATATTCCGCAAACAAACTACAGCACAATGCCAAAAGTATTAGGTACACCAGAGGTAAGATTCAACCTTCAGCGCAAGGCTGATATTGAGACTACTATTACAATTGTGTTCAGGTATCGATACCAAGGAAATCCCCAGGTGTTTAAGTACAGCCCTGGACTAAAGATTAGAACAAAGCATTGGGATTTCACAAACCACGTTCCATTAAAAAAGCCGATCAACAGCACACTGAGGGGGAAGCTAAACGACGTTGCCAAAATTGTCGTATCGGTTTACAATGAATTCGAGGGGAATATAAGTACCGCTGATTTCAGGAATGAAATGCGCTACAGGTGGGAGGGCAAGCCAAGGCCTGCCGGAAAAGAGAAAAGGGCGTTAACAATGATTGAGTTCATCGATGAGCATGTTAAAAGCAGGAAGGAGGATAGGGAGTTGTCAAAAGGGGGATGGAATGTCTTAAATAATTGGAAAGGTAATTTTAAAGCATTTTGTGATTACAAGAAAAAGGAATATGATTTTGAAGACATCACACCCGAGTTTAAAAGGGAGTTCGCAGCCTGGGCGTATGATGTAAAAGGCCTATCAATCAATTACCTGGCAAAAGGCCTGTCTGTTTTAAGACAATTTATGTCAGCTGCGAAAGTAGACGGGTTACACAACAACACCTACTTTGATAGAAAGGGGGGCAAGGGGCTTAGTATAAAAAAGGTTAAAACTGATGTTATGGCATTAAGCCATAAAGAGTTACAACTACTTTTTGACATAGATCTATCTAGCCATCAGGCGGGCTATAGCGTTGCAAGGGATCGCTTTTTGCTTGGGGCATACACCGGCCAAAGATACCAGGAGTATGGGCGCATTACTAAGGATCATGTAGTTGAGGGAAAAACAGGCAAGGATATAAGAATAATGGCAATGAAGGGCAAAAAGTATGTTCGTGTCCCTTTACATCCCAATGCTTTGGCAATTTTACAAAAGCATGAGTTTAAAATACCAAAACTTTCGAGGCAAAAACTTAGTGACTATATCAAGGAGGTTGCAAAAATGGCCGGGGTTAATGAGACCCGGACAACACACACCACCAAGGGCGGCAAGGTCGTTGAATACTCGGCACACAAATATGAACTAATTGGATCCCATACATCGAGGCGAACCTGGGCCACGTTGGCGCTAATAGATGGAATGCCGAGAACGATGGTAAGGGCAGTAACTGGACACAGTAACGACAAGCAGCTGGATGCATACATTGACATGGGGATGTATTTATCTTACGCCCAATTAGACCAATTCAGGCGCAGGTCTACAAGCAATGGCCCAAACCTTAAAGTTGTGTGAATTATTGTTTTCGAGCGCCTATCCATTTCTATCAAAGCTGTCAATTTTCTCTCCAAGAGGACAAGCTAAGACGCCAATAGCAAAAAAAACACTCAAACACCTAACAACCTAAGTCATTGTTAGTCAACTACTTGGGTTAGTTACCAACACATCATCAATATTATCTATAATCTTTCAATGGAACTTAGATTTTATCTATGTTGTTTTATTAGTGTTAGTTGTTAACAATTGTGAGCAGCTAACATCAATAAGACCCCGCCCCATACAGTTTCACTTTTTTGTAACACATAAAACTAACCTAAATGAGCGATCTCATTGTTTCAATGACTAAGGCTGACCTTGAAGCCACTATTGCAAATTGTGTAAAAAACACATTAACTGAACTAAACCACCAACCAACAACTGCAGTCGTCGAGGAACAACCAACAGACAACAGCGACGTGTTTCTCACTAAGGCAGAATCAGCAAACTTTTTGAAATGTTCGCCGTCTACGATCGACAACTATGCACGGGCGGGAAAGTTAACCAGGCATTATCGAGGCCGCAATGTTCTGTTTCCAAAAAATGAACTTCGGGCATTGATCAAATCGGGTAAATAGTGTATTTCACCTACAGTAAATACAATACCACTTTTCCAAACAAAATAGGGGTTAACCTGCACGAGTCAACCCCTAAAGAATATTTTAATCAGAATGCAAGAGTATACAAAAAACCTACCAGAAAAGCAAGTCATTAGTATAAGTATTTCAGATATAAGAGCGCCGTTTGCGGAATTAGAAAGGGGCGCTATCGATGCCTCCAACCCACACAACAAACAGGCTACACGCAGGCCCAGGGGATCCCACTCCTTCCCTCTTGATACACTACCAGAAAAGGCAAAAGAATTAATACTATCTGCTAAAAAGGACAAAGGCGTTCCTAGCGATTTCTTAGCAAGCCTAATGGTATTTGCTGCGGGTTCAGCAACAGGCAATTCGTGTGTAATAGATTCGCTGTCTATCGGAACTCGGAAAGCTGTGTTTTATATGGTTATAGTAGGCGACCCCAACACAAACAAAACAGGTGCTTTTAAGTTAGCCATGTCCCCGCTGAGGAAAAGGGATAAAAGTAATTATGACTTGTACAAAACACAAAAGGAAGCCTTTGACGAAGACCAGGCCAAACCTAAAAAAGAAAGGGACGGCGTACACCCTCCAACATTTAAGAGGGTTGTAATATCCGACATTACCCCTGAAGCCACCTGTAGCAGCCTAAACGATAGCCCCAGGGGCGTTGTATTGTGCCGGGATGAACTAGCAGGATTTATAAAGGATTTCAATAGGTACCACCAAGGCGGTGAACAGGAATTTTGGTTGTCTAATTGGTCAAACGAATACCTAGCTGTTGACAGAAAAGGCGGTGAACCCATCCGGGTTGATAACCCATTCATTTCAATCACTGGCACAATACAACCAAGGGTAATTGGGGAAATGGCAAAAGACGGCAGGAGCGCCAACGGGTTCATGGATAGGTTTTTGTTTTGTTGGCCTAATGGATTGAAAAAACCAATACGCAGCAAGCACCCTGAACCACTACGATATAAAGACGACTACGACAGGGCTATTAACAAACTTCTAGACTTGGAATATTGCAGGGATTCAGGATCGACAAGCATTGGACTGGACGAAGACGCAAGACTTAGAATGATTGAGTTTTTCAATGCCGACAATAAGCCACTTTGTGATAATGCTGAAAGTGAGTTGCTAGGGGGGATATACGGAAAGTTTGATGAACATACTATTCGGATTGCACTTGCGTTACACCTCCTGCATTGGGCTTACAGTGGTGAGCGTGATATGAATGTATCCATAAGCGTGGCCACCGTGCAAAATGCTATTATGATTGCCGAGTATTTTAGAAGTCAATCGCTCCGGGTTTATCGAGCAATACACGACGCCGATCCAATAGAAATATTGCCGAGAAATAAAAGAGAGTTATACGATGCCCTGCCAAATGAATTTGAAACAAACGACGGGGTGGCCATAGCCAAAAGCCAGGGAATGGCAGAAAGAAGTTTTAAGAGATTTTTAACGAAGGAAGGGAGAGCTGTTTTTGAAAAAGTTAAACATGGGAGATATGTAAAGAGATACTAAGTTGGCACTTTTGGCATTTTGGCACTTTCAAATGTAGTTAACTGATTATTAGACAGTTGCATTGATTTCAAAATGCCAGATAATGCCAATAATGCCAAAGCGCTAAAAACTACATTTGGCACTTTTGGCACAAAGCTGGCACTTTCAAACAGACTTAAATGGTTGATTTACAGGCACATACGATACACAATGCCAATAATGCCAATAATGCCAAAGTACCATTCTTAAAAAAAGGCAAATGATCGGAGAACACAGATTTATATTAGAGAAATACAAAGGAATGCAAACCCGCCACACATGCCCAGGGTGCAATAAGCCAAAAGAATTTACCAGATACATTGATACCGAAAACCAAGGGGTTTATTTAGCTGAAAATGTCGGCAAATGCAATAGAGAAAATAAGTGTGGATATCACTATACGCCAAGTCAATTCTTTGAGGATATCCCCGGCGCACTACATCGAATAAAGGACAGCGACGACCTGATAACAGTCAACACCAGATACGCACCCCCCGAGTCCCCACCAATTCAATTCCTACCTGAAGAAACAATGACCCGAACACTAAGGGCATACGACACTAATAATTTTGTCAAATACCTGGTTAATCTATTCGGCAAGGAAAAGGCTTTAGACTTGGCTGAACTATACAAGCTAGGCACAGCTGAAAAGTTTCGTAATCATGGCGGCAATTCGGTTGTGTTTTGGCAGATAGACACGCTCAATCGGATAAGACAGGCGAAAGTAATGGCCTATAACCCGCACACAGGCAGACGAATAAAGCCCGGGCAGCAAAATATTTGCTTTATGGGTAAGAAGATATTAAACGACTATGAAGCCAATTTGAAACAATGTCTTTTTGGTGCACATATCCTCACGGATCGGAAGAATGATAATGTCGGGATCGTTGAGAGTGAAAAAACGGCGGTAATAATGGCTGGCTTTATGCCTGATGTTGTTTGGCTTGCAACAGGCGGTAAGAACGGCGCCAACTGGATAAACAGGGATGTGTACGGGGATTTAAAAGGCAGGAACGTTGTGTTATACCCTGACATTGGCGCCACTGAGGCCTGGAGTGAAAAGGCAAAAATGCTGGCCACTGTGTGCAATTATACGGTATGGGACGGACTGGAAAACATGCCGGATAAAGAGACAGTTAACGAGGGGTTAGATATTGCCGATTTCGTTATTCGCCAACAGCCAAGTGTTCCGGTAACTAACGACAAACCAGAAGCACAAGAAACGGATCCAGTGTTAACAAAAACACCCGAGCTAACACCACAAGGATGTACTAACGAAACATATCAAACCATAAATGGAGAAATAACCGTCTTGATAGGTCCAAATGATTACCCCCTTAATTGGGACTTAACGGCCGATAATATTGACAGTAAAAGCCTTCCATCCAAAATAAACACCGTCAAAGCAATGGCTGAAGTCAACCCGAGTTTAACCAACCTGGTTCAACGGTTTGATCATTCGCTGGAGGGTGTGTTTATTATCGAAGTATAAATAAAGCACAATGAGAAACAAACCAGGAAGAGAGCAAAAGTCCATAATTACTGACAGCCATATCCGCATCGCAAAAAGCATGGGTTTGTCTCCTCAGTTAGTTGCCGAAGTTGCAAAGCTATTCCCAAGGTCACAAAGCAAAATGGTTGACGCACTAAAGGCATGGCAAGACCAGGCACCGCAATATGATTTCATGTCCTTTTATATGACTGTATACCAAGCGGGAAAATGAAAAATGCAAACCAATTGTCAATCGATGATGCAGAGCGCAAGCACGAACATCCGTATCAAACACGGCGTAAGGAGCTGGCTGAAAAAATGAAACTGAACGAAGGGACAATTAAAGAATGTGAACTACACCTTGATTCCTGGGAAAGGACAGTTGGGGCATTGGAGTTATGGGACGAGAAATACAGAAACAAGGCAAGTGCAGTCAACTTCTGCATGAACCTAGAGTTGTTAAAATTCGTTGAACTAAGTGAATAATGAAACCAAGACGACATACCAAAATTTGCTAATACATGGTCCTATTGATCAGGTTTTTTCAAGTTTTTTCAAGTTTTGATTAATCAATCTTTTTTCAAAAAATAATAACTAAGCAATATGGCAACTAAAGACGGACGAGGAGGCAGAAGAGAGGGTGCAGGACGCAAACCAAAGTCTGAAGAGATGGAAAGGGCAGAGAAAATAACCAAAGGCATTGAAAACGAGTATGGTGGTGCTCAAGACTTTTGGGATCACGTAGCCAAAATGTCAAAAGATGACTTTCGGTATGTTAAGCTAATAGTAGAACAGCTTTACGGCAAGCCTCATCAGGCTGTATCGTCAGATGATGACAAAACCTTCATAGTTACGTATAAGTACAAAGACGATTTAATAAATTCTTCACAAGATGGCAACTAATAACAACCACGGAGGAAAGCGGGAGGGATCTGGCAGAAAGCCAAGAGAAGACCGCGAAACGATCAGAGAGCTAACCTTTAACGCCTTAGAGGAGGTGTTTGGAAGTGAACAGGAGGCAATAAGCTATTTGGCCCAAAAGGCTAAAAAGTCATTTCCTCACCTAAAACTTTTATTTCAGTATGCTTATGGTGTGCCTACGGCGATACCAGAAGCTGAAAACCAGAAGATAGTTATTACCTACAAGCGAAAGCATCGTTAATTTTAATAGACAAAGACAATGAGTAAAGAAAGCAAAAACCTTCGCACACCAGATCAGGGTGAAATAATTCACGAATTGGAAGTGGTCAAAAATAAGGCCTTTGAAAGAGGAGATGCTGCCACGGCAATAGAGGCAATTAGGCTTCAGTGTATAATATTGGGGTTTATTAAAGAATGAACAATAGGACAAAGGAGTTTAAAGCTTGTCGCCTTTAAATTTATTGTTTTTTGTTGGGTACCTTAGTTGAGTCATTCTCTTCAGTTAATTTGTTTTGTTCCTGTATTGCTTCGTTAAGTTGTCTCAGTTGGTCGTTGATTTTATTAAACGCCTCATTTTGCTCTTTTTGCCATTTAGCATCTTGCTTATTGTCAATCCATGTCAAATAAGTAGCGATAGTGCTAATAAGTCCGAATACAATCACGACAATCATTGAGCGACGGCCTAAAGTCAGGGTGGATTCATTATGCTCTCTTGCGTCTTGCTTGAACTGATTGTCGTCAGCCTTTGCCTTTTGTTCTGCACGTTTCTGTTGATAATTTTGTTTTCTAGGAATCATGTTAAAGCTGTTGGTCGGAGAGCATTCCTATATTAGTATGCAAATTTATTACCATAAGAATGTAACTAAGATAATTGTTTTGGAGCAATCAATACTGAGAGGTGTGGATCTCTAAATGAGTCTTGCCAGGTCTGCAGTATAAAAAAATGAGATGCCATCTGGTGTTGATGAAAGTTGCGAACATGGAGTGAAGCAATATGTGCGATAACTCCAGAAGCACAACGTTTAACCTTATGTCTAAATTGCTTAAGTTATGTCTTGCGATATTATAGTTCTTATTATCATAGCTCTATGTTTTTTTGTCTTCACACTTACTCTGAGTGTTTTGACTGGGCTTTCACTCATTGCTCCAAATGAGGAAACCAAAAAAGTGATCAAATCCCGCCTGGTCATTCCTGGCCTAAAGAAAGCGTGGAATTGGATTAGCGATAGCGATATGAGGCTTGCTTGGTTTATAGTGTTATTGTGGCGGCTTGACATAGCCTCTAAAGAGATTTCCTTGTCTTCTTATTAATCTTTAAGGCAAAAAAAGCTTTTGACATTTCTTTCAATTCTGGAAACATGATTAATCACAATACGGTTGCTCAGGTAAGGCCAGTCCTAAATTGATATTGAATCGATTGGAGAAGGTGGATTGGTAGTTTTTCTAGTTAATTTTAATGAATTTCCCCTTTGCTGTTTTTAATTGATTATCAATAAATTCAACGAAATACAAACCAGGCAAATAATTTGAAATGTCTAATTGATGGAATGAAGAATTAGGCATGCTTAGTGTATGTATGTTTCTTCCAAAAATATCAAATACATGTAATTTACCTCCCAACAAGTGGGTTTCACCTAATACCTGAATGTTTATTACATCCTTTGCTGGGTTAGGAGAGATCTCCAGGTTTCCTATTTC
>JBCCHF010000043.1:0-58736 GCA_039028895.1 Bacteroidota bacterium | reverse complement strand
CTGACAAACTGCACGTGCTTGGACTACAGGCAAGGAGAGCACAGAAGAATTGATGGAAAGAGCACATTGTCAAATTAATACGAAGGGACATGTGCATGTGTGAAGACACGACAGCCACTTTTCACTGATAATGGAAGCTCAAACATACACGATCTACGAAACGGCTTCTGGTGAGACAATTACACTTGAACAGGTAGCTGAGGCTTGCGCAAAAGCAGATATTGTGTTCTTTGGAGAACAACATGATGACAGCATCGCTCATGCATTACAAAATGAACTTCTTCAGTTGCTTTACGCAAAACGTGCTGGAAAGGTAGCCTTGAGTATGGAGATGTTTGAAACTGATGTCCAGCACATCCTTGACGAATACCTGAACGACCAGATTCTTGAAAGCTTTCTCTATAAAGATGCCAGAACCTGGAGCAATTATGAAACAGATTACAAGCCTATGGTAGATTTTGCCAAAGAAAAAGGTATCTCTGTAGTTGCTGCCAATGCGCCGAGACGGTATGTTCGAATTGTTAGCCGCAATGGTATGGAGGCACTCAATGGCCTTCCTAAATCAGCGAAAAAACTCTTGCCTAAGTTGCCTTACAAAGTTCTGGAAGGCCGATACCAGGATAAATTTTTTGACCTGATGGGCGGTCATGGAGGTGGCCGAATGATGAACATATATCATAGTCAGAATCTTTGGGACGCCTCAATGGCGAATGCCATTTTCAATTATTGGCGAAAGCATAAAGACGAATTGGTGTATCATCTTTGCGGGCGTTTTCACAGCGATGAAAAACTCGGCACTGTAAAACACCTGTTAGAACGAAAATCAAAACTAAACGTAGTCACCATCTCTTGTTTTGGGAAAGATCAGGAAGATGATAGCCCGGAATGGTATCGTCAATTGGCTGATTTTGTTATTACCCATTAGCTCCATTCCTTAAAGCAAAAAATAACGCAGGGTCCTCTTTGAGAGACCTTGCTGAGACAAGACGAGAGGCCTGCGTCTCGGCAAGGTATCCTTTAAGGGACCCTGCGTATTTAGCCATGACCTTTTAATCGGCCATATTATCTTGGATTAAAATCTAAAGCCAAGCTTACCTTTGATAAAGAATGGTACTCCAGGTGTGAAATGGATTTCCTCGGTTGGCTCTGTTTCATTAAACAATCTGGATTCGGTGGCAAATTGCGCTTCGTTCCAGTCAGTGTCGAAGAGGTTTTCGACGGTAATACCAAAATCAACAGAACCTCTTGAATAATTCAAACTCAGATCTGTTACAAAATATCCTTCAGCAACAATGCTATTGTCTTCATTGGCTGGACGGTCTTTAAGGTAACGCCCTTTCAGACTTCCTGAGAATCCAGATGGGTGATTAACCGACAATCCTGCAATAGCTGTGAAGTCAGGCGCTAATGGGATGAAAGCTTCACCTTCCGGTTCACCAATTGCACGAGCATGCGTGTAATTTAGATCCAGGTCAAAAAATAACCAGTCAGCTGGTTGGGCTCTTAGACCAAAGTCAATGCCCATACGCTTTGTCTGTCCACTTGGCTCTACTACCGCAGCATCGCCCACATATACAAACTCTTGCTGGAGGAAAAGATACCATAATGCAGTATTGATCCAAAGTCGTGATATTGGTTTCCAGATAACACCGGTTTCTGCTCCCAAAGCAGCAGGCAGGATTTCTTCACCGCTCTGGGCTACGACAACCCTGGTATCATTGGAGTGAAATCCAATACCAGACTTGAAAAACAACTGCCAATCCGAACTTGGATTATAAAGGATATTAAGCTTTGGACCAGCAAAAATTCTGTCTTCAGATAATGTAGCATATGGCTGAACAAGGAAGTCGTTATAATCAAATTTGAAATAGTCTAAACGAACACCAGGGTTGATCAAAACTTTTCCAAGATCGATTTCTGCATCAAAAAATAAATAGTAGTTGGATTCATCGACATTGCCAAAAGCAAGAGAATCAAGGGTTGTTCTTCTGTCAAATGTGCGGGATAAAGTATTATCCCTGACCGCATCATGCCTGAATCCTACGCCAGCTTTTAGCAATACTTCGTCAGCAAAGCTTGGGTTATATGATTTATTGACCACTGATTCAAGTCCAAACATATTTCGTTTCTCGAATTGACGGATCTGGTCACCATTAACCGGGTCATCAAGGAAAAAGGTGAAATTGGAGAATAACTCAAACTGGTAAAAACTGTAATAGGCTCTGCTTTTCACAAATGCACTTTCTGAAAGCATTTTCGTGTGGGAAACTGCAAGATTAGTTCTCCTGGTATTGCCACCTTCAGTGTCATCAATTGACCCAAAGCGAGAAATTAGTCCTGAATCAACAGCACGCTGTGGAATTTGTCCTGATGCATCCCACTTGCTTTGGAAATGTGATGCCAGTATGCTGACTTTGTCGTTATTACCTAATTGCCCGGTGTATTTACCCATTATGTTAACCCGGTTAAAGTTTTGAGGAGACTCAGTTGGTCCGTCGGAGAGTACAAATTCTCCCGCAACATAAGCATTGGCATTTTCATTATTACTCAGCAGGTCGAAAAGTCCTACAGTACGGAGCGTATTAAACTGGCCGTACTCGAGGGCGATTGAACTTTCATCCAATTTTTCTTTAGTCTCGAAAGCTACATATCCGGCGGTGGTAAAATTACCGTGGTCAGCATAATAAGTACCTTTCCCAAAATCTATTTTTTCGACGGTCTCTGGAATTAGGAAGTGCAAGTCAGCATAGCCTTGTCCGTGAGCATGTGATACCATATTAACCGGCATTCCGTCAACTGTTATGCTGACATCAGTACCATGATCAATGTCAAAACCACGTAAGAATATCTGTTCTGCTTTACCGCCGCCTGCATGTTGACCGATGAACAAACCTGGGACTTTACGTAAAACCTCTTGCGAGGAATTTACAGGGTCCGTTTTCAAGTCAATCTTGGATACCTGGTTGATCGCTCTTACATCATCCGAAATAACAACCTGACCAAGGTCAAAAAGTGCTTCGGTTAACCTGATGACCAGTGTTTTATCAAAATCTTTTTCAGAAATAATGATTTGTTTGCTTTGGAACCCGAGGTAGTCTATTCGCATGGTATCACCAGAGTTGACCCCGGTACAGTAGAATATGCCGGTTTCATTGGTATGCGCATGGATGCTACCATCAAGTTTGGATATATAAACATCAGGTAGTGGCGTATTGCCAGAATCAACGACTTTCCCGGTAAGGGTCTGGCCTGATACCCCGATGCTCGCTAAAAGTATAATGAATGTGCAAAAAGAATATAGTGTATTTTTCATGTCAAATGACGCTTATAATTGAGACATATTAAGGATTGATTAGAATGACGAAGTACATACGACCAAACATGGAGAATGGCTCATTTCAACCGAAAATCAGGTTGGAAAAGCGTAAAAAGGTACTTCAGGATGTTGGAAAGTGATCAGGCCTTAGGAGGCGGAATAGTAATGTCTCGATCTACCGATTTGTACAAATTGGGAGCGTCGAAAAAGGTGAAAAACTTATTTTCGTCAGGGTTTGATGTTAAAACGGTTTTTTGCCCGACTTCAGGAATTTTCTTCAATTTGATGTTAGGAGCCTCTTCTTCATTCCCGGAGTTGTGGTCGCAGGCGGTTACATCAAAGGAGATTTCTAAAAGATCAATAAAATCATGACTGTGATTATCATGCGTCTTGACACTGTGTGAAACATAGTTTAGACTGACAATGTCTCCAATATGTGTCAAAAAATGAATGCTTTCGAGTATAATGGGCTGGAAGGCGCAAGTCAGATAAAAGACCAGGCAACTCGTGGCGAGTATTTGTCGATATATTGCCGCAGTTTTTATCATGAATTAAATGTAGTGAATTTGGTTAAAAATATTCTATTCGTCAGCTATTTCCAGCGCTATTTTCATCATATCAGAAACTCTTTGCTCCCGGTCTTTGGCTGAAGATACCTCACCGGTAATGATATTGTCGCTGACCGTAAGTATTGAAAGTGCTTTTACATTAAACCTTGCGGCGATTGTGTAAAGCCCGGATGTTTCCATCTCTGCGGCGAGAATACCATGTTGGGCCCATACCCCCCATCGATCTTCTTCATTGCTATAAAAGACGTCGGTACTGAACACATTGCCAATCATCGCATCAATACCCAGTTTCTTTGCAACGTCATTGGCCGCTGAAAGTAGAGCAAAATCAGCAGCTGGAGCATAGTTTAATCCTTTGAAAATCTGGTTGTTTATTCCTGAATCTGATGAGGCTGTGATCGCGAGGATCACTTGTCCCAGCTTCAATTCAGGAAGAACAGCACCACATGTTCCAACTCTGATAAGGGTTCTAACACCATAGGTATTAATAAGTTCATGGGCATAAATGGTATTTGAAGGAATACCCATACCTGCACCCTGGATGGAGACCCGTTTACCATTGTAAAACCCAGTGTATCCATACATTCCTCTTACCTCATTATAGCAAAAGGAATCTTGCATCAGGTTTTCAGAAACGAACCTGGCTCTCAGGGGATCACCTGGAAGAAGTACTGTATTGGCAATTTCTCCTTTTTTTGCACCGATATGAAAAGCCATTGTTTATCTTTATTTTTTATTTAGAATCTAAACTACTATTTATTTCACAATCTTGCAGTCAATGGATCAAAATTACATACCTGACTCAGAATTGGTGCTAAATGATGATGGCAGCGTATACCACCTTCATCTCAAGCCTGAGCACATTGCCGACACCGTAATATTGGTCGGAGATCAGGGTAGGGTAAACCTGATCAGTAGCCTATTTGATCATGTTGAACATAAGATCAAGAATCGTGAATTTATTACCCACACGGGCATCTATAAAGGAACCCGGATTACAGTACTGTCGACCGGAATTGGTACTGATAATATCGATATCGTAGTCAATGAGCTGGATGCTGCCGTAAATATTGACCTTGAAAAACGCATCCCTTTTCCGAAAAGGAAAAAACTCAACCTGATCCGAATTGGCACCTCCGGTTCTATCCAATATGATGTACCTGTAGGTGCTCACTTGGTTTCGGAATATGCGCTGGGACTTGACGGTCTTCTTTACTACTATAACTACGAATTTACTAGAGAGGAAGCTGCCCTTTGCGATCGGATTAACGATCATCTTAATTGGAATTCAGACCTCTCCAGACCTTATATCGTCAAAGGTTCAGAGCGATTGGTTAGCCATCTCGGAGAAGGCATGAGTAAAGGGGTGACAATCACTGCTTCAGGGTTTTATGGCCCACAGGGGAGAGCCTTATACCTCAAACCTAAAGATGAAACCCTCAACGAGCGTATGGAGTCATTCGATGATGGGCAACACAAGATTACCAATTTTGAAATGGAAACGTCTGCCCTGTACGGGCTTGGTAAAATGCTGGGTCACAATTGTTGTACCTGTTGTGCGATTATCGCTAACCGGGTGAGAAAAGGGTACTCAGAAGATTATAAAGTCATCGTAAAAGACCTCATAAAAGTCGTCCTTGACCGGATTGTTACCCTTCCTCCAGCATAGGAGGTTCGTGAAAACCCTATTCCCCGTAAGGGACCCAAATATTCTTAATGATCGTTGCTTTTCGCAGAAACTCCTGGCCCATTCCATGGGCCGGATTGTTCCAGTCGCGATGTTTGCCAAAGCTGACCCACGTGCGTTTCATGTTTTCAGCCGAAGCATGTTCGACGAGTTTACTACCGTCTTTGGATCCAAAATACCACATGCCTTCTATATCATCATGCTCGGCCAGAGTTTTCAATAGCTCTTCCTGTTTGCCGGTGATGATATTAACGACGCCTCCTGGTACATCAGAAGTTTCCAAAACCTGGTACAGGTCAGTAGCAGAAAGCGGGTAGTCTTCCGACGGTAACGCGATAACTCGATTACCCATGGCAATTGCCGGAATTACAGTGGAAATAAACCCAAGTAATGGGGCTTCTTCAGGGCAACATACCCCAATTACCCCAATTGCTTCAGGCATAGCCAATGTTACATTACGGGTTATGGTGTGGTGGACATGGCCATCGTATTTGTCGGCCATTGCTGCATAATAGCAAATGCGTTCAATTGATGCATCTACTTCAGCCATCGCTGCTTTGTTGGAAACGCCTGTAGTCTGAACGAGTCGTTGCGCAAACTCTTCACGTCTTACATCAAGATTTTCCGCAAGGAAATAAAGAACCTGGGCCCTGGAATGACCGGTTTTTGATGTCCAACCTCCTGCTTTATGTGCGGCCTCCACTGCGTTTCTTACATCTTTTCTGTTACCTCGAGAAACTTCGGCTATGTGTTGGCCATTGGTATCATTAATGCTTATGCTGTAGCCGCCATCAGGCCTCACCTGCTTGCCGCCAATGTACAATTTGAAGGTGCGGTCTATCGAAGGAAGTGTTCCATTATTATCAGACTTTCTTTTCGATTTATCTTTGCCTTCAGCAAATGGCTTAGCGCGAAACTCGTCTTCAATTCGAAGTTTCATGTATTCGTATAAGCCTTCTTTTCCGCCTTCACGGCCAAATCCTGATTCGCGATAACCGCCAAATCCGGATGCTGCATCAAAAACATTGGTGCAATTGATCCAGACTGTTCCTGCTTTTACTTTTGGTGCCACATCAAGAGCGAGATTGATATTTTCCGTCCAGATACTGGCGGCTAAGCCGTATCGTGTGTTATTGGCGAGTTTGACGGCTTCAGCATGGGTGCGGAAACTCATAGCGACGAGAACAGGACCAAAAATCTCAACCTGCGCAATAGTCGAAGCAGGAGAGACATCAGTGAAAAGAGTTGGTGGATAGAAGTAGCCGTCTTTCGGAGTAGCCCAACTGGGTTGGAAGATACTACAACCCTCATCGACACCTTTCTTGACCAGACTTTTGATCGTTTTTAGTTGAACAGGAGCCACAATTGCCCCAATGTCAATCCCTTTGTCGAGCGAATCGCCTACTCTCAATTTTTCCATTCTCGCACGAATCTTCTTGTAAAGTTTTTTTGCGATAGATTCGGCGACCAAAAGGCGTGATCCTGCGCAGCAAACCTGCCCCTGGTTAAACCAGATGGCATCTACAACGCCTTCCACGACTGAATCGAGATCGGCATCTTCGAATACGATAAACGGTGATTTACCACCTAATTCGAGGGAGATCTTTTTGCCAGTCCCTGCTGTAGCGCGCCTGATTATCCGGCCAACTTCTGTTGAACCGGTAAAGGCGACTTTATCTACATCTTTATGTTCTACTATTGCAGCACCTGTTGTGCCATGGCCTGTAATGATATTGACTACGCCCTTTGGCAAACCGACCTGTTGGCAAATTTTTGCAAACAGCATGGCAGTGAGCGAAGTGAATTCGGCTGGTTTAAGTACAACAGTGTTACCCATTGCCAAAGCAGGTGCAATTTTCCAAGCCAGCATCAGGAGTGGAAAATTCCATGGGATTATCTGGCCAATGACCCCGATTTCACGATAATCAGACATCTCAGTTTCCATGACCTGTGCCCATCCTGCATGATGATAAAAGTGTCTGGCCACTAGAGGAATATCAATGTCGCGTGTTTCTCTGATTGGTTTCCCATTGTCCATAGATTCAAGGACAGCGAACAATCTTGAGTGCTTTTGTATTTGTCGTGCAATCGCATAGAGATAGCGAGCTCTTGCATGTCCGCCTGCTTTAACCCATCCAGGTAAAGCTTTTTTGGCAGCTGCGACTGCTTTGTCAACATCTTTCTGGTTGGCTTCAGAGAGCTCGGCCAGGAAATTTTTATTGGAAGGATTAATGCTTTTGAAGAATTCTCCTGAAGAAGATTTCACCCATTTCCCATCAATAAACAACCCGAATTTCTGCTTATGGCTTTCCAGCCAATCCATCGCGATTTTAGCGCTTTCCGGAGCTGGACCATATTCCATTGTCTCAAAAATTTCTTTAATCTCCATTATAGTGGTTGATTGTTGTTAATAAAAGTTACCTACTACCTACCTGCTGGCAGATCACCCCATAGGATGTCTGAATGAAGCGGAATATCTCCCAGTTACATGGTGCTCCAATTGTCTTTCGATATCCGCCAGCAAGCTTGAAGCGCCAAAACGGAATAACTCAGGTCGCAACCAGTCATCACCTAACTCTTCTTTGATTAAAATAAGCCAGCTTAAGGCCTCCTTCGCCTTTCGAATGCCCCCAGCAGGCTTGAAGCCAACGATTTGACCAGTCTGCTCATAAAAATCACGAATGGCACGGACCATAACAAGGCTTACTGGTAAAGTCGCATTGACTGGTTCTTTACCAGTACTCGTTTTGATAAAATCTGACCCAGCCATCATACAGACATAGCTGGCTTTGGAGACATTCGTCAGAGTGCTCAATTCGCCAGTAGCAATAATAGACTTCATATGTGCCGGGCCACATGCTTTACGGTATGCAGCAACCTCTTCGTATAATGCTTTCCAATTCTCTTTTAATACATGAGCACGACTGATAACGATGTCGATTTCTGTGGCTCCTGCAGCAACGGAGGCTTCGATCTGTTGGATTTTAAAATCCAGGGGAATCTGGCCTGCTGGAAAACCAGTTGATACAGCGGCAATTGGAATGTTTGTGCCCTTCAGACATTCAACAGCAGTAGGGATGAGATTGTGGTAAACACAAACGGCCCCTGTTGTAAGGTCAAGGTCTCCAACACCCAGTGCAGCCATCAGGTCTTTGCGAACGGGTTGTCTGGCTTTGCCACAGAGGCGAATTACATTTCCGGGGGTGTCATCACCTGCGAGGGTTGTAAGGTCGATACACGAAATGGCTTTGAGCAGCCAGGCCGCCTGCCATTGCTTCTTGATAGAGCGTCGTTTACCCATTGTCGCAGCACGACGTTCAACGGCTGATTTATTGATCCTGATTCCCTTAATCATGTCCAGGTCGAGTGGTATGATAGGTGGACGCTTGATATCAGCATGTGCTGCCGGCGCCTTATCAGTAGTTAGTTTTCCATTATTTTTCATAAACAGAGCATTCTTAATTTGGCTCCTGTCATTCAGGAGAAAAATTTAGTGTTGAAAACACCAAGAGCAATTTACGGATAATCCGGGCAAACCTCAATAAAGAGGAGAAAATCAACTGAATAGCACACCAAAAATGACCTGACTATCATCAATTATTAATAGATCCGGTTGTGATTGCTGGCAAACCCTCATCTATTCTACTTCCTGTCATCTCTTTTTATCTCTCATCATTTTTTAACCTCGAGATGATGCTTTTGGCTATAATCATCTCACTAAAATCATGGAAAAATGAAAACACTAATCATTTTTTTGATGGCTATGTTGCCATTTTGCCCATCCATACTCAGCCAACCAGCCCAGACTTCCAATCAAACTGTCGACCAGATTATTGGCGGCAGTGAAGTTGTTGTTGAATTGTTTAAAGCACTGAATTCAAAAAAGAAAAACCGACAAAAGAAAGGCAAAGACTTTTCGGCTTTCGGCAAACTCTGTTTCCAGAATACGAGTGATATTCCTGTCAAAGTAAAACTGGAAAACTTAGATGAAGCAAGCAATGTTGGTGTAATCGAACTTGTCATTCCGGTAAACGGGAAAGAATGCAGTCTGCGAACCGTTCCCGGCATTTACATGTACTCCATCATTGATCAGGATGAAGAAATCATCATCAGGAAAGGAGAGCTAATAGTTGAACCGTCTATTGATCAAACCAAGGTGGTGGATCGATAGATTAAGGCATTGATTCATCAATAAAATTTTCACTGAAATCATCACTCCCGGTATCATTATCGTCGATAATATCAAGCAGCATAAAGATTTCTCTCAGTTCAGGTCGGTTTCCGATGCGTTGTGTCAGCGGTGCATCGGGACCCTCCTGTTGTGGAGAACCTGTGGTGCGCAATATCTCTCTTGCCCTTGCAGGGCTGAGAACAGGCCGTTCAAGATATCTCAATCTTCCCTGTACCAGTGCCAGAGCTCCGGTCACAATAGGTGAAGCCGACGAGGTGCCACCAAAATCATCGGTGTACCAGTAAGGCTCGAAATCACCGCCCTGTAGCTCGCCATAACCGCAGGTTACGACTTCTGCTCCCCAGCCTTGTGCATCAACTCGCTCACCAAAACAGGAGAATGACAACCTCGACCTGTCAGGCCCATTATCATTGCCATTTGTACCCGGAGGAGGTGCCCCAGCCCCTACAATGATAGCACCTGAAAGAGGTCCGCTAATTGAAAGTGGGTTACCCCAAAATGAAGGGAAATCCGGCATTGGAACATCGAGTAACGAATCATCAAAATTGACACCACCATTACCTGCTGCTTCAACAACGATAACCCCTTTACTGGTTGCATAGAGGATAGCTGCGAAGTCATCAGGCCACCACTCAATCGCCATATAACCATCCTGATCAGGATTGATCATGAAGTCGGCGAATGGTCCTGGTCTCTGGAGTTCAATGAGTAACAAATCGCCGTAGTCGAGCGCATCAGATGCCATGACAATAGCTTTCGCAGAGCCTATGCCGAACATCGACACACATCGGATAAATGCTCTCGGACAGATGCCAACGATGCCATAATCGTTTTCATCGCCTCCCAATTCACCGATTACAGCTGTGCCATGATTGCGCCAGAGGAGATCATCAATTTGTTCGCCGGCAATCATGCCACCAATATTGGCTTGCAGGTCTTCGTGACTAAATTGCCATGCCCCTTCGATATCTATTATCTTGACACCTTCACCATATCCACCTTCAAGACGCCAGGAAAGACGGGCATTGATGCCATCCGGTGGATCAAAAAGATATCCTTGCATGCTATAAAAAGAAGGTGTGGGCCCATCAGGATTTACAGGTACCAGGCCATCATCCATCATCATGGCAGGAAAAGTTGGCGGTTTGATGTAGGCCGAGTCCACCAAGGGATGATCCTTAAGTTGCTGATGGAGTGCCTTGAGGTCAGAAGCCCTTTTTGCAATGAAAAAAGTTTCAGGATAAATGCCCTGTTTATTTAAAACTTCCATGGCATTTTTATCCATTCGGGCAATTTTTTTGGAAGGCCCGAAAATGGGATCCAGAACTGCACCCTGGCTTTCCATAGTTGAATTCAGTTGTGAGATATCTGCATTTGGTTTAGTAATCACAATAAGCTCCTCTGGCATTGGGGTTATTGATTTGGCACGACGATGGTGGCGTTTGGTCATAATTAATACATCTGCGACCAAAGCGCACGACTTTGATCATACCCAATTTAATCATATTGTATTAAAGGGTTATGCCTGTTGGGTTTACTTTCAGTATTTTAACATTTTTTTAGCCAAATAAATGATCAAGTACCATAGCGGCAATATTGTGTTGTCGTCTTTCGGAGAACGTGTGGTGCAGCCACTCGGGTTTGGCATTAATTTCCAGAATAATAGCATTTTCGTAAGGATCTTCAGCAAAATTTCGGGATATAATGTCAATAGCGAAATAATCTACATTCAGGTAATTGCAGATCTTTGAAGTCCATTCTTGGTAAACTGGATGAAGGGTTTCTACGATATCTATGGCATGAGCGCCCTGGGACATATTGGCGAGCTCTTTCAGAATTATTTTTCTTCCCTTTACGGGAATGTCAGTAAGACCGATTTTTTGTTGATGTAGTAATTGCATTGAAGTGTGGTCGATGACAAGGTCGTTCATCGGGTTTTGGCTTTTGATAACCTTAAGCCTTTGTTCAATGAGTGCCGAAAGGTCATAAATGCCATTTCCAAACACATGAGCGGGCTCTCTTGTGCAAGCGGCAACTATTCGGCCGCCAATAACCTGGGCTCTCAAATCATCGCCTTCAACTTGCTCTTCAAGCATGAAAATGTTACTGAGTTCATGATTGCGTCTCCAATAATCTCTGAGCTCTTCCATTGAGCTAATATTCATTTCCACACCGATACCTTCAGTCATATCAGGTGGCTTGCAGACATATTTTTTCCCGTAAGAAAAAAAAGTAGCCAAGGCTTCATCTTCGGGAGATTTAAAGAGTAAGCTGGTGGGGAAAGGAATATCTAATTCTTCAAAAGCGTGCTTGGTAAGTTGTTTGTTGTCAAAATAAGTTAATGACCTCAAATTGATCAAGGACAAAGGGGTACCTTCAAACACCAACTCTGATTTTTCGCTATTTGCAATCGACACGGCTAATGGTCCTAATATTCCCGAAAGGTCTGCAATATCATAGCCTCTATTCCTGGCTTCGTTGATGATTTGATCATGCTGAATTTTCACTGGGGTGGAATTTAGTGACTTAGAGACTTCTGGCTAACCTGAAACCGGCATGCTGGAAAAAATGTCTTCTGAACCATAAGCGGTAAAACTGGGAAGCACCGGTTCCGGTAGTTGCCCAACTGCCACCAAGCAGCATACTGTGTTCTTCATCGAAAAAGGGTTTCGAAAATTCGGTATAAAGCGGATGGATCTCAAAACCAGGCAATGGATAAAAGTCATTGCTTAACCAGTCCCAAACGTTGCCATAAATATCGTTAAACCCATCTTTGCTGCGACCCGCGTTCATATAGCCTACTGGCGTAGGCGAGCCAAAGGCCATGTTGAGGTTGCAGTAGCTGTTAAACATGGGCTCGGGGATAGTGTTGGTCGTATCGCCTTTAGCGATCAGGGTAAATTCGGCTTCAGTCATTAATCTCCAGCCATCTCCTTTCCATTGGCAATAAGCGAAAGCTTCATGAGCATTGACTTCAACAGGCCAATCCATAGGCATTGGAATTTCATTAAACATGGCCCGATAAGCATAGCCTGATCGTTTCCGCAACCAAAATTTCGGATGTCTGGCGTTGACCCGATATTTCCATTCCTGGCCCTCTGGACTCCAGTATTGCGGATTATTATAGCTTCCGGATAGTACAAATTCGAGGTATTCTGCATTTGATACCAGGTTTTGAGTGGCCTCAAATGGGGCTACATCGACCTCAAGGTTTCCATACTCATTGTCCCACCCGAAAAGGTCATCACTTTTTGGTTTTCCCAGCCTGATGGTTCCTCCTGTCATCGTGATTGTGATATTTTCCGGAGGACAGCCATTGGTATGGGCGTAATTCCAGTCGTTAGGGCAAGCCAGAAGATGTACGGGTAACTGTCGAATAAGCACAGATGATGTTTCAAAATGAATGCGATCATGTTCAATGCCCATTAAAATGGACCATACTGGGGATGTGTCATTGATATTACCTTCGATCGTCACAGATTCTATAACTCTGGAAACCACAGCGTGAACTTCAGATCGGTACGCATTGACCTGTTCAACTGAAGGCCAAATATCCGTTACTTCAAGATTTTCCGGGAGGTCGGGATCTACCCCCATGGCGAATAACTTTTCATAAGCTGGGTTGATGCCTTTTTCCAACAAACCAGCCATGACTATTTTATTGATATAGAACGCTGCCGTATGCCCCCAGTAAAAAATAAGAGGGTTTCGCAGAGGGTCGGGGCTCAGGAAATAGGTTTGAGGAGCTTTTATCGAGCTGAAAAGATTTTCATACAATTCCCAGGTATTCCTGAAATACGTTAATAATGCGTCATTGGTAGCGGAAGTCAAATTGACAGGATGGACGCTTTCGATCTGCTTTGCTATTCTGTTTTCTATCATTTTGGGATTATGTCCTAAAAAGATAAATATCATAAATTTTGCAGTTCGATGCTTGAATTTCGGGCTCAATTATTTGTAAAATCAGTTCAATTAATAGAATTGGATTTTTTGATGGTATAACTCGCGTTTTTAGAAGTATTGCAGCCGATAAATTCAATTGCTATGTCATCTATCAAAAAAGCCGGATCTAAAAATGGACCCGGCTTTTTTTGCAGTGCAAATTTATTATTCAATCCAAGGGGCACCTGCTCTAACCATTTCATTGGCTAATGAGGTCATTTCTTTCTGTTTTGCTTCAAGTGTTTTTGAAATATCGGCCATTTCACTATTGATAATGTCCAGATCCTGTTTATTGGTAGCTGTAGGTCCATGTGAAGATTGGCCTACGCCAAGGAAAACAGAGAACATTCTGCTGGAAACATTTGGTGCTGAGCGTTCTCCT
This sequence comes from Bacteroidota bacterium, assembly GCA_039028895.1. Classification (GTDB taxonomy): domain Bacteria; phylum Bacteroidota; class Bacteroidia; order Chitinophagales; family Saprospiraceae; genus JAHDCJ01. The sequence continues at coordinate 44,648 of JBCCHF010000043.1, read as the reverse complement.
GGTCCACGTTTGGCGATACTGCCATTCATACGGGCATCGAGTTGCTGCAGGTCACGATGCAGAGCATTTAACCTAGTATCCAGTTCTCCTACCGCAGAGGATGATCTCTTCAGGGCAATATGCATAGCTTTGGATTTATTGATCGCATTTTGTAGTGCCCTGTTGGTGGCAGAAACTGACCTGGTGACTTTTTCATAAGTCCGCCAGAATTCGTTGACTGCTTCCATGTCGGCACCTTTTATGGAAGGCTGATGTAACGGAACGACTTCGAAAGATCGTGGCTCCGTTAATCGGGTAACCTCACCATCAACTTCTTTATACAAAGCGACCGAGTAAGTGCCCGGAGCAGCCATTAGGCCAGCAGGTTCAAAAGATCCGGAGCCTGACGAATTCGGGTTAATAGCATTTGGGGATGGATATCTCAGGTCCCAAGCAATACGGTGGATACCTTTTCCAACCGATCCTTTAACCCTTCTGACCGGATCACCATCACTGTTGGTTACAAGGAGCCAGATTTTTGGGCCATCATCGATAAACTCGCTTTCTATTGCTTCCCATCCCGGGAACGGAATATTTGCATTTTGTTCTTTGAGCGCTTTTTCTTTTTTCTGGCGCATCTCTTTTTTGCTTAGAAGGCTGTCTTTAAGGTGATAGGTAAATACAGCACCAAACGGCGGGTTAGGGGCCACATAATGTGAGGCTCCCTGAGAGCCTTTTCCTGGACCAAAACTCAAGTTTGGTCGGGGGAAATACCACCATGCTTTTCTTGTGTTAAACAAGGTTGCTTCCTGCTGCATTTGTTGCTCAGAGACTTCTCTCAGGAATGAATAATCATCCAGCAGGTAGTAACTACGACCAAATGACGCACAAACGAGGTCATTCTCTCTGCGCTGGATAGCCAGATCACGGAATGAGATGGTAGGCACTCCACCCTTAAATTGAACCCATTCATTACCTCCATTAACCGTGAAAAATACACCAAATTCAGTGGCTGCAAACATCAGGTTGGCCGTTACATGATCTTGTACAATTCGCCAAACCAGGTGCTTTTCTGGTAGATTGCTGGCAATTGATGTCCAGGATTTACCCCTGTTGGTGCTTTTGAGTAAATAGGGCTTGAAGTCACCGTATTTGTGGTTGTCAAGCGCCATGTAAACGGTATTGGCATCAAAAAGATCTGCTTTGATATCATTGACATATGCAGTTTCAGGTACACTTGGGAGGGCGCCAACCTCAGTCTTATTCCAGTTTTGGCCACCATCTTCCGTGATCTGGAGCAGACCGTCATCTGTTCCGATGTAAATCAATCCTTCTTGTTTTGGTGATTCAGCAATTGAGGTAATGGTGTTATAGTTAGACATAGCCAGGTAATCCCAGGGTGCATCCCAACTTTGGCTTTTGCCCATTATTGGAAGTTCCATCCTTTCCTGGTTGCGTGTCAGATCTGGTGAAATAGCGGTCCACTTGTCACCTCTATTATCGGATCGCCATAATCTATACGAAGCAAAATAGACCCTGGTGGGAGAATGGGGACTGATGAAGATTGGAGCATCCCAGTTATATCTTTCATAGCCTTCATCTGTGCCTGGTTGTGGCTGTATGTCCGTTACTTCTCCAGTGGCGATATCCACTCTTGACAAACGGCCTTGTTGTCTTTGGGCGTAGACGATATTAGGGTTACCGGGTTCGGTAGCTGGTTGGTGCCCATCCCAGTTAAGGATGATGCGCCAGTCTGAATTCTGAATGCCGGTAATATTATCAGTTCTTACAGGGCCTCTAGGCGTACTGTTGTCCTGTGTGCCTCCATAAATATTGTAGAATGGTTCGGCGTCATCAACAGCGACTTTGTAAAACTGGGTTAAAGGCAAGTTGCCGAAGTAACGCCAGTTTTCTGCAAGGTCAAAACTTTCGTACATGCCACCATCCGTTCCGACAAGGAGATAATCAGGATCGTCTGCTCTGAAAGCGAGCGCGTGGTTATCAGAGTGTTTGCTCTCTTCCTTCATGCGTCGGAATGTCTTACCACCATCATCAGAGACTTGCATTCTTACATCGACAAGGTAAAGCCTGTCGAAGGCATGCGGAGAAGCGTAAAGTTCCTGGTAGTAATGTGGTCCGGTGGCGCCTGCTACAGCATTGGAGCGTTTTTCCCATGTCGACCCACGGTCTGTTGAGCGGTAAACACCACCACTGCGGCGGTCGAGTTCAATTGCAGCGTAAAGTACATCAGGTTGCATGGGTGAGATGGCCAGGCCGATTTTTCCCATATCTGATTTTGGTAATCCGCTTGACAGTTTTTCCCAGGTTTCGCCACCATCGGTGCTGCGGTGTAATCCTGTGCCGGGCCCACCACCCATATAAGCTGCTACTGTTCTGTGCCTTTGCCAGGTTGCGGCATAGAGGTGATCAGGGTTTCGCGGGTCGATAGCCATGTCAGTTACACCAACCCACTCGTCATCACCGAGCGTTTTTTCCCAGGTTTTACCACCATCGGTAGTTTTGTACAAACCTCTGTCACCGCCTTTATTCCATAATGGTCCCTGGGCAGCTACCCATACGACATCAGAGTTTTCCGGATGGACGATGATTTTTGAAATATGTTCAGAGTTTTTCAGGCCGAGGTTGATCCAGGTGCCGCCGCCATCTTTACTCCGGTAAATACCATCACCGTAACCAACGTGGCGTCCACCAACGTTTTCGCCAGTTCCAACCCAAACGATACTCGGATTATTTGGGTCGATAGTTACGCAGCCAATTGAATAAGAAGGCTGGCTATCGAAAATCGGTTTCCAGGTGACTCCAGCGTTTTTTGTTTTCCATACCCCACCTGAACCTACTGCTACATACCAGAGGTTATCGTCATTGGGATGAATAGCGATATCAGCTATACGACCGGACATAAAGGCAGGCCCGATACTACGGAGTTTAATACCGCTGAAATTACCATCGTTAAATAAAGGATGTTTTTCGTCCTGTGCAATAGAGCTAATAACAATAGCCAATAAAAGGACGATTGTAGAGAGGATGTTTCTCATAATGTTGGATTTTTAGGATATAGGAAATGAATGCTTATGATGCACCGTTGCCTGAGTCCAGTTTATCGAGGATCAGGTCCATATTTACATGTTCGCGCATTAGTTCGATGGCTCTTGCAGTTTTCCATGGTGTCCGCGTATTGATCTTCACTTCTATACGACTGATTTTCAATACTGAGCCATAGGTGTCCAGTTCTGTTGTGATCACCGGGATCTGATGATCGCGAATGTAGTCTCTACCTACCTCTGTGGTGTTATAGACGTGTTCGTGACGGCCATCGCCTGTAATGATAATTCCCGAAAGGGGAGATTTGTTCAATTTTTTGATCTTTGAAATAAACTGGATGCGTTCAATGGCCTCGTCGAGTCTTTTCAGGCTCACGACGAGCAGAATATTATTGAAAACAGAAAACTCGTCAAAATCTACGAGAGAACCAGCGACGATATCTTCTACTTTGTTGGCTAGCTTGGGTTCATTAAATAACACTCTTCCTTTTATTGCGGACCGCACAGTTTCCATGAGGGGATACTGCATGGTTTTATCGAAAGGAACTACCCCGAGCAGGTCGAGGCCCATCTGGTCTAGTTTTTTGCCAACATAGTATTCGATCTCTTCCATTTTCTTTCGAATGACTTTATTGACAATTACGCCGATAATCGGAATCTTGTAGTGGTTAAACTGACCAATGCTCAGGGTCAGACGGTCGATGGTATTGCCAATACCGCCTTCAACCACCATGATCACACCGGCTTTTAACAATTGAGCGACATCAGCATTGGAGACATCAGCAACAGAACCCACTCCCGGGTGGCCGGTACCTTCATAAACGACAATGTCATGACTGGCTTTCAGGATATTGGCACTTTGAATGATGTTTTTTCTCAGGTTGAATTTTTCAGGATGTTCGATATATTGACGGGTAATCCCTTTGGCCATTACCACAGGACTGTGTATAGGAGCAGAAACTCTGAAGTTGAGCAATTGAGCAAAGAGTTCAACGTCTTTATCCACGATTTCTCCATTTATGGAAATGTGTTGTTGACCTACAGGTTTGCAATAACCTACGTTCATGCCTTTGTCTCTGAGATTGGCGATTAGGCCGAGGGTGGATGTGGTTTTACCGACATGTTGTCCGGTAGCGGCGACAAATAGTGGTTGCATGGCTTAAAGTTCGATTTTTTTTAAAAATTACCAAATCTTTGGATATTGTTTGTACGCCGTAATTAGTTTAAATTAAGTCCAAAATAGTAACTATTATGAGTTATATCCAGGAACAACACCTCATTCAAAACCTCGATCATTTTCACGTGATGATGCATTTGTTTAATAAATACACCAATATCTTGCCCAGGCCAGAGTTTATTTTGGAACTGCTGGGTAAAAAAAATGATGGAGATGCAAGAAAAAAGGTAATTGCGCATCCCATTGACAAAAGGATAAGGCGCATATTTGTTGAGCCGGCTGATAATAATCCGGGTAATGTCAAGGAGTTTACAGTTACTTATACCCAGAAAGCGCTTTACTTTACCGATTGTATTAAGCAATTTGGTCAGTATTGGATCAATTTCTACCCTGACAATATGCTGTCTGAGTTTAGTTTCTCGGATTTCCGCTCGATTTACATCGAAAAAGTATGCTTTCGCATCAAAGGTAAGTTTTCAGAAAATGAAGATGGAAGCATCAATTTTATCAATGCTCATAACTTTGACAGGACCACCATAGAAAGAAAAGATATGGCCTTCAGCAGTTTCACGATCTGCTTTAAGCAAATGGGGGCATAGCACCCCCTTTAAGCTCTTCATTGGGTCAAAAAAGCAATTCACGACATAGTCTTGCAGCGGATTTCTTAGACAGACCTACACAAACTTCAGGTCAAGCGGATTATGTAGCTCAAATAACTCAATGCCACCGATCTTCGATCAAAACCAATAACCGGGTATTGAATTTCTCATACTTGTTAAAGTAGCGACTATAGACCTGACCAGCCTCTTTGGTGATCTTGGGTGTGTTGCGATACCAATCTTTACCTTCAAAATAACTGATGATTCTCCTGTTTTGATGGAAGATGTAACCATGTCTGGCATAGATCTCGTTTTTCATGATCTTGATTTCCCAAAGCGTAAGATCTTCGACATCATCAATGGTAAGCGCGCGTTCAGAAGTATAAGGAAACCGACCAACTGCTTTTTGACGGATATGGCATTTGTCGTCGTTGCAAATGATATGATCCTCTTTGTTGGCAGAATTGCCGGATTCGGAGAGCCAGAACATGCGTTTGCCCGTTCCCTTCTTATAGACCTTAGACCAATGACTTTCATAAAGGTAGTTATAGGCCACCCCGCCGTTATTACTTGACGAGTGAATGAAGCGGGCTTGATCACCCTTCCCACTGACAACGAGGCCTACATGGTCGATATTGCCATCTTTGTTGCCATCAAAAAAGATGATATCGCCCCTTTGCAGATCACATTTTGCAACAAATTCGCCTTCGTGGAAACGGGCTTGGAGGCGTGAATTTCTTGGAATGTCAATGCCTGCAGCATCAAAGGCATTGTGGACGAGGCCGGAGCAGTCTACCCCACGATAATCATTACCTCCCCATTTATACGTAACACCATAATAGGTTTTGGCTTCATTGATTACCGTGTCAATTTTGTTAGGATGATAGGTGCGTCTCGCAGATTCGTTCTCATTAGCCAATACGGCAGGAGCCAGGGTAAACAGGGCTACCTGTGAACAAACGAAAATAGCTTTCATAGCGGAATTTATTGTGATTAAATAGTTCCAGTACAGGTTTTGGGTTTTCGCTATGGGCTTTTTTTCGAGAGAGGTATTAAGGGAGTCAAGGGTTATTGTGAAGTATTTAACGCTAGAAAGGCGACTGATAGTATAGGCCTTTCAATATTAAGGCATGATGAAATGAATTGAGGGCAGATATCAGATTTCCTGGAGCGTTTCAAGACATTTGCCGGTACAAGTCGTTTTTAGTTTTATCAAATTTTCTTTAATCTGTGTAAGTCGGCTAATTTGTTGGGTTAGTTTTACCAATTTCTCATCGACCAGAGTGGTTACATGGAGGCAGGTAACGAGGTCTACCTCGTTTAACGCCATCAGGTCTTTTATTTCATTCAGTGTAAACCCAGAAGCTTTAAGTGTCTTGATCTGATTTAACTGCTTTAAAATGTGGTCATCATAAACCCTGTAGTTGTTTTCTGTCCTTAGTTTTTTGTTGGTGCTGATGAGCCCTATTTTTTCATAATAGCGAAGGGTGTCTTTGCTGAATCCTGATAATTTGGCAATCTCTCCTATTTTCATGTTAAAAATTTTTTGGTAAAAAAGCTTGACATTGGACTATACTCCAACCCTTAACTTTGAATTTAGAACAAGCTTTAAGTACTAAAACAAATTTAAAGATTATGAAAAGTTTTTGGTTTCACCTCCTCATACTTTTTGGGGTCACCATAATTGGTTCATGCGGGGGAGGTCTTTGCAACTGTAAAGGATCCTGTAAAGTGACACCTGCTGGCCAGGTTTCCTGTAGCCTCAATGAAAAAGCGTTTGAGAAAAGAAAGGCCATGTTCCATAAAACCTTTGTGTCGAAAGCCACAAAAGTTGAAGAAACAGCTTCCGGACTCTACTTTGAGTTTCCTGATGAAGGGAAGATCAATACAACACTTTTCAAGTTCATTATCGAAGAGAAAAAATGTTGCCCCTTCTTTCAATATGATATCAAAGTGCTGGCGAATCAGGGAGGCATTCAACTTTCTGTTTCAGGTAATGAAGAAGTAAAAGCTTTTCTTAAAACACTAGTGAGTGTCGAGGAGGAGATATAAAATTTGATAATTTCTTTGCATTTTACCGAGGCACAATGAAGCCTCATGTCTGAATCTTACCAAAACTTCCGCGACAAACAGCAATCCTTTACAACATCTGATGGAGTCATCAGGTATATTGATCAGGGGGATGGCGAAGTCCTTTTATTATTACATGGAGTGCCCGCATCATCCTGGTTATACCGGAAGATTATCCCAATTATTACCAGGGCAGGCTATCGGGTCATCGCCCCAGATATGTTAGGTTATGGAAATAGCGGAAATCCTGACGGATATGACCTTTACAACCCTGCTAACCACGCCAGAAGATTACTTGAACTGATGGATGGCCTCGGCATTGCCAACTGGCACCATGTCATGCATGATGGCGGTGGTCTTTGGACTTGGGAAATGTTAAAATCGGCTCCGGAAAGAGCCAGATGCCTGATCATGTTGAATACGATTATCTACGAAGAGGGATTTCATCCGCCCATGCGTATGGAGCCAGGTCTTATTGCCAAAATCAGCATGTGGATGTACCGAAATGGCGTAACAACTGGTTTGTTGCTGAAAAGTCTGTTCCGAGAAGGTCTGAAGAAAAATATCTTGTCGAAAGAGGAAGTCGAGGGTTATCGGAAACCACTTCTTGAAGGGAAAACACATTCACTTTATTATTTTTTTACACAGACCTGTAACAAATTACCGGATAATGATGCCGTTATCCGAAAAGTGAAAGTGCCAGTAGCTGTAATTTGGGGAAAACATGATGATATGCTTCAATGGGAGCCGCAAAAGGAAAAGGTGATGGAGGCTATGCATATTCTTCCGGAAGATGTTCACGTTATAGATGCTAAACATTTTATCCAGGAGGAAAAGCCGGAGGAAGTGGCGCAGATTATTTTGGAGTTTGTAGGAAAGAGTGGGTAGTAAGTTTGAGTTTTTCGCGAAGGGCGCAAAGTATATTTTTAAAAATTGGATTATGAGTATAACAGATATAGCTGGAACGTTTGAGCTGCATAATGGTGTGGAAATGCCATATTTCGGATTGGGTGTTTTTAAAAGTAAGGAAGGACAGGAAGTTGTTAATGCTATTAAGTGGGCGATTGATGCTGGTTATCGGCATATTGACACAGCGGCCATTTATCGTAATGAGGAAGGTGTTGGTCATGGCATTCGCGAAAGCGGAATCGATAGAAAAGATGTTTTTGTGGTCAGCAAGGTTTGGAATAATGCACAAGGGTACGATTCAACCTTAAAGGCATTTGACGAAAGTCTGCGAAAACTGAAAATGGACTATCTCGATCTTTACCTGGTTCATTGGCCGAAAGGGCATCCCCGGTCTACAGAAACCTGTAAAGCTCTTGAACACCTTTATCGGGATGGTAGGGTCAGAGCAATAGGGGTTAGCAATTTTTTACAGCATCACCTAGAAACATTATTACCGCATTGTGAGATCGTTCCGATGGTAAATCAAATGGAGTTCCACCCAAAGCTGATTCAACAACCACTACTTGATTTTTGTACTGAAAAAGGTATTGTATACGAGGCATGGTCGCCCATTATGAAAGGCGAAGTTTTGGAAATACCAATTTTGCAGGAATTGGGAAAAAAATACGATAAATCACCAGTACAGATTACTTTACGATGGGATCTCCAAAAAGGAGTAGTAACGATTCCGAAGTCGTCGAAAAAAGAAAGGATCGAATCCAATGCGGAAATCTTTGATTTTGAACTGACCGGCGAAGAAATGGCTGAAATCGATTCGCTCGACCAGGGATACCGCACAGGACCCGATCCTGATAATTTTGATTTCTAGATACCTGGTTTAAAGTGTACCAGGCCTGCGACAATTATTGAATATCATATTGCGCTTATACTTGTCAGACTCAAGGATTTTGAAAAAATCGTTGATGTATTCGGATGAATATCCTATAGTTCTAGAGGATAAATAAGAGTTGTTTTCAACCATGCTGAGAATTACTTCCTTCTGGGCCAGAAATTCGTCAAAAAGACCCTGGAATTCAGTCTCGCTTCTGCAAAATCCTCTATACACTCTTTCACGGACGGACTCGATATCGAACATTGGATCTGGTAATGCATAATCAGCATCTACCAAACCTGCATAATCAAAATCGAAAGGAATAGGGATCAACATTTCTTCTCCAGGTTCACCAATTTTCATGGCTCTTACATTATGATGGGCAGGAATTGACCAATCTGTATTGCCAATCATAAACTGGAAGATGGCCATTTTGTCGGCAGTATTATGGTCCATTACCTCCGGGTAAATGTTCTTTTGCTTAACCCACTCTCCTCCAAGGCGCTTTAGCAATTGTTTATTAGACTCAATCATGAAAGCCATTCTTGTAAGCGGCTCTAATTTGCCTTTGGCGTCTTCGTAGGTAATCTCCATCAAACGAACGCGATAACTGCGATCGGTGATGAGGTTATATAATTTGTACGACAAGTACTCAAGAACCACCTTTTCCTGGGCGTCTTTCTGGTTGGTACAATGGGTTACCAGTTTGACTTTTCTGAGGTTGTCAAGATAGGCCTCTTCGAACTCTGCCTCTGTAAGGTCGAGTTTGATAGGTGGGAAGCTACAAAGCTTTAATCTTGAATTACCCCTTGGTCTAAGTTCAATTTCTTTTTCTACCAGTTGGTCAAAATGGTTTTGATAGGCGATTTTTGCCGCCTGGTACTCTTCTTTCTGGCGTTCTTTCTTCAGTACTTTGATGTCGGTAGTGATTGTTACTCTAAAGACTTCGTCAGACGCAAAAATGTCTTCGTCTGCAGTCAGGTCAGGCCAATCGTAAAGACCGGAGTCGTCACAGGTGTTACAGTTTTCCTGGGTTTCGTGGGTGTTCTCAGCGAATGTAATAGCAGTTATTGCTAAACAAAACAAGCTTACCAATATTTTTTTCACAACAAAAAGTGGTTTTAGGGCACATTGCCTTTTTGGTTAAAAAAATAAACGTGTGAGAGGTAAACTATCTAACAATGAAATTGTCAGAAAAGATTTGATACTGCAAAGTTATTTGTAGGTAAGTTCAGATGCCATTAATATCGACGATTTAACGGTTTTTTATGATGAACGACGTTAAAAAACGATAAGTGTTAAAAGCCTTAACAGAAAGAAGCAAATCGGCCTCAAAAATTAACATTTCTGACAAAAAGTTGGGAAATTAAATAATTTCCATTATTATTGTGCGTACAATAGTTGTATAGACAATGAATAATTACTTCGAAACAGTACATCAGATCATAAAAGCCGGACATTGGATCACTGATCAGATCAGTCGGGAACTCCGCGAACTGGATGCGACCGAACCGCAGTACAACGTACTTCGAATACTGGTGGGCGCCAAGGGGCAACCACTAACAGTGCAGGAAATACAGGCCAAAATGATACAAAGAAGTAGCAATGTAACCAGGATTATTGATCGACTACTTAGCAAAGATCTTGTAAACAGACAAGAATGTCCCACTAACCGCAGGAAAATGGATATCACTATTACCGAAAAAGGGCAGGAGGCATTAAAAGACCTGGATAAAAAAGTTACAGCCTTTCACGATCCTTTAAAGAAACGACTCGATACTGAAGAATTGAATACCCTAAAGCTTTTAATTGAAAAACTTACGAATAACGCGCACAAGTAATGAATCTTTCTGGAAACAGGGTCAAAAAAATTTATCATAATTGTTGTATGTACAATAGTTGTATGGGTATTTGTTGTCCCAAAATCGTTGCCACGCTACTGGTTGTATTCATCTGTATTGGAATGACCACATCGATCAAAGCCCAAACAGACAGCCTTTCAGTAAAAGTAGCACTTGGCATGAGGGGTAAATGGCAAACTGGAAATTCCAACCAGTTTGCTATCAATCCGTCGTTACTGGTTCTTCTCGGTAACCAGAAAGCCAGCACAGAGCTTAGCCTCTCCTATCACTATCTGAAGGTTGAAGAATTCCGGATACTCAATGAATTCTGGACGGGCGCCACAACTGGCTTCATGTCTTCAAAAAGAATATTCCCCCTTGTGGCGGTTCATTATGGATTTGCTGATTCGTATAAGATCAATCGGATGTTCCTTGCCGGGGCAGGCGGAGGAATGAACATCACAAAACCAAAGGCAAATCTGAAAGCTCAGCTTTATGCTTATGGAGGTTATATCAACATGGTATTTGATGAGGAAGTTCGGCATTCAGGACCAGCACTTGGAGCGAGTTTACGTTTTGAAACCAATACTGCAAGGAGAGCTCAATTCAAGCTCAAGTTGATGAGTTACAATTCAATGAAGGATACTTCGTTTTGGGGCCTAAATAACGAAGTGACCATAGCATGGCGTGTAGTCAAGGGCTTGTTCGTTACACTTTCCCATTCAACCATATTCAATAATATTTCTGCCGAAAGCATTAAGAAAACCAATACCCTGATGCTATTCGGCCTTCAATACCAATTTTTTAACCACAATAATTCCAAATCATGAAAAAATCACTTTTTGCCGCATTGGCACTTACCGCAATTGCAATACTTACTCTAGCTTTTTCACAAAAGCCCGGAAAAGAGGTAGTCACTCAGGAGAACCAAGGTAATTTCATCCCAAAGGACCCAAAAACCGACAACCTGCTTACGTCTGAAAATACCGTCTTGTTAGTCATTGATTGGCAGGAGGAAATGTTAGGTATGGTCAGGAATATCGACAGGGCTGTGTTAACCAATAATATCCAGGCTACCATAAAAACAGCAACCGTTTTTGATATTCCAATCGTTGAAAGTACAATTGGCGTTGATATTGGTGCCAACAAACCAACAGTACCTGAGATCGGAGATCTCATCAGCGAAGAGGTAGAAAATATTGACCGCATATCCCTGAATGCATGGCAAAATAAAGCAGTTGTGGATGCCGTAAAGGCTACGGGGCGCAAAAAAATCCTGATGACTGGCCTTTGGACCTCGGGTTGTCCAACCTACACAACCCTCGATGCAATGGAAGATGGATACGAAGTATATGTTCTGACAGATGCTATGGGAGATGCCACCACGGATGCTCACAATCGTGCTATTGACAGACTTGTGCAGGCAGGAGCAATTCCATTTACATGGGAAGGGGCAGGTGCCGAGATTTTAAGAGCGTACACCCACCCAAATGCCATGCAGGATGATAAAATAGAAGGCGGATTTGTGGGTATTATGAAAACTCATTTTTATCCTTTTGCAGGAAAATATTAGGAATAAAAAAAGAAAGCGCAGGTTTTTTGCCTGCGCTTTAAAATTTGTTGTGTTAACATTACTTTCTGAAAAGCAAGTAAAAGGTATTTAGCTATATTGGTCAATCCAAGGCAAACTAATACCAATGACTGAAAAAGAAAAAATGCTAGCTGGCATGATGTACGATGCCAAAGACCCTCAACTTTCATATGAAAGGGACCAGGCCCGATTGCTGTTCCAACGCATCAATGCCATGGCTGAAAACCAAAAGCCCGAAAGAGATCAACTGTTTTACGAATTATTCGGATCAGCGGGAGCCAATCTTTGGATCGAACCGCCTTTCTATTGTGATTATGGGTCAAATATCAAAGTTGGAAATAATGTTTTCATGAATTTCAATTGCATTATCCTGGACGTAATGGAAGTCAAAATTGGCAGTAATTCAATGTTTGGACCCAATGTGCAGATCTATACAGCCACTCATCCCCTAATTGCCAAAGAAAGGAATTCCGGACTCGAGTATGCAAAAGCAATAACCATCGGCAATGATGTATGGATAGGTGGTGGCGCAATCATCTGTCCGGGAGTAACCGTTGGCAACGCTGTCGTCATCGGGGCAGGTGCGGTTGTAACTAAAGATGTCCCCAACAATGCTTTTGTAGGCGGCAACCCTGCAAAAGTCATCAAGATGATCGATAACTAGATTGTTTTTACACCGCACAGTAACGCAAAAGACATTTACAAAAAACTACTGTTTCTCCGCGTTTAAAAAAGCCTTTCTCACTTTTCTTCCAAAAAAAAACAAGAAATCTCAAAAAAAATCGTTAAATCATCATTTTGTTAATTGCTATCTTTGTAATTGTCTATTATTCTGTTATTTACATTTGGTAAAAAACTAAGTGTCAAATTGACCTTATACCACCTTTTGACTACTTTTTTTCCATTTTTATAACCTAATTTTTCCGCTGTTGGCACAATAACTGATATAGATGGGGTATAAAATGTGAACTTGAAAAAACCTCTGATAACATGAAAAAGACTATACAAAGCTTTCTGACCCTTTTGCTTTTCATCGCTATCGCTCAAATTGGCTTCTCGCAGCCAAGCCCAATGTACCAGAGAAACAACGATGGTTCATGGACGCTTGGTATTAATGCAGGTGCTGCATGGCAAGATAGTGATATAAGAAGTCAGCCAGGATGGGGCGTCGGTCTCACCCTCGGAAAAAATATCTGGCATAGGCCAGGCGGATTTATTGATGTTGATGTAAGGGGACGTCTCCTTTACACCCAAACCTATGGAAAAGACAACCTGAGAGATTTCTCTATTGGTGTCAATCCCGTTTTTAACGGAACTTCCGGCGAACTGCTCAACTATGCCGACGACCCGGGATATCTTTTCCAGAATCATAAAACAGGCATCGGTGAATTATCACTTGAAGGAGTTCTGACCGCTAATAAGCTACGGGAAAAAACTGGCGTAATACTTTCTGTGTTTGGAGGTATTGGTGCCGATCTTTACCAAACCAGAACTGACCAGATTGACCACTTTGGCAGTGCTTATGATTACTCGCTAATCAATGCAGAAGCGAATCGTGGGTTCGTGTTGCGCGAATTGAATAATATGCGTGATGGTGAATATGAAACAAATGCTGATGGCTACCAGAATGGTGCTCGCATTTCTATCATGCCTTCATGGGGATTAGGTTTGGGGTACCAGTTGACGCCTACCTTCTCTGTTGGTATGGAGCATAAGGTAACTTATGCGCTGAACGATGTATTGGAAGGTCAGCGTTATGCCTCCAATACCGCCCTAACAGGAGAAAACGATAAATATCACTACACTTCACTATACCTCCGCTGGAAAATCAATGGTAAAGATCGCTATTATGACGATCCGGTCTCTGAAGGTCCTGGTGTGATCGAACCAGCATTGCCTGATCCGATCGTGAATATCACCAAGCCTCGCGACAGAGCCGAAACGAGAGATTCCAAAGTCGCGGTAACAGCTACTATTGAGCATGTTACGAACAAGCGCGATATCGAATTTAAGGTGAATGGCAGGAAAGTAACCAATTTCACATTCAATGAGCGTACCGACAAATTTGCATCTGTTGTTTCATTAATTCCAGGCTATAATGCCATTGAAATATATGCGACTAACTCTGTAGGCTCAGACAGGGATGAAGTGTCTGTTTTTTACGAAGAAATTATTCCAGTAGATCCGGTTTATCCAAGTGATCCTGTTTATAATGATAATAATAACCCAAGGCCACCAACCGTACAAATTAATGTACCGTCTTCTGACCCTGCGTATACTGATAATCCTTACGGTGTGATCAAAGCTACGATCAAGGAAGTACAGAATCGCAATGGCATTACATTTACCATAAATGGTTACCCTAGCAATGACTTTAATTTTGACTCATATGCCAATTCATTCGTTGCAAATCCAGAATGGAAAAACGGCAGGAATGAAATCGTGATCTCTGCAGTGAATATTGCAGGTACAGATTCTGACTCAAGAACGATCTACTATGAAGTCGAAGAAGAAGACAATAATAAACCGACAGTTGATATCTACCAGCCTGACAGAAATCCATATACTACAGAATCACCTAGCGTGATTGTTAAGGCTTCTATCACTAATGTCAATTCTGCTAATGATGTTACAATGACCATTAACGGGAGTTACTCCAATAACTTCAGGTTTAATCCGTCAACGGGAATCGCTTCTGCAACAATTAACAACCTTGAAAGAGGAACAACCAGAATCGTTTTCAAAGCCACTAATGCATATGGTTCTGATACGGATAGCCAGTCGGTAGTTTACTGCCCGTCAACTTACGGCCCATCGGTGAGTATTACCAAGCCTTCGAGTAACCCATACACGACTTCAAGTTCGTCAACATTAGTTTTGGCCTCAGTTTATGGTATCAGCAGCCGTGATCAGATTACTTTCAGAGTAAATGGCAATAATAGTAATGATTTTAGCTATGATAGCTCTAATCAGACATTCGCTTCTACAATATCATTGTCTCCAGGTAATAATAATGTTTCAATTTCTGTAGCCACAAATGGTGGTTCAGATTCTGACAGCAGAACGATTATCTATAATCAGCCGATTCCAAAGCCAGTAGTGACAATCACTAAACCAACCACTGATCCACATACGGCCAACGAAAAAGTGGAATTTATTGAGGCTACAATTCAAAATGTTTCGAGTAGAAATGATGTTTCCCTTACGGTAAATGGTATTTCAACAAACAGTTTCAGTTTCAACACTTACAATGGCTCTTTCTCCGCTGAAATTCCTCTTGTAGTTGGCAATAATGAAGTTATTATCTCTGCTTCGAATGCCGCTGGTTCTGATTCCGACGATGTAACGATTTACTATGCTGAGCCCATTCCGGCTCCGACCGTAACCATTACAGTACCAAATCAGAATCCGTTTAACACGAATAACGAATCAGTGACGATCAAAGCGAAAATTACGGATATCCCAAGTAAACGTGGTATCAATTTCAGATGGAGGGGTGCTACAGTAAACAACTATAGCTACAATAGCAGTACCGGTATCCTTGAAGGGAGAGTAACTGCCCGACCAGGTAATAATACAGTTTCCATTACAGTGACCAATGCCGCTGGTTCAGATTCTGATAGTCAAACGATTATCTATAATCAGCCGATCCCGAAACCTGTAGTGACGATCACCAAACCAACCAGTGACCCGCATACGGCCAACGAAAAAGTGGAATTTGTTGAGGCCACTATTCTGAATGTTTCGAGTAGAAATGATGTTACACTCACTGTTAATGGTGCTTCGACAAACAATTTCAGCTTCAACACCTATAATGGGTCATTCTCCGCTGAGATTCCATTGGTGGTTGGTAATAATGAAGTAGTCATCTCGGCTTCGAATGCTGCTGGATCCGATTCTGATGATGTTACGATCTACTACGCTGAGCCAATACCGAAGCCGGTTGTAAATATCACTCAGCCAGGCCCAAGTCATACAACGACTGAAGATGACGAAGCCAACATCAGGGCAACAGTATTACATGTGAAGTCTAAGCTTAATATTAGCTTCAAAGTCAATGGCAGAAGTTCCAAGAACTTTTCCTACAATGCATCTACAAATGTGTTGACGGCAACTATCCCGCTAAATCTTGGGAAAAATACCGTCTACATTTCAGCGACTAATGCAGCAGGCAAGGACTCAGATAGCAGAACCATAAATTACGAGAAAAAGGATGTCGTAATTGAGGCGCCAGTAATCAGGCCGAATGTAACGATCACAAGACCCGCCAGAAATAATGAAATTAGCCAAAGCGAAGTGTATAAGGTGCAGGCGAGAATTACAGGCTTGACTGGTGCTTCTACGGACAAAGTTACCTTCACGGTGAATGGCAGATCGTTTAGAAACTTTGCTTTCAATCACGAAACAACCCAGTTTTCAGCGACGATTTCGCTAGAAGAAGGAAATAACCGAGTCGAGATTACGGCCTCTAATACAGCTGGTTCCGATAAGGATAGCAAAACCATCATTTATGACTGTGGCGAAAATCCAAGATTCGACTTCAGGAATCCGCTAAATAGTCCAATGACCGTGACCCACAAGGATTTCAGAATGAGTTTGTTCGTACACAATGCTGATAAAGATGATGTTACAGTCTGGCAGAATGGAAGAGTAAGACCATTCCAGTTTAACGAAACCGCCAAGTTCCTTGAGTGTGTAATGGTACTTTCACCTGGACAGAACATTCTGAAAGTTAGAGCAGATAATGCATGTGGCAGTAAGACTGAAACAGTTATCGTCAATTACACTGCACCTAATACGAACCAGGGTAATACATCGAAAAAGCCACCTAGCAGTTCCCCGACAACGAAGCCGCCAGTAACCAAGCCGTCAACGAGTTCTGGCACTTCTTCTGGAACTACTAATCCTTCAAGAAACCCAACCGTTAATCAAGGGTCTTCCTCAGGGAAAGTGCTTTCACCGAAAAATCCACCTGTAACGAAACCTGCTATCTCTGCAAAGCCTTCAGTTACTTTGATTTCCCCAACATCATCATCAAAAGCGATGGCAGTCAAAGGAAGTTCAGCACAGGTTAAAGCCAGGGTTACTGGTGTAGCAGGAAAATCAAATATCAGGATACTGGTTAATGGTAAACCGACTTCCAGTTTCAGTTATAACGGCTCTACCAAGATGATTGAAGCCAATATAGCCCTGAAAGCAGGCGGAAATACTAAGATCGATATCATAGCCGTAAACAGTAAAGGCCAGGCGAAACAAACTATGAACCTTTCTAGAAAATAGGAAAACCGGTTGGCGCATTTTTTGATAGCCAAAACGTGTCGGATACTAATAAAGTCTCCGACACGTTTTTATTTTTGCGGAAAGGTAGATGAAATATGAATCCCGATGGAATCTACTACCCATAGCTATAAAATTGATCCTAACCATTAACTTTGTATTTTAATACTTACCATCATGAAAAAAATTAAAGGTCTCATACTTTTTTTTGCGCTTCTCGGATTAATATTCACGAGCTGCAGCAAAGATGACCAGGCTCCGGTAATCGTAAACTTTAAAGTCAACAATACTGTAACTTCAGGTGCCGCTGGCGACCATGCAGTTGGGGAAACTGTTGATTTTGAATTTGAAGCGACTGACGATACAGAGCTTGGCGCCTATCAGGTAAAAAACGAGTCAGCGGGGTCTACGCTCCTGGTTAGCGGTGCTTTATCAGGTCAGGCAGCAACGGTTACGTTCTCATTGACCATAGATGGCAACGACTATAGTGCTGGCGATGATATCCTGTTGTCTTTTATTGTTGAAGATGACAGAGGTTCCTCAAGCGTTCGCTCTTATAATATTGACGTTCAGTAAACGTCAGGCTGCTTTTTCTTTATCAGAATTTGCTTAGAAATAAAGCGGGTGGAATTTCACTTTACCTAAAGTGTTCACTTCCAGTGTCGGACTTGGAACTTTCACGACATTGAGCAGGGTGAAAAGAAATTTTAGTGATCGGTGGCGTGTTTTGATCCTGGTGAAGTCCACATCGAAGCCTAGGTAATATTGCCGATATCTCGGGTATTGAGAAGTGCGGGCGATGAAAATATTGCCATCGTCGTCATCCCAGGCGTTGGAAAAACCACCATAAAGGTTTTCAGCACCATAACCTATTGCAATATTGAGCCAATCTGGCACCCATGTATCTTTTTTCCTGATAAATGAGCTGATATTCGCTGATGCCCAAACGGTCAGACCGTTATAATCTTTGATTGCTACTTCCGCGAAGTTGGTTCCATAAAGCTCTGCAGCCCTGGCGTCCAGTGTTGTCGTAGCCTCAGAATTGTATGCGACCAACGGTGAGGTAGAATAATTGGGCCTATGTGCAGACATCTTTAGAATGATCCTTTGTTCCTGCCAAAGCCACTCCTGGGAAGCCATCAGCGTTACCCCGGCAGTGTTAAAGGCCACATCGTAAAACGAAAATCCCCATTCGGAAGAAAAGCCATCCATTACCTCTAATGTGCTTTGAAACAAGGTGCCGGCTGCGACACCCGCCCAGACAGAAGCACGACGGTTTAGTCCGGCCCAGCGATAGGCATGCATAGCCCATTTCGACTGAAAATAAGCCGTGAACAAGTGCCCCATCTTGTCCATGTCTTTCCACTCAGCGCCATCATTGAAAAAGTGAAAGTTGCGTCGGTCAAATTGGGCATACCATAATTCGTTAAGCCCGATGACTACACCTGTATACCCTGCAGCAGCAGACCCGGTTAATCCCCAAAATCTCGACTTGCTAAAGGTATCAACGGGTGTAAAAAAGGAAATTTTTTCCTGCCCAAAAACTTCGCATACCTGGAAGAGGCAAACCACAGCCAGTAAATATGGGAGGAGTCGTTTTTTCATCAGGAGTTTTGAATTGTTCCGGTTGATGGGAAGATTATACTTTTATCTAAATATTAAATGTACACAATAACCCATATGCAGCAATCTGCCGCCTGTCAACAGAATGATTTACGCATCAAGAGCAGCATGTGTTGCCTCCAGGATCTCATTTACACCCTGTTTTGTCGGTGCCTGGGCATAAACCCTGAGAACAGGCTCTGTTCCTGAAGGACGGATCATCACCCATTCGTCTTCACTGAAGTAGAATTTAAAACCATCAAGGTCGTCGGTGCGGATGATCTTGTAATTGCCAAATTCCGAATAACCGCCGGCTTTACATTTATCAACAATGGCCCACTTCTTATTTTCTTCAATGTGCAGGTCTTTGCGGTCATAAGCAAATGAACCAACCCGTTCATATACTTCGCTGATCAGTTCCTTTAGTGATTTTCCTGATTTGGCCATAAATTCGAGGATAAGCAGTCCCATCCATATCCCATCCCTTTCGGGAATGTGGCCTTTTGCTGCAAGTCCTCCCGACTCTTCACCACCAAGCAATACATCTTCTCTGATCATGATCTCCGCAATGTGCTTGAAGCCAATCTTCACAACGTCGCATTCCAAACCATATCGCTTGCACAGCTTTTTCATTTTATCTTTAACTGAAAATTAAACCACGACTCTGCCTTTCATATTTTTATGCTCAACCAGATAATAGAGCAAAAGGAGCAAAAGATGATGCGCATCAACAAAGTTGCCATCACCATCATACATGCCAATACGGTCAGCATCACCGTCGTTGGCTAGACCAACATCAATAGTCGGATCATTCTTGATCAGTTCTGACAATTCGAGGAGGTTGCGGTGGATTGGCTCAGGAGCCTGCCCATGAAATCCTGGATTGTCATCACTGTGAAGCAGGATAGCATCTGGCAATAAACGGGCAACCGCTGCTTTCCCAGCACCATACATGGCATCATAAGCCATTTTTAACCCTGAATTTTTGATAGCTTCCAGATCAAAGTTCTCTTCGACATGTTTGACATAGATATCTTCAAGGTCAATGTAGTTTAGCAGACCATCATCCAGCATTTCATCAAGCGAAGGCAAGTCACCATCATAATTTTCCGGAAGGAGTGCCTCTACCTTTGCAACATCTTTCGGAATGGTTGGTCCACCGTAAGCAGATTTCAGTTTGTATCCATTATAAGAAGGGGGATTGTGGCTGGCCGTGATTACAATTCCTGCATCAGCTTTTGTTTTGACGACACCCAGTGAAACCATTGGTGTGGAAACAAACCCTTTGGCCAGGTTGACTTTAATGCCGTTGGCACCAAAAACCCGAGCGGCTGTTTCGGCAAACATAGGTCCTCCGAAACGACAATCATGACCAATAACAACCTTGGTTCCGCCAATTTCCTTTAACCAGTTTACGGTACCCTGGGTAACCCTTTTTACATTTTCAACGGTGTATTCATGTGCGATAATTGCACGCCAGCCATCGGTTCCGAATTTGATTTTTGTCATGTTCTTACAAATTAAAGGTAGGGGAAATAATTCCTGGATTAGGTACTTGTTATTAAGACCGCAAAATTAGTTATTTTCGACCTTTAATCAAAAATTATATACAATCCCGAATCGACAATTATCAAGGCTTGGAAGATACATACAGACATAAAGGACTTAGACGAAAATTAGTGGAAAGCATTAGAGGAAGAGGTATTACCAATGAGCAGGTGTTAGCCGCTATTGAAGCAATTCCAAGGCACTTTTTTATGGAAAAAGCTTTCGAGGAGGTGGCTTATGAAGACCGAGCATTCCCGATAGGGGAAGGCCAAACTATTTCTCAGCCTTACACCGTCGCCTACCAAACGCTGTTATTGGATATTAAAAAACGTGAAAAGGTATTAGAAATCGGAACGGGGTCTGGCTACCAGGCATCTGTTTTGGCGAAAATGGGAGCACGTGTCTTTACCATTGAACGCAACGAACTGCTTTATGAGTTTGCCAAAAAGATGTTTAAGAAACTCAATGTCTCTGTACGTTCTTATTTTCGCGATGGCTTTTTGGGCTTACCGGAGTTAGCCCCGTTTGAAAAAATACTGGTGACAGCGGGTGCTATGGAGATTCCTGAAACCCTGAAAGATCAATTAGCAGTGGGAGGTATAATGGTTATTCCTGTAGGCAATAGGGATCAACAACGAATGCTTCGCATTTCCAAAACAGCCGAAAACACTTTCGAAACTTTGGAACTGGATAACTTTCGGTTTGTCCCTTTCTTGAAAGGAACAGTGAATAAGGGTAATTGAACCGCAAAATTTAAAAGTGGACTTAGTTCTGTTAGTCCATGACATCCACCTTCGAATTTTGTGAAGCTTTAATCGATCGTACGGCCTTTCACCTTCCTGCTGTCGTAATCTCTTTCGTTGATCTTTTTCAGGTTAACCATAAGTTTGGCATAACCATCACC
The DNA here is from genome assembly GCA_039028895.1 of Bacteroidota bacterium. Lineage (GTDB taxonomy): Bacteria > Bacteroidota > Bacteroidia > Chitinophagales > Saprospiraceae > JAHDCJ01. The sequence goes on along the minus strand of JBCCHF010000043.1, from coordinate 23,218 downwards.
TGAGCCGGTATAATAGTTTTTGTCGTCGTACCGAATTTTCCCTACTCTGTTTTTCCAGCCGGATGCTAACAACACATATTCACCACCACGCTTGGGGTTTGGACCAAACATCAGGTATTTCCCTTCCTCGAAAGAGATACCGAAATGGTATTTTTCATCTCTAACAAACTCAAGAATGCCCGGAGTGCCTTTGGGTATTATGATTTCTTCCACCTGACGACCATCGATCATTTTTATCTCACCTTCTACGATCTCCGAACTGGCGTCCTTCAATTGCCTGCGGATAATAATATCGTCGGAAAGATAGAACTGGATAGATTTCAACTCATCTTCCGACCATTGGTTTTGAGCGTATAGTTTAGTAGTAAAAGGGGTAAGTTTTTTTGAGCAAGAACTCATGATCAGTACTGAAAGTGCACTAAACAATAATATTCTGAAGGATATCATATGTAAATTTATTTTCGAAAATCATCACAATTAAAATGCCAATCCATGCCAATTAGATGGCAATTTTTTGCGTTGGTTTAATATAGAATATGAAAATTGGCCTGTACAACGGAAAAAGAAATAAATTTTTTTACTTCGAGATACCAAAATCCTTAATTTTACCTGATTTTTTGCAACTAATCCTAAACCACATTATTTCATGCCAAACAGGAGACTAGCTCCGCCATTAAAGCAATTAGACGACTTTGTGTTAACTGACTTTAAGGTTCATCACCTTGATAATGGTATTCCCGTTTATGAGATCAACAAAGGCACGCAGGAAATCCTGAAACTGGAAGTGATTTTCTTTGCAGGAAGATGGTATGAAGACAAACAACTGGCTGCACGAGCAACTGCACGCCTGATCAAAGAAGGTACATCTACACTTTCCAGTGCGGAAATCGCAGAAACTATAGATTTTTATGGTGGTACCTTCCGGACATCCTCTAATATGGATACGTCAAGCGTTACCTTGTTTTGCCTCACCAAACATTTTGAGAAACTTCTCCCGTTGCTTAAGGAAGTTTTGGTTAACCCTTCCTTTCCTGAAAAGGAATTAAAAACCTACGTCGAGAATCAAAATCAAAGACTTAAGGTAGAACTTACGAAGAATGAAGTTGTCGCTTATCGCGAACTGACATCTGCATTTTTTGGAAATGATCACCCATACGGATATAATTCTTCACCAGAAATGTATCGTGCACTTGAGACTAAAGATCTGCAAAGACATTTTGCCAACCAGTATATATCTGAAAACTGTCACATTATCTTAAGTGGTAAAACCAGTCCTGAAATACTCAGTAACCTGAATGCATACCTCGGAAAAAGTATTGCTTCAGGACAAATACGCAGTTTTGATCATGTCCTGCAGCCTTATCTGGAAAAAAAGATTGAATTGGATATACCTGGTTCGGTCCAGTCCGCTATTCGCCTTGGACAAATAGCAGTTGGTCGCAAACATGAGGATTATCCCGGGTTGTTTGTGCTTAATACTATTTTGGGGGGCTACTTTGGCTCCAGATTGATGAGTAATCTCAGGGAAGACAAAGGATACACGTATGGAATATATTCGTCAATTGACTCTTTACTCAGGAGTAGTTATCTCTATGTAGGATCAGAGGTAGCATCAGAAGTGACCAGTCAGACGCTGGACGAAATCTACAAAGAATTCAGGACGCTCAGGGAAAACCCCATTCCTGAAAAGGAGTTACAAAAAGTGCGTAATTACATGATGGGCGTAATCCTCAATAGCCTTGATGGACCATTCAACGTTGCAGCTGTTATCAAAACGCTCATTCTCGAAAATGTAGACACTTCCTTCCTCGATAATCTCCTTAAAAAGATTCAAACTGTCACTCCTGCAGAGCTACAAATTTTGGCCCAAAAGTATCTCAGGGAAGAAGATATGTATGAAGTGATTGTGAGGTAAGAAGCAATCTGCTGTTTGCTGGGAACTAACCACTGATAGATTTTTCAATCTGCAATTTCTGAATAACCAATCCCCAACCCGAAATAATTAACCCTCAACAGCCTACTCCTGGAACTCATAACACCCGATATCCGGGGCATCCACCCTTGTGTTACCGTCAAGGTCAAGCATGACTGGCATCATAAGATTAGGGTCACCCGCATTAATAGCAGGAGAAATTATAGTATCAAGTCTATAGTCCAATTCATCCGGATCGACGAAAATTGGGTCTTCGTTAATGATTGGGTTAATGAAAGAAGAGGTGTCAAGCGTATCGACCCTCACAAGGCAATGGTTAAAGGTATAGTTGATGGAAGCTGAAACCATATCCGGATTGTCGAGGATGATCTCTTCAGGGCGATTGCCATAGATGATACAGTTTTCCGCAATGACATTAGCATCATTTTCTTCAAGGAACTGGCCGGTGTCATCTTCGAATACCCAATAGTTAGATACCCTGAAAACAGGATCCTGATGACTGATGAAAGGATTGGCTGATAAATTGATAAATGTGCAATGTCGGTAGTTGTAATCACCACCAAACTCCATTTGAACATTATAGGACCCAGTATCGAAAATCAGTAGATTGTATCCGTTGATGGTTGCATGCCTTCCAGCCAATCCGGAAGCAGAACATTGACCGATGATCGAATTGTCGATATCGAGTGTTGCGGAGGAGTCTACCCTGATCCCGACAATTGAGTTGCGGATTGTCGTATAGGATATTTCATTCCCGGTACTGCCTTCGAATAACCAGATACTTCCCCATTGACCAGGTACGTCTATAAACTCCGGCTCGATCCTGTCTGTGCGGATCACGACAGGTTCATTCAGCGTGCCGTTAGACTTCAGGCTGGCATTTCCGGTAACGAATATAACACCTGAAGGCAGGGGAATGTCATCACTAAAAGCGATACCACCTTGTAGATGAACGCGTGTGCCAGGGGGTAAGATCAAATCGCAGGTGTCGACCACAAGAAAACCCAAAACGACGTAAGGCTTGGGGTCATCCCATACAGAGTTATTGCAGGGCAGGCTGAATACTTCATTAGATTCGCCGATGTAGTTGGCATTTTGACCGAACGCTTCTAATAATACTTTTTGTTCGTTGCCATTGGTTTGAAAGATCACGGAATCTTTGACAACGAACGGGGCATCCATATCATCAGGGTCAATGGTGACTTCGGTGAAGATCCAGATACTATCTTCCCCAGCCACTTCAAGGTCATTGACGATTGGTGACGGAAAACCATCGATATTCAGCCTGAATTGAGAAGTAGCGCCTCCCCCCAGCATAATACTGCTGATTCGGACAGCCTGACTATTTGGGTTGAAAACCTTAAATGAACGGGTGGCAGAGCCTCGTTCGGTAAATACCGTATCAAACATTAGAGTGTCCACCTCAAAAGTCAGTATGGCTCCAGGGTCAGTAGTAATGGTAAGTTTGCTACATGAACTGACAAAAAACCAGGTCAGACAAGAAAGCAGGATAATATATTGCGGCAAATACTTCATTCGAAATTCGTTCATCGGTTATTTCTGGCAGGCAAAAATACAAGATTAAAGACGAAATCCACGCCTTTTTTGTCCACCGTAATTCAATGGGAATATTTAAATTTGCGTCTGAACCTTACAAACCTTCACATGAGCAACACCCATTACATCAGTAATGAACCGCTTGACATATATCTGATAGCCAACATCATGCGAGAAAGTCGTTTGCTCGACTTTTCCGATAATTCCATTGGAAACATCAATAAATGCCGAACTTTTCTTGAAGAGAAATTGGAAGATTCTAATATCCCGTTTTATGGCATTAATACAGGATTCGGGTCATTATGCGATGTCCATATCTCCAAAGATGAGATCCATAAGCTTCAGCGCAACCTGGTAGTCTCGCATGCTTGTGGTACAGGAGAAGAGGTACCTGGAGAGGTTGTAAAACTCATTCTTTTGCTAAAGATACAGAGCCTTTCACTGGGCTTTTCGGGTGTTCGTCTTCAGTTGGTTAAGTCACTTGTTCATATGTACAATCATGACGTATTACCTGTGATCTACCAGCAGGGTTCTCTTGGTGCTTCGGGCGATCTGGCACCGCTGGCGCATATGAGTTTACCGCTCCTCGGACTTGGTCAGGTAAGGTATAAAGGCGAGATCATGTCACCCGACGGATTGCCGGAATCGGTCAAATGGAAAATCGAACCACTCGAAAGCAAAGAAGGCCTGGCGCTACTAAATGGCACTCAGTTTTCACTTGCTTATGGTGTTTGGTCGTTAATCAATGGCGCCCGACTCAATTGGCAGGCTGACCTGGTCGGCGCTATGTCGCTTGATGCTTTTCGCTGTCAGTCTTCTCCGTTTGACGATCGCCTGCAACAGGTAAGACCGCATAAGGGGCAAGTCAATACTGCAAACGAAATCCGTTATTTCCTGGAAGGTAGCGAAATAGCTGGCTTACCGCCAATCAGCGTGCAAGACCCTTATGCATTTCGATGTATTCCGCAGGTGCATGGTGCAAGTAAGGCCGCTTTTGATCATGTGCTGGAGGCATTTACGACCGAAATGAACGCGGTTACGGATAATCCAACTATTTTCCCAGACTCCGATGCCATTCTTTCCGGCGGTAATTTTCATGCTCAGCCTTTGGCTCTGCCTTTAGATTATCTGGCGATTGCTTTGGCAGAATTGGGCAATATCTCTGAACGAAGAACTTTCCAGCTTATTTCCGGACAGCGGGATTTGCCGCCTTTCCTGATTGCTGATCCCGGACTGAAGTCGGGAATGATGATTCCGCAATATACAGCCGCTTCAATCGTGAGTCAAAACAAACAACTTTGTTCGCCTGCATCAGTTGATTCCATCGTAAGTTCCAATGGTCAGGAAGACCATGTGAGTATGGCGGCTAATGCAGCTACCAAACTGTATCGGGTGGTTCAGAATGTCGAAAACATAATGGCCATTGAGTTTATGGCTGCTGCACAGGCGATAGGGTTTAGAAGGCCCAGCTTGAGTTCGCCTCGTTTGGAGGCCATAATCTCGAAATACAGGCAATATGTTCCCAAGCTTGAGGAAGACAGGGTTTTGTCAAATGACATCAAGCAAACTGTCAGCTTTTTACGTAATTTGGAACGCCCTGATTAAGTAGTCTTAATTATGAACCGATTCGGCAACTTATTCCCGATTCTTTTTTTCCTGGTAGCGATCGCCCATATGGTTGGGATTCTGATACCAGATAAGCAACTTGTTTTTTTAACGAAGCCTGCGCTGATGCCTGTATTAGTGGTATTCATGTTGGTTTCGATGTGGCCGAAATTCACGGTTTTTAGCTGGTGTATCGTTTTGGGGTTAGTATTTGCCCTTTCGGGGGATGTGTGCCTGATGCTACAGGCTGAACCAGGGCTTATCGATCAACCAATGTTTCTTTTTGGTCTTGGCAGTTTCCTGATAACGCATCTATTGTACATGATGGCTTTTATTATTTACCCTTCCGGGGAAAAGGGCTTTGTGCGGGTATTTCCTAAAACTGCTTTGCCTTTCCTGTTGTTTTTCATTGGTGTCAATTATTATTTGTGGAATGATCTTGGAGAAATGTTGGTACCAGTTGTGGTGTATAGTGGTGTAATTACTTTAATGGCAATTACCGCACTTAACCTGTCTGAAAAAATGGACCCCAAGGCTTTTAGGCTAATTTTTACTGGGGTCCTGTTGTTTATGTTTTCAGATTTTGTGATTGCCTTATCCAGATTCAAAACCGATCTCCATATCCCTTACCACCAGGTTGTTATTATGGTGACCTATATATTGGCTCAGTATTATATCGCCAAAGGTGCGATAAGAGCAAATTACCTGATCCCGAAAATAAAGGAGTCTGTATCATGAGTGATCTTTGGTCCTATTTTAAAAATTTGTTCAAGTCAGCTGAAAAAAGCTCACCAACCAACCCATTTATTCATGAGCTAATAGAGCGGAATGATGCAGAAATAGCCGATTACAACAAATGGAAAGAAGGGCTTGATAAACGCAGGATAATCGACTGGGTCAATAACGAATACGTGGTTTTCATGACACAGCCCGACGATGTGGATACGGATCTTGATTTTTTAAATACCCCGATGTCAAAAGGTTTTGTCCTGCATTTTCGGAAGGAAAGACACGCTGAACGCGATTTTATCCACCTGTTTGATTACCTCAAAGAAAAAGTTTTATCGCTTGGTTACCGCAGTTATATGTCTGACACGAGAACGTATAACAGGGGACAGAAAGTAGAAACCGTACAACGACATTATCTCAAACCTGCATTTTCTAAAAAAGGGGACCAAAAACTCGACCAGCGATTTGGAAATATTACAGTAGAACTACTTCAGGTCAATAATATCGTCATCAACCTAAAGTTTAGCGCTACAGGTTATGTGGATCACAATTTTTCCGCCGTTGAGGATTACAAAAAACTGATGGCCTCGGTTATGAATTAAAGTAGGTGGTTTCTTCTGATAGATCAAGAAATGGATGCTCGCGCTTGAGTGCCTTAGTCTTTAAGAGCTGACTTTTCAGAAATTCTTTATGCTGATCTGATTCGGGAAAGAAAGGCCGATGTTGCATTGCTTCTTGTATTTGCCTGACCTTTTTATTGATCTGCATGGTTGTTTCATCAAAATAGGTTTGGGCAAATTGACCCCAGACATAGGCAATCGCCGAATCAGTTGGATGTACCAGATCAGCATTATAGAACCTATAATCCCTTAGATCGTCGATCAACATTTCGTAAGCAGGAAAATATTCCACAAAATCGAAATGGTTGGCCAGTTGATGGGTTGCGACAAGCAAGGTTGCTTTACTCAATTTGCTTTTCACCAACCCATCGCGCAAATGCCTCACCGGACTAACCGTCAATATGACTTTAAGTGAAGGACTCAAGGATTTGAGTGCTGAAAGTTGATCAGCTAATGCGTTAAAAACGTCATCAACAGACAACAGTTTTCGATCAAAGTAACTGGTCGATAGTTTATGGCAGTTATTGACAATTCGATTTTTATCGCGATGATAAAATACATGAGCCGTTCCGAAAGTCAGAATGAGCAAGTCGAGGTTAGGCAATTGGTTGTGCCCTTTTTCGATCTCTGCATTAACGCTGGCAACCACTTTGGCAGGGTCGGAAGCGGAAAAGCTGCTATGATGGTCAAGGCTGGACCAAATACCTTTATCTTCAAACAGGTCAGATTGATCGTAAAGTCTTTGTGCCCTTAAAGTTTCAATGCTTTGTGCGATCGCAGCAGGATTGTAAGTTATGCCAAAAGGATTAAGCTGGCAATTAAACTTGTACTTGCCCAGCAATCCACCGATATGCTCTGCAAAACAGGAGCCCAGACTAAGGATTTGTTGAGTATGCGTTATCCTAAATTCCGACTTTCCCGGATTGATTTCAGTGCGAAATCGCATTGTCTTATTGCTTAAAGAGGGTTACCAATTGAAATCTCCTAAGATAATGCACCATCCTTAACAGCCTCTACAACCTCAGGATTAAGAAGTGTGGAAACATCGCCAAGGTTACTTGTATCACCGGCAGCAATTTTGCGAAGGATACGCCGCATGATTTTCCCTGATCGTGTTTTGGGTAATCCAGGGACGATCTGTATGAGGTCAGGCTTGGCAATCGGACCGATTTCCCGTGTAACGACTTGAAGCACTTCCTTGCGGAAAGCATCGTCATCACTTACCGGATCCTGGATAATAACGTAAGCATAAATACCCTGGCCTTTAATCGGATGTGGATAACCAACGACTGCAGATTCAATCACGTTGTCGTGTTCGTTAATGGCATTTTCAACTTCAGCAGTTCCCATACGGTGGCCGGAAACATTGATAACATCATCTACACGACCGATAATCCGGTAATGGCCATCGGCATCACGTCGGCAATTGTCACCAGTGAAATAATAGTTTTCGAATGGCGCAAAATAGACCTCTCGGCAACGATTATGGTCACCATAAGTGGTGCGCAGGATAGAAGGCCACGGATGTTTGATACATAGTAGTCCTTCGACGTCATTACCTTTGATGACATTGCCAGCGCTGTCTAATAGCTCGAGCTGAATTCCAGGCATCGGTTGCATGGCAAAACATGGTTTTAGAGGCTCCGTTATGCCAGGAAGGGGTGTGATCATGATACCCCCGGTTTCGGTTTGCCACCAGGTATCTACAATCGGGCAATTGCCTTTGCCGATCTTTTCATCATACCAGCGCCAGGCTTCTTCGTTAATCGGTTCTCCGACAGAACCTAATATCTTGAGTGATGAAAGGTCGTGACCTTCAACGTGTTCGTCACCTTTCGCCATAAGTGCTCTGATAGCGGTTGGAGCGGTATAGAATTGATTGACCTTGTGTTTTTCACAGACTTCCCAGAAGCGGCCTGCATTCGGGTAAGTAGGCACACCTTCGAACATGATCGTGGTGGCCCCTGCAAGCAAAGGGCCGTAAATGATGTATGAATGACCAGTGATCCATCCAATATCAGCCGTACACCAATAGACATCACCTTCATCGTATTGGAAAACATTCCGGAAGGAATACTCAGCATAAACCATATAGCCTCCGCAGGAATGAACTACGCCTTTTGGTTTTCCGGTTGAACCGGAAGTGTAGAGAATAAAGAGGACATCTTCTGAATCCATTTCTTCAGCTTCGCATTCATCACTCAGCTCGTAGATGGCTTCGTGCCACCATTTATCCCGGCCTTCCACCATTGTGACTTCATTATTGGTGCGACGATAGACAATAACCGTTTCTATCGAATCGCAATCTTTTGCCAGGGCATCGTCTACTACCTGCTTTACAGGAATGGATTTTTTGCCTCTGAAGTTACCATCTGAAGTGAGGACCATTTTGGCTTGAGCATCTTTGATCCTGTCTGCTAAAGCAGTGGCCGAAAAACCTGCAAAGACAACAGAGTGGATAGCCCCGATACGCGCGCATGCAAGTACGCCAATTGCCAACTCTGGAACCATAGGCATATAAAAACAAACCCGATCTCCTTTGCCAATGCCATTCGCCCGAAGCATGTTGGCAGCTTTACAAACCTCCGCATGTAGCTCACGGTAAGTGTAGGTTTTTACCGACTGATCAGGTTCATTTGGCTCCCAAATTAGGGCAACCTGGTCACCACGCGTTGCAAGGTGACGATCAAGGCAATTTTCGGTGATATTGAGTTTTCCGTTAAGGAACCATTTTACATCCGGTCCGCTAAAATTCCAGTCCAGTACCTTGTCCCACGGCTTTCTCCAATGGAAGGTTAAAGCTTGTTCTGCCCAAAATCCTTCAGGATCCTCAACACTTTTTTTATAAGTATCCTGGTAATCAGCAAAGGTCTTAATACGAGTTGTCATGTTGAATTATTTTTAAGAGGAAGGCGGGTTACAAGATATTAATTTTTCAGTATTCACTGAACTAAGCTCCTTTAATTCTCCTGAGTATTTCCCTGATTTTTCTAACACCAAGTGATTCCATAGTTTTGATATTTATTTCAGGAATGTTTTGGGTGTCAGGATAGGATTTTAGGGCACTTTCGACGCGCTCTTCTCTTAGGAGATGCAGCATGGGGTATGGCGATCGATTGGTGTAATTCTGAACATCTTCCGGGCGGGTTTCAGCAAACTGGTATTGGGGATGGAACTCCGCAATTTGGTAAACTCCGGTAAACCCCAGCTCATCAATGATCAGCTCGAGGTTGCTGGCGAAAGCATTATAATCTTCAAATGATTGCAGGACACCGGGATGAATTAGCAGGGTTGTTTCCAGTTCAGCATAAGATTTTTCCGTCAAAAGAAGGATTTCCTCTATGAGGTGTTTGAGTAATAATTCGTGGGTGTCAGCATCTGAATATCGGTATCGGATCAACTGGTTTCTAAAAGGATTTCCCGCAAAGGGGCATAAATTTAAGCCAATGACTATTTGCTCAACCCACGCTTTGGTATGTTCGATAGCCGAATGTTCCATTGTCTGGAAGATTAATCTTTTACATCAAAAATAGCAGAATTTAAGTCACTTCTGTACCTGAAAGCGGCTCTAAAAGAAAGTGTCTGGCCAGCTTCAACTCTCAAATCCTTTTGAAGTGGTACAATGGTTCTTGGCATTAAAGAATCAGTACTGTAGAAAACAACACCTGGAGAAAACTGGACGATGGAAGTCAGTCTTGCACAATTGATAATGCCAGAACAAAGACTATTAATGCTAATTGAATGATCAACGGCAACATCTGTTTGACTGGTGAAATCAACTTCCGAAAAAACATGGGAAGTCGTCATTATTCTTGGAGGAATTATGCCGGTAAATTGTGGTATCGAGGTCCTGACTTCTATGCCGTGAAAATTGAAATCAAGATGTCCTAATTCAACCAGATTGATAATTTTTGAAGGGATGAGTTGGCCGTCAGGTTTGAGCAGGTTTTCCCTTGCATGATTCATGATAGGCACCATCGGCTCGTCAATTAGCCAGATAGACATGGTTTCAGAAAATATAGTGTCTGCCTTTTCTGGCAATTGCACCTTGGTTGCATCACCAAGGATCAGATCAATCTTATTATCAAAACCTGATTTTTGAATGTTTGCCTGCGCAATGGAGAGAATCTCGGGGTCAATTTCTACACCATAAACTTTCCGACAAGTTTTTGCTGCCTTTATAAGGAATATGCCGCTGCCGACGCCCATCTCGGCATGAACACCGCCGGGAATTAGACATTCTTCAAGGGCAAGCATACTTCTGCTCACTCGTTCCTGATCCTGAACCATTTCAAGATGATACGAATGATTAAAATTACCTTGTTTGGCAGTATAGTCCGGACTATGGTGCCAGGTTCTTGTTTTCGACAAAATATTAGTTCAAGTGTTTAATGAATTTGACATGCATCTGGATACCTGAATTGGGTCGGATGATTGTTAGGATGTACATGCCATCATTAAGGTGTCTGGTGTCTAGGCCGAAATTATTAAGACCTTCAGCAGCAGTTTCAGCAATTGCGCCGTACTCCTTTCCGGTAACGTCAATAAATTTGAAAATAACAGGTTCCTCAATACTACTGGCGATACCAACAGTGAGTAGGCCACGGTTAGGAATTGGTCCTACAGAGACAACTTCAAAGCCATTCGGATCATTTCTTTCCACAAGGATGATTGCAGAGTAGCTGACACTTTCATCGAAACCGATCTGCGCTAACCGATAGTAATTAAGTTCGGTTAGTGGATTCTCATCATCGAAAGTATAACTGAGTGGCACAGAGGAATTCCCAGCAGCCTCCATTCGGCCAATTTCTATAAAAGTCGATCCGTCGAATGACCGTTCGATTGAAAAATAAGCACTGTTCAATTCGGTTTCAGTTGTCCAGCGTAATGTATTTTTTAGTGGGAGTGCTTCGGCAGAAAAGCTGCTGAGTTCAAGCGGTAATAAACAGGCAGGATCGATTCCTGACAGGATGGTGTAATTGCAAATACCGCTGCCTTGTCCTGCTGCATAGCAGATTGGCAAAAGACTACCACCACAAGAAGCGGGAAGTACGCCTGTTGCCTGCATGTTAAGGGCTTCTATACTTGACAGAAGCCCCGCGATTGAGGTAGTCGATCCACCCATTCCCGAAAGGTTGGAAATGACCGTAACGACATCTGAGATATTTTGTATGTCTGAACCTGTGGAAATACCGCCTGCCATTAGGTTGGGACAAAAATCTGCTGAGATCAAACCGACAACAAAACAACACGAAAAAATACCTGCATTGTTATTGTAGATATTGTCGATCAGTGTTTGTACGGATGACAGGTTATAAGCTACAGGAGTGACGTCAAATAGTTCTCCGGAAACTAGTCCAAAAGCAGTAGGGTCAATAATCGCAGAACTCGTTGAACCCAAAATCTCGTCACCCATCCCATCAGAGGCCGGAGAGCCGACTCTTGTTACGACATATTCTACGGTTGGTAGTTCAGGCGTGGTGGTGAGTGCAGGCAAAAAAGCCGATTCGCCAGGGCAAAGGCTTAATGAGACAGAAGCACAATCCAGTAAAGGTGCAGTGGGAGCTGTACCCGGGCAATTAACCTGGGCAACCGTTGAAGATGGGGGAAGAAAAAAGCATGAAATTCCTGCTATCAAAATGTAGATAAATCGCATAAAATGTACATTTAAAAGTGTCTGATTTGGGCTGACAGGAGGTTTCAAGGAAATTGAAAGTTAATCAAAATAAACTACAGAATTAGAGAAGCTAAATAAAAAAATGCTTTTACGGATTGGAATCGTTGAAAAATGAAAGAGCCCCTGCTGTTCCAGGAGCTCTTTACTAAACTATTACGGACAAATATATGAAGACACTTTCCACAATTTAGTGGAAAGTTAGTTGCGAATTTTAGCTTTTTGGTGGTAAGATCACGCGGTCGATTAGGTGAACTACACCATTAGAAGCTCTTAGATTTGCTTTCTTCACCTGGGCATTGTTGATCAAAATGCTGGAGTCATTTGCCTGAACACCAATCTTTTGGCCCTGTACAGTAGCAACTGATTGTCCATCAGAAAGATCAGTTGATTCAATTCTTCCAGGAACAACATGATAAGTCAGAATAGCAACTAACTGATCTTTGTTTTCTGGCTTCAATAGTGATTCTACCGTCCCAGCAGGTAAAGCTGCAAATGCCTCATTTGTTGGCGCAAATACTGTGAAGGGACCATTACCTGCCAATATTTCCACCAGACCAGCTGCTTTGACTGCGGCGACAAGCGTACTCAAGTCGTGTGAGCCTATTGCCAGATCTACAATTGTCTTGTCATTTGAATCTGAATAAGAAGTTTTTGTAGCCTTGTGACTGCTGTTGCATTGTGCATTTGCATTGAATGAAAACATCAGGAGTGCTAATGCTGCTGAAAAAAAGAATTTTAAATTTTTCATGGTTGTGTTTTGTTGTTTGGGTCGCGAGATATATCGTGACCTTTGAGTTTGGTAAGGTTCGCGATCGCGTTTCGGGGATATGAACAGGAGACCCTCATATCGGTTTTTTTCTTAACATTTTTTAACTAGGGTTTAACGATACTTTAAGAAAGTGGGCTAGTCTGAAAGCCAGGAATTTTTCTTTGGCTTACGCCAAAATGAAGCAAGTTGTCATCCTTACTTCAAAAGCCACTTCTATGAAATCGCATTGGTACGTATTTGTCTGTTTCCTTGTCGGAATGGGGGTCGGATTCCTTAATAATAGTGGATCCCCAGAGGATTGTGTTAAACCTGTTTGCATGATGCGGGCTATGGAATCACCTTTAAAACAGGAGGAAGTTGAAGAGGAGCCTTACGAGGTGGCAGAGATAATTTCCTACAAGGAAACCATGCCAAGGTACTATTCATCGACTTGTGAGGCATTGGCTGACAAGCAGGAAAAGAAAAAATGCGCCGAAAAGGAAATGTTGTCATTTTTGTACCAAAATCTGCGCTATCCACAACTGGCAAGAGATGCATCAATGGAAGGGATAGTGGTGATCTCATTTGTAATCACCAAAGAAGGTCAACTTGATTCACCCAAAATTATTAGAGACATTGGTGGAGGTGCAGGCGATGAAGCCTTGAGGGTGGTAATGATGATGAAAAATTGGGTGCCCGGTTCCTTTATGGAAAAACCTGTAGATGTTCATTACAACTTACCGATCAGAATTAAACTGCAAGATTAAGGAGCGGGATAATGGAAATTGGTTTTCTGAAAAACTTGGAACTCGGGGGAATAAATCCCCTTCCCCCCACAAGAATTTACGATTTTCCAATAACTCCTGCCAACTCAAATTGATAAACGTGAAGCAATTCAAAATCAACTGGTAATTAAAATTGATAAACGTCTTTTCCTATGATAAAAGTAATAACAAGCTTCGCCATAATAATTTTTGCCTTCAATTTTTGCAGCAGCGCACAGGATATATCCGGAGACTACCTGTTAACGGCCAATGGCCATACCTTTTTGATGGTACTCAACCAGGACGGATCAGAGATAACAGGTAGGCTGGAAAATATCAGTAATAAAACAAGTCCGGCCCAATCCTCATTGATTAAAGGTAAAATAGAAGGCAGGAAGATCAGTTTTACACGAGAAAATTCAATGTTGGTCATCCCTCAGGAATACTCCGGATTCCTTTTCCAGGTATCAAGTGATAATGAACTGGACCAGAAGGGAATGGCAGGTGTTTTTTCAGATATGAGCAGGCCGGCCTTCAGCTGGTTTGCTACCCCTCTGGATTAAATCATGTTTTTTTTTCAACGTTACACCAAAAATCATTTTCGATGCATCAATATAGTTGAATGTCAGTTCGAAAGACCTGGCCCCCATCATTTATACACACATTTTACTCAAGTTGGTATCCCTCATACTTCTGTGTCCGTCAACGGTACTTATTTATTCACTCAAAATATATGACCATGAAACACAGAGAAGATATCTCTCGCCTCCGCAACAGTAGTACAGCTTTTCGGGTAGGCCTCGTCATTGCGCTTGGCTTTGTCTGGATGGCTTTTAATTGGACGACTGACAGTCATTACGAAAATCTCAAATCTAACTTTGACGACGAAATTGTGATAGAAGAAGACATTCCCGTTACCGTACATCCTAAAGAAAAGCTGCCTGAGCCTCCCAAGGTTATGGCCCCAAAAATCATTATTCCTGAAGTCGAGCCAGTAGCGATTGTTCAAAAAACAACAGAACCAGTTTTGATTGAAAGAGAGCTTTTAGTGCCAGAAAACGTGAAGATTACAAAGAAGGAAAAAACGACTCCGCCCCCTAAGGTTGTTGAAATCATCGATGAACCGGAAGATGATGAACCGGAAATTTTTATTTCCGTTGCCGAAATGCCAAGATTTGTCCACAATCCATGTGAGAAAAAGAAAAAAGGTGAAGACCTCTACAAATGTGCTGAAAAGGCCATGCTGGAGTACGTATACGCTAATATCAGGTACCCGGTCATCGCCAGAGACAACGGAATTGAAGGTAAAGCTGTGATTTATTTTGTTATCGATGAAACGGGAGAAGTCACCTTGTCCAAAGTCCTTAGAGATCCAGGCGGCGGCATAGGTAAAGAAGCACTAAGAGTCGTTAATAAAATGCCAGATTGGCTACCCGGCAAACAAAGGCATCGCCCAGTAAAAGTCCAGTTTACATTACCCATCGATTTTCAACTAGAAGACTAAGAAGTATAGTCAACCTGGCAGTTGCGTTTATGATAGAGAGCCTTTCCTTTTGGAAGGCTCTCTTTTGCTATTCGGCCCCCTCACCTCTTTTTCAGGAGGGACGCAAATCGGTTCCTTTCCCCACCTCACTTTCAGGATAGGGACGCACATCGGTTCCCTTCTCCTTGAGGAGAAGGGCAAGGGATGAGGTGACCTCCTCTAACTCCTCCTTCAGGAGGAGAACTCACGACGGTTCCCTTCTCCTTGAGGAGAAGGGCAAGGGATGAGGTGGAGAAACCCCACTACCCCAAAGGCAAATAAGCCATCGCCTTGATCTCAATCAGCAAATTCGGATGTGGTAATTGATGTACCGCGACAGTAGTTCGCGTAGGCCCGGTTGCATGATTGAAGAATGTACCATACACTTCGTTATACCCCTTGAAATCTTTCATGTCGACAAGGAAGGTTGTGATATCGACCACATGAGACAGATCGGCACCAATACTTTTCAGAAGCTCTCCTATATTATCGATGACTGCCTTTGTCTGGAGGCGAATGTCTAATGCCCAAGTACCATCTTCGTTTATTGTGGCGCCTACATGCGTGTTATCCGGCCGGCGACTTGAAGTGCCTGATACAAATATGAAATCACCAACGCGCTTGACGTGTGGGTAATTGCCAAGTGGCTGTGCCTTATGGCTTAATACTTTCGATTCCAGGTTAGTTTTATCTTTCAAGCTGATATGGATTTATGGATATGCGCCTGCTAGCATGGACTGCTTTAACGCTATCATTTTTTGATGTATTTCTTCAAGGGTGATATTAGCAAATTCAGGCTGTGTACAGATTTTGAGCAATAGGGCATCCTGTTCTCTTCCCAGCTTCATGGCCTTTTTATAATCAAGGTCGGGCCTGAATGTGACTAAAGAGTATTTTGAAAAATAGTCCGGATACTCGATCTCGAGCTTCATCTCAATTTTGCGCTTTTTGATAAAGTCTTCGTCATCAACACGATCCTGCATCTCATAAAAGTTATCGATAGCCAGGTCTGCAATAGCATTGGCGTTTTCAGCCCGGAGATCCTGGAAATTGGTAAATACCTTTTCCCAATCATCACCATGCTCGTTCATAACATCATCAAGAACTCTCACGTCTTCAAATGCTGCGTTCATACCTTGGCCGTAAAATGGAACAATAGCATGAGCGGCATCACCCATAATCAGTACCTTACCATAAGCTTGCCACGGATAACATTTTATGGTGCCCAGGATTCCAGTTGGATTCTCAAAATATTCATCAGCAAAATGCGGGCAATGTGGAATAAGGTCAGGATAATATTTTTCAAAAAATGCGGTTACCTTGGCTTTGGTATTTAATGTATTAAAACCGGCCTCTCCTTCATACGGATGGAACATGGTGAGCGTAAAACTACCGTCAAGATTGGGCAAAGCAATCACCATATGATGACCCCTTGGCCAGATATGCAGAGCTTCTTTGTGGATTCGCCAATTATCGTTGTCATCAGGCAGAATGCTGAGTTCTTTATAGCCTGTCCTTAAAAAGCTTTGAGAAAAATCGAAAAGCAGTTCAGCCGTTTTGGCCATCAAACTTCGACGTACTGCCGATCCGGCACCATCAGTCCCGATGACGATATCTCCTTTTTCAGAAAATGTCTCCCCAGTCGATTTGTCCTGGAAAGTTGCTGTTGCTGTTTCCAGTTCAACGCCCAGGCATTTACAATTAAACCGAACAGAGATATTATCATTGGCTTCAGCCAAATTGAGCAATTCGATATTTAACCCGGGCCTGGATACGGAGTTGATATAATCTTCCTCACGACCGCTATAGCGGGAAAGGAAAGTATCACCTTTGATCGGATGGATAATCCTTCCCAGCATGGGGATACATTGGTCTAGAATATCCTCTTTAAGTCCAACTCGGTCTAATGCCATCAATCCGCGATTCGACAATGCAAGGTTGATCGACCTGCCTGCTCCAAGATCAGTTTTTCGCATGTCTGGCAGTTTTTCATACAAACAGACTTCAAAACCTCTTTGTGCTAACCGCACTGCCAGTAAACTTCCGCAGAGACCGGCTCCTACAACAATGATCTTATTTTTCTTACTCATGATGTGATCTGATTTTTTAAGATCCGTGCGAAATGGTAAACATCTTCAAATGAATTATAGAGTGGAACAGGGGCCACTCTGATGACATTGGGCTCACGCCAGTCAGCAATAACTCCAGCTTCGGTTATCTTATCAAATAACGATTTATTGGCGTTAGTCACCAAAATGGATAACTGGCTGCCACGTTCTTCAGGGTTTCGAGGAGTGATGATCTTGATAGCAGGATTGTGCATTTCATCGATCAAAAATTCAAGATATCCTGTGAGCTGAATGGCTTTTTTCCGCAGATTCGCAATGCCGGCTGCCTTGAATATTTTCAATGAAGCCCAAATTGCAGCCATTGACAGAATGGGCGGATTACTCAACTGCCACGATTCCACACCTGGAATAGGATCAAAACCGTCACGCATGCCGAAACGGGTTTGCTTGTTATGGCCCCACCAGCCGGCAAATCGCGGTAGTGATTTGTCGTTGGCATGTCGCTCATGGACAAAGCAGCCACCAAGGCTGCCCGGCCCTGAGTTAATGTATTTATAACTGCACCAAACGGCAAAGTCGGCTCCGGAATCATGAAGATTTAGCTCCACATTGCCTGCGCCATGAGCGCAATCGAAACCAACAATACATCCTTTGGCATGTCCTAGCTCAGTGATGCGCTTCATGTCAAAGAATTGTCCCGTGTAATAATTCGTATTACCCAACATAATGAGGGCAATTTCGCCTCCTTGTTCTGCTATAGTTGCTTCAATGTCTTCCTGTCTAAGACACTCTTCTCCTGGTCTTGCTTTCATTTGAATCAGACTGTCAGCAGGATCGTAGCCGTGGAAAATAATTTGAGATTCTACTGCATATTTGTCAGAAGGAAAAGCATCGAATTCGATAAGTATCTTACGGCGTTCCGGTGTTGGCCGATAGAAAGAAACCATCATCAGATGGAGGTTAACCGTAAGGGTGTTCATGACAACAACTTCGATCGGTTTTGCGCCGACCAATTCTGCCATTGCATTTGTAAGAAATTCATGATACGGCATCCACGGGTTTTTAGCATGAAAATGCCCTTCAACCCCATAGTTTTCCCAGTCTGACAATTCTTGTTCAATGGCAGCTCTAGTGCTTTTGGGTTGAAGACCCAGCGAATTTCCACAGAGGTAAACGTAGGGTTCTCCATTTTTCTGTGTCGGGATGTGAAACTTGTGTCTAAAAGCTTTGAGCGGGTCTTGCTCATCCATCATTCTGGCGAAAGCCAAATTGTTTTGATAAGTACTGGTGGCAGTATCCTTCTCCAATAGTGGTGGTTTTGGTTTAAAGTTATGATTCTTGTTTTGCTATTGAGGGGTTTTCGGGGTAATTGTCTCGTCGGGTTTCAGGCGAGCCCTGAGGTCGTCATTGAAATCAATGCCCAGCCAGCGAAGTACGTTATCTTCCCAAATCTCCTTGTGTTGTTTTTCAGTAATGAGACCACGCTCAAGAGCCAGGTCCAGTAATTTGCCCGGATAAGATGATTGTGGTTCACTTTCCATTTCACCCAATGGATATGGGTCGTCAAGTCCCATGATAATTTGGTCAGTTCCCTGCCGTTTGACCATCAATTCTAACGAATCTGTGTCGTGTACCAGGGTGTCAAAGTAAATGTTTGGATGACCAACTGCCTTACGAGGATGCATCTTGCCTTCGAAAAGATCAGGACGACCATCAAATCCCATGATACGGCGGCCAAGATTGATCTGAGCCAACTGGCCGCCATGTGCGAAACAAACTCTGATATTGGGGTATTTAGCATGATAACCATTCAAGGTGTAAAAATGATAAGCATCAGCACATTGTGCAAGCATCCATACAAGGTGGAATCGCCAGCCTGTATTTTGCAGGTTAATGAACTTTTCACCATCATAAGGATGGATCTCAATGGCCAGTTTATAGCGATCAGCCAGTTCCAGAATTGGCTCAATATCTTTGTCGAAAATGGTACGCCAGGTACCAATAGAATCCATGAAATGGGTAGGCAAACAGAGTACAGAAAGGTTGAGTTTCTCAACACAACGTTCTATTTCCCAAAGAGCAGATCGGACAAAGCCGGCGTGTATAACAAAACCACAGGTGAATTTATCAGGATGATCGTGTTGTATTTCCGCATTAAAGTCATTTTGAAAGCGCAGTACCTGTTTCATTTCTTCTACTCTCAGCCCATTGCCATACAGTTGTGAAAGATTGAGGACAACCGCGTGGTCGATGTTATTGCGCTCCATCCATTCCAGTTTCTCATTCAGAAAAAAACTGGAGTCAGTAACAGGCCTTTTCCAGTTCTTCTGGAGCATGTATTTACGGTCCTCATCAATCCAGAAGATCTCAAGATCTTTCATGAACTTGGGAATTTGTTCAGGATAAGGAAGGAGGTGAGAATGTCCGTTAATACGCATTTTGAGATTGTTTACCTGGGTATAAAATCATAAGTGACGGGAGGCCCTGCAAGCAACGACCCAGTTGCTTTTTTGACTTCACTATGGAGTGGGTCCTGCTGGTAAATGTCGTAAGTAGCCCGATCAGAAAAAGTCATTTGCATAATTATTTCATACTCGTCAAGGGCGCGTTTATCGCCAAGATCCTCAAAAGTGCCGACAGAGAAGTTCAAAACATTTTCGATCTCTTCAAGGCGCTTTAATTCTTTAACCAGAAAGTCGATCTGGTCGTTCGAAAGATCGTCCTTCAAATTTAAATAAACGATGTGGACAAACCCACTTTCAGCTATTAATTTTTCGTTGTCTGAATAAGAATGTTGGGTGCACCCAATTATAAATAACCCACAAACTATAAGTAAACAAACCCAATTCAACTTTAATCCTGTTGTACTTTGGAAGAAACTATTCAATGCCACCAAAGCACAGGTATTTAATCTCGAGATATTCATCAATTCCATATTTTGAGCCTTCTCGACCTATGCCACTTTCCTTTATGCCGCCAAAAGGGGCAAGTGGGGTCGAAAGACGGCCGGTGTTTATGCCTACCATCCCATATTCAAGTGCTTCGGCGACTCTCCAGATCATAGCATAGTCACGACCATAAAAATAAGCAGCCAACCCATAATTGGTGTTGTTTGCTAACGCGACGGCTTCCTCTTCGGTTTTAAAAGAAAATATTGGGGCGACAGGGCCAAAAATTTCTTCGTGATTGATGGTCATTTCCGGCGTCAGATTGGTCAAAACAGTTGGCGCGTAGAAGTTGCCACTGCCAAGGTCCATCCTGGAGCCACCGATCTTGGTTGCCGCGCCCTTTAACAATGCATCATTCACTAATCTTTCCACTTTGTTTACTGCGGCATCATTAATTAAAGGACCTATTTGGGTGGTTTCAAGGAAGCCTGATCCGATCTTTTGTTGTTTAATAGCCTCGGTCATTTTTTCGGAAAATGCTGTATAAATGTCTTCCTGTACATAAAAACGATTGGCACAGACACAGGTCTGTCCGGTATTTCGAAACTTCGCCGCAATGGCGCCGGATACCGCAGCATCGATATCTGCATCTTTGAAAACAATAAAAGGCGCGTTTCCGCCAAGTTCGAGAGATACTTTTTTTACGGTGTTCCCACATTGACTCATCAGTAATTTACCCACTTTCGTGGAACCCGTAAAAGAGAGTTTTCGTACGATTGGATTAGCGGTCAGTTCATTGCCTACAGGTGCCGGGTCGTTTGTAGTGATTATGTTGATAGTACCTTGAGGAAACCCGGCCTGTTCAGCCAATACTCCAATGGCCAGGGCTGAAAGAGGCGTATCTTCTGCTGGCTTGATCACTACTGTACACCCGGCTGCCAGTGCAGGAGCGATTTTGCGTGTGATCATTGCATTTGGGAAGTTCCAGGGTGTAATAGCCGCAACGACCCCAATTGGCTGTTTTAAGGTGATTAGCCGTTTGTCTTTCGAGTGACTTGGAATGACATCGCCATAGATGCGGCGGGCCTCTTCGGCGAACCATTCGACAAAGGCAGCGCCGTATCTGATTTCTCCAATAGCTTCCTGAATTGGCTTACCTTGTTCTGCGGTAAGGATGAAAGCCAGGTCTTTGACGTGCAAAAGCAAAAGTTCATGCCACCTTTTAAGGATGCTTGCGCGCTCCCCTGAGGTGTAACTTGACCAAGTTTTCTGGGCTTTTTCAGCGGCAGTTATGGCTAATTTGGTGTCGCCAGCACTCATGTCGGGTACATTGCCGATTATGCTATTATCGTAAGGATTTTTGACTTGAAAGGACTTTCCATCAAGTGCATTTACCCATTTGCCGTTAATATAGGCCTTGTCCCTTAAAAGGTCAGGATTTCGTAGATCCATATCTCCAAGTTTGAACCTCGAAGATACGAAAGAAAAAGGCAAGCTGATTACCCGTTTGTCCGTTCGAATTCCTTAATGACATCGACCAAAACCTTAACGGAATCGATCGGCATGGCATTGTAAATGGACGCTCTGAATCCGCCTACAGAACGGTGACCTTTGACGCCACTAATGCCTGCTTCTGTGCAAACATTCAGGAATGCTTCATTCAGCTCATCTGTTTCCATTACAAATGGGACATTCATTATGGAACGATCTTCCTTGGCAACGACAGCTTTAAACAAGGAACTTTCATCCAGAGCGTTGTAGAGAAGATCCGCTTTTTGATTGTTATTTTGCTCGATAGCAGCTACTCCTCCTTGCTCCTTGATCCAGCGCAGGCTGAGCATGCAAACATAGATTGGGAAAACCGGGGGAGTATTAAAAGCAGATTTTTTACCGATATGGGTTCTGTAATCCAACATTGTAGGAATGGCCCGGTTAACTTTCCCTAAAATCTCTTTGTTGACTACCACCATGGTGGTTCCTGCCGGCCCAAGATTCTTTTGAGCTCCTGCATAGATCAGATCGAATTGAGTAGCATCAATTTCACGAGAAAAGATATCCGAGGACATGTCAGCAACAATTGATGATTCTGTATGAGGAACAGCTTTGTATTGTGTACCAAAAATGGTGTTATTGGTTGTAATATGAAGATAAGCCGCATCACCTGGCACTGTAAATCCTTTAGGAATGTAGGTGTAGTTTTTATCTTCTGAGGAGGCAATAACTTCAATACTGCCGAAATGCTGACCTTCTTTATAGGCTTTTTTCGACCAGGCACCAGTATCGGCGTAATAGGCAGTTTGTCCCTGGTCAAGGAGGTTCATTGCCGTCATGAAGAACTGAGTGCTGGCCCCACCAGTAAGGTATAGGACTTCATAATTTTCGGGGAGGTTGAATATATCCTTTACCGACTGGATGGCTTCATCCATTACTGCGACAATCTCCTTACCGCGATGCGACATTTCGAGAATGGAAAGGCCGGTATTATTATAGTTCAAAGCGGCCTCTGATGCTTGCTGCATGACTGATGCTGGAAGTATAGCCGGACCTGCGCTGAAATTATGCTTTTTCATTGTGTTTTTACCTTTAGAAAATCTTAATTTTTTTCGACTTCAATTCAAACTGCAAAAGTAGGCCTTTTTGAAATTAGAAACCAGTCTTTTTGTCAATTTGAGACATCAATAAAAATTTCTTTAGAAAAAATATTTTTCTGTGCGGGAACGATTTTTTGAATTTTACCATTCTTTTAAATGCCGCTTATCTAAAAGGCAAGATTAAAATTGCTTTTTCGGGATTTTTTCAAAAGGTCATTTGCCTTGAGTGTTGTTGTTTTTTTTGTAAAAATCAGAAACATCAAAAAACTTTCAAGTTAGACTTGTAGAACCTAAATAAAGTCCCTATCTTTGCGGTCGCCCTTGAACGAAAGGGGTGAATTCAAAAAGAAATAATTAGAGATTCATTCTCTTATAAAGAAGTTCATTGACAGAATGGAAGTAAGTAGCTAAAAAATAAGCTAGTTAAGGTTTTTCCTGACCTATTTTCGGATAGGTTTTGAAAGGATTTAAATTAAATAGGACTCTACGAAAATACATTGTGGCGACTACGGTTG
>JBCCHF010000042.1:0-59070 GCA_039028895.1 Bacteroidota bacterium | reverse complement strand
GTCCTCTTCTCTAATTTGCTTATTGCCCAGTCTACTGGAACGATTTCCGGAATCGTACAAGACATTAAAGATCAGCCACTTATTGGCATTGATGTTCAGTTTTGTTTCTGTGCAGGCACAGTCAGGCAAAATTGAATTTGTGGAGTATACCCTTGATAATGGGTTACATGTGATTCTCCATGAAGATAACACAGTGCCTATTGTAGCAGTTTCTGTATTGTACCATGTTGGTTCCAAAAACGAGGATCCTGATCGTACAGGATTTGCCCACTTTTTTGAACACCTGCTTTTTGAAGGATCAAAACATCTTGAAAGAGGTGATTTTGATAAATATGTGGAAGGCAATGGTGGTTACCTTAATGCCAATACCTCCTGGGATCGAACTTTTTATTTCGATATGCTTCCTTCTAATCAATTAGCGCTTGGGCTGTGGCTTGAATCGGAAAGAATGCTACATGCCAAAGTTGAACAGATCGGTATCGAAACTCAGCGTAAAGTAGTTAAAGAAGAAAGAAGAACAAGAGTTGACAACCAGCCATATGGTCGCATCTTCGAAGAAATTTGTGCACTTGCCTATACCGAGCACCCATACAAATGGCCTGTGATTGGTTATATGGAACACCTTGATGCCGCTCAGGAAGAAGATTATGTCAATTTTTATAACACCTTTTACGTGCCTAATAATGCAGTTCTTTCAATTGCCGGCGATATCAATGTAGAAGAAGCCAAGGCTTTGGTTGAGAAATATTTTGCAGACATCCCTAGAGGGGAAGGTGAAATTCCAAGACCTAATGTTGTAGAGCCTGCAAAAGGCAAAGAAGTCAGAGGAAAAGCTTATGATAATATCCAGCTTCCTGCAATTATCCATGCCTATAACACCCCCGCACAGGGAACTGACGACTTCTATGCACTGGAAATGCTTGGAATGCTATTGTCAGGTGGACAAAGTTCAAGAATGTATAAGTCACTTGTCGACGAAAAGCAGATGGCCTTGCAGGCAGGTGCATTCCCGCTTAACACAGAAGACCCTGGATTAATGATCGCTTATACGATTGCCAATGCAGGAGTAAACAAAAAGGAAATTGAAGCGGCGATGGAGTTGGAATATGAAAGAGTTAAAAATGAACTCATTTCTGAAAGAGAGTTTCAGAAGTTAAGAAACCAGATGGAAAATGATTTCATTTCCTCAAATACAAGTATCGCCGGTATTGCAGAAAGCTTAGCTAACTACCATATTTATTTTGGAGATGCCAACCTGATCAACACAGAGATTGACAGATACATGGCTGTTACAAGAGAGGACATTAAGCGTGTTGCGAATCAGTATCTGCAAAAAGAAAACAGGATTACCTTACTCTACCTCTCAAACGATGAGAAAGGTAAGGATGATGATGATAATCCTTAATGTGAACCACAGCTTTTCAAACAATCAAAAAAATATCTAATGAGAAATATCATTTTTGCCATTATCTCAGTTTTCCTGATGGCACAATGTACCCCAAAGACGTCCTCTATTTCACAGGGAGACAACTCTAAGCCACCACCACCGGTAGCTACTGAAAATTCTTCAGAAAATAATACTTCAGAAACCACCGCAGGCACAACTGCAACTGAACCGACTGATTTCAGAGCGACTGCACCTAAGCCAGGCCCTGCTCCAAAAATCCAGTTGGGCACATACGAGTCATTTGAATTGGAGAATGGATTGAAGGTTATTGTTGTTGAAAATAATAAGGTGCCCCGTGTATCTTTCCAATTAACGGTTGACTACGATCCGATCCTTGAAGAAGAAGCTGCAGGTTACCTTTCCATCGCAGGAGATATGTTGAGTAAAGGAACCAGCACACGGACCAAAGCCGATATTGATGAACAAATAGACTTTATTGGCGCGAATATGTCTACATTTTCTGATGGTATTTTTGCAAGTTCGCTAACCAGGCATATGCCAACACTGCTTGAATTGACCAGCGATGTATTGTTGAATCCATCTTTTCCTCAGGAAGAGTTTGATAAGATTATTAATCAGACATTATCCGGCCTTAAGGCTTCAAAAGATGATCCAAACGCAATTTCTGACAACGTGGCTGATGTTATGGTGTATGGGAAAGATCACCCTTATGGAGAAATCGTAACTGAGGAGACGGTCAATAAGATTACACTCGAAAAATGTAAAGCATTCTTCGATACTTATTTCAAGCCTAATATTTCCTACCTCGTTATCGTAGGTGATATTAATGTGGGCAAAGCCAAAGAAATGGCTAAAACCTATTTTGGTGACTGGGAGCGCGG
Source organism: Bacteroidota bacterium (assembly GCA_039028895.1). Lineage (GTDB taxonomy): Bacteria > Bacteroidota > Bacteroidia > Chitinophagales > Saprospiraceae > JAHDCJ01. Next base: position 56,781 of record JBCCHF010000042.1, on the reverse strand, counting down.
AAAAGTCCCAACAGCCAAATACGATGCACCTCAGGCGCCTGACAAGACGAAAGTTAGTTTTGTCGATAAAACTGGAGCTGTTCAGTCAGTCATTAAAGTGACCTACCCAATTGACCTTCAATTAGGCCACCCTGATTACATTCCGGCAAGGTTAATGAACGCCATTCTCGGTGGCGGAGGATTCTCTGGAAGACTGATGCAAAATTTGAGGGAAGATAAAGGATATACTTACGGTGCTCGCTCATCATTGATTGGTGACAGACTAGTAGGATATTTCAACGCAGGCGCATCCGTAAGAAATGAGGTGACCGATAGTTCAGTTACTCAATTTCTTTACGAAATGGATAGACTGATTGATGAAAAAGTAGACGAAAAAGCACTGCAGAAAACCAAAAATATCCTTACCGGAAGTTTTGGCCGTTCGCTCGAACGCCCGCAGACTATTGCGAACTTTGCATTAAACACTGCTGTCTATAATCTGCCAGCTGATTATTATGCCAATTATCTGACTAAATTGGCAGCCGTAACCACTGACGATATCAAGAAGATGGCGAAAAAGTACATCAAGCCGGAAAATGCACATATTGTCGTTGTAGGTAATAAAGACGATGTAGCTGAAAAACTGGCTAGATTCTCTCCTGTCAACAAGGTGCACTACTACGATATCTATGGTAATCCAATTGAGGAGTCCACCACAGAAATAGGGGATGATGTAACTGCAACGTCTGTAATTGCAAACTACCTGGATGCTATTGGAGGAGTTGACAACCTCAATAAAATTAAGGATATGACAACCCATGTCGGGTTGAGCACCCCACAAGGAGAAATCAATTTGACAATTATTCAAAAGGCACCAAACATGCTGCGCCAAAAGACAGAAGGCATGGGTATGTTGTTGCAGGATATCAAGTACGATGGTGAGAAAGGATACCAAACTGGTATGCAGGGCAACGGACCTGTAGAAGGTAAGGCGCTTACATCACTTGCAGAACAGGCGATCATGTTCCCTGAGCTGGAGTATGCAAAAGACAGTTATGAGGTCGAATTGGCAGGTGTTGAGGCCCTTTACGGGAAAGATGCTTACAAGATTCAGGTAACCAGCCCCAACGGAGAAAAATCTACTGAGTTTTATGATCTGGAAACTGGTTATAAGGTTAAAGTTGTGACCACAGCTCCTGGTCCTGGAGGTCCACAGCCAGTTGTAGTAGAGTACGATAGCTTTAAGGAAGTAGATGGCGTTGTATTGCCTCATGTGATGTCAGTTTCAGGGCAGGTCTTAAAAGTAAAAGAGTACAAACTGAATACTGATGTTTCAGATGATGAATTCAAAATTGATTAATCTGACATTCCATTCGGGGAAACCCGGCAAATAGAAATATCATTATTTTAAAAGAATCCGGCTCAGGCCGGATTCTTTTTTTTAATTTCATCATTCAATTTTATTGGCATTCACCATTATTCAAAGCTTAAAATTTACTGATCCAACTCCAATTTGTATGAGACGTTCACTCCAATTAATCCTTATCTTTAGTTTAATTTTTTCCACCTTCTCTAGAGCTCAGGTTGACCTGGGTTACTACCTACCTGAAGGGGTACAATACGATGAAGCCATCCCTACTCCTAAAGACTTTCTTGGTTATGAAATAGGAGAGTGGCACATTACCCACGACCAGCTGGTTTATTATATGCAAGAACTGGCAAGGGTTTCAGACAGGGTAACAATTGAGGAATACGCCCGATCACACGAAGCGCGTCCGCTCATCTTACTAACCATTACCTCTGCTGAAAATCATGGAAAGATAGATGAGATCCAGAAAAACCACGTAGCACTTGCTGATGCTTCCCAATCAGGTAATGCAGATATAGAAAGCATGCCCGCTGTAGTTTATGCTGGTTATACCGTTCATGGTAACGAGCCAAGTACCGCAAATGCAACACCACTCCTGGCATACCACCTGGCTGCTGGTCAAGGGAAAGAGATCGAGAATTTATTGTCAAATGTGGTCATACTGCTTGATCCAATGTATAATCCTGATGGCTATAATCGCTTTGCAAGTTGGGTCAATACCCACAAGAGCAAAAATCTTAATCCTGATCCGGCTACGAGGGAACATAACGAGGCATGGCCAAGAGGCCGTACTAATCACTATTGGTTCGACTTAAACCGTGATTGGTTGTTGGTTCAGCACCCAGAGTCTCAAGGCAGAGTCGATAATTTCCAGCAATGGAAACCCAATATCGTTTTGGATTACCATGAGATGGGAACGAATAGCACTTACTTCTTCCAACCTGGTATCCCTACGCGGACTAACCCGTTAACTCCGAAAATCAACCAGGAGTTAACCTACAAAATAGCAGAGTTCCACGCCAAAGCATTGGATGGAGTCGGTTCATTGTATTATACACAAGAGTCTTTTGATGATTTTTACTACGGTAAAGGCTCTACTTATCCTGATGTTCAGGGCTGTATCGGTATCCTTTTCGAACAAGGTAGTTCAAGAGGTCACTTACAAAGTAGCATCAATGGTGATGTCAGTTTCCCGTTCACAATTAAAAACCAGTTGCTGACTTCCCTGTCTTCTCTCGAAGCAGCAGAGGCTCTGCGTACAGATCTCCTGGCTTATAAGCGTGATTTTTATCAGCAGGTAATTAAAGAAGCTCAGCAAGATAAGGCCAAAGGCGTCATTTTTGGTGATGCCCATGATCCGGCAAGAGTCAACCATTTCCTTAAAATGGTTATGCGCCATGATATTAAAGTACATGAAGTTGTTAAAAGCATGCAGGCAGGTGGGAATACATTTGAAGCAGGAACCTCCTACATCATTCCTTTCGAACAACCTCAATACAGGCTGATTAAATCCATGTTTGAACAAAGAACGAGTTTTGAAGACAGTCTCTTCTATGATGTTTCTGCATGGACCTTGCCGTTGGCATTCAACCTTCATTTCTCGGAAATCGGAAGTCTAGCTAATGCCTCAAAAGCACCAATTGGTAAACCTAATAAAGTTAGCGGTGCGGTTGAAGGAAATGATAATGCTTATGCTTATCTGATGGACTGGTCACAATACCATGCACCTTCAGTATTACATCAATTGCTGAAAAAAGAGGTTATTGTAAAAACTGCAGCCAAAGAATTTTCTGCCGTAATCGGCAATGAAACCGTTGATTTCGGTTACGGTACTATCATGATTGCTGCCACTCAACAATCGATCAGTGAAGCGGATTTGAAATCCTTATTGACATCATTGTCCAACAAATATGGTGTAACAATAATGGGTACAAATACAGGATTTACCGCCGCTGGTATGGATCTGGGTAGTCGAAACTTCGGAGTATTACGCGATCCAAAAGCCTTACTGCTTGTTGGTGATGGCGTTTCAAGTTACGATGCCGGCGAGGTATGGCACCTCCTTGATCACCGATTTGATATTGATCTAACCATTGTTGACGTTCGCCAGTTTGGCAATATTGACCTTAACGACTATAACACGCTTGTTCTGGTAAACGGTGGTTATAACAGCATCGGTTCAAGCGGTAAAGAAAGCGTAAAAGAATGGATTAGTAATGGTGGTACAGTGGTAGCAATGCGCGGAGCAATTCAGTGGTTGAAGGGTCTTGGCGTTGCCGGTGTCGAATTCAAGTCCGATAGAAAAGAACTCAGCAATAGGCCTTATGGCTCATTGGCAAATGACAGTGGAGCAGAATTTATCGGAGGCGCCATTTTTGAGACAGAGCTCGACCTGAGCCACCCATTGGCTTACGGATATCGCGACAGTCAGTTGCCTGTTTTCAGAAGAGGGACCATGTTTATGCAGCCAACCAATAATGCCTATGCAACGCCACATAAATACACGAGTGACCCGCTTATGGCAGGCTACATTTCTGATCACAACGAAGAATTAGTGAAAAATGCTGCAGCCTCGATCGTATGTCGTCATGGTGGAGGTAAGGTCATTTGTCTTGGTGATAATCCAAACTTCAGAGGTTACTGGTACGGAACAACCAAGCTGTTTCTCAATGCTATCTACTTTGGCCACACCATTTCAGGTAGCGCTGCTGAAAGATACACAGGCAATAAAACGCCTTCATCAAACGACGACTAATCCAGTAGATTTTCATGATTAATTGATCATCGAAAATTTGAAAATTTATATTCCGGGTTGTTTATTCCGAGTTTTCAGGGCAAACAACCCGGAATAAACAACCTCAAATAAACAACATCAGTCATCAAGCCCCTTTCAGCCATTAAGCCTGCCTCATTGTTGAGGATCGCCTGTGCTTTAATCTTTCTCGGGTGGGGGTGGCTGCATCTACTTGGCGATATTCCTTTCAGAACTATTTTCTGGGATGAAGGATTGTTGAAGGGCATCGTGGAAGGCTTATCTGCCATGACCTGGAAAGAGTGGGTAACTCATCCCGGGGTTGACCGCTTTGTTCAAAATCTGGTATATACAACTGGTATTTTTTATTGCCTCTGTTGCCTGGCAACTATCAAACTAAATCCGAATAGTATTTGGCTGGGTAGACTAATACTAGCAGGTGCCACGGGGTTAATCATCCTTGCCTTCTTATTTTTCAAAGAAAAATTCTATCACCTTGGTCAGTTTTTTGAGTATGCTATCCAATGGGGTTCACCGATTCTACTATACCTCATAGTCAGAAGAGGGTGGACCGAACAGAAAATCCTTTTTTACCTGAAAATTGCTATTGCTCTGACGTTTGTTTGTCATGGTTTGTATGCAGTGGGGTATTACCCGGTCCCAGGTAATTTCCTGGATATGGTGATCGGCATTTTTAATGTTAGTGAATCTACTGCTCAAACCCTTTTAACCACAGTAGGCATACTTGATTTTGTTATTGGTGTTTTAATTTTCTTGCCTAGAAGAATGGCTGTTCCTTTTCTGGCTTATGCCGTTTTTTGGGGTTTTGCCACAGCATTAGCTCGTGTAACAAGTTACTTTGATGCTGATTTTATGATAAAAACAGTGGTTCGGTGGCTGCCAGAAACCTTGTTGCGACTGGCACATGGGGTCATCCCATTGGTTGCACTGATAATATCTATGAAGCTGGGACAAAAATCGTCCGATTGATCCAATAGCAGTGTTCTGATTTTCCAATGCACTTTGTGTCCCGTATATTTGAGGGAGAATTACGTCCTATGCAATATTTCAAATTAATTTCAGTCTTTACTCTAACTTTTGTAATGGGTTGTAGTCCTTCAAAAAAGCTACAAAAAAACCCCGAAGCATATGTAAAGGTACAGATTCAGGAAATGATCGATCTCCTTGAAACTGGCGATCTTGGGCAGTTCATAAGCACTTATGCTCATCCTGAGGACCTTGAAAAAATAAAGGGTGATGAAAGTCTAGATGAAATTGTTGAAGACTTTTCCAAAAATAAGGCCCAGTTATTGCTAACTGCTTTGAAAGACGCTCTCGAAGGAAAACCTGAGTTTAACGATCAAAAGACCAGAGCCATTTTTAAATCTGCTGATGTATACCGACCACTTATCCTGGAGCGGGTTGAATCACAGTGGTATATTCGTAATTGAAAATTCAACCAATGACCAGATTTTACATAATTACATTATTTGTTTTATTGCCAACCCTTTCTTTCTCCCTTACGGGGAATGTAGCCGATGAAGGTAAAAAAGGGATTAAAGTATCCGGTGAGTTTGAAGGCGGCACAGTAGATTTTTTCAGGCTTTTCGAATGGGATGGAGCCACCCTTGTTGAAATTGAATCTGTTCAGACAAAACAAGAAGAAACAAACCTTAAATTTGAATTTAAGAACCTAGAAATTCCACTTGGCATTTATTTTATTGGAACTGATCAGAAAACGTATAAACCAATCGTTTTAGGTGAAGAAAAAGCGGTTGAGATTAAAGGTAACCTGACAGCAATTCCACAGGCAACAATCCTAAATTCCCCCCACAATGAGGCCTATTTTCAGCTCAACCAGGAGATGGGGAATCTTCAGACTACATTTCAGGGATTGATACAGCAACGCAGAAGGGTAGGAAATAATCCTTTAAAAATAGCAGAACTGAATACGGAGTTTGTCAAATTAGATTCTACGCGTTTAACGATCATCGAAAAAGCCATTGCGGCAAGCGAATTCATAGGAGATGTCATTTCGCTTAATGGCTATATGAGTTTTCAGGCCAATAACAAAGGTCGCTACAAAGACGAGGCTCACTACTTCGCGAATGAGTTCTTTAAATACGCTGATTTAACTAAAGAGAATTTCGATCATATCCCTCAGCTTTTGGAATCTGCAAAAACTTTTGCCTACACCCTCGTAAAGGCGGGTCTGCCCACTGACGAACAAAAAAATGTTATTGATAAGATAACAGCTCAGCTTCCTGCCGGGTCAAAACGACACAAGGCATTCCTTTTGGGAACAACGCTTGGCTTCCAGACCGCCAAGGCGGATACATGGTTCGTCAAATTTGGTGATCGTTATCTTGCCCATTATGCAGATCAAAACCCACCAATCGTTCAATATCTTGAGTCGAATATGAACAAGGTGCGTCATTTGATGGTTGGAGCAGTAGCTCCTGAAATCGAACAAAATACACCTGAAGGAGAGCCCCAGAGCCTTTCTTCATTACGTGGGAGCTATGTGCTCGTTGACTTTTGGGCAAGCTGGTGTATGCCATGCAGGAGAGAAAATCCGAACGTTGTCAGACTTTATAATAAATACAATAACAAAGGCTTTGAAGTGTTCGGCGTAAGCCTTGACCGGGATAAAAACAGTTGGGTAAGAGCAATAGAGGCAGATAGTTTGACCTGGCACCATGTATCTGATTTGAAACAATGGCAGAGTGAGGCAGCAAAGACCTATGGTGTTTCTGGTATCCCATTTACTTTATTGCTGGATCCGGAAGGAAAGATAATTGCCAAAAACCTCAGAGGCCCAAGTCTCGAAGCCAAACTCGAAGAATTGTTTGGCGAATAACCGATCTATGAAACAAACGCTCGATGAAGCTACCTCGGCAGTCCTGGAAGCTGCTGACCTGATTCTTAAGATGAAGGCGGAAGGGGTGTCTCAAGAGCTGAAAGAAGATAATAGTCCGGTTACTGATGCCGATCGAAAGGCGGAAGCGCTAATCAGAAAGCGTTTGTTAACTGCCTTTCCCGGTTATGGGTTTATCGGTGAAGAGTTTAAGGATACTGCCAGCCAAAACGGACTTTACTGGACCTGTGACCCGATTGATGGCACCTGGTCTTACCTTAATGGCGAATCAACTTGTACAACCAGTCTTTCTTTGATGAAAGATGATGAAACCCTGCTTGCGGTTATTTATAATCCGTTTACACGCGAACTATTTCAGGGGGCATCGGGAATTCCGGGAACCTGGAATACCTTGCCTATGCCACTTGTATTTAAGAAAGACCTGGAGGACTCGGTAGTTAATTTTTTTGTCCACAGAAGTCGACTCGAAGATGTGATGACCCTTTACCAGTTAAGAGAAAAAAAGGTCATAAATAAAATGGTGAGTATGGGCGGTTCGGTAGCTTACGCCTTGGCGATGGTTGCCAAAGGGGCGCATAATGTTTTTATTGGCCTGTCAAGCCGAAAATCGAATATTTGGGATATGTCAGCAGGGATTTTTTTGGTCAGAAGTGTTGGCGGCTTGGTTACTGACCTTACAGGAAATGACATTGGTCCGGAAACTCGTCCTTTTTCACCGATCATTGCTTCCTCTCACCCACACATCCATGATGAAATCCTTGAAGTCCTTAATGGCGTCAATTTTGCCAGTTGATCTTATTTTGGATTTGGGATATCGCTAATCTTGAGAATCTGGCTCAAGTTCCGTATAAATTTCAGGAAGACTAAATCCATCATTGAATGCGAAGTGAAAAAGTGCATCTCCTTGACTCACTACAGGGGCATTATTATGGCCAATGATATATGCGCTCTTTCTGGAAGTTACCCTTAAAGAATCTTTACCATGTGGTTCGAAGATCTTGCCAAGCAAATCTCCTTTTTTGACGTAGGAACCAGAACTTATTTCCCACACAAATATTCCTGAACGAGCGGCCCGCTGCCAGGTGGACTTGCTAAACTCCAGTGTTCCGAGATGTTGGGGAGGAGCTTCATCAATCATATTATGAGTTTTCATGACACGAAGCAAACCGTTAAGCCCCTCCTGGATAGCAAATCCGTTGAACCTTAAAGCCTCACCACCTTCATAAATGATCACGGGTACATCTATTTTCCTGGCTTCTGCGCGAAGCGATTTTGAAATTGGTTTATTGCAGATCAGGACAGGTGGTGCAAAGGCTTCGGCGAGTTGTTTACTTGCCTCATCACCTATGTTATAACGAACCTGGGGATAATTATAGCGACTGGCCCCGCCTGTGTGAAAGTCAATGCCAAAATCAACAAGCGGTAATATCTTTTTGAATAATATCCATGCTACCCTCGAAGCTAATGACCCTTTTTGGTTGCCTGGGAAACTACGATTGACGTCTTTCCCATCAGGAACTTCTCTTGAGAAATTGATGAATCCGTATATGTTGAGTAGTGGAATAACGATTACCGACCCGCAATTGAGGTTTTCGAAAAACTTCGAGGTAATGGCTTTTCTAACAATTTCGACACCATTGATTTCATCACCATGTACCCCTCCCAGAACAAGCATGGTAGGTCCAGGGTTTTTACTTCTGTAAACTTTGAGATCGAGATTGATTCCTGTTCCTGAATGGAGACGAGCAACTTTTATACTTATCTTCTTTGTTTGTCCTGGTTCAATCTGAGTCCCGTCAATTTCAAAGGGTTCGTCCATTTACTCTGCGTTTTTTTCGATGTAGTCAATAATTTTTCCTGCAATATCAACTCCTGTTGATTTTTCTATGCCTTCTAGTCCGGGTGAAGGGTTAACCTCAAGGATTAACGGACCTCTCCTCGACTGTAGCATGTCTACTCCCGCAATGCCCAGGCCCATTACCTTTGCAGCCATGATTGCAGTTTCTTCCTGTTTGCTACCCAGGCTTATCGCTTTTGCGGAACCACCTCTGTGAAGGTTTGATCTGAACTCTCCCGGACCTGCGACTCTTTTCATGGCAGCAACGACTTGTCCGTCAACAACGAAGGCCCTGATGTCTACGCCTTTTGCCTCTTTGATAAATTCCTGAACGATGATCCTGGCTTTCAAAGAATAAAATGCTTCGATAAGCGATTTGGCTGTTGATTTGGTTTCAGCAAGTACAACACCAAGCCCCTGGGTGCCTTCTAGTAATTTAATCACTACAGGTGCCCCACCTACAGCATCCAGCACCTCATTCACGTTGCTGGAGTAATTGGTGAAAATCGTTTTGGGCAACTCGAGACCTGATTGTGATAACAGTTGCAGGCTTTTTAGCTTATTTCTTGCTCTTAACAATGCTTCAGAGCTGGTGGTTGTAAAAACATTCATCATTTCGAACTGTCTGATTACAGCAGCTCCATGAAAATTAACCGATGCCCCTATCCTTGGAATGATGGCATGAATGTTTTTGATGTTAATTTTCCTGTAGATAATCTGCGGATGATTCTTTTCGATAAGGATATTACAAAGTAGGTGATCGAGGATAAACATCTGGTGTCCTCTTTCACGACCAGCCTCTCTCAACCTGTTTGTTGAATAGAGTTTTGGTTTCCGAGAAAGGATGATAATGTTCATAGAGTTTAAAAATGTGAAAAAATGATGAATTGTCGAATAGCTGGAGCACCTTTTTGTATTCGTTAGTTTAATTATGTGGATTCATTCTAAATAAGATTTCCGCAAACCAAAAGAACTAAACCAATTGTTGTTTTTATGACAGGGTTTATATCTTTGCATGGAATTTTGAAAACCCCTTGTTTTTAGGGATTTTTCAAGGCTCTGACAAAACCAATTACACTCAATAAAAAAGGTATTGATTTGAAAAACTGGATTTATAAGTCAGCCTTCTTATCGGCTTTTATTTTTATTAGCTATGCTGCTGACGCTCAAGGATCTGGCGGCTCTTCCATGTCAGTCGGGATAATGGTTTTTCTTTTTATCCTTCTCATTGGTGGCGTAATCTTCGTTGCTGACAACCTCCTGGCCATTGAATCCAAAAGATTAGGTGTTGACGATAAAGGTGCCAATTACGGACTTTTCCCAGGATTACGAGAAATTTTTACCCCTAAAGTACCGGAGTATGCCACAGGCAAATCTGTTTCCCTTACCAAAGGGCATGATATCCGTTTGTTGGGTAAAGCCGAAGCGACAATCGACGAAGATGCCAAACCAACGACGTTTGCTGTTAAGCCAAAAGATTTTGTGGGGATGTCTCCTATTCCTAAAATCGAAGTGCAGGAAGGTGATGAAGTCAAAGCAGGCGATATCCTGTTCTTTGACAAAAAGAGACCTGAAATTAAATACGCCGCTCCTGTAAGTGGTGAAGTTGCACGTATCACTCGCGGGGAAAAGCGGTCCATTAATGAAGTGGTGATTCTTTCTGACAAGAAGATGAAATATCGCAAATTTGGCAAATTCGATTACGAAAATGCGACCCGCGAAGAGATAGTTGACCGTTTGGTTGAATCAGGCCTATGGCCATTCCTTCGCCAGCGTCCTTTCAATACAGTTCCTGAACCTTCTGAAGTACCAAGAGATATTTTCATCTCTACGTTTGATTCCGCGCCACTTGCGCCAGATCTCAATATGGTTGTCGAAGGCAGAGAAGCGGCTTTCCAAGCATGTCTTGATTTATTAAATAAGCTCACTACCGGTAAAGTCCACCTTGGCCTTGATGCCAGGGGAGAAGAAAAACCTTCACCTGCATTTTGTGAAGCAAAAGGCGTTGAAGGCATCTGGTTTAAAGGACCGCATCCTTCCGGAAATGTTGGCGTTCAAATTCATCATATTGCTCCTGTCAACAAGGGAGAAACAGTATGGACCCTTGGAGTACAGGAGGCTATCACGATTGGTAATTTTGTGCTTAACAATCAATATGAAGCTGAGAGAGTTGTTGTTCTTACAGGTAACGAAGTAAAATCACCTCGCTATTTCAGGACACATCTGGGTGCCAATGTTGATGCATTTTTGAAAGACAACCTTAAGAACGACAACGTAAGGGTAATCTCAGGTGATGTGCTTTCCGGAAAGAAAATTGAAGTTGATGGTCACCTTAGTTTTTATGATGATCAGATCACTGTAGTAGAGGAAGGCGATAAGCATGAAATGTTTGGTTGGCTATTGCCTTTATCACCAAGACCATCGATTTCCGGAACTTTCCCAAAGTTCAAGGATTTTGATTATGAGGTTAATACAAACACACATGGAGAGCCAAGAGCTTTTGTTGTAACTGGTCAGTATGAATCTGTACTGCCAATGGATATTTATCCACAACACCTCTTCAAAGCGATCCTTGTCAACGATTTCGAACGTATGGAAGGGCTCGGTCTTTACGAACTGGCAAGAGAAGATGTTGCCTTGTGTGAGTTCGCCTGCACTTCAAAACAACCACTTCAGGATATTCTTGATCGTGGATTAGAAGCACTCAGGCTAGGATAAAAATTAATAAAACAAAACAGCAAGCAGACATAATTCTGCTTAAAGCAAAATAAAATGGGTTTACTCGAATTCGCAAAAAACCTGGAACCGGATAAGAAAAAATCGCCGTTTCTGCATACACTGTACGACGGCTTCTTTACGTTCCTTTACGCGCCGGCTACCGTTGCCAGGAACGGTGTACATATCCATGACGGAATGGATCTGAAACGTACAATGGTGATGGTCGTGGTTGCACTTCAACTTTGCTATGTGTTCGGAACATATAATATCGGCCACCAGCATTTCGCGGCACTATATCCACAAATGGCCTACTTTGACGCTTTCATGCCTAAGTTGGTCTACGGCCTTGTACAATTGCTCCCTATTTTTATTGTTACACATGTTGTAGGATTGGGGATAGAGTTTTGGTACGCTGCCAAAAAAGGGCATGCAATTGAAGAAGGATTCCTGGTTTCAGGAGCTCTGATTCCATTAATTATGCCGCCTGATCTTCCGCTTTGGATGCTTGGTCTTGCCGTGGCGTTTGCTGTAATTATCGGAAAAGAGGCATTTGGTGGAACCGGAATGAATATTCTTAACGTCGCCTTGTTAGCGCGTGTGTTTGTATTTTTCGCTTACCCAACCTCAATTTCAGGAGATGAAGTTTGGATTTCCGGACTTGTAAAAAATGATGCGGGGATGTGGGTCGCCTCCTACAGTTGGGCACATACCATGTTCAATGGTATGTTTGAAGCAATGGGTACATACACTTTTGAAGCAGGGCGAACCGTGTTAGATACCTTTACGGGAGCAACACCGTTGGCGCTCGCAGCAAAAGGCGGCTGGGATGCCGTACTCGAATTTTACAGCACCTCCCAGATGCTTTGGGGAGATATACCTGGTTCTATTGGTGAAACCAGTAAACCGTTTATCATTGTAGGTGCTTTATTCCTGATTTTTATTCGCATAGCCAGTTGGAGGGTAATGCTCTCAATGTTCCTTGGAGCAGTAATAATGGGCATGCTTCTAAATGCGTGGGGTGCTAATGTTTTCATGGAAGTTCCATGGCAATATCATTTCTACATGGGTAGTTTCTTTTTTGCCATGGCTTTTATGGCAACTGACCCGGTTACAGCAGCCTCTACGAATACGGGTAAATGGATATATGGATTCCTGATCGGGGCTATCGGTATGATCATCCGGGTTTTGAATCCTGCATACCCTGAAGGTTGGATGCTTGCCATCCTGCTGTTGAATGTTTTTGCACCGTTGATTGACCACTATGTGTTAGAATCCAATATTTCCAAACGCTTAAAACGAGTTAAAAGTGCACAGTAATTCTTATATCATAACCTTTGTTGTCATCATGACAACAGTCGTTGCTGCTCTCCTGGCGCTTTTGTATACAGGATTAAAAGAAACGCACGACAGAAACGAAGCCATTTATAATAAAAAGGAAATCCTTACCTCCATCGATCCGACTGCCGATAAAATGAAGGATGAGGAGATTGAGCAAATTTTTAATGAAAAGGTTCAGCAATTCGTGCTTAACGCCTCTGGTGAGCCAGTCGAAGGCATCATGGCCGAAAAAGTAGACATGGCCAAAGAGCGTAAAAAAGATGCAGCAGATCGCAAATATCCTCTTTATATCTATGAAGACGAAGGCAAAACCTACTACATTGTATCTGCACGTGGTAGTGGACTCTGGGATGAAATCTGGGGAGCTATCGCTCTTGAAGAAGATTTCAAGACTATAGCTGGAGTGGCATTTGGTCATAAAGCTGAAACTCCCGGACTTGGAGCTGAGATCAAGGATAGTAAAGATTGGAAAGCTTCATTCAAGGGCAAAATGATTTATGACGAAACCAGGGATAAATACCTGACGGTTAGAAAAGGTGGGGCTAAAGATTTGACGATCGAGGTGGATGCCATTTCCGGATCGACAATCACTGGTGATGGCGTCACGAATATGATCAAGGCTGGAATGACCCCTTATTTTACATACTTTTCTACATTGAAGGGGGAGAAAACCGGCCAGCTCATAGAGACCAATTAGTTTAGGTTTAGAATAGTTTGATACAGCTGCGGGCAGCCGCAACTGAAGTCTAATAGAAAATATAAACAACTAGAATACAATGTCTGAAACAGTAAAGGATGTTCAAGTCCAGAAAAAAGAACCTGCATTTCCCTTTGGAAAGAAGGAAAGGGCATTAATAACAGATCCGTTAGATGACAATAACCCGATCACGGTACAGGTGTTGGGTATCTGTTCGGCACTTGCTGTTACGACCCAGGTTTTACCTTCGGTTGTAATGTCGATTGCGGTGGTTTTCGTATTGGCATTTGCCAATCTTACCATCTCAATATTGAGGACAAATATTCCAAAACAAGTGAGGATGATTGTTCAACTTGTGGTTATTGCTACACTTGTGACAGTGGTGGAGCTTGTCCTAAAAGCTTATAGCTACACAGTCTATAAACAGCTTTCTGTATTCATTGGTCTGATTATTACCAACTGTATTATCATGGGACGTCTTGAGGCCTTCGCGATGGCCAACAGGCCATGGCGATCATTCCTTGACGGAATTGGTAATGCACTTGGCTATGGTTTCATTCTAATTGTTGTAGCTGTATTCAGAGAACTGTTTGGAAAAGGTACTTTATTCACCGGTAGCCCTGCTGAGTTGAAGATCATCGGTAATACCCCTGAGTTTTTTATCAATACCACTGCAGGCTGGGGACAGACTTTCTTCGGATGGTATGTCAATAATAACCTGATGGTGTTGCCGGCAGCTGCGATGTTCTTAATCGGAATCTTCATTTGGGTCCAGAGAAGTCGTAACACCAAGCTCGTTGACATCTCTTAATTCTTATTGCTAAACCTGTTTGTTCAATACGACAAATAACTATCATGGGAGAACTAGTAAATATCTTCATAAAATCTGCCTTCATTGAAAACCTGGTTTTGGCCTACTTCCTGGGTATGTGTTCATACCTTGCGGTATCCAAAACTGTGAAGACAGCGGTTGGTCTTGGACTGGCTGTAATTTTCGTTTTAGGTATCACTATGCCAATTAACTGGCTCATTAGTACTTTCTTGCTTGAGCCGACTACTTCGATTTTTTCTTCACTTTTAGGACAGGAGACTGACCTCACTTTTTTGAGATTTATCTTATTCATCGCTGTAATTGCTTCAATGGTGCAATTGGTGGAAATGATTATTGAGAAAATCTCACCGGCCCTATATACTTCCCTGGGTATTTTCCTACCGTTGATTACGGTGAACTGTGCGATTCTCGGAGGATCTCTATTTATGGTTTCCAGGGAATACAACCTGGGAGAGTCGATCGCTTTCGGTCTTGGAGGTGGATTTGGATGGTTACTGGCCGTTGTTGCCATTGCTGCTATCCGTGAGAAAATCCGCTATTCTAATGTGCCACCGGCTTTACGTGGATTGGGAATGGCCTTTATCCTTACAGGGTTGATGGGAATAGCATTTATGAGCCTTATGGGAATTGATCCTTCTGCTTTAAGCGGTGGTAATTAATACCCAACTTTAATGTTTTGCATTTGTTTATAACAAAGAATAATAACGACAAATGATTTTATTAGCAATCGATTTTGTTTTGATCCTTTCCGCCATCATTATGTTTGGGGCGGTCATCCTTTTCCTCTCATTTGGGCTCATTGCCGCAAGGAAACGACTTGTTCCCCAGGGCGCTGTAAAAATTGTCATCAATGGCGATGAGGACAACCCCATGGAGGCAGAACCAGGAACAACACTGCTCACTACTTTATCCAATAAAAATATTTTCCTTCCCTCAGCTTGCGGTGGAGGTGGAACTTGTGCAATGTGCAAATGCCAGGTTGACACAGGTGGCGGTGATGTTTTGCCCACAGAAATGAACCACCTTACCAGGAAAGAAGCTGCTGAGAACTGGCGCCTCGCCTGCCAGGTAAAAGTAAGAGAAGATATGACGATCAGGGTGCCAGAAGAAATTTTTGGTATCAAAAAGTGGGAGTGCGAAGTTGTTTCCAATCGCAATGTAGCTACATTTATCAAAGAGTTTGTCGTAAAACTACCTGAAGGAGAAATTCTCGAATTCGAATCCGGAGGTTATATCCAGATCGATGTACCAGAGATCACTGTTGATTTCAAGGATATAAAGGTTGAAGAAGAATACCGTGGCGACTGGGACAAATTCAAAATGTGGGATTTAAAAATGGTCAATGACGAAGAGCAATTCAGAGCATACTCTATGGCCAATCACCCCGCAGAAGGAAATATCGTTAAACTGAATATTCGTATCGCCACTCCACCATGGGACAGAAAAGCTAATTTCTGGATGCCTGTTAATCCAGGTGTTTGTTCGTCTTATGTTTTCTCAAGAAAAGCTGGCGATAAAGTAACCATTTCAGGCCCATTTGGAGAATTCTTTATCAAACCAACCAAAAAGGAAATGGTATACATCGGTGGTGGAGCTGGAATGGCACCTTTGCGTTCTCACCTTTTCCATTTGTTCCACACCCTTGGTACAAAAGACAGGAAAATATCTTACTGGTATGGTGGTCGCTCGCTTCGTGAGCTATTCTACACCGAGGAATTCAGAGATATAGAAAAAGATTATAGCAACTTCCAGTACAATGTGGCTCTTTCTGAGCCTTTACCGGAAGACAACTGGGAAGGTTATGTTGGTTTCATCCACCAGGTTCTGTATGATAATTATCTAAAAGGTCATCCTGAACCAGAAGAAGTGGAGTACTACCTCTGTGGACCTCCGCTAATGAACCAGGCCGTTTTCAAAATGCTTGACGAACTCGGTGTTCCAGACGAGAATATCGCATTCGACGATTTCGGAGGATAACCAATTAAGCGTCAATTATTCCGGGTTAATTATTCGGAGTTAGATATAAAACGCCTGAAAGTGATTTATTCATTTTCAGGCGTTTCCTTTTTTGGGAATCAGCAATCTGCAATTGGCAGTATGCTACATGTATTATGTAGGGAGCATTAGTTGAGATATTATTTTGAAGGATTCTAACTATTGATTTTGCTAATCAACCTTCAAAAAATCGATAACTCTGTTTTTGTGGTAAATGCTTCAAGAAACCTAACTCCTTTATAGGAATTACCTTTTGTATTCAATTTGGGACTCCAGACTGCTATTGCATATTGATTGGGGTGTATGGCAACAATTCCACCTCCAACCCCGCTTTTTCCGGGAAGGCCGACTTTAAATGCAAATTCTCCGGATTCATCATAAAAACCACAGGTTTGCATTAAAGCATTTATTCTTTTACATTGACTTTTGGTTAAAATGAGTTTGTTATCGGAGACTCTGCGACCATTATTTGCCAGGAATAAAAATAAATCTGATAACTCCTGACAATTCAATTCGAGAGAGCATAGATCAAAATAGAAGTCAAGTACATCCGAAGCTTCATTGTGAATATTCCCAAAGGATTTGATGAAATTACATAATGCTACATTTCTGAATCCTACGCTCTTTTCTGATGCTGCTATTGTAGCGGAATAATTGATATTTGAGTTGCTGGAAATACCTCTAACAAAGGATAAAAAATCTTCTTTCGGATTATCCAGATGACTAACGAGGATGTCTGAAATTACCATAGCTCCTGCATTGATGAAAGGGTTTCGAGGAATGCCCTCATCTGCCTCTAACTGAACCAGGGAATTAAAAGCCGTTCCTGAAGGTTCTACACCTACTCTTGCCCAGATTTTTTCTCCAAGAATAACATAAGCCAGACTTATTGAAAGTACTTTTGCGATACTCTGGATTGAGAACTTGCGGTAATAATTACCGATACCAAATTCAAATCCATCGATTGTCGATATATGCACTCCAAAACTATCTGGATCAACGTTCACCAACTCAGGAATATATGATGCTAATTGTCCTTTATCTTCTATAGATTTGACCTTTTCATAAATGGTCTGAATTATTTTTTCCAAGTTTACCTGATTCATATTTTAGGCGGTTTCATCTCATTGATGCTCTGCATTATGCACTTTCTAAAGATGAAATTTTTCCTTGATTGGTGCAAGGATGATTTATTCCGAGTTTTTTATTCAGAGATTCCAGGCCTGAGTAAATAACACCGAATAGCCAAGGCCTAATCACCGAATTATCATAGCCGTTTATGCTCTAATCAGAGGTAACAAAAAATTAATGTCAAGGGGGTTTCGCCGTATGATCAAATAGTTTACCTTTGCGGGCTTATTATGACAATCGATTTTTTAACCATCAAAAATTTAATGAAATGATGGCACTGGGAATGGCAGTTTTTGCCGCTCTGTTCTCAGTGGTCAATCCACTGGGTGCAGTACCGGTATTCCTTGCGCTTACGCCTCAAAACACTAAAGATGAACGTCGCCAGATTGCAAGGCATACCAGTTTGTTTGTAGCTTTAATTTTGATCAGCTTTTTCCTTGCGGGAAGCTTGATCCTCAGCTTTTTTGGGATCAGTCTTGACGCCATGCGAATAGCAGGTGGATTTGTGATTCTTTTATCCGGATTTACCTTGCTCAATGGCAAATTCTCAGAGGGAAGAGCCATCAATGACCAGGTGGTGGAAGAAGCCCTGGAAAAGGAAGATATCTCGTTTGCTCCAATGGCGATGCCCATGTTAGCAGGCCCGGGATCAATCTCCTTATTGATAGGCCTGTATGCTGAACACCCGGCATGGGCTGAAAAAGGATTGATAATTGGCATAATTATACTGACAGCCTTAGCTTGTTATGCCATTTTATTATTAGCGCCTAGGTTGTTCAAAGTACTTGGTGTTGCAGGTTTAAAGGCCATTTCGCGAATCATGGGATTTCTGGTAATGGCAATTGGTGTACAATACATAACTGTAGGGATTGTATCTTTGGTAAGAATGATCCTTTCAGCATAACCTTGATGAGACGACAACTAATTTTATGGATATTAATGATTGGTGGGGTTTGTGTAAAAGCGCAAACTCCACTTGTTTATGTAGGACATGCCCATAATGACTATCAACAAAAACGACCGCTCAAAGGAGCGCTTGAAAATGGGTTTTTAAGTATCGAAATAGATGTTTTTCTGAAAAACGGGAAACTGAAAGTTGCCCATGTCCCACTTTTTCTTGGATGTAAAAAGACACTTGAGGAAATGTACCTTAATCCTTTACAGGAAAGGATCGCCAGTAATGGCGGAACCGTATACAAAGGAGATAGTACGTCTTTGATCCTAATGATCGACTTTAAGTCTCCTGCGGAAAAAATCTTTCCGGTATTGGATTCGATTTTAAGATCATTTCCAGATTTGTTTACAAAGTGGGAAAACAACATGAAAACATGGGGACCATTGACAATAATGAACTCCGGAAAAAAGGCCAGAAAAGTCTTGACATCAGCCACTAGCCGAAATATGGTAATTGATGGCAACCTTCGTTCAGGTGATATGTTAGGTGATCAAACGGTTTTTCAAAGAGTTAGCGCCAACTTCACCACCGAATTTACTTGGAATGGAGAAGGGGAGATGTCCCGGGCAGAACGACAAAAACTACAAAACCTTGTAAATGAGGCTCATGCAAATGGAAAGACCATCAGGTTCTGGAAGACTAAAGACCAGCCGGCAGTATGGAAAGTCTTATTAGATGCCGGGGTAGATTGGATTAATGTAGATTATTTGAGTAAATTCAGGACTTTTTACCTGGATTACACTGACGATTAAGCGGTCTGGAATTCCAAAGCTTATGAATGCACAGTATTTACTGACCAAAATGATTTGGAGATCCTCAATACATTTACATCATATATACCTTTCCGGTAAGGAATAAAAAACTTTGTGTTATATTTACACTAACAATTAAATAATTAAGAAATACTATGTCAACAACAAGCACCCGCTTTCGTCCCGGGGTATTGCACGGAGACGAAGTAACCGAACTTCTCAACTATGCCAATGAAAACAATTTTGCCCTACCTGCGGTAAATGTTGTAGGCACTAATTCAGTTAACGCCGTTCTCGAAACTGCAAAAGCAGTGAATTCGCCGGTAATTATTCAATTCTCTAATGGTGGAGCCTCTTTCTTTGCAGGAAAAGGATTGTCAAATGACAACCAGAAAGCTGCTGTTCTTGGAGCAGTCTCAGGTGCTATGCACGTCCACAATCTTGCAGAAGCATATGGTGTTACAGTAATTCTGCATACCGACCACTGTGCTAAGAAACTCTTGCCTTGGGTTGATGGTATGTTGGAGGCTGGAGAAAGATTCTACGAAAAAAATGGTTACCCACTGTACAGCTCACATATGCTTGATTTGTCCGAAGAGCCAATTGAAGAAAATATAGAGATCAGTGCCGATTACCACAAAAGAATGTCTGCCTTGGGAATGACCCTTGAAATCGAACTTGGTGTAACCGGGGGAGAGGAAGATGGTGTAGACAATACTGATATCGACAGTTCAAGACTGTATACACAACCTGATGAAGTCGCATATGCTTATGAAAAGCTAATTGCGATCAGCGAGCGCTTCACAGTTGCTGCTGCATTTGGTAATGTCCATGGAGTATACAAGCCAGGCAATGTTGAGCTTAAGCCTATCATTCTGAAGAATTCTCAATCACATATCCAGGAGAAGTTCGGAACCGGCGAAAACCCGATCAATTTCGTTTTCCATGGCGGATCAGGATCTTCAAGAGAAGAGATCAGGGAAGCCATCGAATACGGTGCGATCAAAATGAACATTGATACTGATATGCAATGGGCATTTTGGTCAGGCGTAAAAGGTTACGAGGAGCAAAATAAAGCTTACCTCCAGGCCCAAATCGGAAATCCTGATGGAGATGATAAACCAAATAAGAAATTCTACGATCCTAGAAAATGGCTCAGAGTTGCTGAAAACAGTTTTGTAGAGCGTCTAAAAGTTGCTTTCGAAGATCTCAACTGTATAGACCGTAACGTTTAAGCACAGCAGCCAGGACTATGCTTTTTGGTCCGAACTTTCTTAAACCATAATTTCTTGCAATTATATCGCCGGCTCAATTGATGGGCCGGCTTTTTTGTAACCTTTCTGTTAGTGAAAGCGTCTTAAACCAATGTTTGATAGTTGGGTTTTTCAAAACTTGCTAACGTATTAAGAAGAAATGGTATCTTGGTAACCTTTAAGGCACCCTGACCGTGAATTTTACCCCTAAACAAAAATTATGGATCAAGGCCACATTATTGGCTGGTGGCAGTCTTACGATTATGGCTGCAGCAACAATAGCCCCTGCACTTTCCAAAATCAGTGAGGCCTTTTCCCACAATCCTGATTCTGAATTCCTTTCTCGCCTGATTCTCGTTCTGCCGTCTTTGATCATTGCTATTGCTGCCCCGTTTATGGGCTATATTATTGACAGGTTTGGACGAAAAAAACTACTGCTCACTTCACTGGTTTTATATGCTTTCGCAGGAACTGCCGGGTATTTTCTTGATAACCTTTATCATATCCTGATCAGTAGGGGAGTGTTAGGTATTGCCGTAGCAGGTAATATGGTGACGATAACGACCTTGGTAGCTGATTATTTTGAAGGTAAGGAGCGAGATCAGTTTATGGGGCTTCAGGGAGGATTTATGTCAATTGGTGGGATCATTTTTGTGCTTTGCGGTGGCCTTTTGGCGGATATCAGTTGGCGCGAACCCTTTCTGATTTACACCGCTTCAATGTTAGTGTTTCCGATGGTTTGGCTGATCCTTAAAGAGCCTTCTTCACTCCAGTTGTCAAAAAAGCCTCGTGATATTCTTGATCTTGAGATGCAAGATGAACTTTTTTCAAGAGGGAAAATTATTCTGATTTATATTATAGGCTTTATTGGAATGGTCATCTTTTATATGGTACCAGTGCAATTACCTTTCTACCTGGCCGAAATTTCTGAAGTCAGTCAGTTTAGTGTTGGATTGGCCATTGCTACCTGCACCATAGCAGCTGCCCCGACAGCCATGCTTTACGAAGTGATTAAATCAAGGTTGAGTTACCCGCTTATCTACGCCATCGGATTTTTGATTATGGGTGTGGGTTTTATTTTCATTGGTAATGCCTATACTTACCCCCAGGTCATTACCGGTTTACTTATTAGCGGATTAGGTTTTGGCTTTATGATCCCAAACGGAATGGTTTGGTTAATGTCTCTTGCCCCCGTTCATATGCGGGGTCGACTTATTGGCGTACTGAATATGTCAATGTTTCTCGGACAATTTTTCTCACCATTTTTTACGGAACCGGTAAGTAATGAAACTTCTCTGGGATTTGCCTTTGGACTCATGGGAGGAGTCATGATCATTATTTCAATTGGGTTTATTGGGGGGAATAAAAGACTGAGCGACCCGAGCCTGGTGTGACCAGGTGGCAGGCATGTTATTTCGGGTTTCGGGTTCCTGAATAAACAACCCGGAATAAAATAATTATCGGGTTAAGACGATATAATCCCTGATCAGGGTCTTAAGGAATTGTGTACTATTTTTAGGACGATTCTCAATGCCCATTTTCTTTGTAACCTTGGTGACTAGGTCGTAAAGCGCTTCTTTATGTGCCCTGTTGGGAAAGCGCTGGACTCTCGCCAGAACGGTTTTTATCAGCAGCATATCCTGTTCGCTGAACTGGCGCACTGCAGGATAGGTGATCTCATAATTTTCAAGTGAATTGATCTTGAGAATATCCTTTAGCTTCAGATGAAAGCTTGATTTGATCTTGATAATTGCGGTATTCGCAACTAGATCACCAAGCCGTTGACGTTTGGAAGATGAACCGATAAGCAATGATGCTACTGTGCCAAAAGAGAACCAGATGTCAATCATTCGAAACGTCCATCGTATAATGTAATCATTTAGGCCTGGTTCGTCGCCAGATAACTTAACGACTTTAATACCGAATACACGTTTCCCAAGGGATTGACCATTTAGGAAAATTTCACTGAACAAGGAATAGAAAACGAAGATCGGGAGAATCAGGATGAAGGTAACCAGGTTGTAAAAAAAGCCACCTGCAGGCACAAAAATAGCAGTGAGAATCAACACAGTCACCCAAAGAATAATTTGATCAACGATGAAAGCAAAAATGCGCTCACTCAATGATGCAAGTTCATATTCAATAGAAACATTCTGTGTTGTTGAAATTTCAATTTTACTCAAAATACCTTACAATTTTTGACGTTATTTTTGTGTTACCTAAATCAATAACGCATAACTAAAATGGATGGTGCCTTAAATTTATCCATTTTAGATGAAAGGTAATATTTTTTCTATATTTACCTAAGGTTCGTCGGAAAAACAGTGTCCTGCGGAACTATCTTTTCCCTTCCTGTCTTTTCACATTAGACACTCAAATAAAAAGGGGAAAAACCTCAAAGAAACGGTTTATGCGAGAGACGCGGTTTATCGATCAAAACAAGGAGAAGTGGACGGAGTTCGAAGCGTTACTGGACGACAAAAAGAAGGATCCGGACCAGCTCTCCAATCTGTTTATCAAGATCACAGATGACCTTTCCTACTCAAGGACCTATTACCCTAACCGCTCTGTTCGCGTATATCTTAACGGTCTGGCCCAGGCTTTGTTTCACAATATCTATAAAAACAGGAAAGGCAAGTGGCGAAGATTTATGGAGTTTTGGAAAGAGGATTTGCCACAGGTAGTTTATGAATCACGCCGCGAATTCCTTTTGTCTTTCCTGGTCTTTGCTTTAGCTATTGGAATCGGTGTGCTTTCGGGTTATAATGATCCCGAATTTGCACGTACCATATTGGGAGATGCCTATGTCAATATGACTGAAACCAATATTGAGAATGGTGACCCGATGGCTGTTTATAAGGAGATGAACGAAGTTGATATGTTCCTGGGCATTACGCTCAATAACCTTAGAGTAGATTTCCTGACGTTCATTTCAGGACTTTTCTTTGCCATTGGTACCATTGGCATTCTGATCTATAATGGCATCATGATCGGTTCGTTCCAATTTTTCTTTATCGAAAGAGGCCTTTTCCAGGAATCTTTCCTGACCATCTGGACCCATGGAACACTGGAAATATCTGCCATCATTATATCAGGAGCTGCAGGACTTGCACTGGGTAAAGGACTGGTCTTCCCTGGAACTTTTACAAGACTTCAGGCTTTTCAGATTTCTGCCAGGCGTGGCATTAAACTTTTGCTCGGGGTTATCCCTCTGACGATTCTTGCAGGTTTCTTTGAAGGCTTCTTAACGCGTCATACGGAGACGCCGGATTGGATCAGGCTGATCTTTATTTTGTTGAGTTTAAGTTTTGTCCTTGGTTATTTTGTGTTTTATCCATGGTGGCTTTCCCGTAAAGGGTTTAAAAAACCACTAGAGGCATTCAAGATTACTGAAGACAGGTCCTTTTCAACGAATTATCGAAAAATTAAAAGTGCAGGGGAAATATTCCTTGATACTTTCACGCTTTATAAAAAATATCTCAAGGGCATCATAATTAGCGCACTAAGTATTGCAGCCCTATATTCAGGAGTTTATTATTTCTTTTTGCCACCTGATTTCCTTGAACCATTCCAGAGAATTCCGAGTGGAACTTTCAACTACATATTTGAATTCCCGAACTGGAGCATTGCAAAGTTACCGGTATTGATTAATTATCCAGACTGGCCAATGCTCGCCATTTTGAATGTAATAGCTTTCTCAATAGTTGCTTTCGTCCTATGCTTTTTCCTCAAGAAAGACTCTGAATCAAATGATCCGGAATACAGAACTGAATTTAAGTGGTCGCAGCTTGCGCGTTTTTTCCGTAAGAACTCATTCTTTGCTTTATTCATAGTAGCTATTGCCAATAGCCTCTTGTTTGTAGACCACGGTTTGGCGGTAGCGATCTTCGTATTGCTCCTTCCAATATTCACGCTTTGGATGTTTGTAGCGCATAAAGAGAATATTACCTTCTTCAGCAGTCTTGGACGCACATTTGGTTTATTAGGAGGATCGTGGATGAGACCTTTTGTCGTGTTTGGAATTCTTAGTTTCATTGGATTTGTGACTTATGTCCTTGTAGATTCTCCGATTGCCTGGCTTTATTTCGAAGTGGTCCAGTGGAACCTGGCCCTCGAAGGAGATGTATTGACAACAGTGGTGACTTTATTCTCAACTTTCATGACCATTTTTGTCCTTGGTCTGATATTCCCGTTCCTACTCATCAGCATGAGTTTTGTTTACTTTACCCTGCTTGAGATTCAGGATGCAAAAAGTCTGAAAGAAAGAATTGAAACCATTGGAGAAAGGAAAAAGGTCTATGGACTTGAAGTAGAAAACGGATAAAAATCAGAAGCGAGCAAATGCAATAGTATTAAATACACGATGTCAGCATTTTTAAATAGAACATATTACCTGATCACATTCCTGGCTTGCATTTTTGTAAGTACTTGTCTTCTTGGACAGGATACAGGAAGTTATATGTCAGAAGATGTCGAACATCGTGAATTTGATAATGACAGATGGGAGAAGACTGTTGATGGCATGAAATTCAGTGATGAGAAGCCGGAAAAAGTAGAAGAGAATACCTCGGATCCGGTTTATTTTGATGGATCATTTTTCGGTGATGGGCGATATGTCAGGTATATCTTTTATGGCATATTTATCATCTTCTTCCTGTTTTTAATGTACAGGCTTTTGACTAACCGTTTTACCCTCATCGAAACAAAACTTAAACCCAAAAGAAATTATTCAATTGAAGATGTTGAGGAAAATCTGCACGAGTCTGACCTGGAGCGTTTTCTGCGCGAATCATTAGAGCAAAAGAACTTCAGACAAGCGATCAGAATGTACTACCTGATGATCATCAAAGAGCTTTCTCAGTTGCGTTGGATCAATTGGAAAAAAGAAAAGACCAATTTCGATTATCTCCGTGAAATGAGAGAAAAGTCAGTCTTTCCTTCCTTCCGGAATGTCACCCGCATTTTTGACAAGGTCTGGTATGGAGAAACTGAGGTCAACGAGCCGGATTATAACCGATTGAAAAACTATTTTGAAAAACTATTAAAAGCCATCAGGAACTAGCGGATCATGAAGAATTACCAACGTTCCATATTCATTATTGTCGGCCTGCTGGCGGTGGTGGCTTTGCTGTATTTTGTCTTTCAAAAGGATAGAGAAAAATACAATTGGGGAGAATATTACTCAAAGGATGGGAAAGATCCTTACGATACCTATGTAATCTCGGAAATGCTGAAATCCTACTTTCCTGACGAGACATTCAAATCGATTGGAAAGGGAGATGAGTTTTCAGAGACTTTGCCGATAGATGCTGAGGAAGCCATTAATTATGTCTTCATAGGTGATCATTTACATTTAGACTCTACTGAAAAAGAGGCCCTGGTCAGTTTTGTTGAAAATGGCAATAATGCTTTTATCGCCTCCAATACATTACCAGGAGACTTTATTCCCAGATTATATGCCGATGAATGCGAATCCCTTAAAGACTATTACTACGATCATGAATCCGGAGAGTATATTTTTGATGATTATGAATACTATGGATGGTCGGGATACGAGATTTACAATAATGAAAAAGTAGAATTGCAATTTTCGCACCCGGATCTTAAAACAGAAGAACCTTTCAATTATGTCCACCAATACAAGGATAAAGAGCGTGATTATTATTGGAGGTATATTGATGACTGGACTTTTTGTGAACAGGGGTTTGATTACGAAATACTCGGAAGGCTGGGACTTGATTCTCTCAATTTCATCCGCCTTAAGCATGGAGATGGCACCTTTTATTTCCATACCAATCCTTTGGTGTTTTCCAATTATCAAATGATCAGGGAGGAAGCTCTGGCATATGCCGGACGCGTATTTTCTCACCTTCCGGAAGGAGATATTTATTGGGATGAAAACTCCAAGTTTGCTGATTATTCAGAATTTACTCCACCTCCAAGAAACTTTAGTCAAAGTCCCTTGCAATATATTTTGTCTCAAAAAAGCTTGAGATGGAGTTGGTACACCGGGTTGGTACTTGTCATACTATATGTGCTGTTCAGGGCAAAAAGGAGACAACGTATTATTCCCGTCTTGAAAGAAAACGCCAACACTTCATTGGAATATATCAAAACCATAGGTAGTTTATATTTCCAGCAAAACGCACATAAGAAACTCGCTCAACAAGAAATGAAGCTGTTTCTCTATTTCTTGCGAGATCGATACAATATTCCCACACAACAACTTGATGAGACATTTATCAAAAAAGTAGCGATCAAGTCAGAGGTGCCGGCAGAAGAGATTCAAAAAATTCTAAAAACCTGGAAGAAAGTACAACGGTCCTCCAGTATTGCCCCCAATACGCTTGTTTATTTTCACGGGCTGGTTGACGACTTTTACAGAAACTCAAAATAACAATGGAAGAAC
Organism: Bacteroidota bacterium; assembly: GCA_039028895.1. Taxonomy (GTDB): domain Bacteria; phylum Bacteroidota; class Bacteroidia; order Chitinophagales; family Saprospiraceae; genus JAHDCJ01. The sequence continues at coordinate 29,886 of JBCCHF010000042.1, read as the reverse complement.
ACGAAAAAACCGAATCAGTAGACCCTATCTGGAATAAAAGTTCGCTTAATCTTAGTAAGATCAGCAATTCTGTTGATGCCGTGCGCACGGAAATGCGCAAAGTGATCATTGGTCAGGAGAGCATGATCGATCTCATGCTGGTGGCTTTGTTTTCTGGGGGTCATGTACTTTTGGAAGGAGTTCCTGGAATTGCGAAAACCTTGTCGGCCAAAATGCTGGCCAAAACAATGGATGTCGACTTTTCTCGTATCCAGTTTACTCCAGACCTGATGCCTACAGATGTGGTAGGTACCTCAGTTTTCAATATGAAAACTTCTGATTTTTCTTTCAATTCAGGTCCCGTTTTTTCAAATATTGTTCTTATCGATGAGATTAACCGAGCGCCTGCCAAGACGCAGTCTGCTTTGTTTGAGGTTATGGAAGAACAACAGGTTACTGTAGATGGTACGACCTATAAAATGGAATTCCCTTTTTTCGTGCTGGCAACCCAAAACCCGATCGAGCAAGAAGGGACTTATAAGCTTCCTGAAGCACAACTTGACCGCTTTCTCTTCCGGATTAAGATCGATTATCCATCATTGCAGGAAGAAATTAGCATTCTCAACAAGTTTAAGGAAGATTTCTCCCAAAGAGCTGCAGATAGTGTAGAACCGGTCTTTCAAAGAGATAATTTACAGGAATGTATCAGCCTTGTCGAAAAAGTACATATCAAAGATGAGTTGGTCGAATACATTGCCCGTGTGATTAATAATACCCGTAACAATGGAGATTTGTTTTTAGGTGCTTCGCCCAGGGCTTCGTTGGCGATATTGAAAGCTTCAAAATCATTGGCTGCGATCAATGGTAGAGATTTTGTTACCCCTGATGACATTCAGTTTGTTACCGGTCCTGTCCTTAATCACAGGATCATTTTGACCCCAGAGCGGGAAATGGAGGGTTACACAACAGAAGATGCTGTACAGGATATCCTTGAAAAGATAGAAGTACCACGATGATTAGACTATTCAAAAACCTTTTCCTGACCAATAGATTTTTTGCGCTTTTCGGCCTTGTCGTGGGATTTCTGGGGCTAAGCTTTGCCTTCCCGCCATTACTGCCAATAGCACAAACCATGCTGGTTATTGGTGGCGTTTTGGTGTTAGTCGATCTGGTATTGCTATTTAATCCTTCTTTCGTAATTGGTTGCGAACGAGATCTGCCAAGAGTGTTTTCACTTGGAGACGAGAACGTAGTGAGAATAAACCTGGATAGTTCGTTTAGCATTCCGTTAACATTGAGGGTCATAGATGAACTACCCATCCAGTTTCAGAAACGGGATTTTGAATTACACCTTAAGCTCGGACCGCAGGAGAAAAAAGTAGCTTCATATTTTCTTAGGCCGGTTAAACGAGGTGAGTACGTTTTTAATAATGTTCTCATATTTGCAGCTTCTTTCCTTGGATTGGTGGAACGCCGTCATTTGAAGAAACTAAAAACTACAATCCCTGTCTATCCTTCTATTTTGCAAATGAAGAACCTTGAGTTGAAGGCTTTTGCCCGTATTTCTCATTTCCAGGGCATCAAAAAAATACGACGGTTAGGCCATAGCTACGAGTTTGAACAGATCAAAAATTATGTCAAAGGCGATGATTACAGGAGCGTAAACTGGAAAGCTACTGGAAGACATAATGAACTGATGGTCAATCAGTATGAAGATGAACGGGCACAGCAGATCTACTCAGTGATTGATAAGAGCCGTTCAATGAAATTACCATTCAACGGGCTTAGTCTCATGGATTATGCGATCAATGCCAGTTTAGTTATTTCGAATATTGCTCTGAAAAAGCATGATAAGGCAGGCCTGATTACCTTTTCTGATAAAATTGGTACTTCGCTTAGAGCAGAGCGCAGTCCAAAACAACTACAAAAGATCATTCACGCCCTATATAAAGAAAAGGAACGACCATTAGAGTCCAACTATGAATTATTGTTCCGGTCATGCCGGAATATCATTAGAGGAGGAAGGAGCTTATTATTCTTGTACACCAACTTTGAATCTATGTATGCGCTTGAGAGAGTATTGCCTTTGCTCAGGAAAATGAATGCGATGCATTTGCTTGTTGTTGTGTTCTTTGAGAATACAGAGATCAAGGAATTTAGTGAGGAAGAAAGCGCTAATCTTGAGGAGGTATACCACAGGACCATAGCCCGAAAATTCATTGCTGAAAAAGAACAGATTGTACATAAACTTCGCCAATATGGCATCCAGTCTATCCTTACTCGCCCAGAGGATCTTTCCCTTAATACCGTTAATAAATATCTTGAGCTCAAAGCCAGAGGTATGATATAGTAAAGTCGCTATTTATCGTATCTTTGCGCATCAAAAGATATATCAATGAAAGTTAGTAAAAATTCTGTAGTACAGATTACCTATACCCTCAGAGAGGGAAGTGCTGAAGGAGCTGTAGTCGAAGTGGTCCAAAATAATAATCCATTAACCTTCCTTTTTGGTGTGGGCAGCATGCTCCCTGCATTTGAGAATAATCTTGATGGCCTGGCTGTCGATGATGAGTTTCAATTCATGTTGAACAGCGGGGAGGCATACGGCGATTCAGATCCAAAGGCAATTTTTGATGTTGATATCAATATTTTCAGAGGCCAGGATGGCAACATTGACGAGAAAATGATCGCTCTTGGTAATATTGTTAGCCTTCGCGATGAGCAAAACAGAATGCACCGCGCCAAGGTATTAGGTGTTACAGAACAAACAGTTAAACTTGATTTTAACCACCCTATGGCTGGAAAGTCACTCCATTTTACAGGTATCGTTGTAGGCGTCAGGGAAGCGACTGAGGAAGAGATCGCCAATGGTAATATACAAGGCCCAGGTGGCTCCAACCACTAGCGTTTATTCTTTAGCTTTTTTATCTTTTTTGGTCCATACCAGAGCCATACACCTGCCGCGATGAGGAATAGCAGGCCTATACCGAGGGTATTCATGGATATCAGCTTAAAACCCTCGCTGATGATAGAACCATCGTGAAGATTCTCTATCCAATCTGAATGGCGTTTTGCAATGGAAAGGACTTCTCCTGAAGTGCCATCCACCTGTACTTCCCAATTGCCCTCAGAGAATAATACTTTGATCATTCCTTTTGAAGGCCTGGCGTCCATTCTGTCGATTTCGGGATTGGCACGACCTATACTATCAGCCAAAGCGGTAACAGCAATAACAGCAACTTCTTCAAATGATTTCCAATCTACTAATGCTGTGCTAATGCCTTTTTGAGAAGGTGGTTGTAAAAGATCTACGTTCTTTTTCCAGGCAAGTAAGACACCCGTTATTGCACTAATGACCAATAGCACACTTAACACCAGCCCTATATAGCGATGCCAAATGCGGAACTGCCGTAAACTACGTATTAATTTATCTTTTTTAAGAGATTGCAATGATCAGAAAATTTCGTGGAGGTACATGCTATGGGGGAAGACAAAAATATGGACAATTAACCAGATCAAGGATAAAATTCTTGCAGGTGTTACCATCCACGTATAATGTTTGACAATATAATAACCAAGCACAAGCATTAAAGGATCAGAGATCAATCGGTTAGCCCAAAATTCAACACCCTGAAACCAGTACTGTACGACTTCGCCAGCTAGCCCAATTTCGAGATAATGCTCTAGAGTTTCCCATGCGAATGCCAGGAATAAAACACCAATTAGGTCAAAATAGTTGGTGTTTATTTGTTTGGCATCAATGCCAAGTTTTTCTTTGAAGACTTTTGAGTTCCTAATGGTTACTAATGACCCTATCGAAAGCCCTGACAAGATATGCTCGATTGTCCAAACATCAAAAATAGCCACCGTTTTCCATCCCCAAATCTCCATATTGGCAAGTTGTTTACTAGTTCTTTGCGCTGGTATCAGTACAACTAATCTTTTGGCCTCGCTTTCCGTAGCTGCAGACCAGTCTCAAGTCACCATTTTCATCATAATAATTCCATGACCCAATAGGGCATCCTCTTCTTAATTTACCGATAGCCTTTCCATGATCGTAGGTGAAGGTCGTTGTCCCTCTGACCTTTTTCAGACTTTTCATAAATGTAATGTCTTTATGATAGGTGGTTTCTTGAGAGCTGTCGTTTATATTAGTAGGAATGCGCATGCTCCTTGTGCATAAGCTGCTTCGATAAATTCCATCCTGCCCTTTAGCGGCCCAAATATACCATGTCTGTCCCTGGCTGATACCCAGCCCACAAGTCGCCGATTGTAAGGCAGTTTGAATAACTACTCTTTTCCCCTTACGTGGAGACTTATACTTTTTCTTTATTCTGAAAGTTACAATCCTTTGCATGTTTTCTTCGTCAATAACCACACTCTCTGCAACACCAACAAAGACATATTCGGCTTGATTATATTGTAAAACATCAATCTCCCCAAGCGGCCAGCAACTGCAGGCTGATACTCCATGGCACAGGAGAACGGATAACAGGAGGGTCAATATGGGTTTTAGTTTCATGTGGTCCGCAGTTTTGATCCCCGAAGTTAGGGATTAGGCAGATCAAAACAAAAATAAAGGCCATCCCCATAAGGAATGACCTTTATATCTTTTTTCAACTAATTCAATGAAGCATTATTAAATGCCTGATTATTGAACAACAATTTTTTCCAGTGCAACAGCATCATCAGTTTTTACCTGTACGAGGTAAATTCCTGCACCTAAAGTAGACATATCCACTTCAATCGGTCCTGAAACGGATTCAATTGTTTGTGAGGACATGGCACGGCCATCAACACTCATCACTTCGATCTCGACCTTGCCATTGATAGCGTCTGAAATCTCGATGTAGACCTTACTGTCTGTTGGATTTGGATACAATGAAATATCAAGTGTATTTTCGACATTACCAATGCTTGTGGTGGCATCACCCAAAACGATGGTTCCGATTTGGCCGATATCATCACATCCGCCCTCAACTTCATTGGCACTTACACAAGCTTCATTAGGTACATTAATGAGGTCAGTAACCCGGATGTCGTCAATATGCCAGCCATCGCCATCTACAAAACCATCAGAAGCAAAACGGAAACGAATTTTCACGTCTTGTCCAATAAATGCATTCAGGTAAATGATTGAAGTGATATAGCCGTTGCTATTACCAGTGAAAGCAGGTTGCTGACTAATGGTTGAAGCAGGGTTTTCATTGATTGTGGCATTATATCCATTCTGGACAAAGAAGTTATTAAGATCCTGCCAGTTGCCGCCATTGGCCTGAATCTCAACGACACCACCATCCCATGATGCTTCTGTATCGTAGCTATGTGCAAAGCTGAATGCGATCAGACCTGAAGGAACTGTAAATGAATTGGCCATTTCTAAGGTGAAATCAGATTCGCTATCAGTGTTGTTAGCGAACCATGACTGATTACCGCCGAATGGATTAGCTGTACTTTGTACCCAGTTTTCGGTTCCTACATTTGCATTGGTTACCCATTGACCTGGCTCATTCTCCACGTCATCAAAGAAAAGTGTTGTACTTCCCTGGTCAGGGGCAATAACCTGGAAGGTACAGGTTGTTGTTTCACCAGCATTAAGATTACCTAAAGGAATGGTTATGGTCGTACCGGAAACTGAACCTCCACATGAGATAGAACCTGGAACAAAGGTGGTTCCAGCAGGAATTTCATCAGTAACAACTACACCACTGTAGTCATTCAATGATGGATTGGTAATTTCAAAGGTGTAGGTGATAATTTCACCTGCTTCTACAGTTTCAGGAGCAGTTTTTACAAGGAATACATTGTCAAGACATATAGGAGGAAGGTCAAATGCCTCGGTGCCGTCTCCAACGTTGTCAGCAGATCCCTGTGAGGCTGAATAACCAAGTCCACGGCGTGCAAACACTTCCCAAATTAAACATTGGTTGGCTCCGCCAAAATTTGCTACATCAGCAGCAAGAATACCATCACGAGCATCAACAAACCCAGGTCCGCACGATTGTAGTTTGATACCATCCATTACCAGGCGCATTGCTATGTTATTTCCACCTGTTCCATAATAGATATCCTGATCGAAACCGTATTCATCAATAAGTGCCCAGGTCATATCCCAGATCATGGCACACCAGACTGAACCTACACCATGAGGAATAGACTCGTTAGCAATGTCTGCGTAAGTATGTGGGTTAACCCCGAAGTCTGTAGAGTAAGGAAAAGTTCTGATACCACCACCTGTTGTAGGCTGGTTAACCGCATATGTACCTATACCACGAACATCAGATCCCTGGTCTCCGGGCTCGATAGTCATCACGAGGCCGAAGTAATCACTCCAACCTTCGCCTTGTTGTTCATTATTAAACAGGCAACTCCCTGTACTCGGTCCACCCGTTCCGCGGATTGAAATGCCATGACCGTATTCGTGGGCAATAATTCCATTATCCAAATCACCATCACGAGCAGTTGGCCCCGGATTAGGGATAGTGTTATCACCAGCACTGAGCTGAACTTCAAGTCCAGGTATTTCTGCGCGTATGGTCTGACAATCTTCAAAACTTAACATGACCGCTGGAATGGTAACAGCGCCACCATCTGTACCTGCCCCCATGACAATAGCACCCTCTCCCGGATTATTATTACACATAATAACCGCAATCGCGCCTGCGTTTTCTGCTGCAAGGCATTTCACACCAAATTGGCAATCTCCGCGATCGATCAATGCAATATTACCAGTAAGTGCAGCGCCGTTTACAATAGCTTCACAGGCGTCAGTTGTTGTACCTGTACCATCATCGATTTCTACAACGTCAGCAACGATAGGTGTTATTGGCAGGTTAGCGCCAAATCCTGCTGGAACAGCACCATAACCTCCGGCAACCGAAGGTGGCTCAGTAACAACAAACTGGTTGCCACCGCCCGGAGGAGCACTACCCCAAATATACATTTGGATACGAGCATTACTTCCATCCGCACCTGAGGAGAAATTGGCATTGTTCTGACCTGAGCCATCCATGGCTTCAGCCCGTATCCAGTCTCCCTCAACACCAGGGTTGCCATAGTTGTTAGCCTGGAAGTTACCTGCAGCTTCATCAAATCCATAGATATACCACACATCGTGAACTACATTACACCAATAAAATAAGTTGGTGACTGCTGCTTCAATATATACGTATGGGGTATTCAGGGAGGCGTCGAGCGGGAAATCAAAATCAAGTGAAAGCCCTCCATCTGGTTCGTCGCCAGCAGAAAAGTTATTATCAAAAATATCTTGATAAGCATGGGTGTTATTACCACGCGTAATCGTAAACTCTGGTCCCGGCGCACCATCTGTGTCATGCCAGCCGAATGGGGAACCAACAGGATCTGCAGGATCTATTTCCAGCGAGCGACTTCCGTGATTTGGACTTTCAATGGGCCATGCATATACATTATAAGAATCAGGTGCATTTAACTTTTTAGTTTTCAAGGTAGAGTTCGCTCTGCGCTGAAAGCTGGCTTCACGATGAAAATGTTTGTCTTCCTGACAAACAGCATCTGAAGAGCCAAACGAACAATGAATCACCTGGTTGTCTGTTCTGAGGATATCTCCTGTAGTGGCATCAACTGAAACATTCCACCAGTCGTCGGCATCCAGTTCGTATAACCTTACATTCCATGCTAATTTTACACTTCTGTCTGCCATCGGCTGGTAGATCAGATTTACTTTAACAGGCTCAAGCGCGATACCATTTTCTTCAAAAATGAAAAAGTGCTCATTTACTTGCTCCTTCAATCTTGGTGGAGCTTCTTCAAAAGGGATATCCTTTGCGCGTAATAACACACCCAAAGCATCAAACGCAGATATTGCAGGTGCGTCAGTGTTGACTCTGCTGGCTAGGTTAGAAATAAATTTGCTGCCGACGTTCAGGATGGTGCCGTCGGGCAATACATTAACATTGATTTGTCCATTAAAGACTTCAATGCCGTTATGGGTTTGTTTAAGGATGACATGCGTTACGCCACTGAAAGATGTAACGTATTGGTCAGTTACAACATAATTGCTCAGGTCAACATCGTTAAGACCAAGCTTATCTTTGTTTTCCTCAAGGTGTCTTAAGGCAGCGTCGAGAGGCCCTTGTGCCTGACCGAAAAGAAGTGAACTAATAAAAAAAGAAAAGACCAGCATCAGGCTGGCCCTGAAGTGTGTGTTCAGTTTTAACATAGAAAGAGAGTTTAGGAAGTAGAACTGTTTCAAAAATTCTGTGCAAATTTAATATATGCCAATTTTAATTCGGCATAGTGCATAGAACAATACCAATAATTTGACTTGGAAAAGACAGTTTGTGGAATGCTTGTGAAAAAGACACAAGAATAATGGCATTCCCCCTATAGGGAGAATGCCATGAAAATGTAAAAAGTGTCTTTATTTTATTTCGACGAGTTCAACTTCAAATTTTAAAACCGTATTAGGCGGGATTGGAGGGTTACCTCTTGGATTACCGAAAGAGCCATAAGCAATCCCCGAAGGAATAATTAAAGTTGCTTTTCCACCAGGTTTAAGCAAAGGAATGCCTTTTGTCCATCCCGGAATAACTCTTTGAAGAGAGAATTCAATAGGCTGTTCTCCTGGATAATCATAAGAAGAATCGAATTTTGTGCCGTCAAGGAAAGTCCCTGTATAGTGACATTTTACCGTGCTGCTTGCAGTCGGATGCTCACCTTCGCCTTCAACTTCCATTTTATAATAGATACCATCAGGCGTCCGCTCGTATTCGAGTTCGTTTGCGGCCAGGTATGCAGTGATTAATTTTTCATCTTCAGCTTCCTGGTCTTTGAAATCGATAAGTTCAACCTCAAATTTCAGAGGCGCATTTGGGGGTATCAACCCTGGATAACCTCTTTGACCGTAAGCCAGGCCGGAAGGGATGTAGAAAGTCCCCTTTCCTCCTTTTTTTAATATTGGGATGCATTCTTTCCAACCCTGGATCATTCCTCCTAGTTTAAATGACATTGGCTGGCCTTTGTCAAGTGACGAATCGAACTTTTTCCCGTCAAGGGTTGTCCCAGTATAATGGGCTGTTAACGTTGATTGTTCTGTAGGATGCTCACCTTCACCCGGTGTTTCTATTACATAATAAATGCCAGATTCGGTATGCTGTGCCTCAATTCCCTGGGCAACGAGGTGTTTAATAATAAGTTCATTATCAATAGCCTCCTGGCTACCTTCCGAAAAAGGGAGAGGGGTATAGCTGTTACCACCACCACAACTAGAAAAAATTGCGGCAAACACTACAACAATAAAAGATAACTGATTTAAATTCATGAAATTTGGTTTTATTGGCCTTTATATTTTTCGATAGGTTCATTTACATTTAATTGGTACTCCTCTGACCTGTACTGTTCCTCATTTTCGTCAAATTCATCAACTTCAAGTGTAGTTATTCCCTTGCTTTCCTCAATGACTTCATTTTTGGGAGCTGGAGAATCATCGCTAGCAGGCAGGATGCTATTCAGCATTTTCTCGAGTTTATCTTTGATCTGTTCTGAGTCTGCACCACCAGAGAGTAATTCTTTGACCTCGGTAATATACCGTGTAATTTTGGCATTACTTTTTTCCAGTTCTGCTTTAGCTTTTCCCGCTGCATTTTCAGCTTTTGCTGCTTCTTTGGGCTTACCTCCAAAAAACTGTTCTGCCAATTCAACCAGCCTGTTTAGTACCTTATAAACCAGTGAAGTAGAAAAACCACCAAGTAAGGCAACAGTCGCAGGTTTAAGTGAGTTTAGGACATCTCCTTTATGTTCGACAGGGATCAGGGTAGCTAATACGAGACCAGCCACTAGCCCCAGGGTAAATCTTGCCCAATATGAAGAAATGAATTTTGGATGGAAAGTCCTGTCAGTGGTGTATTGTCTTGCTTCCCAAAGCTCGTGTAATGAAGCACCCAATCCAGCAGCAGAAAGCAGGAAAATAAGATGAGCGAACATAGCCCATCCGGTAAGTCCACCAGAAATACCTACCGAGTTAAAGCCAACCTCTTTGATAGTCGCTAGAGATAATAGTAAAATGAAACAAAAAATGGTTGCAAAACCCAGTTGACGAATGAAACTTACTTTGGAGAAAAATCCGAAGAAACTTTTCTTGTTTTCTTCGCTTTCGAGATATTTTATAGACTCAGGAGTGGCGGGAGCTACTATTTTGACCAGTTGATCGTGTACATGTATGAGGTCTTCCAGACCATGCTTATCGTTTAGTTCGGTCCCAATAACATCTCCCATTCCGTCTGCTCTTAACTGCTCTAATATTCTGATTACTGAAGCAGGAATACTTTTTCCGCTATTTGTGGCATAACGGACCATGCAAAATGCGTCTTCTAAAAAATGGTTCTTTAAATTGAAATTTTTTTCCTGGGACATAAATTCTGGAGTTAAGATAGTGTCAAGTTGGGGAAAGTAATAAACTCAGTAGTTACGCAGCTTTTTTTCTGAATTTTGTAAAGGTACAAAATTGGAAGGGCAAAATTGAAATGCCTGTCGCCCGACCACCAGTGTTGGAAAGTTTATGAAAAATCGCTATATTTATAGGAACATTTGACATTTAGCAAACTCATTTACTCACTTTTCTTAAATATTGGACGATGAAAACTGCTATCGGTTTTCTTCACTTTGTCAGCGTGAAGAAAATAATCATTACCGATGTAGTCGGTAAAGATTAAAATTAATTTTATCTAAAAGGCAAATATCCGCTCCGGCAACCCCAGAGCGGATATTTTTTTTATAAATAATAAGTTAAAAAAATCTGTTTCTCGTTGACAACCAAATCCCTGTCGTCAAATTGCTTTCCTAATGTTTCAATTATTAACCTGTTTGCAACCAAATGAGGTAGAATGTTGTCTAACTAATTGATAATAAGTGAGATAATTTTTGTGGTTATGTTGGACTGATGACACTATAAATATTTTAATACCACTTTATTTTTTGTATTTTTAAGGTGCCAAAGTTGGCTAGGCAAGAATTCACGCTGTTCTGACTCCCATTAATACTCCAGCCAATGAAACACATTGTACAATTATTTATATTTATTATTACGCCATTCATCCTTTTTGGACAAGGGAATCCGGGACAATATAATGTTCAGTTCTCGTTGAGTTCAATTGACTGTGATAATGATATGCTCTTTCTGGATGTCCAGGTGCAAGCGGCATCCGGTGCTACTGAATTCAGAATAACTGATCAGAATTATAGATTTTCTTTCAACAGGGGTGCTATCGTTCCTATTGACCCTCCTATTATTTTCCCCAATACCAATCCGGATGATCAGAGTATTTATATCCATGAAGAGCTTGATCTCAGTGGATTTGTAGCCCGTGATGGGGCCTTTAGTTTTTTTGAGGCGCATACCCTTACGGGGTCGACAGACAGTGTCACATCTTATAATCTAAGACTTGCCGGTGGTGATGGTTATCCTGTTTATGCTGATGAGTGGGTTAGCGTTGGCCGTTTGCGCCTGTATTATGGTGACAACTGGTTAAATGACGCTGGTGGACCTCCGCCTTCTACTACTTCTCCTGTCAACGATCCTATAGAACTATCTTGGCACACGCATGCCCCCGAAGATTTTCCAAACACCTTTATCGGGGAAATGTACAATGGTGTAAAAGTTGCAGCATCAGAAGGCAACTATTATAACTTTGTATATGATCCATATGCAGAATGTGGTACGATATTACCTATCGAGCTGGCATTTTTCAGAGCCCGTGATCTAGGGTGTGCCATTGAACTGGAATGGCAAACTGACACGGAAACCAATAACGATTACTTTGTTATTGAGGAAAGTAGTGACGGAATCAATTACCGACCACTTGTCACCGTTGATGGAGCTGGAACTACCCTTACACCAAGATTCTACACCTTTACCGACGAATCTGTCGATCTTGATAATTTCTACAGGTTAAAACAAGTTGATTTTGATGGTACCAATACGACTTCTCCTGCCATCTATATGCAGTCATCCTGTTTTGATGAAAATGTAGTGACCGGTATCGCAGATATCTTTCCTAATCCGCTTGTGCCGGGCAAACCCCTGAAGCTGACTGTCTTTACCAATAAGGATGTAGAGGATTCAGAAGTATTGATCTCTGATGTATTGGGGCGCGTAGTTTATCGTGAGAATGCTGAGCTCGTTCAAGGTGGTAATAACCTAAGAATTGACCTGGACCACCTGGCAGTTGGCACTTACTTTGTGCACGTGCAAGGTGAAGACTGGATATCCGATCCAGGCAAATTCCTTAAGCTGGATAAATAAATTTGATATTTCTTAAGATTAAGCCTGAGCTTTTGGCGTATTGAAGTTCATTGGGAATGAAGGTGGTTTAGCCTCTTTTATTGGCCCGTATGTCCCTTCGTACCTTTTAATATTCTCGTTCAACACTTTAAGCAAACTTTTGGCGTGTTGCGGCGTGAGGATAACACGGGACTTTACTTTGGCTTTAGGCATATTAGGCATCATCCTGATGAAATCCATTACGAATTCAGTAGGAGAGTGGTTGATCATTGCCATATTCGAATATACACCTTCTGCTACTTCTTCCGGCAATTCTATATTAAGCTGTCGTTTTTGTTTCTTCTCTTCCATTAGATCATTATTTTGGTGCCCTAAAGTTAACGGTTTTCCGGAAACCATTTTTGATTAATAACTATTCCTAAATATGGACAATTTTTTTGAAGCTAACCAGAAAACATGGAACGCCAGGGTTCCGTATCATCTAGATTCTGATTTTTATAATCTTGAAGCCTTCCGCAAAGGAGAGACCTCTTTAAATGCCACAGAGCTTAATGAAATTGGAGAATTGGTCGAAGGGAAAACCCTGCTTCACCTGCAATGCCATTTTGGTCAGGATACCCTTTCCTTTGCCAGAATGGGAGCCAAAGCCACAGGTATCGATTTTTCTGATAAAGCCCTCGAAGCAGCCAGAAAACTAAATGATGAGTTAGGCTTGGATGCAAAGTTTGTACAGTCTAATGTACTCGAATTGGATAAAAATCTGGAAGGACAATTCGATATTGTCTTCACCTCTTATGGCGTTTTAGGCTGGTTGCCGGATTTGGATAAATGGGCCTCACAGGTGAATCATTTTCTCAAACCGGGCGGCTTTTTCTATATCGTTGAGTTTCACCCGGTAATCTACCTTCTCGATTTTGACACCCTGGAACTGACGTTCCCATACTTCAATGTTGGAGAGTTTGAGGAGGACATCTCCGGTACCTATGCCGATAACGATGCTGATATAAAAGGGAAGGAATACTTTTGGTGCCATTCTTTACAGGAAGTGATCACCCCCTTGAGAGAAAGAGGACTGGAATTGGAGTTTTTCCATGAATTTCCTTTTAGCAGCTATAACTGTTTCCCAAATATGATTGAAACTGGAAAAGGGCAGCATCAGTTTGAACGCTATGTTGGTAAGTTGCCCTATATGTTTTCACTAAAAATGCAGAAGCCCAAAAACGCGTAATTATTGATGTTGCTAACATCAGGGCAAAAAAAAACAGGATATAGCTAATATCCTGTTTTTTTATTTTTGATTGAAAGGCTAGTTGCCGTCTCCGGCCTCTATAGTGGCTTTGACTTTTAGCTCTACGACTATCGGGTCTGTATTGGCGATGATATTAATCTCATTCTCCTGAAGCCCTTCTTTGTCTTTACTGTCGTATTCAATTTCAATTTCGCCGGTTCCTCCCGGAGGAATTGGCTTTTCCGGCCAGGCTGGAACTGTACACCCGCATGAGCCAGAAGCAAATTCAATCACAAGGTCTACTTCCCCTGTGTTAGTGAAGCTGAAGGTATGTTTTTTTTTTCACCTTGCTTCATAGTACCAAAATCGTGAAAATCTTTATCGAAGGTCATTTCAGCGATTCCGTTTTTCATAATCTCCTCAACAGCAGGCGGTGGTGTTACGTCTCCTGTCGAATCATCAGCAGGAACTTTGATCTTTCCACCTTCTTCAGCTCCGGAAAGGATTCTGAACTCTGTACGTCTGTTTAACTGACGACCATCAGGATTATCTGTACCGTTATCGTTTTTATTTGGTGCAACTGGACGGTATTCACCATATGACATTGGTGAAAGACGCTCAGGGGCAATACCTTTTTCTACTAGATATTTGATCGCAGAATTGGTTCTCCATACAGATAGTGAATCATTATACAGGTTGGTACCAAGTGCATCTGTGTGACTGGCAGTTTCCAGCATTAATTGAGGATACTGTGTCAGGGTATTAGCGATTTCGTCAAGCGTTGCCGCTGCGTCTTCGCGAATATTAAATTTATCAAAGTCGTAGTAAATAGTGTCGAAGCTAACATAAACATACTTGAATTCAGGAGGAGGGGGGATTGGCTTTAAGAGCAATTTCACCTCTGTAGAAGTCTCTTCATCAAGTCCTTCAAGGCTAACCTCGGCTGTAGCATTTTCATATCCATCGGCGCTTGCCTCAAGTTTATACATCATGCTACGATCAACGTCTTTATACCTGAAGTCGTTAGAATTTTCATTAGTCTTAGCGTCGCCATCTCCGGAAGGCATTGGTGTCAGCGTCACTGTAGTGCCAGAAAGATCTGCACGCGTGTCCGCATCGAATGTCAAAGCAATGATGTCAATTGGAATTCTGAATTTCAATCCAAAGATATCATCACAACAAGTTTCAGATTTCAAAGAAACTGTTCCAGGGCGATTAGATACTACAAATCCATTAAAACCTCTCTTATCGAGTGAGTAGTAAAAGTCATCTACGGAAGAGTTGATGCCTTTACCCATGTTTTCTACATTACCAAATTCAGAACCTAGCCAGCTTGCAGAGAAAACATCTAATCCTCCAATGGTAGGGTGTCCGTCAGAACTAAAGTATAATGATCCATCATGGAAGAACGGTGTGATATCGTCACCAATCGTGTTAATGGCTCCTGCATTTACCGGGGCGTCAAAGCTTCCGTTACGGTTCATAACAGCGTAGTAGATATCCCATCCACCCATTCCGCCTGGACGGTCAGAAACGAAAACCAAAGCGTCCTGATTGTTAACTGAAGCCACTGTGGCTTGCTTTGATGAAACACCTTCCATGTTAAGACCTTCGATTTTTTCTCCCAAAGACCAGTTGCCGTCACCAAGGCTTTCACTACTGTACAAATCGCATTGTGAAGGGGCGTTTCCACTCAGTACACATCTTGTATAGTACATTGTGCTGCCATCAGCAGAAAGCGCAGGATGAACAGTGTGACCAGTATTTACATTTGGATGTAATGCGGCACCTTCTCCCCATGTACCATCCGGATTTTTGGATGATTTGAAGATTTTGGCGTACCCGGCTTCTTCAGTCAATTTAACTTCATTGGCGGGCAAAGAGGCATAATAGAAAGTTTCATTAGAGGCATAAACTGGTGACATCTCACTGGAAGGAGAGTTAACAGCAGTACCAATATTGGAAACTTCGAGCAGGTTTTTTGAATTCTCCAGTTCCTGTGCTAGTTCTGCACCAAGAATTTCAGCCTGGGCAAGTGTTCTGTACTTGTCATCTTGTGATTCAGCAACATAGTCTTGCAACATTGTTACTGCATCGCTATATTTTTCATTCTTTTTCAGAATTTGACCCAGTTCGAATTTCGCCAGTCTGTATTCGTTATTCTTGTCTTTTCTGACAAGGCGGTCATACCATTTTTCAGCGTTTTCGTAATCTCTTAATTGGTTGTGGAGTTCAGCTATATTTTCAATAACATCGAGGTTGGTGTTATCTTCTTCATAAGCTTTTTCGTACCACTCAAGGGCGTTATAGGTGTTCCCCATATCGCGCTGCTCTTCGGCAATACGAATCTTTTTATTGGTGGTCAAGCCACGAATTGGTTGGGCAATAACAGCCGGTAGTACGAATATTAGGATAAAGAATAGTACCCAGATTTTTTTCATTATAATGAGCTTTTTATCTGTTTTCGAATGGGTTTTTAAACCAGTACAATGTTGGATTAGAAACGTGGGCAGAAAAGTACAGGCTTCACAACAGGTGTACGGTAAATTTTGGCGATGTAGGCCAAAGCGATTTCAAAACCGCCTCTTCCACTACTGGCCGAAGTCAGGTCAGAAGTATTGAAGTCATAGGCAATACCTGCTTTAAGACCTTTGATATCCATACCAATACGTGCAATTGCAGCATCTTTCAAACGGTACCCGGCACCAAAATTAAGAGTTACGGTCTTATCTGTTTTCAGGTGATACCCAAACAATGCCTGGATATCAGTCTCTGAGGCAGAAGCCTGGCGTTGGTATAATGCTGTAGGCGAGAAAACCCAACGCTTGCCAAAATCTATATTAAAACCACCATTGGCAACATGCCTCATTGATAGTTTTTTGTCGTCATTAGGTGTGTTAGTAAGGAAAGCATCTTCAGGTTGTGTCAAGTGATGCGCTGAATAACCAAGGTAAAAGTTAAACTTGCTGGTTACATTGGAATTCAGGACTAATCCTGCCTGAAAATCAAGATATGAAATATTGTCATCAGGAATGTTGGAAAGGTCTGCACTTGAGCCAACGAATTGGCCTCCCTGGAATTGATCAGCAAAAGTCAGGGCAGTCGTGGTGATCTTTTTCTGGACCATACCACCCTGGGCACCAATAGAAATATAGGTGTTCGCTTTTGAACCAAGCGCAAGGTGATAGGCTAATGATAACATTGCGTTTAGCCTTGATAATTCAGATGTGCCGGCCTTGTCATTAAGAATTGAAACACCGACACCAACCCAGTCGTTTTTTCCAAAACCACGGATAATTGGCGCATCAATATAAAATGAAGGTGTAACAAACTGATTATCAATTACGCTTCTCCACTGATCACGATAAATCCCACCTATACGGAATGAGCCTTCAAATGCTCCTGTATATGCAGGATTCAAGGTCAGAGGCGAAAGGTTGAATTGGGAAAAGTGAATGTCCTGCGCGTGGGACAGGCTTAAAACACATGAAAAAATAGAGAGGAGTAAAAGTTTAAAAATTCTCATGCCGTTTCTCATTTAGTTGAAAAGGTTCAATAGGGTTAGCAATATATTAATTAATCCTTAAAATCAAGGCTAAAATAAACTACAATTATTATCTAACACTGTTAATTCGTCCAGATCACCAGATTAAAGACATTCAAGGACTAATTCGAGGTCGATTTCCCGCATACATCTAAAGTGACTTTTGGGACATTTATTATACCCGATCTTTGAGCAGGGTCTGCATTTGAGGCCACTGACCTCAATAATTTTATAGTCAATATTTTGATCACCGTAATATGGTGTCATACCAAAGGCTGGAACCGTGTTTCCCCATATACTTACTATAGGTTTTTTACAAGCTGCAGCAATGTGCATCATCCCGGTATCGTGCGTTATAATTTTGGTAGATTGGTTGATAACTGAAGCAGATTGACCAATGGATAGTTTGCCACATGCATTAACCACATGAGACCCTGCTTTTTCAGCAATGAATTTCCCGCTTGCAGTATCTTCTTTCCCACCAAGTAGAATAATCGGTTTTTCTATTTTTGAACATAGAACACCAATCATATCTACAGGCATTTTTTTTGTGGTAAATTTTCCCCCAATAACATAGGCCAGGAATTTCCCGCTTATAGCTTTCGGATGAAGTTTTGAAACTTCCACTTGATCATTTGGGCCAATAAAAAAATCGAGACCTGCCCCATCGTTTTTCACCCCAAGGGATTGGACGGTTTTGAAGTATCGGTCAACGATATGAATATCAGGTAATTGATTAATCCCAAATGTAGTGAGTAGCCATTTTTCAATATTCAATTTTGGGAATGCTGCTGAAGATCGGTTAAGTCCTCTTTTTAACCTGAATGTGCGCAGGTTGTGATGCAGGTCAACAACGAAGTCAAAAGCCGCCCGTTTCAGGTCTGAAATTATTTCAGGAATGTCTTTGTCAATTGTATGAAGCCGATCAATATATGGATTAGCAGCAAGAACAGATTGGTAAGCAGATTTTGTGAGGAAATGGATTTCTGCATCGGTTTGCT
Organism: Bacteroidota bacterium; assembly: GCA_039028895.1. GTDB lineage: Bacteria > Bacteroidota > Bacteroidia > Chitinophagales > Saprospiraceae > JAHDCJ01. The sequence goes on along the minus strand of JBCCHF010000042.1, from coordinate 11,875 downwards.
TTTTCAGACACCTAATAATAGGGGTAGTGAGGACTATATCACCAATCGAACTGAACCTTACAACAAGAATTTTCATGTTTTCGATGTTCGATTTTGGCGAATCGTATTTCGAATGGTCAGCCATGGCAAAACGAACTGCGAAATCAGGAAACTAATCAGGAGTTAGCTTTCTTTTTTGGATATCCGGATCTGAAGATAATATCCCATAATGTGCTGCTTACACCAAATCCTTTTTCAGGATGTGAGTAATGGTGGATCATGTGATGCTCCTTCAGTTTCTGGAAGATAGGGTGTTTGATGTTGGCATGATGCAATGCGTAATGCGTCATGTCGTACATCAGGTACCCAACTACAAAGCCTGGGAAAAATGCCATAGTATACGCATACCCCAGGGTCGATGTGTAAATGAACCAGAAGACAACACAAAAGATCAGGCTTAAAGCTGGTGGCATCACCAATCTTTTAGAGTCATTTGGATAGTCGTGGTGAACACCATGTGCGACGAAATGTAATCTTTCACCCCATTTGCCAGGAGGCTGATAGTGGAATACAAATCTGTGCAAAACGTATTCAGCAAATGACCAAAATAGCATGCCGCCAAAAAATAATCCAATGATCGTTAAGGCATTAAGTGCATAAACAAAGATCGCCTGGTAAAGCAGGAATAGTGTAAAGGGTATATACAGAATCAACGGTGTGCTCCAGTGTACACGGGATACCAGGTCAAGAAAATTGTTTTTAAATATTCGGGGAGACTCGTCTTTGTTAGAAACAAAGTGCTTTGACATAAGTCGTAAGTTTTTGTGTTTCCACAAAATTACAAAACTAAACTGACGATAAAAAGGTATATAATACAAACCTTTTTATCGCCTGGTTTAAACAGACTGAAAAAATAAATGGTTTAACCCAAATTATTTTATGTCATTTATAACTCTAAAGCCGGAGCCAAAGATTAAGATTTGATTAAGGAAGTGAAGAGCTGTGTTACTAAAATCAGGCCTTTCCAATTCGGAATTCGCCATCGAGGGTAGCCCCTGAATCTACTTTGAGCTTCTGGGCAACAATTTTTCCCTTCACATGAGCATTCCCGCAAAGGTGAACGGTCTGTTTGACATGGAGCTCTCCTTCTATCATGCCTTCGATAGTGGAATTTTCTGCCTTTACTGTTCCCTGGATATTACTTTTTTGACCAGTAACGAGTTTGTGTTCACATAATACTTCGCCAATAATTTTTCCGTCAAGGCGAGCGCTTTGGGCAAAACTGACTTTCCCTTCAATCACTGTGCCGTCTGCAATCAGGCTCATTGATTTTGAGCCATTACTGCCTGATTGTTTTTCCTGAGGATCAGAAATCTTTTGATTTTTTGACTTTGCTTTTGAAGTACTTTTTTGAGCGGTTCCTGATTTCCGAAAAGTATTGAATAATACAATTAATCGATCCCAGGGAAGTGTGAGTTTGGAGGAGGTCATCATGTCTTGTTTGTTGATTTAGTAACTAGTTCTATTGAATTTCATCAACATACCAATCAATTCAAATCAACCAAGGCCGAATAATGTGACAGCATATTTAATGCAGTGAATGTATTTGTGCAGTTAGAGTAACTGATGATTTCAAACTGAAAAGAACTTGTTTTCAAGCAAATAATTGAAAACAGCCCTTACAGGAGTTACCATAAATGTAAGCCCAAAAAGCAGGAATAGTGATATTCGTGACTTCGGGAAATAAATGGTATTAGGAAAAAATATAATTGAAAATGACAAATGAATGATCAATTCAGCTTGTAGGCAATGCCCAGTTTGTCAAGTTGAGCAACAAATTGGTTGTCTACTTTTACCTGGCGACCTTTCGAATACAGGCTTAGGCCAATTTTCTCTTCCCGGTTAATCACCCGCATTTTTAATTTATGTTTCCCCTTATGTTGTTTACACAGTTTATCGACTGTCTCGATAAGGTCTTCTGAAATTTGCTCAAGGTGCAGGGTTAACGTAATGGAATCAGTATTCTCTTTACCAACTGTTTCCAGGAGCTTAACTTCTTTTGGCGATAACTCGTACTCGTCATCTTTCCCCCATCTTAGCTGATAGCGACCTTTGATGTGCAATACCGAGCCTTTTTCGAAATAGCTTTTATACTTGACATAATTTTCACCAAACATGCGGAGATCCAAAGAACCCTTGAAATCCTGGATGGTGTAATCGCCCCAGCCGGTTCCTTTTTTACTGATGCGGTGATCTGCTTTCGTAACAATGCCTGCAACCCTGACTTCCCGATTAGCGTATTTCTGGATTTCATCGAGAGAACAATTGGTGAATTGTTTGACCTCCAGGCGATAATCATCAAGCGGATGACCACTGATGTAAATGCCCGTTACTTCTTTTTCACGATTCAATTTGTCAATAAGATTCCAGGACTCGGCTTCAGGGATTTTGGGCTCAGGAATCATCGCCTCTTCTGAAGTCCCAAAAAGAGAGGTTGCTGATTGGGATAGTTGATGCTGGTAAGCGTTCCCGTATTTGATTGCATTTGAAATGAGGGAGTCAAATTTTTCCGTTGGTACGAAATATTGGGCACGATGTAACTCCTCAAAACAATCCAACGCTCCACTCAGGACTAAACCTTCCAGGCATTTTTTATTGACCGTGCGCAGGCTTAATCTTCTACACATATCGAAAATGCCGGAAAATGTACCATTCTGTCTTTCCTCGAGAATGGCTTCAACCGGTCCTTCTCCAACACCTTTTATCGCAGAGAGACCAAAACGAACGGCACCTTCCTTGTTTACCGTGAAGTTCATACCACTTTCATTGATGTCTGGTCCTAATACTTTTACACCTTGGGCCTTACATTCTTTGAGAAAGAATTCAACTTTCCCAATGTCATTCTTATTATGAGACAGTACTGAAGCCATGAATTCGGCAGGGTAATGGGCTTTAAGGTAGGCCGTCTGGAAAGCTACAAAAGCATAACAGGTAGAGTGGGACTTGTTGAATGCATAAGAAGCAAAAGCTTCCCAATCTTTCCAGATCTTATCAACAATTTCGCGGGGATGACCATTTTTATCACACCCTTCAACGAAGATCGGATACATCTGGTCAATGATCTTTTTCTTCTTTTTACCCATTGCTTTACGCAATGCATCGGCCTGGCCTTTGGTGAAGCCTGCCAGTTTCTGCGACAGCAGCATTACCTGCTCCTGGTAAACGGTAATACCATAGGTCTCTTCCAGGTATTCTTCCATGTCAGGCAGGTCATATGTCACTTCCTGGCGGCCATTTTTCCTGGCCACAAAATCAGGGATATAAGCCAGTGGCCCCGGGCGATATAGCGCGTTCATCGCAATAAGATCTTCGAACTTATTGGGAATCAGCTCACGCATGTAGCGTTGCATCCCGGTAGACTCATATTGGAATATGCCTATGGTCTCACCGCGCTGGAAAAGCTGATAGGTTTTTTCATCATCCAGCGGTATTTCTTCAGGGTCGATCTCTATGCCATGCCCTTCCTTGATAAGTTTGCACGCATTCTTTATTATCGTCAAGGTCTTGAGACCCAGGAAATCCATTTTGAGCAGGCCGGCATCCTCGGCTACACTATTGTCAAACTGGGTGACGAGCAGGTCAGAATCTTTGGCTACCGTTACCGGAACGAATTTGGTGATATCATCTGGGGTGATTACAACACCACATGCATGAATACCGGTATTTCGTATCGATCCTTCCAGTTTTTTTGCAGTTTGTATTGTATGACCAATAATGTCATCCCCTTCTGCAAGTTGCCTGAAAAGGTGAGCTTTCTCGATATCATCTGAATTCATAGCCTCTTTTAAGCCGGCATCGATATCATCTGTGCCCAACACTTTTTTCAGAGAAGCCTTTAGATTGAGTGGAAAGGTTTTGGCGATCTTATCCACATCTGGAAGCGGGACGTTCATGACTCGGCCTACATCTCGAATTGACATTTTTGCAGCCATTGACCCATATGTGATGATTTGTGCCACCTGGTTACGGCCATACTTTTTGATAACGTAGTCAATTACTTTTGCACGACCCTCGTCATCAAAGTCGATATCAATATCAGGCATTGAAATCCTTTCCGGATTGAGAAAACGCTCAAACAGCAGATCGTACTTGATGGGGTCAACATTGGTTATTCCTGTACAATAAGCTACCGCAGAACCTGCAGCAGAACCTCGTCCGGGACCAACAGATACCCCCATTTCTCGAGCAGTATTGGTAAAGTCCTGAACAATCAGGAAATAGCCAGGGTAGCCAGAGTTTCTGATAACATCCAATTCAAAGTTGAGTCGTTCTTCGATTTCGGGTGTTATGGTGCCATATCGCTGACGGGCACCCTCAAAAGTCAGATGTCGAAGATAGTCATCCTGGGTAGTAAACCCATCAGGAATCGGGAATGCTGGTAGGAGTACATCGCGCGCCAGTTCGAGGTTATCTACTTTATCATAGATCTCCATGGTATTGGCGATTGATTCGGGAACGTCTGAAAACAAGGCTGACATCTCCTCTTGTGTCTTGAAGTAAAAGTCAGAACTGGGAAATTTGAACCGCTTTTCGTCTTCCACCAAACTTGCGGTATTAATACACAACAGGATATCATGTGGTGCCCAATCATCTTCATCAACATAGTGAGAGTCGTTAGTCGCAATTGTCTTGATATTGTATTTGCGAGCGAACTCTAATAATTGTTGATTGATATCTTCCTGGCTAATACCCAGGCCATCAATGTTTTCCAATCCACGATGCCTTTGAAGCTCGATATAAAAGTCTTCACCAAATAAGTCTAGCCACCATTCAACCAGTTCCTCTGCTTTTTCAAGTTGATCGTGCATAATCGCTTGTGGAATCTCGGCACCTATACAACAACTGGTGGCGACAAGTCCCTCACTGTATTTTACCAAAAGCTCTTTGTCAATCCTCGGAAATTTGGAGAACAGGCCCTCGATGAAGCCTAGAGAACACAGTTTGGATAAGTTTTCATATCCTTTTTGATTTTTAGCGAGTAAGAGTTGGTGATAACGGACATCCCTTTCACCTTTTGCTCGTGAAAAAGATTTCCTGTGGCGATCTTCAACCAGGTAAAACTCGCATCCTACGATTGGCTTGAGGCCTCTGTTGTTGGCTTCAGAAACAAATTTGAAAGCACCAAACATGTTTCCGTGATCGGTAAGTGCCACTGCTTTTTGACCGTTGGCCACAGCTTTATCCATCATAGCACCAATCTCTGATGCACCATCAAGTAATGAATATTGGGTATGACAATGCAAATGGCAAAATTCCGGCATTGTGAATGAGGTTTTAGCAATGCAAGTTGATTCAAACTTGCTAAATGAGCAAATGATTTAGGAGGAGGGAAAACTAATTTTTAGTTCTGAACAAGCCCAGAGCGAATTTAAGAAAAAAACAGATTTAAACTATAGCTGCGCGGTACTATGTTCTTTTCCCAGGTTCAGGAATATGTCGCTTCATCAATCGCGTATTTTCTTCATTGAAAATGTTGATCAGCAACTGTGACTTGTTGTTATATTCTTCAATAATCCTATTGTAATTATCAACATCTTCTTGTGTGAGTTTATCTTTTTTCTCAACAACTTCTACAAGCGTTTTAAACCCATCTTTTGCAAGATTATGATGAAACTCTATCAGGTTGATCGCACTTGTTCTATAAGCTTTTTCGCCTTTGAAGCCTTCAAGGGCATCGAGAAAAACAAGGGCTTCTGAACAATCTTCCTGTAATTCAACACGTTTGCGATCCATGGTTATAGCTTTCTCTGCTTCAAGTGCATCGAAAAATGCTGAATTGCTTTTTGATACTTTGAAAAACTTAAGGTAAATGACCCTTGTGTATTCGTTGAGATCAGCGATCTTCTTGATTTTGTTGGAGGCGTGTTCGTCTTCAACGATTTCAAACTCATGTTTCCGGGCAAAGCCTTCCTGGGCCCTGTTGAAACGATCCGTTGCTTTGGCCATTTTTCTTTCCGCCCGGTCTTGGGCCTCATAGTACTTTTCCATTGCTTCAAACGACTCCTGGCTACCAGCCTTGAGCGAGAGTGCTTCACTGAAATCTATGTTAAAGGTTTCAAGGTAGGTTTCAAGTACAGCCACAGCCTCATCTCTCATCTTGGAATCGCCTTCGAACCCTGGTAATGCCCTGTACTTTTCCAGGGAAACCTGGATTTGTTGAATGACTTGTTGGCGTTTAGCCTCAATAGCATTCAAATCATTAGAATGAACGGAAGTCGTGATATAATCGAGATTGCGATTAGTGATCATCGATTGTTCATCAATAATATAATTGTTGTATTGTACCGGATGCTCAAAATCCTGCGCATAAACTGAATTGAGCATGAGAAAACAAAAAGAAAAGATACCAAAGGGAGATAAAAATTTCATGAGCTTTTTTTCTTTCAACTACAAAATTCGGTCCGAACCTGCCCAATAAAATGATCAAACAAAAAAAATATCTTGGCAGGTCAACTAAAAATAATGGTTTTTTGGAGAAGGGGGAACCCAATGGTGTCCTTTCAACATTTTTTTAACACAAAATTATAAGAGCTGGTTGGCATTCGGGATTTTTTAATCACTTACAATGATACACTTAAATTTATAACGAAAACATTTACAGGTAGTTAATTAGCCAATATTATCATTATGTATGTCACAGATTAAAGAAAAAAGGATTTTTATTAACCATTTGATCTTAGAAATTCGCAAAGAACCAGATAATAAAGGCACAGTTAAAAATCTGTGAAATGAACCGAAAAAAAGTTTACATTCTACTCAATGAAAGTGCTGATGATAAGACCCTGGGTGTGTGGTCAAATTTAAAGAAACTTTGCATTGAGATGCGCAACGAACAAGTGTTTCCTTCTTATTCCAAACTGGTTAAGATGGATAAATCTAACGGGATTTTAAAGTTTAAATCCAAAGACAAACAAGAATACCAAATTCAGATTCATCACGTAAAGTGATTGATTAATTTTTGCTCAAATAAGCTCTTTTTTCCGGATGGATAATTTCATTCCCGAAAAAGGAAAAAACGAGACAGGATTTGCCTGCATCCGGTCATAACAGATCGTGTACAGGTAAATCCTGTTTTTTTTATGACCCACTTTCTTTTGAGTTGGGAATGGAATTGCTTAAATTGGTACAAGAGTCAGGGATATTTATTTCTCTGTATTTTTTACATTGGCTACACAAATATTTCCCCCCATCTGTTCGTTATTAGGTTGTAGCTGAAAGTATTGATGCTCGTTTCCTAACAGCATTAATGATTACATTTTTTATCAATTCATGAACTAAGAATATGCTTTGGAAGCGCAAATTCACTGACGACCAACTGGTAGCAGCGATAAGGCAGGGAGGAAAGGAAGCAGAAAAAGCTATTCATAGCCTGTATAAAGATCATCGAAATCAGGTGATCCAGTTTATCCTTTCAAAAAACGGCAGTGAAAATGATGCGCTTGATGTTTTTCAGGATGCGGTTATCAGTTTGGTTACCAGTATCGAAGAAGGCAAGTTCAAAGGTGGAAGTACCGTAAAGACTTACCTTTTTGCAATTTCCAAGCGACTTTGGTATAGGAAGTTCAACAGGAATACCAGGGATGACAAGTTCAGAAACGATTTTGAGCAAAAGGAGGTGACCGATAGAGACCCTGAAACATTATTGCTCAAAAAAGATAGGGAAAGTAAGATAGAGGAAGTCATGAATCAGCTGAAACCAAGAAGCAGAGAAGTCCTTATGTTATGGATCCGAAATTATTCGATGAAAGAAATAGCTGAAATCATGGGCTTTAAAAATGAACAGGTTGCCCGGAATAAAAAGAGCAATAGCCTAAAAGAACTAAAAGATCTGATCGGCAAGGAACACCCCGTTCGAAAATTAATCGAAGAATTGAAATGAACAATAACCAACATATCCGACCGCTGATTAGAAAGTTCCTCGACGGGAGCCTTTCTCCATCAGAATTGGAAATGTTCAAATTCAGGCTCATGGATGACCCTGAGTTTGCCAGGGAGGTTCATCTTTATAAAAAAGCTTTCAAGACACTCAGAAATTACAGGCAAATAGAATTGAAAGCCAGTCTCCAACAAATTGAAAATAACAGGGAGAGGCGCCGGGCAGCTTTGGTCCAACTGTCTCGTGTAGCAGCAGTATTTCTTGTTTTCATTTCAGTTGCCGTATTGGTGCGGTATGAGTTCCTTTCAACAACCAATAGAGATATTGCCCAGATCAATACTGAGAACAAAACAGCATATCCAAACATAGCAGGATCCTCTCATGACACAGAGCCCAATAATTTTCCGGTAACGGATAATAAATCTACCAATCCTGTTCAATCGGTAGCAAAAAAAGAAACTGCAGCCGTAAAAACCGAAATCAGGCATAATAAAGCCGCTAGCAATGTTAAAGATGTTTATAGCAATCTTGGTAAAACCAACACAGATGGTGAAGTTGCCTTATCGGCAAATGCTGATGAGTTACCAGGGCAGTTGTCTGAAATCCAAACAGGCCTGGTGATTGACCAGACCTATCCATCAATTCCACCACGTGGGGCGGGCTTAGCGAAGCGAGATAAAATGAAGGAACCATTTAGCCTGTCTCCAACAGTTTATTCACGAGCAACCCTGAAAGGTAGGATTGCAGATCAATTGACGAATTCAGGATTGCCAGCTACGATAATGGTGGCAGAGCAAGGTATTGTTACTGATGCCAAAGGCAATTTTGAATTGAAGGTAGAGCCGGGTGATTACACAGTTATCGCCAGGTTGCTTGGTTATGAAGATGCGATGAAGCGGATTCAGGCCGGTCCGGGAAAAGTACTCAATCTTAACCTCCTTATGTCGGCATCTGTAACGCAATTGCAAACATTAACAGTTACAGCGTCTAAGTTTGAAAGACCATTGGGTGAAATAACAGCTTCAGCAGAGGTTATTTCTGGTAAGATCATCCAGGAACAAAGTCTCAACTCTGTTGATAATTACCTTCAAAAGATCAATGGTGTTAACATAATTGATGGCCAGATTTCGATTCGAGGAGGATCAGGGTTTTCTTATGGTGCAGGCAGCAGGGTGCTCCTATTGCTAGACGGTATGCCTGCTTTACAGGGTGATGCCGCCTTCCCTGACTGGGATCTCATGCCAGTTGAAAATGCAGACCAGGTAGAGGTGATTAAAGGTGCAGCATCTGCGCTTTATGGTTCTTCTTCATTGAATGGTGTAATTAATGTGAGAACTGGCTATCCATCAGAACAAGGGATTACAAGGGCTTCATTTTTTACAACTACCTATTTTACCCCAACCGATAACGACAAGAAGTGGTGGGGAGCCGATTCAGAGACAGCAGCTCCATTTGCAGTTGGCCTTTCTTTCCTTCACGGGAAAAAGATAGGTGATCTTGATGTGATTGGCGGGCTCTATGGTTATAAAGATCAAAGTTTCAGAGAAGGTGCTTTTTCCGAATATGTCAGGGGGCATATCAAGTCGCGCCTTAAGGTTAATGATGAGGTTACTGTCGGATTGCATGGAAATGTCCAGGTCGGCAATAGTGCCCGTTCATTCATTTGGAAAAACTGGCAAGACGGTGCCTACGAATCACTCAATGGTACCATAACAGAGAACACCAGTTTCAGGCTGATGCTAGATCCGTTTTTCACCCATACTGATACCGTGGGCAATCAACACAAACTGCTGAGTCGCTATTATTACTGGGACAATAACCAGGCAAATGCCAGCGCAGATCAAAGTACCAGGTCTCATCAGATTTTTGGCGAATACCAGTTTCAGAGACATTTTGATGATTCTGACCTGACTATTACTACAGGGTTCAATGGCAGCCATACTCGCAGTCACGCCCAACTCTTTGGAGATACTCTTCATACTGCCACCAATGTAGGGGCTTATGTCAATGTCGATCAACGAGTTTTTGAACGCCTTAACCTGAGTTTTGGTGCACGATTAGAGACAAACTTTTTTAGTGGTGAGGTGACAGAAAAATTGCAGCTTGAACCTGTTTTCAGGATCGGTGCCAATTACAAGGTATCAGATCAAACCTACTTGCGAGCCTCATGGGGTCAAGGGTACAGGGCACCGACCATAGCTGAAAAGTTTATTTCAACAAGCATCAGTTCTTTGCAGGTCTATCCAAACCCAGACCTCGAACCGGAAAGAGGGTGGAGTGGTGAAATTGGTATCCGTCAAGGATTCAAGACACCTTTTGTTAATGGTTTTTTTGATTTTTCCAGTTTTTGGATGGAATACGAGGGCATGATGGAATTTGCCTTTAGGCAATGGGGAACATTTAACGACCCATTATGGGGATTTGGATTTGGTGCCAAAAATGTTGGGAACACCCGAATAAGAGGAGTCGAACTAGGGGTGACCGGGGAAGCAGACCTAGGCGCACTAGATGTCTCCATGAATGTAGGGTACACCTATGTGGATCCGAAATACAAAGATTATCATCCCGATACGGTAAGATCTTCAGCAGATTATAATGTGCTTAAATACAGGTTCAGGCATACGGCAAAAATGAATGTTGAATTGCGGTATAAAAAATGGTCTGCCGGATTAGGTGGCCAATACTACAGCTTCATGGAAGCGATTGACGAATTTTTCATCAATGAGCAGTTGCTTACCGTAGCTAATCTTGAAGACCTCGGCATAGCAGAATATCGGGACTTGCATGATTCTGGGAATTTTATTGTTGATGCCTGGCTATCTTACGAACCTGTTCAACAACTTAACTTGTCTCTAATTGGGCGAAACATTTTCAATTCGGAATATTCAATGCGACCGGGAATTCTTGAAGCGCCTGCCAACCTTTCCATGCGATTGTCCTATCGTATTTAACGACTTGGTGATTCTGCCTCCTCGATAATTGACATTTTCACATTCTTGTATTTTTCAAGCTTGGCCATATCCCGAAGTTTTTCCATTGTTTGAATAGGGCCTCTATCCATAAATTTATTCGTCATCCAGGCAGGAATGTTTCCGGCAGGATCAGTTTTGAGGAAATAGGTTATGGTAACCACCCCATCAGGCTTAGGCGTCAGTATCCAAATTGCCTGAAGTACCTCAATCCTGATCAGACCTTTTTGAGCAGGGTGATGTCCTTCGACAGCTTCAGTCAGGATGGTAATCTCTTTGGTAATTGGGTCTTGATCAAAGACAGAATGTGCTACAAGGTCACGGTTTTGAAGGGGCCACGGAAAGGTTGAGGCAGCATAATAATAGACATTATAAGTATCTATCTGTTCGATAATAAATGCCTTTTTGCAATTGGGGACCCATTCCGGATATTCTTCAACATGCTTCCCATCCAGTCTAAAATCCTTGCTTATGTCTATGATATAAAGTACACCATACCAGGGAGCACAGCTTTAAAGTACTCCTTGACCACCTTCATGTTCTACTAACCTCAAAACTTTACATTTCCAGGTCTCCCCATCTTCCGCGGCATCGCGGCCCTCGACCGCGACAAGCCGAGCTCGCCCAACTCCGAGATCGTCTACTCCATCGAGTCCGGCGACCCGAAGCGCAAGTTCTCCCTCGAGGGACGCTCCAAGGCCTCGGCCGTCCTCGTCCTCAGGAAGAACGTCGACTACGACAAGGGAGACCAGTTCTTCAACCTCACGATCAAGGCACAGGTCAGTTTCGAGTTTCGAGCAATGATGAGGGAGAGTACGTTTTAGCTGCGAGCCATCGCAGTCTACAAATGACTGTTGTTGTGGTTGTTAAGTCTTCCACTTCTGCAGACAATCTTGTGGTTACAAAAGACAGATCTCTCGGGATGCGTCCCATCTCCGACAAAAAATGTCGCCTGAAAAAGCCCTCGCTTCGTCGGACCCCAGACGCTTAG
>JBCCHF010000041.1:0-60170 GCA_039028895.1 Bacteroidota bacterium | reverse complement strand
AAGAAAACGACTACAGTAGCGAAGACGACGACACCAGTCAAAAAGACGACGACAGCGAGTACGACGACAACCAAGCGTCGTGGCCGTCCAAAGAAAACGACTACAGTAGCGAAGACGACGACACCAGTCAAAAAGACGACAACAGCGAGTACGACGACAACCAAGCGTCGTGGCCGTCCAAAGAAAACGACTACAATAGCCAAGACGACAACGCCTAAAACTAAAACAACCAGGCGCCGTGGTCGCCCAAGGAAGATTGTTCCAAATGACCTGACGAAGATTAAAGGTATCGGTCCTGCTTTGGAGAAATCTCTGAATTCTGTAGGTATTGTGTCATACAGTCAACTGGCATCACTTTCTGAAGCAGATCATGCGAAAATCGATGCTAAGGTGAGCAGGTTTCACGGCCGCGCACGTAGAGCAGCATGGGCAAAGGAGGCCGAATTGCTCATGAATGCCAAGTGACCATCCAATTAAGGATGTTTGTTATTGATTCCTAAGGGAAGGGTCAGCGGCATATGCTCTGTTGAGATATAATTCTGCCTCTGAAGTATTACCTAATTGTTGATTGGCTAAACCCACAAAATAGTTGGAAAAGGCATCATCAGGCTGACCTTGTAAGGCATTTAATCCAAATTCAAGGCATTTCCCATAATTGCCGGAATAATAATACGCAGCTGCCAAACCGGATACAAATCTAAGATCTCCCGGAGCTAATTGCCTGCCATAGTTAAGGAATTCGATGGCATTATTGTATTCCTGTTTTTGCAATACGTAAAGCTCGTATCCGGTTTTGTAATAAAACTCAATAAGCTGCTGGCCCACATTTCGACCATTCAGGTATTCGAGATACTGTTTGACATAGTTAATCTGCTTTTCTTCAAGGATAGAATAAAAGCCGTCTAATACGGGTTGAAGCTGACCATCCATTTTATAGTATCCCGTTAATATCCCAGCCTTTGCGGTAAGCGCATCTGCATAATCAGGATATATCGAAATGGCTTTTTCAGCATAAGGTAATGCTTCATCAAACATGGCTTTCTGCTGGGCCTGATCTGTGATTTCCAGAGCAGAACGGTACAACGAATATGCATAAAACGAATTGGCCCTGGCACTGTTTTTCGACACCTTTACAGCCGAAGTAGTTAATGTAAAACTGTTTTTCCAATCTGGGAGGCGAGTAATGGTCTTTGCAATAAACCCAGTCATGACCAGTGCTAAAAGGCCATAGCCTACTAACTCCATTTTCAACTGCTTTGGAAACAAATCTGAAATTACCCAGGCTAAAATAATGCAGCCCGCAAGTGAAGGCATGAAAAGAAAACGCTCATTCATGAACGATCCTACAGGAAACAAAAGGTTAGACACCAAAAAGATGGTGAAAATGAAATACAGTATGCAGAATACCACTAATTGATTTTTCCGGTAACGGAGCAAAACAAAAACTCCCATACCGATATAAACCAACAAACTCAATAAGACACGCCAGTCACCCCAATTCATTATCGGGATATGATAGGGGTTATAATCGCTGGTTAAAGGATGCGGGAAAAAAAGAAGTTTGAGATCAAGCAGAAGGGTATAAAAAATTGTAGCATATTTCTCCATGCCATTCATGTCGAGAAACGGATTATTAATCAACAATCGGCTTTGCTCTTTACCACTATCGAGGAAATAGCCAATTACCTGGTAACGAATCAGGATGTAAACTCCCGCTATTGCTACCAAAGGAGCAATCATAGTCGCCATTTGTTTTAAACTGGTCCCTCTAAAAAGGAATAATCCAAGCGGGATAACCCCAAGAAAGGCAATCGAATTTTCTTTGGACATCATAGCGACAAAGAAGCTGGCAATGGCTGCTGCCAACCACAAAATTTTTGAACTATTGATATACCTAAGAATGGCGTTAAAGGTCAGTACCGAAAATAGTAAAGCCATTACTTCGTCTCTACCTTTGATATTGGCTACCGCTTCTACATGAACAGGATGGGCAATAAAAATGATGGCGGTAAGAAAAGCAAGACTGAAGACCCAGTTATCTTCTTTCCTTCCGGGAAAAAGCAGGCAAATAAATTGAAAGATAGCAATGCCTGTCAGGCCATAAAGCAGGATATTGACAAATCGATGTACCTTCGGGTTTACCCCAAAAAACTCTACTTCCAAAGCATAGGTTACTAATGACATCGGACGATAACGGGCTCCTGCCACGAGGTCTTTCTGTTCTCCGAAAAAGCCGGTGAAACTTTCGTTTGCGAAGAGGTCACCGATACCACTCAATCCGTTTTTTACAAAGTTGTTTTCAGACAAGACTAGCTTGTCATCAAGTACAAACTCATAAGGCAGGCTCGAGCTATACAGACCAAATGACAAAGCCAGGATAATGGCCCATGCGATCCAATTAATTTTGACAGGTACAGGTTTTGGTGCATTTGGCTTCCTGGCTAATGGTTTTTTAGTTGGTTTTGTCTTTGCCTTAGTTTTGGGTCGGGTTTTCTTTGGTTTCCTGGCGGCCATACTTTGTGTTGTCGGTTTTGTTAAGTTTTTACATTCCGAGAATTGCAGGACCTTGTTCAAAAACAACTTCTACAGGAATACCGGCTTCAGAAAGTCTGTCAAGGTCAGCATCAAGTTCACCTTTCTCATGTATTTGTGTGATCATGTGGAGGCCAAGAATATCTGCTTTTCCTTCTTCGGTGGCTGAGGCGTGTTCTTTAAGTGCCTTCCTGACTGTACCCGAACCATCAATAGTGTTTTTGATGCCAAGGCCATGCGCCACTTCGTGGAACATCGTATTGCTAAAGAAAGCATCGAAGGTGATATGCTGACGCTGATCTTCAGCTATCAATTCGCCGGCAATAGGTACCAGTATCTTATCAAACTTGGCTTTCATGGCATTTTTCAGCTGGAGTCTGCGGGTACCTTTTTCAAGTTGTACCTGTTCGTCATTTGGCAGATTGATGGCGATTGTTTTACTGCCTGCATTACAATCCCCTGCGTAATAGATGACATCATAAGCATTAAGTTCAGTATCTCTGCCAGGCTCTTCTTTTTTGTATTTCTCATCCACCGGGAGGCCTTCTTGAAGCTCTGGAAGAAATTTGGCATATTTGGCCAAACGGGCACTCCATTCTTTATCAGCCAGGTCAGCCGCCTCAAATTCTTCTTTGGTCATGTCTTCCGGGTAGTAATTTGCGCCAAGTGGTTTTTCACTAACTCCCCCCCAAAAAGACTTATTACCGTCAAGGCGGTCCCATGGGCCATAATTGATAGCCAAGAATTTCTTTAAGCCATCGTTAACATCCGCTTCCATAAATTTATCGCGTTCGCCAAAGGCTTCGTACCAAAACAGGTCATCCATGATACGAGAAGCTTCAAAAAGATGAGGTAACATGGCCTTTTCATTCTCACTCAACACACTTAGGTCAGTGGTCAGCCTAACGCTCACGTACTTGTCGAGTTTTTCCTGAATATCCTCAGGTATTTCATTAGTCTCAGGAGTATTAACCGCGCTATCATCAGGCGTGTAATTAGCAGAAGTCTGGCAACCTGCAAAAATCAGGATAATAGAAAAAAAGCAAAGGTGAAACAAGGTTTTCATGAACGTCAGACTTTTAGTTGATAAGCTGCTCTTTTTAGTAATTTGAGCAGGCAAGTTGACGCAGTGAAGTTAATGAATTTTGCCAGTCGAAGAGACAATTGAAAGCCATGATTTGGGTAAGCGTAATTCGAAGTACTATTTTTTAAACTGCTCAACGGCCAATTTTATCCAATCCTGTTCTTTTGCCAACACTATTTCCGGTACCACCCCTGTATACTCGTATTTCATCCGTTTTGGGTAACGTTTAGTGGTAATGATAAACTTAAACTGGCAATTAGGGGTAGTGTATCCCTTTATGAATCCATACGCTACCATCCCTTTGGTATTGGAACCCATAGTCGTAACTTTTTTCATTTTGGATACCTTAATGGCAACCTCTTCACACGCTGAAGCACAATTTTCGTTAAAAAGAACCACCACCTTATCGGGGTATTTTCCCTTCTTTATTATTTGCAATAATTGTTTGTACATCCTTACTCCACCGCCTCCATTATTACGAATGTCGAGAATGAGGTTTTCACGACTTTCAACAATGGTGGTGATGCTGTCGTAAAAGTGATCAAGCTCTTTCCAAAGGTTGTAATTGAAACTGGGCACGCTGACATAGGTGGTATTGGAGTCAATAATTCTGATACTTGGCTTATGTTGTCGTTTCACTCTTGCGGCATAGGCTTCCTGTGTTTCACCTTTTGACGTGTATACAGACAGGTGGTGATCTTTTATAAAGGTAAGATAGGTTTGTAACGCTTCTAGACAGGTTGCTTTGGAGATACCATTTTCTATTTTCTCTATCGTTTCAGCTTTCCACTCATCGTAGGCTTTTTGCCCTTTTTCTCTTATCGTTTTTTTGAATCCGGGATGCTCGTTTTCTATTTTTTCGGAAATAAATCTGAAATCTTCCGCACATTGGCAATCCTGCCCATAACTCATGTTAAAAAAGCAACTAAGCAGTATAGCCAACAAAGTAATAATCCGGTTCATGACTTTGATTTTTGATCGGCAAAAATATGATTTTCTTATATTTATTTTCGAAAAAATAAAAAGCCAAGTGAGTCTTAAAATCATCGGAGCCGGATTGGGCCGAACAGGTACCACTTCACTCAAATTTGCGCTTGAGCATTTGGGATATACCAGGTGTTATCATATGATCGAATTGGCAGATGACCATTCAAGGTTAAAATACTGGAAAAAACTGTACAAGACAGGACAAACGGCTTATGATAAGCTATTTGCTGGCTACCAGGCCGCAGTAGATGTTCCTGCTTGTTTGTTCTACAAACAGTTGTTTGAGGCCTACCCGAAAGCAAAAGTCATTCTAACGGTCCGTGATTCGGAAGATTGGTATGCCAGCACCATGAAAACGTTATTCCGCTTAAGGCGAACAGATATGAAGTGGCAAAGACTTGCATGGGTTTTACGGCATGTTTTTTATCCTAGGTTAGCCTTAATGGGTTTGTCTTTTCAATTCAATAACAAAGTTTTATGGAAAGGGAAGTTTCAGGGGCGTTTTGAAGACAAGGCTTTCGCTATTCAAAAATATCATGAACACAATGCAGCTGTTAAGCACCTAATTCCGAAAGAACAATTATTGGTTTTTAATATCAGGGATGGATGGGCACCGCTTTGTTCCTTTCTCAACTTACCCATTCCCGAAATTCCATTTCCAAAAATGAATCACAGGGATAGCTTTCATGATAATATGAAGCTTGTGATCAGAGCGCAAAGCATGATGGAGGGCGCCATTGCATCAAGATATGAATGACTGATCGGTGATTATTTAAAGTCTTACAGTTATAGATGTGATCTGATAATACTGCTTATTTGCTCATGGTTTTTATAGACCATGAAATGACCACCTTCTTTGATAACCGTTCTTGGCGATTTGATATATCTTAATGGAAAGGTCTTGTCATTATCACCATGTATGTGCACGATATGGGTGTGTGCTGGTGGTTCAGGGCTCTGCCAGTGAGAAAGTCGTTTCAGTGCCCACTGTAAATAGTGATTGGTGTTTTTACCGACCATATCTCTAAATAGTGCTTGCTCCTCCGGCGTGTCATAATCGTGGAATTTATCCCAATATTTAAAAGAATTCAGGGTAAGATCCTTGGTGAAAAACTTATAAAGGCCTGTTGGTCCAACCGATTTAAAAAACACTGGTAATTCTTCACGCGATTTGATACTGGAAATGAGAAATATCTTGCTGACGGTTTTAAACTGGGCGATTTCCTGGCTGGCCATTCCCCCCATCGAGTGTCCGATCAAAGCAACGGGAGATGAATCATCAATAGGCTGGGCAAGGCGTTCGACATAACTGCGAAATGTTTCCTCTTTTTCCGGTTCGATCCAGTCGAGGTTAGCAGTTTTGTAACTGCCAAGGTCAAGTTTGCTGAAAATCCTGTGATCAAAGCCTAAACCAGGAATACAATATATTTTCATGAGTTTCCAGCTTACCAGGGGATGACTTCCCTGTCTTTAACAAATTTGCCAGTCAGAGTGATATCTGCTTTAGTTGCTAACCAAACAGCCGTGTCAGCCCCTTCCACGACTGACAGGTCTGCAGAGCCACCGCCCATATCTGTTCTTACCCAGCCTGGACTAACACAGTTTACAGCGATCCCTTTTCGCTGTAACGGAATGCTAAGCTGACGAGTAAGCGCATTTAAGGCCGTTTTTGAAATAGCATAAAATGGTGCCCATTCGCCAGGTTCATTGGAAAAGGCAGCCATATCACTGGAGATCATGATGACCCGTGCGCCATTTTTTAGCAATGGTTCAAACCTCTGCGTTACCCAAAGCGGACCAAGAACATTGGTGTACAAGGTGGTTTCTGCGGTCTGTGGTTCAGTTTTCAAAATGTCGACCTGCCGGTCAATCAGGATCCCGGCATTATTGACTAAAACATCAACCTGGTCAACTTTTTCCTTCACCTCCAGGTAGGCTTTTCGTACACTTTCATAATCCATCACATCCATTTGAATGAAAATGCCTTTGACGCCCTGGGTTTCAAGTTGGTCGATGGCCACCTGGCCGCGTCCAGGGCTTCGTGCCGTCAGAATGATAAAAAACCCTTGTTGGCCAAGTTGGCGGGCTATTTCAAATCCTATACCTTTATTAGCGCCTGTAATTAATGCTGTCTTCATTTAATGAAAATTATTTCTCCTTCGGCTAAATTACAAAAAAAGGGTTCCCTGGTTGATGGAAACCCCTTGAGCAGTCCTCTCGGGACTGGCCTCACCGCTTTATAAATTTCTTCGATTGGCGGTTACCTGTAAAAGGATGTAACCGCAAAATTTAAACTATAAAAGTGGACTATCGTCTAATTGGCAAGCTAACGTCCTTGTAACTTTTGCGGTTTAAAATTTTACATTTAGCAAGTTGTGAACAACTTGCGTAGTTAAGTTTGTACCAGGAACAACCACCCCCAGCTTCCCAGATGCGAACGGGTTGTTACCTGGTACAAGATTTTATCTTTTTCGATGTCTTATCACCTTTGTGAAGAAACGCCAATGAAAAAGAAGTGTTATGCATAGTTGAAAGCCTTTTTTGTTACTGACATCCTCAATGTATGACCAGAAACGATGAATTCTAAATCAAAAATCAGGATAAAGTTGAGTTTTGATAAATGAGAAAGAAAACCTCATAATGCGGCGAATCCCAGGAAACGCGTACATTTATAGTAAATAGATTAATCATAATTGTTGAGTATTAATGGCTGCATCAGACCAACTTTTTCAGCTGGTAAAATCGCTGAATAAGACCGAAAAAAGCTATTTCAAGCGGAATGCACACAAGCGTAAACAAGACCAAAAGAGTCCATACCTTGAGTTGTTCGATGTTATGAACAACCTGGAAGATTATGAAGAATCAGCTTTGCTCAAACAACTCAATGGCCATTTTACAAAGCGAACCCTAAAGCCAGCCAAAAAATACCTTTATGATCTGTTATTGAAAACACTTGCGGAATACTATCGCGATAAGATCCGCATTACTGATAACATTGTCTATTTCATTCAGTGCCAGATATTGATGGACAAAGGCCTTTATCAACAAGCTTACAAATTGGCCACCAAAGGTTATAACCAGGCCATGGATGAAGAGGTGTTTCCAGGCGCGTGTCAGTTTATTCATCTTTTTGATGAAATAGCTCACCAGACAGGCGATATGAAAGCCATTGAAGATGTTATTACCGAAAAACTTGACCTGGGTTGTGAATTGCTCGAAAGAGAAATTAACTTCCTTAAATTGCGCAAACTATGTGTTCGTTTTTTCTACCTGATACGTAACAGGTACAAACAAAACGACGAGGCGTCGAAACAGGAAATAGAGGCAATAATCAATGACCCACTAATGTCAGATGAAGCAAACTGGAAGTCGTTCAGAGCAAAGAATATGGCTTATTTTGTCATGGTGAAATATTCGCGGACAGCAGGCCAGTTCAAAGAGTCTCTGCGTTTCAGAAAAGCACACCTTGACCTTTTTGATAATCATCCTGAAAACATAAAAAAGTGGCGTTTACCATACATCCGTATTTTCAATAATTACATGAATGGCCTAGTGTTCACGCATAACTTCGACTTGTTCGAAAAGGAACATCAGCGATTTATGGCCATTGAAACTACCGCTCAAAATCAAAGGATATATCAATTGAGGTCGTGCATTTTTCAGCGATTGGATTATCTCAATGAATCTAGACAATTCAATAATCGTACTGACTGGCTCGAGGATATGGAGGCCATTTTTGCTGAAAACAGGGAAAAGTTTAACCCCCTCGACAATTGTTTTATTTATTTCCTTTTGGGAAGGCATTATTTCGGCGGCGGCCAATACGAAAAAGCCCTTGACCACATCAATTGGGTTATCGATCTGAAAAATGAAAAAGTATTTGCCGATCTCCAGGCGAGAGCAAGAATTCTTTACCTGTTGATCCACTTTGAGATGAACCATTTTGAGCATTTAAAATATGCTGCTGAATCCACATCCCGTTATCTCAAAAAACAATCCCGGTATTTTACTTCTGACAAGATTCTAATTCGCTTTTTTGGTAACCTTTATAAATCGGTCAATCCAAAGCCACAGAAGATGCATTACCAAACAATGGTCAATGAATTGGAAGCCATCAAGGACGACGAAAAAGAAGCCGAAGTCTTTGAATATTTCGATCTTTTAGCATGGGCAAAAGAGAAATTAGCCAATCAATAGGGATAATTCTTTACAATATTTTCCAAACCCCATTTACATTCATTCCTCAGCAGTTCATCGCCAATATCCATGGCATAATCAGCAACATACAGGGTGTGATTCATCGCGCTGAAAAGGGCGAGACAAAGGTCTTGTTCGTTAATCTCGCCATATGCGGAAATAAAGGCAGAAAAAGCATTTGGTGGAAGGTAATTAACAGCAAACGAAAGATCTCTTGCAGGATGGTTGAGATGCATGTCACCCCAGTCGATGATACCTGAAATAGCTCCATTTTTAATCATCAAATGCCTTGAATACAAATCACCATGAACGACACAGCTTTTTGAGTTCACCGTCTCCTGACGCACAGTTGCTATCAGTTCATCCCTGAATTTTGCTGAAACTCCAAGACCCAATCGATCAATTACTTCCCAGTTTTTATCGATCTGTCCTGACCGTTTTTCAATATTTAGCTTACCCATATAGTCTTTGGGAAAGTTGGCGTTTAATTCTCCCGTTACCGGGATGCTGTGTAACTCAAGTAGAATTTCACCCAGTTTAGGAGCCAAGGCAAGTCGTTGGATCTCATTGAGCTGGGCTTCAACGACCATTCTGCCTGGAACAGGCCTGTAGGCAAAAAAGGGAAATCCATTTGCAAATTCTCCATGATATTCCGGTTTTGGAACCGGGACGGATAGCATCTGAGTAATCAAGGGCAGATACTTGATCTCCGTCTTCACGGTTTGAATCGCGATCTCTCGGCGGGTAAAATGAAAAAGGAATTCATTATTGACGAGATAGGCGGTTTTATCCCATCCCTGTGCGAATGGAGATATTGACTTTACCTTAAATTGACCAATTTCTTTTTCTATGATGCCTTTTGCGATGTCTGGTGACATCTCTATTTCTGCCTCCCATGGTTGCATAACTAACGCCTTTTCCAACAACTGACAATATGATCATCCACCATGCCACAGGCTTGCATGAAAGCATAACAAATCGTAGAACCAACAAACTTGAATCCGCGCTTTTTTAAGTCTTTACTCATCGCATCGGATTCGGCTGTTTTAGCGGGCACATCTTGTAGAGTCTTAAAGGCATTAATTTTTGGCTTTCCGCCAACGAATTGCCAGATATACTTGTCGAAACTGCCAAATTCCTTTTGTACCTCAAGGTATGCTTTCGCATTTGTGACTGCGGCTTTGACCTTGAGTTTGTTCCTTACAATGCCTTCGTTTTGAAGGAGTTCAGTGATTTTACTTTCGCCGTAGTTAGCAACTTTCACTGGGTCGAAGTTGTCGAATGCTTTACGGTAGTTTTCTCTCTTTCTCAGAATGGTTATCCAACTTAATCCAGCTTGTGCTCCTTCAAGAATCAGCATCTCAAACAGCTTTTGATCATCGTGCTCGGGCTGTCCCCATTCGTTATCGTGATAGTCGATATAAAGTTCATTGCCCAGGCACCAACCGCATCGAATTTTGTTGTCACTCATGGATGTCTTCAATTGTTTTTTATTGTGGAATCGTCAAAAATAGCAAGTCCACAAAGAAGATAAAACTGTGAATTACTGCACCACCTCTTCATTAGTGATCTCAAAAGTTGAAGCAGGAAGTCCCTCCTGATTAAACAAAGTTGCTTTAGCTGCATTGCGGTAAGCGTATCGAATCGTCACCATCTCATATCCTTCCGGATTGTCAACAAGCACCTGGTTACCCTCTATCCGTGCTGTAGCAGTTCGAAAAGCGCCGAGTGGGCCTGCAATTTCAAATCCTTCCATATTGTCATCAACTGGCTTCAATCCTGAATCGACGTGGTTAAAAGAAATGCGTACGATCTTTGATTCTACTTTTAAAGATTTGGGTGATGGCCCGGAATGTACCAATTGATTATGACCATAAGTATTGTGGAGGGCTTTTAATGCCAACCGCTCCCCAACTGCACGCTTTTTGGGAGGATGAATATTGGTTGGGTGACCAAGATCTAGGGTGACCACCATGCCTGTGTTAGGTACTGTTTGACTAAGACGTTGACTATTTCGGAGTTCCCCGGCCTCAGTTCCATTGCCATTCGAATAAACGAAAGGGGCGATTTGCACATAATTAAAAGACAACTTTTCATTATGCCATAGATCGCGCCAACTACCAATTAGTGATGGGAATAATTGCGTGTATTGTTCTGCTCTGCCAACATTGGACTCTCCCTGGTACCAGATTACCCCGTTAATAGTATAGGGCACAAGCGGAGCGATCATACCATTATACAGAAGGGTAGGAGAAAGGTGATCCAGGCTTAGACTAACTTCTGGTCTGGAATTGAAAAACTTTACATCAGGCCCATATTTGAAAAAGACGTTATTCCGAAATTCACCGACAACGAGATATCGCCATTCTCCATATAAGGGCATGGCAATGTCAAGACGATCTTGAGGATAGATCTTCATTCGATCCAGAGAGCCATAAATTCCGCCTCCACCTCCAGTGTCCATTACGCGCACAGCAATGGTTAATTTGGTCGATGTGTTCTTATCTTCCGGGAGGTCGTATCGTCTTGGGGCATTCCAGAATCCAAGCGTTTCATAACCACCAACCTGGTAACCATTGATATAAGTGCGATCCATGTCGTCGATAAATGCCAATTCCATGATCAGGGTATTATTGAGCCATGATTCAGGAATCTCAATAGTTTTTCGATACCAGACCACGCCATTAAATTGTCCAATCGTGTCTTCCCAAAACTCGGGCAAAGACATTAAAGGCCAATCCGAATCGTCATGATTGGCAGCAGCCAGTTGTTTATCCCAAAAGTCTATTCCGGTAAATCGGGTTTCTTCGGTGTTTCCGGTGAGGTCTACTTTTTTCAGTTTGTCCAACCATTTCTCATATTGTTCTTGCTGAGGGATGGCGGACTTGAGTTGTGCCATTACATCTTTGAAACTTTCCAGCTCGGCGAGGTCTTTACCCCGTGTCCAGGCTTCAGCTGTAGATCCTCCCCAACTGGCATGGATCAATCCAATGGGCACATTAAGCTCCTGGTGGAGTTTTCTGCCAAAGTAAAATGCGGTCGCGCTAAAATAGGAAGCGGTGCGCGGATTACAGTCTTCCCATTCACCGCTTAAGTCGGCTAATTCATGAGTTGACATTGCGCGCTCAACCGTAAAGAATCGCAATTCAGGGAAATGGGCAGAACGAATGGCCTCATTTGAGTTTTCAATGAGTTCGTTAGGGGGCCAGCCCCGTAATGGCATTTCCATATTCGATTGACCAGAACACAGCCAGACTTCCCCAATTAATACATTATTGATATGAAAGACAGAATCACCTGAACTGACTGCCACATGGTATGGGCCTCCGGCAGGTGGGGTTTTGACGTCTATCTTCCATTTACCTATTTCGTTAGATACAGTTGTTAAATCCTGATCCCATGATGCTCTTACTCTTACCGAAGCACCTGGACTCGCTGTTCCCCAGAAGGGAACTTCGCTGTTTTGTTGTAAAACCATGCGATCGCTAAAAATAGCAGGGAGGGATAGGTCCAATTTTTCTTTTTTTTGGCATCCTGAAATGATACAAAGTACTAAAAACCATACTGATATTCGGAAACTCACGGTGATTCAAATTTTAGTGAAAACTGGATACAATTCAGGCGAATTGGGTTGTCATATTTTCAAAAGTAATAAAATGAAAAAAGGTTAAAGCCCGTAAAATCTGATTTTATTTAAATACCTTTAGGCTACTGCCTTAACCCCGGCATTCTGGAACTGTATATTCAGAAACACAAAAGCAATCTATTATGTTAAAGTTTAAGGCGGACTTGAGGTCCGTGTTCTTCCTGTTTTTGGCTACAGGATTGCTAGTCTTCTTATGGATGAGAGGGGCAGAGATGAGCTGGCCGCTCTGGATCATCGTTTATCTTGCCCAACTTCAAATGGCCGTTTCTGTTTCCGTGATGGTACATAATCACCAGCATCTCGGTATGTGGAAGAACAAATGGCTCAATACCTTTACAGATAATTGGCTCACCGTATTGTATGGGTTCCCGGTATTTGCCTGGATACCAACGCATAATACCAATCATCACGTTCATATCAATAAAGAGAAAGATTACACAAAAACCTACTTGTTTTCCGAAAGTAATAACTTATGGACGGTTCTGACCTACCCGACCAGGAGTGGTATTCTACAGCAAAAGGCAGTTACTAAATATTTTATTGGACTTTGGAAAAAGGATAGGCGGAAATTCCTGTTTCATACGCTCCAGATTTTCAGCCTCGTCGTTTGGACGGCCACAGCATTAATTGTAGACTGGCGAAAGGGTCTTCTTTACGTTGTAGCTCCTCAGCAGCTGGCATTGTTTGTCGTCATATTTTTCAACTACATTCAACATGTCCATGCAGATGAGGAAACCAAATATAATAACTCAAGGAATTTTACCGGACCCATTCTGAACTGGCTACTATTGAATAATGGCTATCACACGGCCCATCATATTTCTCCGGGTATTCACTGGAGCAAGCTTAAAGAGAAGCACGAAAAGATTAACCCGCTTATACACCCTTCGCTTAACGAAAGTAACTTTAACTGGTACGTTTTCAGAATTTACATTTTGTCGCTTTTCCTCCCTAGGTATAAGTCTAAATCAATGCGTTTGGCCAGGAAAGAAAATCAACCCTACGTTAAAGAAACCCCAAAAGAGACAAAGATCCTTACAGAGGCGTAAATCGCTTTTAAGAACCATAATCATTATTAAACCCAATTTCTATACACTATGAAATTATCTGATCTAATTGAAGTTAAAAATCCCAGGGTAAGTGGCCGGTATAAAAAGCAGAAGGTTGCAATGGGTAATTTTATTGAAGACTATATTTCCGGTAAGGTAAATGTCAATATGGATTTCCTTGAAATGTTAGCCCATAAAGACAACATATTTACCTGGGACTATGTGTGGCATCACTATAAATTTTTCTTTTCAAGAATGATTCCTGAGGTGGTGATTCATTCAAAGAAGCAGGATGAACGTATTGTCAGAGAACATTACGATAACAAAAATGATCTGTTTAACTGGTTCCTTGGCCCTAAAATGATCTATACCAGTTGCTACTTCACCAATGAAACCGAGACCCTGGAAGAGGCGCAGGATAACAAGATGAACCTCATTGCTCAAAAGATGCAACTCAAACCAGGTGAAACACTCCTTGACATCGGTTGTGGATGGGGAACTCTGGTTGCGCATATGGCAAAATACTATGGCGTACAAGCGACAGGTGTAACCATTGCTCAAGCAGGTGCAGACTGGGCCAACCAGCAAATCAAGGATTATGGTGTAGAAGATAAAGCCAATATCCTGAGAATGGATTATCGCGATATCCCGCGTGACAAGAAATATGATAAGATCAGCTGTCTTGAAATGGCTGAACACGTAGGTATCAAATACTTTAAAAAGTTCATGAAGCAGTGCTACGATATGTTGGCCGATGATGGCATTTTTTATGTGCAGATCGCAGGATTAAGAGAGCGCGGCCACTTGTTACAGCGCGAAAATCGCGAAGACCTTGTTTGGGGTCTTTTCATGAATGAGTATATCTTCTCAGGTGCCGATGCATCAATGCCACTTAACTGGGATCTACGTCGTATGGAGAAAGTCGGTTTTGAGATCCACAGTGTCGAAAATATTGGCATACACTACTCACGGACTATTCACGAATGGTATAAAAACTGGATGCGTAACAAGGAAAAAGTACTCGAAAAGTATGGTGAGCGGACTTTCCGCATTTACGAGATCTTCCTGGCATGGTCAGTTGTTATCGCCAAGCATGGTGGTTCATCTGCTTATCAGATAGTTTGTCATAAGAACCTTGATCATTATGACCGCACCACTTATGTTGGTGGCGTGAATCTTGGAGAATCCGATACGTTTAAAAAGACTGGTGAGTTGGAGAAAGTAGGGTAGTTTTAAACAAAAGGCGCTTAGTGTGCTTAGAAATATTAAGGCGAAAAAGGATTTACTTCTTTTTCGCCTTTATTGTTCATTATCAATTGAATCTTTAACCAGGCATTCCATTACTTTGATAAAAACCAATTAATAATTTGCCCCGTAAACTGAGTAAAACAGGATGCTAAAGCTATTTTCACCACCACCATTCCCTTTTGACTACGATGAATGGAAGGCACTCCCTTTCGGGGAAAGAGTGAATAAGCTGTGTCAGGTTTGGGCGCTTCGGGGCTATGGTGCCCCAGTGGCAATTTATTCATTTTACGTACTCAAGATTGGCTTATATGTGCTTGGCTGGCTGGTATTCTGTTCACATACCCATACGCTTGGGGCGGTGTCTGATATTGACCATTGGTGGTTCAAGCCTGAAGCACTGCAGAAGGCCATCCTGTGGAGCATTCTATTTGAAGTTTTAGGTTTTGGATCAGGATCTGGGCCGCTAACGGCAAGGTACTTCCCACCTTTTGGGGCTTTCTTACATTTTTTCCGACCGGGGACGATTCGCAGGCCAATGTTTCAGAATATGGCTGTGGTTGGAGGCGATCGCAGAAGGTGGTTGGAGGTATTTCTTTATGCCAATCTCGTGTTCGGTTTATTGTGGGCGTTAATGGCACCAAAACTTAACTTTACCCATATCTACCCAATTTTGATGCTCCTCCCGGTATTGGGGATTCTTGACAGAACTATCTTTTTGTGCGCCAGAGCTGAACATTACTGGATTGCATTATTATGCTTTATGTTTCCCGAGGATGCCCTTGCAGGAACAAAAGTCGTCTGGTGGGCCGTTTGGTTTTGGGCAGCTACCAGCAAATTAAATCGTCATTTCCCTTCTGTCATTGCCGTTATGGTCAGCAACAGTGCGATCTTAAGGTCAAAGTGGTTAAAAAAACGCCTTTACAGGAATTTCCCTGAAGACCTCAGACCTTCAAAAACAGCAACTGTCATGGCTCATATGGGAACGATCATCGAATACTTGTTTCCACTTATCTTAATTTTTGGACATGGGGGTACAATGACTACAGTTGGCCTTATCGTGATGCTCGTTTTTCATCTCTTTATAACTCTAAACGTGCCAATGGCAGTACCCATCGAGTGGAATGTCATTATGGTTTATGGCGGATTTGTGTTGTTTGGTCATCATGCTGAAACGTGGATTTTCGACATACAGTCACTACCATTGATAGCGATGCTTTTCTTGATGGTGGGGGTTATTCCTATCGTTGGAAATCTAGTGCCCAAATGGGTTTCATTCCTAATGTCAATGCGCTATTATGCGGGTAATTGGGCCTACAGTGTTTGGTTGTTCAAAGATGGATGTAACGATAAACTTGATGACCACCTTGTTAAATCTTCGAAGACTGTTGTCAAACAGTTATCTACTTTTTATGATGAAAACACCAGTAATGCCTTAATTTCAATGGTCATTGCATTCCGATCAATGCATTTGCACGGTAGAGTGCTTATGGAATTAGTCCCCAAAGCGGTGGATGACATTGATGCCTATACCTGGCGAGACGGAGAATTAATCGCTGGAATAGCCCTGGGCTGGAATTTTGGGGATGGGCACCTTCACAATGAAGAATTACTTCAAGCCATTCAAAGGCGTTGTAATTTTGAACCCGGACAACTAAGATGCATTTTTGTGCAATCGCAACCGTTTTTTCGGCCGCACCATGATTGGCGGATAGTTGATGCCTGTGATGGTCAAATTGCATCTGGAAGAACTAAGATCGACGATATCATTGATCTCCAACCCTGGAAGCAGGTTTAACTACTTTCTGCTACAAACTTCCTGAAGCCTTTGGATATTTTTTTGTTTCCTTGACTCAAGAGTAGCCTGACCATAGTTGGTAAAGTACTTATGGTTTCTCAGGAATCTGAGATTCACGGCCTCCCATTCATCATCCTGAAACTTCTTATGCGATAATGACTCAAATTCAGCCCTTAATTTTCTAAGAACAGTCGGATACTGCGGGATTGACAAATGGTAAAGGTCAGCATCACACATTACCTTCTCGGGAAGTGTTTGAGGTTGATGAGGCAGGCGCGTTGCACGAATACATGCAACTACATTTTCAATACGCTGTTTCGGGAAATTAATCGATTCAAGAAATTCCCTGGCTAAGGATTCACTGATATCCTCATGAGATTCACAACGATAAACATGGCCACAATCATGAAACCACGCAGCAAGAATAATTTCTTCCTTTTTTTGTTCTGAAAGGTTACAATTACCGGCAATTTCTTCAGCAGCTTTGACTACAGAACGGGTATGTGTAATATCATGGAATGTCCTATTGGATGGAAGGTGTTTCCTAAGGAAGCCAATAACGTGTTTTGACACCTGATCAATTATGGAACAATTCATTTTCCTCATTATATCATCATTGAATGTTGAACCCACAAGTTGTTTATTAGTGGGATCGAATTACAATAATATCCGGGGTTTGTAGAATTTGTTATGCCATAATATCAGTTAAGTGCGAGGTAAATAACGTAAAAAAATGGATTTCTGTTGTAGAAAACTGACAATTAGCAGTTTTATGACATTATCGTGAAAAAACTTATATGTTGCTGTAATCGGCGATTATGGCAGGTGTTAATCGTTTTGTTTCCGCATGTCATTATTGTACATATTGACGATTGTTCTGAGGTCAGTATACTTCATTTTCTCTTCGTTCATACGATTAATCGTTGATTCTGAGTCAGAAATATAGCTGGCGATTTCTTTTCTGAATTTCATTTTTTTGACAAAAAAGAGTGGATACCCTTGTTTTTCGAGATAGTAACTTTCCTGGATGTCGGTCCCGCCAGGAATGGGGTTCGGCCCAATAGGCATGCTGGCGGATTGATAGGCCTGACTGTATAGGGTAAGATGTCCTTCAATTACCACTTTCATAAACGCAACTATCGGACTTAAGCCTGGTCTGCTATATATTTTTGTCTCGTATTTATCCGTTCCGACTTTGTATGAGATCAGGTCTTTGGGTTTATACTTTGTCTTTTTCCCGGTCTTGTCCTGAAAAATCGCTACTGTAGAAGGCTTTGCCGAGTAACGGTATTTCCTCAATAGGCCTTTGAGCGTATCACCCTCTGTAGTTACAACATAACCATTGACAAAATTGGTGGTTTGGGCATGAGAAATGGTACTGGTAGCCAGGATTATTAAAAATAAAAATATGATCCTTGTCATCTGCAGCAGTGGTTATTTTTTGAATCCGCAAATATATAAACATCACTGCAGTTGACAAGAATCAGACCAAAAGCAATAAGGCTATCTACCCAGGGCGACCAATTGATCGATATCATTATTAACAGAAAGTATCAATACTGAAGTCGCCGTACAAAAAACAGGACTGGTAATACAATGATGACCATTCCAGCTTCCATCAGCATTTTGAATGGTTAACAACTGTCCTGAAACATTATCAAACCATTGCTTCCAGGCATCATCCTTATTGATGATCATGGATTCTCCGGTTTGGAGGAAACTGATAAATTCTTCTCCACCATTATTTCCAAATCCCCTGGTTACATTGGGATCAACAGAATGGCGTTTTGCGGCCTGGTATATGTTATATGAAGATTCGAATTTTAGGGCCTGGTCTTCAGCATAACCAGCCTTAACGAGATTGTCGATCGTAATTTCTGCTCCAGTTGAAAGGTATCCTTCTTCGATTGCTTCTGAAATGGCTTCTTCTGCTTTGCGTGCTTCTTTTGCACTGGCCCTTGTAGAACTGGAAACTGAGTATAAAACAACACCCGCACCATCGGTGGTAGCAACACGATTGGTCTCCAGGTCGTAATTCCCTTTCTGGTAATCACGAGATTTGTCCAAGATCTCATCATTGACCCAAGCCCCCCTGTATTGAGCCGATTCAAGGGCATTATTAGCGAAAGCCGATTGCAGGACACCCGCCCAGCCAGAGCCTTTGAAACTACCGTTTTGAGCCTGGTTCAGCTGAATGCTGTCCACACAAACATTTAACCATACAAAGATCTTTTCATAAAGGTCTGAGCCTTTGTCCAAGACTTCCAGAAGATTTGAAAAATACTGTGCTGTTAAGATAAGGTCAATATTGTTTCCCAATTTTCTTTGAATTTGGGTATTAGTTAACTTGGTGATGTTAGAGCCATCTGGCGGTGTAATTTCGACAGCATTAACAAGGAAGTCGGTAGCTTTTTCCAATTCTACCCGGAAAGGGCCATCGGAAAGGGTAGAACCGGTTCTTAACAATGCCATACAAACCATTGATGTTGTGGCGGGGTCTGCTGGCACAGCATGCGGATCCATAATCCCTTGCTTGTGATGGAACCCGGCTCCCCACCCGCCGTCAGGGTGTTGGGCCTTTTTGAGCCAATCCAGACCATGATCGATTGACGATAAAACTTTTTGAGGTGGATTATAAAAGAAAGAAGAATCGATTTCCTCAACTCCAAAGACGGTGTTAAAAACACATTGAGCAGGATCTTTGACATTATTAGATTTGGCAATAAATACCGCAGAACCTGAAAGTGCAAAAATGAGAATGATTAATACTGTCCTGATTTTCATAGACCAAGAATTTTGAAGTTCACAAATAGGGCTTTAGGAATGTGATGAGGGGGTAGGGCGCCCTTTTTTACAGATGTAAGTATCGCTGGTTTTGGTGGGTGTTCGAGTGGAGAATTATTATTCGTTAGTTATGAGCAATTATCTGTTACCAGGAAAGGATTAATTGATTTTTAATTGGGTCGGCCCAATATTGTCAGCGAATTAGAGTGGGAGGAGACAATATGTCGCCGAATTTTATAACATAATGCCGAAATGTCGCAAATTTTGATTTGGATAAATCCTTGTTAGATGGAAGCCGATGTTAAAGTCGATCAAACAAAAACTGGTTCCTGAGGCCATAGAGCGTAATCTTGACCATTATCAGCCTTTGGTAAGCGCCATCCGAAAAAAAGAAGAAGAGCTGTCTGCATTATCTGATGAAGCCTTGATAGATTTGTCAAAAGAGCTCAAAGCCAAGGCTGATTTAGGTAATGACCTTGAAGGTCTGCTAGTTCCTGCTTTTGCTTTAGTCTCTGAGACGGCATTCCGTAAGGTAAAAATGAGACCATATGATGTGCAGTTACTAGCCGCTATTGCCCTTCACAATGGCCGCGTCATTGAGATGGGTACAGGTGAAGGCAAAACCCTGTGTGCAATCTTGCCCGCCTACTTAAATGCTCTGACTGGGGAAGGCGTTCATGTTCATACCTTCAACGATTATCTTGCCAAACGTGACGCTCATTGGATGGGACCAGTTTACGAAGCACTTGGACTTTCCGTAGGGTTTATCCAGGAAAATATGTCTGCCGATGAGAGAAGAGACGCCTATCGAAATGATATTACTTATCTGACCGCAAAGGAAGGAGGATTTGATTATCTCAAAGGATTTTTGGCCAGCAACCCATCTGAAGTGGTACTTTCCAATATCAATTTCGCAATCATAGATGAAGTGGATTCTCTGCTGATTGATGAAGCCAGAATCCCTTTGGTTATCGCAGGAGATACCAATGAGGCAGAAGAAATCGACCTGGTACAACTCGCTTCGATAGTAAGCGCAATGGAGCTTGGGATTGATTTTCAGACAGACGAGTTTCAACTGAATATCTTCCTTACGGAAAATGGGGTTAAACGCGTTGAATCAGCGCTGAACTGCAAAAATCTGCATGACGAACACAATGAGCAATTGCATGCCCGCTTAAACCTTGCACTCCAGGCAGAATGGTTGTTAAGGAGGGATGTTGATTACATTGTTAGAGAAGGACAGATAGAACTTGTTGATGAATTTACTGGCCGCGTAGTCGATAAAAGGAAGTGGCCCCATGGCTTGCAAGCCGCTATCGAAGCGAAAGAAAATGTAGACATTTTGCCAGAAGGGAAGGTGTTTGGAAAAACTACACTACAGCACTTCTTCGGTATCTATAAAAAACTCGCTGGCATGACGGGAACTGCAGTGCCCGCAGCGTTTGAACTCGAAAGATTTTATGGACTTGAGGTTACCGTCATACCACCCAATAAGCCCAACCAACGCAAAGACCAACCTGATCTTATTTTCCATAATACTGCTGCAAAATACAAGGCTTTGTGCAAGGAGATAGTTGAAGTCAATCGATCGGGAAGGCCGATTTTGATTGGTACATCGAGTGTGAAAGAATCAGAGATTATTGCTGAAAAACTATCTGCAAGCAAGATTCGTTGTCATGTCCTCAATGCCAAAAACGATGAAGAGGAAGCGGACATTATTGCAAAAGCAGGAATGTTGGGCACTGTAACCATCTCCACCAATATGGCGGGAAGAGGGACCGACATCAAGCTGGGAGGTGAAGCGGGCATCGACAAATCAAAGATTCTCGAGTTAGGCGGACTGTATGTCATCGGCACCAATCGTTTTGAGTCTCGACGCATTGACAAGCAGTTGAGGGGTAGAGCAGGTCGACAGGGAGATCCGGGAGAAACAAAATTCTTTATCAGCCTTGAAGATCATTTACTTAAGAAACACGACATAGATGAACTCATTCCCAGGCAATTCAGGAATGAAGCTGATATGTCACCAGCTACCAACAAGATTATTAAGCGTGAAGTGGACCGCGTGCAAAGGATCGTTGAAGGCAAGAATTTCGAGATCCGGGAAAATCTCTGGAAATATGCAGATTTTATAGAGTTACAACGACTAGTCATTCATAACTGGCGGAACGATATTCTATCTTGTCATTTCGATAGTCTCCTGGAAGCAAAGCGCCCTGAAAAATATAAGGAACTGCTAACCAAGCATGGCCAAGAAATTGTGTTGAAAGTCGAACAACAGATCAGTCTTGCCTTGATTGATCAACATTGGGCAGATTATCTTGAAGAAGCAGATCGCCTTCGAATGGGCATCCATTGGAAGGCTTATGGTGGTCAATACCCGTTGCTTTCCTTCCAGAAAACCATGTCTGGTATTTTTGATGGCCTCCTCGAAGCTATCGATATCGCCATCTTACAAAAAATCGATACGGTCACCATAACCCAAAATGGCATCAATCTCGAAGCCGAAGGCCTCCAGGGACCATCTTCCACCTGGACCTACCTTGTTAACGATAATCCATTCGGTGATCGCGTCGAAATGATGCTCGTAGGCAATGTCGGCTATGCCGCTGCTGCAGCCATTTATATGCCCCTTCTATTCCTTTATTTCCTTTTCAAAAAGCTATTCCGCAAGTCGCCAAAAGGTACTGAAGTGGAGTAGGCTTTATCCCGTTTGTTATTGGTTTCTACGCGCTTGTCAAGTCATCTGACTAGTTAATAAATTGGCTTTGGTGGGAGGGGAGTTGGTGGGTTAGTTTTGGGAGTGAGATTGCC
Organism: Bacteroidota bacterium; assembly: GCA_039028895.1. Taxonomy (GTDB): domain Bacteria; phylum Bacteroidota; class Bacteroidia; order Chitinophagales; family Saprospiraceae; genus JAHDCJ01. Next base: position 38,034 of record JBCCHF010000041.1, on the reverse strand, counting down.
AACTGCCATGAAAGACCCTTACAACATCAAAGAACAAATAAAAGCTTACTTCCATTTTTCCAAATCCGAGCAGCGCGGTATCATAATCCTCATGGTGCTAATTGTGTTTTTCCTGGTTTTGCCCAGAATGTACAAAGCCTTTTTTTACAAAGAAAGAATAGTTGATTATACAGAATTTGAGACCGAGATATTAGCTTTTAAAAAAGGTAAACAACGAAATCTGGACTCTGTCGAAGCGGCTAAACCGGATTGGCAACAAACTAAGAAAGCATTCCCCGAAAGGGAGAAAAAAGACAATGAGCGTGCCTACGAGCTATTTTCATTCGATCCGAATACGGTAGAACTTGAGGAGTTGCTAAAACTAGGGGTCAAAAGTAAAACTGCCCAGACGCTGCTGCGCTACCGGGAGAAAGGAGGAAAGTTTAGGAAAACGGATGACCTGCAAAAGATATATGGACTAAGTGGTAAAACCTTCAAAAGATTGGAACCATATATCAGTATTGAGCAGGAGAAGGCCAAAGCGCCGAAGAAAACGGAGAAGCTACAGGTGGTGGACAACGCTGAAGATTCGCCTGTTGACCGTAAACCACCACCACCTGTTACGATCAAAATCAATCAAGCGACGGTGGAGGAATGGCAGCGTTTATATGGAGTCGGCCCGGCATTTGCCAATCGGATCGTTAAATTCAGGGATGCGCTTGGAGGGTTTTTTAGCATTGAGCAAATCAGCGAGGTATATGGCTTACCAGATTCTACTTTCGAGTCTATCAAACCCCAATTGATAATTGAGGAAAAGCACAAAGTAATACTTGATCTCAATACTGCTGATCTTATGAGTTTAAAAAAGCACCCCTATCTCAGGTGGAAACAGGCCAATGCGATTATCAAGTACCGCGAACAACACGGAGCATTTGTTGCTGTGGACGATATCAGAAAGATTGGAGCAATAGATGAAGGTACTTTTGATAAAGTTGCTCCATATTTGACGGTAGTAGTTGATAATGAGGAAGAAAAATAAAATTTGCCGAAGCTTGCCGATCTTGATCGAAAATTTAACATTACTATAAAAAGATAAAATTCTGTATTCCTGAAAAATTCGTAATTTTGTGGGGCATTTTATGAAGTAATTTGCCGATTTTAAAAATTTATTTGTCGACGCTAAAACAGGTCTATGGAAACCTCAATGGTCACAGATGTAAATGAACTGCAGTTTATTGCACAATCTGCACGTGATTTTGCAGAAAAACACATCCGCCCACATGTAATGGAGTGGGATGAAGCACAATATTTCCCAGTAGAAACTTTCAAGAAGTTAGGAGAAATGGGATTTCTAGGTGTTCTGGTTCCAGAACAGTACCAGGGAGCCGGACTTGGCTATCAGGAATACGTAACGGTTATTGAAGAAATTGCGAAAGTCTGTGGATCTATTGGTCTTTCACTCGCTGCCCATAATTCACTTTGTACCGGGCATATTCTTCAATTCGGTAGTGAAGAACAAAAACAGAAGTATCTACCAAAATTAGCCACCGGTGAATGGATTGGCGCTTGGGGTTTGACCGAAGCCAATACTGGTTCTGATGCAGGTCGTATGCAATGTGTTGCTGAAAAAGATGGCGATTACTGGATCATCAATGGTGCTAAAAACTGGATTACCCATGGCCGTACCGGAGAGGTTGCCGTAGTGATAGTCAGAACAGGCGATTTACTGGATAGTCGCGGCATGACTGCTTTCATCGTTGAAAGAGGCACTCCGGGGTTTTCGGGAGGAAAGAAGGAAAACAAACTGGGCATGCGTGCGAGCGAAACAGCGGAGATGATATTCGATAATGTCCGCATTCATAAAAGCCAAATGCTCGGTGAAGAAGGAGAAGGATTTATCCAGTCCATGAAAATTCTGGATGGTGGTCGAATATCCATCGCGGCCTTATCATTAGGCATTGCCAAAGGTGCCTATGAAGCAGCGTTGAAATACGCCCAGGAACGTCACCAGTTTGGGCAGCCAATTGCTAAATTCCAGGCGATCTCATTTAAGTTGGCTGACATGGCCACCAAGATTGAAGCATCAGAATTGCTAATCAGGCAAGCTGGTCATCTAAAAGATTCAGGCAAAAAAGTAACCAAAGAATCTGCTATCGCCAAGTATTTTGCATCAGAGGCCTGTGTAGAAATAGCTACAGATGCCGTTCAGATTTTTGGTGGCTACGGCTATACGAAGGAATACCCGGTTGAAAAATTCTATCGTGATTCCAAATTGTGTACAATTGGAGAAGGGACGTCAGAAATTCAGAAACTTGTCATTGCCAGGAATATCCTAAAATAATATACTGGGTTACAGGCCAAAAAAATCCTGTGAATCCATTACTTAATGCTTGCTTATGGTTTGTTGAATAAACGACTATAAACAAGCATTTTTTTTGTTGAGAGAAAATGCGGTATATGGGAAGTGTAGGGCAAAAAAAAGCCTCGCTTACACTGCAAGCAAGGCTAACACAAAAGCAAATACAGGTCATAGGGTCCCGAAATGAAATAACTTGTGTCAGGAAAGTGATTTCCTGGGATTCCTACTCCTACTTATGAAACACATATTGAAACGAGGCTCTTAGTAGTAACACCTTTTAATTCACGCTAATAATGATCTGCTACCTACTTTTAGGCGGCCCTTTATGATCTATGTTATATAGAGCTCGTTTCCTTTTTGAGTTAAATTTTGAGTCATGGTCAAGGGTTACAGGTCAATTTGAAATTAACCAGTTTTATAGCATATTTGGGTATGGTATTTCGAAAGAAGGTGCCAGAACAACAGTGTCGTGTTATGAAAAACCAAAACTTAAAAAAGCCAGGTTGATACTGGTTACTAATCATGATAAGGGTAACACTTATCGTCTGGCACCAAAAGTCAGTGCAAGTATATCTTCTTTATGAAAGTGTCTCAAACCAGATTTACACCTATTATCTAATTTTCAAACATCATATCTACTTATTGGAAACAATGGGAACCAGTTTAAGTAATTGAAAAACAAAAATTTATGAAATAATTACCTTTGGTTTTCGTTTAATTTTCAAACCGCCAAAAAATCAACTAAAACTGATGTCCACTCATCTCGATCAAGGTGCTGTACCGATCTACCGCAAGGTGGTGAATGCTGTTGGCATATTTCTCCTGTTTTTTTTCAGTTACCAGATGCTGATGATTATCTGGCCGTACCGCTATTTGGGGTGGGACATCGATTTTTTAAGAACAAAGCAAGATGTGATTGGTCTCGAACATTGGCGCTATGCCTTTTGGGTCCATATTTTCAGTAGCATGTTCGTATTACTGGCAGGTGCAACACAGTTCTCCTCATGGTTCCTTCGACAATTACCTCGTATTCACCGATGGGTTGGTATGCTGTATGTTGTCCTCATTATTTTTGTTACCGGGCCAGCCGCTATCGTAATGTCGTTTTATTCAAATGGTGGTATGATTGGTCGGGTAAGTTTTGTTATTCTGGCCGTCGGTTGGTGGGTATTTACGCTCTTAGCGTACCTGGCTGTCAGGAAACATGACTATCCAAGGCATGCAAGATGGATGATCAGAAGTTATGCGCTTACATTTTCGGCCATTACTTTACGCATCTATCAATTCCTTTTTGGATGGTGGTTTGACTTCGATCATGTTGTACAATACGCAATAGTCGCATGGCTGAGCTGGACGATTAATCTTGTTGTAGGAGAATGGCTGATTAAGCGGGGAGTTGTGGAGCGGATATTACAAAAGAGATAGGACATTCGAAGAAATTGAAAATTTACAATTGACGACTTAATATTGAAGATGTTGAATCTGGAAAATAGTAAAGAGTGAAACTTATTTTTCTTATGCTTGATCAAATATCTTGTTTGAACATTTTCAATTTTATAATTTCAATATCAAGTCAAACAACTTGAGTCATTTTCTTTCACAATTTTTCCAATCAACCCTAATGAAACATCTCACACATCTGTTAATCATATTATTACTGGCAGGCTGTACAGCAACCCCATCTACTCCTGATCCTGAGCCAGATCCGGAACCCGCTCCGGCTCCAATTCCTATAGGCCCAAAAGTAGTACTTGAGGGGATCTATGCCACCTCGGAAAAGACCCCTTTCTATGTTGAAAATATATTTGATGAAGGTAAAGACGCCTTCTGGCAAACCATGCCGGGTGCCGGTCCTGATGAAGGATTGATGCTTTACTTTGAGTCGCCTACTTATATTGATCATATGAAAATTGAGCAGCCAGGGGCTACAGCGGTAATGGCGTTTAAACAGATCGTTCTTTATGGAAATGGGCAAAAATTAGACACTTTTGACCTTGCCAATAAGATCAATATCCAGCAAGAACTCAATTCCCTTTATATCCGGATTAGTGAAGAAGGGATTACCAAGTCTTCTACTCGAATGATCAATGAAGAAACGTCATTGGTTCAAACTACTTTTCCGGGAACACAGTCAATTGGTATTGCGAATCTTTCGCTTTACAACACTGAAGGGGATAAGTTATATCTCGTGCCACCCAAAACCCTACGCGGAAGAGTACGCGCCTCTACCACGCTTGAGCCAGAAGGCTCGTACCACGCAGGTCAGTTATTCGATTCTCGAAAGGATTTTGTTTGGGTAGAAGGCGCAGAAGGCCATGGAGAAGGCGAAAGTCTATTGCTGCAAACCACCTCAGCCACACGATTTGACGCGATCAAGATATGGAATGGCTACCAGCGCTCAAATGAGCACTGGACGAAAAATGGTCGCGTCGCAAAAGTCTCCATCGGCGATGGCGTTAATAGCCATGAATACGACATAAGAGATGCCGGGAAACCACAATTAATTAAACTCATAGAGCCCCTCACAGTACGAGAACTACACGTCAATATTCTCGATGTACACAAGGGAAGTCGCTATGCCGACATGGTCATTAGCGAAATGCGGCTATATGATAATGAGCAGATTATGGTTATTAAAACCACCGAACGTGAAAATTTCAAACAAAACCTGCTCGAACAGGCGGAAGGCACAGTTTTAGAAAATCTTCTAGACAGAAGAATCAAAAACAAGATCACTGAAGAGTATGACTATGCCTATTATTTTGACAAATCGATTATCCTCCGGTCTGATTACTCTTTTGTGGTTTATGAGTACAATGAGATTTACGAAGTTGACCAGGAAAAAGAAGAAATCATTGCTGAAGGCAATTGGGAGCTACTGGAGCTCGAACCTGGCATTGCAAAGATTAAAGTCTTTGGAAAATACATTAACCTCTCAGAGCTCAATGACTTCTATAAAGGCGTTTCCAATAATTCAGTTCTTGCCATTTTCAAGGACGAACTTACGATCAATGACAATGAAATAAAGGGTGACAAGTTTTTTGAAACATTCTATATTCAATAAATACCTTCTCGTAACGGTCATATTATTCGGTGTTTCAGTTACCCTCAGGTTGATCGCTTTTTTTCAAACTGAATATGCCAATGGCTGGGATGCCTATTTCTACCTCGTTCAGGTCAAAGCTTTGGTGGAGGAGGTGAGTATGCATTCGCCTGATAATGCCTTGGTTTATCCTTTGTTACGTTTGGTGTATTGGATCTGTGGCGATTATGTATTGTCGTTTAAGCTGGTTGCTGCCATACTCAGCGGCACTTTGACGATAGTTTTCTTTTTACTTGGCCGCAGTTGGGGAAAGTCATTTGGCCTGGGTGTATTGTTGGCGGCTATAACTATTTTTAGTCCTCATCTAACTTATTTTGCTGCGCAGTTTCCTAAAAATCTGTTGGGTCTGATTCTTTTTGGATTCTTATTACATACGTGGCGATGGCCTATCACAATACCAGGTTTGTTAACGTTAATCCTGGGATTTTTTGGGCATAAACTCACTTTTGGATTGTCATTGATCTATGTTTTTCTTTACCTGGTTTTCACCAGTATGCCCATGAAGTGGATCATGATAAGTCTTATCGGGGTATCAATTGGGCTGGCTGCTTTTTTATTTTCCGGTGGGCCCGAATTACTCAAGTTGGGAGGAAGGTTTGATGGATTGATCGCCGATAACTTGCATTGGGCTCCAGCATCATTTCTGCAGGATTTTGGTTCACTAGTATCACCTTATTGGCAGATTGAGATTTGGGTGTCGGTTGTCCTTTATGGCTTTATTAGCATTGCGGCAGCGATTTTATATTTCCTTACGGAAAAAGAGGACCCGGCTATCTTTTCACTTTTGGGTTTAATGACTTTCCTTGTCTTACCAATTTGGACATGGTCGCTGACCGGATTTTCCTATCGATTTTTTTTGGTATTCGTCCTATTGGCCCCTTTATTACTGATATTCTTACGATCAATTTCTGGAAAAGGCATCTATTTTGTTGCTTTGGCATTAATTTTTCTTGGGGTGTTGTCGTATAAGTCGTATGACCCGCAAAGGCATGATCCGCCTTACGAACTTTACCATTACATTTCTGCGAAAGCTGCAGAATTACTGGAAGAAGAGGAAGTGGAATTAGTCATAGCCCATAATAGCCTTGCCGAAGTATTTACCTTTACAACTGGAATTGACGGTATGCCATGGCGACCTGACTACACGATCAACAATGAAGGCTTATGGCGGTTAGCGACGGATGTCAGAGAGCAGTTTTTAAGTCATTATCTTGAAAAAGAAGCATTTTCTTCTGTTAAAATAGTGACCAGAAGCTATTTTTTAGTCAGAGAAGATGTATGGCAATCATTTTTATCAGCGGTCAGGGAAGACGATATTGAGTTATTTGAGGGGTTAAACACCTGGAAAAACCCGTCCAGAATAAGGCCTGCATTCCTCAATGGCAGTAAAAAAGCAAAGTAATACGACGCTCTGGGAAAAGTGAATTTTTCAAATTTAAGGTTCAATTGATGACCCGTTTTCTTACAATTTTGGTTTTGTTTATTGTTACGCATTCTGCGACAGCAAAGGAAATTCGTTTCAGCGTTCGAATTGATAATCCAGTCGCTGAATACTTTAGTCTGAGTTTCACAGACAATCTTTATAACGATGAAGAACGAAGCTTCAGGTTTACCCTAAAATCGGAGAACGAGAGTCATTTTCTGATTAATATGGATGCCGCATCAATGGTCAAACTTCAACATGGTGAGCAAGTTTTCTGGTTTTTTGTGGATCTCGATGACAAGCTACAGATCCATTTTGATGCGACCAATATGCTGGAGACACTGAATTTTAGAGGTTATGGCGCTCAAAACAACAACTTTTTGGCGCGACTTCAGCGCGATTTTCCAGGCATTACAATTCCAAGATACTTTTCCCGGGAATTGCTACCCACAATTTGGGATGCTGAAATGCTCGGCAAAGCTGATTCGATGAGCGAAAGTGAATTCTTTAACCTAATTGACGAGCAAAGAAGAACACAACTTTCCCGTATGAATGGCATTGGTTTGACTACAGTTTTTTCTGTCTACTTGCGCAACAGGATCAACTACCATGCTGCAGGATTAAAGCTGCTCTATTTGACGATCAATCAGTGGAATTATGATGCTGCAACGCTAAGTACCAAGTACAAAACTGCAGGTATATTGACGGGTTTAAACAAGAACGATAGCCATCTGATTGAACATCCAGATTTTGTGGCCTGTATTTCTGCATTTGTGTACACACAAGCCCTTTCCGGACCAAAAGATCTGCGTGGAGATGAATTCACCTATTACGATGTGATCAACAAGCATTTTACTGGGAAGGTCCGTGATTTTCTGCTTACCAAATTATTTTTCAATGCCTTCCGGTTTGGTAAGCAAGATCTGTTAACGGAGTATTATCCCAACTTTCGAAAAGATTGTCCATACCAGGAATTTAAGGTGTTTTTAGACCAGAACCTGGGTGTTAGTCTTGCATTCGATGATGATGGACCAGCTCCTGCTTTTTCGCTACCTGACGAATACGGTCAGGAGATCAGTTTGTCAGGGTTCAGGGGCAAGGTAGTTTACCTGAGCTTTTGGGCTACATGGTGCAAGCCCTGCCTTGAAGGTTTTGAGAAATCAAGATACATCAGGGAAGAACTTCAAAAGAAAGGCGTAGTACTCATCAATATTTCTGTTGACAGATCATTAGCCACTTGGCAGGAAACGATGTCTCGTGTTCCGATGCCTGGCATCAACCTTATTTCACAGGATAATGAGATTCTCCGAATCTACGATATTTCATCTTTACCAGTCTACCACATCATTGACAAAAATGGAAATTTCACCTACCTTCCAGAAGGCGCGCGGAATGTCCTGGAGGAGTTTGAGCGGTTGGTTAACGAGTAGGGGTTTCGCTTTGCTCAATTGTTGTCGGCTCCTCCTTACTTGTTAGGCCTTCGGCATTGTTTTATTGTTAAATTTATTTTTCTAACATTTCAAGGAACTATGGCAAATCTTGTAAGCTGGTTTGAAATCCCTGCCACGGATTTAGAACGTGCAGCAAAATTCTACGGCGATATTTTTCAATTCGATGTGAATATCCAAAGTTTTGAAGGTCTTACAATGGGGATGTTCCCGGTCGGAAATCCTGGTGACCTTTCTGGAGCTTTGGTAGCTCATGAAGGTTATGTGCCTTCTCAGACTGACGGCCCATTATTGTATCTCAATGGCGGGGAAGACCTTGGCCTGATACTGAATAGGGTAGAAGCTGCTGGTGGTAAAGTTATCATGCCTAAACAGCAAATCTCGCCAGAAGTCGGATACATGGGCATTTTTATTGACTCCGAAGGCAACAGGCTTGCATTGCATTCAAACGGATAGCAAAATTTATTCAGTAATTGAATTGATGATTATTGGGTATGCCCCAAACAGGTCCTTGAATATACCTGGAAGCCTGGTGGCGCATTAAGGACACTTGAGCCTCTACTACGTAATTCGCCGATTCTAGTACTTGCATTATAAAGTACAGCATAACACTCATCATCAATTACACAATTTAACTGTAAATCGTCCAGAGAAATATCGGACTGTTTAAGTAAAACTGACCCGAACTCACCCTTATCACCAGCCATAGAGAAGCAGGGATTGGGTTGAGCCAGGGTATTTTCAATCCACGCGACCATAAACTGAGCGGCATCGTCTCTCTTGCCATTCGGGAAATTTTTCGAATAAGCATTAAATGCAGCAGGTGACAGATCATCAACCGCATTTGCCCATGCTTCCTCTTCATCTTGGTCTGCAGAATTGCCCTGTTTTGTACTGTTCTCTCCTGGTAAACTATTATTTGTAGTCTGACCACCACTTCCATCAAACTCATTATTTGGATTCCAATCAATTGTATGAGTTTCGAATCCGGGGTGAGAAAACTCCAAATAGTAAAAGTGCTCTGGTGTTGGCAATGTCAGAAAAAATTCTCCGTTTCCATCTGTAAAAGTACCTGCATCAGCGTCAATAATGCTAATAGATACACCCGACAAATTTTGGCCATCCTGATCCGATACTTTTCCCCTAAAGGTGACTTCATTTCCATTAATAGCTGAGGTAAAGTCACTAAGGTTAAGCTGATCTTTTGAGAAGATGGCAATCAGCACAATTACGAAGCAGAGAATGCCTATGCCAGCTGCCCCAAATTTGAAGATATTCATCAATTGAGGGGATAGCCCGGACTTCTTCTCCTGGATTGGAGTTACTACTTTTTGAGCCGATTTCGACGCTGTTATGACTGGAGTTTTGGATGAATCCTCTTTTTCCCTGGCGACAACTTTTTCTTTTTGATCGGGGTCTTCTTTTGCATATTCTTTTACAGGCTCATTGGGGTTTTTACTTTCCTCCGATGCGTCAGAGAGCATAGTCTCCATGGATTTTTCGGCTTCAGCTATGTACTTACCTTTTGGATAGGTTTTAATGTAATTGCGATAGTTGTAAAGTGTTGGTTTCTTTTTGGCGGTAACCCACAATTTTTCTTCTTCAAGGATCTTTATGGCTTCAAGTGCTTCGGTCGAGTATTTTCCTTCAGGAAAAGCTTCGTCGTAGTTGATATAGCCGGTTATCGTGTTTTTTCGTTTAGCTTCTTCCCATGCCAGTTCATCTTTAAAGCTGGTAATCTTGGTTTTGGCTTCCTCAACATTTTTGCCGTTTGGGTGATTATCGACATAATTCTGGTAGGCTTCCAGTGTGCCGAGGCTGTGCGCGACTGCCCACGATTCTTTCTCGTCGGCTTTCATTCTGAAAATGTATTGACCACCTTTGTGTCCAACTCCATATAACGGACTGCCTTCGGGTAGTTGCTGGTAGTTGGCGCGTGTCTGCTCCATTATTCTTTCTGAAAGCTTACTGACGTTAAGCGCTTTTTTCTGATTGTTCAGCAAAGTGTCAAGTATTGCCTCTGCGAATGGGCTATTACCGCCTGGTTGTCCATCATAAACTTCTTCATCATGTCTGCCCGAGCAAATGGCCCACCTTGAAGCAAAAGTTTCTAGTTCATCCAAAGAGGTATTGGTGCTGCGGTTACCACCCCGGGCAAATAACGAACCTGAAAAGCAGGAATCAGAGATCAAAAGGATATGTTTTGCCTTGATAACCTTGATGTATTCATGAATGGTGGAGTTTCGGATATACCTTGAAGTTTTATCTTTTTTGGCATCATGAGGTATCCAGTAACCGAGCCCAGTATCCTTGTTGAGGTGTCCGTGACCGGAATAATAAATGATTAGTTTATCATCGAGTTGCACATCTTTTGCCAGCCAATCAAAACGATCTATTATGTTTTCTTCAATAGCCTCATCATCCAGAATAAGAAATGAATGGGCCTCTTCCAGCTTATACTTTTTATGCAGGATTTTTTGAATATCAGTTACGTCCTTAACGGCATTATTCAGATCTGGAAACTCGAGATAGTCATTAATCCCGATTCCGAAGAACCAGGATGTACCTTCAGAGATTTTCCGCTTACTGGTTTTGTTAAGTTCAAAACCACCTCTTTTTTTATCTGTCATGATTTGGGGTGTTAAAAGGGGGTATTATATACCTGTTATCAATAAAATTAAGGCATAAACAGAACAAATTCAAACGAATACGTTTGATTTTCGGTTATAAAAGGTCGAGATCATTTGCTGTCAAATTCAAGACTAAATTAACCCAAAATTGCAATTCTGTGACATTGGTGCATTCCTTACCGGAAATTCCCGACCATTTCATAGGGATTGTAATGTCCAAACAACCTCAATTTCAAGGAGTTTAAACGCTATAAACGTTGGGCGTCAAAAATTGAAACAAGGCCGCATTAGCATTTGTGAGGGTATGAGTAAAGAAAGATTATTCTAAAAAAATGAATACATCCTATGAAAATAGCATTTAGCCAACCGTCACTCAAATTACTTGTTTGAAAAGTTTTCATACCGAGTATAATACCTTATATTAATAAACTGTTAGTAGACAGATAAAAAGGCATTTTATAAAAGGCTGAACAACTATTTTGCAATCAAGCCATTTTTTTGGGTTTAATGCAATATTAATTGTACATCTCTTTCAACAACTTTAAGCTAAAAGTTGGCTGTTTCTAGCAGTTTTTCCACTTTTTCGGAGTCGTTTTGTTAGCATATTAGTGAAAATTTTATTCAACGGAATAGGATTTTTTTCAATTGTGACAATGATTTTCCTTTTGTATTCTCTTAAACTTGAACCAGGTAGAAAACACTGATGATTTGATTTTTATTTGGTATGAAAACTTTTATGACCTTTTAACTATCGATCCCATTGCTTTCAGACCTCGAACTCCCGGAGGCAAGTTCAAAATACCGCTCAGCAGATCTTAATGTTTGCTATTTCAAGATTCAATGCTTTCTTCAAACACTCCAATTAGACGTTGACCCCTGCAACTCTCGCAGGGGTCCCGTTTTATTACATAAATCATGTCACGTAATATGATACTTGGTTTGGTTTTTGTTGTGTATTAAGCGTATACTTAGTATTCAAGAGTTTCAAAAGGCAAATTTGCTTTTATCTATAGAGGTCCAATGTCAAAAAAAGTAACTCCCCCTTAATCGCCTTTTGCACTTTCAACTTACTTTTTTAAAGTTTAATGTTCATGGAAATCAAAAATCTACGATTGTTGATGCTAGTGGCATTGGCATTGGTCATTACTAGTGGTGAAGTCATTTCTCAAAAGGTCATAATTGACTTTAACAACTTTGGAGCGTTAAAGGCTTATCATTCTCGACATACCTCAAACATTTCTGTTTGGGACCAGGTAGAGAATGATTGTCAGGCAGATGTGCCAAGGGAAATAATCCAGGTTTACGGTAATATTCCGCGCCAAACCCAAGCCGACTTCCAAACTCAGGTGGAAGGAAATGTCTCGATTTCAAATACCTTTTTCACCTCTTATGAGAAGCCGTTTTTTGAAATAGATGCCAAGAAAAGCGACTACAAAAGTGCTTTTGCCTGTCTGACTGGTATCATGCCTGACGATCAGGCAACTTTCCGGCAGGATTGCAATTATTTTGAAGAATTTGCCAACTTCTATTTCTTCCTTCAACAACGGTCTGAAGAGCCCTATAGACGCCTGGGGAAAGACTATTCGTTTAAAATTGTGGATAGTAAACAGACTCTTGATGAGCTATACAAAAACCCTGATGAATTGGGAGTCATCCTGAATATTAGCGGAGGACATGTGCTCAGTAATTCTGTTTACCTGGAAAACGGTTTGCATAAGTCACCGGATTTCAAGGCAATGCTGATCGAGAATGTACACCGGATCAAAGGTGTTAAGCCAATCCTCGAAAACACTGACGAATTTCTTCTAGTACCGGTTTTCAGTATCTCCCTGGCCAGTTATTTTGATAATGCGTTATGTGGATCTGTTCTACCTCCGGATGGCTATCGTCAAGGGTTCAGCGGACTCGTTAAAACCCACAAAAATTCGACCTTCGATATGGGTATGACCCAATTAGGTTTTGATATTGCCAACGAATTACTGAATGATCGTGTAGGTCGGAGAGTCCTGATCGATATTTCCGGAATGAGCGCCCTGGCCCGTCGTGATTATTATGATCTACTCGATACCAAACGCAATCAGGGCCTGAATATCCCTATTATCGCCTCCCACGTAGGTATCAGTGGACAAAGTTGGTCCAAGACCAGGTACTATGACCCTGATCACAAAAACAAGAATAAAAACTCATGGCTGAATAACTGGTCTACAAACCTAGCCACTGAAGAAATTCACAGGATATTCGAATCAAAAGGCATGATCGGGATTACGCTCGATGGTACCTATCTCTTTGGCGGAAGAGTAGAAAGAGAGCTCTCAAGGGTTATTTTGGGTTCTGCACAGGAACGTAAAACTTACCTTAAGGCCATATTGGCAAACATTTTAACAGTTGTCAATACAGTAAATCGAAGAGAAGCATGGGACATAGTTACCATTGGGTCGAATTTCGACAATTTTGCGCCAGCCATCAGAATGTATAGCGATGCTACCGAACTCCTCCAATTGAAGTATGATATTTACGAATTCCTGGAAGAGCCTGAAGATATTTTCACGCTTTTCAGCGAGGAAGAAGTACGTCGACTGATGTTTAGGTATACACCAGAGGAAATTGTGAACAAATTGTTCAGCGATAACGCCCTGGCTTTTTTCCATAAGCACTTGCCGGATACCAGGTTGGCTACAAAAAATTTACCGATCGACGATTAATTGAATTCTTTCTTTTTTCAGGCTATATTAAAGCGATCAATTTTCGCAAAATCCTGAAAAGAAAGTCTGTATGAAAACCCTTCGTGGTCAGATCGTTGATATTTTCAATCAAAAAATTTTCAAAGGAGAGGTTCTCATTGAAAATGGGAGGATAGTCTCTGTCAAGGAGGCTGATGTTACCGAAACAAGCTTCATAATGCCTGGGTTTGTTGATGCCCATGTCCATATCGAAAGTTCGATGTTGGTGCCTTCAGAATTTGCTAGACTGGCAGTTGTACATGGCACCGTTGGTACGGTTTCAGACCCTCACGAGATTGGGAATGTACTTGGGGTTAAAGGCGTCCGCTACATGATTGAAAATGGCAACCAGGTTCCTTTCAAATTTAATTTTGGTGCCCCTTCCTGTGTACCTGCTACCAGTTTCGAGACGGCAGGTGCGACTATCAATGCTGCTGATATCGACGCACTGCTCGCAGAGGAGCAGGTCAGATACCTGGCCGAAATGATGAATTACCCTGGTGTGCTTTTTAATGATCCGATTGTCATGGAAAAATTAGCAATTGCCAGGAAGCATGGGAAACCGGTTGACGGTCATGCACCAGGCTTGCGCGGCGAAGATGCAAAGCTATATGCAAGTCATGGCATATCAACCGACCACGAATGTTTTACTTACGAGGAAGCCAGAGAAAAGCTGGAATTGGGCATGAAAATATTGGTTAGAGAAGGATCTGCAGCCAAAAACTTTGAAGCGCTTATTGATTTGATGAATGTCCATTATTTGGAAATGATGTTCTGTTCTGATGATAAACATCCTGATGACCTGATCGAAGGTCATATTAATCAACTTGTGGTCAGAGCCATTGCAAAAGGTATTGATCTGTTTAAAGTCTTGAGGGCTGCATGTGTCAATCCGGTATTGCATTATAACCTTGATATTGGCTTGCTTCGTGAAGGCGATCCTGCCGACTTTATCATCGTTTCAGACCTTGAACAATTTATTCCTGAAAAAACTTTCGTTGACGGAAAATTGGTGGCTGAAAATGGTAAATCCTTTATCCAGCCAGTTGAAGTTGAAATACTTAACAATTTCAACACCTCCCCAAAAGAAATGGCTGATTTCGAAGTTTTAGCCAATGGCAAAAGTATTAGAGTAATAGAAGCACTTGACGGGGAATTAATCACCAATGAGCTTATTGAAAAAGCGACTGAAAAGGAAGGCTTTCTGATTTCAAATCCAGAACGTGACATCCTTAAAATGACAGTAGTTAACAGGTATAGTGATAAGCTACCATCTATGGCTTTTATCAAGAATTTTGGTCTTAAATCAGGGGCAATTGCTTCGTGTGTAGGACATGATTCCCATAATATTATCGCAGTAGGAGTAGATGATGAATCGTTGACAAGGGCCGTTAATTTGATCATCAAAAGCAGGGGAGGTATTTGCGCATTAGACGCCTCAAAAGCAATGGTACTTCCATTACCAATTGCCGGAATAATGACTAATGAAGACGGTTATGCAGTCGCACAGAAATATAGCGAGATTGACCGTTTTGCAAAATCATTAGGCAGCAATCTGAGCGCACCGTTTATGACTCTCTCATTCATGGCCTTACTGGTAATCCCAAGATTAAAACTTTCTGACCTTGGATTGTTTGACGGAAAAACTTTCCAGTTTACTGATCTTATTATTTCAGAGTAACATCCATAAGGAATAGAATCTGAGCTTTTTGAAATGGATTGATGTATTTGGCAGGCATTGGAAAGTTAATGAAAGTCCAGTAAACAAGGCCACTCAGCGGCTTTTATACATAACGTTTGCTTTGGGGAATTTCAAAAGTATTTTTTACTTTTATAAGAGATTTTTTGATTTCAGGAAAGCCTGAATCTGAAAAAAACAACTTACAAGCTTAAACCCAAAGATATGAAAACGAGGAAATCCTTCATTTTCCACATCCCTCTTCTTGTCATAATCTTTGCAGTCTCTTTCTCAACACTGTTTGCTCAACGCCAGGCCCAAATTGTGGATATTCACAATTTTGGAGCCAGCAAGTCGTTTGGTTCACGCCATTCGTCAAGCCAATCCGTGTGGGATCATATCGAACATGATTGCAGTTATAACTTTCAGAAAACGATTGTAGATGCCTTTAACGAAATGGCTAAGGAATCTCAAGCTGATTTCAGGTCAATGATAGATGCAGGGTCGCCATTCACCTGTGTTAGTTTTGAACCCCTGGAAAAGCCGTTTTTAAAGCCTGCTTACATGGGTCGTGACGAACTCAAAGGCACCCTCTCTTGTCTGACAGGGGTATTGACTTTCGATGCTATCGCATTCGTGCAGGATATCGACTATTTTGCCGATTTTATCAAGTTTTACACCTTCCTGAAAGAACAATCAAAATCGGAATATCAATATTACGGAAAGACCTATTCATTCTCCATAATTGATAGTAAGGAAAAGCTGAAATCTGTTATGAATAACCCGCAGGAATTGGGAGTTATTTTAACGATCTCTGGGGGCCATACCCTGGGTCACTCATTGTATATCGACAATTACCTGACAGAAGATATTGAATATGTTAACCTGGTGATGAATAACATCAGGCGCTTGAAAGGGGCCATACCATTGTATGAAAATACTGATGAGTATATGGCTCACCCGGTGCTTTTTATTTCACCAGCCAGCTATTTTGAAAATGGATTTTGTGGTTCTGCCCAATCCTGGTCAGACGAACAGGTCGAACATTTTTCCAGACAAACCCATATCAACAAAGGATTCTCGAAATTGGGAAGCACCATTTTACATCAATTATTATCAAAGGATGCTGGTCGGCGAATTTTGGTTGATGTTTCACAAATGAGCCTTTTGTCAAGGCAGCAGTATTATGATTTTGTAATAGAGTCAAGGAAAAATGGCGATAATATTCCTATTGTGGCAAGCCATGTTGGCATTAGCGGCATGAGTTGGGATGACAGTTTCTACGCCAACCCAGACAGGAAACAGAAGAAAATAAAGACTTATCTCAATCACAATTCCGTCAACCTGTCAAGGGAGGATATTCTGGCCATTTATGAATCAGAAGGAATTATCGGCATCACGATGAACCAATCGCTGATGTGTGGTGACCTGGTAAAAGATGAAATCAAGGATATTATTCCCGGATCTTCACAATTCCGAAAGGCCTATCTCAAATCAATTCTGGCCAATGTTTTTACTGTAGTAAAATCAATTGATAACCGTTTTGCATGGGATATTATCGCCCTGGGATCAGACTTTGATAATATGATGTCACCAGTTCCCATGTATTCCAATACAGAAGAAATGCCAGATCTGATGGAAGACATCGTTGATTTCCTTAATAACCCGGAAGATATTTACGATGTGTTTTCAGAGCACGAGGTAAAAAGACTGATGTTCGGAATTTCGCCGGATGCCTTGGTTTCAAAGGTGTTTAGTACAAATGCTATCCGTTTTGTAGAACGAAATCTCCCTGAATATACGTTCGCAAAAAGCAACCAGGATTAGGTCTTTTTAATTTATAAGCCAGAAAATCTGTTATTTACAAGAGAAGAAATTCATTTTATGGATAAAAAATGAATGTCTTAAACCTTGATTACCAATTTTTACACCTCTTTTGCTAAGTTGTTCAAGGGTGGCACGTAGTTTGTTTAGGTTGTCACATTACTGTATATAAATAAATATAGACTAAGGTAATTTTGAATACTTTCTTTTGAAAGCATCATACAGTCCCTGACTTTTAGTGTGATTCATTGAGAATACTGGAAAAAAATAAGATAATTCGCGCTAAAGTTCTTTTGGCATAGTAATTATGGCAAATAATTTATATTTTTAAAAAACAGTCGGGCCTTTCGGGGAGCGACAGAAAATAACCTACACACTTTGGGAAAGGAACCTTGGATAATTTTTGAACCAGGTAAATAGAAACTACTAAAAACCTAAAATAAACGCCAACAATCATGAGATTTACTTTCCTCTTTCGTTTAACGAAAGGGATAAGTTTTCTTGCTTTTATCCTCCTACTCCCACTTAGCGGCCAAAGCCAGGACCTTATCCCGTTTGTCGATCTCCATAACTACGGAGCGACAAAAGCCTTCACCTCACGTCATACTACAAAAGTCAGCGTTTGGGAACATATCGAGCACGATTGCAGTTTCAACTTCGGTCGTGATTTCGTAGATGCCTACGCCGATATGGCTAAACAGTCTCAGGCCAACTTTGAGTCTATGGTAAAAGCGAAAGCACCTTTTACCTGCCTCAGCTATGAACCTTATGAAAAGCCTTATCTCAAGTCAGGATATATCAAGCCTTCTCAGTTGAAAGGGACATTATCGTGCCTTTCAGGGATGGTGGCAGTTGATGCGATTGCCTATGTTCAGGATATTGATTATTTCTCCGATTTTATCGGTTTTTATAATTATCTGAAAGGGCAAGCCTTTGTCAGTCACAATATTTTTGGCGAGAATTATGGATTCTCCATTGTCAGTAACAAAGACAAGCTTAGAGAAACGATTAATGATCCTTCCCAACTTGGCGTGGTTCTTACCATCACTGGTGGCCATACGTTGGGGAATTCCATTTTTATCGAAAATGGATTGACAGAAAAAGAAGACTATCACAACCTGGTACTTAATAATATTCTACGACTGAAAGGGTCACTACCTCTGATTGAGAATACGATGGAGTACATGGCTCACCCGGTATTGTTTATCAAGTTGGCGTCAAACTTCCCGAATGGTATTTGTGGTTCAGCCCGTTCCCTAAACAAAGACCAGGAGAAATTATTTGGAAGTGCATCACATATCAACAAAGGATTTACTAATCTTGGACAAGCCGTTATTAGTAGTACACTTTCTAATTCCAATGGTCGCAGAGTCCTGATTGATGTTACTCAGATGAGTGTTGAAGCGCGTAAGCAGTTTTATGCATATGTGCGCGATTTCAGAAAAGTCGGTGATCGTATCCCTATCGTTGCCAGTCATGTAGGCATTAGCGGCCTGAGTTGGGACGACCCACTTTACAGGAAAAGAGATGACGAGATCAAAAACAGGGACAGTTACCTCAACCATTGGACAATCAATCTTTCCCGTCAGGATATCATGAATATTTATGAGTCTGAAGGAATTATTGGCATTTCCCTGGATAAAAACCTGCTTTGTGGCAACCAGGTAGACGTGGCCATCGCTAACACTGTTCCTGGCTCAGCCCAACAACGACAGATCTACCTGCAGGCTATCATGGCTAATATCCTTAAAGTAGTGGAAACAACACAAAACCGTTTTGCATGGGACATGATTTCTATCGGTACTAACTTCGATAATATTATCCCACCATTTCCTATGTACGCAACTGCTGAGGATGTTCCTGATCTAATGTATGATATGCTCAAGTTTCTCGACAACCCCGGGCCGGTTTTTGACCTCTATTCCGCACAGGATGTCAGACGACTGATGTATAATTATACACCACAGGAAATCGTAACCAAGATTTTCAGTTCTAATGCAATGGAGTTTGTAGAAAAGAATCTTCCAGACGATGCACTTGCACGCACACCGGGATCTGACGAATAACAGGTATCACAAGACATAAAAGAAAGGAAGGCAGAGCTTCATGAAGGAGGTTCTGCCTTTTTCTATCCTTCATATTTTTTCGTTGTCAAACTGCAACCATAAAAGTTAATATTAACAAAACCACAACGTCTATTATCATTGATTTCTATTAAATTACAGTGCAACCTGATCACTTAATACCTTGAAAATGCGATTGTCTCCCTTTTTCTCGTTCCTGGTTGTTGGTGCCATCATTATGCTATTGGCAAATGCTTGTACGAAAGAACCTGTAGTGGAGCCACCACCTCCACCTCCAGATCCCCCTCCTGGCCCGGTATTACCCTTTGGCACAACACATATTGAGGCCTCACAGCAAAGAGAAGGTGATCCTGCTGCCGGCAGGGATTATCTCGTCAATGGTGACTATGTATCAAGTGGTATTCCGTACCTGGTATTTAAAACGGTTTTCGGAGACGATAATGAAAACCTGTTGGAGCGAACTGGTGATAACGCAACTATTCCGCACGATTATACCGCTGTGAACCACGCTAATGGTGCCAAAGTGGTATCCGCCAATTGTATGCAGTGCCATGCTCAGAAGATTAATGGGCAATACATTTTGGGACTTGGTAATTCCTTGGCCGACTTTACGGGAGATGCTAGTTCACTTGTCCCCGCGATAGATGCAGCAGTGACCTTGTTCCATGGCAACCCTTCACAGGAATGGGATGCTTATACCCCATTCCGACAGGCCCTTTTAGCGGTTGGGCCTCACTTGCAAACCGAGGTCAGAGGGGTTAACACCGCAGATATGCTTGGTGCTGTATTGGCCTCTCATCGCGATCCGGTAGATCTCGCTTGGAGTGATACACCGCTTATACCTGTGCCACCTACCAGCGAAATGGCGCCTACCGATGTTCCCGCCTGGTGGTTGCTTAAAAAGAAAAATGCTATGTTTTATGCAGGAGTGGGTAGGGGCGACTTCGCAAAATTCCTAATGGCCTCCAGCCTTTTGACACTTTCAGATACGACTGAAGCAAGAGCAATAGACAACAGGTTTGCAGATGTACTGGCTTTTATCCGTTCAATTGAACCACCGACCTATGATGGCCCTGTAGATGTTGCCCTCGCAGAAGAAGGAAAAGCTTTATTTGAGTTGAACTGCTCGAAATGTCATGGAACCTATGGCGCAGAAGAAACCTATCCCAACTTGCTGGTGGATCTGGAAGTCATAGGTACAGATTCCTTTTTAACCACCACCAATTTTTCTTCAAATCGTTTTGTTGACTGGTATAATTCAAGCTGGTTTGCCACCGATGGTGAAATCTCCGGATTGCTCGAAGTCGGCAATGGTTATATTGCACCTCCTCTGGATGGTGTTTGGGCAACTGCTCCTTATCTTCATAACGGATCTGTGCCGACAATTGAAGATCTGCTGAACAGCTCCCAACGACCTGTCTTCTGGCGACGTAGCTTTGATACTTCAGATTATGACCATACCAAAGTAGGTTGGAATTATTCGGTTGAAACCGGACAAACAGATATTCTGACTTATGATACAACCCTTCCGGGGTACAGTAATTCTGGACATACATTTGGCGACCACCTTTCTCAGGCAGACAGGACCGCTGTTATTGAATACCTCAAAACTTTATAGATGATCAAGTATTGGCTTAGTATCTTTTGTTTCCTTGCAGTATTAAGTTGTAAAGAGACACACAGTGATCCTCCGGATTACATTCCTCCAGTCGTCGATGTCGAGGTAGACTCCATGGTTTTTGCTGTTATAGGAGATTTTGGAGTTGGCGGGTCAATTGCAGAAGCAGTATCCGACCTTGTAAAGAGTTGGGATCCGGAATTTATTATCACGGCAGGTGACAATAATTACGGAACGGGCGATGAAAACTCTTTCAGGGAGAACATTGGGAATTTTTATTGCGATTTTATTTATAACCCTTCTGCTCCGCAGGGCCTGGTGTGTGAAGGGCAGGCGAATAATGATGAGTTAAATCGGTTTTTTCCTTCCATTGGAAATAATGATTACTATTTTAATCGGCTTTTCCAGCCATATGCAGATTATTTTTCCCTTCCGGGGAATGAAGAGTTTTATGATTTTAAGTGGGGGCCTGTCCATTTCTTTTCATTGAATAGTTCTTCCTCTGCGAATAGTCAATGTTGCGAATCTGAACAGGCCGAGTGGTTAATTCCAAAACTGACAGAATCTGACAAACCTTTCCGAATCGTTTATTTCCATCATTCCCCATATTCAGAAGCCACCCACGGTAATTTTTCAAACATGCAATGGGGGTTTCCTGAGCTTGGCGCAACTACGGTTATTGCGGGGCATGATCATGTTTATTCTGCGTTATATCGCAATGACTATCCTGATGTGCCTTATATTATTTGTGGTTCGAGTGGCTATCAGTTGTATTCATGCGGTGAGAATCCACTAGATCCTGCTGAGTTTGATGTGTTTTGTTATGACGACTGGCATGGTGCAATCAGGGTTGAGACGAATTCCTCACGCATGGTATTTCAATATTTTGCCATTAATGATCACGATAATCCAATTCATGAAGTAGTAGTTGAATTATAGATGGAACGAACCGTAGAAATCATTGGCTTTGAGCCGACATATTCCCACCATTTCACTGAACTGAATCTCGAGTGGATTAAGCACTATTTCAAAGTTGAAGAGCAAGACCTGATGATGCTGAATGATCCGGTTGCTTATATCATAGATAAAGGAGGAGAGATATTCTTTGCTCGAGTGGATGGAGAAATTGTTGGCACTTGTGCACTCATCAAGAATCCAGATGGTAGTTATGAGCTATCCAAAATGGCGGTTTCTCCAAAATACCAGGGACTTAAGCTTGGATGGAAGTTGGGAAAGGCTGTAGTGGATAAAGCCCGAGAACTTGGAGGCACCAGCATTTGGCTGGAGTCTAACACCATACTAACACCGGCCATCCGACTCTACGAAAAACTAGGTTTTGTGGAAGTGCCTGATTTCGTTTCACCGTACGAACGGGCAAATATCAAAATGGAGATTGTTTTTGAATAAAAGAATTGGTCTCATATAGAAGACGCAGGGTCCTCTTCGAGAGACCCCGCTGAGACAATTTGGTTGGTTGTACTTCTTAAGTCCCAGCGGGGTCTCCTGAAAGGGACCCTGCGTAACTAGTTACCAATCTCCTACGCTTCTTTGATAAATCTTAGTAAATGCCTCACCTGGTTGAGAAACTGCGCATCTTCAGAAAGCATTGAAATCTTGCTCTCTGTTTGTTTGATCAAGGCGGTATGTCTTGTCTCAGAAACAGTATTCAAAGATTCGAATTCAAGTTTTATCGATCTCAGGTCTTGTCTCAAGGCCGAGATGTCAGCTTCCTTTTTACTTAGCCATGAGCCTGGATTGTCAGCATTGAGTTTTGCGAATAACTCCTTTAAACTGGTCTTCAATTCTTGCAATTCTTTCTTAACGTAAAGGATATCCTCGCGCGGGAATTTTATCCTGCCTTTCATTTGAGCTAATCTGTAGCTTAGATATTCATACAGTCTGACCGAAGGCCTGAGGGCTGTTAGCAATAAAGCCAGTATTGCGCCTACGTACCCGATTATACTTACACCTTTCAATGCCATGAAATAAAGACCAGCTGCTGATGCGAGGTGCAGCAGAATGGCAACACCCAAATAGATTTTGGATATTTTCTTGGCAAAATTGATGTCCTTGGTGTTGACTTCAATGCCAGCATCTTCAGAATCTTTAGCATCTGAAATAACTTCTTTTGCCTTGAAATGTAAATTCCAGGGAACGGTAGTGATTAAGAGCAACCACCAAAAAGAGGCAACAATGATCAACCAATCAAAGAAATAACTCATTGGTAAATTGGTCCAATGTAATATCCCGAAAACGATTAAGGTCAGAAATACAACCCCTGTTAATGGGATGGCTACGATATTTTTCATAAGATGATTTTTTAAATGAGGCCTGGAGCAAGACAACTTTTTCTCCCACTCCAGGCGAAAGAGACGTTAGATCAGCTTTCAAATTCCTTTAATGCTTTCTCCTGTTTAGCAATGCTTACGCGGTTGGCTAATTTTTCCAATTCGTGATCATCGCGAACAGTTTTTGCCAGTGTAAAACAAGATCCGATGGTGAAAATGACACCCATGAACAAAAATCCTTTTTCCCAGAATCCCATTTCCATGGAATAAATGCCGACTAGAGTCATGGCTGCCGACAAGATGAATGATGCCCATACCTGAAATCGCCATGCCGGCGTGTTTGGACTAACAATGTTGTGTTCCATTTTGATAAGTTTTGTTCAACAATGGACAGATGATTTCCGCCCGATTACATTACAAACTTATACCTACTCCATTTTGATGGCAATCAAGAAATAAGAAAGTTCAGACTTTTAAAAAGAATTTATTTTAAAATAAATAACTGATTAACAATGTTTAATGGTAAAAAATACATACTTTTAAAATGCAAAGAATAGTTAATGGGATTTTATGGATCATCTAAAGGCTATCGTCTCAACACTGGATAAAGAAAGCATAAGAGAATTCTCTACATTCATCAACAGGATGAAAAAGAAGCAAGGGCGGAAGGACCTTGAATTATTCGAATATCTGTTAATAGATGAAGGCCAAACACGAAAATCCAAAATCGAAAAATCGATCTCTTCCAACACTGTAGCTTACTATGCATTGCGGAGGCGACTTTTAAAGCATCTCACCGATTTTCTCGTCCTTAAGCAAATGGATAATGATCCAACTGCTGCAGCTGGATTGATGGGGCAGATTTCATTGACCAGGTATCTTTTCAGGCAAAATCGCCCTGAACAAGCCTTGTATTATTTGCGGAAAGCCGAGAAAAAAGCCAAAGAGGCTGAGCAGTTTGGTCTACTGGTCAACATTTATTTGTTAAGAATAGAATTCGCTTTTTTGACACCTGAAATCGACATTTCGGATGTGGTTGAACAACTCAGAATCGCAAGACAAAAAGCGACGGAAGAAGATAATGCATCCATTGCGTTTGGATTGATCCGACAAGCACTCTTGCAGCAAAAACAAAAAGGCCAGCAGCTTGAAATTGCAGCGACCATAAGGCATACTTTTAAGGCTTTTGGGATTCAGGAAACCATTCTTGAAAGACCAAAATTATTGTACATGGTACTCGCAATTACACGTACCGTTTACCTGGCCAGAAAGGACTTTTTCGCCTTTGAGCCTTACATTATTGACCAATACAAAGCGATAAAACAAACGGCCTTTACCGTCCATAATCACTTTTATAAATTGAGCCTCTTGTATATGATTGCACATGTGCTGTATCGCAACAGGAAGTTTAGTGAAACCAGGAAATACCTTGAGACTTTTGAACAAGAACTAGAAGCTTTTAATGGGATCCACAAAAAGGATTTTTATCCGAAATATATTATGCTTTTAGCCGCAGTTTACAATTATGAAGGCAATGTAGATCAAGCGATTCAACTTTACGATGCCTTCTATAGCGAAGGTTTGAAAACCAATGTAAAAGACAGTCTCAACCTGTCTCTGAACCTGGCCGTGTATTATTTTAATAAAAAGCATTTTGAAAAGACTAATGAGCTGTTAATCAGTCTTCAAAAAGATAAATGGTGTGAAAAGCAAATGGGGAAAGAGTGGATGCTCAAACGCCACATAATAGAGATGCTGACCCAATACGAATTGGGTAATATTGAGATCACGCTTAACCGGATTAGAAGCATTGAGCGTTATTATGCTGTTCTTTTTGAATTACCTTTGTACAGGCGTGTAAAACGATTCCTGAAATTTGTCAAATTGTATATTACTGATCCGGAAGAATTGACTGAAGATAATTTCTTCTCAAGGCTAACGGCTAACATGATCTTACCTCCTGAAGAACAGGAAGACACACAAACTATGGCATTTTATTGTTGGTTGAAATCAAAAATCCTGAAAAAGGATTACTATACAATTTTGCTCGAAACTGTTAATTTTCCTATATTTAGTTAAATACTAAACCACATACTATGCGAACCTTTTTTATTATACTAACCTGTGTAGCATTCGCGGGTTGGTCGCTTTGGGCGAGGCATCACTATACCTGCAAGATTATGAATCAATGCGGGCAGGTTGCCGATGAAGAAGTTGCCAATCTCGATTCGTTACTCGCCAACACTCTGGTCGTCAATATCGACGATAAACCTGTGATCTATGGTTATGATCATTTCAAGTTTGATCCCTCTCAGGTAGAAGCCGATCTGACTGATAACAATAAGGCTTTTCTTGATACCCTTGCGGGCTACCTCAAGGCTAATCCTGGAACGAAGGTTAAAGTTTCTGGTAATTACCTGCCCACAGAAAAGGTAAAAGGCATTTA
This sequence comes from Bacteroidota bacterium, assembly GCA_039028895.1. Classification (GTDB taxonomy): domain Bacteria; phylum Bacteroidota; class Bacteroidia; order Chitinophagales; family Saprospiraceae; genus JAHDCJ01. The sequence goes on along the minus strand of JBCCHF010000041.1, from coordinate 12,434 downwards.
CGAAACTGCTGGCCTGGCACGAGCCAATTTCATCAGAGAGTTACTTGTGCAAAGAGGGGTAAGTTCGGATATGCTGAATATTGACAGTGATCCGCTCTCCGAAGGGGCAAGCCTTGGCAAACCACTTGGTTTCAACGGCACTTCAGGACCAACACCGGAAGAATTGGCCGCTCTTGCTGCTGAGAAAAAAGCAGAAGAAGATGCCAATAATGCAGAAGGTGATCCGGAAGGTGAAACCGAACCAGGGGAAGAAGAACTGGTTGAAGCCAAGTTCGAATTTAAAAACATGACATTCTCTGATGTAAGTTTTGCCAAAAACTCCGCAGTTTTTAAGCCGGTGCCCAACTTTGTACTTTATGCAGATTCTGTAAGCAATTACCTTGCAGATCATCCTGGTCAGGCCCTAACCATTATCGGTCATACTGATAGCGACGGGACCAATGCTCATAACATCAAGCTTGGACTTGACAGGGCAAAATCTGTTCGTGACTATTTTATGAGAACCCATAAAGTGGAACGCACAAGGATAAATACCGAAACTAAAGGAGAAAGTGAACCTGTAGCTCCAAATGACAATGAAGCCAACATGGCCAAAAACCGCCGTGTTAACATGCAGATCAACTAAGTTTAATGGGATTAGAACCCCTTTAGAGTGCATTCAACCAAATTATAACTCAACTAAACAAAAAATCACACATTATGAACTTCTTCGATAAATTTATGAGCGAGCCTAGCATGTTTATCATGGGCGTTGCTCTTGTATCTTTTATTCTGGGCTTGATATTGGGCTGGTTGATCTGGGGTAGAAGAGCCAGTATTCTAAGCAAAGAACTTGCAAAATTGCGTGGTGAGCATGACACGCTCAAAAAAGACTACGCCGAGCTTAAGGAAAAACTGACCGTAACAGAGGCTGATCTCAAAGCATTGACGGAAGAGTCTGATGAATTAAAAGTCAGAAAACGCCAACTCGAAAACGAAAAGGGGCAGTTATATGCTGATTTATTCTCAACCAAGAAAGAATTGGAAACCCTCGAGGCCGATATGGAAAATGCCACAGAAGAGTCTTCCTTCTTTGTTTCAGCATTGGCCACAGAACTCGCAGAGGCACGTGGAGAAAAGCCAAAAGGCCTCAAGAAAAAGAAAAAGAAAAAAGAAGAAACCAAAGGTTTAGGAGATATGGTGGCAGGCGTAGAGAACCCTGTAGCAGCTGCTTTGCCTAAAGGAATTAAAGAAAACGACTTAAAGATTATTGAAGGTATCGGACCAAAAATAGCCGACCTGTTGAAAGCTGATGGTATCAACTCCTGGGCTGACCTCGCTGATGCTGCTGTCGACCGCCTTCAAGGTATTCTCGATGCCGCCGGTCCTCGTTATCGGATTCACGATCCCGGTACATGGGCGCAGCAGGCTGCCCTCGCCAGAGATGGTAAATGGGATGAGTTATACAAACTCCAAGACGACCTCCAGGGCGGAAAAGCTGAATAATTCGTTAACCTGAGAAATAGAAAAGGACTTACCGTTTTTTGGTAAGTCCTTTTTTATTTTCAAATTAATAATGCCCACAATTCATCAGGTCATCCTGAACTCTTGGCCTAGGCAAATAACTGTTAAACAGGCTAATATTATCAACATTTTGCTCTATTAGCCAAAACACGTGTGCTGCAATCTCAGGACTATTGGTCTCTGTTTCTATCACAGGAGCAGTATTTATCCCTGGTTTGGAATGGAGCGTATTGTCAAATACAAAATTTGCACCTTGCGCGATACCACCAGCCTGTTGATATTTGGTAACCAGAAGATCGTGTTTGTCAGAACTGTATAACTCCTGTATGCCCGTTTCAACAGTCAATTGTCCAAGGAACTGTAAGGCTGTGATCAGGAGTCCATAGCTGAATTTTGGATTCATGCCGTTTGGACTCGCCAACTGATCTTCAGTGTAGCCAAACAATTCTTCAAAAAGGCTGGCTACAGTCTCCCAGGTAATATCTTCTGCATGAGCGTCAAAATACCAGGCCCTAATTGTATGACTCGGTACATGTGTAATCCCAAGGTTATATAACTGCTGGCTTCCTGGGCACATCGCATCTACAGCGCCTGATGTGATATCTGTGCCGAAATAGTCTGCAACATCCTGAAAAACGGCACCAATGGTATTATGATCGCGTAAAGATTTGACAAGCCATGCCACCGGTGACCCGAAATGAGGTGTACCCATGGTAATAAACTTGTAAATATCTCCCTGCCCAAAATTATCTTGTCTCCGGTATGAACTGCCGTTTCCGTCAGCAATGTATTGCCTGGTTATGAGGCCACCCATACTGTGACTTACGACACTAACTTTGGTAGCTGCCATTCCATTGCCTCTTAACTCTTCCAGAATTCCACCAATTCGTTCTTTTATGACCAGACCATTTTCAGAGAAATCATGGGCAGATAATTCTGCGTAATCGGCGAGGTATTTACGGTACCTGGGATCCTCGCTCATATAGTTCGGTCCCCAGGTGTCAGGGCTCGACCACATGCCATGAACAAACAGGATAGGGGGACGGAATAGACCTACAAATTTTTCATCGCTAATAGGTTCTGGTGCCTCTGGCAGTTGATAGCTGGCTGTAAAAGTGATATTGCGGTCAGTCGCATTTTCATCTTCAAAGTTCAGTGGTGGTGTGTATAAAGCGAAAGCCATTATTCCTCCATCTGTTTCCACCCAAGGTGTAGACAAGGTTTCTGCCCCATTTTCAGGAGGTAAGGTAGTGCCAGCAGCCTGGGTTAGGAAACCCATTGGTGAACCTCCTGAAATACTGATCTCAACTTCTCCTGGAGGGACTTCGTGAAAACCCTGGAGTCTCACTCTGACCAGGAGACTACTACACCCATCAGTTAAGGCAGCTGCCCGACCTTCTCCACCGTCCGAAAGACTGGCTATATCATCTTTGACCTTGACCTGCCATGAGCTGTAGTCCGGATGGCTATTATCTGCTGTGGCCTCGTAAAAAGAGGGATCATTAATGTCCAGAAGTTGCAAAGTTAAGGTGCCTGCATGCTCACGGAAAATGTACCGAGGTTTTTCGCAAAGGAATTGATCTTCAGAAGCTACTGTGAATTCAACATTATATAGCCCTTCCCGCTCACCGAGTATCATCCCTACTTCGGCTTTGACATCGTTATCGATACGGTCAAAATCAAAAATGAATTCCTCATCTTTTTGACCCTCAGGATCAATAATCTGGGCATTATCTCCCTGGAATTTATTGACTATTTTGAAATGCGCCATGCCGCACTTTTCAGGGAAATCTTTGATGAACACTCCGAGTTTTTCTTTTAATTCCGTGTTAGGTAAAGAGGCTTGTTCGTCACCCCAGTATTCTTCAATTTTGGCTTTTGGAAACTTGAGAATGCCTGTCGTAGACCCCGTCAACTGAGGTGCACTATCACCAGAATCTAGTTCAATCGCTGAGGCATACAGGGATACACCATATTCATTACATGGGCAAACCTCGGTTACCTCCTTCAATTCCATCTCTACAATGAAGAATTTAAAGTCTTTAGCGGGCAGTGACAAAGCATTTTTACCTTCAAATTCAAATTTCAGGGAAGAGGAGATGTCCTCTGTTGATCCAATCAATTTATCTTTTCCAGGATCAATTTTCTGGTTCTTATTAGTGTCATGGTATAAGTTGATCTTCTTGATATCACTCAACTCAGCCTTTACACCATTTGCCTCGACTTCAAAGGTCATGGAAAGAATATCGACCGGGGTTCCTGTCTCACCAGTTCCGCAGAATGAAGAGATCGTTTTCGAGTACAAACTGAAAACATCGCTGATGGCTTTAAAGGGTTTATCTTTTTTTAGTTGTTTTACTTTTGGTGATTTATGATCGACAAGCTGGACGATTGCCTGGGTGCGCGCATCATCATCCATTAACTGGATAGCTTTTATATCCCTGATAGCAGTTAGTCCTCCAGTCATAAAAGCATATAAACCATTATCCAGTTCGCCTCCACCTCCAAAAGTGTGATTATCAAGGGTGATTATTGGTGAATTACTCCCTGAAGTTGCCTTGAAAATACCTACCTTTTCTGTGGCGATCCATGAGCAATAATCCTGGAACATATGGGTGCATTTGACCTGGTCCATTACCCAAAAGACTTCTCCACCCCATATTTTCACATCAATAATATTGTTCCACCTGGTACTGCCGGCTTGTCCTTTAGGTGGATGTTCAGTATAGCTGGCTACCTGGAATGGGGTGCTGCCGTTAGATCTAAAAACCCGCTCATAGTCTATTGTTTTTTTGCCGTTTTTTACTTTATCTATCTGGGCCCAAACAATTGCACCACCCTGAATGCGCATACTTTGAGGTTTGACAAAAACATTCTCTGTGATTGTGGTGACATTATTGCCATCAAAGTGCTGGATGATCACAGATTTATGACCGTCTGTCCGATATTGATTAAAGTTGTCGTCAGGAATATTGTCGTAGGAAAAGTTATCTCTCAATACGCCGGAAGCAGGATAATATTGCCAGGCAATCTCTTCTCCACAGGCCATAAAAAAGGGATCAAATATTCTTCCAACTACGCTGGCTTCTCCCCCTGGACACCAGGCAGTGAATGTATGGACTTTTTTAACTTTCCAATCGAGTAATTCATCAGCCTGGAATACTGTGATTTCAGATTTTGTTTCATCTATCCTTTTTTCATGGATCCAGGTTATATAATTACCCTGGTACTCAAAATACTTGAGATGGGCACCCAGTGGCACAGCTATGCTGTTATTACCATCGTAGTAATTAGCCGTTTGATCATCATTGAGATTTAATTTTCTGACTTTCTGATAGCCTCTTTCATAGATGTAGACATTTCCGCTAATATCCTTGAATACAATATTTTTGTTAAAAATGCGGGGATAGGCAGTGGTGAATTCGGCATTAGCCATTCCCATATTGATCGAAGAACCTGGAATATCGGAGTTATTGGTAATCTGAAGATGATTTGAACCATCGTACAGGAACACCTGGTGTTGATTATTGACAATTTTAACATAGGCGACATTACCCTGATCGTCCAAATCCGGCCACCCGGTAACGATGCAATTTGCTGCTTCAGTGATCAGTTTATTCTCCTGTCCGTCATGAACGTAAACCTTGTTTGTGAAATTGGAAATATGGCTACCACCATTGGTTTCAAACCAGAGGATTCTCCCGTTTTTTACGACTGGCCTGTACGCTGTAACTCCATTGGAAATGGATTGAATCTGTTGTGCTAAGAGGTCACTACTGCAAAACATAAGCAGGAGAGCAGCAAAAATGATTGTGATACTTTTGGAGGTCATGATTTTGAGGTTTTTCTTAATTTTTTTACAATATACCTGAATATGACGGGTGTCCGGCAACTCTTTTGTCGCCGGACCCCGAACCTATTGGTAATCACTATTCTGCCGTGATATTCAAAGTTTTACCTTATTAAAACGAATTCAACCCGCCTGTTCCTGGCTTTGCCCTCGTGGGTTTCATTGGAGTCAATCGGGTTGGATTCTCCGAGACCCTTCGAAGTAAGTCTTTCGCCTGCTATTCCGAAATTGATCATTGCGATACGGACGGCTTCGGCTCTTTCCTCAGATAGTGTTTGGTTGGAGGTTTCGGATCCATCACTATCGGTATGCCCTTCAATACTGATCTTCAGATTAGGATGTTCTGCCATTAGGTCGACAATTTTTCGAATCTCTTTTAAAGATGTCGGCTTTAAAGTAGCTTTGTTATAATCGAAATGAATATCGGAGGTGATGATTTTGCCTTCAGACATGAGTCTGTCGTAGAGTTTTACACCACCTTCTGCTATCCGTATATTTTTAATCATTGCCGGCTTGCCTTTAGAAGCACTATGGCTAAGAGCACTGATCAAAAGTTTGGTAGGTTTTTCCTTAAGGTTGGGGATGTTAAGTACCCTTTCTCCATTGAGATACACCTTTAGTGCTCTTTGATTGAAAGACAAGGATACGTGCCGCCATCCGGCCTCAAGGCCTACTGAATTGGCTTTTGACATACTGCCTTTGAAATGGGCATTATTGTAATTGACCCTTATTGAAGAGATCTTGTCAAAATGGATGGTATAACCCTCATTGCCGACACGATGGAAGTAACAGTCAAACTCAATGGTGAAGACCTCAGTTAAATAAGTTTCCTTTGTCATCAGGGGCATTATCTTTCCTGTTGAAGCAAAGGCAATTACATTTTGACCATCAAATTGCGCATTCTCAATTGTGCCATAGTCAAGATCCCATTTTGAAGGAAATTCTCCCATTTGTTCATACGCCTGATCATCCTCGAAAATTATCTTATCCCCGGCTACGAAATCGCTTTTTACGGCAGTCAATTCTGGTGCTGGTTCTATATTGCCTTTTACATCCTCATTACCTGAGTTTGAGTTTGAATCTGAGTTTGAATTGGGACTTTCCGGCGGATTTGTATTTGCCGGAGCATCTGCCGGGGTTTCTGTGGGAGTTGGTGTTTCCTTTTCCTTCTTTTTTTTCTTTGGATTAAAAACACCCTCAATGGTTTTGTCTACTTTTTTATTGACTTCATTTTCGGCCTTGTTTTTTGCATTTTTGAAAATGTTGAATTTCTGCGCATTAGAAATTTCGGGAGCGCAGAATAGAATGAGCAGGCAGAATAAAAGACTTAACTTTTTCATGATTTAAGTTGATTTTGGAGTTGCGAATGGCTGTCCATGTGTAATGTTTTCCAATGGATCATTTCGCAATAATTTGATTAACAATAGGTTGTAGGAGGGGTGCTTATAGTTGTCGCATCCCATGCTTGCGGGTTGTTTCGAGGGTTGCCCCGAATTTTATCATCGTTATGCTAACCGGATCAATCTTTAGTATTGGATCCGTATCTGTATTAAAAATTATTTCGCTAACATCTTCTCGTTCATCTTCATTGTTAGGGTTTAAGTCTCCTCTAAGCATTTCTTTGCCATCGGCTGAAATTTTCCTGATCCCTATGTTGTGTAGTCCGCTAATGCGGATGCTATTTTCATAGGATTTTGTTTATCAATCACAGCCTTCAATACTAATTGAGCCAAATCCTGCTTCTCCTTCTTCCGATAGACTATATGTTGCCAAGTGTGTGATAGTTTTATCAAGAAGCTTATCGTTTCGGTCTTCCAATTCCAGGAGGCATTCAAGTACTTTTCTTTTTTGTGAACTTTTGTCGAGAAATGCAAGGTCAACATTAGTTTCAAGGAAAAATTCCATTTTTTTTGGATCACATGCGTTTAACTCAGGTTGGCCGTCTTTTTGAGTCCACAAAGGATTATCCCTCAGATCGTCATCAAAAAAGTCAAGCTGTCCAGATGACAATATATTCCCTTCAAATTCAATGGTCCAAGTTCCGGTAATGGCATAATTAACTGCTGCTCCCATTGGATTTCCAGTATTATTGGAGTATTCCGAAAATCCAAAGGATAATATGATTGCTGCTGCGATGAATAAGTGAATGACTTTCATGCTTTTTGATTTATTTCATAGGAATGAATATCTCATTCCTCACATCCTTCTGTTGACAAGTATTGGTATTGTTTCTCTGCATTATCAAACCTGAATTTGTGTTTAACTACCCCAATGAATGCATCGGGGTCAGGTGGTGTAACTGTTACTGCGACATCGAAAACAATAGTTACTCTGTCAAACTTATAGCTGTAAAATTGGTCAATAAAACGGTCTGCGGTTTCAAAATCACAGGGCTCAAACCAAAGTCTGTCATTTTCACATTCATCCCAAAGGTCATCGTCTAGTTTGTCTTCATCACCGAAGTTGAGTACACCTTTGTTGATTACTTTTCCGTCACTTATGATTTTCCAGGTACCAATTTCCTGGTTACGTTCATAGTTACAAGGAGGGTAGTGTTTTTTTGCTCTTTGGCCCCAGGATTCAATACTGAAAATCATCATGAAGGTCACCATGAGGCATGTTGTTAATAGTTTCATGTCTAATATTTTTTTGGTTGAACGGGAAGGGTGCTCGCTCCTTTACATTAACAGTTGCACTTTATGCCGTTTCTTGTTGAGGTAGGTTTCTTCAAAGTCATTTTCATATAGCCATGATCACCTGTACGACTCGTCGTCATCTCCACATACACGTGAGAATTTTCTGCTAGTGGATTGTGAAATTTGATTGTAGGTGAAGTTGAGCCGTTACCTTCAATTGTATATTCTGATGGTTTCAATACCGTTTCTTTGCCATATAGGTCAGTCACTGTGATACTTTTAATGGTTAAAGCACCTGCACCAGTTTTTACGGAAGAAATACATCCGCATTGTTCTCCGCCATTTGCTGTAGCTGAAGCTGTTGCATCGCCAGCATAACTAGTTGTTGTAAATGCCATTATGAAAATGGCAGCAAATAAGATTCCTGTAAGATTTTTTAAAGTTTTCATCCTGATAATTATTTGAGGTTATAAATTTTCCGATAAGGAATATTTCCCGTTTCCGGAATGTTGTCAGGACAAAGGTATGGGGGAGAAACCGAGCGGACCATCACCCAAATGAGGTAATTTGAATTGGCACATTAGTGAAGGTGATACCCTAAAATGGTGAAGAGAGATTTAAACTAATCTGTCATCAACAGCCTTTCGTACAGCCTCCGCACGGGAAGAAACATGAAGCTTTTTATAAATATTTTTGATGTGGGTGCGAACGGTGTGTGGACTAACAAAGAGCTTTTCAGCAATGGTGCGGTAATTTTGACCCTCACAAAGGAATTTCAGAATCTCAGTTTCCCGCTCAGACAGTGGGCTGGGAGCTACTGTTGAGGCATGAAAAGACTGGATGACTTTCCGGGCAATATTGGCACTCATAGGTGCTCCTCCCTGGCATACTTCTGTGATCGCCCGGAGTAATTCTGCCGGAGGGGTGTCTTTGACCAGGTACCCTGAAGCACCAGCTTTAATCGCATTGAAAATGGATTCGTCATCTTGTTGAATAGATAACATGACAAAATCTACCTCATTGAGTTTAGGTTTAAGGATGCGTACTCCTTCGATTCCAGATTTTCCAGGTAACTGGATATCCATTAAGACTACTCTCGCATATTGGTTAGGCAGGTCAGCTATTGCGCTTTCGCAGTCGCTGTACACCAGTTTACAAGTGAAACCAGGAGTACCATTAATAATGAGGGCAAGCGTTTCCCTGATATCATTATCGTCTTCAACGATGGCTACGTGGATGTTTTCTGAAGGCATATTTGCTGTTCGTTTCTACAAATGAACGGAATCGCAACCAATTATGAGCTAACGCAAATGGGGTATTTGGTTGGATGGCCTTTTGATGAAAGACAATTCAAAATACGAGAATTTCAATTAAATAATGGGAAAGGCTAGTAGCTTACTACTACAGTACCCCGCCTGGTATAGACTTCGTCTTGGAGTACAATATGGTATACGCCGCTTGAAACACCCTGCAGTTCCAACGTGTTGAACCCTTCAGTCACATGGTCAAACCTTGTGAATACTTCGGCACCGAGTGCATTAAAAAGAGAGATTGTAATATCCCCGCTTAATAAGGCAGTATAGTTTAGACGATGTGTGTCAGGATTAATTGGATTCGGGTAAACCCTGGCATCAGTTACCTGGTTTGAGGCTTCGAGTAATGCTGTTCGGACTTCTGAATATTCGAAATGTCCGTCAAGGTCGATCATTTTCAAACGATAGTAATACACCTTATTTTTCTGGACGTTTATATCCTGAAAAGCATATGAAGATAGTAAGGAAGTATTGCCCTGTGCGGCGACCCATCCTATTCGTTCAAAGGTACTGCCATCGAGGCTTTTTTCAATTTCGAAGCCATCGCTGTTAACTTCGGATGCAGTAAGCCAATTCAATTCAATATAATCATTAAGACCCTTAGCTGTAAATTCAATTAACTCTATTGGTAAAATCACGCTGCTTGATGGGTCTACTACTGAAGGGATATCAAAGAAAGAAAAGCTGGTCAGTCCTTCTGCACTATACCCTGTTATTGGACAATTACTCAGCAAGTTGCTATCCTTTGCCAGCCAGTGCAATGCGGAATTGCATTGCGCAAGCAGGGTTGGACTTGGGAACAAGTTAATATCGTAAAGTACATTTGTAGCGTTGGTAGTAACTTCCCATTTACCTCCGGCAACACAATCAATCATTACCTGGTCGGTGATACCATCGGGTGTTCCAATATTGCCTGGAGGAGACCCTACATCACAGGTAGCTGTTACCCCGGGAGTTGTAAACGCACCCTCCGTAAACTCGAGTTCCAGGTAAGTATTAGGCCCTGAGTAGTAGGTGAGTTCAAGAGGTTGACTACCAATGTTACTGGCAATGGGCCCAATTGGTAAATAATACGTTCGGTTATCCCGAATATTCTGACGCAATCGACCTTCGATGAAATTGTTGATAAGATCACCTGTAAAAGTTCCCGGCTCATTCCTTGATACAATCAATTTGTTAAAAACAGGTGTGAAACCTTCGCCAGGAGGAGGAACTGTAACCAGGTTGCCAACTTTAAAGTCAACCTGTTGCCTGATCTCAATATCATGAGTCGCAAGATGCAAGCCAGGCTCAGCAGAGTGATTATCAATTTCCAGTCTGCCAAAAGCATTAGTACCCGTGAAGTCGCCTTCTATCCATTGAACATTTGAAGAATTATAGGAGTCGTTTCGAAAAACAATAAGGCTATTCAAAGAGGAGATAAATTTGCTGTTACTGTCTTTAGAAAGATTACCTTCCATTTCCATTACTCCCATATGGGATAATTCTCCATCAGCGGTTTCGATAGAAACGTTCCCTTGGATAAACAACCCTGCCCCAGGCTCGATAAAGAGACTTCCCTGGATAAACAGGTCTTGCCCCCACTGAGCACTTAAATCTGTTGTAGCTATCACCAAAAACAGCAAAATCCCTGCAAGTAATTTACAGAGATACTGCGTTAAAAATGTGATAATATGTTTGCCAAACAGAGTTATTCCCATGCAAGCCAATTTATTTTAATGTCATCGGTCCAACCTTGATCATTGGTGACTTTATCTATATTGAGGACAGCCCCTGTTGATGTAATTGAGGTAACAGTTACAGCAAAGGTTAATCCATTCGGGCCATTCAAGTTTACTGCAGTTGCAATTAAAGTTGGAGTGTTGTCGAAACCACCATTTGGGAAAGAGATGGAAGTTAAAACAGATTCTCCTGTAAGACTATTTGTTGTGACTACGGTTTCACCGCTTTGTAATCCTTTGAAAGCTGTTCCCACAGAAGAGCCAACAATCAATTCATCAACTTTTGCTCCGCCCACAACTTCCAGGGCCATAGAGGGCATATCGGTTCCAATACCTACTCGGCCGAGAATAGCATCTGCATATATTAAGTGTTCTATCTGGTCACCAATGACTCTGAAATTACCATTTACATCGAGTAAATGTTCAGGTTCAGAAGTGCCGATACCTACATATTTGTCAGTGGTGTTGGCATAAAATAAGTGTTCAATACCATCTGCAACTATAATAAAGTCAGCCTGAGTTGCATCCGGGTTAATGATGGCAGCATTGGTATTTCCTTCAAGTCGCAGAATGCGGTAGCTATTAAGTCTGAAATCCAAAACATTATCGCCGAGGAAACCAAAATAGGAGTCAGAATCATCTCTGTGAAAAATATAATCAGCAACACTCATGCTCCCGTTAACATCCAGAAGATATTGTGGTTCTGCAGTTCCAATGCCTATCCGGCCGTCTTCAGTATCGGCGTTAAACAGGTGCTCAATGCCATCTGCCACGATAATAACATTATAGTCATTATTGTCAGGATTGAAACGAAGCTCTTTGGTTGCATCATTAGACAGGATAAGACGTTGGTTGCCAACTACAATTTCGATTGAATTGTCAGTTGGAAAACCGATCCAGGTATCACTTCCGTCATCGTTATGGTAAATGAAATCGTTGATTCCCAGATTTCCATTTATGTCAAGCGAGTAATCCGGTGCAGATGTGCCAATACCAATGTTCTGTGCATTTGCATTAAAAAAGACCAGGGACAGTATCAACAAAAAGTAGACTTTGCGGATCATAGCAGGTAATACGTTTTTGAATTAATCCGAAACAAACCTTAATGTGAGAGTTGGGTTACCAATACGTCATATATCATTCTGTTTTTGTCAGGATAATTCCTGGTAGCCAGAATGATTTTATTGTCACTTTGTGACGAACAAAAATTGGTTAAGTCACAAAGTGATTTGATGGTAGAAAGAAAAGGATTTGTGGTTGAAATTCGGAGAACCCAAAAATATGACACTATCGTTAAGGTAGTAGCAATTTTAATGGGTTCATATCTTAAATATACAATATTTAACCCACAATACTAACTTTTCAAACGGATATATTGACTGGCATTTATAATGTGTAAGCCCAGAATTTT
>JBCCHF010000040.1:0-60538 GCA_039028895.1 Bacteroidota bacterium | reverse complement strand
TTTTCATCCCTTGCAATGATTCTGATCAGTTTACTAAACTAATAGTTCCTACAAATTTCCATTAAACTGGTGAAATGCATACGACATTTTGTCTTCTTAATCTGTAATATTTTATGAATTCCCTTTCACATTTATTGGTTTTAGTTCTTATTGTTTTCACTGTTACAGCTTTTAATGCTACTGCCCAGGATTCACCAACCTGGAGTCAAGACTTTAACGAAAAGGTAGAGTGGTCGTTCTACAAGCCCAAAACAAGCATTTATTATGTTTTCGTGGATAACCAAATAAAAGCGTTTGATTGTATCAAAAAAGAAATGCTTTGGGAAATTGAAGCCCCAGGACTTAAACCGGAATCTGTAATCTTGTCTGAAGCTTATCCTTATGGCTGGTTAAGCAATATGAAAACGAGTAAACCCGGAAAACGCAATGTCTTGTTTAACCCAATCAGTGGCCAAGTCTATTTCGATTCTGATAATTTTGAAATGGATGAAATGATCTTACGAAGTGCCTTGTTTGATCAACAGATGATCCTTGTTAATGGTAAAGATGGTGGAAATTGGGTGTTAGGATTAGCAGAATTTGGAGCAGATAACTGGGCCTGGAAAATTGCCAACCCAGTTAAGATGAAAAAAATGGCAAGGCCAAAACTAAAAAGATTCCTAGTGAATAAGGACCATTTAGTCATCCATTTTGCCAAAGATATTTTTTCCCTCGACAGGAAAACTGGTGCAGTCAACTGGCAAAAGAATGCCCGGGAAATGCAGCATGTAGCTATGATCAGTGGCAAAGATTTTTTACGCACAGATGATCCCAATTTTTACCACATCACTAGAAATGCAGATCGCTACGATCTGATGGCTGTCAATTTTGAAAGTGGCGAATCGGCATGGGAGTCTCCTGTTCCTGTCCAAAGTGGATATAGTATTACCACTCGAGAGGACGATATTTTCATTCGGGATTCCAAGTCCTTTGATTTTGTTTCAATTGCTGATGGAAAGGCGCAAGGCATTGAACTTCCCGAATTTGACCAGCGATTAGGTAAAGTCTTTTTCCGCAAGGATGCCTACCTGGTTACGACTCATTCACCAAAGCCGACAGGTGTTGTTTCAGTTAATCCAGAACCTACGTTCATGAAACTACACTGGTTAAACGCCGATTATGAAAAGACATGGCCTAAAGGTCTTCCAATTTCAGGAAAGACCATCGACAGAGTTGAACAAATCGGTGATCGTTTGCTTGTTCTCAGTGATAACGAGTTGGCTCTAATTGAAATCTCAACCGGGGAAGTTATACTTGGTTGGCCAGTTACTAAAAGTCCACTGCTGTCCGTGAACAAGGAAGCAGGAGCTGCTATGTATATGGATACGACTTCTTCGACTTTGAGATGGATAAACCTGGAGGATGGAACTCAAAAAACGGTTGTTGAAACAGTGAAATTCGACTACAAGAAAGACCAACTGGACCAGCCGGTTGGTTTGAAAGCGGTAGGCGACAAATTTGCGTTGATCGGAACTCGCAATCTTTGGGTGATGGACAAAGAGGGGAACATCGAAGTTCAAAAATATGTAGAAGCTCCTAATACCTTTAACTGGAAAAAGGCACTTTTGGTAGTTGGTGGCATAGCCGCAGGTTTCATCTTCGATGATGAACTCCGCCAACTCAATTACGAGCTTTACGAAAGCGGCCTGATTGACCCTGACCAATACTGGAACAATGCATGGGCTATGGGGGTCTATAACAAGGCCGGTGCTGCAGCTGTTGGTGGAGATTATGTTTCACGACTCATGCCAGAGAAAGAGCGTAATGAATCAGCTGCCTTCTTCCAAAACAAATGGTTCGTTTCCGACAAGATCGACAAAGGTCTATTTGGCCTCCGCATATTTGACCTCTCTAATGGCGAACTTATCAAGGCCTTATCTCTTAGTAAAAAGGAAAACTTTGAATTTGAGTTTGACTTTCGTCAGAAAGGGGTTTACCTGGTGAAGGAATCGGCATTACACTTTTATGCCTTTTAAATAATACGCTGATGCGGTCGATCCGGGTCTTATGTATTCCCGTCCGGACCGCTGAAAAAAAGCCTCAAGTCGAGAAGACCTGAGGCTTTTTTTGTGGCTAATAAATTAAATGAAGTCATACCTTTACCCCCCAAATGATCAATTGATCAAATTCAAAATTCCACTTATCTTCACTTCATGTTCCAATTTTTTAGACGAATAAGAAGATCAATTATTAAATCCGGGAATGCCAGGAAGTACATTATTGCTCCCTCCGGGGATAACCATAGTGAGCATTTGCTTGAAAGGACAAATGAAAATCAGAAAGCATTTATTAAGGGAGTGGGATTAATAATCCTATCATTATTGCTGATGCAATGTGATGTTAAAAAGAATAAAGTGGGTGAAGGAACTTTAAATGGAGGAACCAAGGTCGAACTTTATGATAACGGTACATGGCAAGTAAAAACACAAGTTATTAGCCCTGCACCTTTAAGGCCTGAAACAAAAATTATCAGCAGCTATAATATTGGTGATATTCTGCCTGATGGAAGCATGATTTTTCATATTGATTCAAATGGGCAAAATGGATTGACTACTCAAACGGAAGACCTGGGTTGGCTTAAATGGGATGAGGCGGTAATCGCCTGCAAAAAAAATGGTGATGAGTGGCGACTGCCTACAAAAGACGAGTTGAATATGATCTATAATAATCTTCACATAAAAGGTCTAGGTAATTTAGAAGATGGTAGTTATTGGAGCTCTACTGAGGGTGGTGACTTTGACACAGCATGGGATCAATACTTCGAAGGAGGATTTCAGAGTGAGTTGGAAAAGGACTACATCAGGCTTGCTCGAGCTGTTCGGGAGTTTTAGTCATTAAAATGTAAATGCCAATAAGTTTAATTGGGAAAGCCTCAAGTCGTAACAGCTTGGGGCTTTTTGTGTTTTGTTGCTTCCATTAATTATTATCTTCAATTATGGAAAAACCCCAAAAATTTTCTACCAGTTGGACCGAATCAGCTATTGATAATTTGCTGCTTCGCATAGGAGCAACTGCCTTTTTAGTCCTGATCGCCCTATCTCAAAAACTTTGGTTAACAGATCGGGCTTTTCCGCTAATGCCTGCCTGGGAAGGATTTTCGGTGTCGCATACTTTCAACCTGGTTTTGCTATTGGTCCTGGTGGGGTTATTGGTTGCGAAGGCTGTTTTTCCTGCCAAAGGATTGGGCCTGATCATTGTTCCAGTCGTCATTTTACTTGTGCTGATCGACCTCAACCGACTTCAGCCATGGACGTATATTTTGCTATTGCTCTTTGCATTATCAGGAATAAAACATCTTTTCAAGGTAAAGGGTCTGGTACTTTATGGGGTGCGGATACTGATTATCGGCACGTTCCTCTGGACTGGGATCTCCAAATTAAATCCTCATTTCCTTGAAAACACTTTTTTGACCATTTTGACAAAAGCGCTAAAAGTTCAGGATACTACATTTTTCGTCAATAATCCTGAATTTGGTTATTTCTTTGGGCTGACGGAGATATTGGTAGCCCTACTTTTGTTATTTCAAAAAACAAGGATATTGGCAGTCTGCATGATCGTGTTTACACATCTTTTCATTTGTTACTTCGTAAGTCCTCTTGCGCTTGGGCTGGACTGGATCGTAATTCCCTGGAATTTATTCATGGCGAGCTGGGTGGTTATTGTATTTACCAAAGTATTGAATCCTGTTGATTTCGACTGGGGATTTGATTCAGCGAAAGCCATTAAATACGGATTTACATTTGTCGTTTTGGTGTTGCCGTCGCTGAACCTGATTGGCAAGTGGGATAACTTTATGTCCTTCAACTTTTTTTCTGATAAAACCACAAAACTGATCATTGGCGTGGAAAGTACCCAGATCCCAAATCTTAGTCCCGAGATTCAAAAGAGATTTAAAACGGTGCCAGGCGGTGGAGGCGGGCAGATGTTGGATCTGTTGGAATGGTCTTTCGACGAAATTAATGTGCCCCATTACCCTGAAGAATGGGTGCTGGACCGGGTTTGTAAGTCGTTTTGTCAATCCGGTATTCCGGAAAAAAGCATTATCTTTTTGAAGATCAAAGGTTCTCTGTTGTCAAAAAATGTAGAAAGAACGGGATGTCAGTCTTTAGAGTACAAAGAGTGAATTGAAGATTTCTTTCCTGTTTAATAATCCACTACCTTATCTAACTTCCAACATCAGGGAGGAAATTCTATCAGCAAAAGTCAGTTCTTCCGAAATAACAACATTAGCACCTAGTTTTTTCAAGTGTTCCTCTTCGCTGGCATATCGGGTACGCACCGTGATTTGTGCATTGTGGTTAAGCTTACGTGTTTTACTGGTGATGCTTTCTGCAACGCTGGCTTCAGGCACTGTAATGATAATTTGCTTTGCGGACTCAGCAGCAGCCCTGGTTAAAACATCCATATCTTGAGCATCTCCGATAACAATGCTGGCTAATTTGGCGTCTTCGGGGTTGATATTGCGTTCATTGCGTTCAATTACAGAAACGGGTTGCTTTTTCTGGACCAAGTTGTCAAAGATCCTCCGGCCGCTTGGACCGAAGCCAATGATCAGTGTATGATCGATCAGGCCGCAGGGTTTGGGTACACAATCCA
The DNA here is from genome assembly GCA_039028895.1 of Bacteroidota bacterium. GTDB lineage: Bacteria > Bacteroidota > Bacteroidia > Chitinophagales > Saprospiraceae > JAHDCJ01. Next base: position 55,903 of record JBCCHF010000040.1, on the reverse strand, counting down.
TATCCTTTGCTTTGCGGCTAAAAATGGCATTCAGTAATGGCATAGCCATAATACGGTCAGCAATTTCAGGCGTATAACCGATCATGATCGCTGATCCGATCATCGAAAGGATGGATACGGCTAGAAAAGTCTGATAGGTGAAATCAGAAAGGATGGCAGCATCAAGACCCACTTTTGAAAGGATGAAGGCAAATTCACCGACCTGGCATAAGGCCAATCCACTGATCAAGGCGTTTTTTGTGCCAATTTTTAGCAATTGGGTTACCGGAACGATAATCGCAAATTTTATGGTCATTACGAGTAAAGTCAGACCGAAAAGCAGCAGGAAATTCTCCAATACGAATCCGATGTTCAATAACATGCCCACTGATACAAAGAAGATAGCGGTGAATATTTTTTTGAAAGGCATGATGTTTTTGAGTGCTTCGTAGCTGTATTCTGATTCAGAAATGATCAGACCGGCCAGGAAGGCACCGAGCGCCAGTTTCAGGCCTAGCTGTTGGGTGGTAAAAGCCGTGGCAAAACAGATCACAACTATAGACAACAGGAAAAGCTCCTGGTTTCGGGTTTTAACGATTGCCCTGAGGACAGGGGGCACCAGTTTTCTTGCAGCGAAAACGACTGCCACGATCAGTATCACCCCCATGCCGACCTTCCCTAAAGAACCTGCATCTGCACTGCCAGTTGAACTCAAATAAGGTGTTATCAACATCATTGGAATGATAATGATGTCCTGAAAAATGAGGATGGAAACAGAAGATTTCCCGAAAAGGGTATTCATCCATCCTTTTTCCTGAAATAATTGTAACACAATGGCGGTGCTGCTCATAGCGAAAAGCATACCTACAAATACTGCCTGATTAAACTCAAGTCCCATTGCATAAGCGCCAAGAAAAAACACACCAATACAAAGACCAACCTGCATGGCACCACCCAAAAGCACATATTTTTTTGACTGGATCAACTTGTCCAGCGAAAATTCAATGCCGATCGAGAACAATAGCAATAGAATCCCGATTTCAGCCATTATGTTGACTTCTTCGGCGGTAGATATCAATTCTATTCCGTAGGGCCCTGCCAATACGCCAGCCGTCAAAAATCCGACAATCGAAGGCAGTTTTAATTTCGAAAAGAAGTACAACGCTACTGAAGAAATCGCCAGAATGATGATGAGGTCTGTCAGGATATCCATGAATAGATTAATTGGTGATTATCAAAAGTAAATACGCTCTTCTTAATCAACAAGTTTATCCAGATATGGTTTCATTTAGGTTTTCCTAATAACCTAGCATTAATGTAGGCGTTTATTCCGAAATTTCTTCTTCGACATTAATCTATTCATTTCGGTAAGGCTATCCTTAACAACAATATCCTTTGTGACAAATTCAGCGACCAGTGGTAAGTGATCTGCTAATTTGTTTTGAGTCTCCATATCGAAAAAATACTTCACTTGCAATGAATGCTCGACTAATTCGGCTTGCATATTGTAATTGGGCAGGATGTAATCAATCCTCCATTTCAGAGAATCCGCTGGATGGGTGAAGATGTGGTCATCCAGGTTATCAACAAACCTGGCAGGTGAATTACCATCCAGCATATACTGCATCTCTTTGCTATCCGGGGTTGCGTTAAAATCACCAACTACCAAGATGTTTTTGTTGGTGTTTTCTTTGAGAAAGCGTTCGTATTGTCCTTTCAAAAATTGGATTTGTCCCAGGCGCATAGCCTCATTTCTCGCTCCAGGTCCTGCTTTCAGGTGAACTGCCGAGAGGAGGAATGAGTATTCATCGTTTACCAAAACATCAATGGACCACATTCGCGTATTGATCATGCTTTGCGTTTCGTAGACCTTTCTTCCAGTTAATTCATCTACATATTCTGCGGGTGTATGCAAAGCCCCATATCCGTAGATAATACCAAGAGGTACTCGACTCATTACAACCACATTCATATACCAGCCAATGCTTTCATTGTCTGCAAAAAAGCGATAACCCATATCGGGAATGGAGTCCAAAGCAATCTGTCGGAGAAATTGGACATGTTCAAATTCTTGTAATACGACAATATCGGCATCTGCTATCCTTAGGGCTTTGATCAAAAGAGAGACTCTGTCCTCCATGCCATCACATAAGTCTTCACGTTCATTTTGGGTGTAAGGATTATCATAATCGTCTATGAAGTGCTCTACGTTCCATGACAAAATTTTAATAGTGTCTCCTGTTATATCCTGGTAATCAATAGGTGTGGCAATGCCTTTCTTGAAATCTTCCGGAGCCGAACCATTTGTTGTCAGGTTATTGTTTGTCTCCAGAGAAGAAACAGATTTCCAGGAGCACGCATTGAAAAGAAAGGTGAAAAGTATTAGCGGGAGTAAGTATTTAATCATGCTGTTTTAATCACTTTAAGGTCAGGCTTTAATATAATGTCTTTCAACCTGCTTTTCACGGGAAGAAAAAACTATTCAAAAATACTGACCAAAACCAATAACAAAACCACGACTTTCAGAATCAAATACGCCCACACCGTAATCAATACGCAAAACAGCGCCATAAACTTTTGGATAGATCAAACGTATACCCCCGCCCACAAACAGCCTAAACTGATCTGGGTCAAAAAGATCCTCAAGCTGCCCTCCCGGGTTGCGCCATGTGCAAAAATCGGAAAAGGCAACGGCCTGAAGTGCCCATTTATTATGAAAAATGGTTTGGCGATATTCAGTGTTCAATACGAATTGAGCTGTTCCTCTGTCAATTCGATTGCCGACGCCACGCAGATTGACATAGCTGTCAGCAACAAAAGGAGCGAAAGGGGAGTCCTCATTACTAGAAATACCTAATACTTGCCGGAAAGCAAAGTTGGATGTTTTACCCAGCATTAGGTATTGATGCCCTTTTAAAATGAGACTGTTAAACCAGACTTTGTCTTTTGTGCTATAAACATTTTGGCCAGTAGCCTGCCAGCTAAATCCATCAAGGTAAAAGAAGTGATAATTGATGAAATCTTCTGCATATTCTAATTTGGTCAGAATCTTGGGCTGGGTGGCTTCATCTGGACCGGGCGGGTTTTCCAGGAACTGCTCTTCACTTTTAGTGTAATTTTCAATGAAGAAATTGCCGCCTGCCTCCAGTTTTCGGTTATAACCGAAATTCCTGATTGTCGTAAATCCAAAACTCGTATTGGTGTAATCGTAGTTTACCGTCCCTTCATCAAAAAACAGCGGTTCTCTCGAGGCCCAGCGCATTATACTTAAAGATCCTCCCCAGGGTGAACCCCTGATTCGAGGTACCCGGAAATAAATAATTCCTGAATGCAGCCGATCATTGTATTGGTAAGCTGAGCTCAGGGTTTGTCCTCTGCCCATCCAATTGATATCCGTAAATCCTAATCGGAACCAGATGTTGTTTTGGATGCCTCCAAAATTGATGATAGGCAACAGGGTCTTCACCTCTTCAATGTCAAATACCAATTTTAGAGCACCATTAAGGGTATCTATGCGATAGGCAGCCTGGCCTATGCCGGTGAGGTTTTTTAATCTTTGAACATCAAGTTGCAGGAGACTATCATTAGGATTAGTGCCAGGTGTCGCCAGAATGTAGTCCTCCAGAAATGAGGACTTAGTTTTCTTCAGGCCTTCAAATTCTATAGATTCAATGAGATTACCTGTTACGACTTGCCCAAACAAGTTGTAAGCACCAAAAGAGAGCAAAAGCCATATCCAAAAAAGTCTTTGTAGCATCTTTTGGACTTAGAGACATCGCCGTTACAAATTGAAGCGGATGCCGACATTATAGGTGTTAGCCTGTCCACCATTTTCGCGGAGGAACTGGCTCGTAAAATCTGTAAATAAAAGTTCTAACTCAAAGTTAGGGGTAAACTGGTACTTTGCACCAATACCCGCCTGGATAAAATAGTCAAAATCTTTTTGCCAATAAGGAGAAAATCCTCCAAGCCCATAAAGGGTAATCTTTTTTGTTGGAATATAACTAAAAATCAAAGTTGCTGGTGTAGATATCCGATTGATATGGCCATCAGCCGACTGTCCGATATCTTCCCATAGGAAATCAATCTCCGTAAAAAAGGAAAAGTTATTGCCAATCGGGAAATCATTGAAAAACTGGGTATGCCATGTTGGCCCAGTCCAATCGATATAAGGTTGAGTATCACTTCCTGCGAGATCATTTCCGATAGGAAAAACAAACGAACTCTGTATTGAGAAGTTTTCCCATTTTTCAACCGGGGCATACCTGATCTGCGGCCCAATAGCTGTAAATCCTTGTCGGAATGACTGGTTTTCATTATTACTGCTGCCGCTGAATACGCCAAAAGGGGAGGACGGGAGGGGTTCGTTTTTTACCCTGCGATATCTCCCAACCACTCCAATGTTAAGTCGGTTACTTAATCCGTAAAGGGCGCTAAATGATGTAGTAAAGAAGGTGGAACGGTCTGTTAGGTTGGTGCCGTCACCTGTTCTTTGTGTGTAGAGGTTGTTGAAGATTTTGACTTCGAATGAACCATTATTGATAGTAGAAGAGACCACATATCTGCTGGCATTTGTCCCCGTAGGATTATTGCCAGTGACATCAACAGTACTATTGTTTACATCATTTAAAGTCCAATCATACTGGTAGTAAGAAACTTTCGCATCCTCCGAGATATACTCACCCCGGTATTCATTAAGGTAGTCAATGATGGCCTTTTTTGAACTCCCAAAATCTTTTGCATACCATCTGAAAATCTCAGAAAGTTGCACTTGTGAGCCGTTAACTTTAATGAAGTTTTGATCATTGATGGCTAACCTTGTCTGATTGTCCAATTGTTGATCCAGCGATAATGGAGAATAGGCAAAATTGGTTATTGGCGGACAATCAACTGCAGCGCAAACCAAGACAAAATGTAAGCGAGGGTCATTGAAGGCTTTGAGTATGAGATTGTTCTCAAGGTCGCTTAAAGTCATTGTTTCCCCTCCGACCTTTATTTTTTTCTTATCGAAAAAACCGGGAATATCCTGCACAGAATTTAAAGGATATGAATCTAATACATTATTGATTACCTGGAGATTATAAGCATTGATCAAAAATGCTTTTCTGGTTTCAGGATTAGCATTGGATAGATCGGCATTTTCCACTTTCCGGATTAACGCCTGGAATTGATGGTCTTCTACTAGCTTATCGTAAGTGATTAAGCCATTTTCCACATTGTTTTGAAACAGCGTATTGACTTCGTCAAAAAACTGTTGATCAATGGTCTGGGCGGCGGTATTTTCTATCCAGAAAAGCGCAATAAATATCAAGAATAATCGAATCGGCGTCTCCATCTTTTATTTTTTCACAAAGAAACACCAAACTACCCGGTCATTCTTCTCGAAAGATTAAAAAAATAATCACAAAATAATCACAATGAAAATTCGCGACAATTTATCTGTGAAAATCAAGCCTGGTATGCTCTTCAGAGCAGTATTTACCCGGTGTAACCTTCGTATTCAATTCTTGAAACCTTTCCATTTTCTAACCAAAGAAAGAAATTATCGTTTTCGCCTTGAATCCTGAAAATCCTGCCGATAGGCTTTTTCCCAATGAAATTTTCTAAATTTTTGATGCTCATACCAACGTAGATCCCTGGACCAAGGGTTATCTCCTTATCTGTGATATTGCAGTCAAAAGGCCATGTTTCGTCTTCGACATAAGAGATTACTGATGATTTGTACCTGACGGAAGCAATGGTGACTGTGTTTTCAAGATCAAAGGCATTTTTAACCTCCTTCTTATAAATATTGCATTCGAGATCTCTTGGGCATTGCTTGTAAAATTCTGTTAGGCTATTGACCATTTTTATTGTAAGGTCAATATCTATAGTGAATGCGTTTTCATCTGGAGACCATTTAGCTTTAAACGCTTCGTCTTCTGTCAGCGGGGATGGCCTTTCGACGACATTGCTTGGCTTATTGGCGATAGCTTCGCTACCCTTCATTGAAGTCAGGCCACCCCATACCCATCCGATTTTGTCAGAACAGTCAATGTTGTACCAATAGTCTGCAGTCCCATTGAGGGTCATTCTTGGGCCTTGCGCCAGGAGATTACACTGATCTCCTTTCATCAGTTTGAATTTAACTTCGGTCCCTTTGACATCTGGGTTATTACGTACCCTGACATGATCTCCTGTAATTGTAATGGTTGGAGGTAATTCAACAACTTCAGAACTGTTGCCGAAGGATTCTTCTTCCGAAACATCAGACTGTTTGCAGCCAATCAGTGTGATAATTGTGAATATGAAGACGTATTTCCACATGGTAAACTTCTATTGCGGCTTAATAAATCAATCACCAAAACTTCCTTAATCAAGTACTTGTTGTGTGAGAGCGGCTTTTTTTTGCATTGAAATTAAAAGCTGGACAGGTACCATTTTCCTTCAATCCGGATTAAATTCATCGTTTCATTAGCTCGACTTTCTCCACCCGGGTGGTTAAACCAAAAGGGAACTTTAGCTACCTGCACGCCACTCAGACTAGTGGAAATTACTGCTTCGCCAGTTATCTTTCCAGATTTGAAATAATTCACAAATTCTCTTTTCTCTTGCTCAGAAGCAGCTGCAACGTCACAAATGTATTTCTGGGTATCGCCATCATTGGATTTATCCTCAGGACATAACAAATGGAGATTCGAAAAATCTTCTTTGGCGGCTGCTCTGAACACTTCTTCAAGAACCTTTACAGGGTCTGATTGAAAATCATTTTCCGTGTTTTGGGCGAATGCAGTATTGATAAAAAGGCAAATGAATATGAGAGAAAAGGATGTTTTCATTTCTTGATTTTTTGTTTATGTCATATAAAGATCTTCATTCTTTGACATTTTTTCTAGAAGCTGCCTCAAAAGGTCTAATTCAAACCCAATGTATATCTTTGAGACAGCTTCTAATTATCAATTATCCATTTATGTCCTGAAGGGCAGGTGCCATATGAACCATCGTTAAAACCTTTATCCCAAACCGTTTCAAAATTATAATGTGTTTTACAAAAAACTTTATCGCAATCAGGGCAATAGGCATTAAGGCCGTCTTCCATCCTGTTATCTTTTTGAACCAATTTGTGAACCCGGGCTAGATCGCTGCTGAGTCCCATATCAACATCAGGTTATTGGTATGAATACTCCAGGTATGATTAAAATCTACCATTAGGAAAGTTCAGGTTTCTCTTTTTCAAAATAATTTGGATATTCACCTTGATGAAAAGAATCATTTCTTACCGGATTCTTAGCTGGATTTTAATCTTTCTGCTTTTCTGGGGAGTAAATTTTGGGCAGGAAAGGCTGAATTTCTATTCTATTACTGAGGATCAAGGTTTGCCATCAAATGTTGTGAATGTGGTAATGGAGGATTCAAGGGGATTTATCTGGTTTGGGACACGCTCAGGTCTGTCAATGTACGATGGCCAATCATTCCGCAATTTTTTTTATTCAAACAAAGATTCCTCAACAATTATTAACCATGAGATTTTCGCCTTATATGAGGATGACAATAACCATATCTGGATAGGGACCAAAGATGGGTTAAGCAAGTATAATAGGAAAACGAATCGATTTCAAAATTTTTACCCGGAAGTAGCGCCTCCTACAGGAGTCAATTTTTTCCAGGTCAATGCAATAGCTCCTTCCAAGCCTGGCGAATTGTGGTTAGGTACAACAGGGTGGGGTTTAATTAAATTCGATAAAGAATCGCATGAATTTTTCCAAATCCCTTTAAAGCCTTTCGGGAAAAGCTGGGAAGAAAATCGGAAAAATAACACCATCAATGCTATTTGTCAAGATCTTGAAAATCCGGGAATATTATGGTTGGCCACCCAGGATGGTCTTCTGTCATATCACATAGTTTCTGGAAAAAAGATGAGTTACAGTGCTGAAAATTTTTTTAACTATAATAATTATACCAGTTTATTACATGATAACCCCAACGAGATTTGGGTTTCTGGGTGGTCAACTGGTTTAAAACTATTCGATATTCAAAACAAAACCTGGGAAACTTATATCCCGTTTCCCGAACTATCTCGAAAGTTTCCTGGCAGCAGAAACATTATTCACAAGATTACCCGACAATCAGACTCTACCTTATGGGTTGGTGTAAACAAGGCAGGACTAGCCATTTTTGACATTCCGTCATCTTCATTTCGCTTTGTGAAAAAAGATTCTGAATATCGTTATTCAATACTTTCTGATAATGTCAAATCTGTTTGGAAAACCTCGAGTAATACGATCTGGGTCAGTCATTGGGATGAAGGACTCAGTGTACTTGACCCCCAGTAAGAACCACTTTCGATTCAAAGCAGTAAGAGACGAAGAAGATTCTGGTCTAAGGGAAGACTTTATCACGTCACTGCTATATTTATCACCAGAAAACAATATTTGGGTTACCGGTCATCTCACAGATGGTGTTTACGTTTTCAATAACCAGTTTGAATGGGAGAGAAAAATCAGGATCGATTTCCAATTTGACTGAAGACCTTAATGCCAATATATGGTTTAATACTGTAGAAGGATTATTCAAGTTTTCAATAACTTCTGAAACCTTCACTTTTTTCCCATCAAATCCGGGCCAAAGAGGTGTACTAGAGATTGCTGGCCAAATTGCGGATATTGCTGTCAATACTGAAGGGCAATTAGTGCTGGGGATGTTTGCGCATGGCATCCAGGTCATTGATCCTGATAAACAGACTATTACCAGGACATACGATATGGTTGACGGCTTACCGTCTCTAAATGTTTTCACTTTGAAGTTTTCCTCCACAGGTGATCTCTGGGCAGGTACTTCGAAGGGATTGGGATTATTGAAGGAAGATAAAAATCAATTCCTTGTTTACAATCGAAAAGACGGCCTTTACCCCGATTACATTGACGGCGGTTTTGAGGAATTCCCTGACGGAAAATTGTTATTCAGAACCAGCAAAGGATTCCATCATTTTCAGCCAAACGACATGTTTAATAGCCCTGAACCTCAAATCGCTTTTACTTCGATCAGGCTATTTGAAAAGGAAATGGAGTTGGATAATCATATCGATTACCAGGAAACCATAAATCTTGATTACGACCAAAATTTCGTTACGATAAGCTTCACGGATGTGAGCTATCAACGATCTTCAAAAAATCGGTTCGCATGGCAGCTAAGTGGTGTTGACCATGACTGGGTTTATCCTTCTGACAATCGCACCACTGCCAGTTACGCCAATCTTGCTCCGGGAAAGTATCGGTTTTCGGTAAAGGCATCCAATCATGAAGGGAGATGGATCAGTAAAGCCAGACAAATGGAGATCGTGATAAAACCACCTTTCTGGCAAACAGCATGGTTTAGATTATTGGTAGCAGCAGCAATGATCAGTTTGATTTTTGGGTTGTTTTACTGGAGGATCCATGTGTATAAAAAAGAAGAAAAGGTCAGGCAGCAACTTGCGGATTTGGAACTCAAGGCATTACATGCTCAAATCAACCCTCACTTTATATTTAACAGTTTGAATTCCATTAAACAATTAATCCAGTCTGATCAGAAAAAAGGAGCAATAACCTACCTTGGACGTTTTTCGAAAATGATAAGGGAGGTACTTAATATTTCCGATAAAAAACTAATTTCCATTGCTGACGAACTTGAAATAGCCGAACTATATCTACAGCTTGAAAAATTAAGATTTGAGGATAAATTTGATTATCAGATCAACATTTTTTCCAGTAAGGCTCTTGACGAGGTTCTGATACCACCCATGGTGTTTCAACCATTTCTTGAGAATGCTATCTGGCATGGGATAATGCACCTCGAAGAAAAGGGCAATGTTCTGTTACGAATTGAGGACCACGGTGCAGGTTTAAAATGCATAATTGAGGATGATGGGATAGGTAGAATGAGATCTGCACAAATAAAATCAAAAACAGCACTTGCGCATCGCTCAAAAGGTATGCAAATAACAAAACAGCGATTGAGATTACAAAACAAAAATTGTGAAATTAAAGTGATCGACAAGTCCAAGGGTACCCGAATCGAGATTTATGTACCTTAAAGTCAAAGTATTATGCTGAAATCTATCCTCATTGATGACGAACCAAAATGTCTTGACAGCCTCAGACTGGACTTGCAAGATCATTGTCCCCAGGTAATAATTGTCGCGAAATGCCAATCTGGAAAGGAAGGCCTCAAGGCCATCAAAAAATATAAACCCGACCTTGTTTTTCTCGATATCGAAATGCCATGGATGAATGGATTCGAGATGCTTGAATTGGTTGATAATATTGAGTTTGATGTCGTCTTCACGACTGCTTATGATCAATTTGCTGTAAAAGCTTTCCGCATGAGCGCTGTAGATTACCTTCTAAAACCAATTGATGCTGAAGACCTTCAAAATGCAGTACAAAAAGTGGTCGAAAAAAATCATCCGGCCTTTTCAAAGCAACAGCTTGAAGTCCTTGTAAATAATATGTCGTCCCAAACTCCATCGCAGCGTGTAGCCTTACCTGTAAAAGAAGGGTTTGATTTTATCCTGGTAAAGGATATCCTGTATTGTGAGGCTGATGGTAGCTATACGAAGGTTTTTCTTAGCAACAAGAAAAGTATGTACATCGTTCGTTCGCTTAAGGAGATGGAAGCTCTAGTCATTGATCATCCGTTTTGCCGTATCCATCATTCTTATCTGATAAATCTTAATCACACTGTAAAGTACATTCGAGGAGATGGCGGTTATGTCATTATGGTTGACGGTGCAAACCTAAACGTTTCCAGAAACAGGAAAGAAGCCTTGATGGCGATGATCAGATAATTGCCTGCCAACAACTGGCACTCTATAGCCATAACTTACGAATATGATCTACTATTGACGTTCTGCCAAGTTATTGGCCTAAATAACCACCTGCCAAGTAAAGGTTTTATGTTGCTCTTAAGAGTTACAACTTGTAAGTGATATGAGTTGCTTTCCGAAATACATGGGAAGCTGTTTTATAACATTTAACCGATATAAAAATGAATCAGACAAGAAGAAAAATGCTTGCATTGTCAGGTGCAGGGTTACTGGGTTTGTTAGGGGGTATATGTTTTCCCCAACAAGTTTTAGCAGATCCGAATGAAGAATTTGATAAAATAGATGCATCGGATATAAGATTTTTTCGTGATGAGTTCAGTACAGAGTTTCGTGTACCAGGTGAAGTCAGGGTTGGTGAAACATTCAATATTAATCTCAAGGTTGGCAATTACAAGAAACAGGTAATTCGCAAGTTGTATTTTTTGAGTGACTGGGGATATAATTCCCAATTTTTCCCTGCCAACCATGAAGGCAGAAATATGCAGGTTGAAATTGTCGAACACCCTGAGCCCTTTACCTGGCATTATAATACATCAGGAGGCAGCCATCAGCGGCAAAAGCACAAATGGATCATGAAGCATCCGGAAACCGGCGCCAATGTTAACCTGAAAGGGGAGAATCAAATCCAGCTGAGAATAGGGCAGCGTGGAAGACTTTTACTTTGCGTGTTCTACAAAACCTTGATGGCTAGTCAGGAAAGGACTTTTCCTCACTATTTTATTATCAATATCTCTTAATCCAGTTAGCCAAAAAATCGATTATTATGAATATCAGATTTAGTGTGGTAGCTACCATCATTATTGCCTCTTTCTTTATTCCGAACCAATTAGATGCTCAGCTTACCATTTGTGAAGACATGATTGATAACATCTTTAAACCTGGGGTTACCGTAGAAAAGAAAGTGCGGATTTTTAATCCTAGGAAACCTCGGAATTTTGCAAAGTGCCTGGCTATGCCGCAGTGCTGTGCACCATCCTGGAAAGTGCATCCGGAATGCTATATCGTACAAAAAGAAGTCATCAAGGAAGCAGTCAATGAAATTAAAGCCACACGACAATGCTTCGAAATGGAGCCAAGGAAGGCATTAAGACGATACATAGAACATACGATGAACCCCATCCGTGGATTTAGCGGTCCTTTCGATGTATTGGGCCAAATGCTGAAGCGAGAGGTTGAAGCAGCCAAGCGTGTTGCCGAGCCTTTACCATTTAGTATCAGGCAAAAATTGAAATTACTGGATAGAGAATATGACTTCCCATTTACAGATGAAGACATCGATAATACAGTATGGATCAGTAAAAACAAGCCTGAAGCTAAGTTACTTTGGGTGGGTGGTGAAAAGACTGGCCGATGTTGGTTTGACCTGATTATTATTGACCCTAAACTGTTTGAGCGAAATGAATGTTCACAATTGGCACTTTGGGCCCATGAATTGATTCACGTTTGGCAAACGCGCACCAAGGGCTGGGATTATTTCTCGACTACTTACCTTGCAGAATATGCGCTGCATGGCTATGAGGATAATTTTTATGAAAAACAAGCTTACGCATACGATGCAATTCTTGAAGATATCTGTATCAACCTTAACAAAATGCCCAAGATCAATGCTTTTAAACATGAAGCTGAAAGGTCAGTCAACATGATCCCTTTGCCAACCAACCTTGCTGTAAGGACTTATTTTCCTACAACGCATGAAATTGCAAACTTTATTCCTGCTTCAGCCGAAGATCTGGCAGTTTTTCTGACCCAAAACTTTGGTAGTTATGGACCCTATAATCCAAGCCCTGTTGGTGTTACTTCAATTGGTAAGGGAAAAGGAACCAAATGGCAGATCAAGAATCTTAACAACCGACCCATTCCAAAGAATGCCAAATTCAATGTTTTTAATATGCATATGCCATCATTTAACAGGCAGATGGCGGGAAAAGCACAAGTGGTCAGGATGAATGTTGACCCTGCCTTAACAAAGGGGCATGAAACGATTATTGACCATCCGCTGAGTAACGATAACCCTAAAGCCCAGATTTTTATCACACCGGTAATTTTGAATCCGCTAAGGGCTGGCCTCAAGTCGGAAACCGGGGTAATTTACAGAAATGGAAGGTGGAAGATTTATACCCAGGATTTCTCTCCTATGCCAACAGAAAACCTGGCCTTTAATATATTGATCATCAAAGATCCTAATGCCATAAGTGATGCAGCTGGATATGGTGAATGGTTGTATAATTCCGGACCAACAACTGCTTCAACAGTTTCAGGACATATAACCGATACAGGGTATAAAATTGCATTTCAAGATGAAGACCTTTTGCTAGTAACCTGGAATTACGGCCGCCACAACAAAGCAAATGCCGGTCCTTTAGGGGTTTGGCCTACTGCCGGGAAATGGAAATTATTTAACCAGGACAAATCGACAATGCCACAAAATGGCCAATTCAATGCGCTAATACATTTTTGGCAAACCTGGTAGAAAGAGATTATTTCAGGAATATAATACGGTTGGTTAATCTTCATTAAAAGCCTTAAATCTATTCGATTTGAGGCTTTTTTTTTGAGAAAAACCTCAGATTACCTGAAAAAGAGTAATTTTAAAGCCGCATTGGATCGGTTACCATTTAACCAATCCTGCAGACATCCAGATTACCCTGCCGCCAACCCTGTAGATCAATTTATAATGCCTAAACCATGAATAAGTATTACCCTGTTTTTTTATGTATCATATTCAGTTTCCTGAATGTTACCTTGTTTGCTCAATCTTCAATTGATATCATCGCTGCCTATTTGGAAGGCAATCAAAAATCCATAAACTATTCAGATACCGATATGCTGGATTGGCGGGTTTACGACAGTCATACATCTAAGCAATCTGGTGCTGAGCACGTCTACATTCAGCAGTATTTCAACAATGTTGAGATATACAATGGGGTCGCTAATTTTGCTTTGAAAGATGGTAAAGTAGCCCATTTCGGCAACAGTCTGGAAACTGATATTTCAAAAAGAATAAACCGGGCTAAGCCTGCTATCTCAGCGGAATCGGCTATCAGGAAGGCAGTGCAGCAACTTAGTTTATCATCCAATGAACAATTGATCCAAAAAGAACAACAATCTCCTTATATCTCCATTTTTGAAGGCGGAGATATTTCCACACAGGATATAAAAGTGGAATTGGTTTATCAACCCGTGCAGGAAGGACAGCTCACCCTGGCATGGCATATGGTGATCTACGAACTTAGCGATGAACATTGGTGGTCAATGAGAGTAGATGCGGTTACAGGACAAATCATTGATAAAAACAACTTGATACTTAGCTGTAATTTTGGCCCTGCCGAATCGAAGGGCCACGTTTGTTCTACTTCTCATAAACACCACCGTGCAACTGAAGAGGTTGACTTCTTTAAAAACAACTCAGAGGCACCAGACAGTTATAGGGTTTATGCACTGCCGATTGAAAGTCCCAATCATGGAAGCAGGACACTCGAGGTAGACCCTGCAGACCTGGTTGCTTCTCCTTTCGGCTGGCACGACGATAATGGTGTAGCTGGTCCTGAATACACCACAACCAGGGGAAATAATGTATTTGCCTACGAAGACAGAGATGCGAATAATGTGCCAGGTTACGCCCCGGATGGTGGCCTTAATCTGGATTTTGACTTTCCACTGGACTTCAACCAACAACCTGTAGGGTATGAAGATGCGGCGATCACACAGTTATTTTACATGAATAATATCATGCATGACGTCTGGTTTCAATACGGATTTGATGAAGCGAGCGGCAACTTCCAGGAAATCAACTATTCAGGACAAGGTGCCGGTAGTGATTATGTGAACGCCGAGGCTCAGGACGGTTCAGGAACCAATAATGCTAACTTCGGTACCCCTGATGATGGTTTTAATCCGAGGATGCAAATGTATTTATGGACAGGTGGATCGGGCCTGACAGATCTGTTAACAGTTAACAGCCCGGGCAGTGTCGCTGGAGTATACCAGGCCTCGGAAGCTACCTTTGGCCCAGGCGTACCTGCGACTCCCATTACAGCTGATCTGGTATTGGTTGAGGACGGTGTGGCACCTGATATTTATGATGCCTGTTCGCCAATAACCAATGCAGCACAGATTGTCGGTAAAATTGGTGTCATTCGAAGAGGGGATTGCACCTTTGTTGAAAAAGTACAAGCCGCACAAGATGCAGGTGCTGTCGCAGTAATCATCGTAAATAATGTGGCAGGCGCACCGATTAACATGGGGGGTAATTCGACCACAATTACGATTCCGTCAATCATGATTTCGAATGATGACGGGACCCTTCTTGCTAATGAATTGAATAATGGAACTACTATTAACGGGACTATTCAAAATACCAATGCTTCCTTTGACAGGGATGGCGATTTTGACAATGTGATTGTGGCTCACGAATACGGGCACGGGATTTCCAATCGTCTTGTAGGTGGACCAAGCAATACTGGTTGTCTTTTCACCGATCAACAAATGGGCGAAGGCTGGTCAGACTATTTCGGTTTGATCATGACTATAGAGCCAGGTGATATGGCTTCAGATATTAGAGGTGTTGGAACATTCGCAACTGGTCAACCTACTACAGGAGGAGGCATTCGACCAGCACCGTACAGCACTGACTTTTCGATAAACAATTATACTTATGCGGATATCAGCAATGTTTCCATCCCACACGGTGTTGGATTTGTTTGGTGTACTGCGCTTTGGGATATGACCTGGGATCTGATTGCCCAGGATGGATTCGATCCTGATCTTTACAGCGGTACTGGCGGGAATAACATCGCTATGCAGCTTGTCATTGAGAGTCTTAAACTTACGCCTTGCGGCACTGATTTTATCCAGGGCAGGGACGCTATTCTTGCTGCTGATCAATTACTATACAACGGGGCTAACGAATGCCTGATTTGGCAAGCCTTTGCCATGAGGGGAATTGGTTTTAGTGCAACCTCACAAGGAGGTACAACAGTTACAGAAGCATTTGATCTTCCGCCTGTTTGTCTTACTCCAACTTCAGCACCAACAGCAGAATTTACACATATCGTGTCTTCGTTCTGTTCGGGAGATGTTAGTTTCTCTGATTTGTCTACCGATATTCCACAAACATGGCAATGGGACTTTGGAGATGGGAATTCTTCAGATGAGCAAAACCCGTTTCACACTTATGAAAACAGTGGAACATACACCGTAGTCCTTACCGCTTCCAATGAAATAGGAAGTGATATGTACACCCAGATTGTGAATATCAGTCTGCCGGATAATCCTGTTGCAAGTGATATTAATATTTGTAGTGGAGAGGCAGCAACCCTTTCAGGCACAGCATCAGGAACGATTGCTTGGTATGATGAATCAGGAGATGTTTTACTGGGTACAGGCGATTATACCACCCCTGTATTAGCAGATAACACAACTTATATGGCCTCAAATCTTGTGGAACTTCCGCCTCAGTTCGTAGGTCCTGTTGATGGTTCTTTCTCAACAGGTGGTTACCATAATACCGGATTTACAGGGACCATCAATTTCACGGCACATAAACCATTTATTCTTAAGTCAGTTTGGGTCGATGCCGGGTCTCCCGGACCAAGGCCAATAACACTTTGGGATGCTGCCAACGGAGGTGGAAATGTTGTAGAGGTAGTTACTATTAATGTGCCAGCGGGACCATCAACTGTAACGCTCGACTTACTTATCCCGGCTCCAGGAGAATATAGCATTGGAGGAGCAAGTATTGACCTTTACAGGAATAATGCAAACACCAGCTATCCTTATTCCATCCCTAATGTAGTCGACCTTACAAGTTCTTCAGCTACTACTGGACCACTTGATTTTTATTATTACCTGTACAATTGGGAAGTTCAGGAATTACCATGTGAGAGTCCGAAGATAGAAGTGGAGGTCACTGTTTCTGAAGCTGACTTTAATTTTGCAATTGCTGATTTAACCGTAGACTTTACAGATATTTCAACCAATGCCAGTTCATGGTCCTGGGATTTTGGTGATAATAGTCCTGTTGATAATACCCAAAACCCTGATCACACCTACGCGGAGCCAGGTACTTACCAGGTTACGTTGACTTTGAATGGTGGCGCATGTACCATTACGCAAGAGGTCACTGTTACAAGTACTTCAATCGAGAACATTATTGATGGCAACGGTTTCACAATTTATCCTAATCCTGGTCAAACCATGACCCAGGTTAGTTTTGAACGTGCTGTAACAAAAGATATAACTATCGAGATTATCTCTGCTAATGGCCAGGTCGTTAATGAGTATTTCCTTCGGACAGGAGAGCAATTGGTCAATATGAACCTTGAAAAATTGTCATCTGCAATTTACTTTGTCAGAATGACGAGTGAACTGGAATCCGTTTCCAGGAAACTGGTGATTCAAAAATAACTTACCAGGAAAAGCCCCGAGTCAAATAGACTTGGGGCTTTTTTCTTAATCTTCAATCTTGTATCTAAATTCAACGCTGACCGTGTCTTGGTCTTCGATGTTTATATCATAAAGGAATGCCCAGGTTGTGAATGGTGTCAGTTCCGGTTCTTCAGGAATTTCCAATTCGTATATTTTGGATTCAAAGTCTTCATACAACAGTTGAATCCATCGATAATGTCCAAAAGAAATGGCTGTACTTTTTTCGTAGATAAAACTATCATTTTCAGTTCTTAAGTATCTTAATTTACTAGAGGAACTACTATTTGAGGATTTGAACCTCAATGTACCGCCATCTATTTTTTCCGATGCTCTGATTTCAATCGTTAGCTTTCGAAACCTGTCCTCAAAATCTGCGGCGCTGGGCCTGCCGATCTCAAAAAACTGATAACTAAAGATGAGCAATGGCAAAAGGAGAGGAAGGAAAAACAGAAACTTTATCCAGGTTTGTGTTACTTCCCTGAAGAAAAAGGCATTGAAAATCGTTAATACAATGGCAACAATGAATAATATGCCCAACCCATAAAAGAAGGTCAATCCACTTGCCATGCCATTCCCGGCCGCATCACTTTTTGTAAATGATTGATTGGAATACCAAACAGAACATAAGGCCATAAGGACCAAGTAGAGAGATACACTAACTATAATAACTTTGTTTGCAGTCATTTTGTGTTTTTTTGGAAATTTCAGGTTTAATATAATAACTCTGCGAAATAATCAGCAACCCAGACAAACGCAATGACAGGCTTCACTAGATATTGAACTACAGAATTCAACCCTTTGTACCACGGGCACCATAAAAGCTAACTTTTGCTAAATTATTGGGTCAAACAGGAAGGCTGTACAGATATTTCGAGGCTCAGATTTGATGGAACATCCTGACAAAGAAAAAGCCCCGAAATTGCTTTTTCAGGGCTTTTTTATCAACAGTTTTTATGTTCCGGACTTATTTCACATTAAGCCACTGCAATAGGTTCGACTTCTGTCTTAATAGCCAGTACCACATCCCCCTCTTCAAGTTCTTCATGATCGCGAATAAAATTGATAGAGTCTTTTCTTTTTAATAGAACAGGCACAGAGCCCCGTTTGCCGAAAACATCATTAGCTTCAATGTTCTTGTCAATTTTTATTTCATCAATGATAATCTCTGTGTGGGATTCAAAATTTTTATCAATGTCATGGATGCAATCTAATAATTTGGGCAGCATTTTGGCATTGAGATTATCCGCAATTTTTTGAAGACTTGGCCTGGTTGTTTGGTCAAGAGCTGCGTATAATTCTGGAGTGAAATATTCTTCGTAAGCGGTTTTGATAACGAGTGCATTTACTTCAGGATTAGGGGTTAAAGCGATAAGTTTCCTGGTTTCTTCGATGCCTGCCTCGTATAAGACTTCTTCATCGATAGCATCTCCGTGAATGGCCTTTAGCCCAAGTTCCCTGGATTTAATGACATTACTTTCGTTGCTGTCAATGAGGACTACATCCTTAGACTCGCGGAAGTTTAAGGCAATAAACCGACCTAACAAGCCAGCACCAACGATGATTACATTCTTTGCATCATCACTTGAACGCACCAACTCATTTCTTTTTACTAACCAATTAATACCCCATTTTAGGAAAATCGGAACCGTTGCTGTCGTAGCAATAGCCATGAAAACAAGTATTGAGAAGATACTTTGATCGATGATCCCAGCTTGTAAACCGATCCCGGCAATGACAATTTCCACTGCTCCACGGCCATTCATGCCTGCGCCAATCGTGATGCCTTCCCGCCAACCATTTCCGCTTGGCAAGTAAAATAAGGCTGTCCCGATAATCTTGCCAATTGTGGCCAAAGCAATTACACTCAAAAGCATGGCGAGGTCTGTCTGAAAGACAGAAAAAGAAACTTGAAAGCCTGCAGTAACAAAGAATATTGGCGCCAGGAATCCCAGCGACACATCCTTTACAAGCCCTGAGAGCTCATGCGATAGCTTTTTGATACCGATGGCCTCACGGAGTAAAATCCCTGCGATGAAGGCACCCAGAATGCCATGTAGTCCGGCAAGGTGGGCCAATTCGGCAAATGCCAATGCGATAAGGAGAACCAACGTGGCATTGAAAGTCCGACCAGTCAATCCTTTATCCTTTATCCATTTATAGAGCGGAGGAAATACCTTGATGCCCAGTATCCATGAACCAATGAAAAACAGGGTGACTTTTAACGCGATAATACCAATTTCCGAGACATCAAGCCCTCCTGCCGTGGCAAAGCTAAGGATGCCAGCAAATACGATCAATGAAAGTGTGTCGGCAATCAGCGCCCCGGCAAGCATAACATGTGAGACACGTGTATCGAGGATCTTCAGATCAACCAGTATTCTTGATTTGGTGGCTAATGAAGTAACCCCCATGGCCATACCCAGAAAAAGGCCGGCTACCAACGTTCCGCCAAAGAAATCAACTACCCAAACTCCAAGAACAAACGGTACTATGAAGCCTCCCAAAGCAGCCAGAATACCACCACCAGAAGCCTTTCGGAGTTCTTTTGGGTCAATGGCCATTCCTATGTAAAGCATCATCAGGAGGATGCCGACCTCAGCAAGAACATTAAGTGCTTCCGAGCCATATAACAAGCCCAGTAATGGTGGTCCTAACAAAAGACCTGCTAGTATTTCTCCCAACACTGAAGGATATCCGAACCGATAAGCAATTTGACCGCCCGTCCATCCGGCTAACAAGACAAGAAATAAATTCAGAATACTGAGCTCCATAGTTTTTTGCAATTTTTTAAGTGGAAAAGAAAATTATTTCTTTAGTAAAATCATTTTTTTTTGACCTAAAATAATCTAACAGATTGACCTACTAAGAGTTCAATTAATACTACTTTTATTGTTAATAAAAGTTTGATATAATAAAGTATAAGTACTTTTAATTAAAGTATTACTATTATTCTTTGTAAGATGATAATATGAAAAAAGCCTCAATTATGATCTAATTGAGGCTTTAATAAGTAATTTAAATTACTACTCATATAACTTGTCGAGAACCTTTTTTAGCTGCTTTCTCCTTTTTGTAAGGGTAATAGTATTTTTCCAAAAATACTTGTTTATCATCGCGGTACGATTTTATCGCACCTATTTTGAAGAGCAAGTAGATATATACCCATGGCAAATCCAATTGGTAAGGCAAAAAGCCATTGCGAGCAGATTTTGGAAATAGGTGATGGTTATTATGCCATTCTCCTGCAGCATAACCCGGCCATACCTGGTTTATGGATAAATCTTTTGTATTAAAATCAATACCTTCTTGCCGCTTGTCTTTACCCTTTCCGTGCCCTTCAAAATTATAGGTTCTAATACCAATGGAGAACGCGGCAGCTCCACCAAATAAGGCGAATGCCAGGGCATGACCACCAATAAGGAAAAATACAATATACCAGAATCCCCAGTTCAGTACCCAATGTAAAACAGACCAGGCAGGATGGGCGACAGAACCCCATTTCAGGTATTGCTCATAGCTGTTGATGTACATTCCTGTATGATCCAAAAGTTTTGTTAATTCTATATAGTCCTTTTCAGACAGGTTCTGGGAAATTTTTTGATGGTTGACATCTGCAAGGAAGCAGTATAACCCTCCTCCATGGGCATTATAAGGATCTCCTGGCTTTTCAGATTTTGAATGGTGGACATGATGAGAAACTACATAAACCTCTTCAAGTAAAATTTTCACAACAAGATTTTTTGTGATAAATCGCCAGATCGAACTATTAAACACGAATGCCTGGTGGGTACTATATCTGTGATACCAAACCGTACTGTGCATGGCCATAAAGATGATACCATATAGGAAACCAAAGAAAAATAACTTCCAGCTAAAGAAGAAAATGAAGAACACAGCCAGAAAATGGCCAAGAGCAATTACCCAAAACCAGGAGATAAAAGCGACCCAATTCTTCCTGGATCTGAAAATATTTAATCGGCTAAAAAATTCTGAAAACAATTGACGAAAAGTTGGAACTACAAGGTTGTTGTTTTCATCTTTCCAACCATAGGAAGGTGGATCTAAAATTCGATCGATCAGGGCCATTTTTAGGTTGCTTTTGGTTACAAATGTGGGTGAAAACCGTTATTAAATGGCTTTTGAACTTTAATATTTGCGTGACAAAGGTTATTAAAATACTCCCAATTAGTGTTTGCAAATATAACCCAATTCTTCAGTCAACCTAGGCTTTTTCAACTTTCCGCTGGTGATTAGACTATGCAGATTTTGCTAAAAACACACCTAATTATTGGGGGTTTCGGGACTATCTAATGGCAGAATGATCTGGTAATCAAACCCGTTAATGGATTTTCAAGGCGCACTTTATGCTCCGCTTCAGGTAAATAAATTTTTCCGGTTTTTAATTTGTTGCGTATATCAGAAAGGTCCACAATCGCCCATTCTTCTTCTTGGCCTACGGCAAGAAATGGGGCTAACCAACCATACCCGCTTTGGTAGTTCTCTAGTAGATCCACCGACTTCCCATCCTCGAGGTAGTAGCGATTCCAAAATCGATATTGGCGCATATAGGTTTATTTTCCCAGGCCCAACTGATACTTCCGGTTCCTCCAAAATGGCATTGGTTTGGAAAACACAAAAAAAGGTTGTTACTGATGTTTCCGGGGAATCATAAACTTGAAATCAAAGAAACGAACAGAAGCTTTTATGCGTATTTAGAGATTCCAGTCGAAAACATAAATCCGCTAAAAGAAATAAGGTGACGAACTCAAGAATAATTAAGTCGGTAGTGATTGATGATGAACCATTGGCCATTGAGTTGATTTCGGATTACATTCGAAAAACTGATGGCCTGGAGTTGGCGAATGCATTTTCCAACCTTATTGAGGACTTGCATTTTATCCAAAAAAATGAAGTTGACCTAGTCTTTCTCGATGTCCAGATGTCAGAGTTTACCGGAATACAGATGATGAAGATACTGGATCAGCAATTCCCGGTTTTTCTAAAAACGGCCTATGAGGAATTTGCACTTGATGGATTTGAACATAATGTCATAGATTACCTGCTCAAACCCATTACTTACGGTCGATTTTTTAAGGTTGTTCAAAAGGTGAGGAAACATTCTCTGGATATAAAAATTGAATTACAGCATACCAAACAACCAGCCAACTAGATTTTTGTAAAAAGTGAATACAAAGTCCTAAAAATCGATTTCGACCAAATCCTTTTCCTTGAAGGACTTGGTTATTATTTCGCCGTTCAAACTGTCGACAAAAAAGTTTTGACCCTTGAGCCAATTAAGCATTTTGAAAAAAAAACGCTACCGCCAGAAGGATTTTTTTGTGTTCACAAGTCATTTATGGTTACCATATCAACAATTGAGTATATCGAACGCAACCGGATCGTCAATGGAGATAGACGGATTCCTGTAAGCGCCATATTTCGCGATTCATCCTGGAAAAGGGTAAAAAGATAGTATTTAGCTCATTTGACTTTACTATTCTTAAAGAATTGATATGCAATAAAATAATAAGGTGCCATATACCAAAAATTGAACATGAGGTTGAATGGCAGTTTATCTTTACCATCAACCATATCATCAAACACCTCAAAGGTCGGCATATAACCTAAAGTCGATGCGTAAAGAAAAAATGGAATGGCTAGCAGTGTGGTCATGCCGATCATGACATTTACGCCACCCAAGCGACGAGAAGCGCTTAAAAAGTTGACTGATCCAACAATTGCCAAAATTGAAGCCACAGTCATAACACCCATGGCCACCTGAAGATGGAGCTCAATAGACGCCCCAGCAAGGTCTTTTCCACCAATGACATAAATCGTATTAAGTATTCCATAAGCACCAATGGCTCCTATAATCAGGAATAGGCGTTTGGCTAAAAAACTTTCTTCTTTATCGATCACATTCTGCCTGATAAAGAACCAAATGGCGAGTAAGATGGCAACTGTGATCAGTAGATTAACGATGTCTGGCAAAAGATAAGCAATGAATAATTTGAACAGAATAAAAGCCGTGGTCATGCAGAAGGCAATTAAATTTCTTTGTCCGGCTTCAGGGGGTAAAGACTTTACTATGGGTGGTTCTAGGCCTACTGGTCTCTTAGGTTGAGGTTTCGATATAACAGGTTTTACCGGAGGTGGAGTCACTTTCTTCTCTTCCTTCACTTTAGGCTTTATCGCTGCTGCTTTGGGAATAGGTGGGGGAGTAGCTTTAAACAATTCTTTGATCTCTTCCACTTCCGATGCGATTTTCCAGTCATCAAAACCTTCTCGCCAGACCAGATAGGTTGGTTTAACCTTTTCATTCTTTAGTCCTTCGAAAGAGAACGGTCCGAATTGTTGTTCATCTTTTACATAGTAATATTCAACCATGGTGTGTTTTTGGTTTTCTCAGTGGTTTAAGTGTAAGAAACTCAAATGTAGTGAATTGCACTTAGAATTTTTTGAAGTAGAATAGTCAAAGCATGCCACTTTGAATGCTATTCTACTTTTTAGAAATCGGTAGAAACCAAAGTTGTTGGCTTGACCGTTTATTGCTATTTCTATTGGGGAACTGAAAGCCAATCAAAAAAAATCAGTTTCTTTGAATGGAAAATTTCCAAATATGGAGGAATACTATTTTGATTAATTTCGAAAGGGCTGCATGAAAAACAAAAGACCAATTGTATTATTGGCTATGGCGAATGACCCTGACTACAGTCTCCAACTTCAAGAGGAAGAAAAAAAGATCAGGGGAGCATTATCAAACGCACATGATGCCGAATTTATCGAATTCAGGAATGTTGGTTATGCAGGTCTAGAGGAGCTTTATAATGCAATCAACAGACCTGCCATAGTTGATAAATTATCTATTTTTCATTTTTGCGGTCACTCTGACGGTGATGGGATAAAACTACAGGATGGTGATTTAGACAAGCAGGGTTTAAGCACGCTTTTAGGTAGCTTGCCAAATTTGAAACTTGTATTCCTAAATGGTTGTGCCAATAAAGATCAACTTGAAGATTTACATAAGAATGGTGTAAATACAGTTGTCGCAACTTCCGTTAAAGTTGGAGATGATACAGCAATTCTGATGGCGGAGCATTTTTACAAAGCTTTGGCTTCAGGCAGATCCATAGTTGAAGCTTTCAACATATCTTCTACTTTCCTTAGAAATTATGATGGCGATTTAAATGTCTCTTTCAGAGGAGGTTTTGATTTATCTGGACTTGATGAAGGGGCATTTCCCTGGGGACTGTACTCTATAAGCAAAACCAATGAAGAGTGGCGCTTACCTGATAAGAAACCAAGTGTTCTGCTCGATATTTGGCAGCAATTGCCTTATAAGAAAACGATTTTTGCCACGGTTGGATTTGTGATTTTGTGGTTGCTGCCTTTATTGTTTGGAGCCTTAAATAGCAAGACTTACTCCGGTGCGATTTGGGATTCTTTCGATCGCCCTGTTGCTAATGTGAAGTTGACATTATGGGAGAATGGAGTGGCAAAAGATTCTACAACTTCAGATTCTAACGGAGAATTCAACCTCCCTTATACTTTATTTCCTTTGAAAAAGGATCACCATTTAATCGTACAAAATACGTTTCACACAGAAGAGCTGAGATTAGATAATTCGGAATTGGGTGTCATTTCTATTCCTTCAAAGATTACTTTAAATGGCCGATTTATTGATCAAAAACAAAGGCCGATGAACTACCTGGACCTTTGGGTTGATGGAAGCAATGGATTTGCTTTTGGCATTAATACCCAAAAGTTTCAAACAGATTTTGATGGGAAATTCAAGATTCCTGTAGGCGTAAAAAAGGGTATTGATTCAGTAAATCTGATATTGGTCACTAAAGCTCTAGGCAAACCATCTAACGACACTTTTTCCATACATATAAAAAAGTCTTTGCTTGATGGCTTTGATAACCTGCTTGTCGATGATTTACTAGTTGAATTATCGCCAAGGGCCCTTAATGAGCGGAAAGATATTGTCGAAGTAGAAATTTCAGGAAGTTATTTAAAAGACGACTACCCAGTTAGGAATAAAGAAATCACTTTAAAGCAGTTTGGGAAAATCTTAGGTAAAAAGAAAACGACTTCAGACGGAGGATTTAGTTTTGTATTCGAGACTAAAGAAAGGGATGGTTTATTCCTGCATTTTTATAATGAGCATCTAAAGGCAAGAGATTCAGTAAGTGCCTCAATTAATGAAATTAATGAGATCAACATTTTAAACCCATTCGAAATTGTCTACTATAATTTTAAAGGTTTTGCTGCTGACCTAGTATTGAAGGGGCACACTGCCGATCCTTTTTATAATGTTATAGGCCAAAGCACGATTGTTGTAAAATCCAAGAATCCAGTTTATGATGAGGCTAGGTCATTTTTAGACAAATTTGGTGAGCCTCCTCATGATTATGCTGATAAGGAGGTGGATAGTGGAAGAGATGATTCTACTCCTTATTCTGATTTTTTTGGATTTCTGGATAAGCCTGAATTATTGCGTAAAGGTTATCTGGCTTACCCATTAGGAGCTTTTGAACCTCCAAATTTCTTTGTTGTTCCTGATATCCCTGCCTTTGAAACCGTGCGTCATAAATTAGTGCCAAAAGGATATAATGTAAGTCAGTATGTTGGAGACGATCCTTTTTTATGGCGGTACCTTACTTTTGAAGATTTGCTGAATTATGAGCAGGATTTTGGCGTTTATTACCAGGAAGCCAGACCCGATGCCTCTTTTAGTAGGGAGGGCCTTTATGTCAGCGAAAGTAGAAAACGGATTATTGAATCTCTTAAATACATTACCAAAGAGAGATTCTTCGAGGATTTTATGATAGTTCAGAGCAAAAGTATGGGGCATTTTTCATGGGGCTTTCTAACCGAATTAAGGCAATTTGTAGTAGTTGTAGCTGTGATTCAAAATATAAGTGATACAAACATAAGAATAGGAGAGTTCCAATTCAAAACCTTGTTAGATAGAGGATTAAGAAGTCCTGACCAAACAAAGCAAATGTTTCAGGAAATTGAGGTAGAATCCAGGAAATTAATACCTACTACATTACTAAAGCCAAATGGAAAAATTTCAATTCCTGTCGCTATTTCATTTGTTTATAATGAATGCCAGAAAGAGGTTAGAGAAACTGATGTTCCAAAAGATGTTAATCTATTGATTGGCAACCATATGCATCATGATAACCCAAAAATAAAGATATCCGAAAAAGTAAAAATCAAAAACACAAAATGTAAAAAAAGGTATGATTTTGGCCCTGCCCTACAGCTCGAATCCGTGGAAATTAATAATACAATGGTTACCATGAGACAATTCGACCCTGAGTTGATAGCTATGGTCAATGGGTTTGAAGGCGGGAGTTGCCCATATATCTTCTCTGTGGACGATGATGGTGAGTGGCTTAAAGAAAGACTGGCTTTGGTTAATGCCATAGGAGAAAAGTATAAAATGACGGACACGGTTACTTTGAACCATTTTACCGGTGAGATCATAATTGCTGAATATGAGCCTGAAATTACTGTATTGGACAAAATAGAATTACTTGTTGAATATTCAGATGGAAGCACTTTTGCATTTCATCCTGAAATACCTGCTCTCCTTGAGAATGATGGTCATGAATACATCATTGATGAGGACCAATATCTTCCTTTGAGTTTTAATGAACTATCAATAAATTTTGAGGAAATAGTAGAGGCAAACCTTGTGATCACAGGTTATTATATTCCTTTGGACTCCCCCGCATTATTTTTAGGAAAGGAATAGAAACCCTATTTCCACTATTGATGTTTCTGATCAATCATGTATGGAAAACAATTCGGAAAACCTAATTATCAATATCGAAGCCAGAGAATAATGCGTAATTTGGGCTATTCTTTTCCCCAACGGGTTAATCCAAAACACTACTCATTATGAAATCTTCCAAATCCCTCGGCTTTAAAATTCTAAAATCTTTTTGTCTTACACTTTCCTTTGCTCTCATTTATGCTTTTTCCTTCGGGCAGCCAATTGTTGAAATAATTGATGCGACGGGTGACGGAATGGGGAATCCGCTATCTACTTCTTTCGGCCTTGCTTTAGATGGGGTTGGCAATGTCTACGTTGTGGGCTTGAATAGCGATAATGCTTTTAAGGTCACGCCGGATGGTGTAATTACTGAAATTATTGATGCCACAGGTGATGGAGTTGGCAATGGATTCGGGATGCCCAGAGGCATTTATGCAGACCCAGCCGGGAACGTTTGGATCACAAGTGCAGCGACGAACAAAGTATTTAAAATAACACCTGGAGGAGTGATATCAGTTGTGTTGGATAGTGGTTTGAATAACCCTTTCAGGATAATCGGTGACAATGCCGGCAATATCTATGTCACGTCGTTTACGAATGCTCGTGTATACAAGGTAACGCCAGGCGGTGTGGTTACTCAGCTAATAAACAATTCAGGAGACGGTATGGGCAATAACTTAATCGGTGCAACAGGCATCGATGTAGATGCTACAGGAAATGTCTATGTAACTGGACAAGGTTCAGATAATGCCTTTAAGATTACTCCGGGAGGGATGATCACTGAAATCATAGATGCCTCCGGAGATGGTATGGGAAACCCTCTCGATCAACCACAAAGTGTCAGGGCTTCACCCACTGGTGATGTTTATGTTTCAGGTTTTTCTTCTGATAATGCTTTTCGCATAGCACCTGATGGAACGATCACCGAAATGATAGAAGGCTCCGGAGATGGCATGGGTAACACGCTTAACGGGGCTGCAGAATTACATATTGATCCTACCGGAGATGTTTATTTGGGTGGATCTTTAAGCGCTAACGTTTTTCTAATAAAGGGTGGTGGAACTGCTATCTTTCAATTAATTGATGCATCAGGTGATGGTATGGGCAACTCGCTAATCACTACACGTGGTTTGGTGACCGACCCTTTCGGAAAACCTATTTGTTCAAGGCTCCCAAAGTAATAATGTCTTTAGGGTTTCCAGTGAAGTAATTCCCACCATTCCTACGATGGGGGAGTGGGGACTGATTATCCTTGCACTGTTGATTCTCAATATTGGTACTATAGCTGTTATTAGGCGTAGACGCATTTTGGCAGGATCTTCTGCCAGTTCATAATTTTCCATATCACAAAGAAAGAATCCTTACTGCTTAAAAGAGTACCGTTTTTGACACAAATTGGTGCTACTGCGAATTTTCCTTTTAGAGTCTGACCAGGGAAAATGACATCCTTTTCTTGGATATCCGGTAGAAGGTTGTTACGTCCAATCAATTTTCAATTTCAATTGGAATTTTCGGTTTGGGGTTTTTATTGATAAGCATATATTTAGATAAGGTTAATCTTAATTTCGAATGATTCCCATAAAGAATGGTAGAATAACCTAAATCCAATTTGATGTATCAAATTTTGGGCTCTCCATAGTCTGAAACCCTTTATTTACGCAATAATATTGTGCTTATCTTATAAACCTGGACATGTGCTATTTTTAGTTATGGCCCAGCCGGATTGATAAAAGATTAAGCCTCAGTGTTTTAGTCTACCTTTGAATTTGTGCAGGCTCATATAGCAAAAGGTGATTCTGGAAAATGACAAAAAAATTATACTTCATTTCAAAAAATAGGATGACCAACTATATCAATTAGCATTTTTGAAGATAATGATTCATTTTTCCAACTATTTGGTAAATAACACCAAAAATACAATGTCACACAGTGTGAAATCTTTGAGATTTGTGCATTGGAAAATTACTTTATCAGCATTTGACATATAGGAATTTACCTATGTGACATCCTATTATGGACAATAAGCAAAAAGTTTATTACATTTGTTGTCATAAAAGGAGATCCTTGATGTAGATGTTTTTTTACAGAGTAAATGCAACCTTTCTTGCATTTGAAGGCTCTAACTAAAAGTTATAATCAATCTGAAGAATTCAGAGTGATCTCCTATCCTAACTCGTTTTATTAAACAACGCCAATTCCAGCCCAAACAAACTGGAAGGTTGTTTTAGTTCGGATGCCTGCATCTTCCTAAGCAAGGTATCTCAACTTTTATCCTTTCCTAAACCCATTAATGCGGTAATAATTCAGTACCCCCAAACTGCTGAATAGATTTGAGTTTATTCTAATTGTTGTTAGATAATTTTTGAATTATTGAGGTTGATTTTACGCTTGCTTCATGAGTAACAAAAAAAGGCAATTGCCTGTAAGGCTATTACTTCTTATCTCTTTCTTTGAGGGAGGGGCTGTAATGGTGATTGAGTTGTTAGGAGCTAAAATAATTGCTCCTTACTACGGCACATCACTATATGTATGGTCTTCTGTGCTAGGCGTAACACTCGGCGCATTAGCACTTGGTTATTTTGCCGGTGGGCACATCTCCAGAAAATATCCTGGCCCTACCAGTTTATTCGTTCTATTACTGATTGGGGCATTCTTTACATTACTATCTCCTTTATTAGCTCCTCAAATCTTATTGTTAACCGATCCTCTTGGTGTAAGAATGGGATCTCTTGTTTCCGTTCTGCTTTATTTGTTACCTCCCGTGGCATGCATGGGGGCTGTTTCCCCTATTGTGACCCAATTGATTAACCAGAATGCAGACGAAGCTGGTAAATCCGCAGGAACAGTTTATTCCATTTCAACGGTAGGTGGTATCCTTGCGACTTTACTTGCCGGATTTTATTTGATCCCGGAACTAGGCATCAAACTCACATCATATTTAACAGGCGGTGCTTTGGCGTCAGCCGGTCTATTGTATTTTATTTGGGCTCGCAAGACAGTCTTGGCTGTAGTTAGTATCGGTGTCGCAATAGTTGCGATGGCATTTGACTCACCTGCTAAGGACAGCGACAATGTCCGTGTGGTCTATCATTCAACAGGCATTTTGGGAGAATGGACTGTTTTGGATCTCGGTCAGTGGAAAGTAGAAGGAAATGACCAGATTGAAAGAAAACTGTTATTAAATGGTATTGATCAAAAATATACACAAATAGGGTTTGAGTCGCTTTCCCTTTGGCGCTACCCCCATAAGATTGGTGCTTACTCGAGCATGAAGCCTCCTGGATCCAAAGCCTTGTTATTGGGAATGGGTGGTGGAAGCATAGCCTTTGAAATTTTGGCCATGGGGCACGAACTGGATATTGTTGAGATGGATGAAAGGATTCGGTTTATTGCAGAAGAATATTTCAAGTACGACCCATCTTCTTCTGACTTATATATAGATGATGCACGTTGCTTTATACGGCAATCCAAAGAAAAATACGATTTCGTAGTGGTTGATCTTGTCCTTGGAGAAGTTCAGCCACATCATGTTTTTACCCTGGAAGGATTTGAAGACATCAAGAAAGTGCTTAATCCAGGCGCAATTGTGGTCATCAATTTCCAGGGTAACATTGAAAGTCCAATGTATTCCTTGGGTCCAAAATGTATTTACAAAACTCTGGAAGCAGCAGGGTTTAATGTCAGTCATTACTCTCCACCAACTTCCAAGGAAGGAAAGTTAAACCTGACCAAGGATATTTTCTTCCTAGCTTCTCTTGAAGAACAGGATTATACTTCATTAATGGAAGATCTAAGATACAATGAATGGTTCCCATACGAAGATTTTGGCTATGAGAACCTGATTAGCGATAAGCCAGTCGATCTTGAAGGCGCTTTCGTTTTGGTTGATGATAAACCAAAACTGGAACTCATAAATGCCCCTGCAATGCTCAACTGGAGAAAGAATAAAGTACAGCAGAATTTGAAAAAGATGTTAAACGAAGGGGTCCACATTTTTTGATGGATCATAAAGAAAGAGAAAATTCATTATACAGTAATTTTTTATTTATAAAAAGGGTGATATGAACCAACAGAACTCAACTTTTAACCTTGTACAAACCTGTTTTGGAATGAATACCAAAAAGGCTTTTGTACTTATTTTCCTGGGGCTGATGCTAGGTACTCCTAACACAGGGTTTAGCCAGTTAGCTCTGGAAAATACACACATGCTTTATGCAGTGGATGAAGAAAGTACTAGTGAAATAGTACCTGAGCGTTCGCCTTTAAGCTATGCTTTTAGAAAAGCGCCTCCAAAACAGTCAAAGAAATCAGGTTTCCTTGGATCTTTGAGTTTTAAATCCTTATTGATGTCTTGGTATGTTCCAAACATCATTATGGATGAGTTGAAAGGAGAAGATCTTGCAGCAAGTGCTCAAAATCAAAGCCAAAAGGCATTCAATAGTAAAGCATTGACCACACAGGATAAGATGATGGCCATGCAATCCACCACTCTGGAAACGCTTCCACAAGGAACCTTGATCATAGCAATGGATAATGCTAATCAGGATGGTAGTAATGCAAGGGTTAGACAGGCTTATGGTTTGGCTGTAAATTTGTTGCATGCCGATATTCCATTGAAGTGGATAATCGACCCGAATAAAGCGGATAGGACAACGCCTGATTTGATAACATCAGTAACAAGGGTTTATCCTTCTGCAGATGCATCACAGACTAGGAGTTTTCTTACTGGACCTATTGCGATTTTCCCAGGTTTTGAAACCCAGGCTGCCCCAATTATTAATGCTTTTGGAAATGCCATCAGAATTTATGAGTTGGATGGGGCTGTTAATAATGTTCCGATTTTTAGCAATATTACCCACAAACCACTGGTTGCAGTTGTCGCTGGACAGACAGGTATTCATACCAGTATTTTGGCTGCTGCTGATATGACTGGTGGTGGGGTCCATTATGAGGTGACAGCTACGAGTAGTTTGACGGCTACTGCATGTTATACCATGGCAAGTTCTCCTCATGAAGACAATGTAACCGATGCAGAAAAGAGTGGTGTAAGAGATTTTGTCCAAAATGGGGGCAACTTCTTTGCTCAATGTGCTGCAGTCCGAGGATTTCAAACGGGCACTAATAGACTTTTTTCCGCTTCTGTACTTTCTGAACCAGGGCTAGGGGCTTTTTCTTATGATAATCCTCAGGAGCCAATGGCTCAGTTCGAAGGAACAATCCCAAATCAGGGAGGTTCTTTGGTAAGCTTTGATTTGACTCCAGAACCAGCAGGAGGTACTAGAATTGTTCACGATAATGATGATGAGTATAAGGCATACGTTGGCCCAATTGATGGTTTTGTCGCCAATGCAGGAGGAATCGTTCATTACCTTGGTGGTCACCAATATAGTGATATCGATGCCGACAGGATGTATTTGAATGCTATACTGATTCCCGCTGACAGACCTCAAAATTGTGGTCTTAATGTGAATCCTGTTGTTGTAAATGATGATTTTCAAGTTTCTACTTGTGGAGAAGTTGTAATAGTTGATGTTTTAGCAAATGACTCTGATCCTTTCGGTGGCAACTTACTGGTAAGTATCCTTACCAATGGTAACTCAGGTGTATTTTCTGTTAATCCAAATCAGACGGTGTCTTATACACCATCTGCAACAACCTCATTTGAAAGTGACTTTGCTATTTATCAGGCATGTAGTGATATTTCTGGATTGTGTTCTTCAGGAATCGTAACCATAACCGGTCAAAATGCTTTGTCAGGCACTGTTTTCGAAGATGCCAACAATAATGGAATGCTTGACATAGGAGAAACTGGGCCAAGTGGCGTTCAACTTGATCTATATATAGATGAGAATATGGATGGTATGATTGATGGAGGAGATACTTTTGTGGAAACACAAAACACAGGTCCGAACGGGGGCTATGCGTTTAATCCTACGACTGCTCCACCAACTGTCGATACTGACATTACTACCACAAAAGCCACCGGAAATTATGAAGGTAACGATGACGAAGGATACGGATCTTGTGATGAGATTTTTGTGGAGGAAGATTCTGGGGACCGAGGCCACGTTTTTATTGAATTTGATTTGAGCGGCCTTACACCAGGATGTGTTGTTTCCTCGGCTAATTTAAGATTAGTACTGGCTACGGGCCATAGCGGCGATAACTTTGATGTCCAAGTTCGTCGGGTCACTAATTCCTGGATCGAAGGGAATGGGGATTGCGATGATGGTGGTTCAAATACTTCTGGGGTTACCTGGGACAATCGAGCTCCTGCAACTGCTTGGACTACTGCTGGAGGCGATTTTGCAGCCACTGTATATGGAACTTTCAATGCAGGTGATGATGACCCTGATGGCACCGTATATGATATAGATGTTACCAACCTGGTAAGCGAGTGGTATGGTGGTGCTTTTGCCAACCATGGTTTAGTAATTATTCCTTCTTCTGTTGATCAGTCAGGAGGAAGTGATTGGTTTTACTTATACTCAGATGATGCTACAGATGTAAACAATCGGCCTCGTCTTGAAATCCAGCAAACATGCCAAAGTGAAACCTTTTTAGTAGAGGTTAATACTGCAGATTACCCACCAGGTTCGACTAGCACAACGCCTGACGTACAAACGGTTACGTTTGCAAGTCCACTTGAGAATTCTTGTGAAAATAATTTTGGATATTTCCTAGACCCAGATTGTGGAGATTGTATGGTTTCTGGCCCTGATGGACCTGTTTGCCCAGGCAGTCAGCAAGTATTTACGGCTTCAACGCCTACTGATTGTTCAAGTCCCGTTTTCAACTGGACCATTTCTGGTAACGGAACGATCCTTGCAGCAAGTGGTTCTTCAGTAACGGTAACCTCTGGAAGTACCTGTAATGCCAGTTTCACAGTACAAGCAAGTATTGACTGTATGGGTTGTATGGGCAGCCCGGTGGTTTGTGATAAAACGGTAAATGTAAATGACACTACAGATCCGGTATTTAGTGCTCCTCCTGCTGATGTTACAGTAGAATGTCTTGCTGATGTACCAGCGATGACAGATCTTGGCTGGACAGATGATTGCGATGGTTCAGGCACGGTAACTGGTTCTGATGGCCCGTTAACAGGTGGTGCCTGCGGAGGTACTATTACCCGTACCTGGACCTATACAGATGGGTGTGGAAATACTGGCACTGCGACTCAGACAATTACAGTAGACGATAATACGGATCCTGTTCCTCCGGCAGCACCTGCTGATGAGAACTATGCTTGTTTGGCAGATGTACCTTCTCCAGGGATGTTAACCGCAACAGATAATTGTGATGGCACAATCGATGCCACAGGCGTTGATTCCTTCAATGGCGGTGCAGGTTGTGCAGCAAGTCCATTAATTATCACTCGTACATGGACATTCACTGATGGCTGTGGGAATTCAGCATCAGTTTCTCAAACTATAACAGTAATTGATGATGTAAATCCTGTTTTGGATCCAGCACCTTCAGACGTTTCCGTTCAGTGTATTACAGATGTACCTGCAATGACCAGCTTAAACTGGACCGATAACTGCGATGGCAGTGGTACGGTAGCTGGTTCAGATGGACCACTTACAGGTGGCGCTTGTGGAGGTACAATCACGAGAACCTGGACATATACCGATGCTTGTGGAAATACAGCAACAGAAACACAGACAATAACTGTAAATGATACTACAGATCCTGTAGCTCCTGCAGCCCCTGCAGCAGAGTCTTACCAGTGTTTGGCAGATGTACCTGCTCCTGGTGATTTGACGGCTTCAGATAACTGTGATGGTAATATTACCGTTACCGGAATGGATATGAATAACGGTGGAGCTGGTTGTACAGCTGATCCACTAATCATCACCCGTACGTGGACATTTACTGATGTATGTGGTAATAGCTCCTCAGTTTCACAAACGATTACAGTTGCAGATGACACTGCACCTGTATTTGATCCTGCACCAGGAGATGTAACCGTAGAATGTGTATCCGATGTGCCAGCGATGACTGACCTGGGTTACACCGACAACTGTGATGGTTCAGGCACTGTTACTGGTTCTGACGGACCATTGACAGGCGGTACCTGCGGTGGAACAATAACGCGTACATGGACCTTTACCGATGCTTGTGGCAACACAGGAACAGCATCACAGACAATAACTGTAAATGATACCACAGATCCTGTAGCTCCTGCAGCCCCTGCAGCAGAGTCTTACCAGTGTTTGGCAGATGTACCTGCTGCTGGTGACCTGACGGCTTCAGATAACTGTGATGGTAATATTACCGTTACCGGATTGGATATGAATAATGGTGGAGCTGGTTGTACAGCTGATCCTTTGATCATCACCCGTACATGGACATTCACCGATGTATGTGGTAATAGCTCATCAGTTTCACAAACGATTACTGTGGCAGATGATACTGATCCGGTATTTGATCCTGCCCCAGCAGATGTAACCGTAGAGTGTGTATCCGATGTACCAGCAATGACTGACCTGGGTTACACCGACAACTGTGATGGCTCAGGCACTGTTACTGGTTCTGACGGACCATTGACAGGCGGTACCTGCGGTGGCACAATCACACGCACGTGGACCTTTACCGATGCTTGTGGCAACACAGGAACAGCATCACAAACAATTACTGTAACGGACACTACAGACCCTGTTTTTGCAGCTCCACCAGTAGATGCAACTGTAGAGTGTCTGGCGGATATCCCAGCAATGACTGACCTTGCCTGGACTGATAACTGTGACGGTAATGGCACTGTTACAGGAAGTGACGGTCCATTAGTTGGCGATACCTGTGGTGGTACAGTTACCCGTACCTGGACTTATACTGATGTTTGTGGTAACACAGGTACAGCTTCCCAGGTGTTCACTATTAATGATACAACTGACCCTGTACCTCCAATGGCTCCAGCTGCCGAGAATTATGATTGCATTGCGGATGTTCCTGCACCGGGTGATCTTACCGCAACAGACAATTGTGATGGAAATATCACAGTGACCGGTGTTGATTCGGACAATGGAGGAACTGGTTGCCCAGCAAGTCCTCTTGTAATTACAAGGACCTGGACCTTTACCGATGTTTGCGGTAACGCAGTATCAATTTCCCAGATTATTTCTGTTGTTGATTCAGAAGATCCTGTATTTGATGCCCCACCTGCAAACCAAACCGTAGAATGTGAATCCGATGTACCAGCGATGACTGATCTTGGATATACAGATAACTGTGATGGAGCAGGTACTGTAACCGGCTCTGACGGACCACTTGTTGGTGGCCCATGTGGTGGCACAATCACCCGGACGTGGACACATACTGATGCCTGCGGCAATACAGCAACTGAAACACAAACCTTTACCATAGTAGATACCACTGATCCTGTTTTCAATGCTGCACCAGCAGATATTACAGTAAAATGTGAGACTGATGTACCAGCGATGACTGATCTTGGGTGGACCGATAACTGTGATGGTATGGGTACAGTGACTGGCTCCGATGGACCCTTGGTAGGTGGCCCTTGTGGTGGCACGATAACAAGAACATGGACCTATACAGATGCTTGTGGAAATACAGGTACTGCTTCACAGACAATAACAGTTGATGATAATGAAAATCCTGCCTTCGATGCACCACCAACTGATGTCTCTGTAGAGTGTATTTCGGATATTCCAGCAGCAGGCGATCTAACGTGGACCGACAACTGTGACGGAACCGGAATGGTAACGGGCTCAGATACGGATAATGGTGGATCAGGATGTCCTGGCGATCCTTATATCGTAACTCGTACCTGGACCTTTACTGATGCTTGTGGCAACACAGGAACTGCATCGCAAACACTAACAGCCGAGGCCTCAGCGATGAGTCTTTCAGCGACGCTTTCAGATTATAACGGATCCAACGTAACCTGTAACGGAGAAGATGATGGTGATATCGATCTTACTGTAACTGGTGGGGCCAACTGCGGAAGCGGCTTGTCCTACAGCTGGAGTGGACCTGGTGGATTTACATCATCTGATGAAGATCCGGGAATGCTTGTTGCCGGAACTTACGATGTTACAGTTACAGACGATAACGGATGTACAGCAACCGGAAGTTACACGCTAACTGAGCCACCTGCTCTGACCTCTTCAGCGATGGGCGAGATGCTTGCCAACTTTGGAGATTCAGATGGTGATATTGACCTTACCGTAATGGGTGGAACACCTGCTTATACTTACGAATGGTCAAATGGTGCTACAACTGAAGACCTAAATGGTTTGACAGCCGGCACCTACTTTGTGACGATCACAGATGCCAACGGTTGCCAGATATTCGATAATGCAACCATTACTCAACCACCACCACCAACTAATGATCCTCCAGTGGCGATTAACGATGTTAATAACACCCTGGTTAATGTACCTGTTGGCGGCTTGGTAATGACCAACGATTTTGATCCTGATGGAGATAATATTATAGTAACTGAAATCAATGGAACACCAGTTGTACCAGGCGGTACGACAGTTGGTCTGCCAAACGGTTCAGTAACAATATTCCCTGACGGTTCATATACTTATACACCAAATCCTGGATTTGTAGGATTTGAAACATTCAGCTATGAGATTTGTGATGATGGCGTTCCTGGTCCGCTTTGTGATCCAGCCATTGTAACTATCGAGGTTATCGATACTACAGATCCAATGAATAATCCACCGATCGCGAATGATGATCATACACAAACGGAAGAGAATACTCCTGTAACTATTGATGTTGTTCCTAACGATTATGATCCTGATGGTGATGTGTTGTCAACACCAAACCAGTTGACTTCACCTTCTAATGGTTCTGTCGTTCAGAATGGTGATGGTACGTTTACTTACACCCCGGATCCTGGTTTCACCGGAGAAGACAGCTTCACTTATGAAATTTGTGATCCAGCTGGTCTTTGTGATCCAGCAACGGTAACGATCGTAGTTACTCCGGATAACGGAATGGCTAATGATCCACCAGTTGCAGTTGATGATGTTTACTATACACCATTTGAAACGCCTGTTTCAGGTGATGCATCAACAAATGATTATGATCCAGATGGCGATGCACCATTAGTGTTTAGCCAGCTTAGCATGCCATCAAACGGTATGGTTACCTTCAACATGGATGGAACCTTCACTTATACACCGAATGCTGGGTATTCTGGCCCTGATCAGTTTATCTACGATGTATGTGATGGTATCAGCGGTTGTGATACAGCTACAGTTTATCTTGTGGTTGGTCCGATGAATGATCCTCCAGTGGCAATCAATGATGTTAATAATACACTTGTAGATGTTCCTGTAAGTGGACTGGTCATGACCAATGATTATGATCCGAATAATGATATCATCATGGTCACCCAGGTGAATGGTACACCAGTAATTCCTGCGGGAACCACGGTACCGACACCTAACGGTTCTGTTACGATCTTCCCAGATGGTTCTTATACCTATACACCGAACGCCGGTTTTGTAGGAACTGACACCTATATGTATGAGATCTGCGACAATGGTGTTCCTGGTCCGCTTTGCACAACAGCAATGGTAACAATTGAGGTCATTGAGCCAAATGATCCAATGAATAATCCGCCAGTTGCTAATGATGATGCAACACAGACCGAGGAGAATACACCAGTAACCATCGACGTTACACCTAACGACTACGATCCTGATGGAGATGTGTTGTCAACACCAAACCAGTTGACTTCACCTTCCAATGGTTCTGTTGTCCAAAATGGTGATGGCACATTTACATATACCCCGGATCCAGGTTTCACTGGAGAAGACAGCTTCACATACGAAATTTGTGATCCAGCTGGTCTTTGTGATCCAGCGACTGTAACTATTGTAGTTACCCCTGATAATGGTATGTCGAATGATCCGCCTGTTGCTGTAGATGATGTAGCTTACACCCCACAGGATACTCCTGTTTCCGGTGATGCTTCACTCAATGACTATGATCCTGATGGAGATGCGCCATTGACGTTTACACAGTTGACTTCACCAACTAATGGTGGTGTCGTATTCAACGCTGATGGTACCTTCACCTATACACCAAATGCTGGTTACACCGGACCTGATCAATTCATTTATGAAGTATGTGATGGTATCAGTGGATGCGACCAGGCGACGGTTTATATTCTTGTTGGTCCTTCTAATGATCCACCGGTTGCCATTGATGATATTAACCACACACTGGTTGATGTACCAGTTGGTGGCAATGTGATGACCAATGATTATGATCCAAATGGTGATAATATCATTGTAACCGAGGTGAACGGCATGGCCGTAATTGCTGCCGGAACGACAGTAGCAACACCTAATGGTTCTGTTACCCAGTTCCCTGATGGTTCTTATGTGTACACACCAAATGCCGGATTTGTCGGATTCGACTCATACACATACCAGATTTGTGATGATGGTGTTCCTGGTCCGCTTTGTACTACGGCTACTGTAACGATTGAGGTTATTGATCCAAGTGATCCAATGAATAATCCGCCTGTAGCGAATGATGATGCGACACAGACCGAGGAGAATACACCAGTAACCATTGATGTTACGCCAAATGATTATGATCCTGATGGCGATGTGTTGACCACACCAAACCAGTTGACTTCACCGTCAAACGGTTCTGTTGTACAGAATGGTGATGGTACATTCACCTATACACCAGATCCTGGTTTCACAGGAGAAGACAGCTTCACCTATGAGATTTGTGATCCAGCTGGACTTTGTGATCAGGCGACAGTAACGATCGTAGTTACTCCTGATAATGGAGATCCTAACGATCCACCAGTAGCTGTTGATGATGCATACTACACACCTTATGAAACTGCTGTTTCAGGTGATGCCTCACTCAATGATTACGATCCAGATGGCGATTC
Organism: Bacteroidota bacterium; assembly: GCA_039028895.1. Lineage (GTDB taxonomy): Bacteria > Bacteroidota > Bacteroidia > Chitinophagales > Saprospiraceae > JAHDCJ01. The sequence continues at coordinate 15,970 of JBCCHF010000040.1, read as the reverse complement.
ACCATTGACCTTTACACAAATCAGTTCACCAACCAATGGTGGCGTAGTATTCAATCCTGACGGAACGTTTACTTATACGCCTGATCCAGGATACTCTGGTCCTGACCAGTTTATCTATGAAGTATGTGATGGTATTAGTGGTTGTGACCAGGCTACAGTTTACCTGCTGGTTGGTCCAATCAACAATCCGCCGGTTGCGATTGACGATATCAACCACACGCTGGTTAATGTACCTGTTGGTGGCAACGTAATGACGAATGATTATGATCCTGATAATGATATCATCACAGTAACTGAGGTTAACGGTACAACAGTTGTTCCTGCCGGAACGACAGTACCAACACCTAATGGTTCTGTAACGATCTTCCCTGACGGATCTTACACTTATACGCCTAACGCTGGCTTTGTAGGTTTGGATACTTATACCTACGAGATCTGTGATAACGGGCTTCCTGGACCGCTTTGCACCACAGCAACAGTAACGATTGAAGTCATTGAGCCAAACGACCCAATGAACAATCCTCCTGTTGCAAATGATGATGCGACCCAGACCGAGGAAGATACCCCTGTTACCATTGATGTCACACCAAATGACTACGATCCTGATGGAGATGTGTTGTCCACACCAACTCAGTTGACACCAGCTTCAAATGGTAATGTTGTACAAAATGGTGATGGTACATTTACCTACACCCCGAATCCAGGGTTTACTGGTGAAGACAGTTTCACTTACGAGATCTGTGATCCATCTGGTCTTTGTGATCCAGCAACCGTAACGATTGTTGTTACACCAGATAATGGTATGGCCAACGATCCGCCTGTTGCAGTTGATGATGCAGTTTACACACCACTTGATACCCCGGTTTCAGGTGATGCTTCCACCAACGATTACGATCCTGATGGCGATGCACCATTAACCTTTACGCAAATCAGTTCACCGACCAATGGTGGTGTAGTATTCAATGCTGATGGAACGTTTACTTATACGCCAAATGCTGGCTACACTGGTCCTGATCAATTCATTTACGAAGTATGTGATGGTATCAGCGGATGTGACCAGGCAACGGTTTACATTGTCGTTGGACCTGATAATAATCCACCGGTTGCTATTGATGATATCAATAACACCCTGGTTGATATTCCAGTAGGTGGTAGCGTAATTACTAACGATTATGACCCTGATGGTGATAATATCACGGTCACTGAAGTTAATGGAACACCAGTAATGGCAGGCGGAACAACCGTTGCAACAACTAACGGTTCTGTTACCCAGTTCCCTAACGGTGATTACACCTATGTGCCAAATGCTGGCTTCGTAGGAACGGATTCTTACACCTACGAGATTTGTGATGACGGTACACCCGGACCATTGTGCACGACTGCTACAGTTACGATTGAAGTGCTCGAGCCAACTGATCCGAATAATAATCCTCCTGTTGCCAACGATGATGCGACACAGACAGAGGAAGATACACCGGTAACTATTGATGTAACACCAAATGATTACGATCCAGATGGAGATCCACTAACAACACCAACAACGGTGACACCACCAACGAATGGCATGTTAGTTAATAATGGTGATGGTACTTATACCTACACACCAGATCCTGGATTTACAGGAGAAGATTCATTTGTATATGAAGTTTGTGATCCATCTGGTCTTTGTGATCAGGCAACAGTAACGATCGTTGTTACGCCGGATAATGGCATGGCTAACGACCCACCTGTTGCTGTTGATGATGTTTCATACACTACTCAGGATACGCCTGTTTCAGGTGATGCTTCCACCAACGATTACGATCCTGATGGAGATGCACCATTGACATTCACACAAACGAGTATTCCGTCGAACGGTACGGTTGTATTCAATCCTGATGGTACATACACTTATACCCCGAATGCAGGTTACACTGGTCCTGATCAGTTTACCTACGAGGTTTGTGATGGTATTAGTGGTTGCGATCAGGCTACAGTTTACATTGTTGTAGGTCCTGTCAATGATCCACCACTTGCAGTTAATGACATCAACGATACTTTTGTGAATACAACAGTTGAAGGAGATGTGTTAACAAATGATAGTGATCCTGATGGTGACAACATTACGGTTACCATGATTGATGGCCAGCCAGTAGTGCCTGGTGGAACAACAGTTAGCACACCTAACGGTATGGCGACCTTGTTCCCGAATGGAACTTACACTTACACCCCGAATCCTGGTTTCACCGGTGAAGACACATTTACCTACGAGATCTGTGATGATGGTGTTCCTGGTCCACTTTGCAGCACAGCAACAGTAACTATTGATGTAATTGATGTAACCAGTCCAAATAACAATCCTCCGGTAGCGAATGATGATGCTACTGAAACAGAGGAAGGTACACCAATCACAATCAATGTAATCTCCAATGATTACGATCCTGATGGAGATGTGTTGACCACACCAAACCAATTGACTTCACCGTCAAATGGCTCTGTTGTTCAGAATGGTGATGGTACATTCACATATACACCAGATCCTGGTTTTGTAGGTGTTGATATGTTTACCTACGAGATCTGTGATCCTGCTGGTCTTTGTGATGATGCTACGGTAACAATTACAGTTACTCCGGATAATGGTATGTCAAATGATCCGCCAGAAGCTGTTGATGATGTTTCATACACCTTACAGGATACACCTGTTTCAGGTGATGCATCACTCAACGATTCTGATCCTGATGGAGATGCTCCGTTAACGTTCTTTGAAACCAGTCCTCCTGCAAATGGTATGGTAGTGTTCAATCCTGATGGAACATACACTTACACACCAAATCCAGGGTTTAACGGACCTGATCAATTTACTTACGAGGTATGTGATGGTATTAGCGGCTGTGATGCAGCTACAGTTTATATTGTAGTTGGTCCTGTCAATGATCCTCCAGTTGCGATCAATGATATCAATGACACGTTCACTGACACACCAGTAGCTGGCGATGTATCAACAAACGACAGTGATCCAAATGGAGATAATATTACTGTTACTGAAATAGATGGAACCCCTGTTATTCCGGGCGGTACTACTGTATCGACACCGAATGGTACAGTAACCATCTTCAACGACGGTACATATATCTATACCCCGGATCCTGGATTTAATGGTGAAGATACTTTCACTTACACCTTGTGTGATGACGGTATCCCTGGTCCACTTTGCGATATGGCAACAGTAACTATTGAAGTACTGCCACCAGACGGTCCGGATAATTCACCACCTGTAGCTAATGATGACCATACACAGACTGAGATGGATACACCAGTTACGATCAACGTTGTACCAAACGACTACGATCCTGACGGCGATCCACTCACAACACCAGTTCAATTGACACCTCCTTCAAATGGTATGGTCGTTAATAATGGTGATGGTACATTCATATACACACCTGATCCTGGTTTCACAGGAGTTGACATGTTTACCTATGAGGTTTGCGATCCAATGGGTCTTTGTGATGATGCTACAGTAACGATCACAGTTCATCCAGATAATGGTATGGCCAATGATCCACCTGTTGGTGTTGATGATGCCTACTTTACGGAAATTGATGTACCTGTAGTGGGTGATGCCAGTCTGAACGATTACGATCCAGACGGCGATGCGCCATTGACTTTCAGTCAAACCAGCTTGCCATCAAACGGTATCGTTTTCTTCAATGGTGACGGAACGTTCACATACACACCAAATCCTGGATACTCAGGACCTGATAATTTCACTTACGAAGTATGTGATGGTATCAGTGGATGTGATGCTGCTACTGTTTACATCGTAATTAACCCGATTAACAATCCTCCTGTAGCGATTAATGATATTAATAATACATTCATCGATACACCGGTTGACGGACTTGTTCTGACTAATGATTACGATCCTGATGGTGATAACCTGGTAGTAACCATGGTTAACGGCACACCTGTAGTTCCTGGTGGAACTACTGTGCCAACGACTAACGGTTCAGTTACCCTTAATCCTGACGGCAGTTATACTTATACTCCGGATCCTGGCTTTACAGGTGAAGACACCTTCATGTATGAAGTATGTGATGACGGTGTTCCCGGACCACTTTGTACCACAGCTACTGTTACGATTGATGTTATCGACACAACAGATGGAGAAAATGATCCACCTGTAGCGAACGATGATGCGACTGAAACTGAAATGGGAACAGCAGTGACCATTAATGTGATCAGTAACGATTATGACCCTGATGGTGATCCATTGACGACACCTGTTACTTTGACTGGTGTATCAAATGGCTTGTTGTTTAACAATAATGATGGTACTTACACCTACATCCCGAATCCTGGCTTTACAGGAACAGATGTATTCACCTATGAGATATGTGATAACATCAGTGGATGCGATGATGCAACGGTAACTATCCTTGTTAATCCTGACAATGGTAATCCAAATGATCCACCTGTTGCTGTTGATGATGTGTACTATACACCATTCAACACACCAGTAAGTGGAGATGCTTCATTGAATGATTACGATCCTGATGGAGATGCACCACTCGCATTTTCTCAGCTTACGAATCCAGGTAATGGTACGGTAGTATTCAATCCTGATGGAACGTTTACTTACACACCAGCTATTGGATTCTCAGGTACTGATCAGTTTATCTACGAGGTATGTGATGGCATCAGTGGTTGTGACCAGGCGACAGTATATGTTGTTGTTGAGTCTTCACCACGTGTAGCATTGACACTCAGGGTATTCTTGCAAGGACCATACGATTTCGGAAGTGGTCTGATGTGGGATAGCTTGAGAACAAGAGAGTTCATTCCATTGGATGAGCCTTATGATGCAATGCCTCAATTCGTACATGTTGGTGACCAGGGTGGAACAGAGTCGATCGATACATCTGTACTAACAGTTACTGGTGCTGATGCTATTGTTGATTGGGTATTCATTGAGCTACGCAGTAATGCAGACCCTGAGGTTGTAGTAGCGACAAGGTCTGCTCTGGTACAGAGAGATGCAGATGTAGTAGATCTGGATGGTGTTTCACCAGTCATTTTCGACGGTTATCCATCAGATTCCTACTTTGTTGCAGTGAATCACAGGAACCACCTGGGTGTAATGACAGCTACAGCAATACCACTTGCTCCGGTGCCTGTATTGGTAGACTTTACATTGCCAACAACACCGACATTCGGCATGTTTGCCCAGAAGGAAATTCTTCCTGGTACCGTAACGGGCCTATGGGCAGGAGATGTGAATGCGGATTACAATGTAATCTTCCAGGGACCTGCCGATGATCCTGCATCCATATTCTTTAATGTATTGCTTGATCCTGATAACTCTTCATTCCTGACTAACTGGGTTTACCCGGGTTATCACCAGGGTGATGTTAATATGAATGGAGAGGCGATCTTCCAGGGACCAAATAACGATTCGGACTTGATATTCTTCAACGTATTATCATATCCACCAAATACATCATTCCTGGTCAACTTTGTATTACCAGAGCAAATACCGAGACCATAGGGTGATATAACAGAAAAGGAGAGCCGGTAAAATATCGGGTTCAAAAAATCCGGCTCTCCTTTTCAAGTTTAATTTTAGAGAAACATTATCTTTATATGAATCTTAACCCGATATAAAATCGATCGAAATGAAATCAAGTTTATTTTTCTTCACATTCCTACTCTTCTTAGCCAGTTCTTCCTTAGCTCAGACCGGAGTAGAGTTCACTGTGCGTCTTGATGCATCAGGAACGACTTACGAGGCCTACATGCGGTCAAATACTACGTGGACGCCACCGTTCAATATTACTGGAACCGGGCAGTTTTCTATCAAAGCGCCAACCGGGACCTTGGTTGTTACAAATGTGCAATCCAATGGAGCTTTTCCAGGCTTCGGAGATTGGGTAAATAACGTATTTGTACCAATGCCGCCAGAAAACGACACCTACGATTATTTTGCTTTTGGTTTAGGAGGTGCCTCAAGGCAATACCCCTATATGCCAGGGCAGGAGGTATTATTATTTACATTTAATAATGCTTTGGATTGTACAGCAGAAATTGAAGTTATTGATAATTTATCGGATCCTTTCGCTGTCAATCAGAGTAGTGTAAATATTGGAAATTCGTTGACTTCTTTTGGAAGTCAAATGGTTAATAATGGTACTGGATTTGCCAATGCTTGGTTTGGGAATTATAGCCCTATTACCAGTTGTCCACCATTGCCCCTTGATTTGTTATCCTTCACAGGAGAAATCGTTGAATGTTTGCCTAAATTATACTGGGTAACTGAAAACGAAGTCAATGTCAGCCATTTCAATGTTGAAAGAAGCAGGAATGGTTCGGACTGGGAAATAGTAACTGCGATTGAAGCTATTGGCGGTATTGGAGAACCAACTACCTATAGCTTTCAGGATGATATTGGAGCCAGTAAATTATACTATAGACTGAAGTCTGTTGATCTTGATGGTTCTTTTGAATATTCTCCTGTTATAGCGCTTGAATCTGATTGTGAAATTCATGGAGGATTATTTGATATTTATCCAAATCCAGTGTCTGATGAACTCACTTTTGTATTTGATTCGCACAGAGAAGGTACCATCAAGTTCCTTGTATTTGATGACTTAGGAAGAAAGGTCATCGAAACTGACAGAAGCCTCGTAGAAGGATTCAATAAGTACGAAATTGACACCAGAAGACTTGCTAATGGTGTATATTTCATTCAGCCTTTTATCAATAACCTCAGGCTAACAATAGAAAGGTTTGTCAAAGTCGAAAAATAACCAGTAAAAACCCACTTTTACCGATTTCTAGAGCCGGCCAAAATATGGTCGGCTTATTTTTAGTTAAATTTTCCTCTCCCTGCTTTGTTTTATACTTTCATCGATTGGCAGAATCTCCACTACCCAAGCTTATCTAAATAGTCAAATTCTGAAGTAAGCAAACGACAAATTGGAACAATTCTATTCTTAAATAATGCAAGGTTATTTTTGATTTCGAAGAACTAATTTTTATGGTCCCTTCTCATTGCTACTCAACTTTGTTCTACCAGAACAGATACCAAGACCATAGGAAAAGATAAAATAGAATAGGAGCGCCAGGTGTATCTGGTTCATTCCCTGGCTCTCTCTCTATTTTTCTAAATTCAAATGAAATACTTTGAATCTAAAAAATCCTTAAAAGAATGATAGAAAATAACCAGTAAAACGCCATGTTTTACCCATTTTCTGAAGCCAATCATAAATTGATTGGCTTTTTTTTTGGGTCTCCGTAATGATAGGCTAGAAATTTAATCTTGATGTGGTAATGATGTATTGTTTTTGGTGTTTTGATGTACCTGTGATGAATACAATTACTTGGAAGCTGTTTCTGGAATATTTATTTTCACGCAATTAAATTCTGAAAACATTTTATTGTTTAAAATTTTGTTTTCAAAAATTGGATCGATTTAAAGAAATCTCCACCAAACCCACCTCTCCTGAAAAGAAGACCTGAGCAATTAAATTATTGAATTAATTTATCTGAGAAGCCTATGAGAAATTGAAACACCCTAACAGGCTTTTGTTTTTCACAAAACCAAATAAACCATGAAACACTTTTTATCCTTCTTTTTCTGCCTTTTGATGGCCACCTCTGGCTATTCAGTTGCAGACATTACTTTTTGTGTGGATGTTAGTTGTGCACCACCTCAAACATCCGTAAATATTTTTGGCGGATTCAATGGTTGGAATCCAGGAGCAAATGCTTTAGATGATCCAGATGGAGATGATATCTACTGTACAACCATTTCTATGCCTGATGGCCCACAGGAATATAAATTCCTGATCGATGGTGTAGAAGAAAGTTTTCTTCTCGGTCCAGACCCAACAGATGCCTGTACCATAAACTCTTTTGCAAGTTTTGTTAATAGAGTGATTACTGTAGTTGATGGTGTACCTCAAAATGTAACTTATGGCTTTAATAACTGTGATCTGACATGCTCGCCTCCTCCTGGGGCATTAGTAACTTTTTGTGTAAACGTTGATTGTGTAGCTTCACCTAACAGCGTTAACATTTTTGGTGGATTTAATGGCTGGAATTCTGGTGCCAATGAACTGGAAGATCCAGATGGAGATGATTTATACTGTACTGATATTTTTATGTCACCAGGTTTGCAAGAATATAAATTCCTTGTGAATGGGGTTGAAGAGACATTCCCGGTTGGACCTGATCCAACTGATGTTTGTACCATAAACCCTTTCGCCGATTTTGTCAACAGGTTTGTAGATGTAGTTGACGGGGTCCCTCAAACGGTTACTTACGGTTTTAATAATTGTGATTTGACATGTACGCCTCCTCCCGGGGCAAACATAGAGCTTTGTGTGGATGTAAGCTGTTTCGTTGGCCAGATTCCGGTAACGGTATTTGGTGGATTTAATGGCTGGAATCCTGGTGCCAATGAACTGGAAGATCCGGATGGTGACGAGATTTATTGTACAACTGTCTTTATGACACCTGGCCCACAAGAATATAAATTCATTGTCAATGGCCTGGAAGAAGAATTCGAATTAGGGCCCGACCCGACAGATGCTTGCACCATTAACTCATTTGCTGATTTTGTAAATCGCATTGTAGATGTGGTGGATGGTGTAGATCAGTCATTAACTTATGGATTCAATGCTTGCGATGCCACATGTGTTCCTTTCCCGGGGGCAAATGTCGCAGTATGTGTGGATATGGGATGTTCTGGTCTTATGCCTAATACAGTAAGTATTTTCGGTGGTTTTAACGGATGGAATCCCGGAGCTAACGTATTGGACGATTCCGATGGCGATGGTATTTGGTGTGGTGTTGTATTTATGGACCCGGGACCGCAGGAGTATAAATTCTGGACTGATTTAGGTGAGGAAAGTTTTCCTTTAGGTCCTGACCCGACCGATATTTGTACCATCAACTCCTTTGCCGATTTCGTTAACCGCTACATTGAGATCGTGGATGGTGTAGACCAGAACGTAATTTTCGATTGGAATACATGTGAAGCTGTTTGTAGTGAACCCGCACCAATCCCAACAATGGGAGAATGGGGACTCATCATTTTAGCTTTATTGCTTTTGACATTCGGGACACTTGGATTGACCAATCGCCAACTGACATTTTCGGGAACCAGCACAGGTTCAACTTCTTGGAGGTCACTGCCTTTTAATCGGAAAGAATATGGAAAGTTCTTGTGGGTCGTAAGCTTTGCCGTGGTGCTGATTTTTGCAATGGCCGTTGTTTTGTTTGGATACGAAATGACCAATGCTGATGTGCCAGGCAGTTTGATTACCATTCCTATTTGCGCTTACTTGCTACATCTTGTATTTGGAAAAAGCGAAGGTGAGCATGAGTAAAATAGCGCGAATCGTAATATTTGCCTTCACCTTTTGGTCCTTTTCTTTCTCCGCGTGGGCAAATGCCGATGTAACATTTTGTGTAGATGTTAGTTGCCTGACTAACATAACCGCTGTAAACATATTCGGGACGTTCAATGGGTGGGACCCAAATATCAACCCGTTGACCGACCCTGATGGCGACGATATATACTGTGTTACGATAAATATGACAGATGGCCCTCAGGAATTTAAATTTCTGGTCAACGGTTTTGAAGAACGATTTAATTCAGGAGAAACCTGTACAATAACATCAGGCCCTTTTGTCAACAGGCTTATTACTGTTGTGAACGGAGTCCCTCAAACACTGACCTATGGATTTAATCGATGTCAGTCTGATTGTGTATCAACTAATGTTACCTTTTGTGTTGATGTAGGCTGTATATCTCCAATAAATCAGGTTACGCTTTTCGGAACATTCAATAATTGGGATCCATTTGCCAATTCAATGGCTGATCCGGATGGAGATGGTATCTATTGTACAACCTTGCTTTTTCCGTATGGACCGCATGAATATAAATTCTTATTTGATGGTGCCCAGGAGTCATTTGCAGGAGGGGAGTCCTGTACCATTACTTCATTTGGGTTTACCAACAGGATAATGAATGTTACGGATAGCAATCCATTTACAATTTCTTTTGGATATAATGCCTGTGACGCTGCCTGTGTAGCACCCAATGGTGCCACTATGGAATTTTGTGTTGATATGAATTGCACGCTGTTATCCCCGACTAACATAAATATTTTCGGTTCGTTTAATGGATGGAGTCCTAACTCTAATGCTTTAACGGATCCTGACGGAGATGGCATTTATTGTGGTTCCATATTTATGGAAGCTGGCGACCAGGAGTTTAAGTTCCTAAGCGATGGAGTGGAAGAAATATTTAATGATGGAGATCCTTGTACAGTAACTAATTTTGGATTTACCAATCGAGTTGTATCGGTTGTGGCAGGTATGGGGCAAACTGTTTCTTTTGAATGGGAAACCTGCGAAATGGGATGCTTTCTTCCTGTAGAGTTAATTTACTTTGAGGGTAATGCTCGTAGTTCTGATATTGAGTTGAGGTGGGCAACCGGACCTGAGCTCAATCATACCCCTTTTGAAATTCAACATTCAGGAAATGCTATCGATTTTTATACGATACTTTCCCGGGAAACTGGAGTTAATGCTTCAGAAATTCAGGAGTATGCTGCTACTGACCAACAACCTTTGCCAGGTACCAATTATTATCGCCTGAAGCAAATTGAAAACGATGGAAGCATCTGGTACTCTGAAATCATCTCTGTGGATTTTAAAAGAACTGAAGCTGGATTCAGCTTTTTCCCAAATCCAGCGGGAGATGTCATTCACCTTCAATCTGAAAACCTGGTTAGTGATGGCCCAATCAAATTGTTCGACCTGGCAGGTGCTTTGGTCGGTGAGTGGTTCTGGGATAAAAACCAAAATGTAATGACCATTAATGTAGGCTTTTTACCTGGTGGAATTTATTACATCGTATCTGAGCAAAAAGGTACTTTTCATACGGAAAAACTAGTACTTCATTAATTCTGTAGTTTAAAAAACTCTCTCTCACATTCTCAATTTTGCCAATCTCCTTCGGAACATTCTATGGAGGTTGGCTTTTTTTATTTTACCCAAAACTAACCGTTAATCGAATGGCTGGAAAATCGAGACATTGTCGATCCCGAGCGTCTCAACTACTATTTGATTCCACTTTTTTATTTGCTTTTCATTCGTGCCGTTTCCAGTCGACTTCAGGAATTTAAAATGAAAAGCTCTGAATTCGCTTAAAAATGCCTGATAGATTCGGTTAATCATCACTTGATCATGGATATGAGGTTCCAGCTTTTCAATAAATGCCCTTCGCTTGACCTCGCATAGGTCGAAATAGATGTTTACAAAACAGTGTGTCTTTTTATCTATAGGGAGATAATAGAAACTTTCATAGGGATCAAAAATTGTACTGCTAAGGATATGGGTAGAGTCTTGATAGGTATTAAAATCAAGAAAAAATTTGACTCCAAGATTAAATTGTTCGTACTCGTTTACTGTGTTTATATCTGCCTTTGATGTATCTGGAATCAGGTGTGTAAACTTAATTCTGTCTTCAGACCAGTGAACGTACGGATATTGGAAGAAACCTACCTTGGTCTGCTCATTTTGATCAAAGAACGATTGATTGGTCATAGATAAACTATCAAAGTAGAAGGCATCATTTCTGGTTTTACTTCCATGCAAATGATACTCGTTGTGGTTGTGCCAGAAAAACTCGTTGATAGGATAAGCCTGGATTTTCGTGTAATCGCCAACTTCCCTGAACTCAAACCTGGGTTCGAAGAATGGCTCAGAATAATTGTAAGCGTATAAAACAGCCTTGGTGTTTATGGAATAGCTAAACTCATTTTGTTTACCGATCCTGCTGCTATAACCAATGGAATAATTAAAGTCGACGTGTTGGAAAAATATCTTTCCGTTCTCTTCCGAAAAGGTTTTTGTGATAATTAAGTCTACCTTTTTGAGGCTATCCGATGGGAATAAAGGCAAAAAAGGATGCCTTTCAGCATTTGCGCAATTTAAAGTGATTTTTAAAATTGTTTCATCTGTTTTATTGACCCAAATCCGGCCTTCGAAATAATGGTTTTTTTCCCTTCTGGGTTCATAGGAAATGACATAAATGGAATCCTTCTCAGAAGATTGATATTTGTGATCAAGGTGCAGGAAATAATGCTGTTTCATTTTCTTGTAGCCGAAATTAAGTGGCCCATATGGCATATAAGGATCCTGATCCATCAATTTTAACAATGAAATTGCCCTGGAACTTTCTTTGGAAGTAAAAAACCTGTTTTGATATGGCTGAAGTGCTAATCTTCCTGCTTTGAGATCAAGCGCTTTTAGGTCGTATCCCCAAAGGTCAACATTATAATACCCCTCAATCAACTCAATTTGGGTAGAATCGTGGAAGGTGCGCAATTCGTAGATCGCCTTGGCAGTTTTTTCTCCTCTTTTCTGTCTTTTTCTGCATTGTGTTAAAAGATCAAAAAGGTGATTATTTTCTTTTGGAGTAATTACCACTTCCTGCAATAACTCTGTATGTTCATCGAGTTTAACAGTATATCGGTCCATCCCCTCCTGAAGTTGTATCGCATGTTTATTATATCCTATGTATGAAACGGTGATTGAATCCTGATAGCTACTTATTCCCAGTTCGAACTGACCGTTATCATTACTGATGGTGCCTTGTTCAGTCTGGTGATTATAGATATTGGCGTAGGGGACAGGTGCCAATGTCATGCTGTCGACTATAAGGCCATAAATTTTGTTGTAAGATTGTCCAATACAAAAGTTGGAAATGAATAGTGAGATCAATAAACAATAGTATTTCATGTATTGGAAGGTCCTGTTTAAAACTGGCTGCTAAGATATTACCACCACTCAATTTAAGGTTCGTTTTTTCGATTGTTTTACTGGATGTATAGACAGATAAATGAAAATCAACTTTTTCCAGGCTGTTTTGTTTGTTAGAACATTAAATCCACCTTGGATTAGCTTATTTTTGCACTGCTTTTTGCCGATTCAAAACCTAAGAGATGAATAAAAGAATTACATTTTCAATGGTATTTACATTCCTGCTTTTTCTTGCATTAGGGAATATGGGAAATGCCCAATCATTTTGCGGTACAGTTACCGACGAAGCAACGATTCAGCGACTGAAAGAAAATATCAGGAATGCAGATTTGAATGTTACTCGGTCAGGAGTGACTTTTGTTCCGATTACATTTCATCTAATTGCAGAAGATGATGGGACTGGTAGAATCACTGAAGAGCGGGTGCTTGAAAATTTCTGCAAATTGAACGCTGATTTCGCACCCTACAACATGCAGTTTTATATACCTAATGGATTCAACTATGTTGACAACAGTGCATTGTACACAGCTTCAGGAAGTAATAGCGAGGTGCTTTCGATATTGGTAGACAATACTATGAATGTGCTTATTGGCAATACTACGGGGGATGGTGGCTGTTTTGGTGTTTTAGGCTTTTATTCACCATCTCAGGATATTATTTTCATGACCAGTTGTACGGTTAACAGTAGCTCCTTTGCACTTTCTCATGAGGTAGGCCATTTCTTTTCGTTACCACACACTTTTTTGGGTTGGGAGAATACCAATTACAATGTCGGAGAGCCAGCTCCTCCCACTATAAATTGGGCCAATGTTGAAAATGTTGCCAGGTCGGGGCCAGATGCCAATTGTAATAATTCAGGTGATTTCTTTTGCGGAACGAATCCCGATTATAATTTCGGATTAACCTGGAATGGCGAAATGTGTAATTATACTGCCAATGCTCTTGATCCATTGGGGGTGCCGGTTGACCCCGATGAAGATAACTTTATGGGCTATTTTTTTGATTGTGATAGCCATCAATTTAGTAATGATCAGGTAGCCACTATTTTCGCCGACTATGCCAACAGGACATTTATCAATGGTAACCCCGGTGGCGATATTTCCAGCGATGCCATTTTACAATCACCTGTAAATACAACAGTAAATTTTAATAGTGTTGAATTCCATTGGGCGCCTGTTGTAAATGCCACTGAATATATTATTGAGGTAAACAGGACGCCTTTCTTCAATGCTACGTTTATTGTCGATTATGCCGTAGTAAATGCCACTAACTTTACCTCAAATCAACTAGCCGATAACCAAACCTACTATTGGCGGGTAAAACCACAAAACAATTATGATTTTTGCCAGGATTTTTCGGAGGGAGCTACTTTCATGACAGGCATGGTGACCAATGTCGAAAATCCCGGATTGGTAGAATCCTTTCTTGTATACCCGAATCCAACTTCAGGTTATGCAGAAATAAGCCTTGATATTCATTTGAATGATTATTTTGAAGGCGAGGTTTTCATCAGTGATATTCATGGTAAGCAGGTTTATTTGCAGAAATTGATGTTAAATGCCGGTTTTAATGCTCACAAATTACCCGTAACTAATTTGCCGGAAGGAATTTATATTGTTGCAGTCAGAGGAGTAAATGATGTGTATTATCAAAGCTTGATCGTGACGAACAAATAAGAAAACTGGTGATGAAAAGAATAAATAGATGAAATAATCATTTGAATGTCAAACAAGATTAAATCATGAGATTTCGGACAGGATTGGCTGTTTTGCTGATCCTGTCTTTTTTAATTTTCATTTTATCCTTAAATTAGGATACAGAATTGCTGATTCTTTTCTCACCTTTCAGGCTTCATTTGCACATTTGGTTTTGTTTTGAATATCAATAAGTCTTTGACTTCATTGGGTTCATGACGTTATCATTATTACCTCACTCTCAAATTTTCTCTTATGAAGTCAATCGTTATTTTTTTATCCATTTTTTTGTTGGTCAGTGGAACACATGCCCAGCACGAAGCCTTTCAGATATCCGAATTTTACCCAATAGAAGCTTCTCATTCCTACCTGGAGTTTTCAGTTAAGTATATGGGTTATGCTAAGGTAAAAGGCAAGTTTGAAGATTTCAATGGTACCATCAGGTTTGATGAAAATGATGTGTCAAAAACCTCTGTTTCTTTCATGGTGAATACCAACTCTATTGATACTGACCATGATTGGAGAGACAGAGATTTGAAGTCAGATGGCTGGTTCGATGCTGAGAATTACCCGACAGCTTCATTCACCAGTAAGAAAGTAGTAAAGACGGACTCCGGATTTGATATCATCGGAGATTTTACATTGAAGGCCATTACGAAAGAGATCACAATAAATATGAATGCCCCAATAGGCGTGCTGGAGGACATTAGAGGTGATGCTCAGATCATCTTTACAGGAAACACGAGCATCAGCAGGTCAGAATTTGGGGTTGAAGGCAAAAGATGGAGTGCTGTGAAAGATGGCATTGCTGGTGTCTCTGATGAAGTCTCAATTGAGATCAGCATGTTAGGCAAACAGATCAAAGAAGATAATTTCAGAAACTGGGTAAGAAATGAAAGCCGCCCGCCTGGTAAAGTTTACAAAGCTATTGCTGAAAATGGAGTTGAAGCCGGCATAGCGGTTTTTGAAGAAATGAAAGCTGATACCTCTTTTAAAGTGAATGCAAGTGCTTTAAACCTCCCTGGCTATATGCTACTCAAAGAAGGAAAGACAAAAGAAGCACTTGAAGTATTCAAGAAGAATATGGAATTTTTCCCGGAAGACCCGAATGTATATGATTCCTTTGCTGAAGGTTTGGCTACTTATGGGAAATTAGAAAAGGCCAGAAAATACTATGAGAAGGCACTGGAACTGAATCCTGATAATTATAATGCCAAAGAAATATTAAGACATTTAGTGGTTGAAAATTAATTAGTTATGAAGATTACAATGTTGGAGAGTAAAAAATAATATCATTTCAGGTTAGGTTTTTATTGGACATGGTACTAACCATAAAAATTAAAAACATAATCATGAAAACTTTAAAATTATTCTTCGTTTCTGCCATCTTATTATTAACCACAACTGTCAACTTTGCACAAGTAGGAGGACCTTCAAATTCTGAAACCGTACAAGTCAAC
>JBCCHF010000039.1:0-64285 GCA_039028895.1 Bacteroidota bacterium | reverse complement strand
ATTTACCAATTTGGCACAAAAGAAAATCCAGATGGGACGAACTTTGACCCTTTTCTTTACCACATTTTATATTTTCCTTAGTATTGGGTATCAATCCATTGCTCAGGATGTGGTTTTTCCCAAACAAACCACTGATAAGTCTTTGCCGATTAACTCAGCCAACATTCTGGTCGATACCATTTTTGTAAAGGTGGATCATTATGGTCAGAAATTGATAGAGCATGAAGTTGGGCACGGAGAAACACTTTACAGTCTGGCCAAATATTATGGACTTTCCTACTCAGATCTCATGTTTTATAATATGCAACTCGAAAGTGTATATCTAGACATTGGGGAAAAGATTTATGTGCCAATAACCAACCAGCAGATCATTCGAAAAAAAGAAGAAGGATTTTCAGAAGATATTCATGTTCCGGTTTATTATAAAGTCAAACCAGGAGAAACATTGTATCGAATCTCAAAAGTCTATTTCCGAATGAGTACTGATTTGCTAAAGTCTAATAATGAAAGGGAAACTGACAACCTAAAAATCGGCGAACCCTTATTGATTGGATGGTTCAATACTGAAGGGATTCCTGACTCCCTGGTGAACAGTGGTGAAAGCAAAATAATTTTTGAAGCCAACTCCAAATTGCGTAATTACTACGTTAGGCAAAGCGAGAAAAAGAAAGAATACTTCGAAGATGGTGTTGCATTCTGGAATACAAAGGAGAAAACTTCTACTTCTCCAAGTCTCTATGCGCTACACAATAAAGCTCCGTTGAATTCTGTGATCCGTATTCACAATCCAATGACAAACAGGGTTTTATTTGCCAAGGTTGTTGGGCGAATCCCCAAGTGGACATATAGTAATAATGTAAAGGTTGTATTACCACCATTTGCCGCTAAATCTCTGGGGGCCATTGATCCAAAGTTTCACGTTAAGATCCAATATTTAAAATAAAAAGGAAACACTGTATCTTTCTATTCAATTCCCGTTATAGGATAAAAAATAAGATACTATGATTTCTTTTCGAAACACACTAACATTATTTCTGGCTATCCTTTTTGTTTTTTCTTCATGTACACAACAAGCACCTACAAATGATTTATCTGTTGATCAAAAAGTGCTTGACCATGAGGCTCAACCATTATTAGTAAAAGCCGTTAATCCTCCTTTTGAAAATTTTGATGTTCCCTTTAATGATTACAGCGTAAATGCAGTAGAGGGAAAAGTTATTAAACTGAAAAACGGTACAGTTATCAAGGTGCCCAAAAATGCTTTTGTTGATGAAAATGGCAATCCCATTGAAGGAGATGTAACCATAAAGTATCGTGAATTTCATGATGCAGCATCCATTATCGCCTCTGGTATTCCCATGGCCAACCGAGATGATTATGGTAAGTATATGGAGACTGCGGGTATGTTCGAGATCAACGGAGAGGTGAATGGTAAACCAATTAATGTTGCTCCAGATAAGACAATTGAAGTTAATATGGCCTCATTTGTCCAAGGCAATGATTTTGATTTTTTCTATCTCGATGAAGCGGAATGTAAGTGGGTGACCAAAGGAAAAACTGAACCAGTAGTAAACCAGGTGAGGGTTGAAAAGGAGAAAGCCATTGCGCCTGTTCCTTCAAAGCCCGCAGAACCCGCCAAGCGGAATAAAGAAAATTTCGTATTTGATCTTGATATTAACTACAGCACCTTTCCGGAATTAAAAGGGTTCAAGAATGTAGTTTGGGAATATGCTGGGTCAAAAGATGCAGAAGATCCTGAAAAAAACCCGTGGGTTTTTAAGACAGACTGGACTTCTGTTGAATTACTACCGATGAAAAATGATGACCTTTCAAAATATGTCTTAAAATTACGCTCTGGCAAGAATACTTTTACGACTTATGTTAAACCAGTTCTAAGCGGCAATGATTACGAAGCTGCTATGGCCGAATTTAAAAAGCTCAATAATATATACATGAAAGCCAAAGAGGCGATGAAAGTAGAGCGTGAGAGAATTGAGCAAGAGGCAGAATTGTTACGTGAATTCCAGATAGCAGACTTCGGTATCTTTAATTGGGATATTTGGAAAATGCCAAAGAGGATAGCGGTAAAGGCAGAGTTTGATTTCGATGAAGCAATCGATACAGATATGAATAAAATTTCCGTTTTCCTGGTGAGTGGAGACAACCGTTCTGTAATTCGATACACCCCCAAAAATTTCAATATGTTTTCTTTTGATCCTAATGAAGAGAACAGGATGCTTGCCATTTTACCAGGGAATAAAGTAGTTGTTTTCTCAAAAGAAGATTTCAAAAAGCTGAATATTGAATCCATCAGAAAGGGTGCTGCTAATGGGCAATCATTCAAGTTCGAAATGAAGGATAGCGGTGAAGTCATTTCTTCTATGGATCAACTACGCCATGTCATTGACAAGTTAGGATAAAAGGTTCCCTGTATCTATACCCCAAAATCATAATATTCAAGTTGAAAGTTACGTTTTATAGAAGATGTAACTTTCAACTTTTTTGCAATTTTGAACGCCAAACCTTATCTGATATCCATGCGAAGTGCGCTTGTTTTTGTATGCATGACTTTTCTTTCCATTTCCGCCTTAGGACAGCAGTATCATCCAGTTAAAGTAGAGGGGAAATGGGGTCTTATTGACGTGTCGGGTGATTTATTTTTACAACCCGAATACGATGCAGTTGGCATGTTTAATAATAACTATGCCATGATCCAAAAAGGGGAGAAAGTGGGGTTAATATCAAGAAATGGTGTGGAAGTCGTAAAGCCGATTTATGATGAGGTTGCAGTTCTTGATTCAGCCTTGTTTGCTGCTTTTGACGATGGTCGCTGGAAGATGATTGACGGGCAAAACAAAGTTCTACTGGATATTGATCCTGAAAGGTTTGAACCTCGTCCGGGAAATTTCATTGGCATTCTTAAAAATGGAAAATGGGGAGCTGCTAATTATGCCGGAGAGCTTGTTGTCCCTCCTGATTTTGATGAGGTTTCAAAATTTGAAAACCAATATTTCTTAGTTACCCAAAAAGGCCATAAAGGACTTTATAATGAAAGTGGTTTCCAGATATTGCCGCCTCGTTGCTTTGAAATTGTGGTCCATGAAAACCGTATGGTGTTTTACCGTGAATCAGCACTTTGGTCTGCAGTTAATATGAACGGCGAACAAACCCTCAAGCCACAATGGCAGTCACTTTCCTTTTATAATAACAACTTTGTTCAATTACTAGACACTGCCAGATCAACAGCTCTATTTTCTTATGATTTACCTGGGGTAATTGGCCATGGTGCATATGATGGTTTCTTACCATTTTCAGAAGCCTATTGCATGACCCGGAAAGGTGTAAATATGGGTTTGATCGATAGCCTCGGAAATGAAGCATTGCCACCTGTTTATGATGAGATTCAGGCTTATGGAAACGGACTCTTCAGGGTTAATTCTAATGGACGATGGGGGGTTGTTACCTTTGGAGGAGAAGAAATCATACCGATGGAATTTGATTACGTTGGACCACTCAGGACCAACGTAGCTGTTGTGAAAAAAGGTGCCGGATTTGGTGTGATAAACGATTCAGGCGAAATTGTGACCGACTTAAAATATCGGGAGATCAGGCTCGACGAAAATGTGGCTCACGCTTATATCGCAGACGAGTTTGAACTTATCGTTTTTGATGAAAATGGACAATTAACTGACCAGGATCACTATGAAAATTTCGGGCGAATACGGATAGGGTACAGGTCTCAGCGTGGAAGACCTAGAATTAGCAGCAATAGACCCGGAAACGATTACATACTTGAAAATTTCGAATGGTTTTTCCATGCAAGATCAGGCAAATTCGGTTTGCGTGACCTTAATACAGGAGAAATTGTAATGCCTCCAACTTATGAATCTGTTCAGGTCAAAAAAGATCTTGGGTTCACTGTGGTCGGACTGGAATCAAAGAGTCAACAGTCATTTAATAGAACGACTTTCGATTTCTGGAATGTTTACGGCATAATTGACAATAACAGGGGCCTGCCTATTACCCAGGTAAATATTCTCGATATCCGTTTCCAGGATTTCGAAGAAAAAAATCTCCCGGTTGCAAGAGTGGTATTTTCAGGTGGCAGACATGGCCTTATCAATCGAAAAGGGGCAGTGGTAGCTGAGAATTACACGTTTATCGGTGAGTTTGAATCTGGTCTTGCCAGAATGAGTAAAAAAGGAAGACTCAGCGTAAAAATGGATAACAGTGAAGAGCATCTTGGTCGACTCTTCCAATATCTTTTCAGATTCAGGTCTGCCAATACTCGGGAGTCAATGACGAAGTATGATATTGAATTGGCTGAACATGGTAAACTGCGTTGCGAAGATTGTGAGTGGGGGTTTATAGACACTCTATATAAACAAAAAGTTCAGCCTGCCTATGAATTCGTCAAGCCTTATGTTAATGGAGTTGCGATCGTAAAGGAAGAAGGTAAATGGGGAACTATTGGCACTGAAGGAGAAATTCTGTTAGACTGTGAATTCAATAAGATCCATTTCATTGAAAACTCCGAAGACCAGATGCTAAGGGTATATGTGAATAAGCAGCGATTTGGAATTATTGATACCACTGGAAAGATCGTTATTGACGTAAATTATGAAAAGGTAGAACCTTTTTCTGAAGGGATGGCAGCGGTGAAACGCGGCACACGTTGGGGATTTGTAAACGTTGATGGTATCGAGATCATTCCCTGCCTATATGAAAAAGTATTACCCTTTTCAGAAGGTCTAGCAGCAGTTAGATTCAAAAGAAAATGGGGATTTATTGATAAAACAGGAAATCTCATTATTGATCACAGATTTCGCAGGGTAGGTAACTTCAAAGAAGATCTGGCCTGGGCTGCAGAATCAAGTAGACCAGGTTATATAAATAAATTGGGGAAATTTATAATTGAACCCATATATACGCAGTGTTTCGACTTTGATGATGGTGTGGCTATTGTCCGAATGTCAGGTGATTATGGGTTGGTCAATAAGAACGGTCAATATCTCCTAAAACCAAAAATGGATAAGATCCATCCATTTAATGAATACGGAGTCGCGATTTTTCAGGATGCAGGGGGATATGGGCTTATCAACAAGGCAGGGGAGAAACTTACTAAAGTAAAACTCCAGGACATAGAGCCATTTTCAGAAGGCATGGCAGAGGTGCGCCTTAAAGGAAAATATGGTTTTATTGACACCGATGGCGAGATGGTCATTCCAGCAACATATACCAGAGTTGAACCATTCCGTGAAGGAAGGGCCCGTTTTTCAGAAAAAGGCAAATGGGGCTTCTTTGACCTTAACGGGAATATTATTGTAGCTCCACAATTTTCAAAGTGTCTGGATTACTATGACGGCGTAGCGGTGGTTTATCTTGGTTATCGAAAATCAGGATTAGTTGATTATGATGGTAATTTCCTGATTGAGCCCAAAGTAAATCGAATTGTAGGTTTCTCCGAAGGAAAGGGACTTGTGAGAGACAAGGGATACCGCCATTATTTCATTACACCCAAAAACCAGTTATATGTCGGCTACTATCAGGAAGCACGGCCATTTTCCCAAGGCGTTGCTCCTGTGAAAATGAAAGGTAAATGGGGCATTATCAATCAAAAAGGAATAGAACTTATTCCTCCAAAATTTGAGAAGATTTTCGATTTTCAGAATGGTTATGCAATGGTGCGTATTAAGCAGTTTTCAGGAATTGCAAATCTAAGTGGAGAAGTTATCGTAGAACCAGAATATGAGTACATTACCTATACAGGTGATGGCCTGATAAGAGTTGAAAAGGGCAACCGATTAGGCTACCTTACTCTTGAAGGAGAGTGGGTTTGGAATATTGAACCTTAAATTTCCGTTTAAGGTCTGTTTTCTGGTTCAAACCTAAGGCTCAATAAAAATCTGATTAATTGCTTGAGCTTGTCTTCTGTACTCTTTGATAATTGACTTTCACTTAAGCTTAGTTCACCTGATTTTCCTTCAAGTGAATTAACCGAAGCTACAACCTCCTGTGATTCCTTGAGGATATTAAAGGCTTTTTCCATGTCTGGAATCCCGTATCCCATCTGAACATCCGGAGAATCGTAAAGACTTGAACTCTTTTCCAATGCTTCAATGATCTCAAGGTTAGTTTTATCCGGAAAGGCTGCCCAAAGGCTCGCAGCAATTCCTGCGATAACAGGTGAGGAGTAACTCGTGCCATCAGCGTAATTGGTGTGATAGCCATAAAGTGATGCTACAATGGTAGAAGATCCTGTTCCTGAAACATTGGGCTTGACCCTGCCATCAGCAGTGGGGCCATAAGAGCTGAAAAACGATGGATTACCATATTTGTCAACAGAACCAACTGATAAAATATCGTTGGCATCGGCAGGCGCACCAACATAGTTCCATGAGTCACCACCTTCATTTCCGGCGCTGGTAACAACCAATAGGCCCTTGCTCGCAGCAAAATCTGCTCCAATGGTCACAATAGCTGTGTTGCCATCCAAATCTTTATACTTGTAGTTCATGCTGGTGCGGTCAAAAGTAGTATAGCCCAAAGAGGAGTTTATGACATCAGCGCCAAGGCTGTCAGCATACTCTGCTCCAGCCACCCAATTGTATTCTTCTACTTTGAGTTCAGATCCAACTTCTTCTGTCCTTACACAAACATAAGTCGCTTCTGGAGCGGTTCCGATCATTAATCCCGGCAGGTTGGCACCCATGGTCGACATGACCTGAGTACCATGCGAACTGGCTTCATAAGGATAATTATCATTGTTTACAAAATCCCAGCCTTGTATCCAGCGGTCGTTTACCCTAAGACTGTCAAAGAAAGGCATTACATCAGCTTTAGAAAATCCGCCGTCAAGGACAGCTATTATCATGCCTTGCCCCTTGAGCCCTCTTTCGTGAAGGAATTGTCCGTTGACCTGTTCAATCTGATTTTTTGCATACCCGTATTCATAGGGTTTCTGCTTATAATCAGATTTCGATTCCATCGGACTATTTATTTTATTGGCAGCTCTGGCTGGGTGATGTTTACCAACGACTTCGACTTCATGTACAAAAGGGAGGTCTTTGATGTCTTCAATTTGGGCTTTGGAGCCTAAGACTATTGCACCGTTTAACCACTTTGACGTAATGTGTACTTTAACCCCTTTAGACTCAAGTCGTTTCAGGTATTGTGGATTAACTGGCAAGTCATTTTCCGCAATGGCAATATCGTATCTGGCTCTCCTTTCTATTGCCCTTTCGGAAAGGAATTCTTCCGGTTTGTCAATACTATAAGGTGAGTTTTTCTTGTCTTTAAATTCTACCCAAATTTTATCCTGGACCTGGGCATTAACCGAAAATCCTAAACACAAGGCACATGCAAAAAGAAATAATCTCATATTTTTTTAGATGAAAAGGTTAATTGGATATTACCAGTTGTGCTCAATAACACGCATTGTGAAAGTGAACCCTTTTTCTGCTTTTTGTTCCCAGGCCTGACCTTCACAGAGGGAAATACACTGGGTGTCAAGAATTTTCATCTCTTTATAAATAAGTCCGACACCTTTAGCATAAATTTCCTGGGAATACCTGAGCTCGATCAGGTTTTCTTCATTGGCCTGAAGAACATTTAATGTCGAATCAAATGACATCCCATTGATATCGTAAGGTTCATCCTTGGAAACATATTCGTAAAGCCAGTTTTTAAAGACAACAACAGATTCTCCTGCAATCGGGATAACTGTGGTTTCATCAAGAAAAACGTTGCCATTCCAGGGGTCTGTTTCAGGACCAGCGGGGAAAATGAGCTTGATAAACCTTAGGTTTTCTTCAACTCTCTCAGCTTTGAGGTCATTGATTTGCGAAGTCCAAACATCTTTCGGCCTCCATGAGTCATTTTCAGTTGGTCTTTCATACCGCTCTATCCTATATACGGTTTGCCCGGAATTGTCTTCAAAACTTTCCATAAACCTTTCCAAGACCTGGAAAGATATGGTGTCTATTACGGTTGAATTGCCTGATTGGTCATAGATAACAGAGTCGGCTTCGTAAATTATGAATTTCCCCGTTTCCTGTGGGAAATATTCATACCCAAAATCAATGTCCAGCTGAGTCGTCACTTCTTCGCAGGATGTAAACCAAAACATCAAACTGGATACAAGGACCAATAGAAAAGGAAAGAGTCTCCTCATTAATGATAGTTTTTGTTTTGTTTAAAATTACGAGAAAAGAAGTGAAAACGTTGCACTCCGAGGGTTATAAAGTTGTTAAAGATCGTGAATTGTAAAATCCTTGACATGATCCTGACGCTGGATGATGCCTCCGCCAATGATATCGTCACCTTCATAGAATACAGCGGATTGTCCGGGAGCGACACCTTTAACATTAGCAAAGAAAGATACGTCAACCTGGTCGCCATGTTGTTTTAAAGCACTTAATGTACCTCGGTCTTTATACCTGATTTTGGTTAGAGCTTCCATCCCGTCTGGAATTTCTGCATACTTCAGAAGATTGAGTTGACCGACTTTCATGCCGTTTTGTATTAATTCTTTTTCTTCTCCCAAAACCACGGTATTTTTAAACGGGTCAATGCTCTGGACGTACATTGGTATGCCAAATGCTACTCCCAGACCTTTTCTCTGACCAATAGTATAAAATGGGTAGCCACTATGTTTGCCAATAATTTCGCCTTTTGAATTGAGGAAGTTTCCTCCTTCTACTTTTTCTTCAAGACCGTCAACATGTCTTTTCAGAAACCCTCGATAATCATTGTCAGGGACAAAACATATCTCATAACTTTCACCTTTTTTGGATAATTCGGTGTAGCCGAAATCAGCGGCAAGTTGTCTGACTTCGGGCTTTGTCAAATCCCCTAATGGAAATCTGCTCCTTGCCAGACAGTCCTGGCTGAGTCCCCACAAAACATAAGACTGATCCTTGTTCAGGTCTTTAGCTTTTGAAACAAAATACCGATCGTTTTCGAAATTGATTTTTCCGTAATGTCCTGTGGCAATAAATTCACAACCAAGGGCATCAGCTCTTCTAAGCATTGCTTCCCATTTAATATGGGTATTACAAAGAACACAAGGGTTTGGCGTTCTCCCCGCTATATATTCATCAATAAAATTATCAATAACATAGTTGCCAAACTCCTCCCTGATATCTACAATAAAATGGTGGAAACCACGATCAACGGCAACTGCCCTTGCATCATTGATGGAATCGAGACTACAACAACCGGTTTCCTTTTTTGAACCACCAGAATTGGCGTAGTCCCAGGTTTTCATAGTTATTCCAATAACTTCATAACCTTCTTCATGTAATAACAGAGCTGTAACGGTGCTGTCAATACCACCGCTCATCGCTACCAATGCTTTTCCATGTTTACTCATACACGTCAATAAAATAGTCGACAAAAATACAAAAAATGACCCTCAATAGTTCATTTCCTTCAATTGTGGTGAAACGAATTCCCGTTTTCCGCGTATTAATGCTCAGTTGGCTAGTTAATTTCCACATATCTTAACAATTAACCAATCAGAATTTGTTATTTTAGACGAGTTAAAGAGCGTGTCTCTTGACCCAAACAAACTTATCCATGGAATTGAGATCCTGTTGCAGGCTGTTGGCATGTAGTCTGGCCTGTGTTCTGTTTATCACCTTTTCATTCGGGCAAACCCGAGAAGCAGCAATTGCTTATAACAAAGGTTTGGGGCATTATAATGCTCAAAACTACCAATTTGCATTACCATACCTGGAAGAGGCTGTTATGGAATCGCCAGATTTTGAGGCGGCTTATCACCTTTTGGCCATTTGTTATGATAAATCTGGTAATACCGAAAAAGCAATAAAAAACTATCAGAATGTATTGCGGATTAGTCCTAATCAGGAGAAGGTATGGTATAATCTCTCACTTCAATATTCAAGATCTGGAAATAATTCCAAGGCTATTGAAGCCTGTGAAGAAGCCTTAAGCATCAACCCCACATACGCAAAAGCCACCAAGCGATTGGGGGTACTTCATGCCAATTCGGATAATGGGCAGGAAGCCAGTACATACCTCGAGAAGGCCAAACAGCAGGGCGCTTCTGGAAACCTGGACTACAATTTGGCAAGGGCCCAGTACAAACAAGGCAATTATAAGGAAGCATTAGAAAAGGCGAAATCAGCGCTTAGCCATGAAGCCACGGCCAATACACACTACATGGTGGCCATTTGTTATCAAAAACTCAATAAAAACCAGGACGCTATTGCTGCTTATGGGAATGCAGTTAATCTAAACCCAGAATTTGAGGAAGCCTTTCTCAGCATGGGTATTCTCTTTTACAATGACGGGAATTTCCAATCGGCAGCCGAACAATTTGAAAAAGCCGTTGAAGTGAATGCTGAAAATGCGGAAACACAAAAATTTCTAGGTAGATCATATTTGAGTTTAGGAAAAGGAGACAGGGCTGTAACAGCGCTTTCTGCTGCTGCCAAGCTTGACAAAGAAGATGGAGAAACAAGCTATTTCCTGGCTGAAGCTTACCAAATGACCGGGAAGAATGATGACCTGGCAGATAAATATTACAAGAAATCTGGAGAGCTTGGTTACGAAGGAAAAGCGCCCAAAACAAATTCAGATCAGACCAAACATTATAACAATGGTATTCTTGCTTTCCGGGCAGGTGACTATGATGAAGCCATTAAACACTTTAAAAAGGCTGTGAAAGAAGATCCCAAAGTTGCCAAATACCATTATAATCTCGGACTTTCCTATTCCAGGATAAAAGAAGCTGCGGCGGCTAAAGAAGCGTATAGAAAAGCGATTAAGGTTGATTCAAAACATGGTAGAGCACATGTCTCCTTGGCACATTTGCTTTTTGAGGAAGGTGATCTGGAAACTGCTGCGACACATTATAAGCAGGGGATTACTTCTGGTGTTAACGAACCCTATGTCAAATACAATCTCGGGAACACTTATTACCATTTAGGAGAATACGAACAGGCAATCTCATGGCTTGAAAAGGCTGCCGATGATGATCCCGATAATGCAGATTTCTATTATAACATTGGTTTAGCCAATACAAAATATGGCAAATTCCATGCTGCAATTGAAGCTTTCGACAGGACCATAAAAGCCAATCCCAATTACCTTGAAGCCTACTATAACAAAGGTTTAGCATTGATCGATCTGGAAAAATATGATAAAGCTTTGTATATTGGGAAACAATTGATTGACAAAGATCCAGATTATGCTAATGGATATTTGTTGTTAGCTGTAGTTTATTCCAAAATGGATGATGCTTACAACCAAAACAAATATCTGCGTTTAGCAAAAAAGATGGACCCCAGTATTAAGCTTTAACCCTGATCATTAATCAGGCCTATAAACCTCCCAGTTTATTCAAAGTAACCTGCATCTGCGGTTGCTCCCACTCGCTTGTTCAACTCGTTAGCTATGTCGTATTGGCATAGCATTTCATTTTTCTCATAACCAAATAATTATGTGTATGAAATCACTAATGTATTTATGTCTGTTGTTGTGCTTTATGGGGCAGACAGCTATTGGACAGACCGAGTATGGCATGGCGTCTTACTACGGTGACAAGCTGCACGGCAATAAAACTGCTAGTGGTGAGGCTTATGATATGAACAAGTTGACAGCTGCTCACAAAACCTTGCCCTTTGGCACAAATGTGAGAGTGACAAGACTCGACAACAGAAAATCCGTTGTTGTTAGAATTAACGACAGAGGTCCTTTTGTCAAAGGAAGAGTTATCGACGTTTCTAAAAAAGCAGCCACTGAGCTGGATTTAATGACTGTAGGTACAGCGAGAGTCAAAGTGAGTGTTCTGGATGGATCAAACGACCAGGGATCAATTACAGAAGTCATTGAACCTAGTAAACCAGCACCCAAGCCAGAAACACCTTCACCAACTGTAAATACCAGTCCTGTAAAGGAATCAACAACAACAGTTGTTAAGAAGGAATCTAAGCCCGCTGTTAAGCCTGCGACTAAACCAGCAACCAAACCAGCTACAAAACCGGCTGTCAAACCTGCTTTAACCACTTCTGTAGCAAACCCGATTAAGCCTGCTTATAGTGGTAAATCTGAATTGTACAAAGTGCAAATGCAAAAACATGAAAAGGCTGGATTTGGTGTTCAGGTAGCTTCTTTCACCTCATTTGATAATGTGACTAAGAAGATTGAAGAACTACAAGCGAAATGGTTTAAGAATATTCTGGTGTCCATGATGGAAAAAACGAATGGGACCGTAGATTACAAGATTATTCTTGGCCCATTTCCTGATCAAAAAACCGCTACTGCCTATAAAGGATCTCTTACCAAAAAAGGTATCAAAGGGTTTGTAGTTAATCTCGGGCAGTAAATTGAGATTATTTTGCCCATAGGACTTATGTTGGACTGTTGAATTGTTTCGAAGACCGTTACAATTCAACAGTCAAATTTTATTACAATATTTTCAGTACTCTTGTGTGAAGGGCTGGTAAGTGGTTTAAAAAACTGTTCCCATCATATCCACCTCGCCTTCCTTCCATGTTTTCTTGCCGAGTTGTTTGATCATAAAACAATCTTTGAGCGATCGTCTTGCTACACCAAGAGATTGGTGATCGTTAATCATAAGCCACCTGCATGGATTAGTAGCCAGTTCGAAACCGTTATTCAGATAAAGCCGATGGTCGTCTGCGAAAAGTACGATGAAATCAACTTTATAGTTATTGCCCATCTTCTCGAGGTTTTGAAGAAGGGTAGAGGCAATACCTCTCGACTTGTGTGATTCTGCTACGCATAGATCGATTACCCCAAAAATCCGGATGGGCACTCCGCCCATGTTGATCACACGATGCTCCACAGCCATATGTCCTAACAAATTTGAGCCATCTTCAACGAGCATACGAAAGTCGGGAACCTGTTTGTAATAAGTGCGCTGGGGATAAGCTTCAAATGAATGCTGTAGGAGGGCAACAATCTTTACCCTGGTATCCATCGGAATTTTGTATTCTTCGATGCAGCAATAGTCCATAAGAGAGGATGAATTTGGCAAAGTTATTACAAAAATTCTGCCAAAATCATGTGTCAGGGTAGAACTGGGAAAATATGATTCTCAAGTATTTGTCTAACTGGTCAGGGGTTAGGTTGCTATTCAGCTTACCATCCCTGGCCACTGATATCTTCCCTGTTTGCTCTGAAACGATCACAGCCATCGCTTCGGTACCTTCTGTTATACCAACACCGGCCCTATGCCTAAGGCCCGCCCGTTTGGGCAATTCTGAATTATCAGACACTGGGAGGATACAACTAGCTGCTATGATTTTTCCTTCGGAAATGATGACTGCGCCATCGTGTAGTGGACTTTCCTTGTGGAAAATGGTTTCAAGAAGTGCAGAAGAGATATCAGCATTTAATTTTACCCCTGAAGATTCTGCACTTTGGAGATTAGGATTGGTTGTAAATACCATTAATGCACCAGTCTTTGATTTTGAGAAATTCTCAACTGCCCTAATGACATCCCTGATCTGGTTCTCCATTCCCAGCGGATCATCCCATGATTTGTTAAAAATCCTTTTCAGAAAATTGATCCGGCCTTTCAGCGTATTGGTACCCAAAACAATCAAGAATCGCCTTACTTCAGGTTGGAATACAATAAGTAGTGCTAATACACCAACATTCGCAAACTGCGACATGATAGTGGCCAATAGATCCATATGGAGTAACTGCACCAGCGCAGAAAGTACATAAATCAGAATTAGGCCAATAAATATATTGAAGGCGATACTTCCCCTGAGCAGTCTGAATACCTGGTAGATGATAAAACCTACGATCAAAATATCAAGGATATCCCAGATCGTAATAGGGAGAAAACCAATTTTTACGAAAAGATCAATCATTCAGGTATTTGACGTCTTCGTTAGTGTTGTAAAAGAAAAAGCTAAGCTTGTCAGCTATCTCGTTAATGCGTTGTTCGGTAGATTTACCTGCTCCGTGTCCAGCTGAAGTTTCAATGCGAATTAATACCGGGTTTGGCCCGTCGTGTTTTGACTGTAATTCAGAAATAAATTTGAATGAGTGGGCAGGAACGACTCTGTCATCATGATCTGCTGTCGTCACCATTGTTGCAGGATAAGCGGTGCCTTCCTTGATATTATGCAGTGGTGAATAGCTTAACAGGTTGTTAAATTGCGTTGAATCATCTGATGAACCATAATCTGTTTCCCAGGCCCAACCAATAGTGAATTTGTGGTAACGCAACATATCCAATACGCCCACTGCAGGAAAAGCCACCTTAAACAAATCGGGTCGTTGAGTCATACATGCTCCAACAAGTAACCCTCCGTTTGAGCCGCCTGAAATAGCCAGTTTCTCCTTTGAGGTATATTTATTATCGATGAGGTATTCTGCAGCAGCAATAAAATCGTTAAACACATTTTGCTTTTGAAGCTTGGTACCTGCTTTATGCCATTTCTCTCCATATTCTCCGCCACCTCTGATATTGGCAACAGCGTAAATGCCGCCATTTTCAAGTAAGACAATATTGGAGATTTTGAATCCAGGTTTGAGGCTGATATTAAATCCTCCGTATCCATACAGGTAAGTAGGGTTATTCCCATCCATTTCAAGACCTTTTTTATGGGTAATGAACATTGGTACTTTTGTGCCGTCACTGCTCGTGTAAAAAACCTGCCTTGATTCATAATCTTCAGGATTGAAATCTACTTGTGATGATTTGAAAATATCATACTCACCACCTGCAACGTCCCATTTATAAATTGTGGAAGGAAAGGTGAAAGAGGTGAAGGTGAAAAAAGCTTCCGAATCTTCCTTACTCCCTTTAATAGCTGTTACATTGCCTACACCAGGGAGATCAAGGTCGTATAGGTGTTTGCCTTCCAGGTCAAAAATCCGGACATAGCTTTTAACATCTTTGATGTACTTGGCAATGATTTTTCCGTCTGCTACTGTTACTGATTCAAGAACATTTTCCGTTTCCGGAATAAGGTCTTTCCAGTTCTCAGGTTCAGGATTGCTGGCGTCTACAGTTACCAGTCGCATGTTCGGTGCATCAATATTAGTTTGGATAAGTAGTTTGCTACCGAAATTCTGAATCACATAACTATCGTTGTCAAAATTTTCAATAACAGGTGTAAACGAGGTTTCTTTTGAGTCAAGGTCTCTGATAAACAAAGCGTTCCCACTCGTACTTTCTGATCCATAAAGCACAAGATAGCGTTCATCTTCGGTGGTATACGCGTAAAAATTTCTCTCTGGATGGTTGCGATCGATAAAGATTAATTCGTCTTCAGACTGATCCGTGCCGACTTTGTGATAGTAAACCTGGTGAAATTCATTTTTCTGGGAATATTCTGATCCTTCCTCAGGGGCGTTATACCTGCTGTAAAAGAACCCGTCTTTATACCAAGAGAAACTGGTGAACTTCATCCATTCAACTCTGTCGGTCATTGTCCCTTTTTTATCCAGACGCATAATATGTCCTGTTCTCCAATCCGAACCTCTTTCTGCAATGCCGTAAGCCAGGTATTTTCCATCCTTGGAAAAGCTGTACATGGCAAGCGAAGAAGTGCCATCTTCCGAAAAGGTATTAGGATCAAGTAAAACTGAAGGGTTGGCTTCCAGGTTTTCCTGCTCATAGAAAACCGACTGGTTTTGCAATCCATCATTTTTAAAGAAATAGTACTTGCCGTTTTTTCGGAAAGGAGCTGAATACCTTTCGTAATTCCAAACGGAGGTTAGCCGTTCTTTAATTGCTTCTCGGTAAGGGATATTTTCTAAATAGTCGTAAGTGACATTATTCTGTTCGGTAACCCATGCAGCCGTCTCTTCAGAGTTGTCATCTTCAAGCCATCGGTAAGGGTCATTTACTTTTGTGCCAAAGTAATCATCAGCATGATCTACTTTATTGGTTTCTGGGTAAACAATTTCAGGCGAAGTATTCAAGTTGGCTTTGGAACCCTGATCGGAAAGTTCATTACAGCCGGAAAAAATAAGTAGAACCATAATAATTTTGACAACTATTTTCATGTGGATCAATGTTTAGTATTTGATTTACTTTTCTTTAATTTTATGCAAAATTAAGAAAGCTGATCTTTTTTGATCGTTCAAAGCTTAAAATCTGGCTTTGCGAATGAGAAATTTTGGACTGGCTTTTGTTAGGACAGTGAAAAAAAGGTTTTATGAAAATTAAATTTAGGTACATTTTAGTGCTTTTGCCCCTTATCCTGTTTACCTCTCTTTCCTTTACGGGAAAAGAAATTGGGTTTTCAACTAATTTCGATGAATCTTGGATCAAAACCGACACGATTCCTCCTTCTAAGGCTGAGTTAAAGCAGATGAAAGCTCAAAAGAAAATTGAGCAGGAGATTAAGAAGGCCAAATACAGGGAAGCAAAAGAGAAATCAAAAATGTATGCCAACCAGGCAAAAAACATAAGAACCCAAAATGAATCCGGAACGAACCAGGATAACACGAAGGAGAAAAAGCATGGAGAGGTCACTGCAGGAAATACCAAGACCGCAAATACTGAAAAGTCGGCTTCGAAAACAAAACCTGCTCCAGTTGTTAAAACAAGCTCACCCCTAATAGCCGAGAGCCAGGAAAAGAAAAAAGTTAAAAGTACTCCGACCAAAAATCAGAATAATGCTTTTGTAAATGCTGTTATTCCTGAACCAGTTATTCCAGATGATCCAAAAAACAGGAATCGCGGGAAGACCTGCGAATTCTCATATAATGTCACTGACCCTATAACCGGACAAACCAAGTCTGCATTGGAAAAACGCCATTTTTTCGGTTTTACCGAAAAGGAATTGCGCCAATTTATGAAAGATGAAGATTACCTCAACTGCACGGGATATCTTTCGCAAGTTACCGGCGTTAAAACCCTTAATGTGACCTTTGTTATCGATTCACCTTATGCAAAAGATGAATACGGATCAATCCAGGCAGGTACACAAATGATCATTAAATTGCTGAATGGAGAGACAGTAACCTTGTTGAGTGAAAAATATGATTCAGGGTCATTGAGCCGACGTACTGGCAAAACAACTTATAAAACTTTGTTTATCGTTTCCGCAAGAGATGAAAAAGTGCTCGCTAAATCTGAAGTGGATATCGTAAGAATGGTATGGGGCACAGGATACGAAGATTACGAAGTTTATGAACTAGATTTTTTTATTGATCAGATCGCCTGTTTAAACGGCACAAATTAATGCTTGGACTGAAATTACCTACTGACCCAAGATGGGTGAACCTCGCCGAAAAAAGCTTGGAAGAAATACTGACCGATCATGCTTATTGCGAACAAAAAGCGGCAACAGCATGTATTTCCCTGATTCAACAATACCCTGATAAAAAAGAAATGGTTGATGATCTGGCACCTGTTGTGACCGAAGAGTGGGGCCATTTCCGAATGGTTTTAAATGAACTTGACAAACGCGGTCTTAAATTAGGACATCAACGCAAAGATGAATATGTCAATGGTTTACTTCAATTTCAGAAAAAAGGAGGTAGTCGCGATGATCGGTTAGTCGAAAGGTTATTGATCTGTGCCTTGATAGAGGCCAGAAGCTGTGAGCGTTTCAGACTTTTATCAGTTCATTTGGAAGAAGACGATTTGAAAGATTTTTACCACAAGTTCATGGTAGCAGAAGCAGGGCATTACAAAATGTTTATTGACCTTGCACGTCTTTATGGTAACAAAGAGGCTGTAAATAAACGTTGGCAGGAATATCTTGAATATGAGGCAGAATTATTGCAGAATATGGAGATAAGAGGGGATAGGATGCACTAATTACTCTCTGCTTCCAGATAATTTACCAATTCATCTAAATTCCAGGCCATTTCAAGGCTATGGTCTCCGATATCGGTTCTTATTAATTTGGTGAGATGTGCACCACTTTCCAATGCAGCGCCAAAATCATAGGCCAACGACCGGATATAAGTTCCTTTGCTGCACTTCACTCTGAAATTGACATTTGGCATTTCAATGCTGGTTATCGTAAATTCAGAGATAGTAATTGTCCTTGGTTTTCGCTCGATTACCTCTCCTTTTCTTGCCTTTTTATATAGTGGTTGACCATCAACTTTAATGGCTGAAAACATTGGAGGAATTTGTTGAATCTCCCCAATGAATTGCTGAGTTGTATTTATGATTTTACCTTCATCGATATGGTCTATTGGAAAAAAGGCATCAGGTTCAGTTTCAGCGTCATAGGATGGTGTTGTCGCTCCCAGGGTGATTGTTCCGGTATAAGTTTTGCCAAGATCCTGGTATTGCTGAATCTTTTTGGTGTTTTTCCCAGTGCAGATTATCAGTAGCCCTGTTGCCATTGGATCAAGCGTGCCAGCATGCCCAACCTTGATCTTCTTTACCCCTAATTTACGTTTGAGTTTAAACCTGATCTTATTGACAACATCAAAAGACGTCCAATCTTGTGGCTTATCGACTAAAAGGGTGGCTCCAGCCTGAAAATCATATTCTTCTTTAGGCGGTAACATGGTAACTTAAAATTAAATAAATTGTGCACCTATGGCAATGGCCCCGATAATGAAGCAGTAGATGGCGAAATAGATCAGTTTCCCTTTTTTTACGATATTGATCATCCATATACAGGCAATCCAGCCTGAAATAAAGGCACCGAGAAATCCAACAACCAAGGGCATAAATTCTATTTGACCAATGGTGGCACTATCAAACTCCATAAACTCAAGGATCGTTGCCCCAAGGATGGGAGGTAAAACCATCAAAAAGGAAAATCTGGCAATTCTTGATTTGTCAACCCCAAGTAGCAAACCTGTTGCAATGGTACTGCCGGATCTCGAAATCCCTGGGAGCACGGCAATTGCCTGGGCAATTCCTATTATTAAAGCATCTTTAAATCCGACTTTTTTCCCCGTAAGGCCATTCGAATTGTCCGATTCCGGTTGTTTTGACTGGTTTTGTGCTGCAAATTTTGTCAAAAACAGGAGAGTGGCGGTAACCCATAACATAAAGCCAACAAACATGATCCGCCCGCTAAAAAAGGATTCAACTTGTTCTTCGAGTAAAAGACCAACCAATACGACAGGAATCATCGACAGGATGATCATAAAAGCAAAAGCCGTTTCCTCATTCCATTTAAACTTAAAAAGTCCTTTTACAATTTGAACAATATCCTTTCGGAAAACGATCATTGTACTTAAGACTGTGGCACAATGCAAAAGAACGGTAAACAATAGATTGTTTTCACCCAGATCAAAATCAAGGAGGGCTTTCCCCAATTCGATATGGCCGCTGCTACTTACAGGCAAAAACTCGGTTAATCCCTGGATAATCCCCAGGATGAGGGCTTTCAGCAATTCCATCAGATGAAAAAATGATACAGGTTAACGACTAACGCTTGAAAATAGCGTAGATCTCAATGATCAGACCGATCAATACTACGATTGGAGCAAGGGTTACTCTCCGGAAACCGTAGATTTTGTTAGGGTCCCACTCATTTGGATTTGACATTTCACCGCCAGACATTAGGAAAAACCCGAAAAATATAACCAGCAATCCTATACCCATGAGCATGAAATTTTGTTTCTCAAATAAAAGTTCCTGGTTGTATTTTGATGTTGCTGCCTGTAATTTGTTACCACGTTGAGTAGGCGAGATGGTCTTTTTGGATGTTTTGTTTTTAGTGGTTTTGACGGTTTTTACCACTTTCTTTTTTGAACTCTTGTTTTCTTTCATAGCAGGCAATAACTGATAAGATCAGTCGCAAAGGTACAATAATCAGGTTGCAATTGAAAAACAATAACAATCAATTAAATGGTGTTAATGGCTGGTTAATTTCGGGAACGAGATAATATATGGCTTGAAGGGATGCTCAATACAAATCGTCTAGCCTGACCTTAAGATAGCGGTTGACACCACGCCAGGTACTAAATAGGGAAATAAGAACACCAATAAGGACAATACCACCAAAAAGAATGGCGAACCTTTCCCATTCAAAAAACTCAATAATGCCGGGTATTTGAGTCTGCAGGAAATACATAAGTACTAAAAGTGCAATAACTGCAATAAATCCGCTAAACAATCCATGAGAAATACTTCTTGCCAAATATGGCCGCCTGATAAAACCCCAGGAGGCTCCTACCAATTGCATGTTCTTTATTAGGAAACGATTTGAATACAATGCTAATTTGACGGTATTATTGATTAATGCAATGGTAATAAAGATGGCAATAAAACCAATACCCAAAATGACGAAGGCCAATTTCCTAAGATTACTCGCCACTGCCTCTACAAGATCCTCCTGATAATAAACATCAGTGACAAAATCATTTTCTTTGATTTCCATTGCGACATTTCTGAGACTGTCAGGCTCCATATATGTTGCATTGACGTTGAAGATAAGTGCATCGAAAAGAGGATTAATGCCGTATTGCATCAGGTTTTCACCAAAATCATCTCTCATTTTCTCAGTGGCTTCCTCTTTTGATACGTATTTCACACTACCTGGTTTAACAAATCGGCTACCCTCAAGCCTTTTTTGGTACTGGAGTTTAACTGTTTTCATGGTGTTATCTTTTAGCTCAACCATGATTTGCACATTTTCTTTCATATATTTTACCAGGCCCTGGGCATGAACAGCCAGCATGCCGAAGATTCCTAACAGGAAGAGTACCAGGGCTACACTTATAATAGAATAAATGTAGTTTGGCTTAGTTTTTGGATTTGATGAGCGAAGGTCGCTGGAGGGCATAATGCGGTTTTTAAAACTTTGTTAAAATACGTAATTTTCCACTTCGATCTTTGGGATAGTTGTAATTTGTTATCGTCTGGCTTCGTAGCGCAAAAATAGCCATCCAGGCGAATTAAAAGTAGATCCGATTCATGAAATTTTTTCAGACCCTGTTACTGGTACTAATTTCTATTGCAATTAGCCAGGCACAGATAAAATTGTCAAACTCGTCATTCGAAGGAATTCCTAAGGATGCTACAACACCTCTTGGATGGGATCCTTGCGGTATGAATTCTACCCCTGATATTCTTCCGGGTCATTGGGGAGTAGAACGAGCTCCAGCAGACGGTAAAACATTTATCGGACTCATAACCCGCGAAGATAATACCTGGGAATACATTGGTCAGAATCTTAATCAGTCATTAAAGGCTAACGAGTGTTATACATTCAGTGCCGAGATTGCACGCAGTCCTACTTATGCTGGTTATAATCAACCTATTAAACTTAAAATCTGGGGTGGCAATAAACCCTGCGAAAAAGAGCAGCTACTAGCTTTCACGCAACCCATCACCCATTTTGAGTGGAAACCTTATGATTTTCTGTTCTTCCCCAAAAAGTCCTACAACTACCTGATTATTGAAGCACATTTTGTAGATGGTACTGTCATTCCATATCGAGGCAACCTCATTATGGACAATTGCTCCTTAATTGAAGTTTGTGAAAGAGCTTTAGCAGAGCCACCTGTATCAGATGCTTGCGAACCAGGTTGTTAAGCGATTTTTTAATTACCTAATTTCTCCTGATGTTTGCGAAAACTATTCTCTCGGCAGTAGCATTGACATTTGTTCTTGGTGCCGCTTTGGTCCCTTCTGCGAAAAAACTTGACAATAATAATTTGCTAGAGTGGCAGACCAGAAAGTTAAACTGGTCGGATTTTCAGGGCAGACCTGCTTATTATAGCTCAAATGCTGCTTTGACAAGCTACCAAATTGGGTTTACCTATGATTACAAAGGCGGTAATGAGATCACATTCATTGTCAAATGTCAATTTATTAAATCCGAGTCTTGGGCGAAGAGAGTCGCGAAAACCGATTATATTCTGAATCATGAACAAAAGCACTTCGACCTTGCTGAAGTTTATGCCAGGAAATTACGCAAGAAATTAAGCCAAGCTGATTTCAGAGGTATGAAGCTTAGAGAGATCGATCGCATAATAGATCGAATGTACGATGACAATTGGAGGGCCCTCACTAAAGCCCAGGACGATTACGATGGAGATTCAGAACATGGGATAGATAGAACCGAACAAAGGCGTTGGGACGCTATTATCAAAACAGAACTTGAGAAATTGGATCGCTATGGCTCTCCCAGAGTGAAGGCCGCAAAATGATCACTTTACCGAAAATGTCATTTTAATCGGTAGATGATCACTATACCCCCCATAATAATTTGGGCCACCATAAGTTCTATTAGGTGTTTCTCCAAACCGATCTGATTTGTACATCATCCAATCCTCTCTGAAAATTATGGTTTCTTCTTTTTTAAGACCTGACTTTTTCTTGAGCAAAGCCTTAGATATGATAAATTGGTCGAGTAGGTTCCAGTTACCCCTGTAATTATATGTTCCAAGGCCTGCGGCATCAAGATCTGCCATGCAATTATATAGCCCAGTCTTCTTTGCTGACTTGACGTCAAGACTTGCTTTAAGCACATTCAGTAAAGAATTATTGTCAGGCTCGTCATTAAAGTCTCCCATCATAATGATCCTTGCATTGGGATCATCATTTTTTATTTTGGCGACCTCCTGCCTTAATTGTTCGGCGATATAGGTTCTTCGCGGCTCAGACTCTTTTAAGCCGTCACGACGGGAAGGCCAGTGATTTACAAAAAAGTGAATCAGGTATTTACCGTGCAATTTTCCTTTTACATATAAAATATCACGCGTGGTATAGTCTTCAATAACTTCAGGGGGAAAGTTGATCCTGATAATTGAGGATTCAATATCCTTTAGTTCATCCTTTTTGTATAACAACACGTTATCTATTCCCCTCCAATCAGGTGACTCATAATGGACAAATCCATAATTTGAAGATTTAAGGGCATCAGTTGAAACAAGGTCTTCACAAGCGGTTTTCGATTCTACTTCGCAAAGCCCAATCACCGTTGGTTGACCCATAGCATCAATTACCTTTGCAATATCATTGAGTTTTTTGTTATATCTCTCTGAAGTCCAGTTGTTTCTGCCTTCCGGTAAAAACCAGTCGTCTTCTTTGTCAGGATCATTTTCAGTATCAAACAAGTTTTCTACATTATAAAAGGCTACAGAAAATTCCTTTACTTCACCTTTTTTGAAAGCAAACGCGGATAGAACGATGAGTAGTAGAAACAGTTGAAAAGTCTTCTTCATTTGTAATAAGTTATAGATTAATCATTATTCAGGTGAGAGAGATATTTATAAAACCAATTAATTTTGCTTCTTTGATTCTGGATAGGGAGAAACAATAATATTTTTACCTTTCCACATTGACCATTACAAAGATCGGGCTAAAATGAGAAATAGTATGAATGTAAAGGCACTAAATGCCAAATTTGAAGAATATTTTGGAAAATCGGATAGAAAGATCTCTCATTTCCTTGCTCCCGGATGCTTAAAATTAATGGGAGACCATGTTGATTATAATGGCGGTTCAGTGCTGACCATCAATACACCGATGGGAATTATTATTTCGATTTCTGAAAGAGAGGATGATTTGATCAATTTGCAGTCTACCACTGAGAACAAGGTTGTTGAAATTAATATTAACGATAGCCTCAAATTCAATCCAACTCATGGATGGGGAAACTATCCTGTTGCAGTCATTAAGTATCTCAAATTAGCAGAGATGCCACTAAAGGGGGCCAACATCTTGTTTACAGGAGATCTTCCTTCACGAGAGGGATTAGGAGCTTCTGCTGCCATCGAAGTTGCTACTGGTTTTGCAATGATGCACTTGATGGCAAAAAAAATAGATCGTGTGGCTTTAGCGCTTTTATGTCATCATGCACATAATGAATTTTTTGATGACTATTCGGGTATCGGAGTTCATTTCGGCATTACAAATGGTAAAGCAGGGCATGCTCTTGAGTTAGATACCCAAAATTTAAAAACCAAACATATAGAATTTGATACCGACCCTTTTGAAGTTTTGGTAATTACTCCCGGACTGGAACGTGAAGGTCATTCAGGTATTGGTGATAAACGGAAAGACGAATGTTTCCGGGCCTTAATGATCCTCAAACAAAAAATGTCTATTCAATACTTATGTGATGCGACATTTTCAGATGCCGAAGATCTTATTGAAGACGAAGTTCTCTCTGCAAGAGCCCGCCATGTTGTTTGGGAAAACCAATATGTATTTGAAGCTTCTGAGGCCATAGAAGAACGATCATGGGGTGACCTTGGTGAGAGTTTTGATGCCTCACATTTGTCATTGGCTGGAGATTTCCAGGTAAGTAGCGAGGAACTCGATCTATTGGTTGACATTGTTCGAATGATAGATGGTTGTATCGGGGCAAAGATGACAGGTGATCACGAAAGTGGTAGTGTATTAGCTCTCGTGCTTAAAGAGCATTTTGATAACTTAAAGGCCATTGTCACCGAACGTTTTCAAGCAATAGCGGGGTTGACTCCCGACTTCTTCCATTGCACTCCTTGTAAAGGAGTACACATAATAAAATAGGTGCTCAGAGTGCTTTGGTCTTTTCGAAAATATTGGTTATCCAATAATCACAATGAATTTGTCGTATCTGTACCAGCGCTAAAGTTGTAAAACAATAAAAGTTGTATCTTATCGCCCAATCCCGATTAAACATTTATGAGCATTCAGAATTTTTTTATTAGGTCTTACCTTCGGTACAAGAAATTCAAACATTCCGATAAGATAGCCTCTGGTAGTACCGACCTTGAGAAGGCGAGGAAAGTGATCAACAAGCTTTCCAAGCGTTTTAAACCACCAGCTTCTGTTGCCATAAAGCCAGCTGAAATTAATGGAATTAAAGTAGAATGGTTCATTCCTAATGAGGTTAATCATAAGAAAGTCCTGGTCTATTTTCATGGAGGCGGCTATGCTATTGGTTCTCTCGATACCCACCGCGCACTCGCCGCCAAAATTGCAGAAGACGGGAAATTTAAAGTAATTACAGTCGACTATCGATTAGCCCCAGAACATCCTTATCCCGCAGCATTAGAAGATGCTGTTTCAGTTTATCAATGGATGCTTGAAAATGGCTATTATGGCTACCAGCTCTTTGTTGGAGGCGACTCAGCTGGAGGAGGATTGACAATGGCACTGCTTTTGGCCTTGAAAAAAAAGAATATTCCTATGCCGTCCGCTGCTGTGCTGCTTTCTCCTTGGCTTGACCTAACTGGGACTAATGACTCTATCCAGAAAAAAAAGAAGAAAGAAATTATTTTGGATTCTACCAAAATTGCAGAATTTGGCAAGTGGTATGCTGGTGATCTACCTTTGGATCATGCAGATCTCACCCCTTTGAAAGCTGACCTTTCCGATCTGCCGCCAATTTTGATTCATGTCAGTAGTGATGAAATTCTGCTTGATGATTCGCTCAAACTGGTTGAATCTGCCAGAAATGCTGGTGTAGAGGTGACAATCGACATTTGGAAAAGACAACTCCATGTATGGCATATCGCCTGGCAATACCTGCCTGAAGCCAGAAAGGCAATAATCAAGATTGGCGATTATATACGCAGTAAGGGCAATGAGCAGATCTGATTAATTTTCCCCTTAATAATCCTTGTTTGAGCGATAAACCAATCCGCTTGAAGCACTGTTGAATATCTCATTGGAATATTAACCAATCAAGGTTTTTCATTGAGAAAATACCTACCTTTGCACTCGAAATTATAAACAATGTATTACAACAATATTCTTGAAACAATAGGCAATACCCCTTTGGTGAAACTAAACAGGATCATTGGTGATTCTGAAGCCTTGTTCCTGGCAAAAGTAGAAACAACGAATCCGGGTAATTCTGTTAAAGATCGCATGGCCCTGAAGATGATTGAAGTCGCTGAAAAAGATGGCAGATTAAAGGCAGGGGGTACCATCATTGAATGTACTTCCGGTAATACCGGAATGGGATTGGCGATAGCTGCTGTAGTGAAAGGCTATAAGTGCATATTTACAACCTCTGATAAACAGTCAAAGGAAAAAATCGATATGCTCAAAGCCGTCGGTTCAGAAGTTATTGTATGTCCGACTAATGTTGAGCCGGATGATCCAAGATCTTATTATTCAGTTGCTGAGCGGCTCAATAAGGAAATTCCTAATTCATTTTGGGTCAACCAATATGATAATCCAGCCAATACAGTTGCGCATTACGAGTCAACCGGTCCAGAGATATGGGAACAAACAGAAGGCAGGATCACCCATTTCGTTGTTGGTGTTGGAACTGGGGGAACCATCTCCGGGGTTTCAGGATACCTCAAAGAAAAGAATCCTGACATTAAAGTAATTGGTGTCGACACATACGGTTCAGTATTCAAGAAATATCACGAAACCGGAATTTTTGATAAAAATGAAATCTACCCATACGTAACTGAGGGTATTGGCGAAGATATTTTACCGCAAAATGTAAATTTCTCGCTTATCGATCATTTTGAAAAAGTGACCGATAAAGATGCAGCGATCTACACTCGCGAATTGGCTAGGCAAGAAGGCATCTTGGTAGGTAACTCTGCAGGATCAGCTATCGGCGCACTTGTTCAGCTTAAAGATCGTTTTAAGAAAGGTGATGTGGTGGTTGTGTTGTTTCACGATCATGCCAGTCGATATGTCGGCAAGATGTTTAACGACGATTGGATGCGTGAACGCGGTTTCCTGGATGATGAATTGAAAGTAAAAGATATCATTAATCAGAAGATAGATAAACGTTTCATTACCGTTCAAAAGACAGAGACAGTTAGAAATGTAATGAATCTCATGAAGGAGAATGATATCTCCCAACTTCCTGTAATGGATAACGGCACCATGGTTGGATCAGTAACAGAAAATGCAGTATTGAGTTACCTGCTTGAAAATCCACTTAACCACACAGAAAAAACGGTGGAAGCTATTATGGGACATGCCCTTCCCGTTGTTGAGGAAGATCTAACTTGTAGTAGCCTCACGAGATTCATCACCAAAAATATTCCTGCTGTTTTAGCTCGCGATAAAGCAGGCAGTCTGCATATCATCACCAAGTATGATATTATACAGACGGTAGGGTAGCAGTTTAACAAAAGTGTCTAAAATTATATGAGGAGAATTTGGGTATTGATAGTTGGCTTGCTGTTTGTCGTTCAAACTTTACCAGGACAAGCAATTCAAGGAGAGTTAATTGTCCTGCTCCAAAATGGTATTGATGTCGAAGAATGGCTGATTGGCTATGCCGCTAACGATCAATCGCATTCTTCAACCATCCAACTTGGTAAGACCCTTTCCAGCCAAATGAATATCCACTTACTGCAGAATGCTGGAAATTTTCACGATGAAATTAAGCTAGACCCTGTAGTAATTGCTTCTCAACCCAATTACATTATATATAAAAGAAACAGGGAAGAACCTGATGATCCATTTTATGCTGACCAATGGGGACTGGAGACCATTATGGCTCCTGAGGCCTGGTCAATTACCACAGGAGGATTAACGCCGCAAGGTGATACGATTGTAGTGGCAATTC
Organism: Bacteroidota bacterium; assembly: GCA_039028895.1. Lineage (GTDB taxonomy): Bacteria > Bacteroidota > Bacteroidia > Chitinophagales > Saprospiraceae > JAHDCJ01. The sequence continues at coordinate 36,860 of JBCCHF010000039.1, read as the reverse complement.
TTGAAACTGGCTGCGATTATCTTCACGAGGATCTCAATGAGACGACCTGGAGAAACTATAATGAGATTCCAAATGATGGTATTGATAATGACAATAATGGATTTATTGATGATTTTGTTGGGTGGAATTTCAATACCAATAATGACGAACACCCGCTTGACTTCCATGGTACCTCGGTTAACGGAATTATCGGAGCGAAAGGAGACAATACCATTGGTGTATCAGGTGTCAACTGGTCGGTAAAACGCATGGTGTTGACTTACAATTCGTTACTGTCTGAGGTAATTGAGGGTTATGCTTACGCCAAAATGATGCGTGAAATGTATAACCAGACAAATGGCGAGAAAGGAGCATTTATTGTTGCCACCAACTCTTCATTTGGTATTAACGAAGCCAGACCGGATGATTTTCCCGTCTGGTGTGCGCTTTATGACTCTCTTGGTTCAGTAGGTATACTTAATGCTGTGGCTGCACCAAATATGGATATCAATGTAGAAGTAATTGGAGATATGCCTTCCCGCTGTACCAGTGAATTTGTTATTGCAACCACAAATACCGATCAGATAGATGCCAAAGTACTGCAGGCAGGGTGGGGGAAAGTATCGATTGACCTTGGCAGTCCGGGGGACAACAGTTTCACGACCAAGCCTGGTAACATATATGGGAGTTTTGGCGGGACATCCAGTAGTGCACCGCACCTTGCGGGTGCTATTTCACTGCTCTACAGTCTGCCTGAACCTGAGATCACAATTAATAGTAAAAGTAAACCGGCCCTAGTTGCCAGATTAATGAAAAGTCTGATACTAGAGGGTGTTGACCCCATTCCTTCCCTTGAAGACAGAACCCGATCAGGTGGGCGCCTAAATGTATTCAACAGTGTTGCCCTTGCTCTGGGATTGGACGGTAGAGGCGATGCGTTAATGATCAGCGATCTTTATCCAAATCCGTCAAGAGGAGCAATCACCATATTGATAGAAAGGTCATCAGGGCCAATTTCAATGGAGATTACAAACTCGGCCGGACAATTAATGTCGCGCTCGGATTACCAGGAATCTTCGCTGGGTTTTCTCCGAATAGACCTTGCTCTACATGACTTAAGACCAGGCATTTATTTTATAAAGCTGGAAACAGATGCTGAGAAACAGGTCAGAAAATTTGTAATCTTCTGATTGGGATTATCCCTCTGCTAATTTTTTTGAGTCTAGTTTCTATCTCCACCAAAATATTTCTCTTCCATAAGATCAGCATTGGCCGCAACTTCGAAGATAACATCGTTTAGGAGATCAAGATTGGTATAAGACACGTTTGGAGCGGCTTGCACGATAACAGTTTCACAAGGATTGCCTTCTTTATCTTTGTCTGTTGTTATGGCAACCATAGAGTAGATACCATAAGCAGCTTCCTTCATCAAATTATATAGATTGACAGAAGGGGTGTATGTGCCAACTCTGGAGTTCATGTAGTAACAGACTTTTTTGTCTCTGCCTATTGGAGCTTCCCACACGTAAACATATTGATACCTGAAAGAACCATCTTTTAGTTTTAGAGCAACGTCAAGACTAAATTTGTTTGGAGCGAATTCGTTGAGTTTGTAATTAAATTTTTTTGAAATAGCTTCCAGGTTGGTTCTAAGATTTGACATTTTTAATTTTTTTGAAGTTAAATTGATTAGGTTAAATAGTCTGGAGGACTAGGTTCGTGCAGGCTTATAAAGCACGGTTGGTCAAGGTAGTATTTTTTTGATTTTTAATTATCCAAATCAATAAGAAATAGCTAAAAAATTGGATTAAACAGAAAGATTTAAGCTGTTTGAAACAAAAAGAACTATTTTTTAAAAATTATTGTTTCAACACTGTATTATTATTTAGGAATCCTTATCTTTGCAGCCGGATAAAAATCAATCAAACTGTCGGGTGAAAGCGCCTCAGAATTTTATCCAAAAAAAGAAAAGAAAAGATGGCTCCGTAGCTCAACTGGATAGAGTACCTGACTACGGATCAGGCGGTTGAAGGTTCGAATCCTTCCGGAGTCACATAAATCATTTATTGAAATGTCATCCCGGTGAAAGCTGAGGTGATATCGTAAAATGTACAGTTATGTCTAAAATTTGTAATCTAACCGGTAAACGGCCGATCGCTGGGAACAATGTTTCTCACTCTAATCGGAAAACTAAACGTCGTTTTGTTCCTAATGTGTTCAAGAAGCGCTTCTACATTCCAGAGCTGGATCGCTGGGTAACACTTAAGCTCAGTGCGAAAGCACTTCGTAACATTAATAAACTCGGCATTTATGCTTATCTTAAAAGATTAGAGAGCCAGGGTGTTGATATTGGTGTGAAACTTTAGTTATAACAGTTTAAAACGTCCGACAATGGCTAAGAAAGCAAAAGGTAATAGGATTCAAATTATCCTCGAATGTACAGAGCACAAGAAAAGTGGTATGCCTGGAACATCTCGTTACATTACCCAGAAAAATCGTAAAAATACCCCTGATCGTATTGAGCTGAAAAAGTTTAATCCGATCCTTAAGAAGTATACCATTCACAAAGAAATCAAATAACCATGGCTAAGAAAGTTTCTAAAAACTCCAGGATTTCACAACGTGCCGGTAATCAGTCTGGCAAAGATTATGTGAAGGTTATAAAATCAGTAAAAGACCCTATTACAGGGAAGTACACTTACAAAGAACAGATGGTTCACAAAGACAAAGTGAAAGAATTCTTTGCGAAGTAAACCTCTTCCTGGAAATAACTTATTTGCACAATCGGCTTCTCCGCAATACTGGGGGAAGCCCTTTGTCGTTTATAGACACAATTATTTAATCATCCACTTTCAGGGTCTGATTTAACATTTATCAGACCATTGTATTAATCATCAAAATAGTCTAATGAGCATATTTGGAAAGTTTTTCAACAAAGAGCGGAAAGAAGATCTGGATAAAGGACTTGAGAAAACAAAATCCAACTTTTTCTCAAAAATTGCCAGGTCAGTAGCTGGTAAATCAAAAGTAGATGAGGAGGTCCTGGATAATTTGGAAGAGATCCTCATCGCCTCAGATGTCGGTGTTGAAACCACCATTAAGATCATTGAGCGGATAGAGGAAAGAGTTGCGAGAGACAAATATGTTAATACTGCAGAACTCAATGAAATCTTGCGGGATGAAATTGTAGCACTTCTTTCAGAAAATAACACACCTGATTATACAGATTATGAGCTTGAGTCAGATTCAGTCCCTTATGTTATTCTTGTAGTAGGCGTAAATGGTGTGGGGAAAACCACTACAATTGGAAAAATTGCCCACCAATACAAATTACAGGGCAAAAAGATATTGCTTGGTGCAGGTGATACTTTCCGTGCTGCTGCTGTCGATCAGCTTGAGATCTGGGCAGAAAGAGTAGGATGCGACTTCTTTTCTAAAGGAATGAATACCGACCCTGCTGCTGTGGCCTTTGAAGCGATTAAAAAAGGACTTGACGAAAAGCATGATATCATCATCATCGATACAGCTGGGCGATTACATACCAAAGTAGGCCTGATGAATGAGCTGGGAAAGATTAAAAGATCTATGGGCAAAGCCTTTGAAGGTGCTCCGCACGAAGTAATACTTGTACTGGATGCTTCTACTGGTCAAAATGCGGTTGAACAAGCCAAACATTTTACCAAAGCTACGGATGTGACCACATTAGCGCTTACCAAACTTGACGGCACTGCTAAAGGAGGGGTCGTAATTGGCATTACTGATCAGTTCAAGATTCCTGTAAAATATATCGGTGTTGGTGAGAAAATCGATCATCTTCAAATCTTTAATAAAAGGGAATTTGTAGATTCGTTCTTTAAAGATGAAACTCAAAGCTCTTACAGGGAGAAAAAAGAGAAAGAAGTCTGATTACTATGTCTTATCTGAACTCATCGACGAAACTATTGCTGGTGTTGGCTTTCATGGCATTCAGCCTCTCGGCCTCTGCGCAGGAGCCAAACAAACAGTTATTTGACGAAACGATTGATTATATCAATTGTCGGCTTGCCCAATTGTCCCTTACGGAGCAAAACAACGGACAAGCACCTCATATTGAAGCTTTTCGTTCAAGATTTGATTGCAACCAATCCATGAATAATGGAGACTTGCTCAATTTCCTTCGTCAAAAGAACCTGAGTCGGAATATTACCCTCAACAATGCTGTAAATAGTTTTAAGTCAAAATTTTCTCCCACCTTGACAAAGGCCCAGGTGATCAGTTTACTTGAAGATGACCTGATCGAAGTCCGACTTGAGACTTTCGCAGCCAATCGTCCGGAGAGTTTCGGAGAGTTGCGGACTGACTTATCAGCTTATATCAATAATGTTTTTAAAGATTTTGATGGAGAATTGATTGCCGATGAAATCGAAGAAACCGAACCAGAACCTGAATCAATTGAGGAACCTGTAGTCGAGAATGAGGATCAACCAGAAGAAATTGCTGAATTACCCGCCAATACCCTTGAAGATACTAGCAATAAAAATATCGGCTTCCTTATTTGGATGCTAATAGGTGCTCTTCTGGGTGCATTAATTTACAATGCTTTTTTGCGTTGGTTCAAGAAATCTCCACCACCAGCACCGGATGCCGATGATATACGAGCTTTCAGAAATAAGAATAATGCCCTTCAAAACGAATTGGAAAACCTCAGGCTTCAAAACTCTACACTTATCAATGAAATTACTGGTTTGAAAAAAGAGATTTTTAAACTCGAATCCCGCCTAAATCCTGTAGAACCTCTGCTTACTAAGTTAGAGGAGGAAGAATAATCTATTTTTCCAGGTTCTCCATTTGTTCGATAATGTTATCCCCATTCAAATCTACCTTTCCAAAGAAATGTGGGTAATGTTCTTTTAACTCCTTTACGAAAAGATCATGGGGCACATCGTGAAAAGTACCAAAGTCTTTAAGGTATTCCATGTATCGGCTTCCTTCTTTGTCATACTCCTGGAAAATAGAATCATTCTTTCCGTCGAACTCCAATACATCAACCCCCAGATAATCACAAAGTCCTTTGTTGAAGGCTGGAGTGGCTTTTACCCATTTTCCGTTGAGGTACAGTTCTGTATAGCCATGAAAGACCATAACATCAGTTTTGAGATGCATTTCCAGTTTTTCGGTGCCAATATGGTTTCTTACATTTGAAAATCCCAATCTCGCAGGAATCGCAACAGCTCTTGCCATAGCTGCTAACAAGCAAGCTTTCTCAATGCAATATGCTTCTCCGGAAGGCCGGGTGAGTACTGTACTCGCTTTCATTTCATGATGGTCAAGATTAATATTGTATGGATTGTAACGAATACTGTCCCGAACAAAATCATTGAGGGCTATGGCCTGATCGATAGGGCCATTGATATCTTTAACAACTTCATGAGCCTTTTGAACAATTATCGGATGGTCACTATCGATAAAATAGGCAGGGCTTAGATAAAGCCGTAAACTGTTATTATGTTTATTCATAAAATCAAAGCTACAGGTCTTTTATGCAAATGTGATAATTTTGTGATAAGAATCGCTTAGTTTCGTTGAAAATTAATGTTATGAAAAAAGTATTGATCGTAGAAGACGATCTGGATATAGTACAATTATTACAGATTCATTTAAAAGACCTTGATTGTCAGGTCGTTACTGCAATTGATGGCGAAGAAGGCCTGAAACATGCTTTAAATGGAGAGTTTGATCTGATCATTCTTGATTTAATGTTACCAAAAATGGATGGCCTTGAAGTCTGTCGGAAAGTAAGGGCCAAAGAAGTGTTTACCCCGGTCTTAATGCTTACTGCCAAATCAGAGGAAATTGATAAAGTACTGGGATTGGAAACCGGTGCTGATGATTACCTGACAAAGCCATTTTCCGTAAGGGAATTCATAGCCAGGGTAAAGGCTATTTTCAGACGTTCCCAAATGCTGAAAGGTAAAAGCTCTTCGGCGGAGAAGCAGTTGCTGGATTATGGAGATCTCAAAATCGACATGGAAAAACGAAAGGTCACTTTCAAAGAAGACCGCATTGAACTGTCTCCAAAAGAATTCAGTCTCCTTACTTTGTTAGCTGCAAATCCAGGAAAAAGTTATAACCGGTCGCGGATACTCAACCTGGTATGGGGTTATGAGTTTGAGGGATATGAACATACGGTCAATTCGCATATTAACAGACTCAGGGCCAAAATAGAACCTGATCTTTCAAACCCAACTTATATTCTCACCACATGGGGAGTCGGCTATCGCTTTACTGAAGAAATTGCCTCCTGATTAAAAACTGGAAAATGGAAAAACAGAATACATATTTCAACACTTTATTCTGGAAAATATCCGGAACCTTTCTCCTGTTATTGATCATTTTGGGGGTCGTTTATGTTTTTGTAACGGCTTACTCAGCCAGAATGTATTTCTACGAAAGCAGTCAAAAGCTAAATGGAAATATCGCCAAGCACACCGTAAAGGAAGTAAAGCCGCTGATCGATGGTAAGGTAGACACTACTGCTATTCAAGACATTATGCACTCCATGATGGTTATTAATCCCTCAGTGGAAGTTTATCTGTTGGATACGGAAGGAGGCATAATAACTTATGTTGCACCGTATAAAAAAGTAAAGCTTGACCGGGTTAATCTAGAACCTGTTAACGAATTCATTGACGCAGAGGGATCACCTTTTATCTTCGGTGACGACCCCAGGAACCCAGGTTTGGAAAAAGTGTTTTCTGCAGCTCCTATTACAGAAAACGGTGAGGTAAATGGTTATGTCTATATCGTGCTCGCTAGTGAAGAATACGAATCTGTAACCGCTACATTACTGAATAGTTACATGCTTAAGGTGGGCACCACAACATTCTTCATAACCCTGCTCGGGGCATTGTTAATCGGCCTGTTGGCCGTATGGACAATTACACGTAACCTGAGGGGAATTGTTAGAACGGTACGCAATTTTAAGGAAGGGGATTACCAGGCAAGAATAAAAGAAAGTTACTCGGAAGGCGAGTTATCAGTTTTAGGACAAACATTTAATGAAATGGCTGCTACGATCACAAAAAATATAGACGAATTGAAAAAGGTAGAGAATCTAAGAAGAGAGTTGATTGCTAATGTCTCACATGACCTCCGAACACCATTGGCTATTATGCATGGATATGTTGAGACCCTGTTGATGAAAGATAGCACCCTCGATCCTGAAGAAAGAAAGCAATATCTGAATATTGTTTTAAAGAGTACAGAAAAACTCAAAAAGTTAGTAACTCAGCTTTTTGAATTGTCAAAACTTGAAGCTAAACAGATTCAGCCACAGAAAGAGCCATTTTTTATCACTGATCTGGCGCAGGATGTTTATCAAAAATTTCAGATTCTGGCGGAAGAAAAGAACATCAAGATCAACCTTGATGCTTCTATTGAAACGCCTATGGTATATGCAGATGTAGCACTGGTTGAAAGAGTACTTCAAAATTTAATGGATAATGCGCTTAAGTTTACACCTACTGACGGGAAAGTTACAATTGGCATAAAAGGTGGTCCGAATGATGTTGAGATCCGTATCACTGACTCTGGGCCTGGTATTCCTGAAAGTGAACAGTCATACATCTTTGAGCGGTATCATAAGTCTGAAACACCAAACAAGAAAGTCAATAAATTGGGTACTGGCCTCGGTCTGTCCATAGTAAAACGGATATTGGAATTACACAATTCCTCAATCCAGGTGACAAGTCAACCAAATAAGGGAGCATCTTTCTTTTTTAATCTGCCCGTTTACGCCTAGATTATTCGGTAATAATTACAGTATCCCTATCATAACTCAGTCCGGTAAATATTCCGATACCACCTTCAATATTATCGAGGATAAACGAAGGTTGTGCAAAGGGGTTGTTATTGGCAGCCTCTGCAGCACTGACAGTTTCTAGAAAGAAATAATAATCTTCATCGATATGGAAAAGAGTCGTGATTAGAGTATCTCCAAAGGTATAGTCAAATCCGGTTCCAAAAACTACATCATCCCCATTAAAAACTGCATCATTTGCTGAAAATGCTTGTTCCGGTTCTGATGTCAGCGTATTGAGATTCAAAACACGGCGATAATAATTTGTTTCTGGAGGATCTGTAAACCAGGTTAAAATATTGGCAGCAGTATCTGTTTCATTAAAATCAACCTCAATACTATCGATAGGAACTATTGGCAATATCCTGGTTTCTGCAAAAGCAAATCTTCCTTCCTGATCAGTAACTTCTATTCGATATTCACTTAAAAGGTCATTAGAAACCAATGTGCTGGATCCGTAATTGTAAACTTTGAAATTAACAAAATCAAGGAATTCACCTTCAGTTAAGGTATCTGCAACCCCATTTCTTGAGATGACAACTATGGCGTCACTGATCGTTGGAAGGGTATTAGGATCCTCTACAGGATCAAGGAATGGCTGTGATTCTGTTAACAATACACGGTACGGTTTTCCAGGTTCAAGGTAGCATTCAATTACCATTTGATTCTCAACTTCCGGGAGATCAATTTCGATTTCCTTTTCCAGGTCACATCCAATGTAAGCGACCGTAAAAACCGAAAAGATTATTGGTACGAATAGCTGCTTTATTTTGTTCATTCTTAAAATTTAAAATTGAAGGTAAGTGAAGGAAGAACAGGAAAAAGAGAGACCTGTTTCGGGGTAATTGAAACGGGCAAGCCCAATTCAGTTTCTTCAATATCAAAGAAAATGAAATAGGGATTTCGTCGATCAAGGGCATTGTATACGCTAAGCGTCAGGTCGGCTTCTCCAAATCGTGGGAAGAACTTGTAAACTAGTCCGAAATCCAATCTGTGGTAAGAAGGCTGGCGTAAACTATTTCTTTCCGGATAAATATTCACAATTCGGGGTTGTACTCCCGGTCCTTCGAAAATAATCGCTCTTGAAGCTGGAAGCGAATAGGCATTACCAGTGTTGTAAACCCAGGATCCGGTGATCGTCCATTTCCTGTGAAGCTCATACATCATAACGATAGAAATATCATGTCTTCGGTCATATCGGGGATGGAAACGCTGTCCGCCTGATATATCAGGAAATTCCCTCCAAGTCCACGCCAGCGTGTAGCCTAACCAACCCGTTAGTTTACCTTCTTTCTTTTCCAGGTAAATTTCTGTTCCATAGCTATAGCCTCGTCCAAAAACAAATTCCTGCTCCAGATCTGGATTGATGAATAGGTCGGCACCATCTTTAAAGTCAATCTGTCTTTGTTGCCATTTGTAGTAATACTCGTTGCTGAGAATGAACTGTTCACCAATGCTGAGCGTAAAGCCGACAGCCAGCTGATCAGAGATTTGTGGTTTGATCTTTTCAGTAGAAGGGAACCAAACATCTGTTGGCAAGGAAGCACCAGAACTCGATACCAGATGAATGTACTGGTACATCCTGGCAAAGCTGGCTTTTATTGATAAATTGTCTTTGATGCTATACTTTGTCGATACCCTTGGCTCAAGGCCAAAATAGAAGGTGCCCTGGTTGGCAAAGCCTGAGCCACGCAGGCCGAGGTTTATTTTTAATTTATCGTTTACCTCGAAGTCGTCATTAGCATAAATGCTCATTTCCCAGCCATCCAATAAGGATGTGGAGGCAAATAAGGGTTCGTCTTCTGTCTCAATATTGGCTTCAAGTCTGCTCACCGTAAAATCGTGGTAAGTTAAGTTACCACCGAAACGGATGTTATGTTGTGGCGTGGGAGCGAAGTAGAAGTCAGCCTTGAGATTATAATCACGGATGCCTGAGGTAAGTTCGAAACTGAACTCGTCAAATTCTGTGTTGATGGTATACTGGTAATCAGAAAAAGTAAACGTCGTATTTAGAAATAATTTCGGATCAAAAACGTGATTCCATCTTGCTGTTGTGGTTGTATTTCCCCAATCGAAGTCAAAATTGATATCGTCATCACGGAATGAGAATTTGTCTCTTCCAAAATAACCACTGGCAAAAACCCTGTTCTTTTCTCCCAGATCATAGTTAAGTTTAGTATTCAGGTCGTAGAAAAAGTAGTTTGGGATTTTGTCAAAGTCAGGATTATCTTCATTGGCTTTATTAATTGTACGGGTAATCAAATCCGCATAAGTACGTCTGCCTGAAAACATAAATGACCCCTTATCCTTTACTATTGGACCTTCAAGTGTTAATCTTGATGATATCAAACCAATCCCTCCTGAGCCCGAAAACTTCTTCCTGTTACCTTCTTTGAGCCTTACATCAATTACAGAGGATAATCGTCCACCGTATTGTGCGGGGAACCCACCTTTATAGAGTTGAACATCCTTGACGGCATCTGCATTGAAGGTGCTGAAAAATCCAAAAAGATGATTGGGGTTATAAACAATTGCTTCATCCAGGATAATGAGGTTTTGATCAGGTCCTCCTCCTCTTACAACTATTCCGGAACTTCCCTCACCACCAGAAGATACGCCCGGTTTTAACTGCAAAGTCTTTATGATGTCTACTTCTCCAAAAATAGCGGGAAGAATCTTGGCTTGTTTTGTAGTTAATCTGTCGACACTCATTTGAGTGGAATTAACCTGCTCTCTATTGGAGTTGGCCTTCACAACGATTTCGGTAAGTTCTTCTGCTTCGGGAGCTAATTCGATATTTACGGTAATATTTTCTTTGATCAGGTATCTGTCTTCAAAATCATTAAACCCGATATACGCAAATTTCACTGTAAAAGAATCAGGAGGCACGGTAACTGAATAATATCCATATTCATTTGTTGTAGTGCCAGTTTCCAGTTCCTTGATATAAACAGTTGCTCCAAGGAGTGTCTCTCCTGTTGCACCATCTTTAATATACCCGCTCATGGTATACCTTTCCGGTTTGACTTGATCTTTGTTTTGAGCGAAGCAGAGAGATGTTCCTATGAAGAAGAAAAACAAAAAGGAGAAAATCGATTTCATTCTGGATAAATTTCTTGCAAATTGCCATTTAATTAACAACAAAACGGATTTGCCGATGCTTATGTTACAATGTCCCGTATTAAGACATTCGAGTACTGTTTTACACGTACCGTATGCTAACAAAAATTATACCTTAACTGTTTCTGAAAATGAAGGGTAATGAGCAGAAAATTTACCGGACGAGAGTAACAAACCCTTTAAGCTCATGTTGCTTACCTCTCGCCTCAATTAGTCTAACCTGATAGATATAAACCCCGGATTGAGAAAGTCTGCCAATATTATTCTTCTTCCCATTCCATGCTTCTTGCGGGTTGTTGGTTGAAAACACAATCTCACCCCACCTGTTCCAGATATTCATCTCAAAGAAACGTAAGGTGTAAGTGATGCCAGCACCTCTGAATCCATCATTAATACCATCTTCATTTGGTGTAAAAGCATTTGGTAAATAATAGGTGTACAACGGCGCGATATCGATTAACTTAGACGTAGAGTCCTGACATCCACTAAGCTGCGTAACAATTAGCGTAACATTATAGATGCCCGTATCCGGATAGGTGTACAAAGGATTTTGTTCAAAAGAATAATCTCCGTTTCCGAAATCCCATTCCCATTGACTGATTAGCTGAGAAGCATCTGTGAATTGAACTTCAGCATTGAAATTTGTAGGCTGTTCAGGAGAATAAAAGAAATCTGCAACTGGTTGTTCCGTAACCCTTACGAAATTTGGGAAAAAAGCTTCAGAAGTGCAACCTGTAGGAGCGGTTATCATTAAAGTCACATCATAATTTCCAGGCTCCTGATAAATATGGGAAGGTTCCAAATCGGTAGATATAGTTCCATCTCCAAGATCCCAGAGAATGTCATATCCATTAATGGGATCTGAGTTATTAATAAAATTGACCTGATGAGGAATACAACCGAGATAATCATCAACTTCAATGTCAATTCTGGCAGGGGGCCACCATTCCACTTCCTGCTCTATATAATGTTCACAACCATTCTCATCAATTACCAATAGGCCAACAAGATAAGTTCCTATGAATTCATAGGCATGTTGGGGGTTTTGTAAATCAGAAGTATTGGTATCTCCAAATGTCCACTGCCATGAAGTAATTGGTCCACCATTACCTATTGACTGATCCCTAAAATTAAGTAAGCCATCCTGGCAGTCGTCGTTATTCCAGATAAAATTTGCTGTTGGAATGGTGTCAACAGTAACCAAATCATCAAATGTTTGCGTACTCAGACACCCAGTAGGTGAGATCAGTGTTAAAATTACATCATATGCCCCCATCGATTGATAAGTGTGAGTTGGCGAAACGGCGCTATCAGTATTGCCATCTCCAAAATCCCATAAAATGTCATATCCATTTATGGGAAATGAATTATTCTGAAATAAAACGGTGTGAGGCGAGGAACAGCCTCTTGGATTGTCAGGTACAATGTCAATGACCGGGCCAGGTGCCCATTCCACCCGCTGAGAAATAGAACTTGAGCAACCATTTTCATCAATAATAGTTAGGGAGACATTAAATATTCCAGCCTGGTTAAACAAGTGAACAGGATTTTGCTCATCAGACCCAAAGCCATCATCAAAATCCCAGTCCCATGATATTATATCCCCGTTTCCGGGAATGGTCAGATCTGTAAATGGCACAGGTCCAAATACACATGTAGCAGGTCCACCCTGAAAACCAAAATTAGCTATTGGCAAAGCGTTTGCCATAATCATTATTGTCTCAGAGGCCATGCATCCAGATGGAGAAGTTGAGGTAAATGTAACTGGAAAATCCCCAGAGAAGGAAAAAATATGTGAAGGTTCAATTGTTGATGTTGTGTTACCATCTCCAAAATCCCAAACAAAGGAATACCCCATCAATGGAGCGGAATTATTTGTAAATGAAACGGTCAAAGGGGTACAACCGGAAGTCAAAGATGCGGAGATATCAATAGTAGTTTCTGGGAACCAACTAATACTTTGATCAGCCGTATCAACACAACCTGCCGAATTCTCTACTATAAACTGTATATCATAATCCCCCGGATTAGAATATTGGTAAACAGGGCTTTGATCATCAGAAGTACTCATGTCCCCAAATTCCCAGTCCCAGTTAACAATATCCCCGGTTCCTGGTAGTGATTGATCTTCGAATGTTAGCGGCGCCAGCTCACAAGGGTCAAAAACTATATTGAATTGTGCAATAGGTAAAGTGTCAACTACAATAACATCCTGGTAAACATCGGTCCGCGTACAACCTGATGGAGTCGTTATAGTTAGGCTTAGAGAATAAACTCCCGGGTCTTCATATTGGTGGAGAGGACTTGCTTCATCAGTAGTGTTACCGTCACCTAAATCCCAAACTATGGTATAACCTGGAATCGGATAGGCATTTGTTGGAAAGGGAACAGACAGCGGTGCACATCCCGATATGGGATCAATAACGACGTCAAATATTGGCGCAATTTCCCAATCAATCTGTCTCACCATACTAGTTGAACAACCATCATCATTACTCACAGTCAAGGTTACATCGTAAACTCCCGGATTCATATAAAGATGAGAAGGATTTTGTTGATCAGAAGTGTTATTATCTCCAAATTCCCAAAGCCAGGAAATATTCGTGTTTAACTCAAAATCTGATAGATCAGTAAACTGTACTGCATCCAATTGACAACTATCAAAGGCAAAATCAAAATCAGCGACAGGTTCTTCAAAAACATTAATAAAATTCGGAAAGGTATCGGACTCTACACAGCCTAGAGGTGAATTTGATGTCAAGATAAGCGTATAGACACCTGCTGTATCATAGGTATGAATCGGGTTTTCTCCAGTCTCACTTGTTCCATCCCCAAAGTCCCATTCAAGAGAATAATTATTATCAAAAGGGAGTGAGGTATTTTGAAATTGAACGGTTATCGGTTCACATCCTGAAGTAACATCGGCTGTAAAACTAATTACAGTCGCAGGCTGCCATTCAACAGTCTGGGTAATGATGTCATCACAACCATTGTCATCGGTCACCCTTAAGGAAACTCCATAACTGCCGGGGAACATATATTCGTGAATGGGATTTTGAATATCAGTAGCATTTCCATCATTAAAATTCCAGAGCCAGTCCACAATTGCAAATGAACCAGTCGTAGATTCATCGATGAATGTCATAGGCCCAGGTGCACATGAATCGAAATCAACAGAAAAATCAGCCATAATAGGAGGATAAATGTTGACAAAAATATCGGCAGAGTCTTTACACTGTCCATTATTCTCATTCAGAATAAGCACCCCCTGGTAGAAGCCCGTATCAGGGAACATAATAGTTGGATTGATTTCATCAGACATGAAAAGGTTGCCATCGATGTCAAACTCCCATGAGTATTCATTAATAAAATCGGGATCAGTACTTTGATTGATGAAATTAACGGTACTATCACCACACTGGTTAATTAGAAATCCATTTGGACCAACCATGATATCTTCCTGTATATCTGCATTCACAAGCGGAGCGCAGTAGGTGACATTAAACTGGAAATCACGTTGCAGCGTTGAAAGCAATTGACCATTTCTGTATTCTTCCATGCAAACACCGACAACATATTGACCGGTTACAACCGGTACACCAGTGATAACACCTGTTGTAGAATCAATGGTTACCAGCGGATTCCCGCCCATAGGATATTGAGCGTTGAATGGCGGATCTACAAAAATTACCTCATCATATGGAGGGGCCGCGAAACCTGGGTCTGAATCCAGGGGTGTGCAAAAGTAATAAACTATCGAATCACCTTCAGGGTCGGTAGCTCCATGATCAAAGCTAACATCCACATCTCTGCAAATCACTATAGGTGGAAAGTCGTCAAAAACCGGGCTATTATTACAGGAAGACTGAGCAAGGTCTGAAAGAAATACGGTGTACGTTGCGCCCACAACATCTGGATCAACAATATTGGTTATTGTAGGATTCCTGCAGCAAATGTCATAGGTCACATGGTAGCCAGCAGGGTTAAATGGTAAAGTGACGGTTAGGCTGTATGTACCTTCTTCAACACAAATATTTGGAGGAATTACGAGGCATGGGTCATCGACTTCCGGAGGAATATTTACAATTTCAGGATTTACCCCTAAGGCTGCCCATGGACTGGAAAAGTCATCTCCTGCCCAAATCACGAGGGTAGCAGGATCACTGAAACCTACCTGCCCGGTGAAGCAATCACGGTAGATTTTCAAAGTGAAAACAAATTCATTGTTTCCATTACAATGATAAGACATATCCCCACCAATGATATGAGAAGCTCTTGAAATTTGAGCAAGTGACGGCAAAAGAAACAAAAATGCGATTAAGGCAACAACCTTGTTCATAGTATGTGCGACTTAGGTGTTATCGCACTAAAGTTACAAAACCTTTGTATTCATGTCGCTCTCCTCGTCCAGAAGTTAAGTTTACTTGGTAAACATAGACGCCTAATGGCGATAATCGGCCATTATTATTCCTTCTACCATTCCATGCTTCTTCCGGGTCATTAGTTTGGAAAACAAGCTCCCCCCATCTGTTCCATATGGTCATTTCAAATTGACTCAGTGTGTAGGTAATTCCGGCACCACGGAAGCCATCGTTAACTCCATCTTCATTTGGTGTGAAAGCATTAGGAAGATAATAGGTAAACAATGGTTCTACATCAACGAGTTGACTCGTTGAATCCTGACAACCTCCTAGTTGTGTCACAACAAGCGTAACGACATATACCCCGGTGTCTGGATAGCTGTAAAATGGATTTTGCTGAAGAGCAAAATCACCATTGCCAAAGTCCCATTCCCATTGACTAATTAATTGTGATTCATCAGTAAATTGAACTTCAGGTTCGAAATTATTAGGATTAGGTGGTGAATATGAAAATGCGGCCACTGGTTTTTCCATTACTCTTACCATGTTATTTACGGTTTCAGTGGTAGTACATCCGGTTGGAGTTGTTATGGAAATGGTTACATCATAATTTCCTGAAGATTCATAAATATGAGCAGGCTCAACTTCTGTACTTGTATTACCATCCCCAAATTCCCAGAAAACATCATAGTTGTCCAGAGGGTCAGAATTATTAATAAACTGGACCGGATGAGGAATACAACCCAGGTAATCATCCACAGCGATGTCAATCCTGGAAGGAGGCCACCAGGTGACTTCCTGCTCAATCATATCCGTACAGCCATTTTCATCAGTGACCTGGAGGCTGACCATATAGGTGCCTTGAAATTCATAGGCATGAGATGGATTTTGAAGGTCAGAAAAATTACCATCACCAAAATTCCATGACCAACCATTTACGAAACCTCCATTTTGCAATGATTCATCTCTGAAGTTTAAGAGACCGTCTTCACAGTCATCAAGATTCCAGGAAAAATCTGCGGTTGGAATGGTATCAACCGTAATGAAATCTTCAAACACCATCTCACTCAAACAACCCAATGGCGAGATAACCGTTAAGGTGACATCATATATGCCTGTCTCTGTATATGTATGAGTAGGGCTTTCTGTAGTGGACGTTGCTCCGTCTCCAAAATCCCAGAATATGTCATATCCGATAATAGGGAAGGAGTTGTTTTGAAAGAAGACAGTATGAGGGGTACAGCCTTGTGGATCAATTGGTGTAACATCAATTACGGTTGAGGGTGCCCACAATACGGTTTGGGTAGTACTATCTGTACATCCGTTTTCATCCTCGATTAGTAGTTCTACATCAAAAGCACCGCCTCCATTAAATAAATGGACCGGATTATTTTCATCTGATGTAGAATTATCATCAAAATCCCATGTCCAAGATAAAATATCCCCACTACCGGGGATAGAGGTATCGGTGAAGGTAACTGGGCCGATTATACAAGAATCTGGATCCGAAGTAAAGATATAATCTGCTATCGGTATCGAATCCGCAATTATGTAATTGTGAAGTGTGTCAGTACCTATACATCCGGTAGGAGAAATAGTTGTAAATGACACCGAATAAGTCCCTGCAAACTGGTAAATATGGGAAGGTTCAAAGCTATCAGAAGTATTCCCGTCACCGAAGTCCCACAAGATGGAATAACCTGTGACAGGCAGTGAGCTATTGGTGAAAGATACCTGATGAGGTGTACAGCCCCTTGGATCAGATGATCCAAGGTCAATGTCTGAGGAAGGCCACCAACTTATACTTTGTGTAATACTATCCGTACAACCAAAAATATTCGTAACAACTAGTTTGACATTATAATCTCCAGGTTGTTGATATTGATATACAGGACTTTGGTCGTTTGAAAAATTACCATCTCCAAAGGTCCAATCCCAGGTATCAATAGTGCCAGAACCTGCTATAGATTGATCCTGAAATGTAATTGGTGCAATTACACAAGTGTCATAAATGAACTGGAAATTGGCAGTTGGTAAGGTGTCTACTGTAATCAGGTTGAAAAATGTATCGGTTTCTACACAGTTGGTCGGAGAAGTAATTGTAACTGAAACGGTATAAACTCCGGGATTATCATAAGTATGGATAGGGCTCGCCGCATTGGAAGTAGATCCATCACCAAGATCCCAGATAGTAGTATAGCCATTTATGGGATACGAATTATTTTCGAACTCAACCATAAACGGTACGCAACCTCGAACATCACCCGGGTCAATATCTATGATTGGTGCCGGAAACCAATCCACGGTATGGTTAATAGTGTCTTTGCATCCAAATGTATTCGTTATGATTAACTCTACATCGTAACTGCCAGCATCTGCATATTGATGCTGTGGGTTTTGTTCTACAGACAGAGAATCATCTCCAAAATTCCATTCCCATTGGGCTATATCTCCACTTCCAGCAACCGAACCATCGAAGAAGCTCACAACATCTATCGCGCATGAATCGTATGCGAAAGTGAAGTTAGCGGTAGGCAGAGTATCTACCTGGATCAGATTGAAAAATGTATCAGTTTCAACACAATTAGTTGGAGAGGTAATAGTTACCCAAACTGTATAAATTCCAGGATCAGGGTAAGTGTGAATAGGGCTCGCTGCATTAGAGGTTGATCCATCTCCAAGGTTCCACACAGTGGTGTATCCAATAATAGGATAGGAGTTATTTTCAAATTCAACGGTTAAAGGTGCACAACCATTTATGATGCTTGGGTTGATATCAATAATAGGAGCAGGGAACCAATTTACACTCTGGGCGGTCGTATGCTCACAGTTAAACTCGTCAGTTACGGTCAACGTAACATTGTACGTACCTGCATCAAGGTATTGGTGAGATGGGTTCTGGTCAGTCGATGTGCTGTCGTCTCCAAATTCCCAAAACCAATCAGTTATTGTACCGTCAAGGAAAGTGGAATTGTCAAAAAAGGAAACCGGTGCAATCTCACAACTGTCATATTGATAGGTAAAGTCGGCTGCGGGTAAGTGATAGACTGTTATTTGATTGGGGAAGGTGTCAGATACCATACAGCCAGAAGGCGAAGTAGCGTGGATGATAACGGTATAAATTCCGGCAGTGTCATAGATGTTAGTTGGATTAAAGCCAGTAAAAGTATTACCATCACCAAACTCCCAATCGAGGGTGTAATCGGCATTGAATGGGAGTGAAGTATTCTGGAAATCAACCGTTAATGGTTCACACCCGGCATTTGTGTTTGTTGTAAAATTTATGTCGGGAGAAGGAAACCATTCCAAACTTTGTGTAAGAAAATCTTCACAGCCATTTGCATCTGTTACATTTAATGCCATTTCATAAATGGCCGGGTTCATAAACTGGTTTGAGGGGTTTTGATCGTCAGAAAAATTGCCATCCCCGAAACTCCAGTCCCAGTCAACTATAGCTGTTGCCCCGGTAGTTGAAAAGTCAGTAAACTGAATCGGTCCATTTGAACAAGTATCATAAACGAATTCATAATCTGCCTCAATCGGTGGGAATATATTTATCCAGATATCGGCTGTATCTGTACAATCTTCATTACCGTTATTGAGGATCAACGTTGCAAAATACAATCCAGTGTCAGGGAATGTGATAGTTGGATTTTCAAGGTCTGAAAAAACTATCGTACCGTCAATGTCAAACTCCCATTCGTAACTGTCGATGAAATTGGCATCCTGACTTTCATTGATAAATGTAACCACACTATCACCACAGGAGTTGACTATATATTGATCATCGCCAACTAATTCATCCTCTTGGATGTCAGCGTCAATGAGCTGTGTACAATTGGTTACATTGAATTGAAAATCGCGTTGGGTGCGGCTCAAAAGTGTATCATTTCTGTATTCCTCAACACAAACACCCACTACATATTGTCCCTGGATCTGGGGGATCCCTGTAATGATACCAGTTGTCGAATCAATGGTTACAAGTGGGTTTCCACCAACCGGAAATTGGGCATTGAAAGGAGGGTCTACATATGAGACTTCAGTATAAGGCGGCGGACTCGCCTGGTTAGGAGCAGGATTCGTCGGAGTTGCCCCTATAAACGGCGCACAGAAAAAATAAACTAAGGAATCACCTTCAGCATCAGTGGCGCTATGGTCAAAATCGATTTCCTGCTCATTACAAATTACAATCGGCGGGAAGTCATTAAAAACCGGACTATCGTTACAGGAAGTCTGTGCCAGATCAGAAATAAATATCGAATAGGTTGCGCCCACAGTATTGGGAGCCTGGATATTGTTGATGGTAGGATTTCTACAACATCTTTCATATGAAAGATAATATCCATCTGGGTTATACGGTAACGTAAGGGTGATGGCATATGATCCTTCCTCTACACATATATTTGGAGGTGGTTCAAGACAGGGATTACTTACATCTGGAGGTATACTCTCAATGATTGGCGATACATTATAAGTATTGAAAGGTGAAACCAGGTTATCACCACCATAAACCGTCAACCTGGCAGGATTATCAAAACCAGCACCACCGGTAAAGCAATCGCGATAAACAGACATTATTATCCGGAACTGATTATTTCCAAGGCAGTTGTAAGTAATTTCTCCACCCACAATATGGGTAGCATTGACCTGGGAAGGCAGAAAGAAAATAATCCCCAATATGAGGGTCAAAATATACAGGCGATTCATGTAGTGGGTTTTACCATTCAAATTTACGCAAAAATACCCCATTACACATTGTGCATAGGTTTTCTCAAATGAGAAATTAGGATTAACAATAAAAAATGAGGTTCAGGTAAACAGGGGGGATACTTAAACAATATCCCAATATTTTCAAAAAATTGCAAACATCCTCAAGGCAAATTATCGCACCAGGGTCGCAAAACCTTTGTACTCAAAATTCTTACCTCTATTGCCCACAATTTTTACCAGGTACACATAAACTCCCATTTGTAACTGTCGACCGGTATTATTTTTTCGCCCATTCCAGCCAATATTTGGATCATTTGAGATAAAGACTTGTTCACCCCATCTGTTGAAAATGGTCATTTCAAACGCCTCCATTCCAAAGAAGTCTCCGGCACCCATAAAGGTGTCATTCAAATCGTCAAAATTGGGGGTAAATGCATTCGGTAAAAAATAGGTAAACTTCGGTTCAACGTCCACTATCTTTGTCGTACTATCCCGGCAGCCAGAAGGATGAGTAACCGTTAATTCCACCACAAACATGCCCGTATCTGGGTAGCTGTAAACCGGGTTTTGAGAATTTGAAAAATCTCCTGTACCGAAATCCCATTCCCAGGCTATTGCATTAATCGATTGATCGAAAAATGAAACCTCAGGTTCGAAATTGCTGGGGTCGTTAGGAGCGCATTCAAAGGCAGCTAATGGCGGTTCGAGAACAGTAACCAAGTTTGGAAAAAACTGTTCTGAAACACACCCAATTGGAGAGATTATTCTAAGAAAAACATCATAAACTCCTGGGGTATCATATGTGTGGATTGGGCTGGCATCAGTAGACGAGGTGCCGTCTCCCAGGTCCCATTCTGTGGTATAGCCATTTATTGGGAATGAATTATTGATGAATTCAACCGTGAATGGGGCACAGCCGGAATCTTCTGCAAGGTCGACTAAAATCTCAGATTCGGGAAACCAGTCTATCACTTGCGTGAATTCATCTACGCAGTCATTGATATCGGTTACCTGGAGGGTTACATTAAAGGATCCTGCTTCAGAAAATAAATGAGTTGGACTTTGTTCTGTTGAGGTTTGTCCATCATCAAAATCCCAAAACCAATCTGTTATTGTCCCACTACCTGAAAAAGACATATCCACAAAATCAATAGGAGAGACCTCGCAGGAATCAAAGCTAAACGTATAATCAGCAAGGATTTCAGGGAAAATATTGACAAATATATTGGCAGAATCTGAGCAACTCGGACTATCAGGATTAACCAAAAGGAAACCCTGGTAGGTGCCAATGTCCGGGAATGTAACTGTCACGTCTTCATCCTCTGACGAAAAGATATCTCCGTTTTGAAGATCGAATTCCCAATAATATTCATCAATGAACTGAGCTAGTCCGGATTGATTTATAAATGTAATGGTATTGTTTCCACAAGAATTTAGCACATAATCGCGCGGTCCGACAGTTGAATCTTTCATAATATCAGCTACAATCTGTCGCTCACAATTCGTAACATTAAACTGGAAATCTCGCCGTGTCTCGGTCAATAAAATACCATCTCGGTATTCTCTCACACAAATCCCAACCACGAATTGGCCCGTTATCAAGGGAAAACCATCCAAAAAACCAGTCATTGGATCGATTGACATATTTGCACCCTGACCAAGTGGTTGATCAAAAGAGAAATTGGGGCCGATGAAGTTAACCGTTCCATACGCAGGTGGAGTGGCAGGGTCAGGCCTAACACCATTAGGGTCTGTCTGCTCACCTGGGTTATTATCCACACCAGCAAGTCCACCACCAACCAGCGGTGTACATAGTTCGTAAACTAATGAATCACCTTCTGAGTCGGTTGCAGAGTGGTCGAATTCGATAAATTCATTATTGCAAATAACGATTGGAGGAAAATTTGAAAAAACCGGGCTGTTATTACAATTTTGTAAAGCTTCTCCGCTAATAAAAATGGTATACGTCGCGCCTACATCTCCAGGTGTTGTAATATTATTGATGGTATTATTCCTGCAGCATCTTTGATAAGAAATATGATAGCCTTCAGGATTAAATGGCAGATTTTCTTCGAATTGATATATGCCTTCTTCAACACAAACGTTTGAAGGAGGTATGAGACAAGGATTTGAAACTATCGGAGGAATGTTTGTTATCGTGCTGAAAGGGACATCTAAGTCAACAAACTCACTTCCATAAACGAGATTATCGCCGGCATATATGGTAATAGCT
This sequence comes from Bacteroidota bacterium, assembly GCA_039028895.1. Lineage (GTDB taxonomy): Bacteria > Bacteroidota > Bacteroidia > Chitinophagales > Saprospiraceae > JAHDCJ01. Next base: position 14,620 of record JBCCHF010000039.1, on the reverse strand, counting down.
GCTGGTGCATCAAAGGGCGCTCCAAGGCTGGCGCAGTCTCGATAAATCTTCATGGTAAAACGGTAGTTGTTACCACCAAGACATTCGTAAGAAAACTCCCCACCAACAATATGCGCCGCATAATTTGGTGAAAGACAAAAGAATAATGCAAAAAGGACCCAGCCTGTGGATAGTAATCTATTCAAAATTTTAATTTTGACGTTGGTTTATCAAGATGTCTGCATTCCCGTCCCAAACAAAATGTGGATTTTTAGCAGAGACATCTAAGCAAATGTAATGATTTACTATGTTTGAAAACGAAGAAATATCCAAAATAGTACCCATGTTAAAGTCTGGAGGACTGATCATTTATCCTACAGATACCGTTTGGGGAATAGGCTGCGATGCTCTAAATGAAGAAGCTATTGCCAATGTCTACAAACTCAAGCAGCGTAATCTGTCTAAAAGTTTGATCCTTTTAGTCGATGATGAAAAAAGGATAAAGCAATATGTTAAGCAGATTCACCCTAAAGCCCAAAGCCTCAATGAATATTATGAGCGTCCGTTGACTATAATTTATGACCAAGCCAAAAACTTGCCAAAATTGCTGCCAGCCGAAAATGGTAGCATCGCCATCAGGATCGTGAAAGACGATTTTTGCAAGGCACTCATTCAAGCACTCGATGCCCCTTTGGTTTCAACATCTGCCAATTTCAGCAACAGGAGAACACCCTCAAACTTCTCAGAGATTGATCAAGACCTATTAGAGCAAGTCGATTACGTGGTAGAACATCGTAGGGATGACACGACTTCTGCGCTACCATCAGTTGTTGTCAAGATTGCTGAAAACGGCGATCTTATTTTCCTTCGAAAATAAACTTTCTTATTTAACGTATTCCTACCCATTGATGTTAATTCGAGACTAAAGAAGTTTGCTAAATTTGACAGATTAGGAACTTTAAATGAATAAGCAGTCGTTATTCTGACAAACGATTCAGTTTATGTAAATTTACTGAGAATTTGAGGTGTAGGCCTAATAGATCCTAAGAACACTACTGAGATGTTATTCGATATTAAGGAGCAGGAGCGACATGTTTTTTTGTTGATAAGTGAATGTGCCAAAGCACTCAATTATCCCGCTTATGTAGTGGGAGGATATGTGAGAGACCGATTATTGGCCCGCCCTGCTAAAGACACAAAAGACATTGATATTGTGTGTGTAGGTTCAGGTATTGACCTTGCCTTAAAGCTTGCCAGTAAACTTTCCCCACATCCCAAAGTAACCACTTACAAACGATTTGGAACTGCGATGCTCAAGTATAAAGATCTTGAGATAGAGTTCGTGGGTGCGAGACAAGAGTCATATCGCTCTGACTCCAGAAATCCGATTGTAGAAGATGGAAGTCTGGAGGATGATCAAAATAGGAGAGACCTAACTATCAATGCATTGGCCGTTAGCTTAAACGAAGAAAATTTCGGTGCCATCATAGATCCTTTTGATGGACTTCAAGACCTGGAAGACAAAGTGCTTAGAACACCATTGGAACCCGGGAAAACTTTTTCTGATGATCCGTTAAGAATGTTAAGAACCATTCGCTTTGCGACCCAGCTGGAATTCAGGATTGAAACTGAAACACTGGAATCTATAGCAAAATATAAAAGTCGTATAAATATTATTTCGCAGGAAAGGATAACTACCGAACTTGAAAAAATAATGGGTTCCGAGCAACCTTCAATTGGCTTCAAGCTGCTATTTAATACTGGTCTGCTACATATAATATTCCCTGAAGTAGCAGAATTACAGGGCGTTGAAATCAGAAAAGGGATTGGTCATAAAGACAATTTTTACCACACACTCCAGGTACTTGATAATATCTGTAAAGACACCAAGAATATTTGGCTGAGATGGGCGGCTTTATTGCATGACATTGCTAAGCCGCCTACCAAAAGGTTTGATAAAAAACAGGGATGGACTTTCCATGGCCACGAGGCATTAGGGGCTAAAATGGTAGCCAGGATATTCAGGCGCATGCGCCTACCGATGGATCATAAAATGAAGTATGTCCAAAAAATGGTGAGGCTTCACTTGCGCCCGATCAGCCTTACGAAAGAAAATATAACAGACTCTGCTATAAGAAGACTTTTGTTCGAGGCAGGAGATGATATAGATGATCTCATGACTCTTTGTTCAGCCGATATTACTTCCAAGAATCCGAAGAAAGTCGCCAGATACCTCGAAAATTATCAATTAGTCAAGCAGAGACTTAAGGAAGTAGAGGAAAAAGACCATCTTAGAAACTGGCAACCACCGATCTCAGGTGAAGAAATCATGAAAGTATTTGGAATAAATCCTTCCAAGCCGGTTGGTATGATCAAGAACGCTATTCGTGAGGCAATTTTGGATGGGGAAATTGGCAATAATTACGAAGAAGCTTATGCCTACATGCTTGCCAAAGGTGAAGAGATGGGCCTAGACCCTGTTGCCTGATTTAGCTATTGAATACTTGGGTCCAGAGCTCTCGCTTTCGCGAAATTCTCTTCCGCTTTAGCCTGATTACCCAGGGATTGGTAGGTGAGCCCCAAATTGATAAAATACCCTGGTTTTGTAGGATCAATAGCTATTAATTCTTGGTAGATGGGAATTGCCTTTGAAAACTGACCTTTCATCGCGTATACATTAGCCAGGTTTTGTAGCGTCCCTGGCTCGTTGTCTCCATATTGATATTTGGCAGTTTCAAGGTAATAAAGCGCCAGGTCATAATTCTGAAGTAAACGACCATGCACTTCTCCGAGCATTCTGAACGCTTTTTTGTGTCCAGGTTGGAGTCTTAAGGTCTCTTCAAGGTAATATTTAGCTGCTTCACCCTCGTCTTTATTGGATTTTACAAGCCCCATATTGTATAGGCAAAACACAAATTCAGGATTTATCTCTAATCCTAATTGAAGATGATATTCTGCGGTGTCAAGGAAGCTCCTGTTTTCAGGCTTTTTATCATCCATATATTTTCCAATGAATGTATTGGCATAATAATATTGCATCTTGGCACTATTGGCAGATGAGATCACATCTTTAGCGAAAAGAGTGTTGTTGTCGTACCAGTCAAAATTTCGTTGAATGGTCTTAATGGATGCCGCCACAGTAATTAAGGCAAGAAAGCATACCAGGGGGATATTATTTTTGATAGCCCTAAGCGGCTGAATTGTCGATACGTCCTTGATCAACCAAATGTTTAAAGCCCATGTAAGTGCCAACGCAAAACCAAATGAGGGTACAAAAAGGAACCGTTCACCCATAGGTGCACCGATATTAAACACAATATTACTGACAATTGAAAGTGGGGCCAGAAATAACAAAATTGAAAACGCAAAAATGTTCTTTTTCCCGAGATTAATGATCATATATATGACCAGTAACGCATACAGCGCCAGACCAATTAGCGCAAAAGGATCACTAAATGAAACGAGGGGGATTTGATTAAAAGAATAGTCTGAAGTTAATGGATTTGGGAAAAATAGTAATCCAAAATACTTTAGCAGAATGACGGAAATGGTGGCATATTTCTCTACAAACCCGGAGTTAACAAAAGGATTCTCCATAATATCAGAAGAATCTTCTCCTCCAATCATGCCAACCAATGAAATTCTTATAACGAGATAAGCAATGGCTATCCCTAATAATGGGAAAACCTTGGGAATACTCTTTCTCAACTCGAGATCATTGAAATAGAATAGAATTATAGGATAAACTGGCAGATAGGTAATAGCCGTTTCTTTGGCCAATAATGAAAGAAAATAAAACACACCTGACCAGATCAGATGTTTGACTTGACCTTCCTTTTGAGCCCATTTAAAAAACTGGAAGAGTGATCCCAATAAAAGAAGGAAACAAAGTAGTTCGTCTCTACTTTTAATATTTGCAACAACCTCTGTATGGATTGGATGTATGAGAAAGAAAAGACTAGCCAAATAGGGGACAACAGACTTTCTTCCAAACCATTGCTCTAAAACCAAAAAGATCATTAAAATCGTCAGTGCATAAAAGATAATATTGCATAGGTGCCCGGGCATTGGGTTGCCACCAAAAAACTGGTATTCAATTGCAAAAGTCAATAGTGATAACGGTCGGTAACGCCCCCCTGTTAGTTCAGTCTGAAACCCATAGATCCCTTCAAAAAAATCAGAGGTCAGCAACTTGGGAATACCCTTGAAACCCATCTGGGTATATGGATTGTCGGTAATAACTATGGAATCATCAAAAGCGTACTGGTGCCCCAGCGTATTGGCGTAAAGCAAGCAGGATAGACCAAAAAGAAAAACCAGGAACCAGGTTCTGTGGTCAGCTTTATTGCTGATTGACTGGATCGGTTTTTTCCTTGTTTTCTTTTTCTTGGTCATTATCTTAGTTCGTTTAACATAGCTGCTTCCAATAGAATTTCAGTTAACCCTTGCTCAGGTAAAGATTCTCCTGGGTAAAAATAGATATACCTGACCACTTTTAGTTCACGTTGACCCGCCAAAATTCCTTGTTGGTTGGACAGGGAGGTACCTCTTGCAAATCCAATGCTTGCTTTATCAGGGTGCGGGTTGATGTAGCACAATAGGCCGCAATAAGAAAAATAAGGCACTTTCCACTTGATTTCAACCGTGACTTGAGGAATGGTTGCTTCAATAAATGTCCTGAGATTTTTGACGAGTTCTCTTATTTCTGGTGGTTCGATATCGGCTATGTAAACGTCAACATTCACAAACTGAAGATAGGATTTTTCTCAATTTCTCTTTGAGAATAGTGTTTGGTCATACCATTTGGAAGGATCGATTGGCCGCTTATCCTGGATTAGGTAAAATGTTATTGCAATGAATACACCAAGGATAGAACCAGCCAATACATCCATCAAAAAATGCTGCGTCAACATTATTCTGGTCAGCCCAACTGCGAAGGCAATTAGAAAAAGGAAAGGGCCCCACTGTTTATTCGATAATACCAACGCAATGAAAGTATACAAAGCAAAAGCTGACATGGTATGTCCGGAAGGAAAGCTGTTCCAACCCACATTAACATAAAAATCTGGTAATATTATGCCTCCAGAGTCAATTTGTCGCCAAAACAGCACTTTCGGTCTTGGATGACCAAAAAATCTTTTTAAAGTGAAACTGAGTAGGAAAACAGAACCCCCCACAAGAGGTAAAATCAACGCGTATCGATATCTTACAAATAGGAGAATCACCAGTCCGACAACAAACGCGAGTTCTTCGCCAAGCCTTGTAACAATCTGGGCAATATCATCTAACAGCTCTGATCTCTCCAAAGCAAAAAGCAAAACATAATACCCCCTCCCATACATCGTTAATAAAACTGCTGCGGTAACAACCCAAATCAGGAATAAAAAAAAATATAGTTTATTGCCTTCGATTACCTTCCTCATGCCTGCGTGGTAGAAGTCTTTTTGTCAACCGATTTTTTTAGCGACTGCAGAAACATTTTATAAGTTTCCATGCTAAATGCCTTAGAGTCATTCATGGCTTTGTAGGTAAGGAAAATAGAAATAGGAAACAAGATTAGACAAGGCATCCACATGCCAGCTACGGCGCTTACCACCATTTCTTTGGCGATTTTCTCACCAACAATTGTCAGCATGACATAGAAAACAAAAAAGATAATGGAAATGAGAATAGGCCAGCCGAATCCACCCTTTCTCACGATGGCTCCCATCGGCGCACCAATAAACAAGAATATGATGCAGGCTATCGCCCATGAAAATTTCCGATGGATCTCGATTTCATGCTCAGCTATGGATTTGTCTAAACGCGGGATGTCATCTTTGATCGAAAGTGTGTAATTTTTTACATTCCTTGCCAGAGTCAATGATTTTTGCAAATTCATGCCAATGTTCCCCTGATTAAGCATTTCAATAAACGCTGGAGGAACTTCTGAGAGAAGGGTAGTGTCAACATCTGGGCGTTTCTTTTTGCTTAAAGTATCCCTGGCAAGTCTGGCATGGTAAAAATATGAAGATACCTGCGTCAAAAGCTGTTCTTTCCTCTCAGTTTTTCGAACCTCTATAGAGTCTATCGCCTCATTTAGCTGATTGAGAGACAACATACTCTGATGAGACTTGAAGAGATTTTCATCAGTTTCCTTAAGGTCAAATTCTGCCATATCAAACACCTTCTCCCATTCGCGAAAACTGGTGTGAAAATGCTCATAGCGATCGAGCCGGGTCCTGTCAGTAGGTTTAAGTTCCTGGTATTGCTGGCCATTATATAATCGCATCACAAGATATTGTTCATCGGGAGTGGTATACATCTCACCTTTCTTGGCGATGATCTGACTTACATTGCCTCGGTTTTCTGAATGATCATAAATCAGAATATCCTCAAGTGTCCGGTTGTCATCCAGTTTATTACCGATTCGAATAACGGTACCTCCAAAATCATCGTTAAAACTTCCTTCGTTAATGCTTAATGTCGGTTTTTGCCGCCGAATATCATAAAGCCTCGATTTGAATTGAAGATTGGAATAAGGGATAAGGTAGTTTGAAGATAACCAGGATAAGACCGCAATGAAGGAAACTAAAAACAATAAAGGCCGCATCACTCTTAATAGCGGTATCCCCGCTGATTTTATACTCGCGAGCTCAAACCGTTCTGCAAGATTCCCCATGACCATTACGGAAGAAATCAGGACAGCCACAGGCAGAGCCATTGGTATCAGGGCCGTGGATCTGTAAAAAATCAATTCTACGATATAGATCATTTCCAGCCCTTTCCCTACAATATCGTCTATGTATTTCCACAGGAATTGCATGATCAGGACGAACAAGGCAATAAAGAACGTCATGATGAAAGGAGGGATAAAACTTGTGGCTAATAATTTATCCAGTCTCTTCATTGTCTGAACCGCTTAGGAAATGGCTTTAGTCGTTTTTTTCTAATATTAGGAATGATCTCTTTCCTTAGTTTAGGTACATCTTCACTGGCATAAAGACCATAACAGATCTTGTAAAACCCATTTTCATACAACACAAATTCTCCATAACCATTATATTTCTTGATATTAAATTTGCGTTTATGGGCTCCCATCTGTAAGGTATAGATCAGGAATCGACCGTCAGAAATATTCAAGTTGACATTATCTACATTGAATACCGCATCAGGGTAACCTCGTTTCCTAATGATCTCAAGCATTTTTAATGCCGTTTTCTCACCGAGAAATTTGCCAACAAAGACTCTAGTATATCCATCATTTGGCGCTCCACCAAACCTGATTGACCGTGTAGTCACTTCACCAAGATCCTGAAGATCTTTAAACTGGTTCAAGTCGACATCTCCCTGGAAAGCACCAACTTGTACCTGGTAAATATTGAATTGTTCAACTTGTCCAATTGAGTTAAAAGGAAGGCCAATAAACAGGCAAATAGTAAAACAGTAATATGCTATTTTAGTCCTCATGATCAGGAAAATAAATCCAAAATTAAGCTTGAAAGGTCATTTATCAAATTAATCTAAAACAAACTGCTGGGATTAAGCTTGACATTTTGGCTTGGACGTAATTTTAATCCAACTCCTATTGCAGGTGTTTGTTGCTTTGTCAACATAAATTCAGGACCAAAATCAAGTGAGAGATCATCACCAATGTCAAAACTATGCAAATGAGCATCCACAAAGGCATCTACTCCTGTGAGGGTATAGGCAATGAAAAGGCCGATATAGGAGAGTTCAACGTTTGAATGTGCTGAATTTCGCAATGCCTGGATATCGCTGTCGGAAAACTGCCCCTCAAATTCGTCTACAGTATTTGGGTCGTCGTCAGTCCTAAATAAATACGCCGTTCTATATCGCTTTAACTCTTGTGTATTAGTGATGACTAGGTAAGTCATACCGCCAAGTGCCCCATATACTAAAGGCAATTTCCAATAACGTTTATTGTAAATTTGTCCTGCGCCAGGAAGTCCTAAAGATAACAATACTGCTTTTTTCGGAGATATTTGACGATCTCCAGCTCTTGCCTTGCGCCTGTCCAGTTTCATCATTTTTTTGGAAAGCTGCTTTGGGGTAATCCCAATGTCTGTAATCTCAGAAGGGGAATCAATCGCAAGTGAATCTTCTTGCGCAACCAATGAGAAACTTATGAAAAGTCCGATGAGACAAATGATACTTTTCTGTATCATGGCAATAGATTAATCTTCAAGTAGGTCAAGAATTCGGTTCAGGTCTTCATCATTTGCGAAGTTGATGGTAATTTGACCATTTCCTTTTTTCCCTACTTTAAGCGCAACTTTTGTGCCGAGATATGAACTCAGGTTATCCTGTACTTTGCGATAATCTTTGGACAGCTTTGAAGCAGCAGGTGCCTCTTTTTTATCGGCTTTCTGAAATTGTCTGATAAGTTCTTCAACACGTCTCACTGAAAGCTGATTAGCTATGATATCTTTGTAAAGACTGAGTTGGAGGCCAAGGTCGGGGGCGCCGAGCAAAGCCCTTGCATGACCCATTGAAAGGTCTTTGTTTTTAATGCCGACTTGAATCTCTGGTGGTAATTTTAATAATCTAAGATAATTAGTGATTGTCGACCTGTTTTTACCTATCCGTTTGGATAAGCCCTCCTGGGTGAGATCACATTCATCCATTAATCTTTGGTAAGTAATAGAAATCTCAATGGCATTTAGATCATCTCTGTGAATGTTTTCAACCAGAGCCATCTCTAGCATTTCCTGATCGTTAGCGGTTCTGATGTAAGCTGGAATCTCTTTCAAGCCAGCCATCTTGGAGGCTCTAAGCCGACGTTCTCCAGAAATTAGCTGATACTTTTTATTGTCGAGCTTCCTGACTGTGATCGGCTGAATAAGTCCGTGGGTCTCTATTGATTCTGCAAGAGTGTCAAGAGACTCCTGGTCAAAATCTTTTCTTGGTTGGAAAGGATTAACTTCTATACTGGTTAATGGGATTTTTGCAACAGTGCTGGACAGCTTTTTACCAACCACAGCTTTTTTGTCATCGGCAACATCATTATCCATACTCGAAAAAATAGCTTTTAAACCTTTCCCGATTTCTTCTTTTCTCTTTTTAGCCATGAATATTTTTTAACTGACCTCCTGACCAATTGGGTTTTTCATAAGGATTTCCCTGGCCAGGTTGAGGAAATTAACCGAACCACGACACATGGCATCGTACATTACAACTGGTTTACCTAATCCCGGAGCTTCACCAACGCGAGCATTACGGTGGACGATCGTTTTGAAAACCTGATCTTTAAAATGTCCACGGACCTCAGCCACAACTTCATTGGCCAGACTAAGTCTACTGTCGTACATTGAAAGTAAGATGCCTTCAATTTGCAATTCTGGGTTTAGATGTTTTTTGACAAGTCGGATAGTATTTCTGAGTTTGCCTAGTCCTTCCAAGGCGAAAAACTCACATTGCATTGGGATAATGACTGAATCGGCAGCAGTTAATGCATTTACAGTTACCAGGCCGAGAGAGGGGAGACAATCAATCAGGATAAAGTCATAATCCTCTCTTATTTTTTCCACTACTCCTGATAACACGGCCTCGCGGGAATCCAGATTGATGAGCTCAATCTCTGCACCAACAAGGTCGACATTAGAAGGAAGTAGGTATAGGTTGGGGGTGTCAGTAGCCATAATAGCTTCCCTGGGATCAAGATCATTGATCATACAATCATAGATACTCTCCTGTACTTGTTGCGGCATCACACCGACTCCAGAGGTCGCATTAGCTTGAGGATCAGCATCTATAAGTAATACTTTGTTTTCAAGGACTGCAAGGCTTGCACCCAGGTTTATGGCGGTGGTGGTTTTTCCAACACCTCCTTTCTGATTGGCTATGGCAATTACTTTACCCATGAGGAGTGAGCTTAATTTTAAGCCCCGAAAAGGGGGTTGATTTAATAAAAAGAAGGATTACAGGAGCCGACAAAGTTCGTAAACAACAAGGATAAAATTAAAGAATTATCCCGGTTATTTGAGAAAATGAAACGAAAAAAAATAGGCTATTTTTCGACATGCTCGCCTATCCCTAACAGGGTAAGGGTTTTGCCTTCATCAGCAAATTTCGATCTGGCAGAATCATGATCAATTTTGATAAATCCAAATGTGTCAAAATGACAACCGATGATATCCTTGCAAATAACAAAATCTGCTGCCATAACAGCGTGATCTACACCCATCGTGAAATTGTCGCCTAATGGCAGGATTGCAAAGTCAAGAGCTGGATACAAAATTGGAATGAGTTTCATATCCCAGGTAAGGGCCGTGTCACCAGCAAAATAGAACGTACCTTCCTCGTTGGAAATCACAAATCCACCAGCATTACCACCATAGGTTCCGTCTGGCAAGACACTGGAGTGGACAGCATTTACATAATTTACTATCCCAAAGTCAAACTGCCATTTACCTCCGTGGTTCATTGGATGACCCTTGAGGTCTTTACCCCCGTAATAGGTAACAATCTCATAATTTGAAATGATGACTGCTCCGGTTCTTTGAGCAATAGATTCAACATCGGCTACATGGTCACCATGACCGTGTGATACAAGAATATAGTCAGCTTCAATGTCATCGACATTGATATGTTGGGCAAGAGGATTTGGACTAATAAACGGGTCAAACAACAGCTTTTTTCCCATTGTTTCTATGAGAAAGCATGATTGACCGAAAAATGTAATTTTCATTTCCGAGAATTAAATCAAAGTTAGCTAAGCAAGAAAAGGGTGATATCGCAAATATAAAAGTTTAAACTAATGTAAACGTCAGCATTTGGGCGAAAATAAAGTTAAACAAGAATAACAAGATGTAGTCGAAATTCTTCCCTCAATTCTTTTAATATTATCCTATTTTGACCTGAAACGAATAAAATTTAAATTACCAGATGACTAAATATACCATAAATAGAGCATATGACGTAGATGATTTCCGAAAAACAGGACATGCCTTGGTTGATTTATTGGCAGATCATTTACAGGTTTTGAATGATAACCCTAATGAATTGGTAATCAGGTATCGTAACCCTGATGAAACATTACAGTTTTGGCAAGCTGACCTCGAAGCTTCAAAGGAAGGGAATGATAATCAACTCGATTTTTTCCGAAATGTTCTTAACCAATGTATCAATGTTCAACATCAAAGATATATGGGACACCAGGTATCAGTGCCGGCTTACACTTCTGCCCTCTCAGGGTTAATGACAGATTTATTGTCAAATGGAACTGGCGTTTTTGAAATGGGCATGGCGTCAAATGCAATGGAACGGATTGTCACAGATTTTTTAGCAAAAAAAATCGGCTTTGATACAAATTCAACTGGCTTTCTAACATCAGGAGGCACATTGGCTAATCTAACCGCAATGCTTGCTGCTCGTCGAGCTGCCTCTGCTGATGTATGGGAAAACGGACACACAGAAAAACTCGGAATTATGGTATCCGCTGAGGCACATTACTGTATCGACAGAGCCGCAAGGATCATGGGATTTGGGGAAGATGGTGTGATTAAGGTTCCTGTAGATGAAAAATTCAGGATCGATCCAGGTCAATTAGAGGCGGTATGGCAAAAAACAAAAGCAGATGGGATCAAAATCATTGCATTGGTTGGGTGTACCTGTTCTACAGCGACCGGATCTTTTGATAACCTCGAAGCTTTAGCTGAATTTACTGCTCAAAAGGGTATATGGTTTCATGTTGACGCTGCTCATGGCGGCTGTGTGGTTTTTTCAAAAAAATACAAACACCTGGCAAGAGGGATTGAAAGAGCCGATTCTGTAGTTGTCGATTTCCATAAAATGTTGATGACACCTTCTTTGAATACCGCCTTAATATTTAAAAGAGGAGAAGATTCTTACAAAACATTCACTCAAAAAGCACAATATCTGTGGGACGCTGAAAAGATTCCAGAGTGGTACCACTCTGGGAAAAGGACTTTTGAATGTACAAAATTAATGATGTCGATCAAGGTGTACTCGATCTTGAGAACATATGGAGAATCCATTTTTGAGGAAAACGTGGATATTCTATTCGATAACGCCAGGACATTTGCCAGGATTATAGAAGACCGGAAAGGATTTGAAATTGCACTTGAGCCAGAGGCTAACATTGTAAATTTCAGATTGGTGGAGTCTTCTGATGAACGATCAAATACTATTAATGGTTTGATTAGAGATGCTCTTATTGAAAGCGGTCGCTTTTTTACGGTACAAACAGTTATCAAAGGTATCCGGTATTTGAGGACTTCAATAATGCATCCATTCACAACAGAAGACGATTTTCATGCATTACTTGATGAAATTGAACACCTTCGGGTAAACCTGTGAAGTTTATTACCTTTGTCAACCTTCAATTTGAGAAAAACTACCACCATTTCAGATGATTACTGTCCTGGCTTGCACCAACCGAGAACAATCCGATTCCATTATTTTTGCTAATCAGTTCAAAGTTTTTTTTGATGAAAAAAATATTGATAGTCAGGTACTTAATTTGATGGACTTACCAACTGACTTTATACACCCTGGTATGTATTCTCAAAAAGGACAATCTCCGGAAATCCAGAATATTCAAAAATTATTCATTTTGCCAGTTGACAAATTTTTCTTTGTCGTTCCTGAGTATAACGGAGGTATGCCCGGTATCCTGAAATTATTTATTGATGCCTGTTCTGTCTACGAACTGGACAAGAGTTTTAAAGGCAAGAAAGCAGCCATAGCAGGTATTGCAGCTGGCAGAGCAGGTAATTTGAGAGGCATGGAGCATTTGACCGGGATCTTAAATTTTCTCGGTGTCACGGTTATGCCAAATCGCTTGCCTATATCTTCGATCATGAGGCTTTATGACGAAAATAAAACCATTTCAGATGTTGATACTCTGAAAGTAATGCGAACTATGGCAAACGAATTTATCCAATTTTAACCTTACAGACTTCCATTTCAATTATGAAAAACAAACTTAAAATCAGCAGTCCCTTTTTCCTGTTGATCTTTATGATCTTCGCGTTAAAAAGCTGTACCAGTCCTAATGAACCTGAGGAAAAACCGCAAATTTTCAGATACAACCAGCCAAATGCTGTGACTTCATTAGATCCTGCATTTGCCCGAAACCTTACCAATATGTGGGCCGTTGATCATCTTTATAACGGCTTGGTTCAGTTTGATAAAGATTTAAACGTCAAACCTGCCATTGCTCAATCATGGGAAATTCTTGATGGCGGGTTGCGATATGTTTTCGTTCTAAGAGATGATGTGTTTTTCCATGACAATTCTTGTTTTCCGGATGGAAAAGGAAGAAAAGTTGTGGCCAGTGATTTCGTGTACAGTTTCAAAAGGATAATCTCCGACGAAGTCAACTCCCCCGGTTCGTGGATTTTTAGAGGGAAAGTTCGAAGTGAAGACCCGTTTGTCGCAGTTGACGATCAGACTTTTGAAGTTCACCTTAAAGTGCCTTTCCGGCCCATGTTAGGTGTTTTTGCCATGCAATACTGCAGTGTGGTAGCAAAAGAAGCAGTAGAACAATACGGAAAAGACTTCAGGGCTAATCCTGTTGGCACTGGCGCATTTACCTTTGCAAATTGGATTGAGAACCAGGCTTTGATCCTGAGGAAAAACGATAATTATTTTGAGGCTGGATTACCCAAAGTGGACGGGGTGAGAATTAATTTCCTTGGTGACAGAAATACCGGATATCTTGAGTTCATGAAAAACAATCTGGACTTTATTTCTGGTCTGGAAGCTTCTTTTGTTGATAACTTATTGACAAAGGAAGGTGATCTCAAGCCAGAATTGGCCGAGAAGGTTGATTTCTACAAAGCACCATTTCTTAATATGGAATACTTCGGAATTCTAATGGATTTTGAAAGTGAGAAAAATGCAGACAACCCTTTGCGATTCAAAGAAGTCAGACAAGCACTTAACTACGGTTTCGATCGCGCAAAAATGATCAGATCTCTCAGAAACAACGTGGGTGAAGTCGCTAATGCCGGTTTTGTACCTAAAGGTCTTCCTTCATTTGATGCCGAAAAGGTAAATGGGTATTCTTATAACCCTGCAAAAGCCCGGCAACTGTTGGCAGATGCCGGTTTCCCGGAAGGGAAAGGCATGCCTGAAATCAGTCTTAAAACCAGCAATGACTACCTCGACATCTGTACATTCATCAGCCGTCAATGGGAAGATCTCGGCATAAAAGTCAAAATAGATTTAATGCAGTCAGCTACCTTACGGGAAATGATGCGGAAGGGTCAGGCTACATTCTTCAGAGCTTCCTGGATTGCAGATTACCCGGATGCTGAGAATTTTCTCGGTGTTTTTTACGGTAAAAATAGTGCGCCACCTAACTATACTCGATTCAAAAACGACGAATTTGACAAGCTCTATGAACAGGCTCTGGCTGAAAACGACAATAATAAACGTTATGCAATTTACCATGAAATGGATCGAATTCTGATAGAAGAAGCACCTGTTATTTTTCTTTATTATGATGAAACCGCCAGATTTTCTTCAAAATCAATTACCGGATATACTAATAATGCTATCAATTTGTTAACAGTCAAGAATTTAGCCAGTCAATAAATTTAGAATATCTAATTTTATAGAGACTAAAACGGTTACTTTCGGCCTGATTTTTCGTATAAAAGTTGAGTATTTT
>JBCCHF010000038.1:0-70247 GCA_039028895.1 Bacteroidota bacterium | reverse complement strand
TTATTTTACCCCAAAAAAATACGCTTTCATCAGATAGTCGTCTGATGATTTTTCATCTTGATCAAGACTGATAAAATCATGTATTCGGGGTTGCAATAGTAATAATTGTGCGATTATTGCTATTTAGATTTTTGAGAAACTTAACTACTTTCTTAACCCTTTAGTATCTGTTCATGAATTTATTTAATGCTATAAAATTCATTGAAACCAAGCTAGAAGACTACTTTACCGACGAAGCTGATCACGTCATTATCGCCAATATCGCGGATGAGGATCACGTGAAGGAGAAGATCATTATCACAATGGTCAATCTGGAAGAGGAAAAAACAATGAAAAACCAGAAGTATGTAAAGATGAATGCTTTACAGAAGCCGGTTTACCAAAATCCTCCGGTCAACGTCAATCTCTTCCTGCTGTTTACAGCTACTCACGATAACTATGAAACTGCCCTTAAGCATCTCTCCAGGGTAGTCGAGTTTTTCCAGGGTAAGAATGTTTTTTCAAATAAGGATGGAAATCTTCCAAATGGCAGCAATGAATCATTCAAGCTTATACTAGACTTGATTCCTATGTCGTTTGAAGGTACCAATCACCTATGGGGCTTCCTTGGCGGGAAACAACTCCCATCGGTCATTTATAAAATGAGAATGGTAAGTCTCGAAGCAGGCAAACCTACAAATATTGGAGGTACGATTTTCGAATCAGATATTACCTCCACAAAAATTGAAGGATCCTAACAGATTCTATTAAAATAACATCGGCAGCCAAACGGGAGTCAACCTCTGGCTAGCCGCCCAAAAAAACCTGTTTTGCCCTCAGTAAAGTACGCCATACTGGTTGAGGTGAACATCCTGCACAACTATTATTTAGCTGATGCCGGATCACCTTTGGATCTACCCGCTGGTTATTCTGTTCAGAATGATCTGGTGATAGTGCCATCTCCCATGACGGTGACCACTCTGAAAAACTATAGACTGCTTTTCAGAAGAACGCCAACAGGCCTTGTTATTCTGGCCAGGATGAATGGTAATGAGACTGAGATCCCAATGCTGATTGATCGCAATATTAAAATGGAATTTGCCGTCAATCTTGCCAACCCGTACTTTATGAATTTTTCGGATTTGCCTATGTCAGCAGGGGTTGACAGGAGCTACAGGTTTACCAATACACATAACAATAGCAATGCAGGTCTTAACTTATTGTCTGACCCGGGTGCTTCACCTTATGTAGGGCAGGCAGATGAGGAATTCCTTGCTGATACTTCTGAATATTATCTGAAAGCACCTTTTGGCTTAATTACTCTGGAACACAGTACTAATGTACCTTCCGGAAACAGGTTTATCGATAACACCAACGACGGAGAAGGTAATCCGCAATCCATACTGGTGCCCCAGAAATATTATATCAGGTTTAGAAACAGGTCAACGCATTGGCGGTATTATTTCTCTGAAGAAATGAAATTTCCCGCAGCACAGACTTTTGCAGGCTTTGATGTTGAAGATAAAACGGTAGATGGTGCTGAACAGATCATTCACCAGGTCGCAACAACGAATGCGATCGCTTTAAAAGAAACTTTTCAGGTATTGGATGGCTCGGTATTCAACCTTGGCAATTTGCCAAATCCAACAATCAGCCATTTTAAACCTGATCCAGTTGATAACACGAAATTTTATTCTGAAACTTTTTTATAAACTTCAAAAAAACCGACCATGGCAGGAACTTATCGTACACCAGGTGTCTATGTTGAGGAAATTTCCACTTTTCCGCCTTCTGTAGCACAGGTCCAAACAGCCATTCCGGCATTTATCGGGTACACTGAAAAGTCAGAGACGATCAAAGATACAGATGATCTGGCCGGCGTACCACATCGGATTACTTCACTCCTCGAATACGAATCGTATTTCGGAGGACCTGAAAATGAATCAATTACCGTTGTTGTGAGCAATCCTGACACAGCAGACAACCAGGCCATGATGCCAGTTTCTGCTTCGATAGCTTCTCCATCAGCCTTTAAAATGTACTACGCAGTTCGCCATTATTTCGCAAATGGTGGTGGCCCATGCTACATTTTGTCTGTTGGCAAGACTTCAGGAGGATCTGTTTCGCACTCTACTCTAAGCGGCAATAACGGCTTGGGCAAGATCAAAGAAATTGATGAAGTTACACTCTACCTTCTTCCAGATATGGAAGGCATTACCAATAACGATCAATACTACGGCGTTTACACAACAGCCCTTCAGCATTGTGCGGACTTAGGCGATCGTTTCTGTGTAATTGATATTCGTAAAGGAGCGGGTACACCGATTCCTACCTTCCGGGAAAAGATCGGTATCAATAACCTCAAGTATGGTGCAGCTTACTGGCCACATTTGCAAACTTCCTACAACTATCAGTATGCTGATGCAACAGTTACCTTTTCCCAGGCTGTAAATGCTGACGGTGGAGATAATAAATTTGACACGACCACTTTGGCAAATGCTAAAGATTCAGGTCATGCAGAAGCTGCCTTTTTTGCCACCAATTTTACCACTGCCTTCGAAGCAGAGTTGAAAAACGTAATCAATAAGTTATTCGTTACGCTTGCCCCATCAGCTGCTGTTTGTGGTGTTTACGCTAATGTGGATAGCAACCGTGGCGTTTGGAAAGCCCCTGCAAACGTTAGCCTAAATAATGTTGTCAAGCCATTAGAACTGATCACTGACGAAACTCAGGAAGATCTTAATATGCCTAACGATGGTGGTGGAAAATCTGTCAATGCCATCCGTTCCTTTACTGGGAAAGGCATCCTCGTATGGGGCGCCAGAACTCTGGCAGGAAATGACAATGAATGGCGCTATGTGCCTGTTCGCAGGTTCTTCAATATGGTTGAGGAATCCGTGAAGAAAGCTACAGAGCAATTTGTTTTCGAACCTAACGATGCCAATACATGGGTGAAGATCAAAGCAATGATCTCCAATTACCTAACCACATTGTGGCGCCAGGGGGCTCTCGCCGGAGCAAAACCGGAGCACGCATTCCGCGTAAGCGTAGGTCTGAATGAAACTATGACAGCCCAGGATATTCTTGAAGGCAAGCTGGTCGTTGAGATCGCTATGGCTGCAGTTCGTCCTGCTGAGTTTATCATTCTCCGCTTTATGCACAAAATGCAAGAATCTTAATTGACTAACCTTATCCCAATGACTCGATCATTGGCCAGTAACCCTAAAAATTTATAGGGTTCTAAAATCTAAAAATTAATATCATGGCAGAATATCCGATTCCAAAGTTTCATTTCCAGGTAGAATGGGGTGGTACACGCATTGGTTTTACTGAATGCTCAGGCCTCGATGTGGAAACAGAAATGATTGAATATCGTGAAGGGTCAAGCCCGGAATATCATAAGATCAAAATGCCAGGGATGCAAAAGTTTGGGAATATCACCCTGAAAAGAGGCATCTTCCGTGGCGATAACGAATTCTACGACTGGTGGAACTCAGTTTCGCTTAATACAATTGATCGCAGAGATATTACAATTTCACTGCTCAATGAAAGTCATGAACCAGTGGTCGTCTGGCGCGTCAAAAATGCCTGGCCGTTAAAGGTTCAGTCAACTGACCTCAAAGCCGACGGTAGTGAAACAGCCATCGAGACTCTCGAATTGGCCCACGAAGGATTAACTATGGAACACGCCTAGTTTTTGAGATAACCCTTAAAAACGCGTTATGTCCTATTATCCACCTGTAGGCTTTCACTTCCATGTCGAGTTTGTTGATATCGGAGGCGGCAACGATGGCCGCTTCCAGGAGGTATCCGGCATTTCGGCTGAACTTACCACTACTTCCGTTAAGGAAGGGGGTGAGAATAGGTTTACCTATGAACTACCAGAACGAGCCAATTATACAACTCTGACTCTAAAAAGAGGAATGTTAATCGGCTCCGATGTAGCAAATTGGTGCAGAAAAGCTATCGAAGAACTCGATATCGAAACGACGGAAGTACTCGTCACGCTCCTAAATGAAAATCATGAACCCCTGCAGACCTATGCATTCTTTAATTGCTGGCCGAAAAAATGGTCAATCTCAAATTTTAATGCAGAGGCCGGCGGGTCGTCAGCCATCGTCATCGAAACACTCGAACTGGCACATCACGGCTTCAGGGTTCTATAATTCGGCTTGCGCCAACAGACAGTAAAAAATCTTTGCCTATGCCAATCCAGATAAGGGAACTGGTGATAAAAACCACGGTCTCCGACAAAAAATCAGCAGAAGCGGCTTCTGCCAAAGTAAAAGTTGATAAAGACGCCATCATAGCTGAATGTGTTGACCAAGTCATGGATTTACTTGAACGTCAAAAAGATCGCTGATGTCTTTACTCAAAATGACCATATTGTCTTTTACCGAACCGGCAGATTTGCCGATTCCTATACCGGTCAACTTGTATATGTGCATGTTCAATCCTGAATCGTACAAGATTGAAAATGATATTCAATACAATGACGAACAGAGTATCGGCGAAGAATCGTGGAGCCCGGTGTATAAAGGTATCGCTCCGAGGAAATTCACTTTTGATTTTTTGATTGACGGTACAGGAGCAGCTGGTTCGAAGAGAGAGGTTTTTCTTGATGTGATGGGTTTTAAATCAGCAGTTGATTTTAACCCGCTTATCAATAGAACACCTTATCTATTACTAATGTGGGGAACGATGATCCTCAATTGTGTGATTGACTCGTACAGTATCAACTACACTTTGTTCAGGCCAGATGGCACCCCTTTGAGGGCAACCATTTCCGCCACTTTCATGGAGTTTAAGTCTGATACATTTAAGGCTGTTGAAAATGCTGTAACCGCAGGTGGCCTGATCACCAGTATCGCAGGTGCAGCTGTCAACCTGACTACTATTGCAACTGAATCTATGGGTAGCCCTGATTTTCATATCGACATTGCCAAAGCAAACGATATGGATAGTCCAAGGGCATCAACTACCGGTAATCCGGTAAGTATCCCGCCAACAGGATAAAATTTATTATGGCTTCATTACTTCCTACATCTTCGGTTTCAGATCGCGTCACTTTCAAGGTAAAAGTGGATGGTAATGAGATCAATGCTGATTTCAGGATCTCAGGTCTTGAAATTCGCAACGAGATCAACAGGGTACCTTTTGCTATCATTGAACTTATTGATGGTGATCCAGCAAATCGTGATTTCCCGGCAAGTAACGACGATAATTTCAAGCCAGGAGCAGAAGTTGAAATAGAATTGGGTTATGATGATAATACCGAATCCGTATTTGAAGGGATCATTATCAAGCACAAGATCAAAACCGGGCGTAAAAAGTCAAGATTGACCATTGAATGTAAAGACAAGGCGGTATTTATGACCCAGGTCCGTAAATCAGCCTATTACTATGAATCTCTTGATAGCGATGTTATTGAAACTATCATTCGCGATCATGGTTTGAGCGGAGATGTTGAAGCATCTTCTGTCAGCCACAAGGAAATTGTCAAGTACAATGTAACTGACTGGGACTTTATGGTTACCAGGGCTGAATTGAACAGCATGATCGTCATAGCAGGTGAAGGCAACATTACCGTCAAAAAGCCGGAATTGTCTGGCGGGTCTGTGTTTTCTGCCAATTATGGAGAAAATATCTACGACTTTGAAGCTGAAATGGATGCCAGAACACAAGTTTCAGGGACAAAAGGGAAATCATGGGATTACGCCAACCAGGAAATCCTGGAAGCTGATGGCGAAGAACCCCGAATGGCAAACCTGGGCAATGTGGATGGAAGTGAACTGGCAAGTAGTATGAACGACCAGACTTACGAGTTGGTCCATTCTGGTAAAGTGGAAGACCAGGAATTGGCCGAATGGGCATCAGCCCGCTTTCTCAAAAGTCGATTGGCCAGGATCAGGGGAAGGGTGCGCGTCAATGGCGTTGCAGCTCTAAAACCAGGTGTGCTAATTACGCTTGCAGGAGTTGGAGACCGATTTTCAGGAGATGCTTTTGTATCAGGAGTGGCCCATAATATCGTAAAAGGTAAATGGTTTACTGATGTCCAGTTCGGGATGTCTCCAAACTGGTTCCCAGAGGAGACAGAAGATGTGGTTGATCAACCTGCAACAGGCATAATTCCCGGAATTGGTGGTTTACATGTTGGTGTGGTTACTGCATTGGAAGGCGATCCTGACGGTGAAAACCGCATACAGGTGAAAATTCCTTTGATTAATAACGAGGAAGATGGCCTTTGGGCAAGAATTGCAAAACTGGATGCCGGTGATAACCGGGGTGTGATCTTTTTACCTGAAATAGACGACGAGGTTATTGTTGGATTTATCAACGATGATCCCCGAAATCCCGTAATTCTGGGCCAGCTTCATAGCAGTGCAAAACCATCGCCGATTGAACCAAGTGATGATAACCATGAGAAAGGGATCATCACCAGGGGAGACCTGAGAGTTGTGTTTGATGATGATAAAAGTTCCATTGAAGTATCAACGCCGAATGGCAATAAGATCCTGCTTTCAGAAGATGATGGTTCAATTCTCGTTGAAGATGAAAATGGCAATACCGTGAAAATGTCTTCAGATGGCGTGGATGTCGAAAGCGCCGGGGATATTAATATTAAAGCATCAGGTGATGTCAATATCGAAGGTACAAATGTTAATGTGTCCGCACAGTCACAACTCGTATGCGAAGGTACCACCGGTGCTGAATTGAGCAGTGGTGGCCAAACGGTAATAAAGGGAGCACTCGTAGCAATTAATTGATGTTTAATTTCCGAATTCAAAAAAATAAAACCATATGCCACCAGCAGCAAGAGTAACGGATCTTACCAACCACGGCGGAACAGTCGTTGGCCCGGGAGAAGCTACCGTATTAATTGGCGGAGTACCAGCAGCAGTCGTAGGAGACAATCATGTTTGCCCCATTCCTCCAAACACTGGGCATATTACCTCCTCCCCGTTTCCAACTGGAAGTATGACTGTAATGATTGGAGGAAAACCAGCATTACGTGCTGGCGATGCATGCCTTTGCGGAGCATCAGTGGCAGTGGGAGAGCCAACAGTGATGATTGGCTAGTTATAAAAGATAAGATGTCAATTATTGGTAACGCGATAGTTGAAAAAATGCACCGGACGTATTCCGGTAACGGTAAATGAAAAAGAATAAAAATGGCGAATAACGATTTTCTAGGTATTGGTTGGAACTTTCCTCCTGAATTTACCAAAGGCGGAAAAAGAGTTGCCATGGTAGGATTTGAGGAAGATATCAGGCAAAGCCTTCATATTCTCTTATCCACGAGAGTGAAGGAGCGCGTCATGCAACCTACTTACGGCTGTAACCTCGATACCATGTTGTTTGATGCCATTAATATACACCTCAAAACCTATGTCCAACACCTCGTGAAAACAGCAATTTTTTATCACGAACCAAGGATTAAGGTAGAGAATATTACTGTCAGTGACGATAATCAGAACGAAGGCGTATTGTTGATCATCATTGACTATCACATTAAATCGACGAATACGAAAAACAATTTTGTTTTCCCTTTTTACCTCAATGGTAATGGATAACATTTAAGATTCATTTCAATACACAACCCCGGAAAAAAACGACAATGAGTAAATCATTGGATGAAATCAGGAATTTCCCGTTAAGGGAAGGCACCAGCCAGGATAAAAGACTGGTTCAAGCATTAGACACCGACCATGTTAAAGTGGACGAGCGGTCAATTGCAGATTTCCTGGTGTTTGCCCAAAAATATGCCCACCACCTTACTTTCTATAATGCAGAAAATAAAGCTGACGGCAGTTGGGAAGAATTTCTGAAAAACGATGTTTCCTACCTGCTTTCGTTAATTGCTGTTGAAAATATAGATGCTTATGATCGCATCTTCCAGGAACTATTATCAGCTTCACATAATGCTGATAATTTCAAATTGCGATTCGACTTCCTTTATACATTGGCGCTCAGGGTAGACCAGGGATATCGCCAGGCTTACAGGCTCGAAGATATGAAGGAGCAAATGGGTGGTGTCATCCAATCGTTCAATCTGCAAACGGCCTGGCATCTGCTCAATAAATATTATGAAGCAGCAGAAGCAGAAGGGTTGTTAACGATTCCTGGTAACGCAGCTACTTTCGGAAGCATTACCTTATCCTTGTCCCAGGGTGTCAGAGCAGAAGATTTCAATGATATCTGGGCGATCGAGGGATCTGTAATTGCCGATGCATCCTTTATTTTCGGAGACGCCGTAACGGATTCAGACAAGATTGATCGGGCCACTGAATACCTGGAGCAACTCGCGGAACAGCTTTTAGGTGCTTTCTCTAAAACCATAGAAACAGCTAACACCTATCTTACAACAAGTCTGGAAGGGTATCCTGGACATGAGCCTCATGTCGCATTATTCCTGGCCTTCCTGAGATTAGTTCGCCTGCACCAGGATGAGATGAACGACATCACCAGCCGCCATCTTGATTTTTATTTCAAAGAAGTACTGGCCATTAAGGAAAAAGAAGAAGAACCTGACAATGTGCATGTTCTATTCGAACTGGCAAAGTTTGTTGACAACCACAAACTCGATTCAGGTACCAAATTGAAAGCAGGAAAAGATAACGAGGGGAATGACGTATTCTATTCGCTCGATGAAGAAATAGTCGTCAATAAAGCCTCTGTTGAAAGCAAAAAGTCAGTATTTTTTAATAAGACCAACCCCAATAGAACCATTGGCATTTTCGCAGCTCAAATGGCTGATTCCGACGATGGTATTGAAGAGCCAAGCACTGAGCCTGATGGTTCATGGACTATTTTTCATGACAATGATAACCTCATCCCTGATATAGGGTTTGCAGTGGGTTCACCACTGCTTAACCTTCCTGAAGGCGAAAGACTTGTTACTCTGACCCTTGGACTTGAAAATGCAGATAGCCTTGAAGCTCATGAGTCGAAGTTCCTCGATTATATGACAATCGAGCTGTCAACAGAAGATGAGGAATGGATTACACTAGACAATACGGCCCATTCAGTTGAGGCCAGAATTATAGATAAAAACCTGTCTCAATCTGAGCAGGTAAAAGCATTGGAGATTTCTTTTGCGCTCTCTCACGATGACAGTCCTGTTTACGCAGTACACGATAGTTCAGTTTTAGCCGGTTTGCCTATCGCGAGAATTTATTTTAGAGTGGATCGTAATCTTAGTTTTTCTTCCTCGGAAGTTGACGTTTTAAGAGCAGAGTTTTCTCAGTTTTTAAGTTTGATTAGTAACGCGCGAGTTATGTTTTATGAGTTGTTGGTTGACGTGAGGGGCGTAAAAGAAATCAATGTGGAGACTGCTTTGGGGTCGATTGACCCCAGCAACTCCTTTTTCCCTTTTGGAACAGTTCCTTCCAAAGGAAATGTGTTTTATATCGGGTCTTCGCAGTTAAAAGACAAACCGATTACAGAATTAACTGCAGAAATAGAATGGGACGGCATTCCTGAAACAGGCGCATATCCTCCTTCTTTAGCATTTGATGATGTGAGCGATTCTGCTACAAAACTGACCCGGCTACATGCCTTGCAGTCAGAAATTGGTAAAAAGGAGGAATTTACCCAGCTTAAGGATGCTCTTGTAACTTTGCACACTTCTAAAAACCCATCGCAGTCAGTTTTTAGTGCTGAAGATTCCCTGTTTAATCTTTGGGATCTTTATGGACAGGACCTCGAACCAGTATGGCAAGAACAAAAAGCTTTTGTCGAGGCCTTTATCAGTGTGGTTGGATTATTGAATATCCTGACCAATTACAACGCCTTACTGGATAGAGAGAAAGGTATACTGATAATGCTTTTTTTGAGCCATATTGATCCATGGCCAACCGGGGCAAGAGTGATCAAAGCTTCCGGTCCTTCGAAAGTAGCGATGGACCCTGAAAAATGTCTGAAGATAAAATATGATGGTCCTGGGTTTGGACATGCAAGCTATGCGCAAAAATTTGCCCTTGCAACGGTAAATCCGGATGATTATGATTTCCCATCAGAGCCTTATTCGCCTTCGATCAAAGGTATCACGCTCAATTACAAGGCTACAAGTAAGTTTGATATTGCCTCTGGTGAAGGCGGAACTGTTGGAGATGACCGCCAGGCATTTTATCATATCCACCCTTTCGGGAATGCTGAGATTGTAACTGGAAATCAGAATGCTGAAATCCCTCTAGTCCCCGAATATCCAAATGAAGGGGAGTTGTACATTGGGGTCAGTGATCTTAATACGCCTCAAAATCTTTCCTTGCTCATTCAGGTAGCGGAAGGAACGGCCAACCCGTTGGCAGAGTCTACTAAAGTAGTCTGGAGTTATCTTGAAGAAAACAATTGGATCAGTTTTGAAACTGCCGATGTGACTGACAAAACCAATGGGTTTATACAATCTGGTATTGTAAAATTCCAGGTACCGAAAGTGAAGACTGAGGGCAATACTATCCTCCCCGAAGGACAATTCTGGATTCGGGCAGCCATCGCTGAAAATACAGATGCGATTTGCAATGGTATCGACATCAAAGCGCAAGTGGTTGAGGCTAGTTATGCCAACAATAACAATGCTGATGATTTCCTCGAAACACCGCTTTCGCCCGATACGATTTCAAAACTGAGCCCCAATCAATCACAAATAAAAACAACCAGTCAACCCTACGCCTCCTTTGGCGGTCGGTCTAAAGAAGCCAGCGACCACTACTACATTCGCGTTAGTGAGCGCTTGCGGCATAAAAACAGGGCAGTAACTGTTTGGGATTACGAAAGGTTGATCCTTGAAAATTTCTCCGACGTTTACAAGGTGAAATGTATCAATCATGCCAAAGCCGTCATCAATGCCGCAGATCAACTGGTCAGCGACTTGATCGTCCGCCCTGGAAATGTAGTTATCATCCTGCTACCAGACCTTAAAAATAAGATGTCGGGCACTGCTCTTAAGCCATTTACCAGCCTGTCTACCCTCGAATCAGTGGAAGCTTTTGTCAATGAGTGTAAAAGTCCATTTTCAGAGGTACAGGTTATTAATCCCAAATTTGAAGAGATCCAGTTGACTATTCAGGTATGTTTCCACGATGGTTTTGATGAAAAGTT
Organism: Bacteroidota bacterium; assembly: GCA_039028895.1. GTDB lineage: Bacteria > Bacteroidota > Bacteroidia > Chitinophagales > Saprospiraceae > JAHDCJ01. Next base: position 59,168 of record JBCCHF010000038.1, on the reverse strand, counting down.
CTATGCCAAACAGCTCAATGAAGATCTGAAGCAATACTTGTCTCCCTGGGCCTATGAAAGTGACTACCCGCTGGAATTCGGTGGTACCGTCTACAAGTCGGTGATCCTGAATTATGTTGAAGAACGAGAATATGTAGACTTCGTCACCTTGTTTAAATTGAATCATATTGGAGTTCATACCGATACAGATGAAGCAATTGCCACCACACCCGGGTCCATCCTGGTTTCGGCAGCAAGCCATTCTGTCAATGAATCCGAAGTTGAAAAAATCGAACCCTTACAATCGGGCAAAAGCTGATAAAGCCGCACGAAAGCATGAGCGATATAAAGACAATAGATATTAACCGCACCCTCCCCAATTCTCAGGATTGGTCTTTCTTACGGGAGAAAGGACTTGGGCATCTTGAAGAATTGACCAGTAAAATCTGGACGGATTTTAATGTCCATGATCCGGGAATAACACAACTGGAGGTATTGTGTTATGCGCTTACCGATCTTGGTTACCGATTAGAGTTTCCAATGGAGGATATTCTTGCCGATGACCCTAATGCCCCGGTCCAACCTAATAAAGCTTTCCATACAGCCAGGGAAATCCTGACAACAAAACCTTTGACGATAACCGATTATCGCAAATTACTCATTGATGTGAAAGGTGTTAAGAATGCTTGGTTGAGTTATTGCTACCAAACTTCTGACAACCGTATTTTACCAGTAAGGGCTGAAACCAGAATTTTTGCAGCTTGCAAAGCTCAAAAACTGGCTCATGAATCGGAAAAGCCAGCTTTGGAGGCTTTAAAAGACATTCTTACGGAAGTGAAAATTAGGGGGTTATGGCGAGTTATGCTCGAATTCGATGAAGACCTCCAGTTTCTTGATCTGAATACAGGACTGCTTCAATACAGAATTTTTTCAGGACCACTAGAAGGCATCACTCTCCAGATTGACCTTCCAAGATGGGAAGAAGCCAACCAAAAACTCCTCGATGCGAATAAAGTGAACAAGGTAGTGATGACCGATATTCACGGAGACGGGACCAACTGGACAGCAGATTGGGAAATAAGACTCCCAGGAGGAAAGAAGGTATTTTGGAATAATACACCGATCTACATTGTATCTAACCGAAAGGATCGTAAACTTGAAGGCACCACATTCCGGAACCGCCTAAAAAATGGTTTGCAAAACCAGGATGGTGTCCCAATCGTCGAAAAATATATCAATAAAGTAAAGACGACCCTTGAGATTGTAGAGGAAGTTACCTCCACCTTGCAGGCCAATAGAAACCTGTGCGAAGATTTCAGAAGCATCAGGAGCATTGATCTGGAAGATATTGCCTTCTGTGCTGATATCGATCTTCAACCAACAGCTGACCTTGAGGAAGTGCTTGCCGAAATTTACAGACTGATTGATAATTATTTATCGCCACCTGTCAAATTCCACACGCTTTCCGAGCTGGTTAAAGATGGTGTCGCCACAGAAACCATATTTGATGGACCTACACTGAAATATGGATTTCTACTGAAAGAAGAGGTGGAAGCCACAGCACTCAGGAAAATGGTTTATACTTCAGATATCATTAATCTTTTACAGGATATTGAAGGTGTAATTGCCATCAAAAATGTCATGTTAACCAAGTATGATTCTTCGGGCAATAAAGTTGAACAATATTCTGGTGAACGGTGGGAAATTCCGATTACACTGAATCATAAACCAAGGCTTAATCGTGAACGGTCGAAAATACTTTTCTTCAAAAACAGGTTACCATTATCAGCTAACCTGGAAGAAGCAGAAAGTAAGTTAAAGTTGAAACAAGCTCTTGATAATCACCTGAAATTAAAAGATCCGACCATTGATTTTCCCATTCCGAAAGGAAAATACAGAAATCTTGATAAACACTACACCATACAGCAGGATTTCCCCCAGGTCTATGGTGTTGGGAAATTTGGTGTATCCCGAAAGGCTACTGCACAAAGAAAAGCCCAGTCAAAACAGCTAAAAGCTTATCTCAATTTCTTTGATCAACTGCTGGCCAATTACTTCAAACAATTGTCAGTAGTTAAAGAATTATATTCCTGGAATGATTCTGTGGATCACACTTATGCCAGTAACTATCTCAATAATATCAAATCAGAAGGAGATGCAGGTGTAGTTACATTGGTTCACGACAATGTCCTTTATCAAGATGCGGCAATCCTAGAAGCGGCTTTACCCTCAATGGTAGAGGCAGAAGAAGTTTTCCTCGAAAGAAGAAATCGATTTCTTGACCACCTTTTGGCAAGGTTTGCAGAGCAGTTTAACGAGTATGCGCTTTTGATGTATTCCATTAAAGGCAAAAAGATTACCGATAACCAGGTATCCCAAGAACTCATATCAGACAAGATCAACTTCCTTGAAAATTATCCTGAATTGAGTTCAGAAAGGGCCAAAGCTTTTAATTATAGGGATGGTAATACCAAATGGGATTCGCTTAATGTAGCTGGATTGAAAAAGAGAGCTTCGTTGCTACTGGGCTTTAATGACTTCAAACGGCAATCTTATTGCCTAGGCAAAGACCGATTCTTTGTTACGACCAAGGAAGTTGAAACAGATCCTGGCGTATTTAATACTTTCTACAATTTTGAATTCAAAGATGAGAAAGGCAAAATCATTTTCACCTCGGTAACTGACTATGAATCGGAGTTTGATGTTCGAAAGGCAATTGCTGAGGTAAAATCAGCGGGCCAAAGAAAAAACAATTATAAGGGCACTACTAAAAATGGCAAATTTGGCTTCGATATCGAGTTGTCAGGAGAGGTCATTGCTCGGAAGAAAACCTTTATCAGCGATCAGAATAGCGTTAAAAAACTGATTAACCAGTTGGTAAAGGCATTTAAAGAAGAAGATGTAGAAGGCTTTCACCTAATTGAACACCTCTTGATGAGAGCTCGTTCGGAAAGTGACGATCTGTTAGGCGTTTGCATAGACCCCGGTTGTAAGTTTTGCGGAGAAGAAGATCCCTATTCGTTCAGGGTTTCTTTGGTGTTCCCCTATTGGCCAGAACGTTTCCAGAATATGGATTACCGTAACTTTGTTGAGCAATTGCTCAGAGAAGAAGCACCTGCCCATGTTTTTTTAAAAATTTGCTGGGTCGACCAGGAGCAAATGTGTGCCTTCGAAGAAGCATACCAGGCCTGGCTTGCAGAACTGGACACACCAACAGACCAGTTTAGTACCATTCAAAATACATTTATCAATCAGTTGGAGAGCCTCAGGAGTATTTTCCCAATGGCTACCCTCCACGATTGTGAAGATAATGATCAGGAAAATGATAACCGTGTCTTCCTCGGAAGCACCATATTAGGAACATATAATTTCGACCAATAATGGAAGCAATCAAAAATATTCTCCCAAAATTTGAGGCTAATCAGGTGCTGACTTCCCAACACCTGAATGATCTTGTCGAATATCTCGACCAACAGGAAAGATTGACCAGGAGTCAATTGATAGGCATTGGTAATGTGTGCGGCCTTAGGCTGGAACGCAGAACATCCAAATCGCTTACCATAACCAAAGGCTGTGGTATTACCAGCGAAGGGCGATTGATCACTTTGCCAGAGGTGGAGTACACTCATATCCTAAGTGATCCTTACGAATTTCCGGAAAATGTAAGTTACGATGCCTTCGATGGCCTTGGTGATATGCATCTATTGCTTGATAGCGATGTGCTTCCTGATGCAAGAGCCCTGAAAGCTACAGATCTGGATAACCAGGTGCTTGTACTTTTTCTGGAATGCTATGAAAAGGAACTGAAGAATTGTGAGGGAGAAGATTGTATGGAAAAAGGTATTGAAATTACCTATACGATCCGACCATTACTGATGTCGAAAAATGCGGCTCGTCAACTCATCCAGCATGAACTAACTTTAGGTAATAGCGGTGGCGTTCCTTCTGAAAATGCTTTGCGCCAGGTAATCAATGGCAGGTTTGCACTACCTGTGCTTTCTCTTCCAAGACCTGCTTTGCATGGATTCTCTGATGATATTCCCCTGGACGAATTGAGTAAGCGCTACACATCTGCTCTTACTTCGTTTTTTGACATTTTAGGTGATGTTGAAGCATTTACAGACAAGATTATCAAGGATTTAACAGGTTCTAATTTTGGCATTATTGCTACCTGGAGAGATTTACTGGCGAACACTATTCAAACCATTACCTCAAGTTCAGATCCCGATGTCTGGCAATATGCACAATATGTCTATGATATCAGTCGAGATTTGATTGATGCCTATAACGAAATGAGGGCATCTGTATTTGAATACGTTTCTGAATGCTGTCCGGATACCGAAAAATTTCCCAAGCATTTGCGCATGGGGGCTATCCCGGTAACAGGAGCTGCGACTCATGAATATATGTACCCATCCGACCTTTATCGTCATCGCTTTGCGCCTTCGCATAGTCTGATTGGCCAGCATAGTCTGTTCGATGCCATTAAGAGTCATGTTGAAAGATGGGGCACCCTTATACAGTCAGCTTCCATTTCAGTGCCTGAAGAAGGAGTGAAGATCACCCCGAGTAAAGATTATAATGCACCCCTATGGGATAGAGCAATTCCAATCTATTATCAGGACAATAACAAACTGAGAGCATTCTGGAGTTACGAAAACCGAAGAAAGGCGATCAATTTTGCTGTTTTATCATATCACTGGAATAACCACAATAGTTCGATCGGTCCTTCTGATATTGATTACTCCGATCCATTCAGTGCACGGAATTTCCCATTGGCCTTTAATTTTGACGATAATGATTTCTTTAGAATTGAAGGGCATATTGGCCAAAACTATCAGGATGCTTTTGAGCAGTTGTTACGGATTCGTGAATTATATAACCTGCCGTTTGATGTCATGCCGCTAAGGTTAAGCCTTGAGGCAGAAAATGCACCAGACCAGGAAGTGTTCCAAACAGAAGACCTGGAATCACTTTACGAAACTATAAAAAGCGAACTGGCTTGTTTGCTCGAAGAGGAAGAAAATTACTTCCTCGGAGTTGATACAACAAAGTCATCAAGTTCAGGCAGTAGGATAACGGGGGCATCAGGCCTAAAAGCAAAACGCACAGGCAGGACGTCAAAGTCCAAAACAACCACATCCGGTTCGGGAGGAATTGGTTTCCTCAAAGGAAGAACTCTTGGCAGTGGGGGAGATACCACAAAAGCTATGGAATCCCGTATGAAAATGTTTGGCGGGATGGAAGCTTTCACCATAGGAAGCCAGGGCACTGAAATGTCTATCGATTCTGACCGATTTGAAAATTTTGCTGCTGCTGATGGAACAATTGGAAATAATATCAACAAATTCATACTTGACAATAATACAGCTGCAACTATTGGTTGGCTGGACCTGAGAGATATATTGGGAACAATCAAGGATATACTCATTTTCCAAGACCCCGAGCGATCTGAACTGGTCACGAATATTATGAATCTCCTGCAGGCAATTTATGACCTCAGGAATACGTTCCTGGAATTGTCACTTGCTCAATTCTTTAGTGATGATGAGGGGAATACAACATCTTCATCCAATTATTATGCAAAAGCCAGGGCTTTGATCAACCAGGCCAAAGTGTTCAGAACCTTTGCCAAGAGTAAAACCATGGCTAAATTGGAGACTTATAATGTGATCAAAGGTGAATTACTCGATTATCTTGACCGCATTATTTACGAGTGTGATTTCACAAAACTGAACACTGTTTATGAAGAGTATCAGGCCAGGCTGGAATCTACGAATCAGAGGCATTTATTGGCCGATTATTTCAAAAATCACCCTGGTATAGAGCATAAAGCCGGAGTTGAGAAACATGGTACCTTTATTCTCGTCTATGATGAAAAAGGCGTGGTAAGAGCTGATTTTAGTCATGCAGGTCGATGCTGTTCCAAACAGGCACCGATGATGTATGTACTGAATCTCGGTCAACCGGAAGAGCCGGAAGTACCAACTGAAGTGGATCTTATCGTGAAGGTATTCCTGGCAGATGGTAATCTTACAGACAAAGCTACTGTAAAGGTTGATGGAACTGAAGTGCCAGCAGCTCCAAACGGCAGCTATCGCACTAAAGTCTCAAATCCGGGAGATCATAGTATTGAAGTCAGCCTGGAAGGGCATATTACCCAGTCGAAAGTGGCTACTGCGGCTGATAATCCATTGACCGTAAGTTTCTTCCTGGTTAAAGAACAACCCCAGGAGACTTCTGTAGTCATAGGTGGAAGGATAATAAATGCCATTACCGGAAAGCTGATTGATGATCCGACTTTGATGATAGGTGGTAAAGCCATCCCGGTTTCAAATGGCAAATACGAAGTGGAAGTTGCCTCACCCGGACAATACACCATTTCAGCAACAGCCGATGGCTTGCAGCCAAAAAATGTAACGATTAACGTCTCTGGTTCAGATGTTGAAAGAGATATCAAGATGCAACCAGCTTCAGATCAGGGGAATGGTCAATTCCAGGTACTTATTACCAGGGTTGGAGATCCCGCTAAAACAAGAGAAATCGTTATGGAACTAACAGGGATGACAGCTACCCAGGCCAAGGCACATCTTGGATCACTTCCAGCGGTAATAGTTAGTGGTTTGACAGAGAGTGCAGCTAACGAGATTGGACAAATGATCAAACAACAAACGGCTTCTGTAGTAAAGGTCGAAAAGAAAACCAATAGATCAACACCTATTCCTGGAAGACCTTCAGGTCCTGGTGTAATTACTCGACCTGGCGATAGCGCCCGCGATAAATTTGATATTACATTAACCAAAATTGCGCCTAGATCCAAGATGAAAGTGATTAAAGTTCTTCGCGAAGAACTTGGTCTTTCGTTGATAAAAGCCAACGCACTGGCCTCGAGCCTTCCGTCAGTTATAGCAAAGAAACAGTCGAAAACAAAGGCGACCAAACTGGTTAACAGGCTAAAAGCTGCAGGCGGAACTACGACTACCAAGAAATCAAGGTAATGTATGGATCATATTATTCAGAGGCAGGTCATTGAGATTAATCTCGATCAGGAACCTAAAAATGGTTATCAGTTTCAGTCAGATATTATTGACCTGATTGAATCTGAAGTTATGCCAAAACTGGGGGAATGGCTCGATGAGGTAGCACCTGCCAATGAATATGTGATGATCGATAAATTGGAACTTGATCTTGGTGTAATTTCTCCAAGGATGTTGAATTCTGAGTTGTCAGACAAGATTTTTGAAAACTTCAAGCAACAAATCAAGGGAATTATTGAGAATTCCAAAACATCAAATCAATCAAAAAGTAATATTGGTAAGCCAAAAAATCAAACATTGTCTGATGCCTTGATCTTTTTTCTGGATACTGGTACCCTTCCATGGTGGTCTCCTGAAACCACAGTCAAAAAATTGACAACGTATTTTGTTCAGGAAACCCGTGAATTTGAATGGTTAGTGGCCCAGCCAGGGCTTTATACGCTGTTGAAAGACGATAAAAAACGGCAAAGGTTTTCTAGCCAACTTCCAACAGAATTAATTTGGCAAATTATCTTCCCCCACCCTGGATTCAGGCCTCAAATTGAGATTGCCCAGATAAAAAAATCTGTCTTTGAAAGTTTGGAGACTGCCTTTGATGAGATAAACAGATGGTCTCCTGAAAATCTTGAAAGAATTTTCTTTTCTGCCATTGTAGAGTTGACATTTACGGATTCTGAAGAATTGTTCTGGCAAACGATAATAAATTCCGTCAGCAGGAAAATTAACAAGCCGAAAAAGACTATTGTTTCTGTCCTGCTCAACCGTTTTACAGTTAAACAGGCAGAAAATAAGTCGTTTTCTATTTTAGATACCCTGCAAAAAAGTCTTGAAAAAATTGAAAAACAATTAGGACCTGCCAAATCTCAAGGTAGAAAAGAGCAGTTGATGTCCGGAAAAATAGTCAATGAAGATGCATCATTGGAGACTTCGACAAAGTCGGGAGAAAATGAAAAAGGTGGAGTTGACAAAAAGGAATTGCAAAAAAGAGGACGAAAAAAAATCTGGATTCCAGAAGAAGGCCTATTTATCGAAAATGCAGGCCTCGTACTCTTGTGGCCTTACTTCGGATTTTTCTTTAAAGAGTTAGAATTGACCAAAGATGATGCATTTGTTTCCGAACTAACCCAACAAAAAGCTGTATGCCTGATGCATTGGGTTGCTACGAAAGTACTAGAACCTACAGAAGAACAACTTATAGTACCCAAATTGCTTTGTAATTGGCCAATCGACGAACCACTAATTACAGATTGGCAATTTTCAGAAAAAGAAATTCGGGAAACCGAAACCTTACTTAAAGCAGTCATAAAGAACTGGGGAGCTCTTGGCAATGTTTCTCCAGATGGTCTTAGAGAAGGCTTCATCCAGCGAAATGGTATGCTGAAACCGAAAGATGATGATCACTGGTTACTCCAGATAGAACAGAAAACAATTGATGTACTTCTTGGAAAATTGCCATGGGGACTTGGTGTTGTCAGACTTCCCTGGCAGGATTATATCATTCATGTTGAATGGGGATAATTTTTTATGTAAATTAAAGTGAGATGAAAACATTTGCACAGGTATCCGAATCTCCCGTACATTCCCGTCCTGCTTTTGACAATAAAGCAGGCAATACCTTTTTTGGAGGCAATCAACCTTTTTTTAGTCCTGCCACTATACAACCAAAACTCACTATTGGTCAACCTAATGATAAATACGAACAAGAAGCAGACCAGGTAGCAGATAAAGTAGTACGATCAACAACAGGCCCGGAGATTCAAACTAAATGCGCCAACTGTGAGGAAGAGGAGTCTATGCAAATGAAACCTGAAATCCAGAAGATGGAAAAGGAAGAGGAAACCATGCAGATGAAAGGTGAAGAAGAGGAAGAAGCCATGCAAGCAAAGTTTGAAATCCAGAAGATGGAAGAAGAAGAAGAGTCTATGCAGATGAAAGGCGATGATACTGAGGAATTAAGAGAAGGCATGGACATTCAAAAGATGGAAGAAGAAGAGGAAGCTATGCAGATGAAAGGTGAAGAAGAGGAAGAAGCCATGCAAATGAAACCTCAACTTCAGCGTGAAAAAGATAATAGTCCGGGTGAGGAGTTTGAATCAAAGCTGAATAGCTCGAAAGGCTCTGGAAGCCCCATGTCGGAAAATACAAGATCCGAAATGGAATCGGCCATGGGGCATAATTTCGAGAATGTACGTATCCATACCGGGTCAAACGCCGTTCAGATGAACAGGGATGTTCAGGCCAGGGCTTTTACGCATCGCAATGATATTTATTTCAATCAGGGTAATTACAGCCCTGGCACCAATGACGGTAAGCGTTTGCTAGCCCATGAGTTAACTCATGTGGTTCAACAAACCGGATAATATTCGACTAATATAAAATTGAATCCCAGGTTTTGAAAACCACAGCGGAACAGACCAAAACATCTGCACCGACAAGGTCAAATACACCCTTTTTTAGTGGAAAAGAAGGCGGGGATTTCTTTGAAAAATCTGAACAGGAAAATTTTTTCCAACCCTCTGTCCAAACCAAAACGGAAGAAGTCGTTCAAAGGCAATGTACTGAATGTACCCTCTCTTCAGAACACCAAAGTTCAACCAAACCTGATCAACATTCAGATGTAGATCCGATTCCTTCTGAAGGATTCGAATCCAAAGAAAATAATACTGAGTCATCTTTACTTCAGCTTCAAAATAAGGGCCCACCTTCGGAAAACGTCGACATTGAAGCTTCACTTAATGCCTCAAAGGGGAGTGGATATCAAATGTCTGATGATGTCAAAACGTCAATGGAATCAAGCTTTGATGCTGATTTCTCAGATGTAAAAATCCATACTGACGACAAGGCTGCTGATATGAACCATGAACTGAGTGCGCAAGCATTCACACATGGAACAGATATTTATTTCAACGAAGGAACCTATAATCCAAATTCTTCGGATGGGAAACATTTGCTCGCTCATGAGCTAACACACGTCGTTCAGCAAAATGGTGATAAAGTAAGCCGAAAGCCTGATAACCAGGTGAGTAAAGTCCCACAACCGTTAATTCAGCGATTCTACACCCTGGCTCCCAAGAAACGACCTTCAGGTACAAAGATCCATGAAGCCGTCTTACCTCATTTTGTCAGTGGCACTACAAACTCAGATCTGTTCATTGAGGTAAGTATTCCCGGTGCTAATAAAAAGGATCCGGATACCAACAAGACTGGTGTAGCAGACTTTTATAAAGCATCTTCTGAAGAACGAACTATTGGTATTAAAGCCCCTAACGGGAAACCCAAATACCTTAAAAGAAATGGCAGATTCCAGTTTGGCGGCGGTACCTTCGACCATTTGAATGATAGCGCCCCAAAAGGTTATAAAGACACCCCGAAAGTAAGAGCGCTTGATAAAGCTGCTTCCAACATAGAATTGGGCGATCTCAAGCCAGGAGGAAGTGCAGAAACTACATTAGGCACTACCCAGTTAAATAATTACAAAACCGGAATTGGCCTGACAAAAGATGCCATCAACAGTTACCTGTCTTCCAATCCTGCTGAGGCTGACCCGTCGGGAGGTACATGGAGCGTCAGCACTTCCAATATTTCATCTCTCTCTATTCCGAGTAACCTGGTTTATCCGACAGGAAGTGGCATTATTCGTAATGAGTTGGCTGCTTATGAAGGTGGATTTAAAACAACGCCCGAGACCGGACTCATAGGGAGTTTGTATGTCTACAAAGACCAGGTCGATGGCATTTGGTCGTATGAATGGTTTCCCGAAACCATTCCGGCCTCCTCTCCCAATAAGTCTCTCGATAAGGTAGTAAAAAGGTTAAATAATGAAGTTATTCCTCATATCACGAGCTCCGCTTCGGTTGCTGGTACAGGACAGCCTAAGTTATTGCCAGGCATAAAAGCTCAAGGCAAAACAGGTAGGAAGACATTAGGCAAGATCTCGAAAAGAGTACAGAAAGCCCCAAAAAAGTTTGACCACAAAAAATGGAGCGAAAAGGAATACGATCCCTGGAAAAAAGAAACCGGCAAATTCCTTAAAAACAAGAAAAAGCTGGATAAGGTACCAGTTGCCATGGCATTGACAGAATTGAAAAAAAGGTCGGGCAACAGTAAACTGAAAATTCCACAAAAGACTTCCGAAACGGCTGCCAACTTCAAAAAGATTAAACTATGGCATAAAGTAGGCGGGTTGTTTGGAAGACTCAGGGCCGCATTTGGAAAGATGTTCGTCAAAGTGCATGGCTTCTACGAAAAGGTCAAAAAGAAGTTTGATGGATTGCATAAAGACGATAAAGCCTCCAAATCTATTGGAGGTAGTGGCATTCTTAAAGCGGTAACTAAAGCAGCATTTCAGGCGGGTAAAGCTGTATTCAAAATATTGGCAAACCGAGTTGTCACCAACCTGAAAAAAGGAATCAAAGATGGCAGTGCCGCTCTTTTCAAGCACCTTTTTGGAGAAGATAATCTCCAAAAATTCCAGGATAAAAAACAGGAACTTGAAGGCTATATTCAAAAAGTCAATGATTTTAAAGAGGATACCCTCCAATCTTTACTGGATACGTTTGTAAAGCCGTATGAAGATCAGATTGAAATGCTCAAAAAGGTTAAGGATGAACTCAAGACCATTGGAGATATTATCAAAATTGTGAAGTGGGGTGTTAGAGTGCTTCAATGCGCAACACCGCCATTGGTAGGATGTCTCAAATTGCTATTACAGGAAGCAGCAATGTGGATGATCGAACAAGCCATACAATCCTGTTGGTTTCAGGAAAAAGTGACTTTACCACTGTTTAACCAATTCAAATTTTTCCTTGATTTACCGAAAACCATTTCAGATGGCATCCTGAAAATGGTAGTGGATAACCTGCCCATCGACGATGCAGGCAAAGAGAAAGTTAGAAGTGCAGTTATAATTCCACCGGCCAAGATCAATAAAAACGAATTACCATGTGCAAAAGACAAGAACCCCTCTCCTGAGCAATTGGCTTTGGCAAGATTAGCAGAAAAATATGGAGAAAAACGACTAAAGCTGTTGATCGATATTTTAAATAAACGGGGTATAGGCGATAAGAAACCGATTGACATGGCTATGATCGGGAAAATGGGGAAAGCGCTGGAAGAGTTACAGGGTGTCGAAAACAAAACACTGGAAGAAATTCTGAATGAAGAATTGAATAAAGAAAATTCAAAACTGGGTTCACTGAAAGAACTCGTTGAAAACCTGAAGACAAAAGCGGACGCCACATACGATCCGGAATTAAAAGGATTGAAAAAAACTGATAAAGACCTTCACTTTTGGTATGAAACCTATATCAAAGGTATTCTTCAAAAGTATAAAGGACTGGCAGCAGGTAAAAGCCTATGGATAATCCGACAAAAATTATTCAAGGCTCTAAAGACCGGAGAAAAATATAAAAGCTTCATGGTTACCTGGCAAGATGGGAAAATGATTGCCGGCTATGATCTGATCAAAGTAGTATCTTTCGATAAGGATAATAAGACTGCAAGAGTTGTTGCTTTACCAGGCATGCACGTTTTTGGGGCCGATGGCACACATCACGGACCCCTTCAGAAGAACCTGGAGTTTGATGCAAGCATTAAAATCTACGAAACCATTGAAGAAGATGTACTAAGCGATGAAGCGAAAGAGGGTAGAGCTGAAAAACAGGATGGTTCAGGGGCACCTAAAGAAATAGATGAAGGCGATAACCCTGTAAAAGATGGAGGTGGATCAGAAGAAAAGGAAGATAAAAAGGAATCTTCAGACAACAAAGTGCCCGTGCTTGATGGTGAAAATGCTAAGGAAGGGGAAAATAGTGGTACGTATTCAGGTGATTTTTCCTCCCAGGCACATGCGGTTTCTGGTCATGTGAAAGGCTCCAATCAAAAGGTTTGGGTATGGATATATCGAAATGGTAATCACGTTTTAACCTTGAAAAAAGTACCTGTAATTGTGAAACACCGCTGTTATCGAACTGTCGACAATCAAAGAAAACTTTTAATAATTTACGAATTACAAAAATCCATCAGTCTTGAACCTCATTTTGATGTTACCCTGGTCGGGTCGAGTAGAAATCTAAAGGACTTATGTCCGGATTTATCATCGAAACAATTAACAAAAGTTATACTCGGTGTACTTTAGAAATGATTTAAACCAACTGATTTTGAAGATATTCCCAGAACCCTTAATTTTCTGATTAAATTAATGACTAACCTCAATGCGAAAACCAACCCTGAAAAAACAAAAAGTATCTGTCAAAAGAAGTCACGGTACTTCAGAAGTCTTGTCAGCTGAATTGAATTGGTTGGCAGCTGTTATCGAAGCCCGACTCCATCATTATTTTACGGGAAACCAGCAGGATTTACCAAAATTGCCCAAGCCACCAGCCGTCAAGAAACAACGCGGGATGTTTGCTGAATTTGTAAAAGAACATCAATTAAGTTTCGAAGAACGCCTGATCATAGCACTCGCCCTGGCCCCGCAATTACATCCTTCCTTCCTCGACCAGATCATTGCTGCACATATCCAAAAAGCCGGCGATTTTCCACAACTAGGAGGCGTACGTGGCACTCAACACAGGGGATTTCTGCCAACAGGAGAGACAGCCTTGTTCTTGTTGGCTGGCGATTATCTTTCGGAAAAACTGAAAGTACGAGACCTTCTCGATCACAGTCATTGGCTACTGCAGAAAAAGGTCGTGCTGCTCGACTCTCCGCCTAAAGGTGAACCGGAAATGAGTGGCAAGTTAAGACTGGATGAAGACTATGTCGACCTGTTTATCCAGGATAAGAATACAATGCCCAAGCTCAGTACTACGTTCCCTGCCCAGCATATCGAAACCAAGCTTTCATGGGACGACCTCGTGCTAAGTTCGACGACGATGGCAACAATCCAGGATATTCAGGACTGGATCGAGAATAACGATATACTAATGCATGATTGGGGGATGGATGGAAAACTGAAGCCCGGCTATCGTGCCTTGTTTCATGGGCCCTCAGGGACTGGTAAAACACTGACCGCCAGTTTGCTGGGTAAGTATACGAACAAGCCAGTGTTCAGAGTTGACCTGTCTTTGGTCATTTCCAAATTCATTGGAGAAACCGAAAAAAACCTGGCAACACTTTTCGATAAAGCAGAAAACAAAAACTGGATTCTCTTTTTTGATGAGGCAGACGCCCTTTTCGGGAAACGGACATCCACAAAAGACGCACATGATAAATATGCTAACCAGGAGGTTTCATATTTGCTCCAAAGGGTAGAAGCTTACCCCGGCCTTGTCATCCTGGCTTCTAACTTCAAGAGTAATATCGACGATGCATTTGCAAGGAGATTCCAGGCCATTGCCTATTTCCCAATGCCAAAAGCACAGGAACGATTAATCCTTTGGCGGAAAGCTTTTCCTGCTGCTGCTAAATTGGGTCCACAGGTCAATCTGGAAACTCTTGCTCAACAGTTCGAGGTAACTGGCGCAAATATCATGAATGTCATTCAGTACGCCTCCATCAAAGCTCTTGCTAGAAAAGACAATACCATAATGATGAAAGATATTTTAAAAGGGCTCCAGATCGAATTCTCAAAGGAAGGGAAAGTAGCCTGACCATTCCTGGAAAGGAAGCATGAAAATGATACTGTACCACTCTCTTTTCTGTTGCCCTGAATAAACTTTTGTTTATTTTGTGATACATTATTTCAATAGCCCACACTATGCAGAAATTTTTTGAAGCTTTAGCCAATTTTTTCAGGAACCTCTTTTCGGGTAAAAAGAGTAAGCCCGATCCTAAACCCGATCCAGGCATCAAGCCCAATCCCGAGCCTGATCCGGTGATTAACGAACCAGATCCTGCACCAGAGCCAGAACCTGTTCCAGAGCCAGAGCCTGATCCCGAGCCGGAGCCAGACCCCGAGCCGGAAATCGAATTGACTTTTGGAAACCACGTCGATCCGGATTCACTCAGTGATTACACCCTTAAAGTGGTCAGGGATATTCTTAAAAAAGCAGGGGAGGACAGTGCAAAGATTACTAGTGTACAAAGAACTCCGGCTGACCAGGCGCGCATTATGTATGCCAATATTATGAGTAAAGGCGTTCAGCATCAATATAATCTCTATGGAAACGCAGGTGACCAGGTGATTAAGGTTTATGAGAAAGGTAAAGCAGCTGGAAAGAGCCGTTCTCAGATCATGAAAGAAATGGAGGAGAAAATATTTGAAATTGGACCGAGTAAAGTGTCGCGCCATCTGGCTGATCCCAAAGTAATGCAAGTGGTCGATATCGCCCCAAGTACGATTACAAATGATCAGGCTTTTGTGGATGCGGCAGAAGCTGATATCCGGGTTTCAAAATTGCTAAAACCACCCCAAGACCCGGCTTTTCATCTCGAAATTCCTCAACCAGCGGTTTAATTTATGCAGGATACCCGCATACTGGAATCGGTAAACAGGGTCTCAGCAAGATTGTTGATTTCCGAACCTTTTTGGGGTACAATTCTATCTTCAATTAATAAATCAGTCTCCACGAAGTTTGCTGGAGTATCCATTGTATTAGAGTCTAATATTAGTTTTGGATTCTTCATTAACCCTTCAGATTGGTCACCTATGGTAGGTGGTGATCCGTACGATCATAAGGTTGAATTACTTAAAAAGCAAATCATTCATTTGCTAAAAAAAGATTTCCTTTACAGAGATAAAAAGGATTCCCCATCTTGGCAACACTTCAAATTACTTTCTGATACAGAAAAACAAATCATCACCTACAAGATTGATCGGTTAATGAGACGGGTTGCAGCATTAGTCGATCCTAGCCATCTTATCGGATTGCCTTCAGGACTTAGTCAAATCTTAATCAACCTTCAAAAGAAAAATACAAGCAGGGTAAACTGGAAAAGATGGCTTAGATTATTTATAGCCAGCGGCAGATCAACACGAATAAAGAATTCGATAAGCCGTCCTTCCTCGAGATATGGCACTACTCCAGGCATTAAAGTAAAAAAACGGCATAGGCTATTGGTTGCCATTGACACCTCAGGTTCAGTGACACAAGCTGCGCTTAATCAGTTTTTTGCTGAGATACATCGAATTTGGCAATATGGTGCAGAAATCCTTGTTCTCGAAATTGATAACCAGATCAGCAACCAGTTTTATTATTCTGGAAAGGTCCCAAATTTTGTTCTAGGGAAAGGAAACACGGTATATGATCCAGCCCTACAATATGCTAATGACGTTTTCCATCCGGATGCTGTACTTTATTTCACAGATGGTGATGGTGATCCTCCGGCAATAAAAAGCAGGTATCCGCTTTTGTGGGTCATTTCACCTGATGGTATTAAATTACAGAACAAAAAATGGCAAAACTTACCCCAACGTAAGATTAAAATCAGCGGATAATGCAGAATGGCGAACACGACTATATCCTTTATGGCACTCCGGCCTCCCCAACCCAGGTTGAATCGTTTCTGAGTCATATGTTCAAATCCAATGATGAAGCTGAAGCAAACGGGAAAAGAAAAACACCGATTTGTATCTGGGGAAAACATGGAATAGGAAAAACAGAACTCGTGGAAGCTTATGCCGCGAATAATGGATATCAGTTTGCCTATATAGCGCCTGCCCAATTTGAGGAAATGGGTGACCTTATCGGAATGCCTTCATTGGTGAACGGAAAAACCGAATTTGCACCGCCTAAATGGGTGCCTGCTTCCAAGGGGCCCGGGATTCTGTTAATTGATGACCTAAACAGGGCCGATGATCGCATTTTAAGAGGCTTGATGCAATTGTTCCAGGTTTACAGCTTGTCAAGTTGGTCATTACCCCCCCAATGGCAAATTGTAGCCACTGCAAATCCCGATGGCGGAGATTATTCTGTTACGCCATTGGATGATGCTATGATTACACGGATGATGCATATTACGATGAAGTTTGATTTGATCGAATGGTCAATGTGGGCCGAAAATCAAGGCATTGATCAACGCGGTATCCAGTTTGTATTATCCCGGCCAGGAATCTTTACTGAAAACAGAACTACGCCGCGTACGCTTGTCCAGTTTTTTGATGCCATAAAAAGCATCGATGATCTCGAATCAAACGCAAATATGGTTCAATTATTGGCTGATGCATGCCTGACCCCATCTACTACCGGCGAATTCTGGGATTTTGTTACTAATGACTTAAAAATCCTCATCGGGCCAGAAGAAATCCTGGCCACAAATGATTTCGAAACGGAAATTTTGCCAAAAATAATGGATGAAAAAAGTGATCTCAAGCTAAAAAACGACCAGCTGTTCACAATAATGGCAAGATTGTCAAACCACTTGAATGTAAATCCAGAGCCCCTTTCTGAAATGGCCAAAAAGAACCTTGAGCGCTTTATTACGCTTCCCGCACTGCCAGCTGACTTGAGGCTTGGCTTCGCAAGAAGACTTTCGTCGACAAAAAATCCCGCGATCAAAGAAATATTCCTTAATCCTCAGATCGGTAGTTTGCTGCTATCTGGCCTCTAAACAATTACCTGCTTTTATTTGTCACAAAGAATCCCCTCATTGTCCGCCATTTCATCAGTTTCCATTTGTTTTTTTTATACTTAGTTTGAAAATTGTTGTCACAAATACTGGAAAAAGTAAACAAACCTCCAGAATTTTTGCAATTACATTTATCCCAGCAGAAGCAATAGCCACTTTCAATTATAATCACCTGTTTTATAGGATGTTATAATTAAATTTCACCTAAAGTAGCTAATAGACTTTTTTTTATTCTCATGACTGACTGACTTGATAAGGGGTTCCTGAAAAGGAATCCCTTTTTTTTGGTTTTATTTTTGCCTGTAATTACTTACTATTACTAACCCCCTTGATCCACCTAAATTGTTTCACCATGAATAAGAACATTATTATTGGTATTGCTGCTCTGGCTGTTATTGCATTACTCTTCGTTTTCTTGAATCAGAAAAAAGCCATCCAGGCAAAAAAAGACAAAATTGAAACTCAGCAAGATAGCATCTACTCACTCGACAGGGCATTAGCTCTGGAGAAACAAGCAACGCGTGATGCCTTAGCTGAAAACGAGCGCCTATCAGTTGAAAATGAACAACTGGAAGAAGCCAAAGCTGAACTGGATAAAGAGGTCCAACGGCTTAAAAAAGAGATTAAAGACCTGAAACTCCGCATCAAGACGCAAAGAGGAACAATCGAAGGTATACGGGCAGAAATTGCTGAAAAAGAAAATGCTATCGCAGATCTGACCAACCGTCAAAAGTCCGAAAAGCAAGAACTGGAAGCACAGATCTTTAGTCTGCAACTGACAACAGATTCTATCCTGGTCAGCAAAGACAGCCTCGTCAATCAGATGCTGGACAAACAGGAGGAAGAGGAGTTCTACCAGACCAGTCTCCAGATTATCGAAAAAACAGTGGTTGCTTACCAACTGGTTTCCCCAAGGAAGGATAAAAACGATAAAGAGATCAAACGACTCAAGAAGAACAACTGGAACTACACCTATATTGAATTTAGTATGTATCACGAATCGCCCGAATTACTGGCCGATCAAAACTTCATCCTAAAAATCGTTGATGCTGATTCCAAACGGCCATTACCGATGAGGGAAACCAACCCTGAGTTCCCTGATTCTGACATGAATGAATTGGGGCTTTCTTTTACCTTTACAGACAATCCTATCACCATGATGCATGTCAACATGGAAGAAAAGCCCGGTGATAGTTATAAAATGGCGCTGTATTACGTTAATGAAGGAGAAGAATTCCCGCTGCAGAACGGAACTATCGATATCATGCGCAATGGAAAACCGGAGCCAATAGGGTTTTAGAAATTTGAATAATTATCGATGCAACCACTAGCTGAACGCCTGCGCCCCAAAAGCCTTGACAGGTATCTTGGTCAACAACACCTGGTAGGAGAGCAGTCGATATTGTGGCAAGCTATCGATTCTGGTAATATACCCTCATTCATCATGTGGGGCCCACCTGGTGTCGGGAAAACAACCCTTGCCCGAATTATCGCAAACCAACTGCATAGGCCATTTTTCCAACTCAGCGCGATAAATAGTGGTGTAAAGGATATTAGGGAAACCATCGACAAGGCCAAACGTCAACGGTTTTTCAATGCGCCTAACCCCATACTTTTTATTGATGAGATTCATAGATTTAGCAAATCCCAGCAAGATTCCTTGCTGGGAGCAGTTGAAGATGGAACCGTAACATTGATCGGCGCAACCACTGAGAACCCATCTTTCGAAGTTATCTCTCCTCTGTTATCCCGTTGCCAGGTCTACATTCTCAAACATCTTGATAAAGAAGATCTCGCGTCTTTAATCGATTATGCCTTGAAAAACGACGAGGTACTGAAAAAACTCAAGGTTGAGATTAAGGAATACGATGCTTTCTTCATGCATTCAGGTGGCGATGCCCGAAAGCTGTTAAACATCCTTGAAATTGTCATCAATGCAGCTCCTGATAAAGAGAACCTGATCGAAATCACCAACGAGACAGTCACCGATCGACTACAGCAAAATCTGGCCATGTACGACAAAGGTGGTGAATTGCATTACGACATTGCCTCGGCATTTATCAAATCGATCAGGGGGTCTGACCCAAATGCTGCAATTTACTGGCTCGCACGAATGGTAGAAGGGGGCGAAGACCCAAAATTCATTGCACGACGACTGGTCATTTCTGCCGCAGAAGACATTGGCTTGGCTAACCCGAATGCACTTTTGCTGGCCAATAATTGTTTCCAGGCCATCCATAATGTTGGTTGGCCCGAATCACGTATTATCCTTGCAGAAGTGACGATTTACATGGCAACTTCGCCAAAAAGTAACTCGGCTTATATGGCGATCAATAAGGCTCAGGATCTGGTCAGAAAAACGGGTAACCTCCCGGTTCCGCTCCATATTCGAAACGCACCAACCAAGCTTATGAAAAACCTTGATTATGGTAAGGGTTACAAATACGCACATGCTTTCGAGGGAAATTTTGCTGATCAAAATTTCCTTCCGGAAAATATTGATGGAACAACATTATACGAACCATCATCCAACCCTTCTGAGCAACGCATCAGAGAGCGCTTATTAAATTGGTGGAAAGAAAAGTACGGTTATTGATTGTCTAATAATGCCTTTACCCGGCGATCATCCAATCCTAATTTTCTTAAGGTTTTTATTGAAATTTTTTTCCGTTTACCGGAATGAATTTGACTTAAGCTGGCAAGTAAAACCGGGAGGCCTGGCTGTCCATTTAATTCCAGTAGAGCTTTTATATGCCGTTTCCAGTCCTGGTTGTTGGTCGTGAACCAAAGCTCCAAAAGGTCTGTCATTAATTCCTTAGGAATACGTACAGCGGATAGTAAATTTAGAGCCAATTCAATGTTTTGACTAATTCTGGAATTGAGCAATAATCGAATCTTCTCAACGAAATGATTTTTTTCTTTTCCTTTAAATCGCTTGAGAGTCAGGCTATTGAACAAATTACGGGCACTAAGAAGGCGAGGTTCGTTTTTCTCGATGAATAGCCCTTTGAAAAAAGGATATTCACCCACTACAATATGAGTGGTGTGTGCACTCGGGAAAGGCTCAATGACAGCACCAATATCTTTTAATCGTTTTTCCAGATGTTTTTGAAATGGTATTCGACCAGTAAAAACTAACCTTGAATCTTTATTAATGGTTTCGACAGATGATGCTTCTGAAAACCTCTTGTCGAGTATTATCAATGCCTCGTGTCGACTTTCAACTTTACTCAAATTGGCGCCCACCAGTAAATCGTGATGGGATATCTGACTTTCATCTATCGACTTTTCAGAAAAAAAGGCATAAATGGTTTCCCTTTGGTGATCAGTCAAAGAAAGTCGATTAAAGTCATTGCGGAAAGGTTCAACTCTGGTCAGATACTTTTTTAATACTGCATTATTACGGCAAGCAATCGACTTTAGCGATCGCACCAAAATCCATTCACGAGGCAGTGATTTTATGTATGATGACGAAAGGTCAATCTGCCTTAACCAATTACAGTTTAGTAGGAAATCCGGCAATTCAGTCAAGCGACAACCAGCCAGGTCGAGACTTTCAATATTATGCGTTTTAAAACTTGAAAATCCATTAAATCTGATACCTCTATTTTTTGAAACATTGAGGGACTTAAGTTTCGGAAACGCATCAAAAAGGCTAACCGGAAGGACCTTTATTTCATTATTACTGAGATCAAGCTTCTCGAGATTTCCAAATGCATAGATAGACTTTGGGATTTCTGTCAGTTTCGGTTTGGAAGAGCTGAGATTAAGGCTTGTTATCTTTGAAGGGTAACGAAGCGCTTTTTTGATATCACGGACATGCATTAATACTAAGATAGCGATATTGAGCGGCCTGAAATAAAAAAGGGTGAAGCATTGCCTCACCCATAGATAATAAGTCGTCCGGAATCTCCGGTATATATAGTAGAAACTGACGGTAAACCGCCAAGTTGATTGCGAATTGAAGTTTTGGCGCCTTTGGGGATAAAAGGTGGTTTAGATAGGTTACCACTTTTTTGGGGTTCTCCTTAGTCGTTACTCACTTCTGATTAGGATTATTTCAAATCCTATGCCAATTTTTTTAACCAGGCCAATATCAGCGGAATAAAATCACGATTTATCTCTGCATTCCCAGAATTGACAGCAGTCTGACTTTCTTCATAAGTTTCTGCATAGTTGAACCAGTGATCAGCATGCTCAAGTTCGACATAGGTTGCAGATCCGGGCTTTTTGTTATTGACTACCTCGGCGATAAGAGCATGATCATTTGCCGAACTTACATAATCCGAAGACCCATGAACCGCTAGCACATGGGCATTGCATTCGTACCAGAGGTCAAGGGTGTTGAGTTCTGCAACCTGTTGGAAATAACGGTAGTGCATTGGATAGATACCCAACCGTTGGGTAATCCACTCGGCATGTTCTGGGTATTCATCCGCAATTTGCTCTGGTGTCTTTTGTTTGTTGTAAAACTCCGTAAGCAACAATTCCAGCAAACGCATATTTTCTGCAAAGGATTCATAATTTTCAAAATTAAGCGGATACTGTCTTCTACTATTTTCGGTTTCGTAATCTTTCCAGTTGAGGCTTGCGGTTCCATATGCAATAATGCCTTTAACGTCAGTCTCGTTAGCAAGCAAAGGGGCAATAACACCACCCATGCTAAATCCCATAAGGAATAAAGCATCCTGGTCAACAAAACTAAATTCACCTAGTTTGGCGATTGTTGCCCTGAATCCTCCAAGATCAGTTTTGAAATCTATGTCAAGACAAGGTTGTCCTTTATTATCGCCCATGCCTGATCGTTCCACTCTTATTGTCGCATAACCTGCTCTTGTTAGAGAATCAATTATTTCGTAAGACATGCCTCGCATAGACTCGAAAGGATACTCAGAACTGGCGCAGCCCACACCCTGAAGAACCATAACCGTAGGAAATGGGCCATCTCCAAAAGGCTTGGTCAGGAAGATCCGTTGATGGTTATCGCCATTTACAACTGAACTGTATATGGTTTCAAAAGCCGGATTGGATTCTTTCGGAAATGGTTTTAGCTCAAGGTCTTTGGTAATTATTTTTCCTTCACGGAAAATTTCAAGAGCGACCTTATCACCGGTCTTGAATTGCTTCAGCATGCCAAGGAAAGGGCTTACTCCAACAATCGGTTCATCATTAAGCGAAATGAGAATATCATCGGCCTTGATATCAGCAGCGGAGGCAGATGATTTGTCAAAAACCCTTAAGACGAAAATTCCATCATCACCCTTAAATCCAGCTTGGCTACGCATATCTTCATCGATGGCGCTGAGCAGTATACCCATGAACGCCCTGCGCTCCAGTTCCTGAGCTGAAGAAAAAAGTACAGTAGAAATGGATAGAATTGAAAGTAGTAAAATACGTAACATAGAAAACGGTTTTGGTTAACGATTGGGTTAACTGAAAATACCGTTTTCGCATTTTTTAAAATGACAAATCTTTTGGTTTAACAAAATTTTATGATTCCTGAAAAAACGTGACTATTCAATTCACATTTTCAAGATCAAAAGTAAAAATGCCCAACAATTTTGAACAGACACTACTTAAATGCCAAATAAACATCTTCCGCAGCAACCACCTCCCTGATCACATCCCTGAAGGCCTGGTATTTTTCAGCGGGGATGTTGATGCGTTTGAGGTCGGCTGAGCGGGTAATCTTCAATTTCCGGTTGTCAATTTTCTCAAAAGTGAGTGAATAGTTCATGAAAAACTCATCGATATTTACATTTTCCGGCAAATCCATCCATGCCTGTCCTTCAGGGATCTCAACGACGATCTCGGTGTAATAAGATTCCATGTCTTCGTACTCCCAGTACTGTAATTCATGGCTTCTTGGTTCATCAGGGAAATTGTTGAGGCTGATGATCTTTTCAACAAAAGGCGGTTTGATGGCCTTGAAACCTCCAATGCTTTTTACCACATTTTCTACTTCAAAATTTGAATTGAAAATAAATTTATCGCCCCGTCCATCGAGGTCATTAAAGTCAAAATCATTGAGACTCAGACTGCCTTCAAAATCATCGTTATAATAGTCGATTATGGTTTCGCGAAGCTGGTCATTATTCATTCCTGAAAAATAACTCCTGAAACCGGCTGTAGGGGCACCATCAATTTCGAGTCTGGTCGTGACATCCGCGTGCCGATCTTTTATCATGATGTCCAGTTTCCTGGAACTGGTGTTTTGGGTCAGCGGTTTAAAATTGATGTTTATCAGGTCCATTTTTTCATCAGGATTATCGCTATTGGGGATAACTAATGCCTGTGCATTTTCAAGGTTTGCAGTGATGGCTCCGAAGGGAAGCCTTTGATTGGTCAGTTCCTGGAAAAGGGGCTCCCTATTTTCAAAGTTAATCCTGACAATACAATGGTTGAATGAATTGGACGGCAAAGGCAGGCTTTCTTCGCCGAGGTCCCTAGTACGGACGAGAACAAGATTAGTTGATAATCCTGCCATTTCCGCAAGGGTATAGTAAAGCGTTGACACATCCTTGCAATCACCCAGCCTTGAGCTCACTGTCATCATCGGTTTTTTGGGTACATAACTACTTTGAAGAAACGACACAGAACTGTATTCAATATTTTCACAGATATAATCATAGATTATCCTGGCTTTTTCCATTTCGTCTGCGTTTTCTTTCCCTTCAAACAACTCTTGGTAGACCCTGTCGATGTTATAATCAGACTTTGCCCTTGGCATGGCGAGGTCGTGATACCAATCGGCAATGACATCCCAAGATTCAACTGAGGATATACTGACTACCATCCCTGATTTCAGGAGTGTTGGCATATAGTTTTCACCCTTGCATTGTTTAGGGTTTTCCAACACCCACTGGTAACAATCGAAGTCATCAATATTTGATTTTTCCGGTTCCTGAGCGGTGTTCCGGTATTTAATATGAAATTCCTGACCTTTCGGCACCCAGAACCTGAACACAGAATTATCCACCGGGTAAAAACTGTTAAATATATGGTTGAGCCAGAATTCTTTGGCCAGCTTACCAGCTGTATAAAATTCCTTCCGGTATTCAATATGGATCGCATCTCCTTTTTCAAGGGATGGAAACACCAGGTCGTTATAGTTTCTTTCGGCTGCCACTTTCTGGCCATTGGCCTTTATGACCTGGGCCTTAACAATAAAAAGGTTTTCCCAATAGGAGTTGTATGAAATATACGATTCCTTCCAGTGATCAATACCTGCATCATTAAGTACTTGGACGGCAATATTGGTGAATTGCATTGAAGCCCCTTCCGGAAAGATCACATGGTTGGATTCTTTGTAGATATATCTGAAGTTTTCGTCGGACTTGTAGGGCTGATTGATCTCCTCAAGTATGATATCAGTAGCATTTTCTTTTTCAAAATAACTCAGAATAGCTTTTTTACCTTCCAGATCACGAAGTTTTTCCCGTGCTTCAAAACTGTTCGGGTTGAAATGAATGGTTTGCTTGAAATCTTCTTTTGCCAATTCTTTTTTGTTCAGGGCTTCGTGAATATATGCCCGGCTTTTCCAAAGACCCGAGTTAAACGGACTACAGGTAAGCGCCATATCGGTATACTGGAGTGCTTTTTTATAATCTTCTTTTTTGTAATAGAAGTTCATTAGCATGTTGACGGTCGTCAGGTCTCCCGGGTAGTTTTCCAATACATTTGTAAGTAATTTCTCAGCTTCCTTTTTCCTACCCAGGTATACATATTCATTGAACAGCATGGTCAGAACGGGATAATCAAAATGATTTTTCAAATATTCTTCGATGATCCCATAGGCTTTGTCGGAAGTGTCTCCCTGGTTCTTTAATAACCTGAACATATAATTGAGAAATAGTGATTCGTCAGGATATTTGCTGAAGGCATCCTGGATAGCTCCGTATAACTCCTGTACTTTCCTTTCGTTGGCAGCCAGTTTGATATACATGTCATAATAGGTGTCGCTTTCTTTTCCAAGAATGTCTCCGACAAGGGCAAGTTTCTCATGAGCTTCGGCGTAGTTTTCCAGCTCCAGTTCCTGGTTAAAATCATAAATCAGCAAAAACAAGGTATTGGGTTTTAATGACCTGATAAATTCCAATTGCTTGAGCATTTCAGTTCTGTTGGAAAGGTTCATATAACATAGCATCAATTCCTTATTCATCAGGATGTTCTGAGGGTACATTTCAAGCCCTTTTTTCAGAACTTTGATGGCTTCATTGAATTTTTTGCTCCTGCGGTAAACCATTGCCAGCTTGAGATGATTGAGCACATCATCGGGGTTTTCCTTAATTTTCTTTTCAAAAAACGATTCCGCAAAGTGGGGCATGGCTGGAGTCAATTCAGTTTTTTCAGCTTTCTTATAGGGCTGATAGGAAGGACTGACGTTAAACCTTCCGGAGATGAGTTGGAAGTCTTTGTCATAAAACCGCATCATGAAATTAGGGTATTCTGTTTCATCAGTGTAGCCTAATTGTACAAGCAGTCTGTTGTATCCTTTATTAAGCCTGACAGGTACCACTAGCTGGTCCATATCTGTACGGTATTCATGTTCAGAGGAGATGACCAGGCCGTCATTCACCCAAACTTTCAGGTTGCCTGACATGCCAATAGCTAGTAATACTTCACTTTCTTCACTGACTTCCACGAAGGTTTGGGCAAAGATGATCCCTGATCTGTCATCAAAATAGTCGTGGGTGGAAACCCATGGGTCGTATGGTAGATAAGCAGGTTCGTACCACCTTATGTCAGAATTGAGTTGCGATTTAAAAACAGCATCCGGTTTTGGGTTGGAAATTGGGCCGTAATCATTTTCAAATCCACTTCCCGAACGGTTATCGAAAGTCCCGGTAAACTGCCAATTTTTGATAGATTGGATTTTATCCCAGTACTTTCGGGCTTCGGCCATATCGTTTAGTGACTGATGATGGTGACCAAGGATATAATTTCCGGATCCAGTGATTGTTGGGTGAATGCTTTCGGTCTTGAGGAGTTTTTTCAGGTATTTGAGCCTTTCCGTATCCTTATTCTCGTAGCCGTTTGTGACGGCCCCTTCCAGCCAGTGGGCGAAAATGTAGGGAGAAGGGTCCGACATATCTGATATGGCATCTTCAAAAATCCTGAAGGTATTTTCGTTACCCTCCAGTTCTTCAAGTAAAACCTTGATCAGGCTGGCACTCATCCGTGTTTGAGGGTTTTTCATCGATTTTGAGATGAGCTGGTCGGTTAGTTTCCAGTCTTTGGATTCCAGTGCTTTCCAAATGTCATCAAGCGGATCTGCAGCTATGTTCAGGGAAAAAAGAAGAAAAAGGAGAAAAACTGGGGTTTTCATGTTGAAAGACTATTAAATGTTAAGAAAATTATTGCTATAGAAATTTAACATTAATTTTCTTAACAAAGAGCATATACGCCAGGCTTGTTGGCTAAATCCAATATAATTTATTCATAAAAATATGCTCTGAAACAACACTAAACCGGATAGTCCAGGTTTCGGCTACCCCAAATATGCCAGCACTTCCTTGTAGACATTATCTGCAGTAAAACCAAACTTCTCATCCAGAACGGTATATGGAGCAGAATAACCAAAATGGTCTAGTCCTACAACTTTCCCAAAAGGCCCTGTCAGGCCTTTCAGATTAACTGGTAGACCGGCTGTTAAGCCGAAAACAGGAATTCCTTCTGGAATAACAGACTTCTGATAAGCTTCGGGTTGTTCCCTGAAAAGTCCTTCAGATGGTGCGGAAACAATTCTGATTTTTAGACCTTTCTCAGCAGTCAGTTTGTCTGCTCCGGCGATAAGCGTGGAAACTTCTGAACCATTGGCAACCATAATCAAATCAGGCGTTCCTTCTGTATCGCGCACGATATAAGCGCCTTTCTCAGCAGCTTTCGCGTTTTCATACCTGGAGGAATCAGTCATGGCCGGAATATCAGGAATATTCTGTCTTGAAAGAATCAGACCACTGGGCGTGTGTTTATTTTCAAGAACTAGCTTCCAGCATATGGTGGTTTCATGAGCATCTGCGGGCCTTAAGGCCAGGAAACTGGGTCTGCCAGAGTGATTCTTAAGTTGCTCGAGCAGCCTAAGCTGGGCTTCTTGTTCAATTGGCTGGTGTGTCGGCCCGTCTTCTCCAACTCGGAATGCATCGTGTGTCCAAACAAATATGACGGGTTGTTCCATCAGGGCAGCTACGCGGATCGCAGGCTTCATGTAATCAGAAAAGGCGAAGAAAGTACCACAAACAGGAATTACACCACCGTGCAGGCCCATTCCTGTTGCCAGTGCGGCCATGGTGAGTTCTGCCACCCCAGCCTGTAAGAAAGCACCGGTGAAATCGTGATGTTTAAAAGGACCAGTTTTGAGCAGGAAGTTCTCGGTTTTATCACTATTGCAAAGATCAGCAGAAGCTACGATCATATTGCCACAATGCTCTGCAAGATGCGCCAAGACAGCCCCGGATGCATTACGGGAAGCAATATTTTCTTTTTGCTGGATAGCATCCCAGTCAATATCAGGTGTTTTTCCTGCGAAATAGGCTTCCAGTCTGGTGGCCTGTTTTTGGTTTTGAGCTTTCCAGGCATCGTAGTTTGCTTTTTTAGCTTTTGCCTGCTTTCGTTTTTGATCCACCACGACATCGTAATAGCTTTTTACACTATCAAAAATATGGAAAGGATCGTCTGGTTTTCCACCTAAATTTGAAATGGTTTTTTCGAAAGAGGCAGCAGATTTACTCAATGGTTTTCCATGCAATTCAACTTCTCCTTCATATCCGGCACCATCTTCGAGAACTACGCCTTTGCCCATTATTGTTTTACCAATTATGAGTGTTGGTTTTCCAGTTTCTTCTTGTCCGGCTTTAAGGGCACTACGAATAGCATCATGGTCATT
Source organism: Bacteroidota bacterium (assembly GCA_039028895.1). GTDB lineage: Bacteria > Bacteroidota > Bacteroidia > Chitinophagales > Saprospiraceae > JAHDCJ01. The sequence continues at coordinate 30,758 of JBCCHF010000038.1, read as the reverse complement.
CCCGTCAATGGTTATCACATGCCAGCCCCAGGCCTCATATTTCATAGCCGTGTTTTCAGAAGTCACATCATCAACTTCGGTTGAAAGCTGAATATCGTTAGCATCATAAAACATGATAATATTTCCCAGGCCGAGGTAGCCGGCAATTCTTCCTGCTCCTTGTGAAATCTCCTCCTGGACACCTCCGTCTGAAATGTAGAGGTAAGTGTAATGAGCTATTTGTTCTCCAAACCTGGTTGCCAGGAACCTTTCCGCAATAGCGGCCCCAACACCAAAAGCATGACCTAGACCCAAAGGACCGGAAGTGTTTTCGATGCCTCTGTCTACATCTACTTCCGGATGACCAGGCGTCGGACTACCCCATTGCCTGAAATTCTTAATATCATCCATCGAATAATTGCCCAATAATGTTTGAGCTCCATAGAGCATGGCTGACATATGACCCGCATCCAGAAAGAATCGGTCTCTCAGGGGCCAACGCATGTCATCAGGGTCGTAAACCAGGAATTCGGAATATAATACGTGGATAAAGTCCGCGCCACCCATTGGCCCGCCAGGGTGTCCGGATTTGGCTTTTTCTACCATTGCAGCCGCAAGAATTCTAATATTGTCAGCTGCTTTTATTGATAATTGGAGGTTAGGAGTGGGGAAGTTTGTTGATATGCTCATGGACTCAAAATTACTTTTTTTTCCAGATACAAAGAAACGGGAAACAGGTCATTTTTTCCACAACTTACCTACTTCAAATGTTAGTCAATTATGAATTTTTTCTCGCCAATTATACGCCAACGTATTTATTGTCGAAATAAATTTGCTAGAGTTGGAAAAAAACTCCGGAAGTTACTTCCGAAGTTTTTTTTCTAATAAGGTGTATGCCCATTTCGATTATAGAAGAAGAACAACATGTTGATGTCATTGACGTCTACAGTGGCATCCCGGTTAATATCCCACGACTCGTAAATCAAATTTTCCAGGTAATGGACAAAAATCAAGTTAAGATCATTAGCTTCAATAACGAAATCCAGATTTTGAGCATTGCCAGGAACCATTCCATAAACGATTCCATTTACGGATGGCATGGTGACCAATGGATCATCATTCAACAATAAATCGGTATAAGCTGAGCTCAAACCAGCCGTGAAATCATTACATATTTGTCCGCCACCACCAGGAACCGGGAATGGAATTGGTGTACTGACCGGCAAGTGATTGATATGCTGCATTTCAAGCCAATACATCTCTGCAGGATCAAGGAAAGCCTGAGGAAGACTACCATCAACGCTTGAGACTGTGCCATCTGAATGAAGCACTACAGCTTCCTGGTAAAAAATTGATGCAGGATTAGAAATCGGCCTAATATTCAAGAGTAGCCAATCAGCCATATCAGCAGGCACCATCGGTAATGAAGGAAATGCCTCTGGACCGATGTAATTAAATGGAGGACCAGTATACGGGTGCGCCAATGGTATTAAATCAAGGTCACGCAATGTCGTTGTCATTGGCGGATTTGGTGCCGGAGACAGTGGATCAAACATTGCGTAGAGATAAGTCGTCACACAGAATTCGACTGGTAAAAGATCTCCTTGGTTCACAAAATAAGAAGCGGTAGCCATACAACCATTAGCGTCAGTCACAGTAACAGCATAATTCATAATACCAACCAGTTCTGAAATATCTTCTGTTGTTTCGCCATTCGACCAGTTAAACGAATAAGGGTCACCACCTCCTGATGGAGTGAGGTCTATAGCTCCATCAGCAATGATAGGGCCAAGTTGGTCTGTAACAACTGCTGATAATGATATCGGACTTAGCACGGTTACAGCAACGGGACATATCGATGTCAGGCCACATACATCAGTAACAATGAAGTCAACTGATTGAACGCCCACATCGGCACAGGTAAATATTGATTGATTTAATGCGATACTTTCAATTCCGCAATTATCTGTACTACCTGTATCAAGCGAGGCAGCATCTAGAGATACTGAGCCACTGGCTTCAACAGTTACTGTGGCAACGCCAGTGCAACTTGCAATCGGTGGCGTAGTGTCCGTCAATGTAAAAGTTTGGACACATGAAGTAGATAGGCCACAATTGTCCGTTGCTGTCCAGGTCCGCTCAACTACCCATAGATTTGGACAATTGGCAGGTGAAGGCCCAAATATCACATCCTGATAAGCAATAGCTGGTGTACCGCAATTGTCTGAAACTGCAGGTGATCCAAAAATTGTTGGGTCAATAGAAGGATCCTGAGGTGTATCCGGACCAACAGCAGATGTATTGAACGATGAAGTCCATTCTATTGGAGCTGGATCTTTCGGACAAACAATTGAAGGTGGCGTAGTATCAGTCAAAGTGATTATCTGCATGCAGGTAGCTGTTGAGCCACAGGCATCCGTCACGGTCCATAGCCGTTCCAGTGTCCATAGGTCAGGGCAATCGGTAGGGGATGGCCCGATCAGGTTATCCTGGAAAGTCGTAGAAGCAACAACACAATTATCCGAAGAAGTCGGTTGCCCGGTTATGGATGGATCAACACTTGGATCTTGAGCTGCACCAGGTTCAACAGGTGTTGTATTAAACCCAGCGGGCCATTCAAGATCCGTATCTGCAGGACAGGTTATGGTTGGCGGTGTGGTATCTGTTAAGGTAAATGTCTGAACACAGGTAGAGGTCGTACCACAATTGTCGGTCGCAATCCATGTTCTTTCAACTACCCACAGATCTGGACAATTTTCAGGAGATGGTCCGACTAATACATCCTGATAATCAATAACGGGAGTACCGCAATTATCAGTTGCAGTTGCCAAGCCAAAGCCAGGGGAAGAACCAGGCGTCAAACTAATAGCATCCACATAGAATAATGGAATAGAGCCATCCTCAGAAAAAGGATAGAAGTTAAGCGCACCAATCTGGCCTGTTCCAGGAGCACCTGTATATGTAGAAGCGAATGGCCATGTCTGAACAGGATTTCCATTTATAAAAAGCGTAGTCACATCTCCTTCAATATCAATATCCTGCCTGATTTCAAACCAGGTGTCTTGAGGATAAGTAAAATTAGAAGATGAAAGTCCATCAGCGTCTACTTCACCTGTCCCATCACCATTAAAGAAGACCTGGTGCCCCCATTCAGGTAAAATATCCTGGAAGTGCTGGAGATTATAAAAAGCACCATTTCCGGAAGGCACATACATAAAGAAAACTAGTACCCAATCTCCACTGTTCTGATCACCAAGTCTCAAAACCTGATCAACAGGCCCTCCAGACGGGATACCTTCTACTTTAAGACTATTTGAGCCCGATAAAGCCTGTTCATTACTCACTTGCGCTGTTTGAGCCAATGTGCCAGGATCCCACGTTTCCCATAAAGGTGACTGAGGGGTAATTGGCCCTAAGTCGTAATTATCCAGATCTTCAAAAATGAATGGAGGTTGAAGGCTTGGATCCTGAGGCGTATTCAAGGGCACCGGATCTTGGTTGAAACCAGCAGTCCACTCCATAGGAGGAGGGTCATCGGGGCAGGTAATATCCGGAGGCGTTGTATCCTCAAGCGAAATAGTTTGCAAACAACTGGTTGTCAATCCGCAAAGGTCTGTGATTGTAAAGGTTCTTTCAACTACCCATAGTGCAGGACAATTTGAAGGGGATGGTCCAATCAAGACATCCTGGTAACTACCACTTGCAATACCGCCGTTATCATCTGGCACAGGAGTGCCTGTAACACCAGGTGCAATACTTGGATCCTGCGGGGTATTTATGGGCACCGATATTTGATTAAAATCGTCAGACCATTCAAAACTGACATCAGCAGGACACACAACAGTTGGAGGTGTAGAGTCTGTAAGCGTAAAGAGTTGTGTGCATTCAGTGACAACGCCATTTTCGCTGGTAACAGTCCATGTTCGTTCAAGAATAAAAAGAACTGGACAGTCTCCTGGGGTAGGAGCAAGAAGAACATCCTGGTAATCAGCTGTTGCTATTTCGCAAATGCCAACAGCAGTAGGAAACCCGAAAAGTGTTGGAGAAACTGAAGGATCTTGAGGAATGTTAGGTCCTACAGGATCCAAATTAAAGCCAAATGATAACTCTTTAGGAGCTGGAGATGCAGGACAGAATGCCACAGGTGCTACACATTCTCCAAATTCAAGAGTAACTTGATCTGAATTGGTATTACATGGCCCGTTTGAAATTGTCCATTCCAAAACATAGGTTTCACCAAGAACACCCGTAAAATCGGAAGTTGGGTCGTTAACACTATTTATTGATCCTCCAGAGCCTGACATAATGGACCACGTACCAATTCCAACAGTTGGGGCATTACCGGCAAGGGTCGTTGTGGTTGTGGCAATACCTATTTGGTTAGGGCCTGCATTGGCAGCCGATGGAAAACTGAATACAGGAATTCCCTGAACCGTTTCACAGTACCCAAAATTATATGTTATTGGAATTACCTCACTTGAACCAGCCGGAGCAGGAGCAGTAAACAAATCTCCAACTATTCCAGTACCACTATAAGTGCCGGGATTACCTGAATTTGGTTGTGGAGTGATATTAACAGGAGAAGGAATTGCGATCACTGTTCTTGTCGCACCCTGACACATCGGTGCTGGGGATGAAACAAAACCAAGGTTATTATTTTGCCTGACACTAACTGTAGCAGAGCCACTTGGACCACCTGGCTGACAATTAAATTGTCTGACATCAACTCTTGTATAATTAGTAAAATCTGATTCGAAGGTTAGGGAAGCCTCAGTTCCATTACAAATAGGACCAAAGTCATCTCTCCATTTGTAAGGAGAAGAAGTAATGGTGCCCTCGTAAAGTGTTAATTGAGTATCAAACCCACTACCACAAGTACTAATGGTGTAACATCCACCTTCCAGAATGGGCATTCTGAAATAGGTTCCTGGATCATAAGTGGTCGTCGTATTGAAATTATCGCATCCGTTATTTGGTACGAGTTCACCAAAGAAGAAATTCGAGCGTGCACAACTTGCTCCAGCATTAGGTGTTTCAACACAAGTTGAAGCAGGTGGAGCGAATTCAATAAGAACATCATCTGAAGCCTCACAGGAACCATCATCAATAGTCCATGTCAATACATTGGACGAACCGATCAAACCTGTAAAACTACTTGTAGGTGATGTATCATCTGAGAACACACCTCCCGGACCTGATGAAATGGTCCACATACCAGTTGCTCCAGGAGGGGGAGGTGAAGCAGAAAGATTGGCAACGTTACCGCCCAGAGCTATTTGATCAGATCCTGCATTTGGTATTGGAAGTGGACAGCCGATTACCAGAATGTCTTGGGTTACACTACAATATCCAAAAGTATAGGTTATCGTATAAACTTGACTACCCGCTGGATTTGGTGCTGTAAAAATATTCCCACTTACTCCGGGGCCAGAAAAGGTGCCTGGGTCACCTGAACCAGCTGCAGGAATCCCACCTACAGGAGTTGGTGTAGCTGCTAAAACCCTAGTCTCTCCAGCGTTCATAGGTGCTGTGGAGGACAAAAAGGCAAGATTGTTGTTTTGTCGTACGCTTACCGTTGCCGAGCCGCTAGGTCCACCTGATAGACAATTGTATTGTCTGACATCCACTCTTGTATAATCCGTAAAGTCTGCTTCAAAAGTGATAGAAGCCTCAGTGTTGTTACAAATAGGGCCAAAATCATCTCTCCATTTCCAAGGGGAAGCGGTAGTTGTACCTTCATAAAGTGTCAATTGAGTATCAAATCCACTTCCACAGGTACTAATCGTATAACAACCACCTTCAAGAATCGGCATTCTGAAATACTCACCCGGATCATAATTAGTAATGGTATTGAAAATTTCACATCCGTTATTCGGTAAAATTTCTCCAAAGAAGACGTTTGATCGATTGCAGAAATTACCTGCATTCGAGGTTTCCGGACAATTGGCTGCCGGGGCTGCAAAACCTATTGTCACATCATCAGAAATTGAGCAGGATCCATCTGTAATTGTCCATCTCAAATCATAAGTTTCTCCTGCTAAGCCAAAGAAATCACTGCTAGGTGATGTGTCGTCAGAAAAAGAACCACCTGAACCCGATAATATCGTCCACATACCCGATGTTGAGGGAGGAGGGGGAGAGGCAGATAAGGTAGCACTTGTTCCTACAATACCAGCCTGATCAAGCCCTGCATTTGGTGGAGGCAAGGGACAACCTCCGGATACTAAAATATCCTGAGTAACACTACAGTAGCCAAAAGTATAGGTAATTGTAAAAATTTCAATAGCACCGACAGGATTAGGTGCAGTAAATACATTCCCACTTACACCTGGTCCGGAAAAAGTCCCGAGGTCACCTGAACCTGACTGAGCAGATAAAACAGGAGCAGGAGTAGCAGTTAGGGTTCTGTTTTCACCGGCAAGCATATCAGCCGCAGATGAAGTGAAAGCGAGGTTGTTATTTTGTCTTACACTCACAGTGGCTGATGGAGGCCCTCCATATACCTGGCAGTTAAATCGCCTTACATCTACCCTGGTGTAGTCTGTAAAGTCAGGGATGAAAGTAACTGAAGCTTGTAGCCCAGTACACAAAGGACCATTATCATCATTGCCAGCGAAAGGCGTATTGGTGCTTGTTCCTTCATGAAGGGTTAATTGGGTGTCGTAACTTGTACCGCAAGTAGAAATGCTATAACAAGCGCCTTCAAGCACAGGCATCCGGAAATATTCTCCAATATCATAATTGGTAATGGTCGTAAATGTGCCGCAACCATTGTTTGGAAGAATTTCCCCAAAGAAAATACCCGACCTGGGAATACATTGACCATTACCTGTTCCTGTTGGAGTGCATTGGGCGAAAAGATTATTGCTATGAATTGAAAGCAATAGACAGGCCATAAAAGAGAGGCGGAAGTAAAAATTTCTCATAAGGTTTTTAGGGTCAAGTGATGCTTTACACTCACGAATCCAATCTACAATTGAATACTAAGTACACAAGCAATGAGAAATAAAACGTCAATAGTGTAAGGCAGTCTTCTACTGCCCTTTTCACCTCCCTAAATTAACAAAAATCCCAATAACAAACTCCCTAAAAAGGCTTGTGCCCGTTTCTGTTATAAAAGAATAGCAACATATTTATATCATTCACATCCGTTAGACCATCCCTATTAATATCGGTTGCTGTATATCCAACTGGTCCGAGATAATTGAAAAATAACATATTGATGTCGTTGGCTTCAACCTGGCAATCCAGGTTTTGAGCATTTCCAGCAATTAAACCATAAAACAGTCCTCCCAATGAGTTCATCTCAATCATTGGATCATCATTTAGGCTTGGATCTGAATAAGCCTGGCTCATAGAAGTCGTAAAATCATGGCAGAATTGACCACCAATCTGCTGAACGACTAAAGGGCTTGGCGCAAATACTGGCAGATGATTGATATGAGTAATTTCCAACCAGTAATCATCAATTGGGTCAAGGAATATTCTTGGCAAAGCACCATTGACATCTACTATTGAACCATCTGATAAAAGCACTACAGCCTCCTGGGCATAAACCGTTGCAGGATCCGAAACTGGTCGAAGCCTCATCAGCATCCAGGCGGACATATTAGTCGGAACCTGCGCTGGCGAGCCAAAGGTTTCCGTCCCACTGTAATTCCATGGTGGTGCATTATATGGTTGTCCGGTTGGTATTAACCCCTGATCTCTCAGGGTAGTGGACATTGGAGGCATTGGAGGAAGAGAGAATGGGTTAAATAAACTGTAAATCAAGGCATTAAGACAAAATTCAACTTCTGATAAACCCAGCTCGTCAACAAAGTAAGTACCGATGACTTCACAACCAAATGGGTCTGAAACAGTTACAGAATAATTTGCAGGTCCGGTTAGACCTGAGATATCCTCAGTTGTTTCTCCATTAGACCAGAAGAAATCCAGAGGTGGATTCGCATTTGAAACTGTAAGGTCAATCGCACCATTAGCCACACCCGGACCAGTCTCATTGGAAACTACAGCCGATAGCGTCGTTGGATTTTCAATTAAAACGTTTACCTGGCAAATGTCAGTTAAACCACATTGATCCGTTACAGTAACATTTACGACGGTCAGACCTGTTTGACTGCAGTCAAAGAAGGATTGACTTAAGGATAAAGAAACCGAGCCACAGTTGTCCGTACTGCCATTGTCAACATCTGCTTCAGTAATGATTGCCTCACCATCCACATTTATCTGGATGGTAATATCCTGAGCACAATTGGCTACTGGAGGGGTATTATCCGAAATGGTAATTATCTGCGTACAACTGGCGCTCAATCCGCATGCATCGGTTACCGTCCAAAGCCTTTGCACTTCAATAACACCAGGGCAGGAAGAAGGGTCAGGTCCTGACACCATATCTGCAAAGAATACAGACTCAATGGCATAGTTGTCGGAAATTACCGGATTTCCGGTAATTGATGGGTCAATCGTTGGGTCTTGCGGTATGCCCGGAGGTACAGGCGTCAGATTAAACCCTGGCATGCATTCGAATGATTGATCTGGCGGACATGTAATCATTGGGGGAGTTGTATCCAAAATTGTAAATGTTTGGACACATGATGTGGTTAATCCGCACACATTGGTGGCTGACCAGGTTCTCTCGAGAATCCAAAGGTCAGGACAATTTGCAGGTGATGGTCCAATTAAAACATCCTGGTAACCGCTGGAAGCAATACCAAAGTTATCAGAAATCACAGCAAAGCCGGTTATATTCGGATCTACCAATGGATCTTGAGGGGTATCCGGAGGCACCGGTGTCGAATTAAACCCAGGAGGTAATTCTAAAGCAAGGTCTATAGGACAATCGACTACTGGAGGTGTATTGCCAGTGAAGATGAAGGTTTGAATGCACTCAACAGATAGCCCGCAATGATCCGTTGCTGTCCATGTTCTGACGACTGAAGCCAATGCTGAGCAATCTGAAGGATCAGGCCCAATTAAAGCATCCTGGAAGTCAAGTGAAGCAATACCACAATTGTCAAGAGCACTTGCCCCGCCAATTATTACAGGATCCAACGAAGGAGCCTGAGGTACATTTTGGCCTACTGGATCAAGGATCAAATCACCGGGTAATGGCGTAGCAGGCGGATCTGCAGGACACGAAATCGTTGGAGGGGTAGTATCCTCAAACTCAAAAACCTGGTCGCACGTGGCGGTAAACCCACAGAAGTCAGTCGCTGTCCATGTTCGGGTTACTGTCCAAACCAAAGGACAACTGCCCTGGATTGGTCCGCTCACAACATCCTGGTAATCCAAAGAGGCAAGACTGAAATTATCGGTTGCTTCCGGAATTCCGGTAACGGAAGGAGCAATTAAAGGATCCTGTGGGGTATTAGGACCAACCGGATCAGTATTAAAGCCTACCGGACACTCGAATGGTACAAGTGGACCAAAACTTTGGAGTGGTGAACCGGTAACAAAGACTTCATATGCAGATCCAGGAATAAAATCTCCAACCGTAATGGTATAATAAAATACAGGATCCAGTGTAACCACAAGAGGTGGATCAAATGGTGTATACGAATAAGGCGTATTCAAAATAGTCCTAGCCTGATCTATGTAACAATTTACAGTTACCAAAGTCACGGGAGAGGTAATATTCTGGATTTCTACAGTTATATCTCCTGAAGTGCCATCAGGTATTATCCAGGTATCTAGACCAGGTGTCGGGTCAGCATTTCCCGTAAGGATAGTTTCACCATTGATCGTTAAAACACCTGCATCTGAAGGGGTATCATTAGGCTCGACTTCCTGAGAGGGTAGAGGAGGTAGCAATATTCCTGTAGGACAAGTAACTACGGGGTCGGTAGTGTCCATAAATGTGAATGTCTGTACACATGAATTTACCTGACCACATGGATCCGTTACTGTCCACGTCCTGGAAACTATCCAGAGCATGGAGCAATCTCCATTAGGACCTGAGAGGACATCCTGGTAAGTCACATTTGGCATACCACAGTTTTCGTCAATCACAGGTGCTCCAACCACATTCGGGTCAATAGAAGGATCCTGAGGAGTAAAAGGACCAACCGGATCAGTATTAAAACCTAGCGGTAAATCGAATGGTGGCGGATCAACAGGACAATTTACAATCGGTATAGTTGTGTCTTCCACAGTAATAATCTGACTACAACTGGCCATACTGCCTTCAAGATCAGTTATGGTCCAGGTTCTGATGATCTCTCCAGCTCCGGCACATTGAAAATCGGCATCATCTGTAAAAGAGATCAGCGGATTAGGATCGCAATTGGTAATACCCGTCGCTAGACCTGTTGCCGGAGGATTCGTATCCTGCCCGCATTCCACAACAACATTTTGTGGGCAAATAATCTGAGGGGGATCACAAGGAATAAAGAATTCGATAGTTACTTCGTCAATTGTAACTGAACAAGGTCCGTTTGAGACGGTCCATCTAAGGATATAGGTATTACCCAGTACACCTGAAAAAGTGCTGGTAGGTGATGTCGGGTCATTGATAACCCCGTTGATGCCCGATACGATGGACCAAACCCCGTTACCAATGGCTGGAGAATTGGCCGCAAGGGTGGTTGAAGTAGCCGGAATAGCCAATTGGTCAGGACCTGCATTAGCTGCTGAAGGCAGGCTGTAAACTGTAATCTGTTGTGTAGCCGTACAATATCCAAACGTATATGTTTGGGTATACATCTGAGCAAAACCAGCAGGGGAGGGCCCAGTGAAAGTATTGCCACTAACACCTGTGCCAGTGAATGTACCAGCATCTCCCGACCCTGGCAGTACTGTTCCCGAAATAGGCGTAGGCGTAGCCGAAAGCAATCGGGAAGCGCCCTCACACATATCGGTAGTTGAAGATAAAAACCCAAGATTATTGTTTTGTCTTACGCTGACAGTAGCGGAATTAGTGGTATAGATCTGACAATCATATTGATTAACATTTACTCTTGTATAATCCGAAAAATTGGCTTCAAATGTCAGTGAAGCTTCAAGGCCGCCGCAAAACGGCCCGTCATCATCCCTCCATTTGAAAGGAGAAGTGGTATTGGTTCCCTGGTACAGGGTAAGCTGGGTATCGAAACCAGATCCACAGGTCGAGATTGAGTAACAACCGCCCTCGAGGACAGGCATTCTGAAGTATTCACCATTATCGTACCCATTGGTCACTGCAAAGGATTCACAACCTGCATTAGGTAATAATTCACCAAAAAAGAATGAAGAGCGGGGTGTGCATGAACCTCCGCCATTTGGGGTTTCATCACATGAGGTGAAAGTCGGCAGAAATTCGAGTATGACATTATCTGTAGAAACACATGAACCGGAAGTCACCGTCCATTGAAGTATATAAGTTTCACCTAATACACCGGTAAAAAGCCCGGTAGGTGAAGAAGAATCATCAATACTTCCTCCTGATCCTGATAGTACGGTCCACACGCCTGTTCCGGTCGTTGGAGGAGTAGCGGTTAAATTTGTTGTTGTCGAAGTTAAACCAAACTGGTCAGGCCCAGCATTGGCTGGCGATCCACTGGTCGAAACAACAGTAATATCCTGGGTGACACTACAAAAACCAAAAGTATAGGTTATAGTAAAAACCTCTGAAGCTCCAATAGGGATGGGAGCGGTAAATGTATTGCCAACAACGCCAGGTCCTGAGAAAGAACCCAGATCCCCTGAATTAGGTTGGGCAGAGCTCAAAGCCAAAGGTACGGCTGTTAGGGTTCGTGTTGCGCCCTGACACATATCTGCGTTAGATGAAGTAAACGCAAGATTGTTATTCTGCCTTACGGAAACGGTTGCAGACTGTGGTGTCCAGGTTTGGCAGCTGAATGATTTTACATTTACGCGGGTATAGTCTGTAAAGGAAGGTGAAAAAGTATAAGATGCTTCATTGCCACTGCAAGCCGGACCATTATTATCCTGCCAACCAAAAGGAACAGAAGCATTAGTGCCTTCAAACAAAGCAAGTTGGGTGTTGAAATTACTACCACAGGTAGAGATCGTGTAGCATCCGCCTTCCAGCACCGGCATCCGGAAATACTCACCATTGTCGAAACTATTGGTAACTGCAAAATTGTCGCAACCATTATTGGGTACGAGTTCTCCAAAATAGAAATTTGACCTTGGAGCGCAGGCCCCGCCTGAATTAGAAGTTGGGTTACATTGTCCGTAAAGACTAGAATTACAAGTCATCAGGACTAGGGCGACAAGAATAATGGGAGCAAGGTATAGGTTCCTCATAAAGCGGTTGTAGTAAGCAACAGTTATTGGATAGCGTGTTCTTTGCTGGTAGGTTAACCAAATTTAACAAATATTGAGCAGAAATTAAGGACTTGAATTATTTGATGAGAATTCTACTGTAACATAGCCCTGAAAGGGGCTGCAAGGCCTGGTTCGTCAGATTGCTCGTAAAGGAGGATGATTTTCTGGATTACATTCTGGTCTCCGGGACTCTGGGCTAGTAGTGTTTCGAAATAGCGGGCAGCGTCTTTATACGCACCAGCATTAGCCAGACCATTGCCTGTATTATTAAGTAATCCGGGATGGTTTGGGAAATAATTAAGCCCTTCTTGGCAGATATTAAGGCCATTTTCAAAGTCCTGATTGGTAAAATACAGAGAAGAAAGATTGAGAAAGGCATCAACCAGCCTGGGTGGTTTTTCCATTGCAATTCGATAATATTCAATAGCTGACGGAATATTACCTTGTGACTCGTAGATGCTCGCAATTCTTAAAAAAGCCTCACCATTATGGGTATCCACTTCTACAGATGTCAGGTAGTTTTCGAGGGCCTTGTCAGTTAAATTATTGGCGGCAAAGGCATTACCTAAATCAAAATAGGCATAAGGGAATTTAGGGTAGATGGCTATGCACGACTCATAATGCTGTATGGCAAGATCAAGGAAGCGCTGTGTGCTGGATTGATTTTCAGGTAACTGAGATATTTTTAGGTATTCAGCAGCCAGGAGGTTATGGGCCTTTGCAGAATTTTCCAACTTGGGCATATCACTTGAAAATAAAGTGAATGCATCTTTCCAGTCCTGATTTCTTTGAAAAACCTGTAGAAAGGACAGCGTGATCAATAAGAGCAAGCCCCCCCGAAGAGCATATTGTGTGGTTTTACTTTTCTTGAACCTGCTTTCAATTTGTATAAGAAGAATTGCAAGCAGTAAACAAAATCCAAGTGAAGCTGTATACATTAGTCGTTCACCCATTATGCCTGCAACGGGGAAAAATAAATTTGAAAATTGAAATAAGCCGCCAAAAAGAAGCAAAAGACTGAATGTTATCAACTTGTTCTTCCTGATATTGATGAGTCCAAACCAGGCTGCTAATAGCGCCAGAATAAAAGCTAATACTGAAGAAAGTTGTATTGCCCTTACGGGAATCATATCGTAGCCATAGTAATATCGTAAAGGCGCTGGAAAAACCAATAACTTTATATACGCTCCAATTATTCCAAATGAACTTGCTACCTTATTGGTTCTTGATCTTTCATATACGAGGGGGTTTTCTGAAAAACCCAATACCCGAACCGGATTCTCGATTAACTCCTCTCCTGTAGGGGCTATGATCTCAGGGCTCAGACTTTCTTTTACGCTGGTTGCAATAATCATCAGGCCAGCTATTCCGAGAGCCACCATAGTAATCCTGAATCTTGAAATTGGTAATGATTTTTTTAAGGTACCGAGTCCAATAAAAATTGCTCCACAAAGGAAAAGAGCAGACATTTCGAGATCAGCGAATAGATAGGACCCAACACTGCTGGCAAGGAAAAGGCCAATTCCTGAGAACTGTAATAATGGGTTTTGCATTCCGCCAAGGAATAGAAATAACCCAAATAAAATGATGGGAATAAAACTTGCCAAATCTTGATTGTAAACATGGAATATGAGCAAAAGTGAAATAAGGATGGCTAGTTGTATATTTCCTTTTCTTTTTAATTCAAACGAAGTGTTAGACAGAAAAAATAATAACGGCAAGAAACTTAAGACCTGCAGGCTGGTATTAGAATTCAATATAGCAATGGCCAGCATGAAAAGGCCAGATATGAACATCGGCCAGATATTTTTTACAAAGTCATCAAAAAAATAGGCTGAAACAACAATGGTAAACCATGCTAAGCCCACAAAAACAGGTGATGAAGGAAGCAGGCAGGCTCCTATAATGGCAGCTATCAGGCCGAACAGTACCACCCAATCTTTGTCCTGGTAGTCGAATGTAAAGCCAGATTTTAAGCCAGGAATATCAACATGTCCATTTTCTAACTTGGCATTTTTAATGGCAAAAACAGTGAAAGACACCACCAAAGAGAGCAACCCGGAAAACAACAGGATAAGTACCTCCATGTCAGGCATGGCTATAAAGCTTAACAGGACAATTCCCGTACAAACCATCCCTAAACGGGCTATTGAAATTTCCCTGAACAGGACTAGCACTAGCGGGATCAATACCACAAATGGAAGAGCAGATAATTTGGAAAGAATACCGACGAGGAAGCACAAAAATCCTGCTATTAGCCAACCGGGTTTCAACCTTTGGCCAAAACCTTTCAAAAATGCATAAATAGCAGAAATAGAGAAAAGTAAAGCCAGTAACTCATCACGACTTTTGATGTTATTGACAGCCTCTGAATGGATGGGATGGATGACAAAAAAAAGGGCCGTCAAAAAGGCCAGTCGAACTCTGGATGAAGGAATAATCAGTTGGAGGCATAGAAAAATCAGGACACCAGTGAGCGCATATAACAGGACATTGATAAAATGGCTTACAGTGGAATTATCGCCAAAAAACTGGTGTTCAATGGCAAAACTACTGACGGTCATCGGTCGGTAACCGAATGTTATGCCTGTGCCATCATGATAAAAAGGGGTCCTGAAAATTTCAGGAATCCCCTTTATACCTTGTTTCGTTAGAAAATGTTCGTTGGTGACCAGGTGGTCGTCAAAGTTGTATCCGTTAGTCAAAGTGTTACCGTAAAAAATCCACGCTAATACAAATAGAATCAGCGGGAAGAATACGGATGACCTTTTCGCATTTGGACGAGCTTTTACTTTGCGTCTGGCACCCTTTTTTGCCTTCAATGCGCTAGGCTTCCTTTTTTGCTATGAGCAAATGGATCAGGTAAGCTAATACTGGCATAGTCATTAAGATACCAGCAAAATCAGCTTGCATCCACTCATAACCGAATCCGGCCATTGCAACACCAAATACGACGGTGTAGAGAAGTGCAGAGATCATTAGAGCTCTTGTATATACATCCAACATGAATGGTATGCTACCAAGTGCAGGAACTTTGATATTGCTGCTGGTACCAGTTGCACCGGAAAGAACCGTCTGACGACGTAATACCTGCACAGTACCAAAGCTAAGCAGCAAGAAAGAAAGCAGAATCAGTCCCCATTGCCCCATGGTTGGAACGATGACATCAGCACAGTATTCAACCTCGAAATAAAGGTCGAAAGGAAGCGCAAAAACAATAGGGAAAGCACCTAACCAGTATGATCCACCAGGGTACTCATCAAATACAGGGTTGATTGTTGTTGTGCTGTAAAACGCCAACGTAAGATCAGTAGACTCAAACAATAGGTGATAATCATTACCTACTACCACATCAGTGATAGGCCAATTGGCAGTTGCACTTTCACCACCTGCAGTTGTTACAGATCCGCTTACTAAAGTAGCACCTGGAGCTGAAGGAAGACCTTCTATCAAGGAAATAGTAAAAGTACCTGAAAACCCAGGAGGAACAACAATAGATGCTCCAGTTGTGTTGGGCTGGTTAGCTACAAAGGATTGGGCAAGGTATTGACCAGGGATAAAGTTGGTAATTGTTTGACCTAATGGATCAGTAGAAGTTGAAACATCTGGGTCCACACCATTAGCGCCACAAAATGGTTGTGCGTATGCAGAAGTGGTAAGAAGAACCATCAAACCTGCAAATAATATACTTGAAAAAAGAGTTGATAACTTTTTCATGACTATGAGAATTAAATTTGTTTAAGGAAAAAAAGGATTACTGGCCAGCTACACGGAACAATTGTTCTAGCTGTTCTCTCGTTTTTTGACTGTTGTAAGATTCAACAGTCTTGTATAAGACGTCAAGATGTACCTTTTGGTAGGATAGATCCTTTTTTCCATAGGCAGATAATACCATGCCATTAAGCAAGGCGCGCTGGTCCTTTGTTAACTCATAGAAACGAGTGGTATAATTGTCAATATCGGTCGCACTCAGTCCTTCACAGTTTGTTACAATTGAAGGTGTTTCGTTATTCGCAGATTCAGCCATTAATTGACCGCCAAACAGCATAAATCCGAATAAGGACAAGGCAAGAACAAAATTTTTTGTACTAAATAGTCTCATAAGTAGAGGATTGTAAGATCATTAAAAGAGATAAGATTACTACAAGTTAAAGAAAAACATGGATGCTAAACAATAATTTTGAAGTTATTTGAAATTTTTATTCATCAATATGGCCTATGCGCAATGAGCCCGTAGGAAAGGAAGATTTGATTGATATCATTTATATCCACAAAGCCATCCTGGTTAACATCCCATGGTGCATAAACCAGGATTTCTAAAAAGTGTATGAATATCTGGTTTACGTCATTTATATCCACTTGAAAGTCAGCAGATAAAGCATTTCCTGAGATCATGCAATACTGAAGTCCTGTTAAAGAATTGACTTCTGCCATAGGGTCATTACTGATCAGCGGATTCATATAAGCCTCATCCATTCCAGCCGTAAAATCGAGACAGACCTGTAAGTCATCTGGATTTATTGTTATCGGTACGGCACTCGATACTGGCAGGTGATTATGGTGGTCAATTTCTACCCAGTAATTTTGTGCCGGGTCTAAAAAGAAAGATGGCAGTTCACCATCTACAGAATAGATCGATCCATCTGCAAATAACAATACAGCTTCACGTTCAACTATGGTGGTCGGATCATTTTCTGACCTGATCGTAATCAACATCCAATCGACCATTTTTGCCGGAATGGAGTCCTGCGACTCAAACTGTTCACTTCCGAAGTAGTTCCATGGCGGTTGGAAATAAGGATGGGTTAAAGGCAACAGATTCAATTCGTTGAGTGTAGTTCTTAATGGGTCTAGCGGTGCAACTGCAAAGGGGTCAAAAACGCCTTCCAGATAAGTTGTAATGCAAAACTCTACTGGTAATAACGACCCCTGACCTACATTAAATGTATCTATTGCCGAACACCCTACTGCATCATTAACGGTAACGAAATAGTCACCACTTGCCAGGCCTGAAATATCTTCGGTGGTAGATCCATTTGACCAGGAGTAACTGTATTGAGGAAACCCTCCTGTAACTTGCAAGTCGATAGCTCCGTCTGGCTGCACTGGCCCCAGTTGATCGGTGACCTGTCCGGAAATAACGATTGGGTTTGGATTTACGACTGTTACAATAGCATTACAGGTATTGGTTAGTCCACATTCATCTGTCGCAGTAAGGGTGACCAAATTGATCCCTTCGTCAGTACATCCAAACGAACTCTGGGAAAGGGTGACCACTACACTGCCACAATTGTCTGAAACAGTAGACAAGACATCGTTTAAAACAATAGTCGCCAGACCACTTCCATCTAATGATGCTGTATGATCCTGACAGGTGATTGACGGCGGTGTTGTATCAGCAATAGTAATCGTCTGCACACATGAGGCGGTATTCCCGCAGTCGTCGGTAGCGGTCCATGTCCGCGAGATAACCGCTGAACCCCCACAACCAGTTTCTGTGATTTCAGTAAAAGCTATATTGGTACTGCTGCAACCATCAACGGCAGTTGCCATCCCTGTATTTACTGGATCAGTCGAATCGCTACAATCAATAGTAATATCAGCAGGGCAGGTGATCGACGGAGGTACAAGGTCAATCACAGAAATAAGCTGCTCACAGGTAGCATTGTTTCCACAATCATCAGTAACGGTCCATGTCCGCGTTATGACTTCACTACCTCCACAAATTGGAAAAACACTGTCCGAAAATGAAACAGACGTGTTGCCACAATCATCAGAAACGGATGGAGAGCCAGTAAATGCTGGATCAGTTGAATCGCCGCAAGTAATTGTAATATCAGGAGCGCAACTCAAAGTTGGTGGCGTTGTATCTTCAATGGTAATAACCTGTTCACATGAAGAAGAGGTATTTCCACATTCATCCATAACAGTCCAGGTCCTTGTTATGGTTTGTGTTTGGCCACAAGCAGAGGAAGAAGTGTCACTGAAGTTAAAACTTGTATTTCCACAATTATCAATTCCGGTTGGTTGACCGGTATTAACAGGATCAGTAGATTGTCCACAATCAACAGCTATGTCTGCAGGACAACTGATAGTTGGCCCCTCAGTATCAATTATAGTAATGGTTTGAATGCATTGCGTAATATTATTACAGGCATCAATAGCAGACCATGTTCTGTTTATTACTCTTGAATCTCCACAATTGTCCATTGCGGTGATATCGGTATAAATTAAAGTAACAGATCCACACCCATCTGAACCAGAGGCAGAACCTGTATTGGCAGGAAGGATATCTTCTCCACATTCGATAGTAATATCAGCAGGGCAGGAAATTACCGGAGGGGTAAGGTCCTGAATGGTAATGATCTGGTCACAACTTATCGAATTACCACAATCATCAGCAGCGGTCCATGTCCTCGTGATGATCTCTGTCGAACCACATGTAGGAGAAGAACTGTCAGAAAATGAGAAAACAGCATTTCCACATGCCTCGATTTCTGCCGGGGTCCCAGTTGCAGAAGGGTCGGTTGAGTCGCCACATTCTACAGTGATGTCTGATGGGCAGTTCAAAATCGGAGGAGTGGTATCAATTATGGTGATGGTCTGGTCACATGACGCAGAGGCATTGCCACAATCATCAGTAGCGGTCCATGTCCTGGTAATAATACCAGTTTGTGCGCATCCAGGGCTAAAACTATCTGTAAAGTTAAACTGAGGGGCACCACAATTATCTATGCCGATTGGCTCCCCGGTTTGAGAGGGATCAGTAGAGTCTCCGCATTCCACAGAAACACTCGAAGGACAACTTAAGAAAGGAGGAGTAGTGTCTTCAAGGGTAATGATTTGATCGCAAACAGATTCGTTGCCACAATCATCAGTGGCCATCCAGGTTCTGGTTATCGTTCCTGCTAATCCGCAATTAGTACTGAAAGCATCGGAAAAGTCAAATGCTACACTTCCGCAAGCGTCTGTTCCTGTTGCCATTCCTGTGCCTGAGGGGTTGACCGAATCACTACATTCCAAAGTCAGATCGTCAGGACATGTAATTGAAGGTGCTGTTGTGTCCTCAATTGTAATAACCTGGGTGCAAGAGGCTGAATTACCACAATCATCTACAGCTGTCCATGTTCTGGTAATAATGCTTGTGTTACCACAATTCTCTACAACACTATCAGAATAATTGATTTGCGGATTGGAGCAGGCATCGGTTGCCGTTGCATCCCCGGTACTTGAGGGATCAATGGAAGTTCCGCATTCAATAGTCGTATCGGCAGGACAAGTAATTATTGGGGCTTCAAGATCTCTAAAGAAAATGAGTTGAACACATTCAGCCCTGTTAGCACAATCATCAGTGGCACTCCAGGTCCTTTCAATTATCTGAACATCAGGGCAACTTCCAGTGAAAATTATCTCATCGATAAAGGAAATATCAATTTCCTGGTCAAGGTTGTCCGTTCCTGTGGCAAAACCTGTACTTTCCGGTGATGCATCTTCTCCGCAGGTAAGAATGGCATCTGGTGGACATGTGATGATTGGGTCGACCAAATCAGTAATGCTAATGGTCTGTGTACAATTTGAGGCATTTCCACAGTCATCACCTACAACAAAAGTTCTTTCAATTGACTCAATAATCGGACAACCTGGAACTGGTGTAATCACGTCTGTAAACACCATATTCAATTCCGCATCGCAGTTATCTGTCATCGTTGGAACTCCGGTGGATGAAGGCTGGTCGTCAGCTCCAAAGGCGATCGTTGTATCCGCCGGGCAAGAAATAACCGGATCAGTTGTATCTGTAAAAATAAAGGTCTCAATACATGTAGCCGTTTGACCACAATCATCAGTGGCTGTCCATGTTCTTTCTACCACAAGTACTTGCGGACAATTGGAGGGGTCAGGCCCAAGGACAACATCCTGGTAATTTATGGCTGGTGATCCACAATTATCAGTGGCTACTGCAGCGCCCACTAATGACGGATCAATCGCCGCAATTTGCGGTGTATTGAGTCCTACAGGAGAAAGGTTAAAACCTGGAGGGCATTCCAAAACAGTTGATCCCGGAATTGCAGGAAATGCAGGACCACTTATGCTTAGCTCATATCCCTGACCACCTGCAACAGGATTTTGAATAATAATGCTGTAAAACAAGTTACCTTGAAGGGTAGCGGTAAGCGGAGGGTCGAAAGCCAAGATGGATTGAGAACTGATTTCAATGGTCCTCGCAGGGTCTGCAAAACTGGTTAAAGCAGCAATAGTTAAAGGATGTATAGAGAAGTTGAATTGTAAACTAATGTCTCCTGAAAGGCCGTCCTGAATGTTCCAACGGTCTGTAGCATCAGAAGTAACCGGACCAATATTGCCGGAAAAAATGCTCTCGTTGGCCAGGGAAATAATACCAATGTCAAGTGGTGCATCATTTGGCTCAATTTCACCTAATTGAGTTGGGCCACCTGGCATGGTTGGGCAAGTTATTTCTGGTGGTGTAGTATCGTTAATATTGATGATTTGAAGGCAATTGGAAACATTTCCGCAGTCGTCAGTAGCTGTCCATGTTCTTTCAATGACGTTTAAAGCCGGACAAGTTCCAGTAATCAGATTGTCCGAAAAACTGATCTCAACACTTGCGTCTGCATTGTCTGTTGCAGTTGCCTGGCCAGTATTGTTTGGCTGGTCAGATGCATCACATTCGATATCAATATCTGAAGGACAAGTTATCGGAGGAGGAGTCATGTCAGTTCCTGTAATGATCTGTAGACAAGTAGCAGTATTTCCACAATCATCAGTAGCTGTCCAGGTTCTTTCCACTGATCTTACATTTGGGCAGGCACCTGTAATTATTTCGTTATCCGAATAGGTGATCTCGATCATTTGATCGGCTACATCAGTAGCCGTTGCCGAACCAGTGACAGAAGGATCAATAGAACTTCCCCACTCAATGGTAATAGCCTGTGGGCAGGAAATAACAGGAGGAGCAGTATCAGTAACATCAATATTCTGAACGCAGATGGAGGTATTACCACAGTCATCAATGGCGGCCCAGGTTCTTTGAATAACCTCTAATACCGGACAATTTCCTGAGACGACATTATCAAGGAACAGGACATCTTCATTAGGATTGCAGTTGTCAACAGCAGTAGCAACACCCAAGGTGCCCGGGTCGGTTAAACTGCCGGCTTCTACAGTGGTATTTGGCGGACAAGTAATGACAGGATCGGTCAGATCATTTATGATGATTGTCTGCGAAACTGTTATTGAATTTCCAGAAGCATCAGTAACACTATAGGTCCTGGTAATGGTTTCTGGACAGATCATATTATTGGAAACATCCTCTACAAAAGCAACCGTAATTGGGTCAGGACAATTGTCCGCTTCATCAGTAACAACGGCAGGGTCTGGGGAAGGAGCGGTGCAGTCGGTATTTATAGTAGCAGGATTGGATGCTGTAGGAGGTTCAGAATCTATACCTTCACAATTAGTGACAATAAACGAATCATCATGATTTGTGAAAAAGTTATAGGAAAAGCTCTTGTCTTGAATGCACAGGACCAGAAACAATATCAGGACGCCCTTCCCTTTATATGGAAACGAGGGTAAATCTAGGTTCATAAAGTAAGAATTATGCCTTAGGTATATTGAAAAAGGGGCAAAAAGTGGTGGGGCTACTAAAGTTTAATTCAAATTCAAAGAAAAACAATAAACTCGCAAATACAAAGCAATAAAGTAATAAAGATGTGACAGGTGATTCATAGCGGTATTTTTGCAATAATGACATTTTCAGAAATGAAAAAGCCGCTTCGTAAATTTCACGAGGCGGCTTTTCTATTTTAAATAAGGAAGTTCACTTTTTAGTACGGTTTATGTCCATTTCTATTGTAATTAAAGAAGAGAAGGTTGATATCATTAATATCGACAACCCCATCACGATTGATGTCGCCATTATTATACATGCCAGACATCAGGTAGTTGATGAATAACAAATTGACATCATTAGCCTCTATCTGGCAATCAAGGTTCTGGACATTACCTGCTACCATACCAAAGACGACACCATTCACTGAAGGCATTGTTACCATAGGGTCATCATTTAGATTAAGATCTGTGAATGCCTGATCCATATCAGTTGTAAAATTATAGCACAAGGTTCCTCCAAGCGGATTTACCGGCTGAGGGAGAGCAGTAGAAACAGGTAAATGGTTCATATGCATCACCTCAATGAAGTATTGATCAGCAGGGTCGAGGAAAAGCACTGGTGAATTACCATCCACGGCCTTTATTGAACCGTCATTAAGTAGTACACAAGCTATTTGTTCTGAAACTGTAAATGGATTGAGGCTTGGTCTGAAGTTCAACAATACCCAATCAGATACTTCCGGAGGAATCGCCGCCTGACTGGGGAAAGCTTCAGAGCCATTATACCCAAACGCAGGGTCGGAGAAAGGTTGACTCAATGGCAGAATACCTTGTGAGTTCAAGAGCGTTGTCAATGGAGGCTGAGGAGCAGGAGCCAGTGGATCAAACAAGCCAAGCAAATAAACATCAAGGCAATATTCCATTGGAACTAATACCCCCTGATCAACGAAGAAACTGGCAGTTGTCTCGCATCCATTGCCATCGGTGACCGTCACCGTGTAGGTAGTTAAACCAACAAGCTCTGATATATCTTCTGTAGTTTCCCCATTTGACCAGTTAAAAGAATAGGGAGGTGCAGCGACCGACACCGTTATGTCAATAGTTCCGTCAGCGACAATTGGTCCCAATTGATCAGTTACAACACCTGAAATATTGGCAGGATTGCCATTGATTACCGTCACTGTGGAATTACAGGTACTTGAATTCCCGCAAAGGTCAGTAACCGTTAATACTACCGTGACCTGCCCTACATTCAGGCAATCAAAATTGCTTTGAGAGGCAGTCAATGAGGCAATATCACAATTGTCTGTACTACCATTGTCTAATTGACTGGCGGTAATTGACCCACTTCCATTGGCATCCAAAGTAACAGAGGTATTTTGACATACAGCCGCTGGTGGCGTATTGTCAGTAAATGTAAAGGTCTGAATACATTGGGTAGTCGTACCACAAAGATCAGTGGCTGTCCATGTTCTTTCAACTATCCAAAGATTCGGGCAATTCCCTGGTGATGGTCCGATTAATACATCCTGGTATGAAAGGACTGGAATTCCGCAATTGTCACTAACTGAAGGCACACCAGTAACTGTCGGATCAATGACTGGGTCCTGGGGAGTATCAGGAGGTACTTGTGTAATGTTAAATCCTGAAGGCCATTCAAAGGTCATATCCTGTGCGGGCCCTGTAGCTTCAGTGCCTGTTATCTCGATACTCCAATTGTCTAATTGACCTATGTCGCCAGTAGCACTATCAAGGATATATAATGTCCAAACACCATTAGCATTCTGGCCGTTAAAGGCCGAGAAGGATGTAGGATTGATACCAGTGCCAGGAATAAAAGGATCTTCCCCATCTCCCGATTCCTGCATGGTTACCCCAATAGGCGGACAGGAGTTGGCAGGATCAGCACCAAGGTTATCCACTGAAAAGTTGAAATTATCGACATTCCCGCAAGGGTTATCATAAAAATGTATGGTGGTGCCAGATGGACTTTGGAGATAAAAGTCGAGATCTCCCATCCAGCTATGTGTTCCATCAGCACTGAAATTCACATCGGAAATAATCAGGTTATTAGACACGGATAACGTAGATGTAGTCAAACCCGCAGTGACCGCTGGTGCCCCTGGAGGAATGCTAATAGGAATATCTGTACTTGAAAAAGTCAAGGTTATCGGCGTACCAGGCTCGCTACACACAATTTCAGGAGCAGTGGTATCAGTAAACTCGAATACCTGATCGCAGGTATTGGTATTATTACATTCGTCGGTAGCAGTCCATGTACGCGTCAGGGTCCAGAGCAATGGACAGGTTCCCGGAGTAGGCCCAGTGAGCACATCCTGGTAACTTAGGGTAGGATTGCTACAGGCATCTGACACCACAGGTGTTCCTGTAATGCCTGGATCCATGCTTGGGTCCTGTGGGGTATTGGGTGGTACAGGCGTCGTGTTAAACCCTTCTGTCCATTCAATTTGTGGGGATGGATCCGGACATGTAATATCAGGAGATGTAGTATCCTGGATATTAATTGTCTGTTGACACGACACCGTATTGAAGCCGAAATCAGTAACCGTAAAAACTCTGACTATACCAAAACCACATGGGACACCACCTGCTTCATCCTGGTAGGTAATCTGGCGTTGAGGGTTGCAGTTGTCGCTCCACACTCCGCCTTCAGCAGAAAATTGTCCCGAAGAGATGATCGTAGCACCAGAACTGAAAGGTAACATGGTCTGACCATCGGCTGTAACATCATTTGTACCACAAGCTTCAATTGTCAATGAAGGCGGACATGTTGGAATAGTAGGTGGTGTATTATCCTCAATAGTAAAGGTTTGGATACACGTGGCTGTCGTTCCACAAGCATTGGTAGCAGTGAATGTTCTTGTAATTATTTTAGGATGGATACCAAAAGCAGTAGCCACATCCTGGTAAGTGACTGAGACAATCGGGGCATTTGAAGATCCACCTTCATTGTTGAAGTTGCTAACAGATACAGAAGTCGGGGTTGTAGAAAATGCAAAAGAAGAAGCTGATAAGACATCTTCATTTTCACACCCTTCAATTATTGGTGGATCAGCCGGGCAAGTCAATGAAAGTCCTCCCGCATTATTGACGGTAACGTTAAAAGTACAGGCCCCTCCATTGCCTGCTGCATCAACAGCCATACAGGTCACTTGTGTTGTTCCCAGTTGGAAAATAGAACCTGAAGCTGGTGAGCATGTTGGCATCGAAAAACCCGGACAATTATCATTTGCTGTAGCAGAAAAAGTAACCACAGCAGAGCAAAGTCCCGGATCATTGTTAACCACAATATCAGCCGGGCAATTAACTGTCGGATTTTCTGTATCATTTACGGTAACGTTAAATGAACATTGCGCGGTATTGCCGGAAGCATCCGTAGCTGTACAGGTTACAGGAGTAGTCCCTATTCCAAAGAAACTGCCACCCATAGGCGTGCAGCTTGCAGCTACACCAGGGCAATTATCATTTGCAGTAGGGGAATAGCTTACTACTGCACCACATTGTCCAGCATCGTTGTTTACAGTGATATCAGCCGGGCAAGTAATGGTTGGATTCTCATTATCAATCACGGTAATATTGAAACTACACATAGCGGTGTTTCCTGCGGCGTCAGTAGCTGTTACTGTCACAGGAGTTATTCCAACATTAAAATTAATACCCGACACCGGACTTGATACTAAAGTAACACCTGGACAATTATCATTAGCACCAGGTGAAAAATCTACGGCCTGGTCGCATTGACCTGGAGCACTATTTACAGTAATATCTGTCGGACAGGTAACTGTAGGATTTTCTGTGTCATTTACAGTAATATTGAAATTGCATTGAGCCGTATTCCCTGCTGCGTCTGTTGCCGTTACGGTAACTGGCGTGATTCCAACGTCAAAGAAAGACCCATCAGGAGGTAGGCTTGTAAAACCAGCTCCCGGACAATTATCGTTTACTGTAGGTGTAAAACTTACTGCTGCTCCGCATTGTCCCGGATCATTATTTACGGTGATATCCGCAGGACAAGTTACTGTGGGATTCTCCGAATCGTTAACAGTTACATTGAAGCTGCATTGAGCACTATTACCTGAAGCGTCGGATACTTCAAAGGTGTTCATGGTTGTCCCAACAGGGAATAAAGATCCGCTGGAAATACCGGCGTTCTGCATTAGGTCTAAAGCGGTATAAGTAATGACTACTGACCCATTACCAGTATTGGCGCCTGCTGTATTGTTTTGATTGGTTCCTGAATTGAAGGAGCCACCACCACCACCACTTGATCTCGGAGAAGCCCCACAGTTATCAATGTGTACGCCTCCGGCACCACCAGAATAGCCACCACCGCCGCCGCCACCAACAGTGTTACAGGAAGCACTTCCACCTCCACCAAATCCTCCGAATGGATCTCCTGAACACGCCCCGTCTAATCTTCCAGGGATGCCACCCGATCCACCATTTAGATACGAAGCTCCACCAAATCCGGCGTTAAATCCGGATGTTCCCGTGTTTGCATCAACACCATCAGATAAGAAACCACCACCACCACCAGCATTATTGGGACCAGAAGTACATGCATCACCGCCATTTCCAGCGACTCCTCCGGCAATCAAGCCCTGGCTATCCATTGTTCCGTCTGGACCTGTTACAGCATCTATGCCGTTGGCATCGGTTGAGGCACCTCCGCCACCACCTGCGATGAGTAAGGGGGTATTGCCTGCACCGACTACAAAAGTTCCGCCGCCACCGCCACCCACAGAGGCAGTTTCTCCTGCTTGACCGACTAGAATATTGAGGACATCCCCAGGAGCAACGGTAAAGTCACCACTCATATAAGCACCATCACCACCAACTTCGTCATTGTCAAGCCATACTGTATTTCCGCCAGATGCGCCCCAGCCTTGGATATTGATAGAGGTAACGCCTGGAGGAACTGTCCAATTTTCAATTGAACCCGTATAATTAAAGGTTTGTGTAAAGACTGTCACTGCAGGACAATTATCAGTTACAGAAATGCTATAATTGACTATTGCGCCACATTCCCCTGGGTCATTATTGATAACGACATCGGATGGACAGGTAATTATTGGGTCTTCAGTATCCGCTATAGTAATGGTTTGAGTGCACTGAACGGCATTAAAACCAAAATCAGTAACAGTCCATGTCCTGGTAACAGTAGTAGGGAAACTACCGGATGCAAGATCCTGATAGTTAATAGCACGTTGTGGTGTACAATTGTCTGACCAAACACCTCCTTCGGTAGAAAACTGACCAGATGAAGCTGAGGCTATTGTTGAACTGAAAGCCAGGTTAACCTGTCCATCGGCAGTAAGATCTGCAAGACCACATCCTTCGACTGTTACATCAGGCGGACATGTTGGAATGGTAGGTGGAGTTGTATCCTGGATTGTGAATGTTTGAGTACAAGTTTCAGTTAAGCTGCCATCAACGGTAACAGTGAAAGTTCTGGTCACGATGATAGGATGCACCCCTAGCCCCGTTGAAACATCCTGATAGCTGACCGTTACAGTTGAACCACTTGTGGTAATGGTTCCTCCTTCGGTCACAAAATCCGCTTGAGATATGTTGACAGATGAAGTAGAAAATGCCAGGGCAGAGGTCGGTGAAACCTCTGCATTCAAACAACCTTCAATAGCGGCAGGGTCTGGAGGGCAAGCAATTGTTAATGATAGGCAAACCTGCAGATTGGTAAATGCTGCTGTCGAGAGCGCCGCATTAGCCTGAGCGTGCAGGTAGTTTGCAGTGTTCTCAAGGGCAGCCTGGTTAACTACATTACCCCTGTTGGCCGGGTTAAATTCTGTCCGGTTAGGTGTTGGAGAAGTAGGAAAATCGTCTGTGACAATGGCACTTGAGTATACCACTGAAGGATCTTCAATCGCAGGTATAGGGCCACTTCCTATGACACCAGTTCCAGTGTAAAAAACTCCGTATATCTCTGTTACACCATTGGTCGGATCATTATCTGAATCTGAATAAGCATAAAATGAATCACCAGTAGAAGTTACTGCAAATGACCCTGATTCAAGGACTATTGTTCCACAAGTACCAGTTCCTGAACCACCTGTACAATCAATTGTGAATGTGCTTGAAGAGGGTTCATCGACATGGATTACATCACCAGCGCTTATTCCTCCGCTTGGAGCAGTCCAGCTGAATACGGATTCTCCTCCACCTTGTTCAAATAACAAAGTAGTGTTGTCAAATTCTTCTTCTGTAAAATATATTACAGTACCTGCAGTAATATCCTGGAGTGCTACAAAGGAAAATCCATCATTAGCAGTCATAGCCACAGTTCCGTGATTCAATCCAACGACTGCAACCGGAGGACAATCTGTTTGCAAAACATCATCATTGGTTATTGTCCCTGTGGCAGAGTTTGGTGAGCCTCCGCTATATCCTGTTCCTGAGGTCAGCATTAGTGTAATGGTCTCATCAGGTTCCAGATCTGTATCCGCTATGGGATTTAATGTGACAGTTGCTGAATTGGTTCCGTTGGCTATAGTCACTGTTCCAGATGTCGATCCATAGGTGAAATCGGTCGTAGGACTTGCACTGGCCATATAGTCAATGGAAAATGTGGCAGAACCACTCACAGCAAAGTTCACAAGTAAATCTGAAGTTGCAGTCTCATCGAGAGTAAAAGTATAAACCAAGTTGGGTGCTCCATCTTCTAGCACAGCCGTTGGGTTTACAGTGACCGTAACACCAGGAAGTGTTGGCCCTGTTTTAATGATAATATCAGAAAACGGGATTGATGATAGATTTGGAGGATTTGTTCCAGCGTGAAACCAATTGGAAACATTGGTGAAAGTTGCTTCATCAACAGTCACCATTCGTTCTGAGGGGTGCTTATATTCAGTCCGGTTTGGTGGGGATGCCGGGAAGCCATCTACGACAACTGCATCTTCATAAATGGCTGAAGGATTTACAGTAGGCGGAATATTACCCCCTGAGGTAAATGGTTCTCCAGTATGGAGTACTGAATAGATTTCTGTAACTCCATTATTGGGGTTGGCATCAGCATCTGCATAGGCAAACATACTTCCACCGCCTGAGGGTACGGTAAAACTACCGGCAAGAAGGAAAATGGTCCCGCAAGATCCACTACTACAGGATAAAGAAAATGTATTCATTGAAGTTTCTGTGACTACCACAACCTCTCCTCTGGAGATTGAGGCAGGTGCATCCCATCTAAAGACTGTTTCATCGCCTACTTGATTAAAAGAAAGAGTCGTGTTATTATATTCCTGTTCAGTAAAATAGACTGAGAATGGCCCGGTAATGTCATCCAATGGCACAAAAGAAAACCCATCATTGCTGGCATGACTTAAGCCAGTAACAGCAATCAAGGGACATGAAGGAACGCTGTCATCGTTAGCTATTGTCCCTATGGCAACTGATGGATTGCCTATCGCATATCCTGTTCCCGCGTCAATTGTTACGATGACAGTTTCATCAGTTTCAAGGTCAGTGTCTGCTGTTGGATTTACGGTTAATGTACCTGTCGTACCTCCCATTGGGATTGAAACGGCACCTGATGTCGTATATTCTGAACCGCTGGCAGTACCGGTAAGAGTAAAATTAACTGTAATTGCACTTGCTGCTGCTGAAGCTAAAGTGAAGGTATAGACCAGATTGGATGCTCCATCCTCTAAAACTGATGCTGGAGAAACACCTATTGAAAGCTCAGGATCTGTATTATTGAGCTGGATGTTAAAGGGCACGGTACTTAGAGCATTATTGCCTGCAAGCTGGTTATAGTTTGCTGAATTTTGAAGATTTGATAATGATGTTGGGTTGGATCGCAAAGATGGCGTGTATTGCTCATGCGATGTGCCAGGAAAACCATTCATTATCAATGCGGTCGGAGAAAATGTTGTCGGGAGAACGTCCCCATTAAGTCCTGTAGTAGGACTGGCATCAGAATAAAATGCACTGTAGATTTCAGTTACTCCATTAGAGGGGTTGTTATCGTTATCGGAAAAAGCATAGACAACTTCATTTGTAGAACTCAATGAAATTGGAGTAGCAAGTACTGTAACATTTCCACATGGAGGGGAAGTGCACGTAACATTAAACATATTCGTTGAAACGCCGGTTTCCGTCATTTGCACAACATCGCCAACAGCCATACCACCTGCGGGGGCTGTCCAGAACCATAAACTTTCTGCATCAACTGGCATACTACCATTAAAAACGCCACCTCCTATATGTTCACGTTCAGTGAAATAAATAACTGTTCCCGCCGTAATCGGTTCCAATGCCACGAATGAAATTCCGTCAGGAGTAGCAACATTGAGTCCGACAATAGCAACAAGCTGGGCTTCGGATTGAAAAAAGAAAAAAACTGTGAATAGAAGAGTAAATGAAAAACGTACGAATCGTTGAATCATCATGGAGGTTTTTTGAGGTTAAAGTTTTGTTTCCTTGATTTCGAATAATGAAAAATACTAACGGGAAGGCTAAAGCAAAGTTTCCCTAGCCGACTCGCTTCTCATTTTTGGTGTCAAATGGTGTGGAAAACGGAAGGAAAAGAAAAATCTAAATTACTATTAATGTTAGACTTATGTCCTAAGGTATCAAATTCTTACAGAAATGTTTAAAAAACTATATAGCCAAATTGTAAAATTTTGAACTAAAAAGCCCCGGAAACCAAGAGGAACCCGGGGCTTTCTATATTAAAATGGTTTTTCAAAAAATCGAATTAATACGGCTTATGTCCATTCCTGTTGTAGTTAAAGAACAGGAGGTTGATGTCATTTACATCCACTGTACCATCTCTGTTGATATCAGCGCTATTGTAAACACCAGTCGACAGGTAATTGAGGAATAACAAGTTGATATCATTTGCC
>JBCCHF010000037.1:0-72052 GCA_039028895.1 Bacteroidota bacterium | reverse complement strand
TCATTTGCGGATGGTGTGAAATTAACCGCAGCACCACATTGTCCCGGATCATTGCCAACTGAAATATCAGAAGGGCAAGTAACTGTAGGATCTTCGGTATCGTTTACTGTAACGTTAAAGCTACACTGGGCGGTATTTCCTTCGCCGTCGGTTGCTGTTACCGTGACAGGGGTTACGCCAACATTAAATGTAGAACCTGACATCGGACTTGCAGAGAAGCTTACTCCCGGGCAATTGTCATTTGCGGATGGTGTGAAATTAACCGCAGCACCACATTGTCCCGGATCATTGCCAACTGAAATATCAGAAGGGCAAGTAACTGTAGGATCTTCGGTATCGTTTACTGTAACGTTAAAGTTACATTGTGCCGTATTTCCTGCGCCGTCGGTTGCTGTTACCGTGACAGGGGTTACCCCAACATTAAATGTGGAACCTGACATCGGACTTGCAGAGAAGCTAACTCCCGGGCAATTATCATTAGCGGATGGTGTGAAACTAACTGCAGCTCCACATTGACCAGGGTCATTTCCTACAGTAATATCCGAGGGACAGGAAACTGTTGGATCAGTACTGTCTTGAATTGTAAAGGTCTGAACACAATCCTCCGATGAATTACAACCAGAGCTAATTGTGAAAGTTCTTGTAACTGTAATTGGGTTTGAGCCAGAGGCTACATCGATATAAGTAATCGAGTTTGTTGATCCCATAGGAGAAATGGTGCCGCCTTCACCTGTAAAGTCAGCCTCGGAAATGGTGACAGATGTCGTACTGAAAGCAAGACTTGAAGCCGAAGTTACATCACTTGCAGAGCATCCATTAATCGTTGAAGGATCGGATGGGCAGGTTACTGTAGCTGTGCCACCAGAAAGTGTTCCATTGACCCTGATATTATCAAAAATGGTTTCTTCTGAACCTCCAGACTGATCAATTACCACGCGGACTCTTAAATTATCTCCCGTTCCCGGAATGGAGAATGTGAAATCCTGGAGAGTAGAAGTTAGAATCGTTCCTGCGGGGTCTGCAACACCGTTCAAATCGGCATCCTGTCTCATGTCACCTCCAACAATAAGATCTCCATCGCCATAGAACGCCCCTATGTTGACCCAACCAGCATTATCCAAGTTGGATTGAATAAATATAGCGTCGTCGGATTCAATCCTGAATCCTCCTGAATTATTCGACAAACCTAATAAAACCTGGACTTGCAAGGATGTATACCCAGTGGCAATTAGCGGGGCAAGCTCTACAAAGGCAGGACCACTGCCGTTAGATCCTCCTGTAACATCTTCTCCTGCCCAGTAAAAATTCCCGTCAACATTGGAAATTGCATCAGCATGGCAACTCGGCTGAGAATTGGTCCTGATGAAAAAGTCACAATTGAAAAGTGGAGATCCTGAATCGTCAAATGTAGTGGAGTTATATCGTGTGCCTTCTCCATCGGTTTCAAAACTTTCCATCACCGGAAGACAGGCAGGAGCATTCAGGAGATCAATAATATCGATCATTCTGGATTGCTGATTACTATTGACATCACCATCATTAACCACGAAACATATTTCCCTGGTTACATTTTCCGGATTGGAAATATCAGTGTTTTGGTAGGTTACTGAGCGTAACGTCGATTCATAGTCAGCTATAGAAGCTGAACCAGACAGAGCAAGAATTCCTGTTGCTGCGGTATAAGTACCTGAAATACCACCAAAGGAAGTAAAAGCCAATACATCTTCACCATTAACAAATCCAGAACAAATATTTACGGTGGCTGATTCCATATTGGTGTCATCAGGATCAGTGATGGTGATCGTATTCGTTATTTGTGTTGCTGGGTCACCTTCTGTGTATGAAATGGTAGATCCTTCAATATTGGCAAGTGTCGGTCCCACCTGGCCTGCCGTACCTGTCAGGCAGATGTTGTCAAAGGCTAATTCTTCTGTACCAGTTGATAAAACAACAATACGATAGGTCATCACACTACCTGAGACATTAAAGTTGAAAGTAAAATTTTGATATATATCTGTAATAGTAGTACCAAAAGGACCAAGGGTGCCTGGGTTGTTGTCTGTATCCTGGGCGAGTGGACCTCCAAGGATTGAGTTCGGATTTGTACCTGTGAATAATCCAATAATGGTATAGGCACCTCCATCCACATTATATTCTACCCGGAATTGATCGGTGCTTTCCCATCGATCCTCTGTATCACGACTAATGCCTAACAAGACTTCAAGTGTCATGTCATTCAGACCGGAAATATCGATGTCTTGAGATGTAAGTGTGAAATTACTGGAGCCTGGAATATTGGTAGTGGATTCAGTAAAGAATACATAAGTTCCGTTCGGTCCTGTAATATTTTCAGCAAAACAACCAAACCCCATAGAGGTATTAAGCCCACGCTCTGCGATTACCGGACAAGTACCAACAAAATTGTTTGATTCATACCTGCTGCCTTCTCCATTAGTTTCAAAACTTTCACAGAAAGGTACAGTAAGAGGGGTCGAATTCAGACTTGTGCTGATGGAAATATCTCTTGACTGAAAATTACTATTATCCAGCCCGTCATTTACGGAAAATCTTATTGTTCTGGTTGCAGGATCGGCATCGTTGGCATCCGTATTTTCATAGGTCACGGATCGCAATACGGTCTGGTAATTGGCAAGAGAAGAAGTACCTGATAATGAAAGAATTCCTGTTACATTGTTAAAAGTTCCTGTGATGCCTCCTGTGGGTGTGAAAGCCAGTACATCCTCTGAGCCATCAAAATTGGTAAGAATCTGGACAGTTGCAGATTCAAGATCAGTGTCATCTGAGTCGCTTACAGTAATGGTGTTCGTGATTTGAGTGGCTGGGTCACCTTCACTATACATAATGGTGCCGCCTTCAATATTAGCCAAAACCGGAGCCACATTGGAAGACATAATACCTCGCACTCTGATATTGTCAATCCCTATTTCTTCGGTGCCTCCATCAATATCAGCCCTTACACGAACTTGGACGCTATTACCCGTTACCGGGATACTAAAGGTGTAATCTTGAAAACCTGCGTTTGCTACGGTAAACCCATATGGGCCGTTTGTACCAGGATTGAGATCGGTGTCTTCCCTCAAGAACCCCCCAAATTGCCCATCTCCCTTGAACAGGCCGGCAATAACCCATCCAGAATTATCCATGTTGTACTCAAAGTAAATGTTATCAGTAAATTCCCATCTGGATCCTTGAGAATTACTTGTACTAGCTGCAACCTGTATATCTAGTGAGGATTGACCGGTAACATTCACTGCGTTGAGGGTTACTGTTCCGAAAACATTAGCTCCAAGAGCGGCATCAATATCTTCCCCAGCTACCCAGGCATTCCCATCAGCACTACCATCAAGGCTGCTGCCAAAACAGGAAGGGTCTGATGTAACTCTATCCCAAAAATCGTTGCATGCTCCACCAAAATTAGCGGTAAAACCAAAATCGCCTCCCACAGCTTCAAAACTTTCCTGAGCGAGGACAACTTGGCCATTAGCCTGAAGGTTAATGAGGAATAAACAACAAAGGGTACAAAGAACGGAGGTTAAAGATCTCATGGTTTTTTGAGGTTTTAAAAACAGGAAAAGCCGGAAAAAGGAGTTGAGATAACTCCTTTTTCCAGCATGGTTTTAAATTATTTCAAAAGTGCTAATTAGCTTCTTGAAGGATATACACCTTGTAGACAGATAATGTAATTCACGGCCAAGTAAGGCTGCATGTTGTTGACTGGTTGGTTGTTCCCAGTATTTCCAACGGTAACATTTACAGGATTTGAACCCATGGTAGCATTCAGGCCTGTTCCATCTGAAAACATATCTGAATTTGCAGTAGCTAGAAAGCCACCACCTGGGTTGCTCTCGTCGCCAGCGCCATTTTTGGCCTGTAATTCTACAGTACCAGAAGCACTATGAGTGTGAGCTGGAAGTTGAGTAGTATTGAGTGTATTAGTCTCGGTACCACCTTTTGCACCTAACCTGCGATCAGAAAGACCAGGTCCATTTCCTTGACCAATAGCACATCTTCCGCGAAGGTCAGGCAAGGCAAAAGTTGTTCTGCCATCACCACCATAAGTAGTTCCAAGAATAGAAAATAATGCTGAATTTTGTGAAATTGGTAAAAGCTGTCCCTGGCAAAGTGCCCAGGTACGAGGTGCAAAATTACCTCCAAACATGCGGATTTCTCCAATCATTCCTTCCATAACAATTGTTTTTTATGGGTGAAAAAATATATTTCTATGAAAATACTTCTGTAAAGAAGTGTAAAGCGAATACTTTTATTCCCTGATTGTGTAACCAGGTCTAATAGCTGTTATGGGCGACAATGATGAAAAAGAATTGCGGTACAGAGAACCATTGTCGAGCTATAAATATATGTAAAAATGTTAAAACAAGGAATTAATTGGTTTCAAAGTTTACATTAATAAGGCCTGTGACAAATGCTGAGATAATAAGTGAATAACATATTTACATCATTAATGTCCGCATTGCCATCCCGGTTAATGTCCCATGGTGTATACGAACCTGATGTGAGGTAGTTGATAAACAATAAGTTAAGATCATTGGCATCTACATTACAATCCAGGTTTTGGACATTGCCCGGAATCATACCGTATGAGACGCCGCCAAGTCCTGGTAATTCTGCCATAGGGTCATTTGACAAAGCAGGATTATTATAAGCCATAGACATAGAAGATGTGAAATCATGACAAAGCTGCCCTCCCTGTGCAGGAATGATCAAAGCACCATCAGTAACAATTGGAAGATGGTTTAAGTGAGATAACTCTAACCAATAATTATCTACAGGATCTATGCTTAAGATTGGAAGAGAACCAGTTAAGTCGGTTATAGTCCCATCAGATAATAAGACTACTGCTGCTTCATAAGCAATGAGAGTCGGGTCAGATTGAGGTCTTAAACGCAATAATAACCAATCGACCATATCAGGCGGTACCGAAGCTTCATCTGGAAATGATTCAGGTCCATTATAATTCCAGGGTGCCTCATCAAATGGCTGCTCAAGCGGAATAAGGTTCATATTCCGCAATGTAGTTACCATTGGCGGTGTTGGAGGCAGCGCAAATGGATCAAAAAGACTAGCCATAAAGACA
This sequence comes from Bacteroidota bacterium, assembly GCA_039028895.1. GTDB lineage: Bacteria > Bacteroidota > Bacteroidia > Chitinophagales > Saprospiraceae > JAHDCJ01. The sequence goes on along the minus strand of JBCCHF010000037.1, from coordinate 66,936 downwards.
GACACACATAGTTCGACCTCAGACATTGCTTCGGAATCAACAAAATAGGATGCTGTAACTTCACATCCGGTGTGATCGCTCACCGTCACGGAATATTCAATTGGTCCGGGCAGATTTGTAAGATCTTCTGTAGTGGCACCTGTTGACCATTGATAGGAATACTGCGGAGCTCCGCTGGAAGGAGTAAGATCAATCTCCCCATCTGGCATTGAAAAATTCATCTGGTTGGTCACCACAGCAGATAACTGTATAATTGAGAGGTCATCTACATCAATCCTTTGTATACATTCACTGGTGTTTCCACAATCATCAGTTCCAGTCCATAATCTTAAAATAGTGGAAGCATCAGCACAAACAGGAAAAACTGTATCAAATGAATTAATTGAAGTTGTGCCGCATCCTCCTGGCCAGACGGCATCTCCCAAATCCATTGGATCTGTTGAGTTCCCAAACAACACTGAAGTATCAGAAGGACAAACTATTTCTACTGAAACTTCACTTGTTACAGTAATGAATTGTTGACAATTAGAAGAATTATTGCAGCCATCCACTGCCGACCATGTTCGAATCAATAATCCAGAATCTCCACACCCGGTACCAGGCATATCAGTGAAAAATTTGGTAAACGAACCACAAGTCTCATTGATTATTGGATCCCCGGTTATGGGCGGGTCCAGTGCAACACTGCAATCAACTGTTATCGGTGGCGGACAGGTTATCGAAGGTGGTGTTGTATCAATCAGGATAATAGATTGGGTACAACTTACCAGGTTATCACATTCATCAATCCCTGACCATGTCCTGATAATTGTGCCCGAACCACCGCAAACCGTGATGAAATTGTCAAAATATAAAATCTCAACAACTCCACAACCGAAAAGCGTTGTTGCCGTCCCGGTATCTATCGGATCGATAGAAAGACCACATTCCTGAAATACATCAGGTGGACAAACAATCACTGGAGGTGGTGAATCATCAAGAGAAATAATTTGATCACAAGAGCTTTGATTACCACATTGGTCATTCGCAGTCCATGTTCTTGTTAACGAGGGTGTCCCCGGGCATATCGGCACCACGTCATCGCTAAAATTGATCGTAAATGTTCCACAGGCATCCACTGCTGTAGCCATACCTGTATCCAATGGATCTATTGAACCGCCGCATGAAACAACAGTGTTATCAGGGCAGGTAATTGCAGGTCCTGAAGTATCATCGATGGTAATTAACTGGGGGCAGGTAAGGAAATTGCTGCATTCATCGGTAACCGTCCAGGTCCTGATGATGGTACCGGACGAACCACATCCAGTAACAAAGAAGTCTGAGGAACTGGTAGTGATTGTCCCGCAGGCATCTGTACCTGTTACAACGCCGGTAGCTGATGGGTCTGTTGAATCACCACATTCGACTACAATATTATCAGGACAGGTAATTACAGGCGGGGCATTGTCAATTATGGTTATCACCTGGTCGCAGGTGACCACATTATTACAACCATCAACCACCGTCCAGGTTCTTGTGATTATTCCTGTCTGGGCGCAGCCTGCTGCAATCTCGTCTTCATAGGTGATCAGATCGTTACCACAACCAAGAATTGTGGTGGCTTCCCCTATATCTATCGGATCAATAGATTGCCCACATTGTAAGGTAATATCAAAAGGACAAGTCAACTCTGGAGGAGGAGGATCTCCAAAACTGATGGTTTGAATGCATGAACTGATATTTCCACAATCATCCAGTCCAATCCAAAATCTTGAGAGTACTTGTGCTGATGGGCAATTGGGGACGATGTCATCCGTAAAGGAAATAAAGACACCACCGCAAGCATCCGTTCCGGTAGCCATACCCGTTACGTTAGGATCATACGCATCTCCACACTCCAGGTTAACGCTTGGAGGACAGGTCAACGTAGGCAATGTTAGATCTTCAATAATGATCATTTGGTCACAATCAGAAACATTGCCACATTGGTCAGTTGCCGTAAAAGTTCTTGTAATGAAACCGGTTGCCCCACAAGCAGGTGTAGTCTGATCACTAAAAGTGATCTGAAATGTCCCACAGGCATCTGTGCCAGTAGCCTGACCAATAACACCCGGATCAAGAGAAGTTCCACATTCAACAGTGATGTTGTCCGGGCAGGTAAGGATGGGTCCTGCATTATCGGAAATCGTAAGAATCTGATTACAACTATTCGTGTTGCCACACTCATCCATTGCAGTCCAGGTTCGGGTAATTACACCTGAAAGCCCACATGATGAGACTGTACTGTCTGAAAAATCGACTGTCACCATTCCACAATTGTCATTTGCATTGGCTGTGCCTGTAGCTGGCGGGGTAGTTGGAAGACCGCACTCGATGGTGATGTCCAATGGACAAAATACGGTTGGAGGAGAGGTGTCTTCTATAGTAATTACCTGAACACAGCTTGAAGTGTTATTACAAATGTCAGTAGCGGTCCAGGTCCGAGTAACAGTACCAGTTGCACCACAACCACTGGTAGTATTATTTGAAAAACTGATTTGCAGGTTGCCACAATTATCAAAAGTGGTTGGATTACCTGTTTCGGTAGGATTAATTGAGGTGCCACATTCAACTGTGACATTAGCAGGACAAGCGATCAAAGGATCATCGTCGTCAATTATGTTGATAATCTGTAAGCAAGGAGAAGAATTTCCACAATTATCAATAGCTGACCAGGTTCTTTGAATCGTTTCGAAAACTGGACAATTACCAGTTGTGCTGACATTGTCAAAAAATGTGATGTCAACCAATGGATCTACCAGGTCGAATGCCGTTGCAGTACCAGTGGCTGGTGGCTGATCATCGTCAATGCAAGTTATCGTAATATTTGGTGGACAATTGATTGAAGGAGGTGTAAAATCTCCAATGTCAATGATCTGGGTGCAAATATTGGCATTGCCACAATCATCCACTGCTGTCCATGTACGTTCAATTGAGGTTAACGCGATACAGGTGCCAGGGTTTGAAACCACATCAGCAAAAGTTAAATCGACATTCGGGTCACAATTATCTGAAGCTGTTGCAAAGCCTGTAGAGGCTGGCTGTGTATCAGCGCCCGAGTCAACCGTAACATTGTCTGGACAATTCAATATCGGCTGGGTAAAATCATTGAAATTGAAAAATTCTGTACAGGTGGTAAATTGTCCGCAATCATCCATTGCCGTCCATGTTCGTTCAACTGTCCAAACTTCAGGACAGTTTTCCAGCGTGGGTCCGGTCAGGACATCCTGGTACGAAATGGTGACGCCTGGACCAGGGTTGCCGATAATGCTTGCCATCCCGGTTGCATTTGGGTGAATGCTGGGGTGCTGCGGGACATTCGGGCCTACAGGCACCGGGTTAAAGTTTGGCGGGCATTCAAGTGTCGTTTCGTTGGTAGAAGATGCCAGTGCCGGACCAGTTATCAAAACGTCATATGGCTCACCTACTGCCAACGGATTTTGAATCACCAGGCTGTAAAATAAGGTACTGTCAAGAGAGACAGTAATCGGCGGGTCAAAAGGCAATACCGCTTCTGAGGTGATCATAATTGTACGTTCAGGATCACTGTAACAGGTTACAGCTGCAATAGTAAGCGGGTGCAGAGATAATTCGAAGCTAACGGTTACCTCGCCATGTGTGCCGTCATCGATAATCCAATGGTCTACCATATCGGAAGCAGGCAGGCCTACCGAACCTCCAAGGCTACTTTCAAGGGTTATGGTTATCACACCAATGTCAGAGGCTACTTCATTAGGCTCATTTTCAAAAATATCAAGTAATGCGCCATTAGGATTGTCAGGGCAAAGGACTTGAGGTGCCGTTAGATTGACGACTGTAATCTCCTGACTGCAAGTTGAAGTATTGCCACAAATATCTGTTGCCGTAAAAACACGATCAATAATATTTATTGCCGGGCAGGTTCCAACTGTAGTGACGTTATCTGAAAATGTAACATTGACATTGGGGTCACCATCGTCCATAACCACAGGCTCCCCGGTATTTGAAGGTTGGTCCGATTCATTGCCATTTATGGTAATATCTGCAGGACAAGTGATTACCGGATTTGTTAAATCGGTGGTATTAATAGTTTGAACACATTGGGAGGCATTGCCACAATCATCTGTTGCTGTCCATGTTCTTTCGATAATCCTTGAAACCGGGCAAGTTCCTGTAAAGGTGATATCATCAATATAATCAATATCCAGATTTTGATCAGCATTGTCAGTTGCTGTTGGGAAGCCAGTGACTTGCGGAAGTTCCTGGTCTCCGGCTTCAACAGTAGTTGTAGCAGGGCAGGAAATAACAGGATTTGAGGTATCGAGAAGGTCAATGAGCTGAGTACAAAAAGTAGTGTTACCACAATCATCAACTGCTGCCCAACTTCTTTCGATAGTATTGACTATTGGACAGGTTCCGGGTATGAGGTTATCAAAGAAAATAAATTCAGGATCCGAATCACAATTGTCAACAGAAGTAGGATTTCCGGTTGCAGAAGGGTCTTCAGAGGAACCAGCTTCAATTTGAATATTTGTCGGACAAACAATGCCAGGGTCTGTGAGATCATGAACCGTAATCAGTTGGGTAACAGTAATGCTGTTGCCGGAATTATCGGTTACGCTATAGGTTCTCGTAATAAGCTCCGGACAGGTATTATTGTCAGAAACATCATTAACAAATGTAATAATAATAGGTCCTGGACAATTATCCGCTTCGTCAGTAACAACTGATGGGTCAGGTTCTGGTGCAATACATTCCGCTGTAATATTGGCAGGGTTAGAAGCAGTCGGCGGTTCAGTATCATTGCCAGTGCATTCCAACATGCCATTAGCAGTGTTTGACGGCAGCCAAAATAGGAGGAGGAGTAGAAGATTGATCAATGCCCGAAATGTTAGTATTAATAATAAAGCAGCAAATAAAGCAGTCTTTTCTCAAAATACTAATAAAAAAGCGCATGAAAAAGAACGGTTGCCCTTGACTTCACACGCTTTGAAGAAAAATCCAATAAATAAAAAAATGATCCAGGGCCACAGACCCGTTGTCGCGGTCGACTGTAGACCTGGTAAATATCTTTGTTTGTTTAGGGTTTTTATTTCTCGTTCCGGGTTTAAAGTTCGATTTATGAAACCCAAAACCCGGAATTTTGAAAAAAATAAGTTACGCCTGAGAATACAGCGACTTGCAGACGGACCTTCCTCAGATTATGACTGGATTTGCGATCCAGTGTTCCTGGTTTTCCACCCTCACCGCGTTGCCGGAGCAAGAGTATCCGTCCAATGCCTTGGCTGACCTCAAAGAGGTCTACATTGTAGCTGATCAGCACCTTAGACGTGGCCTGTATAGCAGCTCGGAGCTGCGCTTTACAGTAGCTGGAGGTTGGTCCTCCGCCATTAACAGCCGGACCCCTGGTCATCAAGCCCGGGGTCGGGTCTGAGCGAATGTATACTGCGCATGAGAGCCTTGCGGGCTCACACACCCCATATCTGTCTCCAAGGCCGGACTGATCCGGTTTTGGAGGGCAATGGGTTTAGGCATCTACTACACTACAACGCCCGAAGCTTTCGCTTAAAATTTGAGTTGTCGTTTCTGGAACTCTAATCCAGTGACACGCTTAACAGGCGCTCACACGGCAAATGGAAGAAGGGCTTCGGGATGGCTCCGAAGGTTTTTGTCTTCAGAATACCAACCTCCTTCCTGTGAATCTCCCGATCCACGGTATGTCAAGATATCGACCAGTCGCCCGGCAGATGTCTTTGGTACTGGACCCAGCCCTTAACAAAGTGGATAGCTTTGTTACGACCGTTGCCCTACAGCTTTCCCTATTGGTGTCTCCACCTCAAGCTCCGAGTTAAATCGGAGCTGTGTTAAGCCCTTCTGTCTCAGCGGTTTGCCCCTGACATAGCGGGATTAGCACGTTTGCTGCTTGCTTACTCAAACTCCCCTGCAGGAGGAGTCCCCCGTTCCGTTTGCCGACAGATTCGGGGTTTATCCCAGTTACCTGGATTATTTGAAGACGGTAAGCCGCCCGGAAGTCCCCTGCCACCGGAAGTAACTGTAAATACCCATTGGCATTCACAGGAACCCGGAATAACAGGCTTTCCATGTCGCGCAGCCAGGACTCGAACCTGGAAATCGAGGATATGAGCCTCGTGTGTTGCCTTTACACCACCGCGCACTATTTGGAGTTTCAAAAAATGGTAATTGTCAAAGGCTTTCCTTTGACGCTTTTCGATTGGTGAAATTGTTTTGACTATGGCTAGATCGAAAAACGATCATCTGTGCTCAAAGTCTGAGCCCCTTAATGGGAAAAAAAATTTGGAATTTTGCCAGGTTTTCAGTGTACCTGGCTGAAGATAGGAGCGGAGCTTGCCGCGATTAACCTAGAACCAGGATCTAGTACACTTATGAAAACCAGCTATTGGGTACAAATCACCAATTTCCTTTGCTGTAATTTTCATTAAATTTTAGTTTAAAATATTTCCCAATAAGGGAATTTGATTTCTTAAAACACTGTATATAATGCAAGACTTTCGAGGAAAGTTCCCGAAGATGAAATTTTTTTAATTTTTTTTAACGGTCGACGATTAGCTCATTCTAATGGTCGTATCCAGCCATTTTCCCCGAAAGGGGAGAAAGCAATAGTGCCGATATTTGCTTCATTATCTAAGGCCGCCTGCCTCGGTCTTCCATTGAAACCAACGAGGTAATCGACCTGGAGTCTGGGAGGGGAAGAATCTCCATCAGTGAGTTGTCTGTTAACTTCTTTGGCAAGCTGTAAAACTAAATGAGGAAAAGCCCCGATTCGATTCACAGCTTCCTGGCTTAGCCCCAGGTTTTGATAATCTTTTACCAATCTGCCAGATTGATCGTAAGTGGAAAAGTTGAGCGATACAGTTTTATGGTAACTCTTCATTCGCCATGCCATATAATGACCCTGGCCTGTCCAATCCACATTGCCAGGAATCAGGTAATGCCTAAGTGGAAATATGAATTGAAATACAAAAAAGACCGATAGTGTGATTACCACCCATCGCCCCGGTGTCTTAATAGGCGCTGAGCCTGAGTCCAATGACTTTTTTCCTTTTGATTTTGAGTTTGAATTTGTTTTTGAATTTTTTCTAACCGACTTTTTACCTTTTCCTTTTTGAAATTTAAACCTATCCCACCAATCCGGATCAACAAAAAGCAATGTAGCAGCAATCATGGCCCAGGGGAACAAATGGATGTCTCCAAAAAATAATAACCCATTGGTCAAATGGAAAAGAATGGCCAAGATTATTGCTGGCCACCTCGTTTTTTTGATAAATAGCAAAATCCCGATCAGCAAATCAAAAAGCATTCCACTCCATGCGATGGCAAGTGCTGTTGACTCTTCAATATCAGACCACATAAATTTGGTAACAGCGCCGCTTAACCAATCTGTATTTAGCTTTGCCAAACCACCATAGAAGTAAACAATAAAAACCATTACTTGAAGTATGAAATAGTCCATAAATAAAACCCTTTGATTGGCTCTGTTTTTATTCAAGTAAGATTTAATAGAGCATCGTTGATCTGCCTGCGTGAAAATTAAAAGCAAACAAACCAGCGAAAAGAAGTAGTAGTGGTTATTATAATGGAGTGCATCCTGGAGTTGAATGTAGGAAAAGATAATAAAGACTAATGTGGTCGACCATCGAAACAGAAGGCCTGCACACAGGCAAAAAGCACCGATTATGCCCAGCCATAGTAGTATCTGAAACGTGTCGGCATTAGCCACGGGAATGAAATCAAGACCGGGGTATAAAAATCTTGTCACCCCTTCCTGGTCATAGTCTTGTACCCTGATAAAATGAGATTGGAACTGAAACATCATAACCAGGCCAAAAATCAACCTGAAAACCCCCAGGTATATAGCGCTGACAGGCCGGAACAACTCGGATATGATTTTGGATTTATACATATTAAGCCTTATTGGCAGCTATTTCAGTCTTTAGCAAAGCCAGATTATCATCGTGAAATTTTTTCATCAATCTGGGATAATGGTATTTCCGGAACAAGGATTCAAGGTCAAAAGAGATACCAGTGATAACCGATTGCAATAAACGCTCAAGATACACCTTTGAATCATTTAGCCTTTTGGCAAATCCGCCAGGTGAATTACAAACACTGCCGTGCCCTGGAACCAGGTGACTTATCTTGCGATTTTCAAAAATGAAGGTTGCTTTTTGAAGGGTTTGATTGTACTGGGAAACACTGTGATAGATGAACGGAAATTCAACATCTGACAAATAATCACCGGCAATAAATATTCCACCAGGTTCTACAATCGCAAATATGCCGTCTGCATTATGTCCGGGTGCTAATTCGAAGTGGAGCCTAGTATTGCCGATGCCCAAAATCTTGTTTTTCTCCGTTACCGGAATGTCAATTTGCGGGTATTCGATTTTATAGGGTCGGTCTACATAATAATCGTCGTCAAATTGGAGGATCTGCTCTATGACCTCTTGCTTTTTTGGATTGTCTGCAAAAGCTTTGGAAGCAATAACTGTAGCTTCCGGAAAGGCATTATATCCTAAAATATGATCATAGTCCGAGTGGGTAAACAGCAAAAATAACGGCTTGTTCTGCCTGATGCTATTCACATATTGCCGGACTTCTTCTATTTCGTGTGGTAGCCAATTAGGGTCTGCCACGAGTACAAGATCATCCGTTTGGACAACAGTCGTATTTGTTTTAAACAAAGCAGATTGGAAAACAGTCAGCGAACCCTTTTCGTAATGGACCATTTGAATATTAGTTCTATGAAAAGCTAATTTACAAACTCCAGGTTCTCATTCCAATCCAACCATGTTGCCAAAGAATAGAAAATACAATTGCGAACGCTAAAAAGGTGGCCATGTAATAAATATTGAAAAGTGTGAATCTGGATTTAAGCATGCTGTTCAATGCTACAATACCAGTACATAAGACTCCTATTCCAAAAATAGAGGTACCCAGGAAAATGAGTATCGAAGTTGCATTTATTGATGCTAATTCTGCCAATTTGACGTTATCCATCTGAACAACCCAGAGTTTCATAACACTAATGATTAATCCTATTAGAGCGATAGCAGGAATAATTGTAGCGGTTATTTTGTCGTCTTTTACTTTCCCGAAAATCTTTAAAATCAACATCAATATTGTAACTGGAATACTAGCCAAAATCAGGACTGCGGAAATTGCAATCAATATCCTATACCCAATTACACCTGCTTTTGACCTTTTGGAATAGTACCTGCCCATTATTGATAAGGCTTTTTTACCATCTTCATCGGTCATTAAAATCACCCTTGGGATGTTATTGTCTTTCCATGCAAAAGTTAAAGGTCCGGTTTGATGTAATTCTGAAGCGGGTCCGATTAATGGATCGTAGATCAGTTTCCCGTCTTTTACAGAAAGCGCTGGTGCATCCATCAGTCTTTCCCTGAAAGCTGATATCTGGTTTCTGGGGCTGTCGAATTGGTATTGCCCAAGATAAGGTTGAATGGCTTCAAGGTCCAATGGGATATGTTCAGGGTAATTTTGAGGGAAACTGTCTAATAAATAATTCGCAATTAGTCTGGCCGGTCGACCATTGTATTCCCTGTTTGAAGACATAACAAAACCGATGTCAAGTTCTCTGTTATAGAAAAATCCAGAATGACAGGTGCCGACATAACCGTCATGTCCGAAATAAGGAAGTTTTGTACTAAAGTAGTTGACGCCATTACCAAGTCCGTAACCAGCCTTTAGACCTGATCGTGCTGCAAGCGAGCTGGAGGAGGTTTCCATACGCTTAATAGTTTCGGCTTGAAACAGTGGAGCGCCATCATCAAGAAATAACCTGAGCAATTTGAGCATATCTTTGGCTGACGACCACATACCGCCATCTGCACCGCTCCACAAACTCACTGAGGGAGCTTCAACAACTATCCCATTTTCCAGTTTGTACTCTTTGGTATTGATATCAGGTTTTTGATTGCCGGATTCAAAATTCGTCATGGCCATCCCAAGCGGATCAAATATCTTTTGCTTGAGGTATTGTTCAAATGGAAGGCCTGATCTTTTTTCAATGATATAACCAAGCACAGCGTAATTGGGGTTTGAGTAAGCGTATCTTTCCCCTGGTTTCCATCGACATACAAGAGAACTTTTTTGAGCCAGCATTTTCTCCTTACCGGAAAGGGATAAGGGTTCGAGAGAGCAAAAGCGGTTGACTTTGACATCATCAAACCCGGAAGTATGCTCAAGGAGGTGAACAACCTTTACCGGGTCTGTACTTTCCCAGTTGTTTTTAAATGGTACATCAGGGGCGACATCCTTTAGGTTTTCGTTGATATCTAATTGTCCGTCTTCAACAAGTTTCAGGATACCTAAAGCCACAACAAGTTTCGACACTGACCCAAGCCTGAATAGCGTGTTTTCATCTGCAAGTCTGTTGTTCTTTTTGTCTGCATATCCAAAACCACCAGAGAAAAGCACACTGTCTCCCTGGATAACGCCCAGGATCGCGCCAACCATTTGATCTTCTTCCATGATCACCTGAATGGAATCTGTGAGATGGTCAACGGATTTAATCACAGGATTGTCAGAAGAAAAAGCCAAATTGAAACTAATGGCAAAACTGAATAGAAATATCAATTTTTTCATTTTCTTGGAATAGTGGTTTTTGCACAGGATCAGGGTCATAAAGAAAAAGGAATATGAAGCTAAGTACAAAGTTGGTTTTAACGCTGGTAATTTTTGGGTTTAACCTAAATTTAATGTTAGGACAAGCGAATGTCTCCGAAGATATAGAAGCTGAGTTAGAAGCAATAATAAAATCTGAAAGAGATGCACATTTGGGGAAATCCAACACAGCTTCAACCCTTACCCAGGATTATGATATCAAATACCATCGGCTTGAGTGGGCGATTGATCCTGCGGTGTACTATATTAACGGGACAGTAACTACTTATTTTGAACCCTTAGTTAGTGACTTTCAAACGATCCATTTTGATATGTCTGATAGCCTTGTTGTAGACTCAGTTGTCTATAATGGGGACACAGTCAGTTTCTCCAATCCAGAGCCTGACGTATTGCGTATTGACTTTCCTGCACCGTTAAACGCATTGGATTCTGTAAGTGTTTTCTACCAGGGGATGCCCCAAACGACTGGCTTTGGATCATTCGTACAGGATACACATGACGATGTTCCTATCATCTGGACTCTCTCCGAACCATATGGAGCAAAAGACTGGTGGCCGTGCAAGCAGATCCTGTCTGACAAGATTGATTCAATTGATGTAGTCGTACGAACACCGCAAGCATATCGGGTGGCTAGTAACGGATTGCTGGTTGGAGAGATTACTACAGGACCAGATAAGATCTATCATTGGAAACATCGCTTTCCGATACCTGCTTACTTAATAGCCATTTCTGTAACGAATTATGCGGTGTTTACTAATCATATACACTATGATGATGGCAATGATTCTATCGAGGTCCTAAATTATGTGTATCCGGAAGATCTGGATTTGCTTCAATCCCAAAGTACAAGGTTGATCAATATGATGAACTTGTACAATGAGCTATTCGGTTTATATCCTTTCGCTGAAGAAAAATATGGTCATGCCCAGTTTGGCTGGGGCGGCGGTATGGAACACCAGACCATGAGTTTTATGGGCACTTATAGTTACAGTTTATTATCTCATGAGTTGGCGCACCAATGGTTTGGCAACAAAGTGACATGCGGGAGCTGGCAGGATATCTGGCTGAACGAAGGTTTTGCAACTTACCTTACGGGATTGTATTGGGAAAATTTCGATCCTAATACCTGGGAATTATTTAAATCCAATCGCATCGATCAGGTGACCAGCGAACCGGATGGGTCGACCTTTGTAACAGACACCAGTGAAGTTAGCCGGATCTTTAATGGTCGGTTATCTTATTCAAAGGGTGCGCTTATTCTTCATATGTTGCGCTGGGTAATGGGAGATGGTGATTTCTTTCAGGCGTGTCGTAATTATCTTAATGATCCCGATCTGGAATTCAGTTATGCGATCACAGATGATCTTCAAGACCATTTAGAATTGCAAAGTGGTATTGATTTCGATGAGTTTTTTGCGGATTGGTTCTATGGAGAAGGGTATCCCAGTTATCACCTGGTTTGGAGCCAGACCGCCGGCCTGGTCAACCTGCAGGTAGATCAGACCACCTCGCATAATTCAGTAGATTTCTTTGAAATGCCTATTCCTGTTCAGTTTATTGGAGATGGGGTTGATTCAATTGTGGTGTTTGACCATACTTTTTCAAGTGAGCTATTTTCAGTGGCATTACCTTTTGAGGTGGAATCGATAGAATTTGATCCTGAACTTTGGATCGTCTCAAGAGACAATACAGTCAACAGTGCCACTCCAGTTACCAATGTAGAGGAAGCAACTGGTTTTATTTCATTATTCCCTAATCCCGCTTTCGAAAAAGTAATTATCAATGTCGTGGATCAGGGAGAGTCCATTATTCAGTTTGAATTGATCAATACACTGGGTCAAACCATTTATACCCAAAAACTGATGGAGGCTGATCGTTTCGAATTTTCGGTTCGAGGCTTATCAGCCGGGGTTTATACCGTGAAACTGACCACTGCTGACAATCGTAAATTATCTAAGCGACTAATCGTTAACTAGAATATATATTATTTACGATAATACAATAGTTTGGGCTGATCACCACTCTTCGCCTAACCACATCTTGCAAAGTGGATTTTTTGAACGAGCTCTGACTTGTTGGCCTAGACTAATACCCCCTTTTTTGCAATTAAGAAGCATTGATTTTATCTACCAGATGACGAAAATAAAAGCACCTCCAACTCCGGCAAGGATTTTCAGAATCTTGGTAAACCTTAGAATTGTCAAGGTTTGCAGCAATTGAAGAAAAGAATGATCTTTATACAGAACGGATAGTGTAACTAAAGACAATGTCATATGGGAAGAATTTATCTTTCTCTTAAATTATGGATTGTGGTTTCAATGTCAATAGTAATTTTCTCTTACTGTGATAACCCATGTGAGGATGTAATATGCATGAATGGAGGTGTTTGCATGAAAGGAACCTGCGAATGTCCAAATGGTTTCTCAGGAGTGAATTGTGAATTTGAGGATCTCTGCATCACTCAAAGTGTGGGATGTCAAAATGGGGGTGTATGCATGGAAGGAACTTGCGAATGTCCAAATGGTTTTTCAGGAGTGAATTGTGAATTTGAAGAATGGAGGGAACCATTTGAGGGGACATATGCACTTTCAGGCTATCGAGCCTATCATGACTGGATCACCAACCACAAAGATACCTTCGATTTGATTGACACAGCTTTAGTTGAAATAAGACAAAACGATAATATATTAACTGACTCTACAGCCGAAATACATATTTGGGGATTAGAATGTATTATGAAGCGGACTGATTCTTCCTTCCTCTGGAAATATAATTCAGATCATACGACTCGCACAATGAGAGGAAACTTCTACGAATTAGACTCACTTTGGATGAAAAGATCTGATGGTTCGTCCCGTGGTTTTTATGATCAAACCATAATTTTATCAGGCCATAAATTATAATCAGTATTGACACATTGATCAAACCTCATTTCAGACGGGAAAACAACCAATAGATTTCAATATTCCGTTATCTTAATAAAATGGAGTTAGATAATACATACCCTTGCCGATAAAAGCAAATAAACCAATTACCAAAAAAATAAATTATGGATGATTTTAAACGAAGAGAATTTATCAAGCTTAGTGCTTTGGGATTTGCAGGAATAGCTTTACAACTGAATGCCATTTCTGCATATGCACAATCGGCTAATGCCCATTTTGGGAATTGGAACAATGATACCAACCTCAATTGGGATGCTTTTCTGGAACGCCTTACGCAATTAGCAAAAACCCAACACCAGCCATATTGGAACCAAAAACAGTATACTGAACAGGTGAAACAATTACTTCTGCAGTGTAATTTCCCGGAATATGATAATATCAAAAAAGAAATTGAGGCTTATGAAAATAAGACACCAAACTGGTTTGAAGCTGCAAGTTTACATATGGAAGTAGATTTCCAGGTTTCGCTGTTTCAATTCGAAAAAGGTGAATACATCCCACATCACGATCATCCGGATATGACAGGGGTGATTAATGTTGTTTCTGGTGATGTATTGGCCAAAAATTACTCAATAGAAGAACAGCTAACAACCACAAGGGAAATAATCACCAATGGCCGGAAAGAAGTAATGCAAAAGGTTGCCATCAGGGAAGTAGGGAATGAAATTATTAAGAGAGGAGATGTGAGCATCCTTACTGCACATGAAGGCAATATCCACTCGATCATGCCAAATGCATTCACCCAATTGGTGGATGTGTTTACGCCAGCCTACGCGGCTGATACCAATTCCACCTGGTTTACGGTAAACGAAGATGGATTTTATAAGGGACGTGAAAATATATTTGAAGCAGAATATATAAACAAAGGGCTATCAGAAATAAAGACCGTAAAACTAGGCAGGAAACGATTGAATCAATACGTCGGTTCGTATAAAATGAGTGACACAAACTTTCTAAAGGTTTTCAGGGAAGGTAAAGCCATTATCCTGGAGCGCACCCCCAGCCTTGACACACCCGGAATGAAAATGAATCTTTTATCTTATGAACAAAACAAGTTTTGGATAGAAGGTCAGGATATTCGTTGTGTTTTTAATATCGACCATAAAAAAGCCACAGAAAGCCTTTCTTTATTCATGGGTGAAACAAGTTTTACTGCCCAAAAAATAAAGTAATACGCATTTATGGATGTGCTATTGTACTAATAGACTCTTTTTGTTGGCTATTGCATTGGGGGTCGTTTGTTAAGCCCAATAGTCTATCAACCTCCTTCATCCACTCAACATTTCCAAACCGAAATAAAAAAATTGTGGGGAACCGACTTAACCGCTATTGTCGATTCCCCAATCCAATTTAAAAAAGCAATCCTCCTTTGAGGTATTGTGAGCCCGGTAGGAATCGAACCTACGCCACTCCCGTTAAAAGCGGGATGCTCTGCCTGCTAAGCTACGAGCCCAAATAGTCAAAAAGCCTGCACAAGGCAGCCTGAAAATGTCAGTAAGTGAAAAAGAATATGTCCTTGAAGTGGACTAGGAGATACAATCTGTTTTGCTTTCAAAAGCACATTTATCTCCTGTACTGGCAACAAATACACTACCATCGGTATCCCTGAAAGAGGGGAGTAGGGATGATGGTATCAGCATTGATTTATTGCCTCGTTTGCTGGAGATAATATGTAGATTGTAAGGTAACATGGTTGAAAAATGAAATTTACATGTTGAATTATGGATAAATAATGTTTTTGAAAAAAGATTAGTTCCCGCAAAGAAAAAAAGATAGACTTTCTTTGCATTTATCCTTACCTTTGCGCCGTTTTTACAACATTCCGGTATGGAAAAAATAACAACTTATGCTTTCAGCTAGCAACCTCGGATTACAATACGGCAAGCGCATTCTTTTCGATGAGGTCAACCTCAAATTTACTATCGGTAACTGTTATGGTGTCATCGGTGCCAATGGTGCCGGAAAATCCACCTTTCTGAAAATCCTTTCCGGTGAAATTGATGCCACCAGAGGGCATGTTTCTCTTGAGCCAGGCAACCGTATGGCAGTGCTCAAGCAGAATCACTTCGAATTTGAGGAAGAGCAGGTGTTAGATACCGTCATTATGGGGCATAAGGAAATGTTTGATATCATGACCGAGAAGAATGCGATCTACATGAATCCTGATGCGACCGAGGAGGACGGACTACGAGCAGCAGACCTTGAAAACCTGTTTGGTGAAATGGGCGGATGGACCGCAGAGTCTGATGCTGCAGAGTTGTTGAGCAACCTCGGTGTAAAAGAACATTTGCATAACAAGCAGATGAAAGAACTCAGCGGGGCGGAAAAGGTAAAAGTGCTACTGGCACAAGCACTTTTCGGTGACCCGGAATTGCTGTTACTCGATGAGCCAACCAACGACCTTGATGCCGAAACAGTAACCTGGCTCGCTGATTTCCTCGCAGATTATAAGAATACTGTGATCGTGGTTTCTCACGACCGTTACTTCCTCGATATGGTATGTACCCATGTGGTAGATATCGATTTTGCCCAAATTCGGATTTTTACCGGGAACTACACTTTCTGGTATGAAACTTCACAGTTAATGCTGCGACAGATGGCCCAAAAGAATAAGAAAGTTGAGGCCAAGCGTGCGGAGTTAATGGAGTTTATCGCAAGGTTTAGCGCCAACGCTTCGAAGTCAAAACAAGCTACAAGCCGTAAAAAGGCATTAGAAAAACTGAACCTTGAAGAAATTCGCCCGTCAAGCCGGAAATACCCATTCGTTCACTTCAAGCCTGAGCGCGAACCAGGCGACCAGATACTCAACGTCGTTGGCCTCGCTAAAAAGAGTCAGCAAGGCGATTTCCTATTCAGCCAGATCGAATTCATGATGAATAAGGGAGATAAAATCGCCGTCATCAGCCGTGAACCAGGCGCATTAACTGCATTTTTCGAGGTGATTGCAGGAGAAAGCCAACCAGACGAAGGCTATTTTGAATTTGGTCAAACTATTACCTCCGCCTATTTGCCAAATGAAAATGAAACCTATTTTTCAGGAAAAAATGATATTGACCTGATCAACTGGTTGCGTCAATATTCTGAAGAAAAAGATGAACAGTTTATCCGTGGCTTCCTGGGACGGATGTTATTCTCAGGAGAGGAAGTCCATAAACAAGCGGGTGTTTTGTCAGGAGGAGAGAAGGTGCGGTGCATGATGTCAAAAATCATGTTAGCTAATCCAAACTTCCTGCTCATGGATGAACCGACCAATCACCTTGATATGGAATCTATCACAGCCTTGAATGATGCTTTACAAACGTTCAAAGGCAACTTGATATTTACATCTCACGACCACAAACTATTACAAACCGTTGCTAATAGGATTATTGAGATTACCCCTAATGGTATGATCGATCAACTCATGACATTTGATGAGTTCTTGACTTCCGAAAAAGTAAAAAAGCAACGGGAAATGTTATACAATGGGATTGGCGTAAGCTAAAGGTCAGGTACTATCCCAGGGAATGTTTTCTTCCAGACCTGGTTTGATCACTCTTGGTTCACGATCGTATTTTTGATCAAGCTCGAGGATTTCAGAAACCAGTTGTCGGGTTTCATCAACAGGCTGACGCCACCAATTAACCGACCAAATCGGGATGAAATAATATCCTGCCTCTTCCAGCATGGTTTCCACCTGGTGATCCCACAAATAGGCACCCGGAGTTTCAGAAGTAAAGAACCCGTCACAGCGAATGGCGATCGGTGGTTCTTTTTCGTACAACGGATGAATGACAAGGTCCAGCGGAACAGACCCGATCGACATATGAGACTCAACGCGTTCGGGATCAATATACAAACAAATAGACTCAATAATTTCCCTGATAAGCAATAACCTGGATTCGTCGTGGCTTTCCTGACCACTATAAGTAGTGGCCAAAGGGAGCGGGATTGGCTCCATGGGGAATCGACTCAGGTCACGTGCCAAATCTAGATAGTCCGCCAGAATATGCAGACCAGTATATTCATCTTCCTCATTGGGCAAGTGAGACCTCAGGAAATCAGGTTCAATTGAAGTGCAGATTGTGAGTTGTTTTGCCGGGTACATCAGCAAATCCTGGAAAGCGCAAAGTGCAAGCGGTCTGTCGAGTGATCGAAAGTCTTTGGTCAACTCATTATTCGAGGTATCAAAAACTGTCGAAACAAACAGTATATCAAAAGCGTATTGATTCAGGTCGTATATCGGACAGACAGACATCCCTGCTTCTTCCAGCCTCCAAATTACCTTTACACCTTGTTGTTTTTCAAATTTTATTCTTTTGAAATAACGATTGATGAGTTCTTCTTGTGCAGCCGTAAAGCAAACTATGCCGACAGCAGGATATTGCTTACCTACCAATGGTTTTACTTCCGAAAGCAGTGCCAGAATCTGCTGGGCCTCTTCTTCATTAGTGGCTTTATTAGGGAAGTAATTGCCCTGCACAGTCATATACCTTATTTCAGGGATCTTCTCTGGCTTGGGCAGTTTTTTGAATTCGGCGTTAAAGACCTTGCGCTCCAAAAGGCCAACAAAGGGCGTCATATCATGGTGATAATAAGGCAGATTATGCTCCATGAATTTCATTTCCCTTCCATATTGCAATAGGGTTTTCTGGCCTTTTCCAAGGGCCGAAGCGATCACTTCACTGTAATGCGGATTGGCGAAAAGGAATTTCAAATCGGCCTGGTTCAATAAGTTGACACAGTCCTTGAAATTCATCTGTCCGGCATCGCTGAAAGCAACCAGGTCGAAGTTGTCTGCTGATCCGGCGAGTATGTTGTTAGCTGCTTTGGGGCTCATGAGCAAAACAGGGAAAAAGGCGGTTGTAGTCGCCATATCTTCTTGCATGAGGTCGCCGAGAGTGGTTTCAGCAATAATGCCTTTGTTCTTTTTCGAAAAGAGTTTGTTAAAAAGGGGCTTGTTGACTTGTTTGAGCAGATCATACCGTTCATTCCTCATCGACCGGAAAGCTGCGAGGATCTTTTTGGGCATGAGCTTATTTAAGCGCCCTCGATCTTCTGTGGCCTGATGTAGCAGTTGTCCGGAATTTGGAATTGTCTCATCGTAATTGCGGTCAAGCAGATGGTGGAAAAACCAACTTTCAAATGCAGCTATCCAATTCGATGGTCTTACCTTAATGAGTGCTTCAACGAGTTTTTGGGGCATCCCTGAAATCGTTAGCCAGTAATGTTTCCATGGGAAGAATTTTCCAAAATCCTGAAGGTTATATTTTATGAGCTCGATCTGGTCGACAACACTCGAAAGAAATTCCAGCTTTTCTTTTAGCGGACCTGCTTTTGCTGTAAACTGTTTTTCAAATAACTCTGATTCATTGAATTCAGTTACAAATTCTGCATAGTCTTTTTCGAGTTCTTCAACAAGTTCCTGGTACTTTGATAAAGGCTTGATAACGGTTGTACTGTTCAGCCAGGTAACTTTATTATCCACTTCTTTCGGAATGGTTTGACTCCATGTTTTCAGGCTTTCGTCAAATGCTTCAAGACTGCCATTTATCTTTTCGAAACCCGAGCCACTTGATTTGATGTCGTCAAACGAAAATTCAAAATACGGCCTGCGCTTGAGGTCTTTTTTCAACTTTTCGTACTGCTCAAGTACCATCTTTTTGGTTTCCAGAATATTTTTTGGGCGCTTTGAAAAAAGCCCCTGTAGCTTGAGCTTTGTATTGGTGATGGCATCAGCATCCTGAAAATCGGTACCATACTGATTACTGTAATCCTTAATCCCTGCTTTAATGGAAAGGCTTTTTTCTCTCAGGGTTTCGTAATAATCAGTGTAGTGGTTGTTAAGTTCCTGACGATAATTTTCCAGCATCCCGATAAAGCGATGGTACAAGTTACCGGCACGTTGTTCAAACTTCTGTATTTCAAACTCAGTATGTTCTATTGCCTCTTCCTCGCTATTGTCCTGGAATATATTGTTATTGAGTGCTTCAAGTGGATGTTTGAGCGTATTTAGGTCTTTGTAAAGCCGTTCACATTCCTGGATAGCTTCTACCATAAGTTCATAAGACTCCGGTGAAAATGTAAATCCATCAGGGCTCAACATACTGTTTAACAAGCTTCGTTCCTGGATATGATGGCTTTCCAGGAATTTTCCAGCCATACCTGCCCAGGCATCATCTTCATAGATTACCTTATTAAGTGTGGTATGGATTTCTTTTAAACGAACTTCATCTCTCAGGCAAAGCGAGATTAACAAGTCATAAGCATCAGCATCAAAGTTGACAGGATTTTTGGCCGTAGCTGCATTATGCTTAATCTCTTCAATAAAGTGGTTCCGCTCGAGTTCTGGTTCTGAAATGATCAGACAAAGCTCTGTTAATCCAATTGATGATAATTGACTTTTTACAGCCTGAAGATCGAATGGATTATTGCCAACCACCAAGCATCTTTTTCCCTGGGAGAGCAGGTTGGATACAATAGCAGAAAGGGTATGCGCCTTGCCGGTTCCATTGGCTCCTGTGACGATGTGTTTGTCACCATGCGCCAGGGCACGCAACGTTTTTTCCTGTAAAGGGTCATTATCAAATGGCTGAAAAAAATGGGCATACCTCCTGACTTCCTCCCTGGTCACCTCAAGAGGCTCATCTGTCAGGGTGGGGTCCTGAACCGAATCTTTCTTAGTCGTTGACTTTTCAGAAATAATGGAATCGTCGTCGGGCATAATCCAGGTCTGTTTATTACCAGGCGCGGTTGTTCGTTATTTGGAAATTAGTTCAAACTTCTGGTCCCAACCAAAAGCTTGAAATTGAGAATATCAATTCAAACGTAATATAGTTTAATTATAGTCTTTGGCAAATCCATTTGGGGTTTTGTATAAGTCAAAATTTGGTAAAATATTATTCTAATCATATTGGGCTTACAAAGGTTATTGTCAGAGAATATGAGTGTTATTTTCTAATTTTTCCTGTCCCTTTACTTTACCTTTGAGGTTATGGAGTCTGTATTGAGTCAGAAATATTTCCTTGGCTTTTTTATCCTGATACTGCTGGGTAACCTTTTGTTGTATAACCCTCAAATGGCATTATGGGACGAAGACGAAGCCGCGTATGCAGGGTTCGCGCTTAATATGATCGAGTCTGGTGATTGGGTTAATCCTGACTTTTTTTGGTCTGAAAAACACTGGAAACCTCCTTTTCACTTCTGGACCATTGCCATTAGCTACAAGATTTTTGGGGTGAATGAATTTGCCACCAGGTTGCCATCCGTAATTTTTAGCCTATTGACGCTGCTGGCGATTGTATTCCTTGGGGGAAGGGGTTTTGGCCGACCTAAAGCCATGATGGCAGCCATGATTCTTGGCAGTACTTTATTGTTTCCCAGCCTGGCTAAAATGGCGGTTACAGATATGACGCTTTTGTTTTTTGAGACAGTCGCTGCGCTTTCGCTCTTTCTTTTCATAAAAACTCCGAACTGGAAAATCGGTGCTTTATTTTGGACTGCAGTTTCCTTGGGATTATTAGTCAAAGGTCCGCCCATTCTGATCATGGCAGGTGGTACCTGGTTTTTTCTGTTGTTGTTTAAATCAACAAGGACCAATGCTGTTAGGCTTCATCCCTGGTTCTTTCTGCCATTGGCTTTGCTCCCTTTATTTGCCTGGGGATATTTTTCCTGGCAGAAAGATGGGGGTGAGACGGTGCAGTTTATGATTGATTGGTACATCCTGAAACGAGCAGGCGGTTCCGTGCTTGGTCAGACAGGTCCTCCGGGCTATCACCTTGGTGTGATGATTTTAGCCTTTTTACCGGTAATTGCTTTCTTCCCGGCTGCTTTAAAAGACTTGTGGGTTCATATCCGAAAAAAAGAAACGGAGGCGCTATTCTTGGGGGGATGGCTCTTGTGCGGTTGGATTTTTTATGAGATAATGCCTAGTAAACTGCCTGCATATGCTGTAGGTGCCTATCCTGCGATAGCTATTTTGATCGCTTACCAGGTGGAAGGCTTGCTATCAGGGAAAAGCCCTTACCTGAAGTGGATCAAGGGATCTTCGATTTTCTTTATGGTAATCATGTTTGTGGTTGTTGTAGCCATTATTCTTGGAGCTTACCAATTATTTGGTCGCCCGGGGTTTATGCGTGCGATTATGGCCGGAACAGTCTTGTGGGGAGTTGGCTTATTTGCGGCTATTAGCTTGTTTTCGGAAAACTTCAGGCAGGGTATAACTGCTTCTTTGACATTTGGACTGGCGATTACATTTTTGTCTTATTGGGCAATCGTGCCATTACTGGATAGTCAGCGCTCAATTAACAGAACGACAAGTATAATCGTCAATAATGTACTCGAGGATCAGTCAAATTTGGCTTTGGCCAATGATATCCCTGAGGACCCTAGCCTTGCATTTTACCTAAGCAAGCATTGGGATGGCTCATATTTCCATGAAAAGGATCACCAGAAAATTATCGATGGCATTCAAGGAGAAGATCCTTATGCCGCATTGGTAGGCGAAAAAATATTCCCATTACTGCCCTTACAAAAAGACACCATTCTGCTTAATGAACTCAAAGTTGATTCAATAGTGGGGAGGGCCTCAGAAAGTCTGGAGCCTGTTAAATATTACCTGCTTCGGAAGGACTAAGTACCTTACCCAGTAAGATTTGATCTGAAGACAAGAAATAAAATGACCAAAAGGGCAACGGTCATGAGTAAGACGACTCGAAATATTTTCTTGCCTTCCGTTTGTTGACTGGCTTTGAATTTACGCCTGAATTCTTTTTGTTTTTGCCGTGCTTCCTCTCTTTTCATAGCAATGGATTTAGGTTCTCATTGCTAAAATAGTAAAAAAACTAAAACAGCTGAAAAAGCAACCCGCATACAGAAAGAAGGGGATTGCTTTTTCAGCTGTTTTAGAAATTATTTTTGTTGAAAATTGACAACTGGATATTTTCTTTTCCAACTGCGATTTTCAAAACACTTTTCTGCGATTAATTACCCAGGATAAGTGGAAGTCCTCCACCTTCTCCACCTACAATTACGACTTTGCTATTTGGTGAATTGGCAAGATCGAGTGTAGCTTCAATACCTTTGTCACGCAGGATTTTGTCGGTAAGACTCGCGTTTAGAATACGGTTCGCATCTGCTTTAGCCTGGGCCTCGATAACTTTACGCTCAGCCTCTTTACGCTCTTTTTCCAGACGGAATTCGTATTGTAGAGATTCTTGTTCTTCTTTTAGCTTTCGCTCAATAGCAGCCTGGAGAGATTCGGGAAGTGCTACTTCACGAATCAGGACAGCATCAAGGGTAATATGCTTTTCACCAACTGCTTCTGAAGTTCTAGTAAAGATCTCGTCTTGGATGGCTTCACGCTTTGTGGAATAGAGTTCTTCAGGGAGATATTTACCAATAACCTCCCTGGTAGCAGAACGTATTTCAGGCATGATAATTCTTGCCTTATAGTCTGAACCGATCTCATCATGCAGGAAGCCAATGTTATCTGGCATAGGAGAGTAACGGTAAGATAATTCTACTTTAATGGTCAAACCATTCTTTGAAAGTACTTCCATTGACTCAAAGTCCTCGTCCGTTCTGACGTCGTAACGATACATCCTGTTCCATGGAGAGATAATATGGAAACCTTGGCCGAAGATATTTTCTTTATCAAGACCACCGCCAAAACGCTTAAAAAGTACACCTTTTTCACCGGGGTCAATCGTGTAAAAAATGCTGTTTGAAAGCCCCACCACAAGGATAAGTGCGATGAAGGCCATTATTCCTAAGGATACAAGTTTGTTACCTTTCATGAGTTATTTTTTTGCTTTTTTAACAGGTTAAATAGTGAAGAAGTTGAAAAAATTTGACCGAATAAATCAAATTTACCGTTAAAGTTCATGTTTTTTCGACAAAAACTGAATTAATATTGACTTTCATTGTATTCTACAATCCGCGGGTCAAGCATTATATCCCTGGGTCTGATTCTCTGTTTGAGAACAACACCTTGCAGGCTGGTGCATCGACTCAGGGCCACATAGGTCTGACCATGGGCAAATGATCCCTTCCCAAGATCAATGATTACTTTGTCGAATGTTTTCCCTTGGCTTTTGTGAATAGTGATGGCCCAGGCTAACCGGAGTGGGTATTGCACAAAAGTGCCAATGGTGTCAGAGCCGATATTGCCATCGTCATCTATCTTGTGGCGAATAAGCTCCCAATCCATTTTTTTGACATTGATACCTCTTGGGTTGCCTTCTTCGTCGGTAATGGTTACCTTGATCTGGTCCTGGGTTAATTGTGTTACTGTGCCGATCGTTCCATTTACAAATCTCCTTTTGGGGTCATTCTTCACAAACATAACCTGAGCACCGACGCGTAATTTAAGAATGATATCTGTAGGGAAGAGGCGTTCTGTGAAATTACCATCAGCTCTCCCTGTAAAGGTGACTTCAGTGCCCTGTAGTTTTGACAATTGTTGGTGGTTAATGCGGTCAACTTCATTATTTCTTGCTGAAAGGGTAATAAAATGGCCTTCCATCTCGTAATCGGAAAGCTCTTTATAATATCGTTCATTTAAAGCTTCCAGGTCATCATAATCGAGAGAATTGGTTCGGATATTATCCAATAGCCGGATAAAGGCTCGGTTATCCTGCCTGTATACAAAGCTGAGTTCCAGTCGCTCAAGTTCGATTTCCTGCATGACATCTGCAGAAAAGAAATACGGACTTTGGTAATTAGTTCTAAAGTACTCAGCTTCCTCTTTTTTGACGACGGGCGGCAACTGAAAAAGATCTCCAAAGAATACAACCTGAACGCCACCGAAAGGCTCATCAAGCATATCTCTGTTGATGCGCAGGAAATGGTCAATATTATCCAGCATATCAGCTCTGACCATAGATATTTCATCAATGATCATGACATCCAGCTTTTGGTATAAACCTCTATATCGTTTTTGTTTGATGTCGGCTTTAGTGATCGGTTTTGGTGGAAAACCAAAAAAAGAATGGATGGTTTGGCCCTTTACATTGAGGGCCGCGATGCCTGTGGGAGCCAGCACTACGACTTTTTTCCTTGTGGTATCCCGAAAAAGCTGAAGCAGGGTTGACTTTCCTGTTCCGGCTTTTCCGGTGATAAACATATTGGCTCCTTTTTCCAATGCATCTAAAGCATATTGGAAATCAGCATTTAGCTGGATTGGAGCATCATCGAGCATTTTAATCTTTTGTAATTTCTTTGCAAATGGCTTTTTCGGCGAAAGCCAGATTCAAAGCACTACTGTCTGACTATTTTCCGACTGAAAACATTTGTTCCAGACTCAAATTTAATAATATAAATGCCAGGAACAAGCGTTTCAACATCATCAAACCTGATAAGTTGATCAGTATATGCACCTTCAACTGATTTAGTGATAATTGTCCTTCCGGCAATATCCTCAATGCTGATTTGACCGCCTTCAGTTCCAAGTTTTTCTTGAGGAATTAGCATGGAAATACCATCAGTGAATGGATTTGGGAAAACCGAAACATCCTCAGCACTAACACTTTTGTTCAAGGCTCTGACTTCAGACATGGTAACCTGGCCTGAGAAATCGATCTGGGCGATTCGGTAATAAACAAAGTCGTTGGACATTTCGGCTCCAACTGTCTCGTCTATATAGGAATAGCTATGAGGCTCTGATGAATTACCCAAACCGGGTACTTCATCTAAAACGCGCCAAGTCAGTCCATCGAAACTGCGCTGGATCTCGAACTTTTCATTATTTGTTTCCGAAAGGGTGGTCCAGTCCAGTTTGGCTTCCCGTTGGTTATCATTGAGCCATTCAGCTTCAAAAGATGAGAGTTCAATGGGGAGGACAGAGAACAGGGTTACCGGTTGCAAACAAGCTGCGCCTGATGAGGTAGCAAAAAGCTGATCCATCTCATTATGATCAAAAACTACGGTTTCTGTGGTCGTTCCTGTATATGACCAGGTCAAAGTAGTAGGGGTGGACCCTGAATAGGTAAATACAACAGTCCCTACCGAAGTCCACGCACTTGGGGTTTCAACCATAATTCCGAAATTTGGTACCAGCAATTCAATATTGTAAGATACCTTGGAGGTGGTTGGCGAGGTCACTGTAGATGCTGAATAAAAAGGTGGAGGAATGGCATCTGTGCCTAATATCGGCGAAGTGAGCCTTGTGTTATCGTAAAGGATCTGTAGGTTGGAGGAGCCAAGCCCTGAAGTTGCAGAGAATTGAATCTGAATATCAATTTCCACGGTAGTAGCAGTAACGTTCGTTTGAACCAGTCTAAGGCAATAAGAAGGTTGAGCTGCAATTTGTGTTGAGGCAAAAGCAAAAATGGCAACCCAAATTAGAGAATAGTAAAGTTTTTTCATCCCAATGCAATTAGGTGTTAATGAATTGTTTTTTAAGGTTTTAAATCAAGATACACGTATTCAATATGTCATAACAACTGTAGTAATTCAATACTTACGAAGGGTTTCCTCCAGCATTGAGTACAACTCCACATACCATTCCGTACAGGGATAGCAAGGCTTGAAGCGTGTGTTAGGGCGGGGGTCTTCCGGAAAAACAATAATTTCCGAATGATTGGTTGAAATTACTAAATTGATGACTGAGTTCAAAGTATTTTCTTCCATAATTGCTGTATGCGTGCCTTCCATTTGTGCGGAAGCAATAAAGAACCCTTCCTTAGGCATCTTGCGTTTATCTGCTTTGGCCTTCCGTTGATCAAAACTGTTTGGGAAATCTGGTTTTAAATAGACGACCTCTCCATCTGAAATGGCTGCATCCACCAGGTATTTTCCTTCCGGAAAATTGGGCTGGCCTTCATATAGTAGAGGGCCTTTTTCTGAAGAAGTAGTTTCAATATCATGAACTTCCAAAAGGATGGGAGTGTCGTCTTTACCAACTACCCAGATTTCTGCTTTCTGCTCCATTTTGAATAGCAGGATATGGACTTCTTTGGCTGGGAATTCAATGTCCAGAGTACCCAATAACTCCGTCCAGTATACCACATAGGAGTCATCAATAACCGATTCAGAATGGGTTTTTTCGGGGTTGTCAGGCTGGCATGCAACCAAAGACAACAGAATGAGCGACAGAAGTATATGAGAAAATGACAATAGAAAAAGGGATTTTGTTGGATAGTTTTTGGGGCTTTACAAATTTAAATTACCTTTACTGTCTATGCAAAAAAGTGAGGGATTAACCTACTTTTAAGGTCCTGGAATTCAATTTTAATGAGCCGATTTTCTGTTGGATCATTTAAATCAACGAATCAAATGAAACAGTTTTTTTACGCCTTTGTTTTCATATTCTTTTGTTCAGGAATTAAAGGATTTGCCGGGGATCTTTTGAATGCGTACGAAATGCATTTGCCAACCAGTAGCCCTGAACAAACCTTTTTCTTGCCACCTCCTCCTCCTTTGGATACGTTTATTCTTCAATTGCCTTTGAATGGTGAAGTTACGTTTTGTATTGATACATCCGGCCTTCCTGGTCAGCTTTCATCAATTGAAGCCGTTGACTGTGGAGGGAGCATCGATTTCGGCGTCATTTTTATAGACGAAGATGACGCTTGCGTAAATTATGAAGGAGGTAATGACAGCGGTTTGGACGAGGTTTGCATTGAAATATGCAGTACTTCTCCGCCCCAATGTGATACCACACAACTCCTATTCCTTGTCAGTGATGAAGGACCAATGGCGCAAGATGATGAAGCTTCTACCTCAGAAGACACCCCTGTTACTATTGATGTTTTGGCTAACGATAGTTTTATTGCCGAAACTACAGTAACTATCACCACTGAGCCAGCCAACGGATCTGTGACTGTTAATTCGAACAACACGGTCACCTATACCCCTGAAGATGGTTTCTGTGGCACTGATCAGTTTATCTATGAAGTGTGTGTGCATCCTGATCTTTGTGATGACGCAACGGTCACTGTGAGTGTTGGTCAACCCTGTCCGCCGGAAATCCTGGAGTTTTTTGATAGCTTCTCTCCAAATCGCGATGGTATCAATGATACTTTTGTAATAGAGGGTGTAGATAGCTTTCCAGGGAATACTCTGAGGATTTACAACCGATGGGGCGTCCAGGTTTTTGAAGGTAGTGACTATAATAATGACTGGGACGGGAAATGGAACGGCAAAGACCTTCCTGATGGAACTTATTTCTATCACTTTGATGATGGAATTGGCAATATTTTCAGCGGCTACATTATGTTGTACCGCTAATTTTATCCTGATAAAGTAATTGGAAAAGAAAATTCCTTTTTTATGAAAAAATACTTTACCCTGATCTTTGCGTTCTTGTTTGCGGTTCAGGTGGGCCATAGCCAACAGGACCCCATGTACACACAATACATGTGGAACACACTGGCGTACAACCCTGCATATGCTGGAAGCCGTGATCATATGGTCTTTACAGGGCTTTATCGAACCCAATGGGTTAATCTTGATGGCGCACCTTCAACAGAAGTATTTTCAATACATACGCCACTGAAAACTGAAAGGATCGGTCTTGGATTGAATGTTTATCATGACAAGATCGGGGTAAATAATCAGCTAGGTGTTTTTGCCAGTTATGCCTATCGCATCCCGCTAGGGAAAGGTAAATTGGCCCTAGGCCTTTCTGGAGGTGTAATGAACTGGAGAGCAGACTTGGCCAGTCTTTCGCAGCATGAACCCAACGATCCGGCATTTATCTCAGACTCCAATCCGAATCTATGGCTACCCAATTTTGGATTCGGCATCTATTATTCAACGGATCTTTACTATTTCGGTGCATCTATTCCACATATTCTTGATCCTGATTTAAGAAAGGAAGGTATTGACCCGGCTACCCAGGAGCTATTCGCACGCCAGTATCGCCATTTCTACCTGATGGGAGGATTTGCTATACCGCTTAACAGCAGCCTGGTGTTTAAACCAGAATTCCTGATCAAGAATGTCGGCCTTTTTGGCGAGTTCACCAGTCGGGGTAATGACGTAACGGCGCCTACGGAGTTTGATATTACTGCATCATTTTTGATTAATGAGGTACTTTGGTTAGGTGCAGGTTTCCGTTCTGCATTTGAAGGTGCTGAAGATGGGACTTCCTACGATTCGGTTGATTTTCTACTAGGTGTTTATTTGAAGAATGGCATCCGTATTGGGGCTGCCTATGATTATACGCTGACCAAGCTCAGAACTGTTTCAGATGGATCATTTGAGGTGATGCTTGGATATGAATTTAATTTTGAAAAGGATAAGATCGTTACGCCAAGGCGTTTCTAGATAAAAGTTGTTCGTTGATACCTCGCTATCAGAAGTCGATTTTCAACCAATAACTCCAACATTCAACCTATTTGAACATGAATAAGAAATCTATCTTATTATCTATTTTTCTCATTATCCTGGTGGTTGGTCCAGCCATGAGCCAACGCGCAAAACTGAATAAAGCGAATCGCTACTTTTCGGCGTTAAACTACCAGGATGCAGTCCAGACATATCTGGAAGTTCTGGATAAAAGAGATGTTTCTGAAGCCAAGATCAAACTTGCAGAATGTTATCGGAAGATCGGTAACATGAGTGAAGCCGAATACTGGTTTGGGCAAGTTGTCAGACTCCCTGAAGCCGAAGCAGTCCATAAGTTGTATTATGGAATGGCACTACAGAGCAATGGTAAATGTGAAGAGGCAAAGCAATGGTTTGAGGCCTATACCATAGATGTACCTGACGATCTTAGGGGAAAATATCTGATGGAGTCGTGTGAAACTGCTGTGGTCAATGATCTGCTAACCGGAAACGCCTCGTTTTTTGAAATAGAACCCATTCCGGAGATCAACTCCGACCTTGATGATTTTGGACCTGCGTTCTTTGGAGAAGGCATAGTCTTTGCTTCTGAGCGTGACAGGGGAGGACCAATAAAGAGAATCTCTTCCTGGACAGGGAACCCTTTCCTTGAAATGTATTTTACAGAAGCACAATCTGTAAGTGACGATGCATTCGACTTTGCTTATACTACTCCTGAAAAATACTCAAGTAAACTCAATACGAAATTGCATGATGGGCCGCTGTGTTTTTCGGTAGATGAATCAACTGTTTATTTTACAAGAAATAATCTAATCGCTGGAAAATTGGGCCGTGATGATGAAGGCATTGTAAGGCTGAAAGTATTATCTGCAAAATTAATTGACGGGCAATGGGTTGATATCAAAGGGCTTCCATTCAATAGTGATGAGTATTCTGTTGCGCATCCAACCCTTTCTGCAGACGGTAATACCCTATTTTTCGCTTCTGATATGCCAGGAGGCTTTGGCGGTATGGATCTTTATCAGTCTACGCAGATTGATGGCCGTTGGTCGCCTCCGATTAATATGAATGTATATATCGCCAATATTAATACCGAAGGCGATGAGATATTCCCGGCAGTTCACCCTAATGGCAACCTATACTTCTCATCTAATGGTCATACGGGCCTTGGTGGACTTGATATCTTCATGGCCATGTCAATTGGCGAAAATACTTATGGGCCAGTTACCAACCTTGGATTTCCACTCAACAGTATTGCCGACGATTTTGGCCTTGTCTTAAATAATGAAAGGACTTTCGGTTATTTCACCTCCAATAGGGAAGGAGGAGTAGGTAATGACGATATCTATAGCCTGAAACGAATTTCTATCGATGTTGAAGTACTTGTTTTTGACGAGCTGACAGGTGATCCGATTGAAGGTGCTGAAGTCGTATATGATTGTGCTGTGGGCAGCCCTGGGACATCTGATGTAGAAGGAAAACTTTATATGGAAGTGGCTTTGAATAAGGTTTGTGAATTCAGTGCCACTAAAGATGCGTATGATGATAATACAGTTTCAGCGACGACTAATGATTATAAGCCAGGTGATAAAATCTTTGTTCAGATCCCAATGTCCAGACCGCTCGAATTTGCGCTAATTGGTACTGTTGTCAATCCTGATGGCGAGCCCGTTGAAGGCGCCACGATAACATTGACAACGGATTGTGGTGATGAGCCTTTCGTAGTTCTGAGTGATGAAAACGGTAATTACGATTTTGATCTTGACCCTGACTGTTGTTATCTCGTAAAAGCAGATAAAGAAAACTACCTGACAAAGAGTACAGATGTTTGTACACGTGGTCAGACTAATTCTGTTGAGTTAACTGCGGATCTTACGATTACCCCTTTCCGGGAAACCATCGATCCTTCGTCACCAGTAGCGGAAGAAGTCATCATTGCGATCCAGATTCCTAGAATTTATTACGACTTTGATCGTGCGACACTAAGAAAGGATGCCTCTGAAGATCTGGCTACCGTACTTAGGATATTACAAGCTAATCCTGATGTCATTATTGAAATCGGTTCACATACAGATGCACGAGGCCCGAAGTCTTATAATATGAGACTCTCGGCAAGGCGGGCTGAATCTGTTGTTCGTTATATGCGCAATAATGGCATTGATCGTAAACGACTTCTGGCTAAAGGATATGGAGAGACCAGACCTGTGAATGGCTGCATAGATGGTATGAAATGCTCTGCTGCACAACACCAGGAAAACCGACGTACCGAGATGCGTGTAGTCGGTACGATCAGTGGTGGTATGTTTGAGGAATACCTAAACGGGACTTACTAGAGGTCTGGTTCAATTTCTTACAGTTTTGTAAAAAATAGCCGATTTATGAACTAAATATGGTCGCTAAAGAGTTATAAAGTTGCTTTTGCGGCTATAAATGCCTAATTTTCGGGCAGAAACTTCAGGGTTTCGCCTTTTTTCCAGGAATTTGCTTGCCTGGAAACCCTACCGCTTGTTCTACTATTCTTGAAAACTTCACTGTTTTAACTCAGTTGGGGCGTAAAGCCTCTGTACATTTATTTGATTTTGGCTACATAATTGCTGACCTAGTGATGCCATTGGCTCACATTATGTAATTAATATGACGAAATGAATACAATAAATTCATTTTAAGCCAGTTAGGTACATGATTCTGGAAAAACTACGAAAAAATCCAAATTATTTGAAATCTTTTTGATTATAAATGACTATTTTGTAATCAAATTGTTAAAGTTTTTGCATTTAAAATTGACTTTATGAACAACCTAATTAAAATGACTAAGTTTAATAAGTGGTTGCTTGCTGCTTTCCTATTACTCTTTTCGGTATCTATGCAGGCGCAATCAACTCAGTTGCTTAAAGCCAACAAATATTACGACCTGTACGCCTTTAACCTGGCTATAGATTATTATCTCGATTTCCTAAAGACCGACCCAGACAATACTACTGCCATTACACGCCTGGCAGATTGTTATCGTCATACAGGTAATCTGGAAAGAGCTTCCTACTGGTATTCAAAGGCAGTCGCTCAGCCAGACAGAACTGCTGAGTCAGTTTTTGACTATGCAACGGTTTTGAAATCATTGGCAAAATATGATGAAGCCAAGAAGTGGTTTAACACCTATTCCAAAAAGGCATTAGGTGAAAATAACAGGACTAAAGGGAATCATTTTGCAAAGTCATGTGATTTTGCAAAAGACAATTTTGACCAAGATCCTCAATACCAGATCATTAATGAAGGGGTTAACTCCTTTACCTCTGATTTTGGCCCGGCTTTTTATGGTCAAAAACTCGTTTTCTCTTCCTTCCGGAAGGATAAAATTAGTTCAGCAGGTGCTGACGACATCAACAAGGATAGCTACAATATGCTTTATGTTTCCTCATTTACAAGCAGTGGAAACTTAAGAGAAGCCAATCTGCTGCGAGACGAATATAAGGCTGAAGCCAATACATGCTATGTCTCTTATACTGCTGATGGAGGAAATGTTGCTTTTGTGAAAAACAATAACAATTTCACAAATGGTGTATTGCCATTATCAGGCAGTGGGGTTAAAATGGATATCTATTTTGCCGATGTAGAAACTGAAAGTAGCTGGAATGATGAACAACCATTTGTTTATAATGGTGCTCGTTATTCGACTGGCTGGCCATATCTTACACCTGATGGAAAGACACTTTATTTTGCATCAAATGCACCAAAAGGTTATGGTGGATACGATATTTACGTGAGTCGCAAGATTGGAAATAATTGGACTGAGCCGCAAAATCTTGGTTCTAGGGTCAATACTCCAGGCAATGAAGTTAGTCCTTTCCTCGCTGGTGGAATTCTATTCTTTGCTTCTGACTGGCATTATGGATTTGGCGGGCTTGATATTTTCAGGAGTGAAAGTGTAGATGGGGTTTGGAGTAAAGTTTCCAACCTTGGTTATGGCGTAAATACGGCACGCAACGATTATGATTTTATTTTCAATGAAAATAAATACATTGGCTTTTTTACCTCAAATCGGCCTAGGGGCAATGGTAAAGATGATATTATTCAGGTCATTTGGCCTAAACCATCTTATGCTTCGGCCAGTCCAACTCCTTCGGAAGAAAATGTAGTTTCCACGCCTGAAAACCTTGTATTTTATAAAGGAACTGTGGTAAACTCAGAAACAGAAAGTCTGATCCAAAATGTAAGGATCAAGGCTACAAATAAAAAGACTCAGGTTGAGATAGAAACCTTGACAGATAACAAAGGTAGGTATGAACTGCCATTAGAGCCAAATACCTCTTACCTCGTCATTTATTCTGCTGCAGGTTACTTGAATACGGGAAGAACGGTAAATGTTAAACCTGGGGCCTCTACGGATTTCCTTAAAATTCAAGAGCTGGTGCCTTCTCCGATTTCAGGACCTTCTCAGCCTTCAAGAACCGGTGATTTTGTTACCAATACCAAACCGGTCAATACTCCGGATGTAACTAAGGAAGCTGATGCTGATCCTTTGCCTTCAAGTTCGGTAACACAGCCAAGCTCACCACCTGCCGTTACAAGTAAAGGAGGGGCAGAAAAGCTGCCTTCAGCTGATTTGTACGAAGTTCAGGTAGGTGCTTATTCCAAGCCTAATCTCGACAAACTGAAAGATTTAAGTGATTTGGGTACAGTATATAAAGAAGATAGAGGGGCTGTTCAGGTTTTCAAAGTAGGGACATTTGGCAATAAAACGGATGCCGAAGCTGCCAGATCTTCAGCAGTTAATCGTGGTTTCAAAGGTGCTTTTATCAGGAAAGTGAAAGATCCTAACCTTTTGATGGCAGCTCTTAATAGTAGTCCGGAAACAGGAAAAGAACCAGCTCCAGTGACTGTAAAAAATGAGTCAGTTCCGACTTCTACAGGACTTCCTCCGGGGACAACGGCTAAATCACCTGCTACCAAGCCATCAACTCCTGCGGTTTCTTCAGTAGTGTTTAAAGTGCAGTTGGGAGCTTTCCGGAATCCTTCATTGGATGCCTTCGATGAAAGATTGAATAATTGGGGCGATCTGCAAACAGAACGCCTTGACAGCGGTGTTACCAGGGTTCTCCTTGGTGATTTCTCCTCAAAGAAAGCTGCAGATGCTGCTCGCGAAAAAGCGATAGAATACGGCGTTCAAGGTGCCTATATTGTAGCCTATAAAAGCGGGAAAAAGGTACCAATGGATTCGATAACACAGTAAAAGATTTTGTATAAAGGCTGGAGCCGGCTTCTCGTGTTGGAAGCCGGCTTTTTTATTTGGCTTTGCATTTATCTTAATGCCAATGATAGATTAATCCATTAACTTTATGCCCTTAAATTTT
Source organism: Bacteroidota bacterium (assembly GCA_039028895.1). Lineage (GTDB taxonomy): Bacteria > Bacteroidota > Bacteroidia > Chitinophagales > Saprospiraceae > JAHDCJ01. The sequence goes on along the minus strand of JBCCHF010000037.1, from coordinate 32,690 downwards.
AAATATGTCAAAAGAACGGATTATTCTGGTTACCAACGACGATGGTATTTTCGCTCCAGGCCTGGAGGTTTTGGTTAACATTGCTAAAGAATTTGGAACTGTAATTGTTGTTGCACCCGACTCTCCTCAGTCAGGTCAGGGGCACGCATTAACAATCGAACATCCACTAAGACTCGAAGATGATCACCACTTTGGTGAAGTCGAAGCCTACCGCTGTTCAGGTACACCGGTGGACTGTGTTAAATTAGCCAAAGCGGTCATCCTGAAAGACCGAAAAGCTGACATCTGCCTTTCAGGAATCAACCACGGCTCTAATGCTTCCATCAATATTATTTACTCTGGTACCATGTCAGCAGCCATGGAAGCTTCTCTTGAAGGGATTGATTCCATTGGCTTTTCTTTCCTTGATTATAGTCATGAAGCCAATTTCGATGGCGCTATTCCGTATGTTCGAAAATTGATCAGCGATGCATTAGAACATGGATTGGGAGAAACAAAGTTGCTTAATGTCAACATTCCAAATTTACCAGCCAATGAGATAAAAGGATTTAAAATTTGCAGACAGGCCAATGCTAATTGGGTTGAAAACTTTTTAGTTCAAGAAGATCCACGCGGTAGAAAAGTTTACTGGCTCACAGGTCAGTTTGTTAACCCTGATCCCGGAACCGATACGGATATTTGGGCACTGAAAAATGGTTATGTTTCCATCGTTCCTTCCAAGCACGATCTTACTAATTATAAAGCCATTGACTCTCTAAAACATCTTGAAATGTAAAAAAGCCTTGGTTAAATTTGTCTGACCAGGGGTAACTTTAAAGGGATTTTCGCGTTTTGATAAAAAATTGAATTATGATTAAAACAGATTCCATCATATTCGGATTATTAATTGGCCTGGCTGTGCCATTTGTAACTTATGGTATCTTGCTTGAAATCAATGACCTGATAATAGGTGCTGGATTTGAAGGGGCAGGAGGGAAAAAGTTCGGTGGATTCAGTCAGAGCCTGTTGGGTGTAATTGCTGTTGTTGCTAATATCATTCCTTTCCAAATTTTTGTCAAAAGGCACTATGATGATGCCATGCGGGGCATTATTTTCCCAACTCTTTTTTATGCATTTTTCTGGGCATTTTATTTCGACAAACTTTCCTTTTAATCCGGTTTCCCGGTAACGATGAGGTATTATATTATCGCTGGAGAGGCTTCTGGAGATCTTCATGCCTCGGCATTGATGAACCAATTGTCCTCAAAGGATACCGATGCAGATTTCAGAGTATGGGGAGGGGATCTCATGGAAGCCGCTGGCGGAGTTTTGGTCAAGCATTATCGCGACCTTGCCTTTATGGGGTTTTGGGAGGTTTTGAAAAATATCAGGACTATTTTGGCCAATTTCAGGTTGTGTAAAACGGATATTCTGGATTATCGACCTGATGTTCTAATCCTTGTTGATTATCCTGGATTTAACTTGAGAATTGCAAAGTGGGCCAAAAAAATGGGGATCAAAGTCTTCTATTATATCTCACCTCAAGTCTGGGCATGGAACAGTGGCCGGGTCTACGGGATAAAAACATCAGTCGATGAAATGTTCGTCATTTTACCTTTCGAAGCAGATTTTTACGCCAAGTATAATTTTAAAGTTCACTTTGTAGGTCATCCATTATTGGATGTGGTCGATAACTTTAATCAGGATCAACAGAAAACAGGATTAACGGTGCAACCCAATAACAAACCCATAATTGCGCTATTACCAGGAAGCCGAAAGCAAGAGATAAAACGCATGTTGCCGATAATGCTTGAGATAACCGATCAATTTCCTGATTATCAATTTGTGGTTGCAGGAGCTCCAGGCATTAGTAAGGACTTTTATGAATCTTTGCTATCTGAAGTAACGATTGGCATTGTTGAAAATCAGACATACGCTCTTCTGGGAAAAGCTAAAGCCGCATTGGTGACTTCAGGTACGGCCACTTTAGAAACCGCATTATTTGGTGTACCACAGGTCGTATGTTACCGTGGGAACCAATGGTCCTACTACCTGGCAAGACAACTGGTAAATGTAGATTTTATTGCTCTTGTCAACCTGATAATGAGTAGAAAGGTAGTTACCGAATTAATCCAAAGTGATCTCAATACGACTAACCTTATCAAAGAATTGAAAAACATTTTGGAAGGAGAAGAAAGACAAACCATGAAGTCCGCTTTTATGGATCTTCGCGAAAAGTTAGGCAATAAAGGAGCATCTGAGCGTACGGCAAGCCTGATACAAGAATTCCTTAAAAAATAAAAACTGCCCCCGAGTCAGTGGAGGCAGTTTCCCAAAATATATAAGAGAACACCGAGTATTAAAAGTTGTTGGCTATTGTTTTGGCAAGAGCCGATTGATCAAATTCTAATTATTCAGGTTGATAATGTGACTTTGACCTTGTCCGTTGGTAACCACTGCGAATGGATCGCAGAAACCATTTCCATAATCAATAGAACGTGAGAAAGGACCAAATGTCATATCGCGAACACCAGAGATTAACCAGTGACAGTTTCTTTCCTTGATCAACGGTTCGGTAATATTGGTTGAGTAAGGAACGCCATTGCGGTTTACACCCTGTGAACCACCAGTGATAGCAAAAATATCGTCGATAAATGTATCGGTTCCCAGTCCATCAAGTTGTGAGAGAGTGCGGGTAGCATCTTTCGTTGCAACATCACCATTCAGGAAAGTTACCTGCCCACCAACTAGTGTTCGGGTAAATGAACGCTGGGCCGGACCAACAGGCCCATTATTAGTGAGAGATTTTGTTCCTTCTATCTGGATACCATTGATTGAGAAATTCACCAAGGTAATCGTACGTACTGCTCCTACTGTAGGCATGGGATCAGACTGGTTGACAACGATCTGACCTGCTTTGGTACTACCTGAAGCTGAAGTACATCCCGTGCCGAAGTCAATAACCAATGTATTAGGAAATGTACCCGGAGGAGCAGACCATGTCAAGGTCGGGCAATCGTCATCTTTGGTGTATTTACCATCTTCAAATGTTCCGCTTTTTTCCTCCATTCGGTAATCAGCTTCATATTCGATGTCGTCATAAAGTTGTTCCATTTTAAGGAAATCTGTACTTGTAGTGGTTTCTGTTAGTTCGGTAATTGCTTCCTCTTTATTACATGAGGAAAGGATAAGGAGCGCAAGCGCAAGGACAGAAAAAAGTTGCTTAGTCATTTTTCTATAGGTTTTGTATATGTGAAATAATTTTTTCGGATTCTAACCTTGATTAAAGTGCACTGTGTTTTGAGGTCAGGAGTTTTTTAAAAGGTTGCTGATTCATAGACTGAAAAAGTTCCATGAGGTTTAACTTAGATTTAACTTTTTTTTTGGAAAAAAATTAAATTATTGATTGTCAGTGATTTATTGTAGTAATTTTTTTTCGAAATTTTCATTTTCTAACTTTTTGATTAACTCAATTGATCTGATCATTTTGATAATTTGTCTATTCTACCATCACTTCTGTATGACAATGCTTTCAATTTTCAATATCTTCGGGCTTTGTAATAAATGACCTGATTATGTTGCCAAGAAATATTTATAACGAAGAACATTTACTTTTTAAGGAAGCACTTGAAGATTTTGTAAAGAAGGAAATCGCACCACATAATGAACAGTGGGAAAAAGATCATATGGTTTCCCGAGAATCGTGGCAAAAACTGGGCGAAAATGGTTATCTCGTCATCCAGGCTCCAGAAAAATATGGCGGATTGGCAATTGACGACTTCAGGTATAATGCCATCTTTACTGAAGTTTTATCCAAAGCAGGATTAGCAGGCCCGGCAGTCGGCTATCCGCTCCATAATGATATTGTTGCACCTTATATATTACATTATGGTTCTGAGGCGGTATTGGAAAAATACGTGCCTTCAATCATATCGGGTGAAGCTATTCTGGCTGTAGCTATGACAGAGCCGGGAGCCGGATCCGACCTTCAGGGCATAAGGACAACTGCAGTAGATAAAGGTGATCACTATCTGGTGAATGGTTCAAAAACGTTTATTACCAATGGTTATCTATGTGATCTTGCTGTGGTCGCTGTAAAAACAGACCCGACGAAAGGTGCTCACGGAACCAGCCTGCTTTTAATGGAGGCTGCAGCTGATGGATTTACAAAAGGAGAACCTTTCCACAAGATTGGGTTACATGCCCAGGATACATGTGAATTGTTTTTCGATAATGTCAAAGTGCCAAAAGAAAACTTGCTGGGTGTTGAAGGCCATGGTTTCAGGTATCTGATGACCGAGTTAGCACAGGAAAGACTAGTTGTTGGCCTTGGTGCTGTAGGGGCAGCTGAAGGGATCCTTGAAAAAACCATCGAATACACCAAAGAACGAAAAGCCTTCGGTAAATCTATTTCCGATTTCCAGAACACAAGATTCAAGCTGGCTGAACTGGCGACTGAAGTTATGATGAGCCGGGTGTTCGTAGATCGTTGTGTTGAATTACACAACGAAGGAAAACTGGATGCCGGTACTGCTTCTGCAGCAAAATACGGGCTCACTGAAATGCAATGCCGTGTTTGCGACGAATGCTTACAGCTCCATGGTGGTTATGGATATATATGGGAGTACCAGGCAGCAAGAGCCTTTGCTGACGCGAGGGTACAAAGAATCTATGCCGGTACCAACGAAATCATGAAAGAACTTATCGCACGAAAGATTCTTGCCTAGTCTTGGCCAAGAACTCATAAGTGTTAAGATAAACGATTTCAGAGATCTCCCAGGATTGCAATGCCTTATCATACCTGAAAACAAGATTGTTGAGGTGGCGACGACCTTCATCTGTTAGTTGCTGTTTTAGCAGGTGTTCAGCCTTTGCTTTCATATGTCTGACGATAACGTTCAGGTCTTTACGCAAGACTATCAGGGCATAATATTCTCTAAGGTCTTTATTATCTGGCCGCCAATGTTCATCATCCCAATTTTCCTTAACGGAATGATAGAGAACACCAGCCTTCTGGCTAAAGGTACGGGCTATCCGTTCAAAAGCATGCACGTTATCTGTAAAAGCAATATTTCGAGAGACATTCTCAATATAAACCCGTGGTTTTTTGCTTTTGAATAACATGCCCAACATTCCAGTAACGGAAATTGACAGACCTATAGTTGTTACCCCCTGCGACGGATTTTTATTGGCTAATACTGCTCCAGCTATACTGCCACCAATGCCTGCATACTGCCCGACGTTGACAAGTAGCTTCGTTTTTGATTGGCTTTCAGGAAAGATCAGGATACTTTCGGCTGTAGCGGAAATGGCTTCCAGTTGCTCGCCCAGATCGTACCAGGCCAATACAAAAGACCTGAAATTGCTGGTCATCCGAATCTTCAGGGCCGATGACATTTCATTTTCCAGTGATTTAAGTTTTTGAGGAATAACTACCTCAGTGTGCATACGCGAAAGAGAATCCTCTATTGCGATGATCTTACTGGTCAGATTTTGAAAATTGCGTTCCAACTCGATTAATCTGAGTTCTTGGTGGTTATCAATTGGTGAATTTCCTAATGCTGTCAATGTTTGCTTAAGCTTAAGTATTTCAAGCTCCAGATTTTGAAAATCCTGGACATAGCCGGGCTGGCCCCTTGCCGCTACAGAGTTGATCAGCAGCAGGAGAATAAGTGTTCTAAGCATGGTTAAATCTATTTTGGGAATTTAATCTTTGTTCTTTCTTAATTGGATGAATAAAAGCCTGCATAGGAAAGCAAGAAAGATAAAGGATGCAAACCCTGATGCTATGATCTTCCAGGTTGGGCCAGAGTTGATGGTATTAATAAATGTTCTGAATGCCATCCAGAAAAGAATTAAGGATATGAGGGCTGTAAATAAAGTTGAGTAGTTCATGGTAATGAAATTTTCTAGTAATGATGCCCGGCAAACCTGGAAAACATTTGACATGATTTGCCGGGCAATTTTATGGTAATTGTCTTAGCCGCAATATTCTGCCGCTCCTGCTGAAGCGCCTCCAATACCGCCCAGTATGGCCCCGGGAATAGCGCCCAGACCTGCTGCTCCTGCACCAACTGCTGCCCCTGCAAGACCCCCTCCGAGTGCACTTCCCAGGGTGCCTGCAACGCATCTTCCCCAACTGCTCCACCAATTGGCTTTAAGTGGATTGTCTTTTCCTTTAATGCCCTGAACTTTGGTATTTGCAAATTGATAAACATAGTCTATTAATACTGCATAAGTTGACACCTGTGCTTGTTCCTGAGGACTTAGGGTCAGGAAGAAATGGTTAAGTACCAGCCTGATGAGGTCTTCCAGAAACGCTTCATAGTCAGCGGCCTGAAAAGCCATGTCGTCAATTTCGGCGATACACCTGGCAACGCCTCGAGAAACCTGGCCATCCACAAAAACAGTTTTTAGACTGGACTTGCTCGAAAAAGTAGTGTTGACCTTATTGGCTGTCATAATAGTCGTCCAGGCTTCATCATTGAGTGTTTGAATACGCTCGCTGTCGTTATAATCAGGTGGCGTAGCCATACCAGCATCAATATAATTGTAAGCCTGGCATATAGCATCTGCATAAAATGTGGCTACTTGAAGATCAGCAGCAGCGAAATGTGAGCTGACATGATCATTATAGACCTGACCGCATTGCTGCGCATTAAGGTTCAAAGAAAAAGAGATTACGCCAAGCAAAATAATAAAACTTTTCATAATTTAATTTTTTAAATGTGATTGAGTGCCTGGCCGCATGGTGCTGGAGTAAAATGGCTGGGTGCTGAAGATTTTTGATTTAGAACAAGTTCTTAATTTGGTGGATCACGTTGCTTCATAGTCCATTTATTTTGATGAAAGATTGACTTCCTCCAGGAGCCATTATATTTGATTATGCCTCCAATATATAGGATATAAGTATAGTATGGCATGCTTGTTTGACAAGCGTGCAGATTCAGAAAATGAAGTGGTAATCTTGTTTATTAAATGGAAATACTAAACAGGTTGACCTTTATCGGTTTCCCCAAGTTTGTTGCCGATCCAGATCATCAACTCTCCGTATCCCAGTAGTTTTTTCTGGGATTGTTTGAATTTTTCAAGCGCATCTCTTAGGTCTTCAAGATGATCGATGGCTTCTCTTTTGTTCACAGCAAAGAATATGGACTTAAGGTAATTCAATACAGTTTCTTCATATTCATCCATCCCACCTTTTCGCTTTAGCTTGCGAATGGTAGAACGGTAAAAGAACTCAAGCACCTCGGTATTACCTAACTCATAATGGAATATTAGCTCAAGAATTCTGGAAAAACGTTGCATATCCTGTCGTATCTCAGACCGCTCATCGTGCAATATTCGCCCTAATGCGCCCAACGCTTCTCCATAATCTTCGCTGGCAAAATAAAGCACTGTCATATTGTACCAAAGCGTGATCTCCCTGGCTTTATTGACTTTACTCGCATATTTTTTTAATCCAGCCTCAATGGGTTCCGCCAATTCCTTTCCTTTTTCGAATTGCTGCGTATTGAGGTAGTATAATAGTTTTAGGAGTACTACATTCTGGAAAGTTTCTGCTTCTTCATCGAAAGATCTTGACCTGAGGTTCTCTAATTTTTCTATGGCTTTCATAAAAGGCTCATAGTCGCTGTTCCAGTGCAAACAGTTCAGATAATTGGAAACATGAATCTTATAAAGATGTGGCTTTTCTTCTACGATCTTTGGATGTGATTCCCAGATACTGATAATAGCTTCATAGTGTTTCCTGGCTTCAGAGAATTCAGTTTTAATTAAATGAGATATTGCATGAATATTGTGAAACAGGTATCGCGAGTAAAAAGTACCTTCTGCAGGAAATACATGCAAGGTCCTTTCACTCATCATATCATACAGTATAGTTTCAACCTCGGCCGACTGTTTTTTCCGACCGTGTTTCCTGTAAAGAGAAAATAAGCGGTGATTTAATTCATAATAATGCCATTCCTGAGCATAATGCTCTCCAGCTCTTACCGCTTCCTCGTAATAATGATCAACAGTTTCAGAAAGATTTTTTGTTTTGATATTAATAACATGATTGATCTGGCGCTGTATGACCTGGAGTAGGTAGGGGAGTTTATGGTAGTCCTGTGCTAATGCCCTTGCTTTTTTCAGTAAAGCAAAACTTTGTTCATAAAGTCCTTTTAACTCTAAAGTACTGGCATCAACAAGAAGATTCGAGATTTTGGTATCTATCAGGTCATTTACCCTCCCACTTCTCAAACTTTTCAGAATTTGTTTGTAAAGGTAGTTCCTGGTAACATGAATACTCTTTACAAACTTTTCCCCTTTATACTTCTTAATGATCTTCTCTTCATTGTATTCCTCCATTTTCAGCATCTCCCGATACACTTTCAGGTAGTTTTTTTCGCCCTGCTGAAGGTTACAAAACTTGAGAAAAAAGGCTTTTTCTGCTTTTGTCAAGGATTTTACAAGGATAAAAAGGTCTTTGGAAGAGGCCATTGGATTTTACAAAATTATTCCTTTTTGTAAGGGTTTTTCGTGTGTAAAGTGCTAGTAATCAATAAATATAAGAGTATTTGTGTTTATTCCAAACCTATCTTGGATTTTACATTATAGGTTTTATTGGTTTGAGTACCCGTGAAAACACCTGCATCTTGGAGTCAACAAACAACAACATTCAAAAAATTGAAAACAAAACAATCACCCCCTACAAAAATAATCACCATGAAAACTGACAATAAAAATCGCACCCATAAAGTAAAAAACTCTGATAACTCGAAGCCCCCTGCACCGGAAGCGATCAACTTCCCAAGACAATCAAGAACCATGCTAGGGTATAACGAACCTTTGATGAGGGATTAAAAAAGAAACTTGTAACCAGGGAGTCATCCCCAAAAATAGCCGGGAGAGTGTAGGGCCGGTGGCGGTACTCGGCCCACACTCAACCAGGCTACTAAATCAAAAAAAATCTTAACCAGATCGGTCAAATATCACTGGTCATAAATCTCAAAAAAATGAAAGCGAAATCACATTTTTCAAACGTCATCTTAGCCATTGCAGTAGTAATTTTTTCAGGTACAGCATTAAATGCACAAAAACTGTCTGATAATACCAATAATAGGGTACCAGCTCCACTGAAACTCGCCATTGCAGAATACAGCTGCTTTGCTGGAGGATCAATAGCAACAGTCTATGATGAGGTACAAGGCTTCGTCTTTGATTCACGCCGGTACCAGGTAACATGGGTAGATCAAACCGGTAAACTTGTATCCGGCCAGGCCTCAATGAATGAATGCTTATGCAATGTAACCCTTGTGGTAATTGTAAGAGATATGCACACCGATCAGGTTGAAACGCTCAGACATCATTTCCCAAGATGTATCAACCTTCCTGATGAAGGTCCAGTAAAGATCGGAGGAGGCCCAGCACTTAACTGATAAACGACAAATTCATATTCAGGCGGTCCGGTTACCCAAGAGCCGGGCTGCCGCACCTTGAAAATCCACAATCATGAATATTATGAAATTTGGCTTAACAACTTTCCTCTTACTTGGAGTCTTGTCAATCTCATTCGCCTGTGGCGGTTATTCGATCAGCGATTCAAGATTGATCGTAAAAGTGAATGCAGGAGATATACACCCTTCAGTTGAGATCCGACTGGCAAACCTTGAAAAAGAGGTGACTAAAGTGAAGATCAAAAAATCAAATGGCAGAACCTACTTTATAGAAAAGATCAAACAAAAAGCAGGTTACTGTAAACTGATCAAACTGAATAATTTCCCTGCCGGGGAATACCAGGTCATCATTGAAAGACCAAATTCAGAAACAATTACTGACTTTATTATTTACGAAAACCAAATCGAATTCGAGGAAACGTTCACTAATCGTAAGGCGCTGCTAGAGGATGGCAGTGCCAGCGTTTCCCTCAAATAAGCGATGAGACAATATTTTGCTTTCTCTTATTAGTCTGAGGATTCCCCCCGGCTCGCAATCTCCGGGGGGATCATTTAACCCCAAAAAAAGAATCGGACATGTCAGCACTGCCAAAAATTAAAATTCTAAAGGCTCAGGAGGAATTGGAACAGTTTCAGACCAGTTACTTTGGAAATGCCAAACTGGAGGTACCAATGGAATACCTTCAAAATAACCAGGTTTTTGCCTTTATCCTTAACGGGAAACAAGTTGGAGGTTTTGTTCTCGGGACAGACCAAAACTTCAGGACAGTTGAATTTTTCGCAAGCGCTGAAAAAAGAGCAAAAGTTTCCAGTCAGATAAAGAAGCCGGGCTTATTCTCTGAATTGTGTTGCTTCTGGATTGATCCTGAACATAAGTGTAAGACAAGAGTCAACCTGGCCATCTGGTTCCTAATGTCACTCACGCTTAAAAAAAACAGTCGTCAATTCCTATTATTCGGAACATGTTCGAAAGGTTTGGCAAAGCTTTATAGCTCGACCAGGCATTCAGTCCTGATCCATAAAGACCGGGTTAACCGTAATGCCACATTTATTTTTATCGCCAAGCGATCGATCTGCATATCAGGAATCATGGAAATAATTTTGAAAAAAATGAAAAGGCTCATTTTGATGAAACTCAATTGGAAAATAGCAAGAGAAGATCATAATCTCGAGCTAAGACTTGTGGCAGACGAAAATGTACCAAGCTATTTTTCAGAAAGAAATAAATGGCAAAAAATCAGGATTTGAGTCGTGAGGAGACCAACATAAACCTAAAATGATATACTTAAAGAAACTTAGAAACAGCTAAACTAAAAACGAAAGCTTAAGGCATTACAGGAAATCCTTCTTGCCACAATGGCATTGAACCATGAGATACTGGATATAAGGTTTTAATTTTCTTGAAATTGTATTTATATTAATTACTGAAAATAAACCTAAGTTTCACATCTCCTAACCAACTGCTGCTGCTAATAGCAGAAATAAAACGCCAGAAAAGCTTGCTTTCGTTGCAAAACGAATGTTATGGCACTTTTGAACTGGGGCTCCGAAAAGCGAGCCGGAATTACATTTTCCGCAAAGGCGAAATGGAAAATCCGAAAGTATAAAAAAGAGATATCGTTACCGAGTATATCCAACCTGGAAATGCTGGAGGCTATTTCATCAAAACTGAAAATGCCTCAATGCCGTTTCCAAAAGGCAGCAATGCCCTGGAACCTCGTGGTGCGGGATCTGACCCTGACCAAAGAAAGTATTTGCTTTTATCCTGAATTATTTAATACTGAAAAGGATAAAATCTTGTTGGGATGTCACTGGACACTTAACGGTGGAAAACCTCAATTATTCCCTGCTACAGATGATTTGGGACAGTGGGCCTTTGTCGATTTGGCTTTTGGCAATACAAGGCAGCTCAAGAACGAATACAGGGTGATCAACAAAAGTATTGTACCTTCCGGACAACTTGGTGTAATGATTTTCCTTGTGGAAATGCCCCGGAATGCTGAAAAACGTGGACAACTGCTAGCAGAAACCAGGAGATTATTAGAAGATGGTGACTTTTGTAAAAGTGTAGTCAGCTTTCCTGGTAACCTCAACTCCGGGTGGTCAGAACAGGTAAGAAGCGCAAGAATGAAGTTTGTAGATGATCTCAAACGACATTTTCTAAATAAAAAACTTGACATCCTGCCTTTGTTTGAAGGATTTTTCGGAACCTCAACAATATCGGATGACCTAAAAATCAACTTTGATGAAGAATATCTGAAATTCGAGATTGAATTATTAACTACTGGCAACCGAGAAAACTAACTTGCCATAACACCCCTTATAATGAGTAACACCTCGGAAAATAGCGCAGCTGTAGCGGCATTATTAAGCACCCCTCTGATCAAACCCTCGCTGGTTTCCTCAGCCTATGGGCCTCTTAAACATATCTTATATAGCTATCCAAAATACAATCCGGAAGTAACGGTCTACAAACGCGTTTTTCGGGATTTAATCCAAAAACTTCCAAAATATACCAAACTCTCAATCTGGGTACACGAAGATGAAAGAATCAAGAAAGATCTTGAGCAAATACTGAAAGATGAAACTGTATCTTATGCCTACGCTTCTGATCGGGCAAGCTTTCTTGGAAGGGGAGTAGCTGAGCCTAAAGTAATGCTGTTAACAGGGGTCGTTAGAGAGTTCTCCGTTTGGGCGCAAGATCCTTTTCAGGTTGTAAACGACCTTAACAAAAGGGAGAATGGAGTCCACCTCGTCCAGCCGGAAAGATTTTTCGATATTGGAGATGGCGATAAATTTGCAACCGACCTGAGCGACTTTGACGGTATCAATACCCACAAAACCCCAATTAGCTTTCATGGCGGAAACACGTTGACAGGTGATGATTTCTTCTTTATTGGAAAAGCGGATTTCAGACAAACCATGAATAAGCTCAAGCAAGAGCATAATCTAGAATTAGAAGATGCCGTAAAACTCACATTTGAAGCCTACAAAAAGCACTTGGACTCGGATAGAAAGATGATCCTGATCTCAAGTGAAAAATATAATGAGTTCGGTGACTTGATTTACGATCCGTACCAACAATCCAGGAAGAGTCTTCACCAGAAAAAAGGATTTGATCAGCCAATTGAACATATTGATCTGTATGTTTCCATTGCCGGAAAAGATGATGATGGCAAACAAGTCGTTTTGGTTGCTAATCCGGTTTCTCTCGAACCAGTTGACGAATTTACAGCCAGGGCGTTGGCCAGTCAATATACCAAGACAGCTGCCAATCTGGAGGAATTAGGCTTCAAAGTCGTTAGAAACCCTATGCCTAAAGTTAAAGGGGATGATGGGACTATTTTCGACTATCATGCCTACTATAATAACTGCCTAGTTCAAATAGATGAAGAACATGGCAAGAAAGTATGGTTACCCCAATACGGCAGCGACAAATTTCCGGCGTTGCGGGAATATGACCAGGAGAACCAAAAAATCTGGAAGGACCTTGGTTTTGACCCGGTGCCACTTACAGATTTCAATGATCTTAGCAGTCAGTTTGGTGCAGTACACTGTATCAGTAAAGACCTTGAAAGATAAAAACAGACTAAACTAGAAAATCACATATTTCTTTAACCTATTAAAACCTAATATTATGGCAGAATGGGCAGTAAATACTCAGCCATTAGACGTTACCAATGTTACTATTGAACTTGCTAACGGCAATAAAGATCTTATCGTCAAGAATAACGGCGTTGCATTCGACGCAATCCCAATTAATGGTAGCTCCATGTTTATGGAAGTTATTGGTGGCCAACTATTTAGAAGGTCAGCAGCTGCAAATTCACTAACTGCTTGGACGACAACAGCAGACACCGATAGTACAGCCGGTATCTCGCTGGATATTAAAAGCACTGGTATGCAGGGTGGGTCAACCCGCTGGTTTTTCATTATTGGCGAAGGTGATATTCGCAATGGACTTACTATGCAAATGCATTCTATTGATAATCGCAGAGTCGAATTGAAAAGCAATAGAGGTGTGCTGGAAGTAACCAGGCACTAACCCTGATGTTTGTTTTGGATTTACCTTGATCGATCAAAAAGAAGTCCAGGCAAACCCCTTGTTTGAAAGGCCATTTGATGGCCAACCAGTTAATGATTTCTAAACAGCTGACCCTCCTGCTTGCATTTGGGGAGGGGCGGCTTTAATACCCCTTTAAATGACAAAGAATATTTATGCTCTCCTTGTCGGGATCAGCCGCTTTGCTCACCCAAAGATCCATCCCCTGGCAGGATGTGCCGATGATGTTGAAAAGATGGGGAAATACCTCCAGACACTTGAATCGAATTCTACGAAAGTTCATATCAAAAAATTAATGGACAGTGCGGCTACCCGTGAAGCCATGATCAATAACTTTAGAGAACATGGCAAAAAAGCTGGAAAGGATGATATTTTCCTTTTCTACTTTTCCTCTCATGGCGTTGAAGAACACGCTGACAAAGTATGGTGGAATGTATCACCAAGCAAGAAACTTCAATCACTAATCTGCTATGATGCTTTTCATCATGGAGTTTACCCAATCGCAGATAAGGAGCAGCGATTCCTGATAAAGGAGGTGTATGACAAGGCCAATTGCGAGATCGTTATGCTTTTTGATTGTTGCCATTCAGGTGATAACACCCGTGCAGTTGAACTTGATAATGAGCAAAATGTAAAAATGCTGGAAAACGTCGAGTCCAAATCACTCTTTACTGCACCTGCTCGTAACTGGAGTAAGTTCCTGTTTTCCGACAAATTTGAGAAGGATGAGTTTTCCGCGTTAAGCGATGTAAATGACAAACTTCCACAGGCGCCTCACACGGCAATTTCTGCTTGTTCGGCATACGAGCCAGCTTATATCGTAAATGGTAAAAGTCTGTTTACCCATGCCTTTCTCGATGTAATGTCTCAGGCCAGGGGAGATGTGAGTTACTATAATTTGCATAGCCGGATCATGAATAATCTTAGAGGAAAACAAACACCAAGATTATACACTTTCCCTTCTGCCGGAAACCGAACATTCCGATCTTTCCTGTTTGGTGCAGCAATGGACAAACAAGTATTCGGATCTATCGTTTACCAGCGTGAACTCAGTGAATGGTCGATTGATCTTGGTGCCATTCACGGTGTAAAACCAACTTCCGAGACCGGACAATCTATCATTGTTAATCTGTCTGATTCTGAAACGTGTACTGCTGAGATCAAAGAGGTTTTCCCGGGGCATAGTGTCCTTGAAATGGAGGCTTACGCCAATTATTCGAAAGCAGATCTTGGCGGCTACCAGGGATTTATTGCCAACCTGATTTCCAAACCAACTTACATCAGTTTTCATGGAGAAAGTGATGGTGCTAAGAAAGGGCAGGACTACTACACTTCAAAAAAGGAGACCCTGGTTGGGTTTAACATTTTTGATGTAGCTGTACCTGACTCTATTCATCTTGAGATTCATGCGGTAGATGGCAGCTTCGAATTGTATACAGCAAACAAAGGAGAAAAACTCGGGTATTCATTCTCAGGCTACTCTGATGAATCCATGAATAAGATCATCGAAAATGTTAAAAAGTACTCATCATGGCAGTATACACG
Organism: Bacteroidota bacterium; assembly: GCA_039028895.1. Classification (GTDB taxonomy): domain Bacteria; phylum Bacteroidota; class Bacteroidia; order Chitinophagales; family Saprospiraceae; genus JAHDCJ01. The sequence continues at coordinate 17,663 of JBCCHF010000037.1, read as the reverse complement.
CGATCTTGAGAACGAAAGTCCAAAGATTTTTAATGATGATATCATTGAAGTCACGGTTACCCAGGGAGACAAAGAGATTCCTTTGAAGGATGGTATGTATACACTTGATTTTAACCGACCAACCCGCCAGGGGAAAGTGAAGTCTGGTAATTGTGAAATCAAATTCACCAATAAAGGCAGGCATAAGATTGAGATGGCAGGCCTTTACCTTTCAGATGACTTTGCGATAGACCTCAGGCTGATGTCTCAACGGATCACCCCTCTTGAAAAAGATGACTTTGTATTTGCCCTCGATGGCTCAAGTATCCCGTTCCATCTCGATGCCCTTGATGTGCAAATGAATAAAAAGGAATTGGTGATGACGGTCAAGTGTATTTATTCCAATTCGCACTTTTCTGTAGATATGTTTGAGCAATCCGGTATGCGATCAGGTTCTCAGACCAAAGGCTTCGACCTTAGCAGCCCTGATGAAGAAGAAGTACCACTCGATTGGGGAACGAAACTCGTCAAGCTTGTAGTACCCATAGCGAATGATTCATTTTTAGGATAACAAAATGTTGACAGTTGATGGCTGAAAGTTGACGGCAGCCATCAGGTGTCAACCATAAACCGTCAACCAAAAAAAATCAATATGGCTTTTTTCAGTTTTAAATGTCCAAAGGAAGACCCCTTGTTGAAAATGCTGCGTGATACATATAACGCAACACCACTCAGGATTCCTGACAGTACAACAAAGGTTTTGGACATAATCGCTCACAGAGGGCGAAAATCAATGCGATACGGACCGATAAAACCCTTGCTCGGTATCGATTCTGATCCGGAAATCACCGAATCGCCATTACCTGATTTGGCATTGGTAAAAAGTAATGATATCAACCTGAAATTTGGACTTGGCTTAATGAGCCAAATGCTTAAAGGATTCGGGTTTCCGGGTGGAGATCTTTCATCCACCATGAATGGTGTTGAGGAGATTTCGATTTCCATAGAAGATCTGAAAAAGATTGCCGTTGCTCCTACAGCTATTGGGCAATTGCTTCACGGCAAGACACTGGATGACTCACATCCGGCAGCCCATCTTTTTACACGGAAAAAAGAAAAGTTTGAGTTATTGGTGATTACCAATATCCTTGTTGGAAAAAAGATCTCGTTTACTTTAAAAGGAAGTGGTTCAAAAGAAGTTGATGTTAATGTTGAAGCGCTGAAAGGCAAGCTTAAAGCCACAGATATTGACTTGAAGACACAAAGCTCAAACACTAAAAACCTGGTTTTCGAAGGCCCAGAACCGTTAACTTTCGCATTTTCTTGTATCGAACTGACCGTTGATGAAGCCAAAAGGGCTTTCCTTGGTGAGATTATCAACCCCCCAGTACCCAAATCAGTTGGCTCTGACGAAATGGTACCCGGCCCCTCTCAACCAAAGGAGATCAGCCTGATGCATGCATCAGTGCCGGCGTTAATGGAGTTTGATGATGCGGAATAGGGATAATTAAAACCAGTTATTCCAGGTTCCGGGTTAATAAAAGCGATAAATGATCAGGTATCATTTATCGCTTTATATTTTCCGAAAGGTGAAAAATAGTCAGATTACACGATCATCTCCTTGCCATGTTGCACGGTAAGTACTTCATCTTTCATCAAGATTTCAGCCAGTCCCACCGTTTTAGTCAGCTCATATTTGAAGAAAAATTTCATGGTGTGGACCTTGGATTCATAAAAATCTACAGAGTAAGTCATATCTCCGGTAACCATAGCTTTCTTGGCTGCTGTGGCCATCTTCAGCCACTGCCACGCAATAACAATGTTGCCAAAGAATTCCATGAAAATAGTAGCATCCGCAAGGAATTTTTCATACTCTCCATCTTTGGCAAATCCAACGAGATGTGTAATTACCTTTTGAGAAAGCCCAAGCTTGTCAGCAAGTTGACTGGCATATGGTTTAAGTTCATCAAAAGTCATGGCATCCTGGATGGCTTGCTGGGTTTCGGCAGCAATTAATGCCAATGCTTTTCCACCATGCATCGTAATTTTTCGGCCAAGGAGATCCAATGATTGGATACCGGTAGTGCCTTCATAAAGCGGGAAGATGCGAATGTCGCGCAATAGTTGCTGAAGCACAAATTCTGAACAGAATCCATAACCACCAAGAATTTGTACACCATTTGAAATCGAAACCATCCCCATTTCGGAAGGATAAGTTTTTGCAATCGGTGTCAACAGTTCGAGCAACAGGTGATATTTTTCTTTTTCTTCCCCTTCTGTAACCTGCTCAAGGTCATGATAAAGCGAAGATTGGAATACAAGACTGAGGCTGCCCTCATAAATTGCTTTTTGCAATAATAACATGCGACGGACATCCGGGTGGTTGATGATCAACGTTTGACCTGCTGCAACATCTTTCTTTCCGGAACTTCCCAATTTACGACCCTGTGGGCGCTCGTTGGCATATTGTAATGAGGCGTGATAGGCGGCGCAAGCAATAGCTGCAGCTCCACGGCCTACTGAAATACGGGCCCCATTCATCATCTGGAACATATAGCGAAGTCCCTGGTGAGGGGTACCGACTAACCAGCCCTGGCAGTCATCATTTTCACCAAATACAAGGTGTGTCGTGCAATAACCTCTTTGTCCCATTTTCTGGAAATCACCGGCAGTGATCAAGTCGTTTGACTCAAGGCCGCCATCTGCCGTAATCCGCTTTTGTGGAACGACAAAAAGAGAAATTCCTTTGGTGCCCGCAGGAGCCCCTTCAATTCTTGCAAGGACAAGATGAACGAAGTTTTCAGCAAACTGATGATCGCCACCTGAGATAAATATCTTCTGGCCTTTGATCTTGTATGAGCCATCTTCCTGTGGATACGCAGTAGTTGTGATATCTGATAACGAACTGCCAGCCTGGGGTTCTGTAAGACACATGGTTCCGCCCCATTTACCTTCAAGCATTTTAGGCACCCATATGTTATTCAGTTCTTCATTGCCAAATTCAACGATCAGGTGAGCTGCTCCGGCTGTAAGTCCGGGATAACCCCCTACATGGTTATTGCAGGCATCAAGAATAAAGTATTGAGCAGAAGAAACCAACGAAGGCATTTGAAGCCCGCCGTCATCATAGTCAAAGGTCGAACCGAGTAATCCGAGCTCACTGGATTTGTTCATCAGCGTTTCAACTGCCGGATGTACCACAACTCCACCATCCTTGTAATGTGCTGGATTTTCATCCATTTCCCTGAACACAGGGAACATTTCCTGGTCACAAAAATCTTTTAGGGCATCAAGAATCATGTTGATGCTGTCTGTATCGTAATCCTGAAACCGCTCATAAGAAAGCAGGTTTTCAAGGTCGTGCACCTCATTTAACTGGAAACGAAGGGTTTCCATGTTCATATAATCTGACATCGCAAAATAAAATTTGGTGAAGAATTAATTGCCACACACAATTTACGATGCTTGCATTGGATTTTAAAGAGATTGCTCGATTTTAATCCTATTCTACTTTTTTGCCAGGCATTTCTGCGCCATTCTGGAAAAGGGTCAGGCTTTCTACATGGCCTCCATCATTTTGGCTGAAAACAATCCTTGCTTCAACTACTTTGAGGTAAAATTCGGTATCCGACTTGGGGAAGAGCTCAAAAGCAGGTTGTCCTGTGGCTTGCCCCATAAAGGTGCCATCGTTATGGGTGATTTCTATAAAAAAGGATGGGGCTATTTCATATTTCCCAACATAAGATTGCAGAATTTCGTCCGCTACTTCGACGGACTCCTCGAATTCTGAGATGTCGTATCCGATTTTCTTCAACATGTCGATACCATTCTGGTTACCCGGATTTAGCTCAAGAGATTTTTTGTAGTATTGAATGGCTTTTTCATTGTCGCCATTCTCCATATGGCCTTCCGCCAGGCTATCCCAGGTATTGAATGCTTCAGGATATGCTTCTGTATTCAGGGTGAAAAGGGCAAGTGCGATATCAATTTTGCCCCTTTGCAGGAATTCATAACCCAAGTTGTTGAGTTCACCTTCGCTGAAATCGTATTCGTCAGCGTTATTTTCTTTCAGATTATGATATTGAGCGACGGCGGCATCTATACCTTTTGAGGAAAGTGTTTCTCTTATGGGAATATTAATGGATGGATTGTGAGTCGCCAAGTTTGTGTTAGGATCAAATAAATAAAGACCGATATCACTCGGGTCAGCTGTTGAATTTGCAAAAACAAGGACACCTTTTTTACCATCCTCCGAAAATGCTGCAAATGTTCTATAGCCGCCAGTGCCACCACTATGCGCGATAATCTTGGAACCATCTTCGAGTTGACGGAGATGCCAGCCCAGGCCAACTTCAAAACTTCTGCCAGGTGCATAGTGGACTTTGTGCGATAGTTTCATGGCATCGTAGAGGCTCGATTTGCTTTTACCCATATTGGCTTCGAGATAATTGAGCATATCTGCTGCAGAAGAGCGAATAGCACCAGCGCCAGCCATTGCAGGGAGATCCCAGTTAGAAACTTCCATCCCCTGGTTATGGGGTTTTGCCAAATTTTTCATCATATGATCAGTGAATACAATACCGGTTTCATGCATATTCAATGGATCTAGAATGCGATTCTTCAACATCGTTTCGAAATCTGTATCGTCTTTTAGTTCTAACACATGGCCCAAAAGTCCCATAGCAAGATTGGAGTATTCATATTGAGAACCGATCTTACGGGTAAGCTCAAGCCCATTCAGGAATTCATACATCTGCTGAACAGTATAGTCAGCATAAGGATTAAGTGGGTCTTTCGGGGCAAAGTTAGAAGGCATCCTTGGCATAGATGAGGAGTGGGTGGCCATATGCATCAAGGTAATTTCATCCCCTTCGTATTTTGGGATAGTGACCTCATTCGGCAAATGCTTCTGGACGGGGTCATCCAGAGCCAGTTTGCCTTCAAGCACCATTTGTGCCAGTATTATCGTGGTAAAAGTTTTGGAGATGGAACCAATCTCAAAGATCGAATGCTCATCGACAGGATCATTTCCGGCAAGGGATTTATGGCCAAAATTATGGTACTGTTTTCCATTTTCATCAATGATGCCAATCGCGATACCGACATTAGCTCCATTTTCTATTCGTTTGTTAATGTTGTCAACAAGTTCATCTGGAAGCTGTGCAGGCTTTTGGGGAAGTTGCGTAGGTTCTTTCGTTTCAGGTTGTGGCTGATTGAAGATCGGATTGGTTGCCGTAGTAACTTTTTTGGGAGAATTACAGGCTGAAGCAAGGAATAAAACGACAAAAAGTAGATAGACGGTTCGTTTCATGAGAGATCAGTTTTAATGAATGATGACGGAAATTATCAAAATGAAGGCTAATGCCACAAGAAAATGGATAGACGACCTTCCTTTTTGGATAAAAGGATGACCACAAGGGGAAGAGTATTTCGAAATCTAGTTTTTATCCGCCAACATTGCATGAAGCGCCAACGCCACTCCATTGGTCCAGCCAAACCCGTCCTGGTTGGGGTATTCTCCGCCTCCGGCAGCTAGCGTGGTATCTACTACATTGTATTTTTCCATCATCTTTTGGTCTGATTTGAATACTTTTTCATTGAGGTTTAACCATCTATCTGCAACCTCTATGGCCAGGTCTTCATGACCGTACCGCGCTAACCCTTTTACTGTTAACCACTGCAATGGCGCCCAGCCGTTGGGATAATCCCATTGCTCGCCGGTTTTGTTCAAAGTGGTTACTACTCCGCCATCATGAAGGAATTTCGAGCTAATTCCTTGGGCCACTGCATCGGCTTGCTCCTGTGTAGCTAACCCAAAATAGAGTGGATAAACAGTCGCTAAGGACAATACTGGAGATTGTTTTCCATCCGTAAAAACATAATCGAGAAAAAGACCCTGTTCCTCAGACCAGCACACCTGTTGCAATAATGAGGCGCGAGATTGGGCTGCTTTCTGAAAAGTTTTGGCTTTATCTACTGATTCATGGAATTGATAGGCGTCTGCCAGAAATGATTCTGCATTGTATAGCAAGCTATTTAGGCAAACCGGGACAATATTCTCTGTATGTGTTGTCACCTTAGTCGTATGATCAGCAAACCATCGGCTGCTGAAATCCCATCCCGATTCACATGCTGCTCTCAAATGGCGATGGTACTGTGGTCGATCGGCTTCAGGAAGCGCTTGTGCCCATCGGTATTCCTTGCCGTGCCCTTCAGGCCTTGGATAATCAAAATTGCCGTAATACCTATTGAGAAATCCGGCTTCAAACCACACTGAATGGCCATAAACGGGTTCTGCTGCATTGACCATTGACTTTTCTTTAACCCAAAAGCCATATTCTGTTTCTAATGGTCCGAGAAATTCTTTAATTGTATCCAGGCCATGTTTATCAGCGTATGCCCTGAGCATTTCTGCAAAGAATGGCGGTTGCGACCTGGACAGGAAATAGGTGCGGTTGCCATTTGGGATATAGCCGTATTCTTCAATAAGGAAAGCGAAGTTTCGGATCATGCCAAGCGCCAGTTCGTTTTCATCACTTTCCAGTAAACCGAGAATTGTGAAATAGCTATCCCAATAAAACATTTCGCGAAAGCGGCCACCGGGCACCACGAAAGGGTGGGGGAGACTGACCAGGGTGGTATGCCCGCTTGCTTCTCCTGATGTCCGAGTCAGGTAAGGCCAGTGCGTCTTCAAATGATGGATCATATCCGCTTTTACCTCGACGGCATCTAACTGGATAGCTGGTGGTAATTCGAAATTATTGAGTACAAAAGTCTTTAAGTCAAAACCCGCTTTTTCCTTTTCAGAAAGATAGTTTTTGGCGATCTCTGCCGGATTGCTTTTGGGGTTACAATCGACAAAGGTCTTATAGTCGGGAAAAATACCACCTGTTTGGACATCGTGAAATAGCTCGCCTAATGCCTTTTCAGGAAAATATGGTGTTGAGGGTTGCTGAACAGGCATTTCGCTAGTGGTTGTATTGCAGGCCGTCAAGATTAAAAGCAGGGTAATTGACAATAAGGTAATTTTGGACATTTCAGGTGTTCTTTGTCTAAAGATATGGGAATCTTGGGAATGAGTATATGAAGGAAAAAATACACTACAAAAATCAAAGTTTATCTTTGATTTTGGCTTATATAAAATGATACCTAAAATAATATGAGGACTTTTACGCTAAACGCCCTAATACTGATTCTTATTTCAAACTCCGCTTTTGGTCAATCCCGGTTTACAAAAGAATTAAGTGAAGGATGGAAATTCCAAAAAGGGCACCACGAAAACGCTTTCCAGATTGAGTACAATGATAATGATTGGGAAGATGTGACTGTGCCACACGACTGGGCAATCAGCGGTCCGTTTGTTAAGGATGGGGATGGTAACACGGGCAAATTGCCCTGGAAAGGAGAAGGCTGGTACCGCAAAAATATTGACGTCTCCTCCGAATTGGAGGGAAAACATTTTTACTTACTTTTTGACGGGGTTATGGCATTCCCAAAGGTATACCTCAATGGCACCTTGGCCGGTGAATGGGATTATGGTTATAATTCCTTTTATCTCGATGTAACCGACCTTTTAAAGACGGGGGAGGACAACATGCTCGTTGTACATGCCGATACCCGACCGCACGATAGCCGATGGTACCCCGGTGCCGGCATTTACCGAAAGGTACAATTACTTGCGGTCGATCCTGTACATACTGAAATCTGGGGCACTTATATTACGACACCCATCATCAAACCTCATTTTGCTGATGTCAGGATTGCGGCTATGGTTAACAACTTTTCGAATATTGATTCAGAAATTTCTGTTGCTCACGCGATCTACGATAGCAAGGGCAGAGAGGTTGGAAAGTCAAGTCAAAAAGGCCGGATAGCTCAAGGCAAACAGCATCGGTTTGAATCAACCATAACGGTTTCTGAACCAAGATTGTGGGATATTAATGATCCACACCTTTATTCGGCAGTAACTACAATTACCCGGGAAGAAGAAGTGGTAGATACTTATACCACGAGATTTGGGATCAGATCTATCCGGTTCACTGCAAATGATGGGTTTTATCTCAATAACAGACGGGTGCAGCTAAAAGGGGTCAACCTCCACCATGACCTTGGACCATTAGGAGGAGCTTTCAATAAACGCGCCATGGAAAGACAACTGGAGATTATGAAGGAAATGGGTTGCAATGCTATAAGAAATAGTCATAACACAGCTGCACCTGAGCTGCTTGAACTTTGTGATGAAATGGGGCTGCTGATGTTTAACGAAGTTTTTGACAAATATGATGGGAAAGCCGGGATTACAGAAGACACTGATTTTGAAAGCTTTACACACCGGAATATTAAAAACTTTGTATTGCGCGACAGGAATAATCCCTCCAATTTTCTTTGGAGTGTCGGTAATGAAATAGGAGATGTGCAATGGAATATTGATAATGGTTTTCACAAGCTCCATCTGATGCTGAATTTCCTGGAAAGGTATGATCCTACAAGGCCTAATACCCTGGTTTGCGATAATAAAGCGAGCGCCAGGATGCGCCATTTTGATTATTACGATGTCCACGCCTGGAATTACGGGAGACGATACGAACTCGCCAGACAGATGGAACCGAATAAATCGGTTATCATCAGTGAATCGGCTTCAACGCTCAGTACAAGAGGTTTTTATGAGTTTCCGTTACCGGAAAAAAAGACGGATTTTACCAAGTCACTACAAGTCAGTTCCTACGATCTGAATGCGCCATGGTGGGCCGAAGTCGCTGATGATGATTTCATGTGGCAACAGCAGGAACCCTATATCGCAGGTGAATTCGTTTGGACGGGATTCGATTACCTCGGTGAACCAACACCCTATAACAACGCCTGGACTAATGAAAACGGGATGACTGATCTTGAGGCTTCAAGGAGCTCTTATTTTGGCATTGTTGATCTTTGCGGTATCCCCAAAGACCGCTACTATCTCTATAAAAGCTATTGGAAGCCGGAAGAAACGACAGTACATATTTTACCGCACTGGAACTGGGAAGACCGGATAGGTAAGAACGTCCCTGTTTTTGTTTACACGAATGGGGATTGTGCTGAATTATTCCTTAACGGAAAATCATTAGGCACCCAGTGTAAAGATCCAAAATCTGAAAATTCCACAGAACGGTTTAGGTTAATGTGGAAAGAAGTAACCTATTCACCAGGAGAATTAAAAGCAGTTGCCTACAAAGATGGCCAAGTTATCGGAGAGCAATTCGTCAGGACAGCAGGCGAGCCTGTAAAACTAAAAGTTACGCCAGACCGAAAAACTATTAATGCCGATGGGAAAGACCTTTCGTTTGTTTTGGTCGAGGCATATGATAAAGTCGGTAATCTGGCCCCTTTGGCTGACAATTTAGTCAAGATAAATATAGATGGAAAAGCCACAATCGCAGGTGTCGGTAATGGTAATCCTCAATCGTTCAAACCATTCCAGTCTGATGAAGTCAACTTGTTTTACGGCAAGGCGATGTTGATCCTGCAAGCAGGAAAAAAAGCAGGAGATATTGTGGTTTCATTTTCAGCAGAAGGGCTTGAAGAAGCCCAGGCAATAATTAGGTTGGAAGAATGAATAGAAGTAACCATTGGAATTGACTTAACTGAATATCATCATACTAAGGAAAAGCACCAGTATTTGTAGTTATGAAAGGTAAATAACTAGAGATACTTATTTATCTTAAAATTCTAACCCAAATAAGGAATCAAACAATCACAATTAAAAAAAGTTAGATCGAAACCAATATGAAAAAACTATTGTACATTTTGTTTTCCTTGTTTGGGACTGGAGCCTTAGGATATTATTTCCAAGAGGATATAAAAGCATTAATCGGATCAAACCCCTGCAAGGAGGTGGTCTGTAAAAATGGAGGCAATTGTAATGACGGTAACTGTGATTGTCAAGATGGATTCTTTGGGTCCAATTGCCAGGAAATGGACCTTAGTAAGGTCCAATCCTTGTTAGCATACAAAACTCCGATAGACTTATTCAAAGCCGGAGTGCCTCTTGAAAGCCTTTACGGCAAAATGTATAAAGGAGGATTGATATTCTTCATAGATACTTTAAACAAGTATGATTTTTCAGGAATGGTAGCCGCACCTAAAGATCAAGGTGTAGTAAAATGGGGCTGTGATCAAGAACTTAAGGATAATGACCCTCATTTACCTCCATTAGGTGATCTTTATCCATATTTACTATCTGGTAGAAAAGCATCCCAACTGGGAGCAGCTCGCAAAAATACCGAGAATCTTATTGCTCTGTGCCTTGAAGAAAATACGCCCGCAAAATTATGCAAAATCCTTGGAGACGATTGGCTCTTACCATCATTCATGGAATTAAATCTTATGAACATAAATTTACATCAAAAAGGACATGGTGAGTTTGCGGCTGAATTATATTGGAGTTCTACTGTGTTTTTTAAATCTACTGATATTTTACAATATGGTGGTATTTCACATGACTTTGGTCACGAATCTATTAGAGATGTAACTCTTCTTTGTGAATTAGAACCTGATTGTGAAGACCAGGCGCATGTTCGAGCTGTCCGATTTTTTTAACTACTTAAACATCTAATTTGTTGACAAAAGTAATATCGAAGATTTAAATAAGTGGATCGACACTTAAATAGGTTCAACAGATAAATCTTGATTTCATTTGATGTTAGATTTTGAAAAATTAAATCAAATTCGAAAAGTTTGCAATGGTTTGTTAGACTTGATTCAAGGCCGAAAATCATTAATTTTCCCATTAAAGGAAATAGTCAATAATGTGGATAAGATAGAGATTCTAAGAATGAAACTTAAAGGCAAATTATTCTTCAGAGAGCGAAAATAAAGTTTTGATATCAAATTACAATCATTCTTTTTTATTGATAAGACCAAACCTCATACAAAAGCCCTGAGATATCGGTACACCGATCATACCTCAGGGCTTTTTTAAATGTTGGATCGTCAGGCGGCTTTAAGTAGCGTAGAATTTGATGGCTATCTCAAACTCCTTGATGCATACAATTCCTCTCCTGGTAGTTAGCTAAGAATCAACATCGCCGGATACAGTATCAGAAGAACATAAAAGATCATAATTAATAAAAGGCTGGCAATACTAAATAGAAACGGGTGCAACTTTCGCTCAAAGAAGACCCAAAAAACACTGTAAAAGAAGATGACGGTATAAATTCTTGGTATCCAGCCAAGAATGAAAGACAAGGTTACGTTGTCCGGCTCCAACGCAAGTGGAAAAAGCATCAAAGAGCGGATTATACCTTCTGCTGATACCAGGAAGGTGTTGAGTACCAGGTGTTCCGCAAAATTGAAGTTTGCTTTTTGGAAGATGAAATAGGTGATTGCAGCACCAATAGGGATTTTAGCCAGGGTAAAAATCTTCAAATGCTGTTTCGTATAGGCTAAAAAGGACTCAAGTTGTGCTGCAGTTTCAGGCGTCGAGACTGTATTCAAAAAATCAATTTTCAGCAGGTACTCAAGAATCTGGTAAATGGTAATGATGATGATGAGGAATGTGAAAAAGTGGAATGTCCTGACCCGCTTCCCCGCAATATAATCCCTCACCATTTTCCCCGGATTGGAGAATAGCATTTTCACGGTAAACAGAAACTTCGATCTTTCCAGGCTGAATAATCCCAATAGGAAATCTGTAGAAAACAAATCTACCAGTGTGAATCGTTTAACCGATGCGCGTTGTCCGCACTCAAGGCAGAATTGGCCTTTTAACTCAGTATCGCAGTTTTTGCATTTCATTTTTTGGTTGGACATTGTAATCCCTGGGTAAAAATAATAGAAGTAGATTGATGAATTGGCAGATCACTTTTTCTGAAAAAGCAGGATTTAAAATAAAAAAACCTTCCCAAATTACTTTGGAAAGGTTTTTAGATTTTGTTGGAATAAAACGGTGTGGTTTATTTTCCTTTTGTGGAGCATACCGGAGTCGAACCGGTGACCTCTTGACTGCCAGTCAAATTTAGTATTGCTAAAATACTGACTTTCAATAAGTTATGGCTACTAAGATTTGCAAAATTTAAATCTTTTTTGCCATGACAAACATTAAAGTGAGATTAGACAAGTCCACAAAACTCAAAAGCGGTGCTCACCCTATTTGTCTCCAAGTTACTTGGGGAACTAGTGTGAGACGTAAACGTATCAAAGGTTTCTCCTGTAAGGACTCCTCATGGGATTATGAAAATCATAGATACCTATACTCGCAACGCAAGAATGCTCTTTTAGACGACTATGAGAAGAAAGCCCGGAGGATAGCTGATGACTTGGATGAATGGGATTACAGAAGGTGGGTAAAGGAATTTGACCAACTCGGAGACTCCACCAAGAAGGTAGAAAAAAAGGAGCTGATAGCGTATTGCTACGAGATTGAACAAGATTATCTAAAAAAGAGTCAGATAAGTTATGCCCAGAATTTCAAGGCTATAGGTTCCTTCCTTGAAAAGTGCTTCAAGAATGATATGCGCATACAGGACTTTGGAGAAAGGGAACTGGATACCGTACTAAGAGTGCTTGACGAGAGGGAAATGAAGGGGTATAGTTACATGAAGTTCCTACAGATAGTCCTCTCTCTAGCTATCAAGAACGGTTATATTAAGGCCACAGATTGCCCTATAAAGACGAAATACTCTCCTACAGGGTACGACATCAATAAACGTAAAGGAAAGAGTTCTGCATTTATCAAGAAGAATAGAATCAAAGACCTGAGTGAATCTGAGAAAGAAAAGGTAGTAGAATTCTATTATACTGCTGAACTGCCAGCTGCACAGAAGAAACACCTTGCTTTATGGATACTAGGTTACAAACTTTTTGGTGTCAACTTCAAAGACTTGGCCTTAATGAAATGGCAGGATATTAATAATGGATATTGGAAGTATAGTAGGTCTAAAACAAGGTTCGAGAACAAAGCAGGTAAACCAGTAGGGGAAGAGGCTATGGCTATCCTAAAAGAATATGATACGGGGGGTAAGTATATACTTGATATCCTGAACGGTTATGATAATGATGCAAAACAGATAGAAAAAAGGTTGCATAACTATAAGTCTAATGTCCGACGATCTCTAAAGCAGATATCTAAAAGGCTTGGCTTCTCAGATGATAGGTACATCACATGGTATACAACAAGATATACAGCACCTACTTTAGCTCTAAGTAAAGGAGTAGACCTCAATACTGTCAGAACTCTTATGGACCATTCTAGTATCAAAACTACCAACAACTATCTAGGTCTTGTGAGGGATAGACAAAAACTTCAAGACGCTATGGATGTCTTGTAATTACCTTAAATATGGGAGTGACAAACCTATAGTCGTCATACAAAAGACCCTATCTATTATGGGTTTATTAAGCGACTCAATGAATCATGCTGTAAGTATTAGGACTTTAAATCTCAGTACAAATTTTAACGGTGTAAGGCAATTATACTACAATTCTCAAAAACAGAACTATTCTTACTGAAATTCCAGAAGATTATCTATAAACAAAATCAAGGATTACCAATTTTTTTCAAGGGTTTTTTCTCTTCACAAACTTTGCTAATATCCAGGATTTTGAGTTCTCCTAAAGTAATAGGGTGATTTTTACGAATGTTAGATTCATAAAGGTCTCTATGGTAAAAAACTATTTCGTAGTTCTGTCGAATGATTCCCTCATTTGTTTTGATTTCATTTGGATCGAAAAGCAACAAAACGGTTGACCCACCTTTCGATTTTTCGTAATAGTAGTGAGTTTCATACATGTCTTGTCCAAATATGCTTAATTGCGTTTCTGGATTTTTGTTTTTTCCTTCCTCAAAAACTTTTATTATTATTCCTTCTGTGGATGTAACAATTTTTTCAGTTTTTGCATCTACTAGGCTGAAGACCAATTGTGCATAGTTACTTTTACCAGGACTCCATAAAATGCATTTACATTCTCCTAGTTCCATTCCTGCTTTCCTTAAAGTATCTTTAATACTTCTATTTTCATTTTCAACTTCATCATATTTATCTTGTAACGTATACAGCTTATCCTTTATGTCGAAATAATCAAATTCCAAATCCCTATACGTGTTTTCAAGAATAATATAATCTTCGTCCTTTCTTTTTATTCTATCCTCAAGCTGTCTAACTTTCTCCTGGGTAGCGACTAAATCTAAAAATAGATTCTCTTTTTCCTGCTCCGAAAGTGTAGGGGCATTTGATACCGAAACCTCTTTCCTGGTAAGAGTTTTCTTTAATGATTTTGCCTTTTGGAGAATGATCATATGTTTATTATCATCCTTTAAATACCAAGTATGTTCTATATTTCGACTCCAGATAAAACTAGAATCAAGCGTTGTATACCCATCAGCTTCAATCGTAATTTTAACTCTTACTCTATCGCTTATTGGGCTAGAATTTTTAAATGTTACCTTACCATTTTTCAGAAATTTATGTGTGCTAATTCCTTCATAATATCTAAAAAGCGTGACTTTTGTTTGATAATTAAGCAGCATCCCATGTTCATTTTTTACTGTAATGGTCATCGTAAGGCTTTTGCTGAATAATCCATGTGAAGCAAAAGAAAAAATCAACAACAGGGATAAAAAATTATTGTAGTATGATGTCATATTTTTCTGATTCTTGATTTTTAAGCCATTCTGTTCCCGCACTAATTTCGTGATCGTACGTTTTACCATCTTTATAGATTCGAAGGTTTATGTTAGTTGTTTCAGCACAAGAACAACCTGGGAAAAAACCATATGAAACGATATTGAATGAAACAGTTAAGTCACCGGCATCATTTGTGATGCCATCTTGTGCTACTCCTTCTATGTCAATTTTGGCTCCTTCCAATGGCACTGTTTTACCTCCACCTATTTTTTGAACCGCTAAAACTAGATTAACTGGTTCATTTGTTTTTACCGTGGAGCAAACAATTTCAGCGATAAAAGGGGAGAGGAAACTACAAAAGAGGAATGTGATAAAAAAAACTCCCAAATTACTAATCCAGAAAATCTTCCCAATTGATGCGTTAGCTTTTTGTACCCCTTCTTCTTGTTCCTCCGGATTTGAGTCAGATACCCCAAATTCTATGCTAGTTGGAGATAATTTTACCTTATCAAATTTTATCTTACCACGCATCCATTTTATAAAGAATGAAGTGGAGACTATTAATCCAATCATTAGCAATATAGCAATGGCGAGTTCACTAAATTGTGAGAAAAAATTCATGTTCTTTTATTTTAAAAATGAGCACTTACAATTAAGTGCTCAAAAAAGTTATTTGTTCTTATTCGATTTTAATAAAATGCCAAGGCTCATCGTTTCTTCTTAGCCAACTTCCATCAATTCTTTCCTTGGTGGTAAATTCCTTACCATCAGGGCTAACGATAAGGAAGTTAATGTCAGTGTTTGAACACCCACAACCAATCAACCAACTACACTTAAAGCAAATTGAAACAATTGATTTTCCTCTCTCGTTTGTCTCCGAATCAGCACGTTTTCTATCAGCATATACACGGGCCCCTTCGATTGGGCTGTTAGCTTTATCTGTGATAGTTACTCCTAATTTAGTTGTTGCTTTAACAGTAGAAACGTGACATAGAAGATTGCTAAGTGTTGGACAAATTAGTAAAAGCAAAAGAACAATCAAAACAAATACAGATTTTTTCATTATATGTTAATTTTTGTTTATAGATATGGTGCTTATAAATAATACTCTTGATAAGTCAAGCATTCTTGCGTAAAAAATTGTCTCTGCTTTTCTACTACATTTCATTTTTGTTTGACAACCTGTAGAACGCAGAAGGAAAAACCCCTAGTGATTTAAAAAACACATAAGCAAAAATGGGTTCCGAACTTTAATTCTGGGAACAGAGTTGACTTTTGTCATTTATTTCGGTTGAAAACAACAACATCTTCCAATACAATGTCTCGGCTGTATAACTAAACATATCTATGGATAGTGGTTTTTTCATCATTGGGTTTGGATTACTCCTGGTAATGGGATGTTTAATACTCCTCATACCTTTCCTTAGAGGTGCATTTAAGTCAAAGCATGTCAAAACTCGACGTGATTACGAAAAATTTTGTGCTTCTTCTCTTCGTAAAAAGTGATTCAGGTGAGTGAAGCTTTGAAAGTGAACAAAGGATTGAGGAATTGATATAATTGCTTATAAATGAGGGCAAAGGCGAGTTGTTCAATGTAAAAAGCATAAGAGTAATATCGGAATTGCCTTAGTTCAGAGACATTATGGCGTTGCTCAAGGAATGAAAGCTAAAGCTTGTATTATTACTTCAGGTGGATTTACCAAAGAAGCCAAAAGATTTGCAAAAGGCCGTGTACTATTAAAAACACTTAAAGTGTAACCTCCTCTCACACCATTTTTACTTGTGAAAATTCTTCAATGTATATAAAACCATTCAGTCTATGGAATACACTAAAAGAGGAAATACACACCAAAAGGTTTAAAGAGAAAAAATTCGTCAACGTAAGGGAGGTACGATACGCTCATCTTTGAGTTAATATAGGCTGTGAGGAAGACTGAAAAGGAGAAGATTTTAAAAGGCCGGTTTTGATTTTAAAAAGACTTGGTAATATGGTTCTAGTTCTTCCTATGACTACAAGCGATGAAATTAAGGCAAAGAATGAAAGATTTTATTATCAACTCCCTCAAACATATTACGGTAAAACGTCACGTATTATTCTTTCTCAGATCAAGGTACTCGACAAAGCCAGATTCATAGAAAAAAAGAATACAATCAGTTGGAAAGATTTCAACGACATAAAGAAAAAACTTAAAGCGTTTTTATCGCTTTAAGCCCTTTTATCTCCTCCGTTCTTACGAATCGGAGGGAGGATCCCGAAGGACATTTGTGGCCTCAGTATAATCAAAAATGTTGCTGTGTCAAACTAAATTTGTTAAATATTTTTCTGAGCCATGTCGTTAGAAAAATTATTATAGAACGCCTATGTTGAGTAGGAATATGAGATTCACTGTTAACTAATTTGAAAAAGAATTAGGATAAGGACATCTTTATGCTATGTGCAAGTTTTTTTGTGATCTCCAATTCTCTGCTTAATTCCTCAATTGAAGTGTTTCTAATTTTCAGAATTGTTCCAAATTTTTCAATGATTATTTTTTTTTGATTTTCATTTAACTCTTTCGCAGCATTCAATATTATAAAAGGTTCTATATGGTTAGTATATGTATCAATTTGCTTCTGTAAAGAATCCATCCTATTTTCTAGAATTTTCACATTCTCGACAAGAATACTTAGCACATCAATTATGTCACTAGTTGTATCTGAAGTAGTTGCACTAACCACATTGCCAATTGCTTTTCTAGCAAAAAAAGCTTTATGCTTACTAACAAACATATTTATTATTTTTTATTGAGAAGTTTGTTAATACTATCAATTTTTTTCTTATCGTCTTCATTTCTAATAGGATCATTTAGCATTATCTTTGCTGTATTATCCAATAACCCCTTAATACCATCTTGAAATGGTTTAATCATTGGATGCGGATTTTTTATTTTTTCTTCTAAAAATCCTTTAAGCATTTGATTATGATCTTTATTGATCTTAGCTAGTTTAATTTCGTCTTCTAATTTTTTTGAATGGCTTGATAAAATTGGCTTAATAGGACTTTCATCTGGCATTTCATTTAAATAATAATCGTTTACGTCTTTT
>JBCCHF010000036.1:0-73142 GCA_039028895.1 Bacteroidota bacterium | reverse complement strand
TTTGCGCAAGCCTCAGCTACCTGTTCAAGTTTAATTTTCTCACCAGAAGACGTTTCGTAGATCTTGTATTTTTGAGCTTCCATTATCATTGAAAAATTAGTTAAGTCCAAGATCAAAAGGTATTCCGTAAATCGAGTTTTCATAAGGGTCTAAAATTTGGCCAAAGATACGAAGAATTGCACTCAAATCATGGTCACTCAACTTATATGACGGGTGTCGATTTTTCGAACAAGGGCATAAAAAAACCCCGAACCTTTGTCCGGGGCTTGTCTCGAGAATTTCGTAAAAACTTAATTCTCTCTCTCACTAATTTATCCTTTTGGTCTCGTCTTCCAGACCTGTGTTACGCTTCCTGGCTTTTTTCACCTGGTCGTTGCCGAAAAGGTAAGAGAAGTTGACCCGCAATTGGGTACTTTCCCAGCCACCAGAGGCGTCAACATAGAATCCTGCGAACTCTTGGATACCTCTCCAGGATGCTGTGTGGAAGATGTCAGTAACCGATATCTTTAGATTGCCACGCTTGTTCCAAAGTCTTTTCTGGATGCCAAGATCGATGGCAAAATTTGCTTCTGTGTCATAAACCGCTCCCCAGATAGAAGGAGAACTATACCAACCTGATACTTCGAATGAGAAGTTTTTAGGCAACTTAAAAGTCGACTGGTGATAAAGACTTGCTGTTGTCTGGTTAATATCAACAACTCTGCCTTCTCCGAGGTCGGCTTTATTCTGTGTGTTATATACACCGAAGTTGGTGTAGGTGTCCCACCATTTGGTTGGGCTGCCCGGGTAACTAATTGTCAGGTTAACCACTCTTTGATGATCGAGGTTAATCGTTTCAAGGAATGACCTGCTTACTTCCGTGGAATCCGAAATATTAGCAAAGAAGTCTGAAGTATAGCTGTAGCTCAATGTCGTTGTCAGCCTGTAGTTAAAGGTATGTGACAAACTCACATTATGCGTGTATTGCGGTTGCAGGAATGGATTACCACGACGATAAGTCAACTCATCCAATTTGAATTCAAATGGGTTAAGGTCCTGATAGTTTGGCCTGTCAATTCTGCGGCTATAATTCAGGCGCAACTGGTTTTTCTGATCAACCTGTACTGAAACACCACCTGATGGGAAGAAATCGATATAGTTGCGATCAACCCGGTCATTATTCACTGGTTTCATCGCTGTCAGGATACCTTCCGAATTGGTTTGCTCCATTCGGAGGCCAATGTTAAAGTTCCATTTTTTCACCTGCTTAGAATAGGTGGCATAAGCTGCATTGATATTTTCGTTGAATACGAAATTGTTACTCCTGTCGATATCAATTACCTCTACTCCATCTTCAATATCGAAGAAGTTGTAGGTATTATCAGTACGGACATAAGAGGTTTTTGCACCTACACCTAATTTACCTTTCCACAAATTGCGTTCGTGATCGAACTTGAAAGTGTAGATATCGATATCAGTTGGCGCTGTACTCGTAAATATCCGCTCATCAAGAATGGTCTCACCATCAAATGATTTATAGAAGTTGGGCTGGTAAGACTCCGTCTTGTTTCTGAAAATCCCGTAGTCGGCATCTACGTTCCAGCTAATACCGCTTTCACGATCGTCATACCTGTAATTGACATTCGCCTCAAATCGTCTTCTTTCCCCTGTGTTATCGTTGGTAGCTTCGAGGCGTTGTAAACCTTCACCAGTTGTCAGATCCGTGATCGGGGTATTGGCTACGTTATCCCAATTGCGATCATTCAGAGCACCATTAACAAGAACGCCTAATGTGCTTTTCTTGTTGATAAAAAAGTCAGTCCCAAGTTTAAGACTATTATAAGGTCCATCACTGGTCATCACAGATTTCTGATCAAAAAGGATATCATTTTGGATTCGGTACAGATTCAACCAATTTTCGCTGGTACCGCCATTGAAGCTGTAAGTACCGAAAAAGTTGAGCTTTTTGTTGCGATAGTTAAAGGTCGTACTGGCGTTGTATTTATGGTGTAAACCATACGAGTATCCCAGGTTTACATTGGCGTTTCCGCCCATCCTTTTATCTTTTTTCAATCGGATGTTAATGATACCTGCATTACCTTCTGCATCGTATTTCGCTGAAGGGTTGGTAATGATCTCAATCGCATCAATTTCAGAAGATTGCATTGAGCGCAATTGAACCGCCAGATCAGCTGTACTCAATTGAGATGGCTTACCATCGACGTAAACCTGGACACCATTTTTCCCGGCAAGGATAATGTTATCGTTATTATCGACAACAACCCCAGGAGATTTTTTCAGTAATTCGAGTGCTGTGTTTCCAGTAGCATTAATACTGCCCTCAACATTGAAAACTGTTTTATCCGGTTGCACTTCAATCAACATTCTTTGTGCCTTGACCTCCACCTGGGCGAGGTCGTTAGCAGGCATTAAAAGGTTGACCGTTGGGAGGTTGAGGTTTTGACCCACATTTAACGAGAAAACATCGGATTGATAATCCTCAAATCCAACAAAACTGACTTTTAGCCAGTAGTTTGCAGGCGCGATACCAGCAAAGCGAAACGTTCCGTCATCGGTCGTAACTTCGCCTTTGGCCATAGTGCTGTCTGCCGCCGTCATTAATAAGACGTTAGCATATCCAATCGGCTGACCTTCCGGATCGAACACCTTTCCAACAATGTTTCCGGGATTAGTTCCCTGGGCAAATGCTAAATTGAACAAGAGTGAGAGAGTAAGAAGAGTAGAAAGAAATTTACTCATTGCTAAGCATTTTAGGTCAAACAGGCAGCGGGTCATATTTACCTGTTTGAATGAAAAAATAATTGATTTCAAACAACTATTGCAAATGTAGGATTTAGCCTCCTTTCGGGAAATACCTTTTCGACGAATGGCATCATATGACGACGAACGGAAGGATATTAAGCATTCAATAGAAAACGAGTAAAACCAAGGCCTTGAAACGTTAAAAATTTTAACATTTTAGCCATTCATCGGGCTATATTGCAACTCGTCTGATTGCATTATGGATTTCCTTTTATTAGACCGTTCTTTATTCCAGAATTTGTACTTTTTGTTTATGTCAGTGTTAAAAACACGCATTTTTGGTGTCAAAATTTCTGAATGGATAGCACTCGTCCTATTCTATTCCTTTTTTGGCTTCGCCTATCAAATGACGATCTATTTGACATCGAGTCATGAACAGGTATTCTTTCACAACATGCTTTTGGACTATAGTTTAAAGGCGCTGGTGACCTTACCTATCTGGTTACTGGTTTTCAGATTACTTAAAGACTGGGAGTTTTGGAAAAAGGCAATCTTGCATATTTTTCTGCTTGTCGCTTTTATCCTGGTATGGCAAAATCTCTATTACTCCCTTTGCGAACCTTTTGGGCTCAAGCACCTGCCGTGGCCTTTTGCTTGGTGGGATGTTTATATTCCAGGGCTGTTTTATGTTCTGCAATTTGGGATCTTTCATGTTTACGACTTTTATCACCGTCTGCAATGCCAGCATAAAGTGGAGATCGAACTTCGTCAGGCAGCTGTTCAGGCAGAATTAACAGCTTTAAAATCACAGCTCAACCCACACTTTCTATACAACACCTTCAATACCATTTCCGCTTCTGTACCTCCAGGGCAGGAGCATACACGAGAACTGATTGCCAAGCTGGCTGATATGTTCAGATACCAATTAAAGGGATCAAAAGCAGATCTGGTATCAATTCATGAAGAATTAGACTTTCTGAAAATTTATCTTGAATTGGAGAAAGCGAGGTTTGGTGATCGATTACAATTCCAATTTGATATCGACACAAGAGTTGAGCATGCAATGGTACCACCAATGATCCTTCAACCCCTTGTAGAAAATGCCGTAAAGCACGGGATTTCTCCGAAAATTGAAGGTGGAAATATTACAGTCTCTGTTTTCCCGAAAGGGGATAAAATACAATTCGAAATCAGCGATTCAGGTGTCGGCCTGAATGCTAACTCAAAACTTCTTGACAACGGCGTCGGCTTGACCAATACGAGGAAGCGGCTTGAAAAAATGTACGGGTCAAAATTAGCCATTACTGAATTAGGTAAAGGCGGGGTCGTGGTTTGTTTTTTGATAACGGCAGTAGGCAGTAGGCAGTAGGCAGTAGGCAGTAGGCAGTAGGCAGTAGGCGTTTAAGAAAATTGATGAGACTGTTCATTTAACGGTGTCTAAAATCTTTCAACAAGCACAACTCTGCGTACCACATGCATCAGACTGCAAATTACAGACAGCAGACTCTTGAAACTTTGTCAGCCATTATCTAAATTAGCATAGATGCAAAAAGTAGCGATTATCGATGATGAAGCGCCAGCCAGATCTTTGTTGCGTGAATATCTTGAGGATTATCCGTCATTGGTAATTGTTGGAGAGGCTAATAATGGAGTTGATGCCATCCGGTTGATTAAGGAATTCAGTCCTGAGATTGTTTTTTTGGATATCCAAATGACCGGGATGACGGGGTTTGAGGTATTGAAGAAACTTAAGGAAGTACCGCGGATCATATTTTCTACAGCTTATGATCAATATGCGCTAAAGGCATTTGAGGTTAATGCCGTGGATTATCTACTGAAACCTTATACGAAAGGTCGATTTGCGAAAGCGATCGAAAAGGTAGTTTCCGCAGGAGACGACAATCTTGCCAGTCTGAAAGCCCTTGCCGAGAACCTTTTACGGGAGTCTGGTTCTGGTTCGAAATTTCCCTCCAAAATACTGGTACCCCATAAAAATCGGCTTACTGCCCTGGATGTTGATGATATCATATGGATTGATGCTGAGAAGGATTATTCACGGCTTATCACTGAGGGGCAAAATTTCCTCAGCAACTATGGCATTGGGCAAATCGAGGAGCGGCTCGACCCTGAACGTTTTATCAGGGTGCATCGGTCTTCAATTATCAATATCAACTTCGTACAGGAAATATTCAAGTACCCATCGAGCTATGATATTAAGATGAAAAATGGTGATTTGGTGCGGGTCAGCAGGTCTTATCTTGAGAAAATCCGTAAACTTACGTTCTGATTTTCCACTTAAGTCTTATCTGATGAAAACATTTTCCTTCCTATTGACGACCATACTGATGGTCTTTTCTTCTATTTCTTTTGCTCAAGACAAACCTGCATTTTCCAATCTCGATGTCTTTGAGCTTGAGTGGGTCACCAACCCACAAATCTCGCCTGATGGCCAATGGGTCGTTTACCAGCGCCGGGGTATGGACATCATGAAAGACCGACGGCTTTCCAGGCTTTGGATTATGAAAAGCGATGGCACACAACACAAAAAATTGACCAACAGGGAAGTCTCGGAAGGTTCTCCCCAATGGTCGCCTGATGGTAGTAAAATAGCGTTTACTTCCTCTACCGAACATGGTTCAGAGATCTATGTTTACTGGATCGATGGTGGCCAAACTGCCAAACTCACCCAACTCGAACGCAGTCCAAGGGGCATCAGATGGTCGCCCGACGGCACTCAAATTGCTTTTTCCATGCTCGTACCAGGAAAAGCACCAAAGTTGGTGAGCCCTCCTAAGAAACCCAAAGGGGCCAAATGGGCGGCACATCCACGCGTCACTACTCGACTCAAGCATGAAGCTGATGGTGGCGGTTACACCGAACAGGGATATACCCAATATTTTGTTATTCCTGCAGACGGCGGCACCCCCAGGCAACTGACCGACGGCGATTATTCGCATTCCAGCGGTTTTGCCTGGAGCCCTGATGGCCAGCATCTTGTATTTTCGGGTAACCGGATAGAGAACTGGCCCTACGACTACCGAAATTCAGAATTGTACAAAGTGTCTTTGATTGACGGTACCGTCAAAACGCTTACAGACAGGAAAGGCCCAGACCATAGTGCTGTAGTTTCTCCTGATGGTAAAATGATTGCTTATCGAGGTTATACAGATAAAGTCCAGGCCTACCAGCTTAACAAGATCAGTATTATGAATATCGACGGTTCAGGCAAAAGGGATATCAACCTTAATCTTGACCGCAATCCGAACGGTGTCAAGTGGGCAAGTGATAGCAAAGGACTTTATTTCCAGTTTGATGATAAAGGCGATACTAAAATCGCACATACCGACCTCAATGGTAAAATGGAAGTTTTGACTGGTAACGTAGGCGGAACTGCAATTGGAAGACCTTATGATGGTGGTTCATTTACGGTTAGTAAAAATGGAACGATTGCTTTTACTTACGGTACTGCCTATCATCCTGCCGAATTGGGCGTCACGAAGCCAGGCCAAAAATCGGCAAAAATTTCACAACTCAATGCCGACTTGCTTGGTCACAGGGAATTGGGTAAGGTAGAAGAAGTTTGGTATAAATCGACTATTGACCAGCTTGACATCCAGGGATGGATTGTTAAGCCTCCGGGATATGATCCTGCTAAGAAGTATCCTTTGCTGGTTGAAAACCATGGTGGTCCGATTTCCAATTATGGCCCATGGTTTTCTCCTGAAGTCCAGTTGTATGCTTCGGGTGGATATCTTGTTTTTTATCCGAATCCTCGTGGAAGTACAGGGTATGGAGAAGCTTTTGGTAACGAGTTATATCACAATTACCCAGGAGAAGATTACCAGGATGTGATGGATGGGGTCGACAAGGTCATCGAAATGGGCCTCGTACACGCCGATAGCTTGTATGTAACGGGCGGAAGTGCTGGCGGCACCATGACCGCATGGATGATCGGGAAGAATAATCGGTTCAGGGCAGCAGCTGTTATCAAACCTGTAATGAACTGGATTAGTAAGACGCTTGTTGCGGATAATTATTATTTCTATGCCAACAATCGTTATCCGGGTCAGCCATGGGAGAATTTTGAAGCTTACTGGAGTTTTTCTCCAATCTCCCTTGTGGGAAATATTGAAACGCCGACACTAGTCATGGTGGGAACAAAAGATTTGCGGACACCACTATCGGAAGCCATTCAACTATATCATGCCTTGAAGATCAGGCAGATCGAAACAGCACTTGTGGAAGTGCCCGGTGCCTCTCACAATATTGCCAACAGACCAAGTCAATTGATCACTAAAGTGGATCACATTCTGGCGTGGTTTGAGCAGTATCGGTAACTTGAATTTTAGATAAAAGAAAAAATCCCGGGATAAAGAGACCATATGCTTTCCCGGGATTTTTTTATCTAGTTTTCCATTTCTTTAGGCAGGATCATATTTTTTGCTCCCGAATCTACATTATGGACAAAGGATAGTCTGTAGAAGGGGGCTGAATATTGGAATAGTATCCAGCAAACCAATTCTCTTGGTGCTTGATCGTTCTCACCTTGAGAGACAAAACCACCACATTCTTGCCACCATTCCAAAATCTCGCTCTTGATAATCCCTGGTATCCTTAAACCTGGATCACCCAGTCTTTTGCCCAATGCTTGTTCTGCTTTATTGAATCCTCTATAGTCTTTCATTTGAGCTGCAGTTTTCCAGGAATGGCCAATCTTCTTGAGTCGGGCTTCCCCAATTTCAAGGGCATTCATAAATTCTGAATAGATTTTTTCCAGACCAGGAACATTTTTCTCTCCGTGAAGTCCTATTAAGAGTTTACGGTTAATTGCCTCATACCTGCCATACAGTTTTTTGAAGGCTTTAAGTTCTGATTGCTCTTTAGTACCGGGCATGAAGTCAATGAAAGCCTGCTTAAGGTCCGCTGTAATCGCTTGAAGGTTTTTCACTATTTTTTTATTCGCCGCTGTTTTTGTACCAGTGGTAATAGTATTACTTAACTTTTCGTAGATTTCATTATTTGAATAATGCGTGTTCAAATGTTCTTCCAGGCTCAAGATATTACCATAAGTTTTATAAAAGGCTTCAATCTCTTCCTCCTTTTTCGTTAGCGAGTTAAAACTCTCAACCTGAAGTGCCAGTCCTTCTGATTCAACTTCCATACTTTTTAGCTGTTCGCTGTAAAGTGCTTGCATAAGAATCTTTGGCGAAGTCGGATCAGGCGCACCAGCAGCGGCCACCTTGAGTAGAAAATCTTCCAGCACCCCTTCATTATCTTTCAATACACCATTAAAAACGTCGAGACCTTTGGCTTTACTGCCTTCAAATCTCACCTGGTTGGCTTGCCTTAGCAAGATTTCGGAAATGATGTATGTTGAATGAGACAGTTGCGTACGCCCCATCACTGCGATTAGCGGATTCATAAACCGAAGGAATAAAGAGCCGCCTAAATAAACCAGGATCCCGTTTGGATGAGCGCCCTTTTTGGCAGCTTTCAATGCTGCCTTATAGGCTACTCTCTTAAAACTGTCAGGACATTTGGTTAATGCACCTGGTGTCTTGAAGTAATCGATCAGGTTTTGATAGGTCTTTTCGATGGCATTGATCTCCTCAGGTGTAAAGAGGAATTCTTTAGTAAATGAATCATTTCTGTGATCTGTTGGATTATCGCCGGCCATCGAGTCGTACATCAATGGCATCACATCATCGGTCAAGTATTTACGGCCTGTTGAGTTTAACAACACTGAGGTTATAGCAGTACTGGAGCTGTTGGCCCTAAACCCAAATGCAAGATTATCTCTTCCTGTTCCACTGCCTGAAACATAAGTAATGGCTTCGTCCAACTCTCTTTCAAAACCTAAATCAGCCAACTCTTCAAGCAATTCCGGCTTTTTCAAGATCTGTTTGGCAGTAAGCTTAGGATCTCTATCTTTATTGAACTCCGCAATGATCTTATCCATAGCTTCTTTTTCCGCTTTAGCAGTAGGTTCGAGTTTCTTAAGTGCTTTCACCGAATGAATCATGATCATCGACTTTGATTTACCATCGATCAGATCTGACATTATTGACTTACGCTCTTCAAGAATTTTTTTCTCTGCCACTTCCATCTGACCAAGGTATTTTCTCACCTGACTGTCGCCAAGGTTGGGGTCTGAGCTGCGATATTTGTCAATATCTCTAAGCATATCATTCAGGTAATTGATATGCTTATCGGAAGGAGCAGGGTGATCTTCTTTATAGCCTTTATAGATCTTGTTGTCGTCTAATAACTCTTTTAGAACAGCTTCGGCCTTATCACCATCGAGATCAGCATCTTCTCTGGCAACAAACTTTGCCAACTCACCAACTTCTCTTCTTCGCGCAGCTTTATCTTTACTATCAGATTTTTTGCCTGAACCTTCTGGATCTGGATTTTTTGTATTCCACTCATCTATCTGCTTAGTAATCTGTTTTAATAGTTTTGCTCTGTCTTCAAAATCAAGATCGTGGAGGGCATTATATTCTTCTTGTAATGATTTCAGGCTTTTAAAGATCGTGTCCTTACCAAAAGTGCCTGAACTGGCTTTCAACTCAGGGGCAAGGTGTTTTCCATCACCTTCAAGGGATACGGTATGTTTGGTCTCGATGAGTTTAGATGAGCGAAACTTCTTCTTGATCTCAGAGTTTCTGACTTTTCCTCTTTTCACCTCGAGGGTAATGAGCCTTTTTTCGGGTGAACTGCCTTCACTGATCTTGGCCGTCCCGAATCCGCAATCTCGCTGACCTCTTTTCAGACCTTTTGATTTTATGAACTTTTTATGCTCAGGTCCCAAATCGAAAAACAATACCGGCTTGACCTTGTCGGCATATTGAAATTCGAGTATCGTAAAAAAATTAACTTCCACCGTCTCTGTTACATCGAGCCGGGCGATATAATCGTTAAGCTTTGATTTATACGTCGTATACTTGAGCTTGGCGATATCTTCCATGCTATCAAATTTTTTCCTCATCAGTCTTTTGTTTTTTTGTTAAAAGGATCGGGGTTAAAAGGGTTTATCAATCATTTCGGTATGATGGCATCTAGGCCGCAGCTGTTTCAGTTACTTTCATGTTTTTTTCTGGTTCCGGGTATTTATTGAAGTCAAAATAATGTCTCCAGGCCAAGGTAAGCCCTAACAACAGTGTAATGGTGAACACTGCTTTCAATCTATAGGCATTGCTAAACAAAGCACTAATATTTCCCTCTTCTGTGAATATAATGCCTAATGGGATCACAGCAAATAACAGTATGTTGAGATAATAGACCTTTTTGCGATGCTTTGCCAGGATGCCCCGACGGTCATTTTCTGAATAGGCATGCATAATTATCCAGGAATCGAAAATGAAGAAAAAAGCCCAGTTGGCTGCCAGGACAAAATATTCAAATTCGTAATAGTCATCTTCGTGCATATCGGAAAGCCCCAATTTGAAGCCTATTCCTGCTGCAATGTAAAATGCCAATTGTGCATAATTTCGTGATTCCTTGAAAAAGAGTTCCAGCTTTTCCTGTCCTTCTTTCCTGATAAAAGAAAGCCAGTTCGAATCTGAAGTTGCCTTGAAATCTTTTACTGAAAACAAAGGGATGACAGGTTGGTTATTTTTAAAATTTTCAAATACTTCTGATTTCTTATACAGCTTATACAAAGAAATTAGCAGCATAATACTAATGTAAAGGATCGTAAGGCTGAGGATATCAAAATCTGTGCTTATTCTTTCGGGACGTTGGTCGTGAGGCATGAGAAAAATAGAGAAAAGAGAAATCGTCGCGGCTATTTCCTTAATAGCCAAATGGACGCCAACACCGACCATCACCGAGAAAAACAAATAGCCAAGATTCTTAAAAGTTCTGAAATATTTAATGAGAAAGAACAAGGTAACCAAGATGCCTGCTCCTATTGATATGATTTGCATAATTCGATGCTTTTATTTGATTTTGGGAAGCCTACCCGAAATCAGGTAGCGGATTTAGAAGAAATTGAAAACATACTCTTATCAAGAAGCTACAGCTTGTTGGCTATTGATATCCTGATACTTATTCAGATCATAGAAATGTCTCCAATAGAAATTGGCAATTAGCAGAATTAAGAAGATAGGGAGAAGACCCGTTGAAGAGCCTGCTTTCCCAACTAAAAGGTAGATCAATCCACTAAACACAAGGATCAAATTAATTACAAACATTTTCCGGCGATGGAATTTGATGAGATTTCCTTCTCTTTCCATGGAATATTCGTGCATGATATTCCAATCGTCAAGAATCAGGAACATAATGATGCTGCCTATAATATAAGATGTTGGTACCGAAGCATATAAATCATCTGGGGATACATTAATAAACTGAGAGGTCAACAGAATGGCCAATGAAGCAAAAATGCCTAATTGGGCGAAGTTTCGGAGTTCAATAAACAGGTTGGTGATCTGCTTTCCATTTTCTTTTCCCAAAAGGGCAATCCATTCTTCGGTCGACCTTTCTTTATGTTCTTTTCTTGATAAAACATTCACCTCAGGTACCACAGCTTTAAAGGCTTTAATATCCTCAATCGATTTTATCAGCTTCTTCATGCTAGGGATATATTTTACGACAACAATGATGATAGTAACCAGCAGCAGGATCATCTCACTGTCGATTGTTTTAAAGCCAGCAACTGGCCCCTCCGGATTACCGAACATTTTACTTACCACTTCACCCAAAATGCCTAAACCAGCCCAAAAGGTAAGACTAAAGGTACATGCAATAAGGAGTAGTAATGGGACAAGCGATTTGGCCGGGACGTAATTTTTCAATTTTATAAAACCGCCAATAAAGATGATCAGCAGCAATAAAAATGAAAGAAAGAAAACAAATGCGAAATACATTTAAAAGCGGGTTTTTGGGATGAAAAGTAAGGTTGATTAACAGTTAATTACATGAAATATAGGGTACCTTTTTCATATTTTGAAATATAATACTATCAATGCCATAATCGGTATAAATGCTCGATAAGCGGTTTTTCAACTTAACCCCATTATCTTTGTTTATACGATATGACAATTGATCTGCATACAATTTCAAATAGAAAACCGCTCCTTCTTTTCGATGGGGTATGCAATCTGTGTAATAACAGTGTTCAATTTGTGATTGAACGGGATCCGAATGGGAAGGTAAACTTTGCTTCCCTGCAATCTGAAACAGGTCAAAAGGTGCTTGAGTATTCAGGTATGTCAAAAACAGATCTAACGACAGTAGTGCTGGTCGACAATGGTAAAATCTATACCAAATCATCAGCTGCTTTACGAACCGCAGGATATCTTGATAGCCCATTCAGGTTGATGAAGTTATTCCTCATTGTTCCTAAATTCATCAGAGACTTTTTCTACAATTATATTGCGCGTAATCGCTACAAGTGGTTTGGCAAGCAGGAAAGTTGTATAATGCCTACGCCTGATATCAAAGCCAGGTTTTTGGATTAAAGGTCAGAAGGTCTTACGTTATCTTTGGTGATATACGCATCTGGATAGTCAAAACGGATTCGGTATTTTAGGTTAGCTGCTTCCAGTTTTGTAAGAAAAGCGCCGGCTTTAAGTCTATAGTACGGCGCAGAATAATTCCAGTCAATGGAAATCCTTGGGTACCTTTTCAAAAACTGGGTTTTCATTTCCATGACCTTATTACGGTCAGAAGTTGCGACAAGCTGAACTCTCCAGCCGTTGATAAATTGCTTGGCTTTATTGGCTTCCGCATGCTTAGTCACCAATGATTGAATACCGGGATCTTCTGTGACAGAAATTTGTGCATCAGCAGTTCCAAAAAACAGGAAAATGGCCGATAAACAAGCAATCCATTTCATTACTTTATCAATTTTAATCCGGAAGAAGACCCCAGACGGGCAGCACCGGCATCAACAAGTTTACCAGCTTTGGCAGCATCTCTAATACCTCCTGAAGCACAGATTTTCACCGAATTATTGAGATTTTTCTTCAAGAAGCGGACAATATCAACGGAGGCTCCGCTGCCATTCAATCCGGTTGATGTTTTAACGAAATCAACACCTACCTCATTGCATAAGCGACAAATTTCAGCGATTTCAGTCCTTTTCAGTAAGCCAGTCTCCAAAATTATTTTAACAATTTTGCCGCGTAAGTGAGCTGCCATTGTCATACTCTCAATATCATTTTTGACATATGACCAATTACCGTTCTTAATAGCACAGATATTCACGACCACATCAATCTCGTCGGCCCCTTCATCCACAGCACGTTTCACCTCTTCCACTTTAGCTGGTGTATGGGCATAACCCATTGGGAAACCAACAACAGTGGCAACTTTCACTCCTGATTCTTCTAATAACCTTACTGCATCCTTTACATAGTAGGGTGGTACACAGACCGCGGCAAATGAGTTGCTCTTTGCTTCTTTACAGAGGGTCTCAATTTGTTTTAGTGTGCAGTCCGCTTTGAGGATGGTGTGGTCAATATAACTCGCTAATTCCATATTCCGTCTTACGCTCCAATTGGCTCATTGCAAAGATAATGCAAATTCCTTCTTAGGTGAATATTGATCAATAATTTGTGATAAAAT
This sequence comes from Bacteroidota bacterium, assembly GCA_039028895.1. Taxonomy (GTDB): domain Bacteria; phylum Bacteroidota; class Bacteroidia; order Chitinophagales; family Saprospiraceae; genus JAHDCJ01. Next base: position 59,828 of record JBCCHF010000036.1, on the reverse strand, counting down.
TAGCTGGGGTAGGCGAGGAAAGGAACCCGATTGAAATAAATCTGAATTCCAGACACCCCAAAGGTAATGAAAATGAACCAGTTACGACCAACCCTGTCTGACTTTTCTTTATTTATTACCGCAACAATGTTTATATTTTTTACCACTTCCGCAAGGACAAGGATCATTTCTGCCTACCTTTTTCACCTTTCTTTTAAAAGTAGAAGGTTTAGAGCTACCTCTGCCGGCTGATTCTGCTGCTGCCTTAGCGTCCTTGTTTGATGTCATATTACTCATATCCGTTCTGGTACGACGGGCTTTTCGTACATCATCTTGACCTTTTACAGTAACAGTACCTCTTGATAAGAATGAGATTACTTCGCGGTTAACATTACTGATAAACTCCTGGAACAGACCGAAAGCCTCAACCTTGTAGATAACCAATGGATCTTTCTGCTCAAATTGGGCAGCCTGTGTCGACTCTTTCAATTCGTCCATAGCGCGGAGGTGCTCCTTCCATGCATCATCAATCAATGCAAGTGCAATTGACTTTTCAATAGATGTGATTATGGATTTACCGCTTGTATTAACAGCTTCTTCAAGATTGGCTACCAATTGCAGGGTTTTCTTCCCATCTGAGAATGGAATCGCAATGTTTTTATATTGATGACCTTCTTCCTCAAATACTCTCTTGATCACTGGCATGACACTAGTTGTGATCAAATCCATTTTTCTCTGGTAAGCTTCCATTACCTGGGAAGTGAATTTACTTACAACTTCCATTTCATTGCCATCAGCAAATTCCGCTGCATCAATATTTGGCTCCAATCCGAAGTAGCGGAAGGCATCCAGTTTGAATTCATCGTATTTATTGCCCTGGAAATGATAATCAACGACTTCGTCACTAAGGTCGGCAAACATATTGTAAAGGTCGACTGAAAGGCGATCACCATACAACGCATGACGCCGTTTTTTGTAAATAGCCTCCCTCTGAATGTTCATTACATCATCGTATTCGAGCAACCGCTTTCTTGTACCAAAGTGGTTTTCTTCTACTTTTTTCTGGGCACGTTCGATAGATTTGGTAACCATCGAGTGTTGGATAACCTCTCCTTTCTCATAACCCATTCGATCCATCAGCTTGGCAATCCTCTCTGATCCGAAAAGGCGCATCAAATTGTCTTCAAGTGATACGAAGAATTGTGATGACCCTGGGTCTCCCTGACGGCCTGCACGACCACGTAGCTGACGATCAACACGTCTTGATTCGTGGCGCTCAGTACCAATGATCGCCAATCCGCCAGCTTTTTTAACGCCTTCTCCAAGCTTGATATCCGTACCACGGCCCGCCATATTGGTTGCAATGGTAACCTGGCCCGGTTGGCCAGCAGTTGCAACGATATGCGCTTCACGCTCGTGCTGTTTTGCGTTAAGCACGTTATGTTTGATATTCTGTCTTGTGAGGAAACGACTTAACAATTCTGATATCTCGACTGAAGTTGTACCTACAAGAACCGGGCGGCCTGCTTCTGTCAACTTTGCAATTTCGTCAACGACGGCATTATATTTTTCAAGGGCGGTTTTATAAACCAGATCCTCCCTGTCATCCCTCGCAATTGGTCTGTTGGTTGGAATGCTTACTACATCCAATTTATAGATATCCCAAAACTCACCAGCTTCCGTTTCAGCAGTACCGGTCATACCAGAAAGCTTGTGATACATCCTGAAATAGTTCTGGAGTGTTACTGTAGCGTAGGTTTGTGTGGCAGCCTCTACCTTAACATTTTCCTTGGCTTCCAAGGCCTGATGCAAACCGTCTGAGTAACGACGACCTTCCATGATACGGCCTGTTTGCTCATCGACAATCTTTACCTTGCCTTCGTCGACGATATACTGATCATCTAAGTGGAATAGCGTGTAGGCTTTTAACAACTGATGCACACTATGCAGCCTTTTGGCTTTAATGGAATAGTCTTGCAGCAGTTTCTCTTTCGCTTTGGATTTATCTTCCTCAGAATCTTCTTCTCTGTTGTCGATCTCAATTATTTCCGCTCCAATGTCGGGCATAATGAAAAAGTCTTTGTCTTCAAGACCTTTCGACATGTATTCAGCACCGGGTTCATTGAGGTCAACCTGGTTGGTTTTTTCTTCTATTGTGAAATATAAAGGCGCATCTACAAGGTGCATATTTTTGGATTGCTCCTGCATGTAGTAGTTTTCTACCTTCTGTAACTTGACCTTGATGCCGGGCTCACTAAGGTATTTGGTGAGTGGTCTGTATTTGGGCAAACCACGGAATGCTCTTAAAAGGGCCATGCCACCTTCACCTTCTTCTGCACCATCACGACCTTCCTTGATCAGTTTTTTGGCTTCAGCCAGGTATCCAGTACAAAGCTGACGTTGGGCTTCAACAAGATTATTAATCCTGCCTTTAAGTGAACCATATTCCTGTTCATCTCCTTTCGGAACAGGACCTGAGATAATGAGCGGAGTTCTCGCATCATCGATTAGTACGGAATCCACTTCATCGATCATTGCAAAGTGGTGCTTGCCCTGTACCAATTCCTCTGGATTACGAACCATATTATCACGGAGGTAATCAAATCCGAACTCGTTATTAGTACCATAGGTAATGTCGCAATTATATGCCCCAGTCCTTTCCTCTGAATGTGGTTTGTATTTATCGATACAGTCTACCGTAAGAAACAGAAATTCAAAGATGGGTCCCATCCATTCAGCATCACGTTTTGCGAGGTAATCGTTTACCGTGATCAGATGAACACCCTGTCCTGAAAGTGCATTTAGGTAAGATGGAAAGGTAGACACCAGTGTTTTACCCTCACCAGTTTGCATCTCTGCGATTTTACCCTTATGAAGTACAACACCACCAATGATCTGCACATCGTAGTGGATCATATTCCAGGTTATCATATTTCCACCAGCCTCCCATGAATTAGCCCAATGTGCTTTGTCTCCTTTGATCTGGACATGCGGTTTTGATACTGAAAGTTCACGATCATGCTGGGTAGCAGTAACTTCAAGTGACTTATTTTCTGTGAAACGACGAGCAGTTTCTTTTACCACGGCAAAAGCCTCAGGTAATAAAACCATCAGGATATCTTCGAGATGCTTATCACGTTGTTTTGTCAATTCATCAATCTGATCGTACAGGTCTTCTTTGATCTCAAAATCTTCTTCTTTTGCTGCGTCTTTTTTCAATTCATCGATATCAGCATCTATTCCTTCGAGATGTTCAGCAATCCGCTCCTTGAACTCCAGCGTTTTGTTCCGGAGTTCATCATTGGACAGGGAACTCAGTTTATCAAACTCCTCGTTCACCAGCGCCACATAAGGCGATAGCTCCTTTATATCCCGCTCTGATTTGCTTCCAAAGATCTTGGATAAGGATTTTGTTATTTTATCGAGCATCAGATTTCTATTAGAATGTTAGTTTTATATTGAACAGCAAGCTGTTTTTTTCGTTGTGCAAAGATAAGACTAATTCGCCATTGAAACGATTAATGATTCAATTGCGATCATAATTCATACCAACATAAATTCGTGTAATTTGATATGCCATTTTGTCGTGAAATATTGATTTCCATACTGATTATGGCAGATTAGGCCGTTAATATTTCAAAATCCACTCATGACTAGTCATAAAAGCTATATCGCCACTCTTCTCTCATTCGGACTTCTAATATTCTTGTCTTCATGTGAATCCGAGCAAAACGAACTGGAAGCTTATTATTTCCCTTTCGAGGAACTCAAAGAGGGCCTGGTCTACGAATACCGATCAGTCAACAATGATTCACTGGTACCCGAATACTGGTATTACCGGACTTTTGACGGCGAAAACGGAGAGCGTTTCCTGGCTGCCCAGGCTTATGACCACCTGTTTAATGTGACCCAGTTTTCCAGAGAAGAATTTGTTGGCAATGGATCACTCATGTTCGATTACCGCCTATATGAATACGATAGCACAGGGACAGCACAAATCATCGAACCTTTAATAGAAGATGCTAATGTCTTCCCTTTCACCATTTCAGAAGACAGTGGGTTCCTCCGATTCAAAATGAAGTGGCAGGAAATCCTTGAGCCCGAAATGACCGTAACACTTTCTCGCGGCCGCCAATTCCAAAAGTTTACCACCCATCAAATGCTTGATGTTAACCTCCCCGCTGCTGAGTTCGCCACCACGGAGCTCGTCGAATTTGACCATACTGAAGAAGGGCATCGCGAGTACGAAGGGACATCCAAAGAAATTTATGCCAAAGACTTTGGCCTTGTCTACTATCGGAAGGTAGTCGATGAGCAGTTCGTTTTTGAGTATGAGTTGGCCGGGCGATATACGATGGAGGAGTTTGAGCGGTTCTTTAGTGAAAGGCTTTTTCCATTGGAGTAGTCCACCTCATCCCTAACCCTTCTCCTCCAGGAGAAGGGAATTTACCTCATTCCTAGCTTTTCTCCTTTTAACTCATGCACCTCATCCCTGGCCCTTCTCTTTGAGGAGAAGGGAATTTACCTCATTCCTAGTTCTTTTCCTGAGACTGAAACAGCTCAACCCTAACTCTTCTCCGGAAGGAGAAGGAAACTGATTTACGTGCCCAATTCTCCAGAAGAAGAGAACTAACCACCCTCTGTCGTGACCCTCCTGAAGAAGGGTTATGAGAGGGGGAATTGTGGAATTTCCCAATATGTACAGTCTACCTTGTAGACATTCATCCAAAAACAAAAAAACATGACTAAACGTAATCCATGGTGGTATGCCCCTGATGACTTTTTATCGCTTTTTTACCCTAGATTATGTCTTGCATGCGGGAAGAATCTACATTCTAACGAAGAGATCATCTGCCTGTTTTGTGCATACAAATTACCGAAGACCAATTTTCATAAATACAGGGAAAACCCTTTAACCCGGCACTTTTGGGGAAGAGTGAATATTTCCTCAGGAGCGGCCATGTACTATTTTAACAAAGGTGGGAAGGTCCAGCAACTGATTCACAGGCTGAAATACCTCAATAAACCAAACATTGGCGTAAAGCTGGGAGAAATTTATGGCCAGCACCTAAAAAAAAGCGAATGGATGATGCAACCTGAAGTCATAATCCCAGTACCGCTCCATCCCTGGAAATTGAAAAAGAGAGGATATAACCAAAGTTTGACCTTTGCCAATGGATTGGCCTCGATAATGGAAAAACCAGTTTCCAAAGCCATGCGTCGAAAAACGATGACCAGAACCCAGACGGCTAAATCAAGGCTGGAAAGATTTAATAATGTGTTAGAAGCTTTTGAGGTAACTAATCCCGAAGCGGTAGAAGGCCTACATGTTTTGTTGGTCGATGATGTGATCACCACCGGAGCCACCCTCGAAGCCTGTGCGATTAAATTGCTGGAAGTGCCAGGTGTAAAGGTGAGTGTAGTGACGATAGCTTTTGCGATGATGCGGTGACTTAGCCACCTCACCCCAACCCTCTCCTCAAGGAGAGGGAGCCTTCGACAAACAGTCCTGTTGCTGCAGGTGAAGGGAATTGAAGCACGTTCCCCTCCAAGTGGAGGGGTTAGGGAAGGGGGAAACAAAAAAAGGTGAAAGCCGCCAAACTTTCACCTTCCCAAAGCGATAAAAATCGTATAACTATAACGTAGTCCTCGCTCCCATTGCAAGGGAGAAAGTACCTAATTTATCCTCGTACGGGCCCATTTTCATGAGCGGATATCTGAATGTTGGTTGGACGAACAAGCTGGTATTTTTACTCAGTTTGCGCTCAAGGCCAAAACCCAGATTGGCTGTCAGGTAGAAATTCGGCATAAATCTGCCGCCCTGGAGCAACCCTTTATCTGAATTATCTTCCACTACTATAGGTAGTTCGATATTTTTCTTGTTGTAATCGGCGTGAGCGATCAGGAATGTGGACACTCCGAACGTGGCATAAGATCGCCAGTTAACGGATTTATTGAAACTATACTGCATCATCACTGGCACCTCAGCCAGGTGTAATTGTACATCTTGTACTGCATCTTCCATAATAGGATTGCCCTCTTCATCAGAAGCCAGGTAATCGAATGGTTTATAGCTGTATGCCAAGCCTGTCTCGATATCCCAATTATCTGTGAGCTCTTTGGCAGCAAGAATGCCTACACTAAAGCCCATTGCCAGGTTGTTTTCCATCCCGTTCATATCAGGAGAAAAGATTACACTCAATCGTTTAGGACGTCTTACCCTGTCGGGGATTGGATCTCCGCCAATGGGGAAGAATGCCCATTCAAAATTGTCTTCTAACGTAAATGGAGCTCTGGCAGGGAGCATAACGGTTGATAACGCGGTACGGGCAAGCGACGATTCAACTGTCGGGATTGAAGAATTAGTTTCGTTTAAGTTTTCGAGTGTAGTGGTTTTATTATAGGCAATTTCGTTTTGGTTAATGGTTTCGTTCATATCATCAGGCTGCAAAGTAAGATCAGGGGGCAGCGGGTCGGCCGAATTTTCGTCATTAACAGCGACGTCCTCCTTGCCGTTATATTTTGATGAAGGCTGATAAATATCATTATTCAAAGTACCATCGGCAACTGGTTTGCCGGATTGAGCATTTGCGTTAAGCGGATTAGTTGTATTAGTGCCTGGGGCAACTGTTTCCTTAGATTCATCGAGTATGTTTTCGGTTGGCTGGATTTCAGCTCTTTCAACATCCGCAGGAATGATCATAGCTGGCTCTTCAGCGTTTGAGGGTGAAGTGCTTGAGGGAAAGTTTGCGGGCAGGAACTGGAAAACTGTCCACAGGGCAAAGAGTACGAGGGCGACCTCTACTCCCTTAAAGAAAAGGAGTTGACCCTGGAGTTTTCGCTCCTTGTTGAGCCGGGCCTCCATGAGGTCCCAGTCTTCGGGCTGGTAAGGCACTTCCATATTTTCGAAGGCCTTCCTGGCAAGATCGTCTATAAAATTTTTTTCCATACAGGTTGCTTATTTAAACTTTGCGGCCAGGATCGCCTGCAATTTTACACGGGCTTTTAGCAGATTCGACCTGGAGGTGCTCTCAGTGATACCCAGCGCTTTCGCTATATCTTTGTGCGGGTAGCCTTCGATGGCATATAAATTAAAAACTGTGCGATAAACCGGTGACAATTGTTGAACTGCCTGGAGTATCTCTTTTTCAGAAACCTGGCTGATCGCGTCAGGCGCATAGGTTCTGATATGTTGGGCCTGATCGATGTCTTCTGTCCTCCTCTTTACGGCTTTACGGTAATAATCGATTGAAGTATTTACCATAATCCGGCGGATCCATGCAGACAAAGAAGTACCCGGTTTGTACTTGTTCAGATTCTTGAACACCTTGATAAATCCTTCGTGAAGAATATCTCTGGCGTCTTCAGGGTTTGTGGCATAACGAAGACATACACCCATCATTTTACCGTAATGGGTCTCATAAAGTTTCTTTTGGGCCCACCTTTCTCTATTAAGACAAGCCGTAATGAGAATTTGTTCTTCGTTTTGCAATTTTAAAGCAATATCCATCTGTTCAAGGTAATTTAAGTAAAATACAGGTCATCAACTCGGTTTAACAGCGTTAAAATTGCGTTCATGGGTGAAACGGACGAGGGGTTTATTCCGTTGCCTCTAGCATATTTTATGATACTGTTTTGACAAAACCTTATTATTGCCGATCATTTATAACGCAGAAATCATCGTTTTCGGTATATCATAAACGTATTCTCCATCCATAATCTTATGAGTTCAGCAGCAAATTCTATCCAAATGTCGCAGGTCGAACCAAAACGGCCCATGATTCGCTTGTTCAGGTATTTGAAATCTTATGCCATGCAACTTTGGTTTTCGATCTTTTCCAGCATCAGCAATAAGATACTTGACCTAATGCCACCTTTTCTTACGGCATGGATGATTGATACCGTTGCCGGAAACATGCCACCGTGGATTTCCGGTTGCCTAGGCACTGATGATCTGTGGTCAGGTGTCATTTTTATTGCTGTGCTAATTCTCGTGATCTTCGGCGGAGAAAGTTTTTTTGAATGGTTGTTCGCCAGAGGCTTTATGCGACTGGCCCAAAACGTGCAGCACGATCTGCGAATTGACGCCTACAATAAACTGCAACAACGCGAAGTCGCTTATTTTGAAGAACAAAGAACCGGCAACCTCATGGCCATGCTCAACGATGATGTCAACCAGTTAGAACGATTTCTTAACAATGGCTTCAATGAGATATTACAGATTGTGGTGCTGGTCATTTTTGCGACAGCAGCGCTTTGTACAGTCTCCGTCGAATTGGCCCTTATCGGAATGATACCGATACCTTTTATCATCTTTGGTTCGATCTATTATCAGCGTACCATTGCGCCTCATTATCGCAATATCCGGGAAACTGTTGGCGAATTGGGGAACCGTCTGGAGAATAACATTTCCGGCATCCTTGTCGTGAAGAGCTTTACTGCTGAAAAATTTGAGAGTAAAAGGGTGGCTGAAACTTCTGAAAAATATCGGAAAGTAAATTATGGGGCGATCAAGTATAACTCCTTGTTTGTTCCGCTTATCCGCTGCTTTATCGCACTGGGGTTTGCAGCCGTTTTGTTGCTCGGAGCTTACTGGGTGATGCAAGATAATGGCAAAATGACGCTCGGTGGGCTTGCCCTCTTCGCTATGATGATCCAACGATTATTATGGCCAGTAACCCGTCTGGGGCGGATTTTCGATGAATTTGAAAGAGCACGGGCTTCTGCAAGACGGATTTTTAGCCTTATGGACAGTCCACCACTTATCCAAAATGCAGAATTTCCGGTTCAACCAAAAAGCATTGATGGGTCGATAACATTCGAGCATGTCCATTTCCACTATAATGAAGGCCAACCAGTACTCGATGGCCTAAATTTTCCTGTTAAAGCAGGGAAACGTATCGGCATTGCTGGCATTACCGGAGCCGGAAAAACAACGTTGATCAAATTGCTCCTTCGGCTTTATGATGTCAATAAAGGAAGAATTTGCGTGGATGGCATAGACATCCGCGACCTTGATATTGAAACATTGAGACGAAACATTGCTCTAGTAAGTCAGGATGTTTACCTGTTTCACGGTACGGTATTCGAAAATATTGCCTACGGCATGGAAGACGCCTCCCAGGAAATGGTGGAATCCGCAGCCCGTAAAGCACAGATGCATGATTTTATTTCCGGTTTACCGGAAGGATATAATTCAATAGTCGGTGAACGTGGCATCAAGCTATCCGGAGGTCAAAGACAACGATTAAGCATCGCACGGGCCATTTTGAAAGACGCGCCGATCCTAGTATTGGATGAAGCCACAAGTTCAGTAGACACCGAAACCGAACGCGCCATCCAGCAAAACCTCGAGCAACTTACTGCTAACAGAACAGCGATCATTATTGCTCATCGCCTATCCACTATCCGGCATGCAGATCGGATCATTATCCTGGCTAATGGAAAAATCGAAGAACAGGGCACCCATCAGGAGCTCCTTTCAAAAGGTGGGATCTACGCCGATCTGTGGAATGTCCAACTTGGAGAAACCGTGTAATAACGTGAATTTTCAAGGTTAATACGGTCTGTCTTTATATTGACAAAAATATTTGTGATACACTGCTTTAGTTTTGTATTTTAGCGAACCCCACCCATTCAATTTGCATTTATTCTTAAAAACTAACGAATGAAGCTTTCTACTTTTCTGACTACACTCCTGTTTTCATTTTTGCTTGCCGCAAATGGTAAGGCTCAGCTCATCTCTCACACCTTCATGGGTGATTGGGATCTTGACGACCTGGATATGATTCTTGAAGATTTTGATCCACCACAAGGATTATTGAACCTCGATTTTGAAGTTGAAGCATGGAAGCTTACATACAATACACCTGCTCCAGATGGGTCAATGACCACAGCGACAGGCGCTATTGTCATTCCGAAAGGATATACCTGCCCTTTGCCCCTTGCCAATTATAACCATGGTACGGTTCATCATGCGACAGGTGTTCCCTCACATTTTTCAACTGAGCTCAATGTCGGATTACTATTTGCCTCCATGGGCTATGTGGTCACATTGCCTGATTATATTGGACTTGGAGACTCTCCTTTTCCTTACCACCCATATATTCATGGTGAATCACACGGTATGACTACCGTCAATATGTTGCGTGCTGCAAGAGAGCTTTCTGATATTTTAAGTTTTGAATTGAACGATCAACTGTTTCTCTTTGGATATTCCCAGGGCGGTTATGCTGCTATGGCTTCCCACAAAATGATTCAGGAACAGTTTTCTGATGAATTTACAGTAACTGCCTCGGCTCCAATGTCCGGGCCATACGATGTTTCAGGTGCGCAGACAATTTATATTACAGGAGATAACCCATATCCTACACCGGGTTACCTGCCTTATGTGTTACTGGCCTATAATGAAATCTATGACCTCCTTGACAATCTTGATGAAGCGTTAGTTGAACCATACCTGACGACATTGCCACCCATCTTTTTTGATAAGACGGCAACAATGGGTGATTTCAATAATGCTTGCCCTGATGTTCCTAATCAAATCTTGGTTCCCGAGCTACTTCAGGAGTTTGAAACGGAAAACGACCACTTTTTCAGGGTCCGCTTGCAGGAAAATGATGTACACGATTGGACACCATCAAGCCCAATGTTCATCCTGGGGTGTAATGGTGATGACCAGGTGTCGTTCAATTCTGCAATTAACGCACATGCCAACTTCGTGGCCAATGGCGCTCCGGATGTTTCCATCAATGATTTTGGTCCATTTGATCATGGCGGCTGTGTCGAATTTTGCCTGATTGCCGGTAAGTTTTTCTTTGATGGCAAACGCGATCTGACCAACGGGATGGAATTATCATTTGACATTACTGAAGAATCATCTGTCGGAGCGATGGATGGTTCAATTACCGTTACGGCAACTGGTGGTGCAGGAAACTACGACTACATGTGGGACGACGGCACCAATGGACAAACCATTTCAGGGCTTTCGAATAGCGAAACCTTCACGATTACCGTCATGGATGATCTTGGTTGCTCGATCAGTGAAGACATTACCCTTGAGCTTTCAACATCAGTATTTACAGCTGATTCAAGGCCTGCAAGGATTTTCCCGAATCCTGCTTCATCGAATGTTGTTATCGAAATTCCAGCCTCATCCTCTGCTTATGATCTGGTCATAAGAGACATGACCGGGAAAGTGGTTCGTCAGTACGAAGGACTTTCACAGGGCAACTTCATCATGGAGAGAAATGGCCTTCAGAACGGCGTTTATCTTGTCGAGTTGAATGGTGACAAACGACTTCATGGCAAGTTGATGTTCTTCTAAACACTGCTTATGAGCCATCAGACTTTATCTCTAAAAGCGGCTAGACGGCTCATCCTCGAATGCCAGGGATTGTTAAAATATAACCCTTACGGGAAAAATAAAAGAGGTACAGCCAAAGCAGTTGATAGCCTTGGTTATGTCCAGATCGATACTATTTCCGTAGTTAGCCGAGCACATCATCATACGCTTTGGGCGAGAGTGCCCGGTTACCAACCAAAAATGCTTTTCAGCCACCAGGCTACCGACAGGACTGTATTTGAATACTGGAGTCATGCAGCAGCTTATTTGCCAATGCACGATTTTCGATTCTCTCTTCCGAGAAAATTAAGTTATAAGAATGGTCGAAAACACTGGTACGATGTCGACAAAAAGGTCAACCAATATGTTTATGAACGACTGAAAGCCGAAGGTCCGCTGATGTCCAAAGACTTTGAAACGCCAAAAGGGACATCGGGTATCTGGTACAATTTCAAGCCTGCTAAAATTGCCCTAAACCAGCTCTTCATGCAGGGCGATATCATGATCAGCGAAAGACGTGGTTTCCAGAAGGTTTTTGACCTTACGGAAAGGGTAGTTCCTTCCGGAATTGAGACCACGTTGCCAAATGAATTCGAGATGGCCTGCCACCTCATCGAAAGAGGTATTCAGACCCAGGGCTTAATCCGTGATAAAGAAGTGTCGTACTTGCGCAAAGGTATGGGTGCAGTGGTGCGCAATGCCATCAAAAAATTGGTTGACAGGGGTCAACTGATTGTCATCAACTTCAAAGAGTTACCCGGTGAAACCTTTTATTCGAATGCAGCAACACTGACAAGAACGCCAACACGAATTGGTAAAAAATTACTGCACATCCTTTGTCCATTTGACAATATCCTTATTCAGCGGCAACGGGCGATTGATTTTTTCAACTTTGATTACAAGATCGAATGTTATGTCCCGGAACCTAAGCGGGTCAAGGGTTATTTCAGTCTTCCGGTGTTGTTTGGTGATCAGTTTATTGGCCAGTTTGACGCAAAGTCTGACCGTAAAATGCAGGTTTTTGTTATCAAGCAATTTCACTTAGAAGAAGGGGTTAAGGATTGGGAGGAGTTTTTGCCGACTTTGGTGGAAAAACTCTGGGAATATGCGCAGTTTTGCGGTTGTAAGACAATTTTGGTGGAGCAAACTTTTCCGCGTGAGTTTCGTGAGGTTTTGATTAAGGGGATTAGGTAATTGACTGTTTCACACAAAAGCCGCAGTTTTTTTGACTAAATGGGGGTTAGACTTTCTCCAGGAGCCATTCTACGTCGGCAATTGCCGGGGTCGAGGCTATTGATTTTCGAAGATTTTCAATGGCTTTTTTATCGCCAGGCACCATGCGTATCAGCTTTTGGACGAACTTTATGAAGTTACCGTAGTTGGCTCGGTGGTGTTCAGAAATCACCTTTTTCCTGCGTAGCAACACTCTAAAACTTTCGATCAATGCTTCCATGGCATTGTACTCTCCTGTCTCGTAATAGGTTTTGAGGAGCATTGATTTTGAATCGAGATTGTAGAAAACGTCATTGTATTCGACGCGTTGAAGCAGACTGATCACTTCAGTATAGTTTTTTTGATAAAAGTGAAATTTGGCCAGGTTGTATACAAATGCATTTTCCCTGAAATCATCAGGAAGATGCGGTTTAAACTCGTGAATAAAATTTTCAGCCCATTCAAATTCTTTCAGCCGCAAGGCTACGACCACAATATTCTTATAATCATAAGGTGACAATACGCCATTCGGCCAAATAATCCGCCTGTCAAGCACTGCCTTATAGAGTTCAAAGGTTTCTTCGAGAAATTGGAGGTTGCCTTTATTGATCATTCGGATGCAGAAATTTTGTGCACATGCGTACATATTTCTCGCCTCTTCAGGTGGGAAGAGTTCGGCATAATCTTCCAACAAATGCTTTAACTCGAAATATGCCGTCGAGTCCTGGTTGTCTTCCAACGTCAGGATCATCTGGTAATAAATGGCCACTGGAGGAACGAGCTTAGCGTGGTGAGCTTTGACATGCTTTAGAATATCTTCAACAAATAAAAGGTCGTAATCGACAGCGGCTACCTTTTTCCAACTTAAAATTTCACAATACAATTTCAGCTTTTCCGCAAGGAAGAATTGATCCAGGCTAGAGGAAATCTCTTCGAAATTGGACCAACCTTCCCGATCCAGCTTATGACCTGCCAATAGATGTTTTTCCTGCTCGAACTGGTAATTGTACCAAAAGTAATTAGCATTTAGGTAAGGATATTGATCAATACTCCTTTTGGTATCGCGCTCAGAACTATTGAAAAATGCAGTGAGTTTTTTCCGGTTCACGGTTTGCATGAATAACCGATTGGTGAGTGGTTTATCTTTTTCGAATTGTCGGACGGCGTAAAAGTGTTTGGCCAGGCCTACCAGGTCAGCACATAAACGCCTGAACCTGCTATCATCATAAGCCTCACCCGGGAATAATTTTGGCCAATAAACTTTGGGTGGTTGCTGCGAATTACCAGTCGCAATAAAGTGAAACAAAGTACTGACTTTGCTGTTTGAATTGAAGTAAGGAGAATCCAGAAATTTCCTGAATCGCTTACGTTCATATTTATCAAAGCTTTCAATTAATTGGATTAATTTTAAGTTTCCCATTTTATATTTCCACAAATCTTAAAACAATGAAAATAATAATATACTGAAAATCAACATAATATACAAAAATATGAAACAAAAAAGATACTCTAACCTTCCACAATACATTAAAATTGTTCTTGAAATCATGTAAAATTCGTCTGATTTTTACATCGTGAACCTTTTCTACGGTTGAACCTTACAATGATCCTTCCCGGCAGACAGCTTGTTTTCCGGAGATTGAAAAGTTTTTTCACAATAAAACATGGTTTCAAAATGATCCAGCTATCCAAAAGGCTTTTAATCTTTTTTTCTATCCTTTGTGGTTCATTAACGCTCATCACAGGAAGCGCGAATGCCCAAGGACCTATTTTCACGTCTCTATCGACAGATGTAAATACTCCGACAAGCCTGTTTCTGCCTTCATCAATTATTCCTAACCAGGAGATTTCAGTGATTGACCCTCCTGAAAATGGCACTGTCCTTCTTCAGTCGCTTGCTGACCTTGGGATAGACCCCAACGATCCGATTTTTGCTGATATCGAGTTATTCATTCTCTATACGCCTGATCAGGATTTCATAGGTACTGACAGTCTGATAGTTGAAGTATGTGACACTGTTGCGCTCTCCTGCCAGGATTTTGGTATCGAAGTCATTGTTGGTGGCGGACAAGGCGGTAATTCAACACTGGTCTTTGATGACTTCTTTCAGATTCAGGCAGATACGGCTTCTACCCTGGACGTTTTGGCCAATGACCCGGGAGTCAATCTCACAATTACCAGCGTTACTCAACCAGTTTTCGGCCAGGTGGCGATTTCTGGTAACAGCATATTATTCACCCCTGACCCAGGTTATACGGGACCCGACAACTTTTTCTACACAGCATGTGATGATCAGAACCAATGCGAAGATGGTCATGTTTCACTGCACATTGAATCTGAGCAAACGGGCAACCCCAATTTCCCTGATGATACGTTGTTTGGTTCTTTTAATATACCTGGCGGTCAACCATTCTATATTTATCTTCCAGACTTCGTAATAGCCAATCAGCAACTCACAATAATCGAACCTCCGTCTAATGGAACAGGAGAAATCGTTGCCTTAGACTCCGTAGGTGTCGATCCAAATGACCCTGCATTTTTTGGTGTTTCCGAATTGATAGCGTATACCCCTGACCAGGGATTCATTGGCACCGACACCATGACTGTAATGGTGATAGATAGTATTGCCATGGATACGGTTTATTTGATTCTTGAATATATCGTTGATGGATCGTCTCCAGATTTCTTTGCCTCTGACGATCATTTTACAGTATCACCAGATGTGCCAACGATTCTCGATGTTCTTGCTAATGACTTTGGAACTGATCTTGTTATAACTGCCACAACTGCTCCCTTAAATGGCACCATCGACCTTGACAGTACCGGGACAGTTCTAACCTATACACCCGACCCTGGTTTTACAGGAACGGATAACTTCATTTACACTGTCTGTAATCCAGTGGGGTGCCTTGATGCTTACGTAGACATTACAGTGGGCAATACTTCAATTCCATTCGAAATCAACCTCATCACAGAAGAAAACCTACCAGTTTCCTTCTCTTCAATGGATATCATTGGATTTCCTGCAACGGGTCCCGTAACAGTTATCACTTCACCATCTAATGGTACACTTAGTATCGATAATGATGTTTTGACTTACACCCCAAACAATGGATTCATTGGTAATGATACCATTCAATTAAATGCGTGTTATGCAGAATTTGGTGTGTGTTTTGACATCTCAATAATAATTGAAGTACTTCCAGCAGGAGCTTCGTTTGACATCGTTGATGACAACTACGATGTTTCCCAGGATCTTGTAGCCAACTTGTCGGTATTGAGTAACGATACAGGAATCAACCTTACTATCACCCAGTTATCTGCACCTGCCAACGGACAGGCAATCATTGATGGTTCTCTGGTAGCTTACACCCCTAACCCAGGATACATAGGCCCTGACAGCTTCGTTTATACCGCATGTGATGGCAATGGTAACTGTGCCGATGGTACAGTGACGATTAATGTTGTGGAATACATTGCCACCACCTACTTTACCGTTACCACGGAACAAAATCTGTCGGTAACCCTAAACTCTTTAGACTTCTTAGGGATTCCATTCCTTCAGGAACCGGTGATCTTGACCCAACCCGATAGTGGCTCTGTAGTTGTTGACGACCTTAGTCTCACCTACACTCCAAACATTGATTTTACAGGAGATGATGTTTTCCTGGTGCAGATTTGTTTTGACTCTGTCAATTGTCTAATCCTCGAAATAACTGTAATTGTTGAACCAGCAGGATCTACATTCGTATTACAAGACGATTTTGTCAATGTCGTTCCTGGTTCATCTACACAGATTAATGTATTTGGCAACGACACTGGTAATGGCCTTTCTATTATTAACAACACTTTACCAACTAATGGTACATTGGTGACCAATGGTAACCTGTTCGACTATACACCTAATTCAGGCTACACAGGACCTGATCAGTTTGCCTATACGGCTTGTGACATTTATGGCAATTGCGGTAACGCAACAGTATCCATACAAGTTGGTGCTGCCGGAACCATTTTCCAGGATATTACCACAGCTATGAATGTGCCGCTGTATATCCCGCTTGAGGCTGGTCTTCCGGCAGGTATTCCTGTTCAGTTGATTGCTGCCCCGACTAATGGAACACTTGAGATTTACCAGGTTGACACCACCATCGTTAACGGATCAGGTGAGGCTATTAATTATCCGGATGGATTAATTCTTTATACGCCAGCTTTGGACTACACTGGTCTTGATGTTTTCCAAATTTATTACGAACTGATTCCTGGTGTTCCTGAGCTATTCTCTGTAGTTTATTTCGTAGATGTGCTTCCAACGCAAGGAGGATGTACAGACGATTGCGTATGGCCGGGCGATGCCAATAACAACGGATTGGTGGACGTTTATGACCTTTTGCCTATCGGTCTGACTTACGGAGAAACGGGCATAGCACGCATTAATGCAACAACGGATTGGATAGGACAGGCCGCACTTGACTGGCCAAGCCAGGTTCCTGATTTAAATATCAATACAAAATTTGCAGATTGTGATGGTAACGGCATCATTGAAGCAGCTGACACGCTGGTGATTCTAGAAAATTACAATCTCACCCACGGTATTCCAGGCATCATGAATCCAATTCCTGCACCTCAGCAGATTACCCTTGTTTCTGATGATACTGTAGTTTCAGAAGGAGAAGTTATGGAAGTGGAAATTTGGGTTGGATCAGAAGCAGTACCTACGGCTAACATGTATGGGTTTGCAGGTAAATTCATCTTTGATCCAACTATCATTGATGCTGCGACAATACAAGTAGAGATGGAACCAGGAAATTTCCTTTCCGGAAATTCGGATATGTTGTCATTAGCGGTTAACCATTATAATGGCCAGCTTGATATCGCCTATACCCGAACTGATGGTAATTCAGCAAGTGGCTTTGGCAAAGTGGGTACGATCAGTTTTATCGTAACTGATAATATAGATGGCTTGGTTGCTCAAAATAATGGATTCGCACCAGTGACTTCAGAGTTGAAATTGATCGACACCTATATGATGGATGGTAATGGCCAAATGTATACCATAGGTTCCGATCCTGTAGTTTTGACCGGTGACCCTGCAACCACTTCTGTTGAAACTGTGGTGATAGATACCGAAGAAATATCATTGGCACCAAATCCTGCCAATCAATCCACCACATTGCGGTTTGAACAAACGGATAATTCAGGTATTGCTATTGTCAATGTATACAATATGCTGGGTGCGATCGTTATGCAACTTGAAGGTAACGGACAGACACAGCTGGAGATTAACACAGCCGGAATGCTACCTGGAAGTTATGTAGTCGAACTCATCACAGACGATGGCAAGCGAGGTGTTACCAAATTGCAGGTAATTCGGTAATCGTTAGCGAGCGATGACCAGTTTTTTGACAACTGAACTGCCATCATCAAGTTCAGCTTCAATAACCCAAATACCATTACTTAAATGGGAAATATTCAATTCGGTAGAAAAGTTGGCGCTGTGGACGACGGCGCCAACAGCATTATAAATTCGGACTTGCTTAATCTCCTGTATTCCATGCCATCTGAGCAAAACCTTTTCAGACGCTGGGTTTGGGAAGATCGCCAGACCGTTCTCGCTCAAGGGTTCATCAATGCTGACCGGGTCGGCACCAGCCTCCAGCAAGGCCTGGTAAGCATTGATGCGTCCATAACCGAGCTCGGGAGTCCAGCTACCGTAGACTGCAAGTGAATCGTAGGCATACCCGCCTACTTTTTCACAGCTGCGGCTCAAAATTTCTCTTGATTCGGAAAGTGTGAGATCAGGGTCATACGATAACAAGAGTGCAGCAACCCCAGAAACATTCGGGCAGGCTGCCGAAGTACCATTGAAACAACAATTCCAAATGCCACCATTATACCCCGAACCGCCCATCATGTCGACCGTATAAACTCTTACACCCGGGGCCCCAAAATCCAACTCGGCACCCCAATTGCCAGTCCAGTCCTGTCCATCGCAGGAAGAAGGCGTTTTGGCTTCATCACACATCGATGTGGCATTGACGGTCATAGCATCCGGCAGTCTTCCTGGCCAATTGGGCGGATCACCCTCATTGCCGCTTGAAAAAAACAGTAAACTGCCTTTTCCACCTCTACCCATCGATGCCGCATCGGCAATCGCCATCTCCACTAAAGCAGGATCGCCGGGAAGAATTCCTGCAGTAAGAAACAAGTCAGGCAGACTCCATGAATGCGACTGGATATCAGCGCCATTCTGCCAGGCCCATTGGGTACCATCAGCCAGGACTTCACTTGTGGAAACCGGAATCACACCAAGCGGCACACCCATCAGAGAGGTATCTGCATAAAAGAACATCCTTACCGGAATAATACTCGCGTCATAGGCCACCCCGGCAACACCTTGTCCGTTATCACCTTTCGCTGCAATTATTCCCGCGCAAGCGGTACCATGACCATCCTGAGGGAAATTTGGCGTAGGAAAACCATTGGTCCCCTGCCCAAAAGCATCATACCCTGGCAAAAGATTATCTACCAGGTCCCAATGAATCGTGTCGACACCAGAATCCATTACCGCAACTTTGATGGATGGATCACCAGTCGTAATCTGCCAGGCCAGACGAATTTCCATATCGGCCCCTGGCGTCCCATTACCCTGTTGAGGTGTGCCGAGGTTGTCGATGGCCCATTGTTGAGATAACAGCGGATCGTTGGTATGGACCAATGGCTGTAAAAGGTAGTTGGGCTCCGCAAACACTGTCCATTCTTCCTGATTTAGCGATACGGCCAATTGGAATAATTCCAACCCTGATCGAATGCCGGAAACTTCCCAAACACCATCAAATGTGTTGCTTGCTTTTACAGTAGGTACTTTTAATCCTCTTTGAAAAAACCACTCTATCCAGAAGTGATTTTTGTCAGGATTCTCAGGTTTTACAAAAATTTTATCGAGTATCCCAAACTCTGTTCCTTCTGCATTTTTTAGGTAGGGGCCAACATAGGAAACTCCTTCTGTGTAAACAAGGTTATCAAAAACAGCTTTGAATTTTAATAAAATATTCGGTTGGCTCGTGTCAAACGATGTGTAAGCTATCACAAGCTCCGGAGCCTGAAGGAAAACAAGATGATCACTTAGGCCTTTTACACTTTTCAGCATATCTCGCTGGGTTTGTTGCTCAATTCCTGTTTCGAATTTGACGATCACTCGGGAATAATCGATGAGTTGATCCAGCTGCTGTCCAAATCCTGCAACTGTGATTAATGACATTACGAGGGCTAGGGATAACTTCTTCATGCGAATAAATAAGCGTCTGACTTGTTATTAATGAGCTTCTCCGCCTTCCGGACCGTAAAAAATCACCCAGGTTTTGAAGTCATCTGTAAATTCTTCGAATCGATGCGCTACTCCGGCAGGTACAAACAAGACATCCCCAGGACTGAACGGATGCCTGATATCACCATTTTGGAATGTTCCATATCCACTGATAATAACGTATAACTCATCACGCGTGTGGGGCTGTTGAAAATCTTCTTCTACAGGAACATAGATTTCTACTTCCATTGATCCGTACTCAAGCAATTTTACAAAGCGTGTCGGAGCTACCTTTTCAAGTTCCTGTAGAGCCTTACCAACTCCTACCTGATAAGGCCAATCCATCGCCCAATCATCTACATAGTCAAAAATTTGTTGCAGGTGGTAATTCATATGATCGACATAGTCTTGCATTAACCACTTGAGTGTTTTTTTCGTTTTCAGATCAGGAAGAAGAATCGGGCTACTCAATATTTCAGGCTTGGTATTTCCCCAAACAGACAGAATCTGATTATTTACACTTGCCCACATTTGTAGCAAATGGCCAATCGGTTGCTGCTGGTATCGATTTACGCGTACAAGATGATCCTGTTCGTAAGTCACAACCTGATAAGTGCCTAAAAGGAACTGAATTTCAATAAATCGCTTGAGATTGTTTAATGCTGAATCGATCAGGTGTCCTAGTATTTCCTTTTTAGACCATTTGTCTGGGGATGGTTTTCTCCGCCACTCTTCTTGGCTAAGGTGTGTGCCCTTTATCGGGATATTGGCTATTAAACTGGCTAATTGCCTTGACAGGTTTTGGATGGTTGTTGCTTCGCTCATTGTGCTTACTCCCTTTGGTCGCTTACTTTGCTCACTTAATTGTTGTCGCTCCTTACGGTCGCTTACTTGCTGACGCTGTGCTTACTTTTGTCGCTCCTTGCAGTCGCTTACTTTTGTCATTCGCTGCGCTCATTTACTTGTTGACGTCTATGTTACATTCAGATATAAGCTGGATGGAAAAATAGTTGAACAATTTAATCAATTTAAACCATTCTCGTCCGAAGGAAGAAAAGATAGTTAGGCGAAGCCAAAAAGTAGGCCGAAGGCATCAACAAGTAAGCGACCAACGGGAACGACAATTGTAAACCGAAAGTGTCAACAAGTAAGTGAGCAACGCGAACGACAATAGCTAAAAAGCAAACCCCAGCTGAAAATTAAACAGCCGTTCTTCCTCTGAAATTGTATAATGCGGATGAATTGCGATCATCGATAAAGGGCTGTACCAGATACCGACCGTGTAACCTGTATGGTACATTTTAGATATCTCGCCTGGTTCGAAAACTCGACCATAATCAAATCCGCCAGTTATACCGACATCACCTGGCAGGAAGCGGTTACCCCAATGGAACAATTTGATCCGGAGATCCGTGTTGTGGTAAAAAATTGTTTTCCCTGAAAATCGGTCATTGCGCCAGCCACGTAGGTAGTTGCTGTTACCGAGGGAAGGATTATTATAAAAATATCGGTCTTCGAAAACAGTAGCAGCACCCATTCTGGAAGCGATCGTTGCTGTTACTTTTTGGCCAAAAGTGATATAGATCGTGGATGAACCACCAAGTGAAGCCAGATTTTCATCCTTGTCTATCCTCTTCAGGTATTCCGCACTGAATTCGTTTTTGATTCCTTGTTTTGGGAAGTTTGGATTGTCAATTACTTCCATTACAAAGGCAAATCGGCCACCAAGATAATGTTTGACTTCTCTGTCCTCATCGTCAAGACCGAATTCAGGATCGTTGGCAACCCTTCCGGTAACGCGGTTAACTTCGTAACTCTGGTAGGTCGGTCCAAAATGAAACTGGTATCGATTTCGGGCGAAGTTTTTCTTAATCAAAGGATCTATCCTGAATTGCTCCATTTTCACCCAATTGAACTTGAAATCGTCACTGGTTTGTACTGTTTCGTTGCCTACACCAAAATAGTTGACATAGATCGGGTTAGAAAACCGCCCTCGCAGCAACAAGTCAAACTTGCCGAAAACATTGAGGAAATCAGACTCATAAAAGAAGTCAAACGCCCTCGCAGCTGTTGGTGCTACCTTGAAGGCTAAGGTATGTTTCGCTTTGTAAGGATCTTTACGGAATCCATGGGTCGTAAATGTGGTTTTTGCGCCAAGCCAAAACCTTTCATCAGGGGTATAACCCAGGTTGACAAAGGAGAAATTCATATTGTAAATAAAGGCCTCCCTGTCATATTCGTTGACATCAGTTTTATTGGAGGTACGGTCAGTGGTTTCCCCTGCAGAAGTAATTTCAATACCATCCGTATTATCATAAACAATGGTTTTTTTCCCAAATCCACCTACTTTCGAACTATCAATCACCACGTCATTTTGCTCACCGCCAATGATCCTGACCTTGATGCCTTTTGACGCCTTTCCCGTAAGGATAAATTCATCTTCATCATCAAGGCCATAAAGGTGAATTTGTTTGGTTTCTCCTTTAATAAAAAGCCTTTGGTAGATTATGTCTTTTAACTTGCCGCTTTTCTTCATACCGATAACGGTAACGAGGGTATTTCCATCTTCCTGGCGTACAACTTCGAAGCGATCGCGCTGATTCGTGCCTACCACATTGACGGACCTGGAAATGAATTTGTAGAGTTTCAAACCGATAGATTCCATTTTGTCGCGTCTGGACTTGAGCCTATCGATCGTAATTGGGCCATCTATCTCAAAAATATTTTCCGGCCAAATTTCGAAAGCTTCTTCGATGATTTCATCGGTCAGATTGACCTGCATATGCTTTATGGCTGCTAACCAATCATCCTTATCCATTTCCGATAGGAAGTAACGGTCAAAATAACGTGCATTGAAACTTTGCCAATGTGTCGATTTCAGGTCATGCTTGAACGTCCTGAATTTGCGCATAGCCAAGTTAGCCGCCAATCCGGGCAATACCCCTTTGAATTGGTAATAGGTCTGGTCGCGATCACGAGGGATGGGGCGATAATAGGTTTTTTCATCGGTTTTAAAACGTGCCCAGCGCCATTGGTCATCGTGCCGATCCCAGTCGTGGATGAAAATATCGAATAGCCTTGACTTTAGTACCCACTCCTGGTCAACAACATGGCTATGCTTGTCAGCCAGTTTGGGTAGCAAGTCGATGTAACCGATGATCTTTTTGCTATTGCCAAAACTTTCAAGGTCTTCCCAGTTACCGGCCGGCCTTTCCTCCATCAGGTACATTTCTTCATTGAACAGATCATTATACGCGCCTAATCCCTTCTGGTGTGGCATGTAAACAAGGCGTGGATTCGCATGATAAACCCCAATGGCATCAGCCATTTTGGGAATGGTGAGGGCACTGTAAGGGTGAATCGCTGAGGCCTGGTCCTTTAACAAGCCTGCCATTCGCACTTTCTTCAATTCGGGTGGCAAAATTTTCGATAGGTCCTTGTTGACTGACCGCAGCACCCATTGTTGGCCATCTTCGGTAACTACCCTTAGTGAATTTGAAGATAAACCACCGCCTTTTTTAATCGGAGTCAAGCCGCCCATTTCCTCACTGAGGTTGATTACAGGAATGGTAACTTCCTGCTCCCATGCTTTACGGTATTGCTTGCCTAGCCAAAACTTTTTAAAGGCACCTGCTTTATAATCAAGGCTCGCTGCCATGGTCACCGAATCAGGTAACTCGGCAAATTCTCTAAGATCCTGGTCCTGCCCGCCTGGTTTTGGGGGAACGATTTCTTTCCGGAATTTCACAGCAGCCTCAAGTGAGTCATTAATCGTGATAAATTCCAGCCAGATCGATTGATCTTTATAATAATATAGTTTGGCAAATCCTTCTGCACTGTGCGCAAATTTGGCACCACTTGCACCTCTTATGAATCCCGCTTTTCCGGCTGAGCCACTTGTAATGTGGTGATGCCCACCTTCATTGAAATATTGAAGTCCTTGCTCATGGCCAGAAGCGAAAATGATATTTTTTTGATGGAGTAAAGCTTTCAACAAACGGTCCTTCATTTCCTGGTAGCGGTAGTGGATGATATCCTGGCGAGTACCGCTGGTACTTCTGAAGTATGGATAAAATGAGCCAACAATTGGCAAGGGAATCCAGAGTCCCTTCTTGACATCTGTCAACGGAAAAAAGTGTTGACGCATCGAGAATTTTCCGCCGTGGTTACCACTTGAGAAAAGTGGATGGTGCATCAAAACGACGATACGTTTGTTCTTGTTTTTGAGAATGAGTTCTTCAAACTCCTCGATCATTTCGATACGGCTTTTGACTTCACAACCGTTGTTGATCTTTCTTTCTTTGTCCCAGTCTTGGAGCCACCACTGGGAGTTTAGCATGATAAGGACGAGGTCTTTCTCGAGCTTTACGCGAATGGGGTCACCACATCCGTTATCTGGCATGAAAACGGTTGGTTCATCTTCTTTATCGTCGTCTTCGTCCTCATCTTCAACTTCTTCTTTCTTGTATGGTTTTTCGAGAAACTTTTCTATTCGCTTGACGTCTTTGAGGCCACCTTCTTTTCCATTGTTCCAATCACGGTTTCCCGGAAGGAAGAAAAGATCACCATTATAGCCTTCAACTGTTGTCAAAACTT
Source organism: Bacteroidota bacterium (assembly GCA_039028895.1). Taxonomy (GTDB): domain Bacteria; phylum Bacteroidota; class Bacteroidia; order Chitinophagales; family Saprospiraceae; genus JAHDCJ01. The sequence continues at coordinate 35,394 of JBCCHF010000036.1, read as the reverse complement.
GTTTGAGCGGGGTTTCGGCCAGTTCTCGTTTTTCATTATTCTTCTTTGGAAGGCCGCTTGGTGAGACATAATTCCCCAAAAACACAACCGCAGATTTGTCATTCACTGAAGTCAGATACTGCTCAAGATATTGCATAACAGGCCCGTCTGCGCGGTGCTGATCAAAGGCAGGATCGCCTATCAAATAGAGTGTTCGCTCAATATTTGACTCATCAGGAAGGGCATCCGAAAGGTAATTGGATTTTGACTCGTAGTAGTAAGCGTTTTTGGTGGTATTGCAAGCGCTCATCACTAATAATACCATTACTAGTGTTACTAGGACAGGGGTGGTTTTCACGATGTTAGGTTTTTCAGGAATAAATGGTTACTCCGAATATAGTGAAAATCTGATGACTGACGAAACCTTTAACCTTCCCTCTCTATATCGTAAAAATCATGCTTATTGCCTTCAATAATGCAGCCTGAAGGCACTCCCATGGTATAAATTAGAAAATCATAAAGACTATTTGCATGTGTTTTCAAGTTATTGCCTGCCAGAGCGTATTCAAACATCCATTCGCCCTCTAACTCAATCCACTTTTTTTGCTTTAATAACCCTCTTTTTTCAGCATTGAGATTAAAGTCGTACATAAAAACCTGAATCGTATCACTCCCTTTTTCTGTGTTGAGCCATACACTGGCCAACTCATCTTGATCTTTATTTAATGCCTTGATATAAGTCTTCTTTTGTTTTCTTGAGAATAACCCCCCTTTAAATGTGGTGGCATACTCAAAACATTTTAACATAAAGGCTTTTTCTTTTTTTTCGTGAGCCTTCCATTTTTTCACCTGCTTTTTGGCAGTCTTACTTTGTCCTCCATTAGGAAATTGATTGAGATAAGCTTCATAAGCCTTAATGTTTTGTTGCCGGAGAGCTGTTTCCCAGGCGTTATTCTCTTCTTTGGTTTTTAATGACTCCTTTAAAGAGGCCAACTCTGATTTAAGCTTTTCTGAGTCAGGGTTAACAATAGGATTTGTACCAGCCTGCGGTTGGAGTCTATTAATAGCTTCTTTGGCCTGATCAATATATTTCCCTTCTTTGAAATTCCTAATGTAGACATAATAAGCCCCAGGCACATCTTCTGTTATAGCATCTTGCCAGGCTTGCTCGTCTTCGATGTCATATACTTTAGCGCTGGCTTTATCTGCATATTTCCCTTCCGGGAATACATTAAGGTAATACTTAAAGGCTTCCAGGTTACCCTCTTCCAGTGCTTTGATCCAAAGATCTTTATCGTCTTCTGTTTTGGGTCTGAAAATGTATTGACCACCCTTGTGGCCAACATTGGCCAATGGTCTGCCTTGTGGCAATTGTTCAAACTTATCGCGGGTTTGCGCCATTACCTGATCGAACAATTTGCTGATATTGATCGCATTGGCGATGTTGTTTTTCAATACACTCAGAATGCTTTCCGTAAAAGGGCTATTACCACCCGGTTTTCCATCATAAACCTCCTCATCACCTCTTCCTGAGCAAAGTGCCCACCTCGATTGTATGGCTTCAAGTTCATTTACCGCCCTGTCTGTTGCCCTGGTTACCCCTTCCTGTAAAAGGGATCCCGAATAACAGGAATCGGCAATTAGCAGAATATGCTTTGCTTTGATCGCTTTGATCCATTTATGAATGATTTCGTTCGCGATATTATTATGTGGATTGTCTTTTTCGGCGTTATAGGGCAACCAATACCCAAAACCGTATTTATCGACTAATCCATGTCCTGAGTAATAGATGATTACTTTGTCGTTTTCCCCGGCATTATCAGCAAGGTGCATTAACCTGGAAAGAATATTTTTTTCATCTGCATCCTGGTTGGTAAGAACAAAAGTATGTTCCTCTTTGAGTCCATATTTCTCCATTAGGAGTTCGCTGATGTCTGTTACATCCTTAACTGCATTATTGAGGTTGCGCATCTCCAGATATTCGTTTATACCAATACCGAGAAACCAAGAGGTACCTGAAGTGTACTCGCGATTGGATTTGGGATTAAGGTCTAATCCACCTCTCTTATTTTTGGCCATGATCTTTAGTTTCAGGGGTTTTAAACAGGTAATTATCACCTATTTATATGCCTGAAAATAACTGATGACTGGCTAATTTCAAAACTGGACACCTCCAGAAATGACAATTGACTTCGTTGTAAAAAAGAACTGAGAATCTGGAGAAGAATCGTTTTTACTGGCGATATATAGTACTTCAAGCAAGAGATCCAATTGGTTATTGAGTGGATATTCTATACCTGCTCCTACCCGCCATGCCAGGTCAAACTCGGCAATTGACGCTGAATAGGCTGGTATATCCTCGATGAATGTCAATACCTGCGGTGGAGGACCAGGGAAGCCCATGAAGTTAGTACGTGTGCCTTCTCCGGTGTTACCGATTGCAACGCCAAAAGATAATCCACCCAGCATGTAAGGCCTTACAGATTTCAAAGGGACTGTGTAAACAAACATGACCGGGACTGCAATATGGTTAAAACTAAAAGTTGCATCTAGTTCAAGTACTTCGCCTGCATTGTCAAAGGCGTCGGAAACTACAACCGTGCGTTCACCTGTCACCTTGCGACTGATGTAATTTAACCCACCTCTGATACTTAATCCCTGGTAAATCGGGACATCGGCCAGGAAGGCAATATTTGGCCTAAGTGCAGGACTATAACCAAACTCGAGGTAATCCAGTCTTCTCGGATCGATTTTCCCTGAAGTGACACCTGCCATACCGATGAACTTGATCTTCCTTTCTCTCGGAGAAAGATCGAACATTACAGTGCTCTGGCCAGATCGGCAAGCGTTATAGTCTTGGGTGAAAGCGATAAGGCCTCTATCCGAAAATTTATAATTACTTTTTCTTAAATCCGAAATAACTTCTCCACAGTCTTCCAGGTAGACGGGTAATTGGTCTATGTAATTTTCAGTACTCTCTTTGTCAAGCAGCAAGGATCTATTTTGATCCGTGGCTTTAAAAACGTAAAACTTATTGGTCAACTGATAAAATGGTGATTCTTCGGGCCTGAGTTGGTAATTCAACTGAAGCAGGTCCAAGACATCTCCATCTACCAGTACTTTAAAAAATACGGAGATATTATCATCTGCTCCTTTCATCTGGATGCTGCCTGACCGATAGACTTCAAATTGGCCTAAACTGTATTTTGAAATATCCTTAGGGTAATAATTAACAGGATCCGCATTTTCAGCTGTTTTGAAAACCAATAATCGGCTGCGTTCCAATTCTCCAAGATTTTTAATCCAGCCGGTTTGTGTCTCACCATTTGCGAAAGTTACTTTTCCTTCGCGGAAACGGTTTTTTTGACCAAAAGCCATTGAAGAAAATGATACGACAAATAGCAGAATAAACAGGATAGAGCTGAATTGTGATTTCAAGGTTCTGAGATTTATCAAATGAAAAATCGGACATACCAAACTTACAGGCTTTTTGACGCAAATAAAAGGGTTCGTAGTTTATTATGATTTCCTTAAGACCCGGAACAAGACCACTGGCTAAAAACTAAAATTAAATTTACTTAAAAATCTCATAGTCAAATATATACAGACGTGTCACACTCTCTCAAGACCTAAAAAAATCTTTAATTTGGCTGGTTTTCTGTTATGAGGATGGTCATTTTTGTACCTGAAAATAATTCAGTCATCAATAATCCTAAAAACAATTATGATCTTCAAACTCAATCGTTTCCTCCATATCTCATCCTTGTTATTAGCCGGCCTTGTCTTTTGCCAATTTACTTATGCACAAGGTCCAATCGATCAACCGAAAGGTGAATATGGGTGGGCTTCATTCAGGAATCTTACAGAATCTTCCTACAAAACAAAGCTGGAGGAATACAAGAAAAAAGGTTACCGACCTGTGGATGTAGAGATCCTTGGCGGCAGTACAAGACGTTATTCTATTGTTTTTCGAAAGAATAAAGACAACAGAAGATGGGCGCTGCATACCAAGCTCACCCATGATGCTTTTTCGGCCAAGTGGAATGAGTACAAAAACAAAAAATATAGATTAGTTGACCAGGAAAGCTATGTTGTAGGTGGTAAACGCTATTATGCTGGCGTGTGGATGCAAAATAAGGAAGGCTATGCCTGGGCATCCTTCAGGAACCTGACCTCTTCTGATTTCTCATCAAAATTTACAGAGTATAAGAATAAAGGCTATATGCCACTTGATGTCGATGCCTATGCTGTCGGAAATACTGTTAAGTATTCGATCGTATGGGTCAAATCCAAGCAATTTGCCTGGGCAGAATACCGCAATATCGCTAAAGCTAATTTCGGAACCAAGTTCAAAGAAATGAGCAACAAAGGCTATCGGCTTGCTGACACTGAGTCATACAGGCGCAATGGCAAACAGGAATATGCGACTATTTGGGTAAAAGATAGCCAGGGCTGGAAAGCGCGTCGCGATATGAACAGTACCTCCTTTCATAATTGGTTTTGCAAATACAGGGATGAGGGATTTCGAGTCGCTGACATAGAAGCCTACAAGACTTCAAGTGGCACGCGATATGCAGCTACGTGGGTACGAAATAACGATAACTACAAGTGGGAGCATCGCAAGGATATCGCCGATGAAATTGATGATTATCTATCCAATAATTCTGTACCCGGCTTATCTGTTGCTATTGCTGAAAAAGGAAAAATCAAGTTTTTGAAAGGTTATGGTCATGCTGACATTGGCAAAAACAAGGAAGCACATTCGAGAACGATCTTCAGACTGGCCTCAGTCAGCAAAGGCATAACTGGCCTTCTGGCTTTCATGATGGAGGAAGATGACGACTTTGATATCACCAAAACCACAAGGTCATACGAGACAGACATTCCCAATCACCACACCCATACCGTAGGACAGTTACTAGCTAATCGTGGAAGGATTCGTGCTTACCTCAACAATGATCCGCTGGTAGACGGTACAGATGAAGTCTATGCTAATGCGCTTGATGCTTCAGAGCTTTTTAGCGATGATCCCTTGCGCTCGAGTACTGGCTATTTCTATTCTACTCATGGGTACACACTTGCTGCTGCAGCAATGGAAGCGCACGCTGAGACTTCATTTCCGAATATCCTGTGGAACAAACTGAGCGACCCTCATGGGCTTACCACCTTGAAATGCGAAAATCATAAGGTCAGGAAATACGAGCATGCTAATATCTATGATACTAATCTCAATGAGATTGATTTCAAGAGTTTAAGTTGGAAATACGCAGGCGGTGGTATGGAATCCTCTTCATATGACCTGGTTCGCCTCGGCATTAAACTGCTCCAAAACCGAATTATCAGCGAAGATGCGCTTGACGACATGACGACTAATCAAAACGGAAGCAGAAATTACGCCTTTGGCTGGAATGTGGCATCCGATGGCAGTTGGTTTGCCAAGCGGGGCGGTCAGCCTGGTTCACGTGCTTATATGCGCCTGTATCCTGATGACGACATTGTGATCGTTATTTTAGCCAATGCGTGGGTTAATGGTAATAACGTGGTACAACTGGCTCAGGATATTGCTGATGAGATGCGGCCCTAGTTGCTTAACAAAGGAAGTAAAAAGAAAAAAGCCACCTGGAAAAATCCGGGTGGCTTTCATAGTTGGCCCACTAGGACTCGAACCTAGACTGACAGAACCAAAATCTGTAGTGCTGCCATTACACTATGGGCCAATACCAGCTCCATTTTTCAGAAGCGGAACAAAGATAAAACGTTTTTGAGAATTCGAAAAGTTCCTGTTTGTATTTTTTTCCAATACTTAAGTAATCGTTCACATTCGTTAATCATGGGTTAAACAACGGATTAAGGCATTTTAATGAGGGTAATTTATTATTTTTGCCAAGCCCTTAAAAACACCAAATTTCATTTTCACACTGCTAAATCACTATTTACTCGCTTACGATTTTGATTTTTGGATTAAAGATTTTTTCTTTTTGCCGCCAAAATCTGGAAAATATATAAACCTCGAATGACCAATTTCAAGCAACTCAACAATATTGTCGGCTGGTCAGTTTTTGCCATTGCAGCCATCGTTTACATCCTATCTGCCGAACCAACTGGTAGTTTATGGGACTGTGGAGAGTTTATCGCAGGAGCGTACAAACTACAAGTGGTTCACCCGCCTGGGGCACCTTTATTCCTGCTCATTGGCCGGATGTTCACACTAATCGCCGAACTGGTCTCTAATGATCCGGCTACTATCGCCTATTCTGTAAATATCCTTTCAGGTATCTGTACAGCTTTTGTGGTTCTATTTGTTTTCTGGACAACCACAATGTTAGGCAAAATGGCACTTGTTGGTCGTGGAGGCGCTCTTGAAACTGACCAGGGCATTGCAGTTCTGGGTGCTGGTGTTGTCGCAGGACTCGCCACTACTTTCGCAACTTCGATCTGGTTTTCAGCGGTTGAGGGCGAGGTTTATGCTATGTCAACCTTCTTTACAGCTCTTGTAACATGGGCCAGTATCAAGTGGTACACCCTACCGGAAGACAAATATGTTGATCGCTGGCTCGTCTTTGCCATGTACATGGTAGGTCTTTCAATGGGCGTTCACTTGCTCAGCCTTCTGGTAATCCCAATGATTGCCATGCTTTACTACCTCAAGAAAACAGAGAATGTAACGCTGAAGGGTATTGCTATTTCGCTGGTTGCCGGTGCTTTGATCTTTCTGATCGGTATCCAATATCTCATTATCAAGGTACTGCCGAAGATTGGTCAAAACTTTGATTACATCTTCGTTAACAGCCTGGGACTGCCTTTCAACAGTGGTTTGCTTTTCTTTGTTTTGATTTGTGTAGCCCTGTTTGGTTTTGGGCTCTATTATACACACAAACACAGAAACGGATTGGCACAAAGAGTATTGGTTTGTTTCTTTATGGTGTTCCTTGGGTTTTCCACCTATGGTGTGATTGTGTTACGCGCGAATGCCAATACACCGATTAATATGAACAACCCGAGTGATGCTTTCAGCCTCATCTCCTATCTCAATCGTGAGCAGTATGGCAGTCGTGACCTTATGAAAGGTCCTCACTTTGATTCTGAGCCCATAGATATTAAGTCAAAAGATAAATACGGCCGTGTAGGCGATCGCTATGAAGTGATCGACAGGAAGCTGTCATACGTATATCCTCCAGGAGAAGAAATGATGTTACCGCGTATGGGCGACTACCAGGGATCTAGGCCGGCGCAGTATAAACGCTGGATGGGATTAGACCCCAACAAACCACTCCCCCAGGGGCGGCCTAACCAGGCCGACAACATCCGATTTATGATGCAATATCAGCTCGGTTGGATGTATTGGCGTTACTTTATGTGGAATTTTGCCGGTCGACAAAACGGTCGACAAGGTTATTTTTCGTGGGACCTGAAAGACGGACACTGGATATCCGGTATCAAGCCGCTTGATAATGCCCGACTATACAAACAAAACTATCTGCCCGAATCCGAGAAGGATCATAAGGGGCGCAATACCTATTTTATGTTGCCCTTCCTCTTTGGACTAATCGGGTTATTCTTCCATTTCAAACAACGACCCAACGAAGCCATGGCGCTCATGGTGCTATTCCTGATGACAGGAGTGGCAATCATCATGTATTCCAACCAGCCGCCTAATGAGCCTCGAGAACGGGATTACGTGCTGGCAGGGTCAATGTTTACATATTGTATCTGGATTGGCATGGCAGTTTTAGCACTCTTCGAAGTGCTGAAAACACGACTCGGGGGCTCAGCCGACTTCCCAGGAAAAACGAATGCTGCGAAAGCATTCGGAGCGACTGCAGTTGTAATGATTGCTCCTTTGATCATGGGTTTCCAAAACTGGGATGATCACAGTCGTGGCAAGCACACCGGTGCTCGTGACTATGCAGTCAATTTCCTGGAATCCTGTGCACCAAATTCTATTGTCTTTACACATGGTGATAACGACACCTATCCGCTTTGGTACGCACAAGAGGTTGAAAACATCAGGACTGATGTCCGTGTGGTAAACCTGAGTTTGCTGGCTGTTGATTGGTATATTGATCAACTTCGCCGTAAAGTGAACGATTCACCACCATTAAAAATGACAATGGACCCATTGGACTACCGTGGCGATAAGCGGAATTCCATGCTCTACTACAGAGCCGATGGAGATAAACCGCTTTCAATTCATCAGTTGGTAAAATGGATGTCAGACGAACATGAAGTTACCGGGCCTTCAGGCGAAACTTACGCGAGTTTTGTTCCTACACGGAATGTATATATTCCTGTTGATAAGGCCAAGATTATGGAAAACGGTACCATACTGGAAGCCGACACCGGACAGGTGCTTGATCTGATCAACTTCACTTTTGAAGATGTACACAGAGGTGAGAACAACCAAATCAGGATGCGCAATCTCAATGCACAACGCAATGGCGAACAGCCACAAGAGCTTAAGACCAAGCGCAGATTTATTAAAGACGACATTGCCATGCTTGATATCATATCCTCGAATATCTGGGAAAGACCCATCTACTGGGCTGTAACCTGTCGACCTGAAAAAATGCTCGGCCTACAGGATTATACCCGCCTTGAAGGTCTTGCTCTCAGACTTGTTCCAAAACGATGTGCAGGTGACGGATCATTTGGTGAAATGCCCATTGGCCGTGGTTGTATCAACACTGACCTCATGTACGATAATGTCATGAATAAATTCCGTTGGGGTAATTTTGACAAATATGAATTATTTGTCGACCATAGCTACTTGCCTTCAGTAAGTAGTTTGCGATTCTCAATGCTGCGTCTTGCCCAAACCCTTAGAGAAGAAGGAGACAAAGAAAGGGCCGTCAATGTGATTAACAAATATTTCGAATCATTCCCACACAAAAATTTCCCTTACGATTATAATGCCTTGTATATGATCAGGGAATATGATGCAATGGGTGCTTTCGAAGATGGCAAAGAACATATCCGAATACTTGCCAGGGAAACAGCAGACTGGCTTGAATTTTACGAATCACTTAATGAAAAAGTATTGAAATCAAGCTTCAGGTCAGACTTCGAAAGAACTGCTGCAACAATGAATGAATTGGTCAGAATTGTCGAAAACCCCGGTTTTGCCGATATTAGAGACGAAGTGACTAATCATTTTAAAGCTTATATTGAAGTAAAAGATGGCTTAAAAGACTAAGTCCCGTTTTCTCACTCTCAATTAAGAGAACAAAGATGACCGTAAATACTATTGCTATCGGATGTGACCATGCAGGCTTTCCTTACAAGGATGCTATTATTGCACTTCTTGAAAAAAGAGGAATTCCCGTACTGAACATGGGCACAGATTCATTGGACAGTGTCGATTACCCAGACTTTGTTCATCCGGTTGCTGATGCCATTGAAAATGAAAAAGCTGAATTAGGGGTCATCATTTGCGGATCAGGAAATGGGGTAGCCATGACTGCCAACAAACACCAGGGCATTCGTGCTGCTGTTTGTTGGAATATCGAGTTGGCCGCCCTTGCAAGACAACATAATAACGCCAATATCATTTCATTACCGAGTCGATTCGTCTCAGAAGAATTAGCTGTAAAGATGGTAGAGGCCTTTCTCGATGCTGAGTTTGAAGGTGGCCGTCATGCACGTAGAGTTGGAAAGATCAACCTGTCTGACGATTTCTGCTAGTTGAGGCCAGGCTATCCCTGGTCATCAAGAAAACCGAAACCCAAATGAAAAGGATTCTCTCCTTATTGCTTATCCTGGCATTCGCTGCCAGTACTTATGGGCAAAATGTCCAGTACGACACCATTATCACAATTGTAAAACTGGATCGTCTCGTATATGACACTACTATTATCGCCCGTTCCGGCGTACCGAAAGTCTCTGGTATTACGCCTGAAGTAACTACCTTGGGTGAGGCCACTCCGGAGCAGCCACAACCGGAATCAGCTGATGCTGTTGAAAGTGACGACCGTTTTGCAGCCCTAAGCCCCGAAGTTGACGACCCGACTGAATTAGCACTTACTATTTTGGCTGAAGACATGAAGGAACATGTCTATATCCTGGCGTCAGACATAATGGAAGGCCGGGAAACCGGGAAACCAGGTCAGAAAAAAGCAGCCACTTATATCGCCAGGCAATTTGAAAGTTATGGTATTCCGGCTATTGGAGATGAACCAACCTATTTCCAGGATCTGCCTTTGGTATCTGAAAAATGGGGAGATGTAGGCATGACCGTTAATGGGAATGTCTACGAGTACATGAAAGATTTTTATTGTTTCCCAAAATCAAATCGAAGCCGCCCCCTTATTGAAAAGGAAGAGGTCATTTTCCTTGGATATGGTGTTGATGATGAGGTTTACAGTGATTATGAAGGGGTTGATGTTCAGGATAAGGTCATCCTCATTTACCAGGGAGAACCTATGAATGAAGATAGTGTTTCATACATTACCGGAACCCGTGAGTTCTCAAATTGGGCGCTCAACTGGCGGACAAAGCTTCGTGCTGCCCGAAACCGGGGTGTAAAAGCCGTATTATTCATTGAGCGTAATGTACCCTTTTATGTCAGTCGCTATACTTTCCGTTTAACGGAACCTCGTCTGAGACTTGCTTCTAAAGATCCAGCAAAAGAGTTTGCAAATTCCGCCTATATTTCAACAGATTTGGCCAAAGAAATCATCGGCAAAAAATTCAACAAGGTTGTAAATGCCCGTGACAAGATCAAAACAACCGGAAAGCCGCAACACGTCGTTTTGAATTGTGACTTTGAACTACGACAGGCAGAAGAAAAAATCGAGGTCATTGGTGATAATGTGCTCGGCTATATTGAGGGCAGTGATCCTGAATTAAGTGATGAACATATAATAATTACAGCACATTACGATCACCTAGGGGTTAAAGGCGATGAAATTTTTAATGGTGCTGACGATAATGCTTCAGGCACTTCGGCTGTACTTGAGATCGCACAGGCATTCTCCAAAGCCAAAAACGAAGGCAAAGGACCAAGACGTTCCGTCCTGCTTATCGCTGTTTCAGGAGAAGAAAAAGGGCTTTTAGGATCTGAGCACTACGCCGATCAACCATTCCTCTCTCTCGATGACGCAGTCGCCAATCTCAATATTGATATGATTGGAAGAGCGGACAAAGCTCACGAAGATGATATCGATTACATTTACGTAATTGGGGCAGACAGATTAAGCACTGAACTCCACGAGATCAACGCTGCTGCAAATGCCAAATATTTGCAAATCGACCTTGATTATACTTATAATGCCAAAGACGACCCTAATCGATTCTATTATCGCTCTGACCATTATAATTTTGCAGAAAAGGGGATACCTGCTGCCTTCTTCTTTAGCGGCACCCATAAAGATTATCACCGCACTACCGATACTGCCGAAAAATTAGACTACAATCGCATGGAGCGTGTAGCAAGACTCGTATTCTACACCGCCTGGGAATTGGCTAACCGCAATGGCCGAATAGTCGTTGATGTGGAGCCTGAGTAAACCTCCCCTAACCCCTCCAACTGGAGGGGGACGATTTCAGCTAATTCCCTCCTCCGTATAGACAATACCAGATTTGAGTACACCTAATAAGGCCCGAAAAAGTAACTTCAGTTAATTCCCTTCTCCTGGAAGAGAAGGGTTAGCGATGAGGTGGACCCCATCAAAACACCTCCAATACCTTTGGCAGAAAAATAATAATACCGACAGTTGCAGCTCCAATGGCCGTGAATAAAACAGCCCCGGCAGCGAGATCTTTCACATTTCCGGCAACAGGATGAATTTCAGGAGAAACCAAGTCAGTTAGTTCCTCTAACGCAGAATTGAATGCTTCTGCCGCAAATACCATCGCAATACAGATCACCAAAACACACCATTCCGATAAGGAAACTTCAAAAAAGAAACCTGCTGCCACTACAAGAATGGTAAAGAATAAGTGTATACGGGCATTGGGCGTTTGCATGACCAGGTGCCGCATGCCTTTGAATGCATAGCCGAAACTCTTAAAGCGATCCCTTAACATGTGGTGTACTGAACTTAAACTGAAAACGACCAGAAATGCCGAGGTGATTGGCAGAAGTACCTTCGATATTATTGAAAGTGAGGCATTGGAAATGATCGGAAAAGAAAATATGATCAATCGGGCTCTGGAAAAAACGCATGGATGCCGAGGTAATATCTGGTGTAAAGTCTTTACGGGCATTGATCAGGTTAGCGGATGAACGAAAGGATTTAATCTCCTCCGACCAGGGCACAACGTTATAATCACCTATAGCAAATGCAGGGGCATTGAAACTGCGGACGTATTCGCTGATCAATTTGAGGTGTTTTCCCAGATTTTCATAAGCTTTGTAGTTAAGAGGCGGCGTCATATGTGAGCTCACAAAAAATACCTCACCCCTTGTGCTATCTGGTTTAACACTACCAAAAATATTAGGGATATCCTGGAAGTGGAAAGTATCGACGCGTTCAAAAGGAAACTTTGAGTAAACCGCCATGCCGTGAAAATCAATCCTTACCACTGTTTTGTTATACGGGTAAGCTTCTTTCAGCCCTTGTTGTAGCATCATATTCCAGTCCGGAGTGACTTCCTGAATTGAAACAATATCGGCATTGGTCTCAAGGATTGTTTCTACCGTCGATTGGTAGTCTGACTCTGAAGATGACACATTAAAATGCGCCACATCCATAGTCATTTCTTCAGTTGGTTTTGGATAAAATGATCCCAGCAAATTGTCATCAAACGAATCTTGAAGGAACGCGCAGATCAAGCCGCAGCAAATAAAACTGACATACATCAGTTCTTTATTCCGGAGCAGTAAGAATACGAAACCAAGTCCGAAAAAAGCCAGCATAACGTGTACGGTATACTGGCCGCCGACCTTGTAAACCAGGTAGTCAAGCGGGAAAACACAAAACACTGTTGCGAGAATGATCAGCGCAGCAATGAGGTATTGAATAAATATATTTATCGATTTCCCGAGCATTTAAAAGCAAAGATAGTGCAATTTAAAACTTGAGACGGAAATGAGGATAATACTAACCGCCATTTAACGTTTGTACGTATTTATCAGAAAATGTTACCTAAACGGTAATTAAATTTAAAATATTAACAGGAATTTCCACATCAGCTACGTAGATAATGCTTGTAACTGAAATTGACTACTAGCATCAGGAATATTAATCCAAGCCCTCCAAGGATCGTAAAGAGGGTACTTTTCAGTTTCCTGGCCTTGCTGGCAACAAAAAATGGATTTTCAGCGTGTGGTGTACCTGGGCCTTTTAGTATTTCCCAGTTATCTGAATCGCTATTGTCCAATGTAGGGAGGAGCAGGTTAAGGGTAAATGTCGTATCAAAGTCGTTATTGAGATAACTGAAGCTGTCAATCGGTGCCCCAATATCGGTAAACAACTGGAGTTTTTCTTTGATCCGGCTGAGACCGAACGGGAAATTTCCAACCAAAGGCTGACTACCTGGAAATGCCTTTCTGAAAGCTGATGTATCCTGGCAAAGCACTACAAACCCCTTTGGCCCAATTCGGTATGGCGGAAGTCGCCACTCGTGTTTGGCATCAAGGAAGTACCAATCAGACAAGCTCACATATTCTTTCGAAGTGTTAAAAACTTCTACCCAATCTCCAGAGGCCTTGTTATTAACAGAAACCTCATTGAAAATTATTTTACCAGCCAATGGATTGACAGATGCCTCGAAAACAGCCATGACCAGAGTTCCTGAGGTATCAACCGGGATCTCAATTTCATGTGAATGTTCGGTGTCGCCATTTTCAAATTCCCAATGCGAAAACTTAAATCCATAATAAGCTTTGGCTCTTAGCTTCACTGGTCTGTTTTCGAAATACCAACCAGAGAAATGTGTTTTCTTCAGATTCAGATTATCATTCAGCATGATCTCGCCCCCTCCATTCTTTACAACCTCCAGCTTTGCATCGTTACCAAGGTCAAATTTCTTTCTCAGGAAATTGCGCATATAGGATGGCCTCTTCCTGACGAATGTACGCATACGGCTTAAGTGCGCGTTCCTGGCGGAATTACTGAGCTCCCAACGTTTGATATGTTTCCGTATTTCTGGATCATACATTCTTACCATTGTATCCAATACAGAAAGGGCATGTTCTGGTTCAAATGAAGCATTCATATGATCGCAAAACCGATTTACGAAAGTGGTTTCAAAGTCCTCATTCTCCAACAAGGTTCTCAAAAGGAAAGTACTCCATGGCGGGTTGGGCCATTTGTCGCCTTCTTCATCAGTATGCAGTACCAGGGTATTGTTGCGATATGACTTTCGGTCGTGAAGACCCATCCCCCAATCAGTATCGTAAAGGATCCAGCGCCAACGGCCATCAGGCTTATTAGGTCTCCAAAACTTGATATTACCACCAGCATCCTTATTGTCGATATAAATCTCGGCTATCTGATGATCGATAAAACTCTCAACTTCCATCATCGTCTGGAGTCGTTCGTAATTGTGGGGTTCCGAAATATCATTTTTTTCGAGAAACCTGAGCATTTCGCGATAATGCCTGCCATTTCCTCGATTGACTTTAAACCGATGTTCGATCAATTCGACACTATCCTTATGGTACTCGGAGTGGGAAGCGATAAAAAACCGATTGACCTTTTCTCTGATATTATAAATACCCCAGTACTTACCATTAATAAAGGTATGTGCAGGACGGAAGGCCTGGGTTTCTACATCGAAATCTCTGAGTAAATAAGTGATGTAGGCATCTTTTAAATGAGATTTCCCAAAATCAGATCCGGAATTCCGCAAAACCCAGTATTTGAATTTCTTCTGATCGAGATAAGGGAATACAGGGTATTCAATCCGCTTAGGTCCGTATTTATCTCTGGCTACAATCGCCATTGACTTTTGAGGAAAAAGTCGACTGAGACCTCCAAAAATGCGCATTCCGGTAGGAATACTCAATACTCTTGTGCCATCTGTTTCAAACAGCTCTGTATGGATGGCAACCTCTTTCCTTGACCAAAAATTAGACCCGTAAAACGGGAAGAGTGTATCTGCAGAATTCCCGGTTTTGAATAGTCCTTTTTCTTCATTAAAGAGCAAGTCAGGATCAACAGCAATGGAAACGACAGGGAAAGACGTCTGCTGACCTATGATAAAAGTAGAGGTATTAACTTCACCTTTCTGAGAACCATCATAAGCCCTGGCTCTAACCACAGTAGTTTTCCTAATACGAATCGACTTCCTGAATCGGGTTGATTTTCGACCTGGTTCAGAACCATCAGTAGTATACCTGATGACCGCATCAGTATCAGGGGAGTACAACTTGAGATAAAAGGAATTTTGGTAGTAACCAGCAGCCTCCGAAAACTCAACCCGCAAGAGATCATTTTGGCTTTTCACTGGCAAAAAGAAGAGCAGGCCAAACAGGATGCTTAGATAAAACTTGGGGCTCGACACCTTTGCAGAGCGCGACTTTACGTTGACTATTGTGTCCATCTCAGGGTTAGATCGCACGATCAAATGTAAGCATTTTTGTAATACGATGTCTCGACTTGTAATATTCCGCTTACCGCAAATTCAGATAATTCGTACATTGCGGCCGTGGAACGCAGACTACTTTTCTCTTCAAAATTACTGCTGCTTGGGGAGCACGCCATAGTCATTGGCTCTAAGGGCTTCGCCATTCCTTATCCGCATTATGGCGGTCAATGGATTTACGAAACACCGATACAACCGGAGGATTTTAATTCAAAAGAATCATTAAAGCAATTCGCTGATTACATTCAACACAAGTCACCTACCCAAAAACCATTCCAGTCAATTGACATACAACGATTTAAGTCAAAAATAGATTCTGGACTTTACTTCAAATCCAATATTCCTCAGGGCTATGGGCTAGGAAGTTCAGGGGCTTTATGCGCCGGTGTAGTTTACGAGTTTGGCAAACCAGATATGATTTCTGACATGGACCTCAATGAACTCCGCCACTTGTTTGCCTTGTTGGAAAGTCATTTTCATGGTTCAAGTTCCGGAGTAGATCCGCTAATCTGCTACCTCAACAAGCCATTGCTTTTATTGTCAAGAAGTGAAGCAGAGGTAGTCAGCTTACCCGAATTTTCTGGCGAAAACGGCGTCATTTTCTTACTCGACACAGGGATTCAGCGAAAAACTGGTCCTCTCGTCAATTTGTTTCTGGAACGCTGTGAGAATCCCGATTATCGACGACTGATCGATGAGCAACTCAATCCTTTTAACGAATCAGCAGTAATTTCCTTTTTGGTTAACGACATACCGGCTTTCGAAGAAGCCTGGTTGGCCATCTCCCAGTTCCAACTTGAACACTTTAAACCAATGATTCCCGAAGGTTTCGAAAGGATCTGGCAAAAAGGACTGGAGTCTGGCGAATTTTACCTGAAAATCTGTGGCGCCGGAGGTGGAGGTTACTTCCTGGGTTATGCACCGAAAATTGATAACGGAACAGCTAATCTGCCTGATGGAACTTTGGTGGTGATGGAGGTTTGACTTTTGTCGTTCGCTTTGCACACTTACTTGTTGTCGGCTTCGCCTTACTGTTTTGCTCCCTTGGGTCGCAACTGTTGTCGCTCCTTGCTGTCGCTTACTTGCTTACGCCGTTGGTGTATTGTTTCGGACTTTCCTCAATTTGTACTTTGGATTATTGAAGATTTATGTTGATACAAAAACGATTTTATAAGTGGGATGATCAATTTTCTGATTTACCAATAAAGTTGGGGCAGGAAAAGGCGATCCTGATAGAGAAGGGGATTATAGCTCAGGTGATCAAAGAGGGTGAAGAAGAGGAGGAATGGATGATAAAAGACCATGAAGGCAGCAGGGTAAAAATTACAGAAAAGCTTGTTACAGGAATTGCCTTTTACAGGCCTTCAAAAATTGCGATCCATGGTGTTGAGGTGATAGGCAAATTCCATTCAGAGATCAATGATCACCTAGATCGAAGGTTTGAAAGTATTGAGGAATTGAACAACGATTCTCAAAGCCAAAGTTCATACACCTTATCTGATTTGATGGTTATCCTTTACGGAGATGCCATTGCAAGTTTTGTAATGATCATAAAAAAGAAAAAACCTGAATGATGAGCTGGGTATATGTTTTTGTTGCCAAAAACAAATTCGCTTCATTCGAAGAGATGCGAGCATTTATTGACCCTGGATTTACTGAGGATGGCGATTATATCCCTTCTGATTTAATGAAAGAAACTCAGTTATTCGATATCGAACCAGGTTTCATTGAAGCAGTTTATGAAGAATCGCCAAAAGTAATTAGAATTTTACTATCAGAAAGCTCCTACGCCGAACAGTGGTTAAGCCAAATTAAAGAAGAACAACATTTCAACAACGCTATCTGCATCTACGCCCCTAACCACCTAGATCACCCAGAAGGATGCTCCATGAAATACCTGGGAAAGTTTGCCATCCTCACTCTATAATAATCAATTGGCCGAAGGCCAGAATAATACGCCCCTAGCGTAAACAAGTAAGCGACAGCAATCGCGACCAAAGGGAGCAAAACAGTAAGGCGAAGCCGACAACAATTGAGCGACCGCAGGGAGCGAAAAAAGAACCCCGAGTTATTATTACAACCCGGGGTTTCAACCCAAAACACTAACTATGAAAAACTATTTATGATGAGAAGCGGGCAATGCCCGACTTTCGTTGATTCCCCTGATCAGGAGTCTAAACAGTTTGGTTTAGCTGATCTCAATGGTACGGGGTGGTACCTCTTTTGCTTCTTCCTTCTTAGGTAAAGTGATCTTCAACACACCTGACTCGTATTTGGCTTCGATGCTGCTTGTATCGACTGTTTCAGGTAAGTGGAAAGAACGCTTGAAAGAGTTATAACTGAACTCTTTGCGTGTGTACTTTTCAGTAGTATTTTCTTCTTTATTTTCTTTCGCTACAGAAATAGTAAGTACATCTTTTTCAACGTTGATCTTGAAATCGTCTTTTTCAAGTCCAGGAGCTGCGAGCTCGATAACGTGGTAGTCGCCATTTTCAATGACATTAACAGATGGTACATTGTTAAAGAAATCAGACCCAAAGTCATCAAAGTTGAAATTGAAGAAATCATCAAAGATGTTTTTTCTAACTGGTTTTCTTGTCCATGGGCTAAATCTGATTACACTGCTCATATCTTTTATGTTTTTGTTGTATGATTAATTTTAAATTCACTTTTCTTTCTTCAATTCAGGTGCCATTCCATTTTTTAGGCCAAAATGAGCGAAAATTGTCAATTTAAGTGCCAAAAAGGCAGTTCAATTGAAAAATGACTGTCGAAATGTCATTAAATCAAATTTCTTCGTCACGTTTTAACAGGGTGTTTAGATATTCTTCGAAACAATTCCAGTATTTTTGGTCTTCTATTTAGAGAAAGCATTAAATCAAATTCAATGATATTCAAGTTTAGCAGGCTATTGGCTTTCGCCATAATGGCCCTTCTCTTTGTCGCTTCATGCAAAACACCAAAAGCAACTAGCAGTGCCCCGGAAAAGGCACCAACTGAAACTAATTGGGTGCAAAAACTTCAGGACACCCCTCCTGTACCAGCAGTTCGCGACAATCCTAATTCACTCCTTTGGGAAATTTCTGGTAATGATCTCGAAGTACCATCTTATTTGTATGGCACTATTCACTTGATCGGCGAAGCTGATTTCATCATGACTGATCTTATTAAGGATCGGTTTAGCAGAACTGCTCAACTAACGCTTGAAATCGACATGGATGATCCTGTTGGGCTTCTGATGGCAGCCACAGGAGTATTTATGAATGATGGTGAAACTTTAAGTTCCCTCCTCGGTGAAGAAGAT
Organism: Bacteroidota bacterium; assembly: GCA_039028895.1. Lineage (GTDB taxonomy): Bacteria > Bacteroidota > Bacteroidia > Chitinophagales > Saprospiraceae > JAHDCJ01. The sequence goes on along the minus strand of JBCCHF010000036.1, from coordinate 16,583 downwards.
TACGAGCGGCTATCCAATTATTTCCGCGACACTCTCGACATGGATATTTCCTTTTTCAATAAGATGAAACCCTTACTCGTTAGTACGATGATGACGGAAAGCACGATTGAAGGACCGGTCACCTCTTATGAAACAGTATTCATGGAAATGGCAGGAAAAGCAGACATGGAAATACTAGGTCTCGAAACAGCAGCCTTCCAGATGTCTATGTTTGATAGCATTCCTTACGCCCAACAAGCTGAAATGCTAATGGAAGGATTGGATGGCAGCGGAGACATGGGCCAGGACCTATTTGAGACGATGGTCGACCTATATAAAAAACAAGACCTCGATGGTCTCTACGCCCTGATCACAGAAGAATCAGAAGATCTTGGCAATTTCGAAAGCCTGTTGCTCGACAAACGGAACACTAACTGGATCCCTGTTATTGAAAGAATGTCGAAAGAAAAACCAACCTTCTTTGCAGTAGGAGCAGCCCACCTCCCCGGAGAACTTGGGGTGATACAACTGCTTAAAGACGCCGGGTTCGAATTGACGCCGCTTCGCGAAATACCTTGAGTTAATTACTGAATTAAAGTGCAGGCAACAGGTAATCATCAATAAACTCTCGCACACAGCCCTCACCGCCTTTTCGTTCAAGGATGATATGGGCTATTGACTTCACACTTCGATGGGCGTCGGCTGGGCATGCGATTACGCCAACTTCACTCATGACCCTGAGATCATTGGTGTCATCACCAATGAATGCCACGTCCTTTAATCGGATGTCTAATTCATCACACCATTGTTTGAGAATGACGAGTTTGTCTTCATCCCCGGCATAAACCAGCGGCACGCGCATCCTTTTTGCTCGCGATTTGATGAGTTTCACATTAGCACTATGGCTGATGATCCCGACTTTGAAGCCAGTTTTTCCGAGGTCGATTATGCCTCGACCATCTTTGGCATTAAATTTTTTAAGCTCATCGCCATTTTCGGTGATATATATTCCACCATCCGTCAAAACACCATCAACATCGGTGATCAAGAGTTTGATATTTGTCAGTCTTTCTTGAGGCATGCTTAGACAATTTTTCTTCCAACTGCTTCTGCTATTGGCTTAAGGCTGTTGTATAATGCCCCAAATGTGCTAAAATCGAGCTGCTGGGCAGCATCTGACCTGGCAACCGAAGGATCAGGATGCACCTCTATGATTAATCCGTCAATACCCATGGCTGTACATGCACGCGTCACATCGGGTACGCCATACGCATGGCCCATCGCATGACTTGGATCAAGAATCACTGGAAGATTGGTATATTCTTTAAGGTAAGCCACACCGCAAAGATCGAGGGTAAACCTTGTTTTCGTTTCAAAAGTTCGGATGCCGCGTTCGCAAAGCATCACATTCGGGTTACCCCCGGAAAGGATAAACTCGGCAGCTTGTACGAATTCCTGGAGTGTCGTACCGAAACCTCTTTTCAACAATACAGGTTTTTGAGACTTACCTGCCTTTCGTAAAACACCGTGATCATACATCGTTTTTGCCCCGATCTGAATCACATCAGTATAATCGATAACCATGTCGGCATGAGTAGCATCACGGATCTCTGTAACGATCGATAAATTGTACTTTTCGCGCATGGAAGCCATTAACTTTAGACCTTCTTCGCCCAACCCCTGAAATGAATAGGGAGAAGTTCTTGGCTTAAAACATCCGCCTCTCAATGCAGTAATACCTATTGACTTCATAAACCTGGCGGTGTCTTCTATCTGCTCTTCGGACTCCACCGAACAGGGACCCGCTATCAAAAGTGTATTTGACGAATTACCGCCAACGGTTACTTCTCCTACCTTTACAGGAATGGTCGATTTACTAAAATCGCGGCTGGCAAGCTGTATATCAGAATCAAAAACGTGTATGGCCTCTATCATCCCTTCATAGTGAGACTCAACTCCCTTCATTTTGCTGGAGGTAACGATCAATTTTTGATCACCTCTGTTCATGTAAATTGCTAATAACTCCTTAGCCAATTTATTGGCTTGAGCGTCATTAACATCTGACTTTAGTTCGATTATCATTATTCTCCTTTGACAAGATTAAAAAAGGTAATGGCGCCTTTTATATGATTATTTTCATCCACTACAGGCATATAGCTGATCGGAAATTGCTGGGCCTTAATAACACTCAGCATCTCGCTTACTGTAAAATCTTCCTTAACGGAAACAGGACTGCGGTTGACCATCGCATTGGTGTCAAGATCATTTAGTTTATCAATGTTCTTAATGAGCGCTCTTCGCAAATCAGCATTGGTGATGATACCTTCCATTTTACCGGATGCATCAGCCAGAATAGCAAATCCAAGCCGATATTTTTCCAGGGCATTCAGGATATCAAGGAAGGTCCTTTTTCCCGGAAGGAGAATGGGCACCTCCCCATTGGACAACATAAAATCTCTGACGTGAAAGGTGGAAGGATAAGATTCTCGTTTCAAATTGAGCATCGCCGCACCAAGGTATGCCGCATTGAAAAGGTAGGACCCGGAAACGGCAGCATACACTCCCATATTTCTGAGGATAAAGGAAATCTCTGCATTCACACCTCCATCGACATGAATTTTTTTCCCGGGAAATCGGCGGTTAAAATCCCTGATCTTTCGAAAATTACGTTTGTCAAAATGACCTCCGCTCATCCCTGGCGTAGTGGCCATCATCAAAACGAAATCAAAATCATCTTTGAAGGATTCAAACACTTCGATATCAGTATCAGAAGAAATGGCGAGCCCTTTCCGGGAATTGATGACTTTCGGGATAGAAAGCTCACCTTCAAGATCTTCATATTGAAATGTCAGGTATTCCGGCTGATATTTTTCAAGTAATGGATAAAATTTTTCCGGTTCACCGGAAATGATGTGAAGGTCAATCGGCTTATTGCTCCACTTTCTAATCTCCTCAATATCGGCGAAAACCTTTTCGTTGTCGTTGCAGTCTACATGATAGAAATCGATGCCATGCTCGTCAAGTTTCCTAATGACTTGTTGCAGTGGCTCGCCTTCTTGTGAATAGATTGATGCCGACAGTTTCATTTACGATTGTTTGGGCTTTTGAAGCGCATAACGACATGCAAGACATTTTAATGCCTTTTAGTCGTTTTCGTACTTTTTGGTGTATTTACGGTAAAGCTCTTTCTGTTTGTTGTCAACATCGATATCTTTTCCGCGGATGAATGCACGCTCAACAATTGAAGTGCGCATATCCATTATATCACCTTTGCTGATAAAAAGGGTAGCGTCCTTTCCTTGTTCGAGGGTTCCGACGCGATCACCAATGCCGAGTAATTTTGCAGCGGATGAAGTCATAGCTTTAATACCTTCCTCTGCTGGCAATCCGTAAGATACGGCCTGTCCAGCCTGAAATGGCAGGTTTCGAACTGCCCAGTACCCATTATGACTGATACAGAATTCAACACCCTTTTCATAAAGCAATGCAGGTAACTTATAGGGCAAATCAATATCCGCATCATCAGTTCCCGGCACACGATGCGTAATGCCAAGCACCACAGGAACATTATTGTTTTTCAGTTCATCAGCAACCAACCAGGATTCGTTTCCGCCAACAATCACCATATTAAGGTCAAACTCTTTGGCAAATGAAATCGCATCAAGGATAGCTCTTGCAGCGCTGGCATGAATGTAAATCATTTTATCACCGGAAATCACCCCATTCATCGCTTCAAACCTGAGGTTCTTATTTTCAGGTGAAGCTTTCGAATAGGCTATAGCTTCCATGAAATAATTCCTGATCTTCTGTATGTTCTTCTGATAATCTTTATCAGGTCCGCTTCTAGGGTTGCCGTTATTCCAATCCCATTTCCGGGTACTTGGCCAATTGACATGGACTCCATTGTCCATATGGTAAGCCGCATCTTCCCAGTTCCAGGCATCGAGTTCAACGACTGATGCCGTTCCACTTACGATGCCTCCCTGCGGTACAACTTCAGCAAGTAAGACGCCATTTGAACGAATCGTTGGCGTAACACGCGAGTCGGTGTTATAAGCAATAATTGATCGGATATGTGGATTCAGATCTCCGACTTCGCGATCATCGCGAGTCGCCCTGACGGCACCAATTTCGTTGAGTCCTATAGTTGTATTAGCGGCAATGAGTCCCGGGTAAACATGTTTCCCGGTAGCTTCGATCACCTGGTCGTAATCGTTACGGTTAATTCTGACGACTGTCATATCTGCTACAAGAGTGATTTTGCCTTCATCAAAGGCAATAACACTACTTTCGATGACTTCACCATTCCCTAAATGTGCTGTTGCGCCCATTATCAGAATTGAACCTGACTGGTCATCGGCAGGCGTTTGTTGAGCGTTTGCGGAAAACACACCGAAAAGAAGACAGATAGTTATATAGCTAAATAGCTTTTTCATTGTTGTTGGTTTTTAGTGGTTAACTTATGAGATTGACCTCAGGGTTGACTTTAATCTTGCATCTCATCGTGCACAGTATCGCAATGGTAGTCAATTGTCGTTGGCGCACTTGGTTTCTGCGTTCTTCCACCCTTATTTTTGGCATTCAACATCTTGGCGATAAGACGAGAGCGCTCTTCAGCAATCGCTTTTTGCTTTTTCTCGTTATCTGCGAGACTGTAGAACATAATGCCATCAACGAAAGTGTTTTCAGCCTTGGCGTAGATAGAAAGTGGATTGTGCGACCAAACAACGAGATCCGCATCCTTTCCTACTTTAATTGAACCCATTCTGTCGTCAAGATGAAGCAGTTTTGCAGCATTGAGTGTAACCAGTTTCCAGGCATCTTCCTCTGACATATCAGCGTACATCACTGATTTGGCCGCTTCCTGGTTAAGACGGCGAATCATCTCACGGCTATCTGAGTTAATGGCTGTAACCACACCCTGGTTATGCAGAATCGCAGCATTTTGCGGAATTGCATCAATCACCTCATACTTATAAGCCCACCAGTCTGAGAAGGTAGAGCCACCAACACCATGCTCATGCATTTTGTCAGCAACTTTATACCCTTCTAGAATGTGTGTGAATGTATTGACACGGAAACCAAAAGCTTCAGCTGTTTTCATCAACATATTGATTTCAGACTGCACATATGAATGGCAGGTGATGAAACGCTCACTTTCGATAATTTGGAGCAATGTCTCCAATTCGATGTCTTGACGCATTGGCTCGCCGGCTTTTTTAGCTTCTCCGTATTCCCGGGCACGGGTAAAATTATCAAAGTAGACTTGCTCTACCCCCATCCTGGATTGCGGGAAACGCGACCTGTTGTCATCGCCCCAGTTAGACTGTTTTACGTTTTCACCAAGCGCGAATTTGATAAATGGAGCAGCGCCATTAATCTTCATATCTTCAGGTGCATAGCCCCAGCGAAGTTTGATGATCGCTGACTGTCCGCCAATCGGGTTAGCTGAACCGTGCAGCAGTTGAGCCGCGGTTACACCACCTGCAAGTGAACGATAAATTCCTACATCTTCTGAATTCACAACATCAGCAATGCTTACCTCTGCAGAACTGCTTTGTGAAGCTTCATTAACCCCTCGGCTGATGGCGATATGGCTATGCTCATCGATAATTCCGGATGTCAGGTGTTTGCCTGTTCCATCAACCACAGTAGCGTTTTTAGCAGACAGGTTTTTACCGATTTTGACGATCTTGCCATTCTCAACAAGCACGTCTGTATTTTCAATGATACCATCAGATTCATTTGTCCAGACTGTGGCATTTTTAATGAGGTAATCTTTTTGCGTGGGAACTTCCTCATTGCCGAAAGAAACGAATGGGAAAGTCACTGTACTCTTGCTATCTGTTTTCTTACCAGTGTTTTTACCATCATCTTTTTTCTTGTCGTCGCCTCCTTTCTTATCGTCTTTTTTCTCTTCTTTCTCTACTTCTCCCTGGTAGGTGGCTGTCCATGATGCCCAACTACCGTCAGACATGGTTCCATTTCCTGACCACTTTTCATCCTGCACCAACCCTGCCAGTTGAACTGGCCTGTCATCCATATCCCTAAAGGACAGTGTGATAACATTACCGGAAAGGCTATGAGTGATATTGATATCGGTTGAGTCGTTTTTGGCGTAGGTCATTTTCGGGCTTTTCGCTTTGCCTTTGACTGCTACTTCATAGGTGGTACCATTGACTTCCAACGCGTATTTTCCGGTAAGGTCAATATAATCAAGTGGAGAAAGAATGAATGCCTTCCCCATAATCCAGTTGTGGTGGATGGTGGTTTTTTCTCCGAACACATCGCCGGAAGTGATAATAAAATTGGCGATTTTTCCTTTCGCAAGGCTACCTATCATCTCGTCAGCTTTCATCAAGTTGGCTGGAGTATGAGTTAGGGCCTTAAGTGCCATTTCCCTGGAAAGACCATTCTTGATGGCTTTCTTCAGGCTACCCATAAAATCTGACTTTTTCTTGTGTCCGTCAGTGGTCAATGCAAACTCGATTCCGGCTTTGGCCATGACGGCAGCATTGCCAGGGGCCAGTTCCCAATGCTTCATTTGCGCAAGTGTGACATTTCTTGCTTCAAACGGATCGGACACATCATAAGCATCAGGAAATTTCAGGGATACAATAAATGACGAGCCCGTTGCTTTCAGTTCATCAATCCTCTGGTACTCATCGCCAGCTCCTTTGAATATATACTGGATGCCGAATTCCTTCCCGATCTTGGCAGCGCGTAAGGCCTCAAGCCTGTCACGCACCTCGAAAACCTGCGGTATATCCTGAAGGCCGTTCCAGGCTTCCAAAGAAATATTATACTCCTCATCATTGGCATTTGACTGATACCAATCGGCATCATAATAGGTTTGCCTCAACAGGGCAATCGCCCCCATTAGTGAGGTCGGATAATTTTGTGTTGATGTTCCTTTCTTGAATGAAAAATGGTTTGACGCCATGCCGTTAAGGATCAATTCATTTTCTTTTTCATCGCTAAGCGTAACCAGGGCTGAAGCCCCTCTGGCGATCCCGTCTTGCTGGTGAGTAACGACAGTACCGAAACCAATTTTTCGCATGGCTGTTGCTGTTTTGCCATTTTTGGTAAAAACATCCTTGGCATTGAACTCAGGCTTCAGGGCTTCATTCCAGGCATAAGCACCTTTTTTGTTGGAGTGCTCCTGTGGTTGCCTTTCTGGACGTTCACCTACCGACTTTGGTTTTGGTAAACCATAATTGGAATAAATATCGATGAACGAAGGGTAAATATACTTGCCATCAAGATCAACTTTGACAGCTCCGGCAGGCACTGAAACATCTGTTCCAACCGCTTCAACTTTGCCATGCTTGATCACAAGCGTAGCATTCTCAATTTTGCTGTTATAGGATGTGTAAATTGTAGCATTTGTGAAGGCATAATAACCATCACGTTTATCGTAAACCTGATCACTGGGGTATGTTTCCTGTGCCCACATTCCAGCACAGATCAAAAGTCCGAAAAGAGTTGAGATGAGGTGTTTCATATTTTTATAATTTTATATGCAGCAAATATAACTTTTTGTCAGGGTAAAATATGATCAAAACAACTAACATCAACGGCCACGACATTACGTGGGAGGTAACCGGAGAAGGTTACCCGGTTTTTTTCGTTCACGGATTTGGTGAAGATAAATCGGTATGGGATGATTTTATTGATCCGTTTACCGGAATATATCAGGTCATTAGACCAGACTTACCCGGCTTTGGAGATTCTCCTGCGTGGGAGGGAGTTTCCATCAGCGATTTCGCTGCTGTGATTAAAGGCATATTCGATGAACTTCAATTGGAAAAATGTATTATCGTCGGTCACTCGATGGGTGGTTATGCTACCCTCGCTTTCGCGGAACAGCATGCATCGCTTCTCGAAGGCATTGGTCTTTTCCACTCGCATCCCTATGCGGATACTGAAGCAAAAAAAGAAGGCCGCCAACAAGGGATCGACTTTCTTGAAAAACATGGTGCTGGTCCGTTTGTCAGGCAACTTGTACCAAAGCTATTTGGCGAAAAAGCAAGGGACAAATTTAGTTCGACTATCGATAAAATGATACAACGTGGCATTGAGGCTGGTCAAGAAGGGCTGATTGAAGCGCTAAAAGCTATGCAAAACCGACCCGACCGTTCTAAAGTATTGGCGAAAGCCAGTGTACCCGTTCTGTTTGTTATCGGGAAGGAAGACGAGTTGGTCCCGTGGGAATACAGTTCAAATCAAACCCCTTTGCCAAAGGTGGCCAGCATCCATATTCTTGAAGGCATCGGTCACGCCGGAATGCATGAGGCGAAAGCGGAGACGCAGGAAATGGTAGGTTCGTTTCTAGAATTTTGCTTGAGAGAAGATTAGGCGTTTTAATCCGCAAAGTACGCCAAGGAATTCGCAGAGATTCGCGAAGGTAAATTCTTCGATTTAAAATATTAGTTAGGCAAGGCCCCTTTCAGGAGACCCTGCTGGAACAAAAGGAAAACCAGCCACTTTCCTAGCAGGGTCTCTCGTAGAGGACCCAGCGTTCTAAAAACAATTATCACTCCTTGATAATCACTTTTTCCATAGACTCATTAAAGATTTCAAGATTGGGAAACTGAGCTTCCAGGGCCTCTTCAAACTGATGTGAATCAGGTACTTTCACATGGACCCCGATAATGGCTCCCGGGAAAAATCGGGCTTTCATCCAGTTTTGTCCATTGGTGTACAACCACCAGAAAGGCAGGATAGCCATATCAACAGCATTGCCGGCTGCTGCTTCGATATTATCGAGGTTTTTGGGCGTAATTTCAGCGTCACCAAGGTGGATATAGGTTCTTCCACCAAGTTCAATATGATAACCAAAATTTTGAACCCACCCGTTAAAGCTTGCTGCTGAATGTTCAAGCTTAATCGCTTTCACTTTGATATCCTTGAATGAAAAATCGGTAATCTCCTGATCCTGCTCAATCTCAATCAATTGTTCGAGGAAGGTTGCACTCGGCCAGTGTTTCCTGACGCTATCGCAAACTTGCTGGGCAGCTAATAAGCCAACCGGATGTCTTTGAAGATATTGGCCGATCAATTGTGCATCAAAATGATCGGAATGTACATGGGTGATCATAATGGCGTCGATATTTTCAAAAGGGTAATTGGCTGCCATGATGTCATCCATTACCGATTCCGGGGTGTACATATATTTTTGATCGTAGAGATCATGGATCGCATCAATCAAAATATTACCTGCTGGCGTTTTTATCAATACCCCTTCGTTGGCGATGTAATGGACCTCATGGGCAACTGGTTCACTGGTCTTTGGCACTTCCACTTCTACTCTTTGTGGGCCTTTGGACATACAGGCGATAAACAACGTGAGCAGTAGAACAGGGATCAGATGTTTGAGCATATTTCCTGAGTTATTTATTTCGAGTTGGATAATCCGGTAGCAGCTAGACTGTACTCCCAGAGTTTTGCGGCCAGTGCTTCATCTTGAGCAAGATCAGACGGTGTTTTCTCCTTTTGATGTTGGTTGAAATATTGACCAGTGACACCTTTTACCTTTGGAGATGACGCCAGGAAGATTGACGTTTTCGCGCCCCTTTTTTCTGTTAGCATAAAAGGTTTCATGATGGTCCACACCAGAGAAAATAGCAAATTGGATTTATTACCAATCCTCGTTTTCACCACACCAGGATGGAGACAATTAGCTGTTACCTGTGAATCAGGAAAACGACGACCGAATTCACGTGTAAAAAGTACGTTACAAAGTTTAGAACACCGATAAGCAGCCATACCGTCGTAATGGTCTTGGTTTCCCGTAAGGGCGTCAAAATCCAGTTTCCCGGTGTAGTGCGCCATGGAAGAAACATTGACGATTCGGCCCTCAGTAGCAGCTTCCAGATAATCCAATAAAAGATGGGTTAATAGAAAATGTGAGAGGTGGTTCACACCAAATTGCAACTCATAACCATCTGTAGTCAGTGAATGGCTTGTCAGAATACAACCCGCGTTGTTGACTAGGACGTCGAGCGACTGATATTTATTTTTGAAGGCAGCAGTCAGATCTCGAACCGACTGCAAGCTGGAAAGATCAGCAGTCAAAAGGTCTACATTTTGTGAACCTGATTTCTGCCTGATTTCTTCAACGGCTTTTTCGCCTTTTTGTAAATTGCGGCTAACGATAACCACTATTGCTCCTTTTTGGGCCAAACTGATAGCAGTTTGTTTTCCAATGCCGGCATTGCCCCCTGTTATTAAAACAATCTTTTGATCCATAATTCTTTATGCGTTTCCTAAAATTAAAACTTTCAACACATATTGACTAAATTAAGGGAACGGAAGAATTGGCAAACAATTTGATAAAACACTGAACGAACCCTACTGGCTCAGCTTCCCAATCACATAAAATCCAAAAAATCATGTTTCAGATTTTTACCAAAAGCGTATTGCTTTGCGCGTTATTGGGTATCCTGTTTTCTATGCCAAGTTTTGCCCAGGAAACTACAGAAACAGCCGTTCCTTCCTGGACGGTACAATTTGACGATGAAACCATTTACTGGCACCGAGTTACCTCTCTCGGATTTCTGATCGCCCAAACCAATAAATCGGTTTATGGGGTAAATCCGGAAAACGGAGAGATTGCCTGGAAAAACGACGACCTTCCATATCTCGACGACGAGACCTTTGATGAAATTGAAGGTAGTCCGTTTGTGGCGATCAACAGCAAAAGTGGCGATTTCTCGATTTTCGTACTCGACCCGATTGAAGGGAAAGTCTATTTTTCTTCAAAAGATGCAGGCATTGCCCAGGTTGATGAATTCTATTTTCTGTATGAAAACCGTTCCATTTTCGTAATTGGGAGGGAAACAAATAGTGCCACCAAGATCGCTATGGTCAGTATGGAAAACGGGTCAGTATTATGGACCCAGAATCCTAAATACGATCGAATCACTGGCCTAGTTGGCTTAGGGAATGACGAGTTTTTACTTACCAGCGTTTTTGCAGCCTATAAAATGAATTCCAAAACAGGAGAAATCATTTGGGATACCTCTTTCTCGGGCATGAAAGATGGTGCGGTGGCTAATGCCTTATTGCAGGTGCTTGGTGACATTAGCGGCGGGGCAGGTACAACACCCGAAGCTCAGGTATTTTTTCCGGCAACGGATATTGATGCCTTTTTCATTGCTGTAGATGTCGAGAATGTTACGATGAATACCTCTTCAAGTGGAACGACCTCACAGACTACTAAAATCACTTCTTCTTATAATGCTTTCAGGATGAGTGATGGCAAGAAATTATGGAAAAAAGAAGTATCTATGAGTAAGCCCATTGGACTAATTCTTCCGATAGAGACTGGTCTAATGGTAGCTCTTCAAGGAGGTAATATCCACTTACTGGACTATATGACCGGAGCAAAACTGTGGGGCAAAAGAAAAGGTGGGGTGAGCATGAAAGGGGAAGTTACTGGTTACGCCTATGTTGGGGATGACTTAATGCTAGTTGGTTGCACTGATGAGAGTAGTAATGCTTTTAAAGAAAAATGCCACCTCAATATCGTTGACAAAGCCACTGGTGAATTCAGGTATAAAAAGCCAACCAAGATCAAAGGTACGGTCGAGTACCTCGAGGAAACAGCAAAAGGAATGCTAGTGGGCACCAACAAAGAGATCAATATCCTGAATGTATCTACAGGAGTTATGCTTTCTGATGACCCTATTCCGGCTGCTGCCACCTTGATGGCCTCTGAAGGTGACCAGACTTTTGCTTTCTCCGTAAAGGGGAAGTCACTGTATGCTCTTGATAAATCCAATGGCTCGATGGGTCAACTGGGATCAACAGATCTCAAATTCGAGGGCAAAGAAAAACCAGAAAGCGTGGAGCTGTCTGAACAAGGCATCTTCATGTCTTCAAGTCAAAACGTGGCAATGGTTGGTCGCGATGGCAAACTGTTATTCCACGAATATTACCCGGCTCCCCAAGAGCCAAGGGCCAAGCGTGCTTTCCTTAGAGCATTGGCTGTACTTTCGATCCTTGATGGTATTTCATCTGGTATCAATTCGGGGGCTTATGGCTACGTGTCTCAAAACATCCAGGTGCGTGATGCCGACCAGGGAGCTCAACTTGCTAAAGATCTTACAGGTTATGTATCTGACGTATATGGTGATTATGCCAACCAGAGTTTCTCATTTTCCGGCCAGGCCTTCCAGGCGGCTAACCGTCGATTCAAGGCTAGTACGCAAACCCGCGACTTCGTTTTTATCATGATGGCTGCCGGGAAAAAGGAAAACCATCTTGCCCAGGTGAGTAAGTCTGATGGCAAAATCATTACTGCTATTAATCTTGGCAATGAGAAATATCCGAAGTACAATGTTGACATGATCGAAAACCGGGTATTCTACCAATCGAACGCGAATACAATTGATGGATATCAGTTTTGATTAAAATCTGTCGGCTTCGCCTTACCTGTTGTCGCTTCGCCTACTTGTTTTTCTTGTAAGCGAAGTGGCGGCTTGTTTATTGACGTGTTTTTATCATTTCTGACGTTTTTCGATTAGTTTTTGCGACAGAATCCTGCCATCTTGCAGAAAAAAAGAGATGATACTTATTCCGCAAAGGTTGTTTGATGATGAACGGGTCACTACGATACTGCGGGATGGTAATGTTTGTATCCTTCGGAAAATGCTTACTGCGCCTATCGTTAATCGAGAAGGATATATCTCGAATCATGTGATCTCCGTTTTACTGGATGGGCAGCAACATATCAGGACCTATGATGGCAACCTGACCACAGTCCATGCCGGTGAAATCGTGTTTGTACCCCGTGGAGTGTATTACATTTCAGACTTGCTGCCTAAAGATGGTGTTTTCAAAAGCATCCTTTTCTATTTTGATGACCAGATCATCAGTGAATTCCTTTCAACAACAAAGGTGACCGAAATATCAAGGGAACACGTACCTGATCATTTAAAGTTTGGAACGGTCCCCGTGGTTCAGCAATTTGCCGAGTCTTTGGTCAGTATTTATCATGATAATAATCTTCGCAATAAGAATGTCCTTGAGCTTAAAATCCTTGAGTTGCTCAATCTGTTATCTGGCCTTGCTCCTGAACAGGATTTTGTCAATTTCCTTTTCCGGTTAACCCTTCCGCGAAAGCGGAATATCAAATCCTTTATGGAGAAAAATTATGATAAGCCACTGAAGGTTGAAGACTACGCTTACCTTACGGGAAGGAGTATAAGCTCATTTCGTCGCGACTTCAAGGCCTATTTCGATATTACGCCTCAAAAATGGCTCAAGGAGAAACGGCTGGAAAAAGCCATTAACATGCTGACAAAAAAGGAAATGAGTGTTACAGAACTCGCGCTTGAAACAGGTTACGAAAACATCTCCTACTTCATTAAAGCATTTAAAGAAAAATACGGTCTATCGCCGAAACAATACATCCTCAACTTGCATCGTAATCAGGTGCAATAAAATCAAAAACAGATATGAAAATTGCATTCATCGGACTCGGAATCATGGGCAGCCGAATGGCCGCAAATTTGCTAAAACACAACGTGGATCTTATCGTTTTTAATCGCTCACCATTACCTCTAGAGTCTCTGCAAGATAAAGGCGCCATCAAGGCATTAAGCAAGGAAGAAGCGGTAGCTGAAGCGGATATCGTTTTTACGATGTTGGCCAATCCTGAGGTCGTGGAGACGATAATGTTGGGTGAAAATGGCGCCTTGAAAGCGATGAAAGCCAATGCTGTTTGGGCCGATTGCTCTACTGTCAATCCTTCGTTTACCCGAAAATCTCACCAGGCAGCAGCAAAAGCGGGAGTCAGGTATTTGGATGCCCCTGTTGCCGGAACAAAGCCACATGCTGCAAATGCAGAACTCACCTTCTTTATAGGTGGCGAAAAATCGGAACTAGACTCAGTAATGCCATACCTTGAAATGATGGGTAAAAAAATCCTGCACATTGGGGAAACAGGAAAAGGCGCATCCTTCAAAATGCTGGTCAATGCTATGTTAGCACAATCGATGATCATGTTTTCTGAAACCATTCTACTCGGCGAGAAAATGGGCATCGACAAATCGTTCCTTTTGGACGTAGTGCCTAACCTGGTGGTATCGGCCCCATTCACCAAATTCAAAGCCGAGATGATCCGGTCAGGAGATTATGAAGTCCAGTTCCCGCTGGAGTTAATGCATAAAGATCTTCACCTGGCTGCGGTTACAGCTTATGAGCTCAATCAGCCACTTTATTTGTCCAATATGGCAAAGGAAATATTTGCGGAAGCCAACAACAAAGGGATGGGTAGATTAGATTTTGCAGCTATTCATAAGTTCCTCGAACGGAATTAATTTACTAGCTTGCAGGCTTTTTCGGAAGCTGGGCAAGCCTTGGTACGTAAATTGATGGGCTTGTTTTTCTGAACAAAACCCATTTCGATGAAATATTCAATCTTCCTCCTTTTCGGATTATTTGTTTTTTCCTGTGGACAGGGACCAGAAAATCAGAGTAAGGACTTTCCAAGCAACCTCAAAATTGCCTTCACTTCCTATCGCGATGGTAATGGAGATATTTTCTTCGTTAATCCAAATGGGACTGGCATTGAAAAGATAACAGCATCAGCCGAAGACAACAGTTTTGCCAAATGGGCAAATGAAGGGCGCACACTTGAATTCACTCGTTCGAAAAACAGGTCCAATTTTACCAAATACTCAAAAGATTTGAGTTCTGGCAAAGAAACGCCAATAACCTACGAGCCGATTACAGAAGGTGATCTTGACCGAAGCTATAGCCCTGATGGATCTATGATCGCATTCCGGAAACGGGTCAATAAGGTTCTTGAGCTCTACGTCGCCAAAATTGATGGCACAGGTATAAAGAAAGTCACCAGCAATGGCCCTTCCCGCGACACCGCTCTCCTGGAAAACACTGCGTGGTCGAATGATGGTAGCAAACTTGCATACCTTTCCGGCAAGGACCCTCACAATCTGTTTTTACGGGTTTATGATGTCAAAAAACGTAGAAGCACAAAAATCACCGACCGCGGTTACCTGAACTCAGGCATGAAATGGTCGAAAGACGATAAAAAGATATTCCTCAGTGCCCGTTTACAAGGCAAGAAAAGCACTTATGAGATTCACGCTGTCGATCTTGCAACCAAAGAAATGACACCACTAACTTCTAATCCGGGTACTGGAAATCTTTATTTCGATGTATCACCAGATGGCAACTGGATCGTTTTCGAATCATTAAGAGATTCTGATGCGCGTTACGAAAAGTGGAACAGCGAGATTTACATTATGCGTACCGACGGTAGTGAACAGATGCGCGTGACCAACCACACCGCATTCGATGGCCGACCTGTTTGGTTTCCTTTGACGAAATAGGCAGCTCTTATCACGGAGATCGTAATGCTTAATGGCCAACCACTGGAGGAAGGAGTATTGGAATTAGCACGCTAAATTATTCCCATTTCGATGAGACTATCTGCCATTCCTGACAATGAGGCTTGTGGGGTGCGTGGATTCCAGTTGAATAACTGCCTGGCTAGCGTATCGTCATAATTCTTTTCGATGCCCAATTCATTAATGACGGCCCTTGTCTCCCCATCAAAAAGACTAAACAACCGAACGAGGATGTCCGGAAACCGGATAGACGGAATTTTCTTTTCATGGGTTGGATATGCCGATTTCAGGTAGGCGGCGATATCGGTTAGCCACATGAAACCAGAGTTGCAAATGATACGTTTGCCAGCAGCTTCAGGGTTAATCATGGCCTGATAGTTCATCTCAGCAACATCTCTGACATCTACCAAACAAAACCCGAGACGTGGCAATCCTGGAAACTTACCCGACATGAGCTTTTTGACTAAGAGTCCTGATGTACCAAAGTCTTTTTCGAGAGCCGGCCCCATGACTGCAACCGGGTTAACAGCTGTTAATTCGATTTTCACCGATTCTGAATTCACAAAATCCCATCCTGCGCGTTCGGCTATCGTTTTGCTGCGCACATAAGGATTGGTGTAACGCATATTGCTTGCATCGGTCCAATCCGCTTCTGTGTAGGTTTTCTTTTTATATGGATATCCATAACCAATAGCAGATACAGAAGATGTCAGGACGACGCGTTTAGCCCCATGCTTTTCGGCCGCCCTCAAAACATTCAAAACGCCTTTCCTTGCGGGAATGATCAGTTTCTGGTCGTCTTTCGGCAGGGTACGCGGCAGCGGAGAGGCGATATGCTGGACCAACCCGATTCCTTCCATCGCAGCGTCCCAATCTTCACTATTGGTCAATTCTGCTTTTGCAAATTCCAGTTTATCGATTGGCGCATGCTTATGGATAATGGCTTTTATCTCTTCCGCACGGCCAAGGTTTCTCATTGTTCCTCGTACAGGATAACCTTCATTCAGCAAACGAATAGCGGTATGTGATCCGATAAACCCTGTGATTCCGGTGATGAGGACTTTGGATTTTGGTTGTTTTGTCATTGCTGGCTTTTTAGCAGTCGGCAGTCGGCAGTCGGCAGTCGGCAGTCGGCAGTCGGCAGTCGGCAGTCGGCAGTCGGCAGTCGGCAGTCGGCAGTCGGCAGTCGGCAGTCGGCAGTCGGCAGTCGGCAGTCGGCAGTCG
>JBCCHF010000035.1:0-74431 GCA_039028895.1 Bacteroidota bacterium | reverse complement strand
GTTACCTACTCGTTTTGCGGACTCTTTACTCCGAACATAAATACTGAAATCGTCAGCATAGCGGACATAGCGGTGGCCTCTGCTTTCGAGTTCCTTATCCAGTTCATTGAGGATAATGTTTGATAGCAGTGGGCTTAAGGGCGAACCCTGAGGTACACCTTTCCTCCGCTTGTGCAGCTTACCTTTGATCAGTATCGGCGCTCTGAGGAATGACCGTAGAAGCTTTAAGGTCTTATCGCACTTCACCTTGGCGTAAATCAATTCCAGGAGCACATAGTGCTCGACCTGGTCGAAGAACGACTTGAGGTCTATGTCTACTATGTCCTGGTAACCGGAGTTGATGTACAAAAGGCTCTGGTCAACTGCCTGATGAGCATTACGGTTCGGGCGGAATCCGTAGCTGTGGGCCTGAAAGTCAGCTTCAAATATGGGTTGCAATACATGATGCAGTGCCTGTTGAAATACCCGGTCTACAACGGTCGGTACACCGAGTAGTCTCGTCTTACCGTTGCTTTTGGGTATTTCAACGCCCATTATTGCTGAAACCTCGTAGCGGCCACTCTCTATCTGTTCGATATACTTACCCGAGTAGGCTTGAAGGTGCCTTTTGAGCTCGGTTACACCGAGTCCGTCAACACCCGCCGAACCCTTGTTGCGGTACACTTGCAGATAGGCGGAGTTTAGATTCTGCCGGTTTGTCAGTTGTTTAATCATAAACACTTCCAATTGTTCTGCTGTCTCGCTTGATCAAAGGCTACCGTTGTGCTGGAAAGCTATCCGTAGCGCACCAACCGCTCCTTTGTTCATTAAAGACCATTAACGTTCGGTCCTTCCCTGCTCGTGAGACCTCCGTTTCTTACGGCTCGTTTCCCGCAGGTACTATGACCTCTGCTGACTTCTCTCCTACTTCTCGGAGAGATCTCCCCAGGTAAGAACACCCTCTTTCGGTCAATTCCCGCCGGATCTACTATTTCGGTGCTCCTGTTGCCAGGTTAGGGCGTCCATATGATGTGCTATCTCACCCGACATCATAGCCTCTTATCCGGTTCCTGTTCGTCGGTACCGACCTTTGCAGTCTCGCTTCCTTCAGATGTACGGTCGCCCGTACCACCCTTGCGACTTGCTAATGCTTCGGGGCACGACCCCCGCGCATAAGGGACTTTCACCCTTTAGTAAATTCCCTATCTTTAAAGGGAAAGGATGCCCATGCTGGGCACACACAAAAGATATGAAGTAATAGGCTCGTACCTTGCCTACTACTCATATCTAAAACGTTAGCCACGACTACAAAATGAATAGAATTAAAACATTTATGGTGACCCCAATACTCGCAAAGGTAAAACTGTTACTCATGCTATCAACATCACTTGCCTTGCTGAACGCATGCTCTCAGCCCAATGATAGGTTGGAAAAAGAAAAACATATTGCATACTCTCAACCGACCAACATTGATCAAAATTTGGAGACTATTTCTGAGCTTACACCAGAGCAACAATCTGCTTTCGAAGCGCTAAATACATTACAAGTAAATACGGATGAAATGAATCTCTTGTATTCAACTTTTGCCGGGATTGTTCAGCCTTGTTATCCTCCAGACACCAGTTTGACAATTTCACAAACAGAGTTACTGATAGCTATGAAACAATTTGTGACAAGTAATTGCAAAAACCTTTCGGCTGAGGAACGTGATGAACTTGCTGTTACATCGGTTTTAGCGCAGGAGGAATACACTGTTTCACTCTGTCTTGATAATTCAGCCCTTGTAACTTATGAGAACGGTGCTCCTATGACAGGAACTTGGGTCATGCCAGGCGTTCTTGGTCGGAGAGATGTTATAATTGTATGGTGACTAAGAATATAAGAACCTAAAAACGTTGCACAACAAAACCTCTGCGCAATGTTCTTCGGGACACAGCGTATACCCAAACGTTGTGCTTAATTAAGATTAAATGAAAAACAATGAGAATCAATTCATTAAGGTCAATTTTTATTCTCTCGATAGCTCTACTAGTTGTCGGTTGCCAGAATAGTAGTGATGTTTCTATCACGGAAAATTTGAATAATTTAGAGTACAGAATTGACTCAATTGCAAATCAGTTTCTTAATTCTGACAAAGTGCTTGGATTCTCAATAGCCGTGTATAACACAAGGGATAAGATATACAATAAAAGTTTTGGCTTTATTGATAGTATAAAAACAAAACCAGTTACCAATGACATTGGGTTTCCAATTGCTTCAGCTACCAAGCCAATTATGGCATTAATTGCTGTTAAAATGGTGAATGAAAATTTAATTCAACTTGATGATAAAATTGTAGATTACTTTCCTGGTTTTCCTAATCGGGAGTATTCAAATCAAATTACGATTAGACATCTTTTAAATCATACTTCCGGGATACCAGATTATACATCCTATGTTGATAGTCTAACATTTGCAGGGAGAAAACAAATTACCTTAAAGGATTATTTTGACGCAATTGAAAATCAGGATCATCTTTTTAAACCGGGAAAAATGTTTTCATATTCTAATTCTGGATTTGTAATTGTCACAGAAATAATGAAAAAAGTAACTGGTTTAAATTTTGAGCAACTTATAGAAAAATATATTAAAACTGACTTATCGTTTCCAACAATTAATTGGTATTACAACGATTCGATGGATTCAAAAACCTCAGAAATATTTGAATTATCAGATAGCGTTTTCTTAAAAAGTTTTTTGAATGAAACGACCTATATTGAAGGCGATGGAGGAATTAGCGCTTCAGCAAACGATCTGGCTAAATTCATTCAGAGTGTAGATAGTGGACTTATAGTTGCTAAGGAAGAATTAAATGAAATGATTAAACCGTCACTATTGGAATCAGGTATTTATTCTGATTACGGTTTAGGATTTAGAACTGGTTATCTAGAAAGTCATAAAGTTTATGGTCATACAGGAGGTCATATTACACGATGGTGTGTCATGAGCCATTTCCCAGATGATCGTATTAGTATTGCAGTTGTCGTGAACACCTATCGCACCCCCTCAAATGCTCTAGATATATTTGGGGCTGTTGCCGTAGAATGTCTTGATATAAATCTAGTAGAATTAGAATACCAAAATAAACCTATAGATAATATTGAATCATTTATAGGTGATTATATCCGACCAACAGATTCCAAAACGGAATTTATGAAAATAGTTAAATATCCTAATGACAAACATCTTTACAGGAAAAGAAGTGGTAGTGATTCCAAAGGAGAAAGACTTTATCATGTTGGAAAAAACGAGTTTGCCCCTGAGTCAGTTCCTATGGATCGGTTAATTTTCGAAACTAATGAAGCAGATAATGTACTTTATTTTAAAGAATACTACAACGGCCTTTTTATTGGAATACGAAACAAGAAAAACTAAGCACAACAATGTATAAAATGTGCATGTCTCCCATTCGGTCGCCATGTCATTTTTGCGAGAGGTTAGCTGTAGGAAATAACAGGGTAAACCATGACCCTTTACAGGTGTAAACTATTTAAATTATCCTATACACAAAAAAAGCCTGTCAATTTTTGACAGGCTTGGTACTAAAAAGATATCGTATCGCAAATTTTAGATTACTCTAACATTTACTGCATTAAGTCCTTTTCTACCTTCCTTTAGATCGAATTCAACAGTGTCGCCTTCGCGAATTTCATCAATCAATCCAGAAACGTGCACAAAATGATCTTTTGAAGAATCATCTTCTTTAATAAAACCAAATCCTTTGGCCTCGTTAAAAAATTTTACTGTTCCTTTATTCACTATAAAAATTTATTGGTTAAATAAGAAGCTATATCAAGTATTATGCCAGATATAGTAATAACTTTATGTTATCAAATGTCACTAATATTTGTTAGCTGGAGAATATACATGCCAAATTGGCATTAAACAGCTTCAGCATTTATATCTTTAAATTAAGCATTTCACGTCCATTTGCCTATCTTCCAATGCAAGACTAAAAATAATAGTATGACTCAAAATATGAACTTGGCGGTTTTAATCGACGGCGACAATATTCCTTCAGCCAACGTGAAGGAAATGATGGAAGAGATTGCGAAATATGGGAACCCAACAATTAAAAGAATCTATGGTGATTGGACGAGGCCAGGGCTGACAAAATGGAAAAACTTACTTCTTGAAAATGCTATAACTCCAGTGCAACAATATGGATACACTAGAGGTAAAAACGCAACAGATTCAGCAATGATAATTGACGCCATGGATATTCTATATAGTGGAAAAGTTAATGGATTTTGCCTTGTATCTAGTGATAGCGATTTTACTAGATTGGCAACACGACTTAGAGAGGCGGGTATGCAAGTAATAGGAATTGGTGAAAAAAAAACACCTAATCCGTTTATCGTTGCCTGTGACAAATTCATCTATATTGAAATATTAAAGAAACAAACAGAGGAAAAAACTGAAAATAGAGAATCTAAAGAGCCAACGATTGATAAGATCACAAAGAAGGATATAAACTTAATCTCTTCAACTATTAGGGATTTATCGGATGAAGAAGGGTGGGCATTTCTTGGAGATGTTGGGAGTTTGCTTCTGAAAAAGCGCCCTAATTTTGACTCAAGAAATTATGGGTTTGAAAAACTTACGCCCCTTATTAAATCTATTGGTAGATTCGAAATAGAACAAAGAGAAGGTCCCAAAAGCAGACATAAATTAATCTTCGTTAAAATCAAAGAAAAGCATAAAACAAGGATTAAAAAATAATGATCAAAATTTAGAAATCCAACGTTATAGCCGATTTTTAATTTAGATTAATAAAGTGCTATTTCCTTGACAAAAACCAGATTGGTTAGTTGGCATAATATGCTATAATTCCAGTCTATTGACGAACTTCAAATGTAGTGTAAACCATGTCCCTTAACAGGTGTAAACTATGTGCCTTACACTACAATTAAGGGTTTTATATCTAATGCTTCTATGTTGACCATTATTAATGGAAATACTTCATGATTCTAGACCATAAGAAAATAGAAATTAATCAGAATGTTGTATTTGAAACCATCATTTGCAATACTGAGGCTACGTTCAATTTTCTATTAAATGATGAGGCGTATTTTACTTATGTGAACCACGGACACCATGTAGCCATTTCTCCAAATGAAATAGTTGAAGTTCCTGAAGGTAATATAGGAATAGCTGTAGGAAAATCTCTTATTTTAAAAGCTTACCCTAATCAAGAAAACCAGCATTATCAAGTGCTAATAATACATATCAACAGAGAGTTTGTTGCAAAGGCTTTTGGGAATAAGTTTCCTGACATTAGCAAATCTTTACAAAATGAATTCAGCAAAGATATGTTCACTGGTAAGCCATGTGTGATTTCTAAAAATTATGTTGATGGAATTATGCATTACTTCTATAACAAACATGTTGTTACTGAAGATATTCTTGAAATTAAAATCAAAGAGATCTTATTGCTTCTTTTAAGCAGTAAAAAGGCGAAAGAGGTTGCCCTGCTATTAGAGCATTTTGTAAATAAAAGGACCGCGAGTTTTAAAGAAGTGATAGAAACCCATGTACTGAGTGTGATCACTTTGGAAGAGCTTTCCCAATTATGTAATATGAGCCTTTCCACTTTTAAAAGGCATTTCAAAAAGATTTATGATACCACCCCAAATGAATATCTTTTTGAAAAACGTCTTGAGAATTCCAAAAAACTATTGGCAACATCAGAACACTCGATAGACGATATAGCATTCCTATCTGGCTTTAAAACCACAGCTCACTTTTCAAGAAAATTCAAAGAGAAGTTCAATCTTCCTCCTTCCCAATACAAATTGACCCTCACAGACAAATAACTGAACTCCCTAGAAAAGTACTTCCTTCATATCCAATCTACTTTTGTGTTGTACACAAATAAAAAATTAAGATATGGAGTCTCATAAAACATTTTTAGTAATAACGGCAATCGTTAATAAGCAAAATATTGCAGAAGTACCTGAATATTTAGGTAGTGTAATGCAAATTTTTAGTCAAAACGGTGGTAACCCGGTAGGCAGATACAAAACAATTAATTCTTTGGTTGGGGACGAATCTCCAGAAATGATGGCTGTTATCGAATTTGATAATCCAAAGACAATAGAGAATATGGTAAAAGGAGATGCCTTTAATGCCTTGGCAGAACAAAGAGCAAGAGTATTTTCCAATTTGAATATGATTATCAGTCAAAATATATAGGAGTTGAATCATGAAAAAGTCAATACTGATATACACATTAATAATCTCGGCTTGGACATTGTTTATCAATAAAGCCCAAGCTCAGGATAATGATGCCCAAAGAACAATCTTGGTAATCAACGCTGTTGTTGATCAGGAACATAAAGCGGAATTAAAAGAGTATCTATCTCAAATGATGAAGATATTTAAGGAGCATGGAGGAGAACCTCTCGGACGATATAAGACTATTGAAAAAATAAGTGGCTCTCAAGTTCCTGAAATGATCGCCTTGATTTCGTTTGAAAATTCTAATGTAGTTAAGACTCTGCTCAATAGTGCTGAGTATAAGAATTTATCAGAACTACGGAAAAGAGTCTTTAGCGATTTAAAAATTGTTCTCTGCTCTAACCTCAATTAACAAAACCTAATTCTTATGGCACTCAACGAAGAATTTAAAAACTTTGTTCTTGACCAATTACAAGGCATTGGAAAGTTTGAAACAAAACGCATGTTTGGAGGTTTGGCACTCTTACGTCTAGGTTCTGCATTTGCTAAAATAACGCATGACAAAGTTTGGCTCAAAGTAGACGAAAGTAACCTGGCAAACTTTCAAAGACACGGAATGAATCAATATACTTACGGTAAGGACAACTCCCGAAAACTCAATTTTTATGAAACTCCAATTGAGATTATTGAGGACAGAGATCAGTTAAAGGATTGGGTTCAAAAATCTATTGAAATAGCCATAAAAAAATAAAATAACTGGCTACAACATGGTATATAACCAATAGCGGTTTAGGTGCAAACTCAAATCGCTAACATTCAATAAAACGACATAGGGCAAAGTTGCTTTGCTTTATGTCGTTTTGTAATTTAGAGCCCTACGTCCTTTGTTTCGCCGTTAGCAGCAACCAAAACACAGAAATCCCGAAGAAATATTTGAATTTATGAAATACCTTTCATAATTTTATGAAAGTACTTTCGTAAATAACTAATATGTCAGATGTATTAAACGAATTAGGATATCTTGCAGGTGCTTCAAGATTTCGAAGAATAAGTGAAAAACTACAACAAGATGGCGACAAAATTTATTCGGATGCTAACATTCGATTCAAAGCAAGTTGGTTCTCTGTTTACTATGTTTTAGCTAAAACAAATTCACCACAGACTATCCTCGAAATTTCCAACCAAATCGATTTTTCTCACATTACAGTAAAAAATATTCTTCGAGAATTAAAAAAAGAAGAATTAGTCAGTATTACACCTAACCCAAATGATAAACGTTCAAAGTTGGTTGGACTGACAAAAAAAGGAAAAGAACTACAGATGGAACTTGAACCTTTATGGTTATCATTTTCTAATACGCTTAAAGAAATTTTCTCAATCGGACATCCGGATATTATTAATATTTTGGATAGATTGGATTGGGAAATCAATGACAAACCAATCAATGAGCGTATTCATCAACCCAAAGACGAATTTGTGAAAATTATTGACTATAAACCAAGTCTTAAAAAATATTTCTATGAATTGGCTGGACCTTGGCTATTGAGTGTTTTGAATGGTGTATTAGAAGAAGATGATAAATTCACTTTGCATAATCCTGACAAAGCCTATTTAGAAAATGGTGGATTTCTATTTTATGCGAAATTCAAAGGAGAAATAGTTGGTTGTGTCGCCTTAAAGCGCTTGAATGAAGATACCTTTGAATTTGCCAAACTATTCATCAATCCGAACTATAGAAAACTTGGAATAGCAACAAAATTAATTGAACGTTGTATTAGTCGTTGTTTGGAAAATGACGCTACTGAATTATGGCTACAGACTACGATGAGTATGTCACAAGCACACAAATTATACTACAAACTTGGTTTTAATGATAAAAAAGCACCAACTCAAATGGATGTTTTGGAAAGAACTGAAAAAATTATGTGTTTGTCTTTATGATACACATTTTAGGTTATTCAGCTTTGGGAATTAATTTACTCTCAATGACAATGAAGAACATTCTAATGTTAAGAGTTCTATCATTAATTGCCAATATGATTTACATCGCTTATGGAATTTTATTAAATGCACCACCATTTATTATCGGTTGTGGAATAGCGGTTTTGATACACGGATTTCACATAATTAAAATTCAAAAGTCAAAAAAGGCAGCTGCTAACAACGCAGCCTGTTGACGAACTCCCTAAAAACACATTTAATTTTTCTTTAATATAAGCATGTTTTCGTATCTTAATATATGCAAGGAAAGAAAAAATTAGAGCGAAAAATCTTCGTAAACTACTGTTTGGAAGACTATGTTCCTGAGGACAATTTTTACCGGATTTTGGATAAGCACCTTGACCTGAGTTTTTTGTATAAATTGACTCGGAAATACTACTCCCACACCGGCCAGCTAGGCCTTGATCCTGTTGTATTTTTCAAGTGTTTATTAATAGCCTACCTGGAGAACATTTGCTTCGACCGTGCCTTGGAGCGCCAGATAAAAATGAGGATGGACCTTCGATATTTTATATCGATGAAACAGTTCCTGATCACTCCACCTTATGCAAAACCCGCAAGCGTATACCCGAGGCGGTTTTTGATGAAGTTTTCAATCGTATATTGCTGATGTGCATTGAATCAGGGTTGGTAAAGGGCAAAACACAGTCATTGGATAGTGCGTATATAAATGCCAATGCTTCTTTGGATCACATGGCAGAGATCAAGCTGATAGATCGGGATCCTAAAGCCTTTTTAGATGAAGTAAAAAAAGTAGAAGATGAGAATGATGAAGAGTTAAAAAAACGCGGAAATGATCGGTTAAAGAAGCATCAAAAGTCGATGGAAACGTTCACTGAATATCGCAAGGAGCAGCACAAAAGATGAAAAACCGTCTTGAACGGGGGCATTTGAAAATGGAGGTATTGCTTGGCGATACAGGTTTTTCCAGTGGAGAAAATTATCAGTTTTTAGATGATCTCGGCCTCGATGGTTATATCCCTCCTCATGGTCAGTATAAATCAAAGCGACCTCACTTTGTTTTCAACCAAGCAAAAAACTGTTATATCTGTCGAAACGGAAAGGAGCTGGAATTCAGAAAAACAGTTAACGCAGACGGATACATGTATAACCGCTACAGAACCACAAAAGCCGATTGTGTGGGATGCTCATTCAGAGATGAATGCCTGGGGAAAAGCACTCATAAGGAAATCAGCATACCTATTACAGGGATTACTATGAAAAGATGATAGAAAAATTGAAAACCAGGAAAGGGAAAAAAGCTTACTTCGAACGCAAAACCACTGTTGAACCAGCAATCGGTACCCTACAACAACATATGGGCCTTCGATTCATAAATGTAAGAGGAAAATCGTCCGCACATAAGGTGATTGTGATGGCAGCGTGTGCCTATAACTTACGCAAATGGGTCAAAGCAATAATGAAGCCGGCAAAAACAGAGAAAATGGCCTTAAATAAGGCTTTAATCAGTCGTTTTGAAGTTCTACTTGATATATGGAGTTGGTGTCGACAAACGGTCAAAACTTTAGCTTTTCACACCTCAGTATCCGATTGATAGGCAAAAGCAAAAAATGATGTAATTTGAGAGAGTTCATCAACAGGCTCACTTCATATCAGCAATATGGCAAGTAAAACAAGTCAACCTCCCATTTTGCTGTCAAGTGCCACACTTCTGATATCGTATTGTTATGGGACAATTCCGATAAGTATGATTGGGAATTAAGCAGCAAAAGAACAAAATGATAATTACCTTGATTGATAAAAAATATTAGAATAGCTTGAAAGGGAACGATAATTGTTGTATTTTATATATCAACTTTTATTATTGCCATAATAATGAAATCATTCATCTAAAAACTATTAATTATGTCTTTATCTGGAGCGTGGTATGGGAAAATTCAAGAAGAAAATAGTGAATACAATAGAATCTTAAAAAAGAAAGGAAAAAAAGCTGCTGATGAATACTCAAAAAAATGTTTCAACAAATCAATGAAAGGATTAGGGTATTCAACATCTGGTGCAGCTGTTGGTTTTGCTGTAGGTTTATGTGTTCCCATAATTGGTCCCGTCATTGGAGGTACCATAGGGCAATTTATCGGAAAGATGGCATCTATTGAAGATGACTAGAAGCCATCTCAAAAATAATTAAAAGGCAAAAAGTTGCCATAATCTAAGATTGGTAAACTCCCATGAAATTTTGAATATTAGGTTAAAAAGATGGATTTAACCAATAGTCAATGGGATGCCATCTCCTCATTTTTTCCAAAAGAGCCCGAAGTTAAATGAGGTCGACCACGAAAAGATCCCAGGTCTGTGATCAACGGGATTTTATGGATATGCCGTACAGGTGCTCCGTGGAAAGATATGCCTTCGAGGTATCCCACCTATCAGACTTGTCATCGGTATTTTCAAGCCTGGAACAATCAAGGGCTTTGGGATAAAATTCTGTACTCGCTTGCGAGCCATTTAAAGGAAAAAGGTAAAATAGACAAGACATTGATGAATGTTTTATTGATGGTACTTTTTCCAGTGCTAAAAAAGGGGGGATAGTATTGGAAAAACTAAGCGGGGTAAGGGCTCCAAGGTCATGGAAATCACAGATGCTAATGGTCTTCCTTTCGCCGTATGGACCACCGGAGCCAATCGACATGAAGTAACACTTGTGGAGGCTACTCTAGAGTTTAGCCACTTGGATGAACAGCCTAAACGGCTGATAGCTGACAGGGCGTATGACAGTGATAAACTTCGAGGTGATCTTGAATTTTTAGGTATTGAATTGATCGTTCCGCATCGCAGAAATCGCAGTAAATCTAAAACTCAAGATGGTAGAAAATTAAGGAGATATCGAAAAAGGTGGAAAGTCGAAAGATATTTTGCCTGGCTTCATAATTAAAGAAGATGTGTCGTTCGATACGATTATTATGATGCCAATTTTGAGGGCTTTGTATTGATGGCAACTATGATGATTTACCTGAAAAAGTATTTTTGAGATGGCTTCTAGTGATAATAGAAACAAACGCAAACTATCAATTTGCATTCTTGGTATTTAGTGTTCTCTTCTAAATCTCGGAATGAATTACTCATAAGGTCTGTCAAGTATCTCACAGATTAATTTCACTGAGATATTGGATTGTGCGGTTTTGGTATAGTTTTCCAATTTCATGTCTTCTGTTTACCAATGAAGAAGAAAGAAGAATAATTACGACCAATCGAGTAGGCGGCTCTGACTGAGATTAGCCAGAGTGCGTCCCTCACACCACCGTACGCACGGGCCTCGTATACGGCGGTTCATTGCTAATCTCCATTACTGCTCTTTTCACTGGATTTTCAAAAAAACATTGATACTCAGATAAACTACATAACCCAATAAAAAGTAAAAAACCCAAAACACCAGCATATTACGCAAAAGCGGGCTTGTCGGGAAATCCTTAATCTTTCAGGCACATCATAAGTCCGCCGAAAAGACTAACTAAGTGTATCACCAAAATACAGTTAATGAGTCTTTTCGGCTCATTTGGGTATCCTTTAAGTTACAGCCCGCTTTCCGCTTCTGCGGATACACAGACGTTAACGAATTCAATTAATATTTCTTGAAAAGGGACTTTGTTAAAATATATCCGTAGAAGAGTCGGAAGTGGTGAGACACAATCGGGTTAGGGATGAGTTATTTGTGGTAAATTTAACAAGATGCTCAAATTTCTTGATATCCTGTTATTTACTCTTCATTTGATTGTGATTGTTTTCAACCTAACTGGTTGGATCTGGAAGGGGACCCGAAGGTTTCATTTATGGGTTATTGGGCTCACAGGAGCGTCCTGGTTTATATTAGGAATATGGTACGGATGGGGTTATTGCTTTTTAACGGATTGGCACTGGAGCATCAAAAGACAATTGGGTGTAGAAGACTTGCCTAATTCATTTATCCAATACTTCTTTGAAGCCATCGGAATCGGAATTGTTCCAAATACAACTGACTCGATCACGCTCGTAGCTTTTGTCTTGGCAATTGTGATCAGTATTTATTTCAATTTTTTCAGGAATCCTTAAACAGCGTTTAATCAACCGAACCAAAAGAACTTGTGGCATGCAATACCTATTTAGATACAATTGGAAGGTAAGGGATGAATGGTTTGAAGTATTAAAGCCTGTTCCATCAGAAGAATTATATAAATCTCGCGTTGGAGGAGTCGGAAGTATAGCTTACACGATGTTTCATGTCAGCAAGGTGGAATATGATTGGATTAGCGATTTACAACAAAAGCCAATTTTCAATGGAAAGTTTGAAGACTATTCAAATTTTGAAGATATTATTGAATTGTCCAAAGAATTACGAAAAGGAGTTTTTGATTATGTCGAAAAATGGTCAACCGAATTGGAACATAAAGTATTGGACCTTGAGATTGGAAACGAGAATAGAATTCATTGCACCTATGGTGAAGCGATAAGGCATGTAATTGTACATGAGATACACCATATAGGACAGCTATCTGTTTGGGCAAGAGAGATAGGCGTCAGCCCAATATCAGCCAACTTTATTCATCGCGGTCTTTTGAAACAGAAGAACTAAAAAACGAATAATAATTGGTTTTGTATCGTTCTGCATTAGGGTTGACCGAGCGGCAATTATCCTCGCTAACACACCATTGGCCGCTATGCTTCAGTTGACAGCAATAATCATGAAGAAAGAGAAGACATATTTTCCTCGCCCCATTTTTTCATGCTCCCTATAATAGGCATCAACGAATGACCTAAATCTGTAAAAAAGTATTCAACTCTCGGCGGGATTTCTGCATAAATTTTTCGTTCTAAAATACCATCAGCTTCTAATTCCCTTAGTTGTTTAGTCAGCATTTGTTTACTTATACCATCTATACCCCTTTGAAGAATTCCAAATCGATTTCCACCTTTAGAAATTAGAAATAAAATTATTGGTTTCCACTTTCCTCCAATTTTACTAAGTGTAAAAGTTACTGGACATTCATGTATGGTAACAGGTTTTCTTTTTTTCATCACAAACTAATTTTAATCATAAAGAATTGATTATCAACAATAGTCTATTATAATTGACTATACCATTTATTAGTGACTACTTGTATAAATAAGACAAAGTTATAAAATTTGCATCATCAATTCAGTTTAAAATAGTTGAATCATGAAAAACACTTTTATAATTGCAGTTATTACTGCTTCATTCATCACTTTAATTTCTTGTAATAAAAACAACGTAAAAATGAAAGAAATAGCAATTCACAACATTCAAGAGCCAAAGAGCCTTGAAGAGGTACAATCTTATGCAATTGGAGAATGGGAAAGTCTCTCCGTCGAATTACGTCCTACAGAGGACCGTACAGGGAGTGGAGAAATTCAACCAACATATTTAAGAAGACATTTTAATTATCTGAGTAAAGATAAATTCATCGGAACAATTAGATTGTTTGGAGATAATTATGGACAACTTCCACTAATGGAATTTGAATTTAAAGGTGACTTAAAATGGGGTGAAAAACATCCTATAGCTGATGGTGCATGGAAAATTGATTATATCCTGAATGAAGGCTTTGGAGTAACCCCCTTAAACCCTCAAGCAGCCCAAATGCTCAATCAAGCCTTGCCAGAAGGAATGTCTCCATTTGAAACAAATATGAAAAAGGATATTTTGGGTAAAGCATTTCCTATGTTTCATATTGTTGAGAAGCAAATTGTTTCTGACTTTGATTTGATTTACTTTAAAAATGGAATGCTGTTTATGGGTGCGAAACATGTAGATGGTACTCCATTTGATAAAGTTGAAAACCGTCCTCATCAATTACAAATTCCTTTAATTCGTAAATAGCTTTATTGTGAATAAAATTTCGGATTTGAAAATTCTCAGCACTTTAAATGAACTGCATAGAAAATCAAAGAAGAAATTACCAAAATATTGAAGGGATTATCAAAAGGTATCTTTCATATCCTCTGGTTTGAGTTTAAGAAAGATACCTTTATTGCTATATCTCAACAACAAGGTGAGTCCCTTTATGATTTGTTGATTGAAACGAACATAATTGAGTTCGGCACTTCGTTTGGCATCTCTACAATTTACTTGGCAGCAGCAGCGAAAGAAAGCGGTGGCTTCGTAATTACGGCTGAACTTTTGCCGGAAAAATATAATGATGCTAATGATAATTTTGAGAAAGCTGGTTTAAAAGACTTTATAAAATTAAGGGAAGGCAACCGCTTTGGAAAAGTTGGCTGATACACCTAAAGGGATTGATTTTCTTCTATTAGATGGGTGGAGTGACTTGTATCTGCCGATCTTAAAATATTAGAACCCAGATTCAAAAAAGGCACTTTATAATGCATCTTTCAAAAGTACTAGACCTAGCCTGGATAATTTAAAAAATAATCCCAAAAGGATTAAAGACAATAAAGGTAGATCTGAATTAACAGAATTCCTCGGATAATTTTTACCTTGAAAAGAATAAAATACTGCTGCCAACATAGCATTAAAGGTCAATAGTTCTTATGCGGGGCTAATGCATTTATGCACGGAGTATTAGCCACGACTATCACTCCCCTTTCTTGGACGTAAACAGCATTGTTTTTATCCACCAGATAACGCAAATAAAAGCAACTCAATGTCTTCCAGAATTAACAGAATCTCAGGAAATCCAGAATTCACAAGGGTTGCAACAATCGGAGAAAAACTTCATCTTTAGTGAAAACGTATAGTGTATATAATGGCAACGCTGTTATTTACTTGTTAGCCATTAAAAATACATTGGAAATAAAAGTGTAAACCATGTGCTTTACACTACAAAACCAAGCGCTTCGCATAGAAAAAAATGAAAGAAATTATTCAGTCGCATATAGAGTTTTCAGATGAAAGTTATAATCTCTTGATAAACATTGCAACTGAAAGAGAAGTAAGAAAGAATCGATTAATATTACATCCATATAAACCAACAAATAAAATTTTATTCCTTAAAAAAGGTCTTCTTCGAGGGTATAAAATTATCGACGGTAAAGAACATACTCATCATTTCTATTTTGCAGATTGGTTTGCAACAGATTTCAATAGTTTTTTAACTGAAGAACCAAGTCAAATCTATATTAAGACAATAGAGGATACTGTTTATCTTGAATTTCAAAAGAAAGACCTTTTGGACCTTTACTATAAATCACATCAATTAGAGGCATTAGGCAGAATCATTGCAGAGAAAGCATATCTAGCTACTGTAGAGAAATTAGCGAATATGCAATTAAACAACTTGGCAGAAAAATATCAACTATTGATGAAAACAAATCCTGGTCTTATTCAAAGAGTACCACAAAAGTTCATTGCTTCATACTTAGGGGTTTCAGAGCAAAGTTTAAGTAGAATTAAAAAACAAGTCATTTCTTAACAAATGTGAATGTTTAAGTCATTTATCATCACTTACTTTGTAAGGTAGTTGAACCTAACAAAGTTTTGTATGCAGCATATTATCACAACCTTTTTTATTTGCATTTATTTTTCGTCTCTTTCGAATGCTATTCCTAAAACAGAATTTACACCAACTTTTACAGAGTCTAAAGAGACTACCCATAACATTCCTAAGGATCAGGACTATATTTTTGGATATTTAGAAGTGCTTGAGAATAGAGACATGCCTAATGGCAAAAAAATAAAATTGCCTGTATACATTTTTAAAAGTCGAAGTAAAAATCCAAAACCTGACCCGATTTTATTTACTGTTGGTGGTCCTGGCTATACTTCAATGCGCGCATCAAAGTATATGGAATATTACAAATACCTCGATGATAGGGATTTCATTTTATTTGAGCAAAGAGGGACTCAATATGCAAAGCCAAGTTTAGATTGCCCTGAATGGGCAAAAGCAGTTTATCAATCCAATCTTCCAAGTTTTGACGCAACCAAAACCGATAGCCTTTTTCAAAAAGCGGTTTCAGCTTGTAAAGAAAGATTAGAAAAAAGTGGAATTGACTTAAACAGTTACACAACAAACCAAATTGCAGCGGATATCAACGACTTAATAAATGTATTAGGAATTGACGAGTATAATTTACTTACCCTATCCTATAGTACTAAAATTGGGCAGGTTTTAATACGAGATTATCCTGACAAAATCAGAAGTGTAGTAATGGATTCACCACTTCCATTAGAAGTTAACTATGATGAAGAAAGTGTGAACAACCTTTTAGAGTCTTTAAACAAACTACTTGACGATTGCGAAATCGATACTGATTGTAATAATGCCTTTCCAAATATTAAAAGTCGCTTCCTCGAATATTTGGAAGAGAAAACATGTAATCCACTACTGGTAAAAGTAGAAAACCCTGCAAATGGGAATTTAGAAACTTTTTATCTTAAAGGAAGAGACTTGATAAGTGTATTCTCTTCATCTTCTACGGGAGATGTACCCAATATCCCTTTTGAAATAAATAAAATACTCAATAATGATTTGTCTTCGGTAAAAAAACAATTACAATATTTATTCCAAGAGCCTGGAGGTGGAATTGGAATGGGGATGCGTCTATCGGTATGGTGTGCGGAAGAAAACCCATTTAATTCTCAAGAAAGAATCGCTATAGAAACAAACAAGCATATAGCTGTCAAGGGATTATCACCAGCAGTTTTTGACACAGAAGTTTGTGAAATTTGGAGCGTTAAAAAAGTAACTGAAGTTGAGAATCAGGCTGTAAGAAGCGATATACCTGTACTTTTAATAAGTGGAGAATATGATGAATTGACACCGGTCAAATGGGCTGATTTAATGGTTAACAATTTGACAAATTCCTACCATCTGATTTTTAAAGGCTGGAAACACGGTCCAACTACTAATTGGAGCAATCCGTGTGCTATGCAAGCCGCTAATGTTTTCTTTAATAATCCAACGGAGAAACCAAATCCAAACTGTTTTGAGCAAATTAAAAGACCAGAGTTTAAAACAGAATAAATGACTCCTTACAACAACATGTCTAAGTGTAAGCTTCCCCATTAGTTGACACTAGAAAATTGAATGAAGGGATATTGCCGGGCTCAAATCAAGTCTAAAAACATTTATCAAATATCAATCCTTCCAATACCGTGAAATACGGAAAGTTCCCCTAGCTACCTCTGTAAACGAGGTAGCGGGATTGAAAAGATATAGTTCAATACTAAGAATTCGATCATCATCACCTAAGCTCGCTGAACCATAAACTGTACGTTCTGTGGTTAGATATTGAAATTCAAAGTTGATCGTATTTTCTGTTACTTGACCTACTATTCTAGTATCTGAACTGAGAAGCATTAAACCATTGCTCCTTTCTGTAGGAAAAAGTTCAACTTCAAATATGTTAAAACCTTGTTCAAACTTTATAGAAGCAGGTGTAAATCCAGGAATTGGTGGGCCACCTATTTGAGACGAATAGGTCCATTGATCGCAATTCCACCAACCTAGAAAACGACACCTACTTTCAGTTTCACATGTAATCCCTTCGTAACCTTCGGAACAATTACAATCGCCATTTGCAAATTCTCCATTTACACATAATATATTGCAGCTTTCTCCATAATAATTTGGATTACAATTGCAGGTTTCAGTTTGAGAGTCACAATCCCCATTAATGCAGCCTACACCGAAACATTCCTCTATTTCACAATTATCTCCTGAGAATCCATCTGGACAATCACAGATTCCTTCGAAACAAACTCCAGGTCCACATTCTACAAATTCGCATGGGTCAGGCTCGCACCCTATGAAAAGCCCCAATAAAAGAGCTAGAAAAAAAAGCTGTAATGATTTCATGAATAAAAAGATATGAACGAACTCTAGCAAGATATAAAACTAAATTCGATTTTAGCTCATAGCACTAGAAGCTGTCTCAAAAATGTGGAATTGGTCTGAAAAGACTTAAGAATAGCGACTTGCATAGTTGCTGTTGAGTGCTGAACCTGGTAGCAAAAAATGAAGTTTACCAATGGCCATTTACCTTAAAAATATTTTTGAGACAGCTTATTATACCTAATTTCAGCACGGAAAAAGTAAATATTGAAATACTGTTTATTGAATCGGTAAATAAAGCTTACGAAATTCAACTAAGTAAGAATAGCTGACAGAAAATCAGAATCTAAATTTTAAAGATTGTTCATATAATATAGATCCAGATCAAAAAAGGATATATTCATAGCTTTCAAAAATTAACGACAAAAAAATGAGTGAGAGCACACAAGCAAAAAAGGGTTTTGTAACCAAAATGCTAAATATCATAGAAAAGGTCGGAAACAAATTACCCGATCCTGCGATATTATTCTTCATCAGTCTACTCCTTGTGTGGGTTATTTCTGCCCTCCTGGCACCAGTTGAGTTTGCGGAAATAAATCCCAGGACCGGGGACCCCCTTCGCGTTCAGAACCTCTTAACGGGAGAGGCCATGGCAAACTTCTTATCTAATATGGTGACCACTTTCACCAGCTTTGCTCCTTTGGGTGTTGTACTTGTCGCTATGCTAGGAGTCGGTGTAGCCGACGGATCAGGGTACATCAATACAGGACTGAAAATGATGCTGAGTAAGACACCTAAATCTCTGCTCACGCCTATGGTTATTTTCGTGGGTATCATCTCCCACTCTGCTGTTGATGCTGGTTATGTTCTCGTTATCCCTTTAGGTGGAATCATTTTTTATGCCGCCGGCAGACATCCTTTAGCAGGAATTGCAGCGGCTTTTGCCGGGGTTTCCGGAGGTTTCAGCGCTAACCCATTACCATCTGCTTTAGATCCACTTCTTCAAGGATTTACGCAACCGGCCGCACAGATCATAGATTCCGAAATCCTTATCAATCCACTTTGCAATTATTTCTTTACGGCTTGTTCAAGCATATTGATCACCCTGCTAGGTTGGTACATAACAGACCGAATTATCGAACCACGATTATACCGGACTGCTCCTGTCGATGAAGACACCGAGGAAGCACCCGATATGAGTTCCATTAGTGCTAATGAAAGAAAGGGTTTCTGGATAGCGACAGCTATATCAGTTCTTTTGTTTGGTTTATTTTGTTATACACTAGTTCCCGCCGATTCTCCATTCAGAGATGCTAGTGGAAATCTAAGCTCTTTTACTGCACCGATCATGCAGTCCATAGTTCCACTGATCTTTATATTCTTTTTATTACCCGGTGTGATTTATGGATATTTTTCAAAAGGCTATAAAAAAAGCAAAGATGTCATTGATGATATGTCTAAAGCAATGGAAGGAATGGCCTATTACATAGTAATGGCCTTTTTCTGTGCACTATTTATTGCTGCCTTTGCCAACTCAAATCTGGGTGCATTGTTGGCCATAAAAGGAGCCAATGCATTGAAGGCATTGAATCTTCCTGGGCCTGTCACCATAGCTGGTATTGTATTCCTGACTGGCTTTGTTAATTTATTTGTCGGTAGTGCATCTGCCAAATGGGCTCTGTTGGCACCTATCTTTGTGCCGATGCTCATGCAACTTGGTTACTCAGCTGAGTTGACACAGGCGGCTTATAGAGTTGGAGATTCCTCGACCAATATCATTACGCCACTCATGCCATATTTCCCATTAGTGGTAGTCTTCTGTCAAAGATACTTTAAACAAACTGGCATTGGAACCTTGGTTTCCATTATGATACCTTATTCCATTGCCTTCCTGATTCTCTGGACGATTTTCTTGGTGATCTTCTGGATCATAGGCATTCCACTAGGCTTTCAAGCCAGTTATGTGTATTGATTTTTGAAGAATTGAGAAAGGGTTTTCAACTGCCACAAGGCTCTTTAAGTCAAGAATATACTTCATCAAAAATCGTTCTAATAATTTAACTTTCAGAAAGATAGAATTGCTAACATGACATATATACCATACGGCAAAGCAGCAAGTTACTTCACCACTGGCGATCTAGGACCGCAAGGGCCATATCTCGCCGTCAGACCATGCAATAACCCACGTTTTCACGGTCTGACGATAAACTAGGAGCATATTGAATGGACAACAGTCAAAATGTAAAATTCCGGCCATTAGAGGCTTTAGATAAAAGTCAATACAGGCAAATTAGATTAGAATGCCTACTAAAATTTCCTGACAATTTTGGTACTCTATACAGAGATGAAGTAAAAAAAACACATTTAAAATTTGACAAGTATTTAGAAAAATACAATTCGAACAACTTTCTATTTGGAGCATTTAAAAATCAAAACTTAATAGGAATTTGTGGATATTCTAATGAGGCTCGAACTAAAACAAGTCATCGAGGAGTAATTAGCCATATGTTTGTTAAAAGTGAATTTGCGGGACTTGGAATAGGTACAGAGTTATTAAAAGCTACTATAGACAAAGCATTTGAAAACCGGGAACTTGATTCAATTGAGCTTGGAGTTGTAAGTAGTAATACAAAAGCAATAAAAATCTATAGAAGCGTAGGATTTGTTCAGTTTGGGTTCCTCGACAAGTATTATAAGTATGAAGGAAAATATTGGGCTTTCACATTTATGATTCTCGCAAGAGAAAGCTATTTAGAAAGCAGATATAACTTGAGGAAATAAGACAGCTTTCTGAACCGCTCTTTTGTTCAAAAAAACAGTGAAATCCAAATTTGTTTGTTAAAATCAAAAGAGAATGAATTGTAAAAATTGTGGACATAGAGTTGAAGGAAATTTTTGCAGTCATTGTGGACAAAATTCGAAAGTTGCCTGAATCAGCTTCACAAATTTTCTTTACGAATTTTCAGAAAGCATTTTTCAAATCAACAGAGGTTTTTTTTACACGCTAAAGGAATTATTTACAAGACCTGGTTACAGTCTTAATGAATATTTAAATGGAAAAAGGAAGAATCACTTTAGACCAATTGCCTATTTAATCATATTGTCCACAGTATATTTTTTGATTACCAAATTGACTAATCTAACCCCTTGGATAGGCGACATAATAGGCGGATGGATGAGTGGAGCAACAGGACAAGATACAAGCGCAGAAGCATCCAGCACGGCAGCATGGTTCTCAGAGAATCACGCTTATTCTACATTGCTTTTAATACCAGTATTTTCTTTAGCCTCTTACTTATCATTTTTTAAGTCAGGGAAAAACTACATGGAGCACATCGTTGTAAATTCATATATTACAGGGCACCAGACAATCTTTTATGCGTTGTTCGCAGTTGGAGCAAAATTTATTGAAAGTGAAATTGTTGAGATACTATCGGTACTAACAGCAATTGCATATACGTTTTGGGTGTTTTGGCAATTATTTTCAGAAGGTAGCCGAATACTGAATATTGTGCGATCATTGATGACTTATGTGCTTTTTTTAATACTTAGTACAATATGTTTAATTGTCCTTATGGAAATAAGCGAACTGTGAAATCAAACATTTGAGCAATAAAATTTGGTTATAACCAAACTCGTAAATCTCTTGGCCCAACAGTGAGCCATGGCACTAACACCGCGTATAAAAAATATGGCTTGTCAACAAGAGTCACTACAATTGCAAAAACCTTCATCTTTAATTTGAAATCCATAATAAGCTCACTACTTAAAACATCATCTATTGATAGGGGCAATCAATAAATTTTAGGAAAAATGAAAGGAGTAGTTTCGTTAGCACAACCTAACAGCCAGTTGATAAAAGAGACTTTTAATAATGATTATTTTGAAATGGAGTTTTCTGATCAAACTAATAATTTCAGCATTTTTGTTTATGTATTTTTTACCGACAAAAAAAGAAGAAAGTCTTTAATTTCTACCAATTGGGGGAATACTTTTAAAAATGTTTTTAAACAAAATTTTGAGTATTATGAATTAAAAGAATTAATGGAATATTTTCCTGCTACTACTAGCTTTCATCAATCATTTTTAGCAGAAAAATATCAAAATACATTCTTACAGAAGACAAAAGACCCTGATGACAGAATAGAAAAATGGATGTTATGTAGATGGATTGAAAATGAAAACCTAAAAAAGCCAATCAAAATAGTTAACAATAAAAAGATAATGGTAAATATAAAAGCTTTGATTAAAGATTGTTATACCATTCTTGATGAACTAAATCACCTTTATTCAAAGTCAAAACAAGACAGTAACTTTAGAAATTCTGGTATTCATAAACAAATATTTCAAGAAAGCATCCAAAATAATTCTTCCCATCAAGAACAAAATCCAATCAATCAGTTTGGTGGTGGTGTGATTAAGGGAGTAGGGCAAGGACTAGGATCAGCTTTATCCAGTTCATTTTTGGAATTCATCGAAAGTAATGATGATTGAAAACTAAAACCATGGCAAATACACCTGACTTTGGATATAAATTTGAAAAAGACAAAAAACGTAAATGGTTTAAAATTATTCGCATAATTTTTACACTAGCAGCAATCTTGTGGGCATTATGTTCGATACCAATACTTTCAAAAGGAGCTCCTATAAACAAAATCATCACTTTTATATGGTTGCCTTCCTCAGTGGTATTATTTTATTTTTGGATTATTAGAAGAAAAGGCTAGATATCAGGTGAATTTGAATTATTATTTAGAAGCTGTCTCAAAAATGTTTTTGATTGTTGAATTGAGGAATTTTGAAATCAGATGAGGCGCAAAAACTGCGCATAGCCGTATGCTACGCAAAGCTTTTTGAAACAAAATATGGTTTCAAAAGGCCCAATTCAAACCCAAAGTATATTTTTGAGACAGCTTCTAATCACCAAATACTGACCGCTTAGCTTAACTGAGTGTCCCATTTTTTATTGCAATTCCAATGTCCCTTTACTGGTGTAAGCTTATATTGCTTATACAACATCAAAAACAGAACTAATGACCAGAATATTAATTTTTATTTTCGTAATGTCCCTTGTCATTTTAAGTTGTAAAAACAAAGAAACTGAGGAATCAAATCAACAAAAAATGACTGAATCTATTTGTAAGCTTCCAAGAATTGTAAAAGGTCCAATCGCTCTTGGATTTCCAAAAGTAGAGGGATTAGCGCCTTCAATCGGGAAGCTGAATATGACTGTTCTTTTCGTTGACTTTGATGATGTACCAGCTACTAGAAGTGTAGATAGTGTATTTTCTATTATTAATCCTATTGCGCGCGAATTCTATGAGGAAATTTCATATGGACGACTTGAATTAAACTTAAAACCTCACTTTAAGTGGTTGCGATTAAGTCAACCTTCAGCCCATTACGGAGCAGGGATTTATAAATTTTTACCACATCGGGAGTTTATCCAAGAAGCTGTAGATTTGGCAGGCGATAAAGTTGACTTTAGCGAAACGGATGTAGTCCTTGTTATGTCAAATCCAGATGCTGAGGCAATCGCCTTAGGTCCTGTATTTAAGTCACTTGACCCAGAATATCAAATAAAAGCTACTGGAGCAAATATTTCAGTTGGCATAACCTCAGGATATGACTTAAATCATTGGGGAGGACTTTGGTTAGCACATGAAACGGGACATACTTTTGGTTTGCCAGACTTATATGATTTTGAGGGTGAGAATCAACTCAAATCTGTCGGTACATTTGGAATAATGGGGACCCAAGCTGGAAATGCACCTGGTTATTTTGCATTTGAAAGATGGATTTTGGGGTGGATTGATGACAACCAAGTTATATGTCATGAAAGTGGTGAGACTATAGTTGAATTAGAGGCAATTGAAAAAGTTGGTGGAACAAAAGCTATTATGATTCCTCTTGATAGCGCAAGTGCTTTGGTTGTAGAGAGCAGAAGAAAAATAGGTTTTGATATAAGAACAAGAGAAGGAGCTTTAGTTTATTTGGTAAATACGACTTTACCAGGAGGGAGTGGTCCTATTCAAGTAAAACCTGGCGTAAAAAGTGAATACAAATTCCTTCAAGATGCACCAATGGCTAAAGGTGAATCCTACACTTTTAAGAATGTATCAGTAGAAGTTATTGAAACAAACAAGCATAGTGATAAAGTAAAAGTGATTGTTAACTAATGAATGATAAATGAGACTAATATTCTGCGATGATGGGTTTAGTAGAAGCCAGGTTGACTACATGTTCTCTGAAGAGTTTGAAGCGGCAAAATCACACCAAATAGAAATCTCTCTAATCAGCTTTGAAGACCTTAAACGAGGGGACTTTCTTTCGGCCTTTAAAAAGGTGACTCCACCGGAAAACCAAGAAATTGGGGTTTATCGAGGATGGATGCTAAAGCCTGAGTCTTATAGCAAGTTTTACCTAAGACTACTAGACCGAAACATACGCTTAATTAATTCCCCAGAAGAGTATTTGTTTTGCCATTACTTGCCGAACAGTTACGATACTATTTCTGAACTTACACCGAAGACCGTTTTTAAGAAGCTGGAATCAGAGTTCCTTATTCAAGACCTGAAAGGTGATCTGAAGGTTTTCGGAGACAAACCGATAATTGTCAAAGATTATGTAAAATCGCAGAAGCACTATTGGACTGAAGCTTGTTTTATCCCCAACGCGAGTGACCTTAGGCTAGTCGAAACCGTTACAAACCGATTTTTGGAACTACAAGACGAGGATTTGAATGAAGGTCTTGTTTATAGGGAATTCATAGAATTGGAAAAACTAACTGAACACTCAATAAGCGGGATGCCATTGACGAAGGAATTCAGGTTTTTTATATTGGATGGGAAGATTTTGAGTAGATTCAACTATTGGGACGAAGGGGACTATGGAGAAACACAGCCTGATCTTTCGAGAATAGAAACAATAATTCCTAAGATCAAAAGTAATTTCTTCACAATGGATGTTGCAAAGGTCAAAGATGGTGATTGGATTATAGTTGAATTAGGAGATGGGCAAGTTTCAGGATTGCCAGAGAATGCCAATAAATTGGATTTCTATAAAGCATTGATCGGCAGTTTAAACAACTAACCTACCCTAACCTACCCTAACCTACCATAGCAAAAGATGTTAGCAAATTGGCGGAAAAATCAAAAGTCTTGCCACAGCCGTTATGGCAGTGTTTTCCTCCCTTCCCTTGACCGACAGGAAAGCGTTGTGGAAGACAATATGCAGTCAACCCTATTTTAAACTAAAATAAACTCTTGAACATAGACCTATTACCCGACATAAAGAACATAATAATAACAAGCAATAAAGATGAATAAAAACTTAAGTAACCTATTGATTATTATACTGGTTAACTTACTGCTGATGGGGTGTAAAAGCAATGATGAACCATTAAAATTGGCTACGTACACATATTCTACAAATAATCGGATAAATAACTTAAAGCCAGTTTCAAAAGAATTGGAATTGCTTTTGGAAAGACCGATTCAAATCGAGAGCTATCCAGACGTGCCTTCTTTTATTGAAGGAATAAAGTCTGATGAAGTTGATATAGGATTAATCAATACACTAGGTTACTTACTCCTTTCACTAGATAACAAGAACATGCAGCCCATTGCCACTCTTAAAATAAGAAAAGGAGCTGTTGATAATTATAAAACAGTTTTGTTGACCAGGAGTAGTATCAGTGATTTAGAAGAACTGAAAAATGAAGCAAATAATCTTTCTATGATGTTTGTAAGCGAGGGCTCTACATCCGGAAATCTTGTCCCCCGGTTGCTTTTAAGTTCTATAGGTATTAAATCACCTGAAAGACAGTTTAAAGAAGTAAAATATGGGGGCGACCATGCTTCAACTTTTAATAAATTACTTGAAGGAGAATCTGACATCTGTGCCATTGGGAGCAACGAATATTTCAAACAAATTGAAGAGGATTCTTTACTTCAACAGTCAACCAGACTACTTTGGATTTCCGAAGAAATTCCATTAGGACCTGTTTTAGTCAACAAGAGCCTGTCTGAATCGGACAGGGAGATAATTTCTAATTTGTTTTTAAATCTTCACGAAAAGAATTTGAATGTATTGCATTCAATAAAAGAGGGTTGGTCTGAGGCGAAACAAGCGGAAAGGTTTTATCCTATTACAGACAGTTACTATGATAACTTTCGTACTGTAAATGGTAACACTACAGATTTATCTGACGTTTTGAATCTATTTGTTAAATAATCATTGGTTCAAAAGTTTAAACAAATATTAGTTCATTAATAACCGATTGAACAGTTAAAAGACAGGAAAATTTTAAAATGGAAATCATTAGAAGCTCTCTCAAAAAAGTTTTTGGTGGTTGAAATCAATAAGAACAAAGAAACTATTTCTGCCCAGGGCCAGGGCGAAAATCGAACGCCTAAGTATAAGGTGGACATAGGAGGAATCAGTTATTTACGACAAAAGCCTTACTTTTGAAAAATAGTGATGGAGACCGCCGAAAATCCGATCTAGAGTAGGCAGAGAATCAAAAAAACCAAAAATGAAAAAGAAAAAGTAAGTACCTATAAAAAGGAATGGGAAAATGATGAAAGAAATAAAATCACGATAGCAGACTTGTTGCTCATGCAATCAGGATTAAGAAATGACATCAATTCCGAAAACATATTTTCAGATATAGTCAGACTATACGTTGGGACAGATACGGAAGGTATTGCGCTCGACATCCCTTCAGTGAAAGCACCAGGCCAAACTTTTGAATACAACAATGCTAATACAGCAATATTGGGAATTATCCAGGAAAGAGCTACGGGTCAATCTTTAGAATCATATACCTCGGCTAGCTTTGGCAACCCATAGGAGCGGCCGATGCTGGTTGGTGGCTTGATCATAAAAATGGATTCCCAAAAGCATTCTGTTGCTTTTTTGCCCAAGCTGAAGATTGGATGTTACTTGGTCAATTATTATTACAAAATGGGACTAACCCCAAACCCGTTCTAAAATAAAGCAATGACAGCTAATACCATTGATGAAGTCATAACTAAGCTGGATGACATCATTGAAATATCAAAAAAAGAGGAAGACCCTTTAGGGTATTTTGCTGCATTATATCAAAATGTTACCATAACGGTAAAAGAGAAATTGCATACAGGCTATTTTGACAATGATGAAAGGATGGAGAAACTGGATGTAATTTTTGCCAACAGATATTTAGAAGCTTATTCCAAGCTCAAACAAAACAAGCCCATAACCCAATCCTGGCGAAAAGCATTTGTTTCCGCAAATGACTGGAATTTGATAGTGCTTCAACATTTATTATTAGGCATGAATGCCCATATCAGCTTGGATCTGGGAATAGCTGCAGCCG
The DNA here is from genome assembly GCA_039028895.1 of Bacteroidota bacterium. Lineage (GTDB taxonomy): Bacteria > Bacteroidota > Bacteroidia > Chitinophagales > Saprospiraceae > JAHDCJ01. The sequence goes on along the minus strand of JBCCHF010000035.1, from coordinate 47,122 downwards.
AAATGAGTAATGAAAATTCAATTGACGCCTTAAAATCGGATTTCGACAAGATTAATGACATCCTGTCTTCGCTTATTGACGAGGTTCAGGCTGATTTGGCAAGCATATGGCCCACCCTGTTTTGGATATTGAAAAAGCTGAAAAAAGTTGATGATTTTATTATCAACTTTAGCATGCAACTGGCGCGGGATGACGCCTGGAAATTTGCCAAATCTCTAGTAGGTATTGACCATACCAAAAAGGACGATTTGATAAATAAAAGGGATATACACGTTAAAAAATTATCGGACAAAATAACCAGCAACAGCCTCTTCATCAGATTAATATTTAAAATAATCAGAATAGGAGAACGCGGTAAACCATCCAATAAAATTATGGCCCTGGAAAGAAGGTAGCTTTGCACGAAAGACGGTAAGCCAGGAATTGAAAGTTAGAGTTTGATGAAATGTCAAGACCTTCGATAAAAGGTGTAAGTCGTCAAAGGATATTTTTGAGACAGCTTCTAAATAAAAATTAGTTTATGAAATTCTATTTTAAGGTCGCTTTTAGCTTGGCAATAATATTTTACTCTAGTTGTTCAAAGACTGCCCAAGAACAGCCTAATGATGAAAATTTCACAGTGGAAATGCCTGCTCTTCCTGATTGGATTGAATTAGATTTGAATGATGATGGTTCAGTAGACTATTTACTCGAATACCGAATTTGGGATGTGAAACCAATCAACACTTCAGAGGGAGATGTTATAATTTCCGGTCAAATTACTCCAAACGGAACTAATCAGGTACTAGTGAAGAATGAAGAACCAAATCTATTCTTAAGAGATTTAAATGAGGTAAAAGAGACGGTCAATGAACCATTATTCTGGGATATCGGAGACACAAGACAGTTTATATCAATACGAAATAATTCTGAAGGAACATGGCCAATAGAGTGGAAGGTGAATTCCAACACCCTGCATTCAACATATTTTTTTGGTCTAAAAATTTTAAACGATAATAAGAGTCTATTAGGATGGATAGAAATAGAGTTAAATACGAATAACGGCAGTGTAAGATTAATTAATAAAGATACTCTATAGGGTATTGAATTCAGGGAAATGAAATTAGTAGAACAGCTCTGCTAATCAATTAGGAAAGCATTAAAATGAGGATAAACTAACCATCTATAGGGTTGGTCCTGGAATTGAACACAAATCCTAATTCATGCTATATCCATCAGGCTAAAACCATCGGTGGATTCTATCTTACTGATTTTTTTTAAAAAACCTGATGATCTTTTCAAGACTTTTCCGATGTATGAATAAAACATTAATCGAATGAAAAGATCTAACATTATTTTCGTCCTTACTATCCTCCTATTTATCATAGGATGCAGCAAATCAGAGCTCATAACACCCACTCCTTCCGATGGCGATGCCACGCTGAGTTTTAATGGCAATCCTCCAGTTAAAATTGACACCTTACAAGGCCAATTCGTCGCTGAATATGCGGTAAGCCCCACCTCTACCGGAAGTTTTTCGGCAACAAATTATACTTCGGGCCAGACACTTTTGCTCTTTTTATACGATGAGGATGAAAATAGCTTTCCATTTACCAATAATGGAGTATTTCCAGTGAATTCTGATCCGATCCGATCTACGATTCGGTACTATGAATTTGGAGGAGGCTTGGATATTGAAGCAACAACTGGCTCTGTAACGATAACAAAATATGAACGAACAGAGGAAAACAATCTTATTTTTATTATTATTTCAGGTAATTTTAATGCTTCAAATGGAATAGATTCCATAGAAGGGACCTTTAACAATGTTCGTGTTCAATGCCTACAATGTGATTAGAATTTTTGTAAAAATATAGTATAAGCCCAACCCTTAATTGGGTTGGGTATTTTTTTTAGCCAATTAATACAAAACTGGCATTTGCACCTTCAGGATATAAATAGTATAGGATCATAGTATTTCGGATTTTACACTGTAGCCTTGCCCGCAATCAATTCGGCTCATTCATCCGGTCTTGAGCGAAAACAGCATGGACTGATCGAAACGCCGATGTTTTAATCTCTAAACACTTGGAAAGATAAATTATGATGGATACATTAGCAATGTATAAAAATGCTAATTGAAGTTGTATAAAGAAAAAATGGCACAAAAAAATAATCCAGGAGTAGAAAACGAGAATAAAGAAGAAAACCCAAATAAGAAAAATTCTCTCCTGCTTGGATTGATAATATTATCATTTTTCGGTTTAATTCTTACTTCAATTTGGGCATTTAAAACAAACTGGGCTGCCTCGCCACTAATTACTATTTTAGTTTTATTAGGTGGAATATCTCTCTTAATCAGGAAGATTAGAAACTGAGAAATCGGGACTAAATTTATTGCACCTATGGAGCCCCACCTCCACCTGAAAACCATAGAGATAAGATGCCGGAAGAAATTAAAGATGAATTGCGGTTAATCGGATTTATTATTTGAATCTATTCAAAAATCATAATTCCTATATCTAAATTCAGGAATCTCATAGTCCTCATGAACACCTATTTTGAGGAATACAACCACCGTATTTTTTCAAGCCCCAAAATGCTGTAATTGACATGCTCAAATCACTTAAAATAATTGCACTGCTTTTGTCTTGTTCCGTGTTGATTTCGGGGTGCGAATTCTTTGGGATTTCAACAGGCAACCTTAATGGATGGACCAAACTGGATATCCCATCAAACGGAGAATTCAGACCCATAGGAATGCTGATTGATGGGAATTCGCTAATCACTTTCGGCTATGATGAACAAGAATTTGATTGTGGTATTTTGGGCATCAGGGATTGCAGAGATTTTAAAATCTTTAAATCTGAAGACTCAGGAACAACCTGGCAACAACTCGTCAATGATGAGCTGGCGAAAAAACACAGGATTGTAAAAGGCGACAAACTCAACCCAGAATACCTGGAACTGCTCTCGAAAAAATATGGTAAAACCCTCAAGGTGGGAAAAGAAGTTTACGACTTCCTTGCCTATAACGAATTTGTCAGATCAGGAGTTTATCTCAATGACAAAGGAACGTATTATTTCTACCAGGATTTGACGATGTATGTCAGCGATGACAAAGGTCTAAATTGGGAAGAGATTGAAATAGAAAACAACTTCGTATTACCCCTTCTTCCAAGTTCTGTAATTGATGTGGTTGATGGATTCCTTGTTGTCCATAATGCCGACACAGGAGAAAAGCATGTTTTTAAACGAAATGGTAATAAATTTCAGAAATACCATCTTGAAAACTTCTATCTGGTATACGATGATTTCTGGAAGAAAGAATTACACTTCGAAGGTACTCATCCCCTGGCTAAAAGAATGACCACAAATGTCAATGAAAACAAGGAAGTTTTTGGTTTTCAAATGTTAGAAAAATTCTATTTGGATAAAAACATGTACTTGAGCTCTGAATTCTTTCGGTTAAATAAGAAAGAAATAATCTGCAATATGATTACCATTTCAAGTGTAAGTGACGACATAATGGGCTATAGTGCAATGCATTCCCATGACAATGGGTATGAATACTTTTTCCGTTTCCCTAAAGATGTTGATTATGGGAAAGGGATCACAGGATTTAGGGTAGTCGGCAAAGTTGATAAATATCCATTGATTCAGATGGACAAGTATAACTTTGGTAGTACTTTGATAGGGCGATACGTTGGAGACAGGATTTATATTGGATGGGACATAGACCAACAATCTGCTCATTTCCTGGTGCCTCCTGACATTGCTATTACAGGCAGGTATAAAGGGTTTGTATCTGATCTGCAAACGACGCCCGAATACCTGTTTTTCTATTTCCAAATGGGTTTATTCAGAAGACCTAATACGGGGTAAATTCCAATTCGCTTAAACTCATTTTTTATCATTCCAATAAAAGACAATATCTCATGTCGATATCAAATATGCTAACTTTTACCAAAGCTTCAATTGTTCTAATTTCATTTTCACTTTTCAGTTTATCCTCTTGTAATATTGACCCCCAAAATAATCCTGAAGACGCACAAAATGTATACGATGCCGTTTCAGGGTCGATTAACGCCTTTGCTGGCGGTATCAGAAAACCTGCAATGGCGACTCAACTACAGGAAGATGCATTGAGTTCTGAGGTTTTTGATGAAGTTTACATACGTTTATTAAATGAAGACGGGCAAGCAATTATCAAAATGGAGCTAAGATATTCTCCGTGTTATAAAGAAAGAATGACTCTGTTGGAAAGGATAAATTCACTTGAAAAGATCTTCTCGACTTCTGGGTTTTATGACGCCAAGACTCCGCTTGACGATCAGAAAAATACAGTGGATGATATCTTCATTTTTAAAAAGGCAAAAAATATTCATGGGACAGTGCTATATGGCGAGGAAGCCACGACAATTTACATCCACACAACCAAAGAGTACAAGAAATATGTCAGGAAAAATGCCGTAGGAAAAATGGCATATCTCGATATCAATATGTTCAACTTCCAGAACATGCTTAATGAAGCAAACGAAGGCTATTGTCATTTTACCACTGTCGATATTGATCCCTATAGGGAAAGAATGCCAGATGGAAACTTATACGAAGCTCGTTATAAAGCGAAATGCTATGACGCTAAAGGAAATTGCGATAACAACATCCACAATGACTTGATCTCAAAATCACTGGCACAGGAAGTATTTTCAAATCATAGCATGTACAAACTATTAGAAAACGAAAAGGATCCTGGAAGATTTTGGATAATTGATGTTACCGATGACTTAGTAGTTGGAGATTTACATTTTGATGAAGAGGGTATTTTAAAGTGTATTTTCTCCCTGCAGTCTACCAGGAAGATTGGATGAGAAAATTAGTCAAAAACACCCAATGATCAAATATATCTCTATGCCATATTATAGTCAGGTAATATGGTCAATAGATAAGCATAAAAATCTATATGATACATTTATTGGATATATTGGTAGGGGGCCTTCCGACTTTTGAAACCGATCTCAGACATCAATAATCAGGACCAAATCTTTAACGAGAGTGGTGGTGGTTGCAGTGATTATAACCTCTCGCATTCTACACCATACACAAATCATTGTATGCAACTTGAACGCTAAAGACAAAAAATGAGCTTGACTAAAAAACACACCGGAATTTTTGGTCTGCTATCAGTACTGACTTTGACAACTGCACTGTTGATTTTTGGTCTGTTAAACTCAGACTTCAGTTTTTGGGAGGACTTTATTAGTAAACTTGGAGCAAAAGGCGAACCTAATGCCCTCTGGTTTAACCTAATCGGATTTGTTGCAGTCGGAATATTGCTTTTTATTTTCGGACTTTTATACGGGAAATTACTACAAGACAGACTATTGTCTATTCTATTATCCTTATTCGGGATAGGATTTGCTTTTACAGCAATACCTGTGGATCTGCAAATGGATAATGCACCAATATCTAAGGCACACACCGTTGCCATCTGCCTTGGGCTGGCTTTTTGGATGTTTGGCCTCTCCAGACTTGGATATAATCAAAATTTGAAAAGTAAAATCAGGAATAGAGCGAATTGGACCGCCGTTATTCTCGTTTTGTCAATGCTCGGTTTCGTATTTGGGTTTTGGTCAATGCCAATTACGCATCGATTAGTTTTTATGATAGTTTTTGGTTGGACTGCAATAACGTCAATTGAACTTATTTATCTTAAAGAATATGCATACAACAATAGCAATAAGTAATGGCTTAGAGCTTGTTCTGAATATGAAACTACCCTTCATACTATTAATGACCTTCTTATTGATTCACGTTCAATCATATGCTCAAAAACTGCCCAAACACACAAAAGACAGTCTTGAAATCGTATTGAACGAGATAGGAGATCAAGACCAGTTGCATCGGTGGGAAATCATGTATGGTACAAATATTCAATCAGAAATTGACTCTATAAACAGGCTGTCACTTGAAGATAAAAAGCGGATTGTTCGCGAACACAAACAAAACAATCAAACCCAAATTGATTCGCTTTGGCACATTCAGAATAAAATTGATTTAGCAAACAGAGATAAATTGATTGGGATAATTAAATCACACGGTTTTCCATCAGAAAAAAGGGTTAATTCTAACACCGCAAATTACTTATTGCTCCATTTTTTATCAGAAGTAGATTTTGAATTACTAAATCCGATTTTCTTGGAAGAGATTAAAAAAGGGAATATGCCAGGGCATCTTTATGCGTCTTGGTTTGACCGCATCTTGTACGCTAATGGATTGCCTCAATTGTATGGAGAATACCTCAAAGAATATCCATGTGTAGAAGATCTTGAAAAGACCAATATGGAAAGAAAAAAAATTGGACTCAAAAAATTAAAAGAAAATAGGTGCAGATGATAAAACTGGAACACTGTGAAGTTACGTAGTTGCAACTCCGAAACTATTCAAATGTACCAACCATTTTAAGTTAAATTCAATAAATTTGTAGCATGAAACAATTTAGTCTTTCTTTCCTGGCCTGTCTAATTGGCCTTTCTTGTTTGGCCCAGGAAACATGGGTAGTTGATAACCCACATTCCAATGTTCGTTTTGAAGTTGGTTGGCAGGAATTTTCGATGAGAACTGGTGAATTCAAGTTGTTTGATGGTGAAATAATAACTGAGTCATTAGAAGATCTATCTAATTCGAGTGTAGAATTTATTGTTGATGCCGCCAGTGTGGATGTAATTTCTGACAGGTTAGCAGGACACGTCAAAGGTGAAAAATTTTTGAACGTAGAAGAACATCCTGAAATCACATTTACTTCCAATCAGTTAAGCCCAACTTCTGACAGCACTTATGTTTCAACGGGAAAACTGACGATCTGCGGGGTTGAGAAGGAACAAGAGGCATTCATCTGGGTAAAAGGACAAAAAGAAACTAAAAAAGGAAAAATCTTTGGTATTGAGGTGACATTGGTAGTCGATCGCCAGGAATTTGGTTTGGACTGGGGAAGTCCCAGGTTAGCAGATAAAATCAAAATTGTAGGTCATCTTCTTTATAAAATTAAAAAGGAAGAATAATAAGGGCACGCCGACCTTTCAGGTCAAGTTTCTAAAGGCAGAAATTAATAGAGAAGTATTGCTCTTGATAAAATTGCACCCGATACTATGGATGTCGCTCATCCTTCTCTTAGGTCTTCCATAGTTTTTAACAACTTACCAACCAGTGATGCAATCTCGGCCTCGTTATAAGAAGCGAATCCCATTCGAATGGCATTGTGCCCTGTATGGCTGACATCATAGCGTTGCCACTCCCCTATTTCCAATTTGTATTTACGAGCTGTGGCTGCTACTGCTTCCCAATTGTAAGGTGGCTTTAATTTTAACCAAAAGGCCATTCCTCCGGCCGGAATGTCAAATTCAAAAAACGCTTGCAATGATTTTAGGTGATCGACAAATAAATCTCGGCGTTGGCGATAGACCTTTATGGTTTTATTGATATGTCTGTTCAGTCGTCCTGACTTAATAAATCTGGCAAACGTCAATTCTAATAATGGATCTCCCTGGCTATCTATATATTCTCTCATTTTGGATGCTTCTGTAATGAATTCTGCAGCAGCAATCAAATATCCTATTCTAAATGCAGGTGCAACTGTCTTGCAGAATGATCCGGTATAGACAACCAGTCCATGAACGTCATGACTCACCAAAGGAAGAATGGGTGCATGGTTATAATGAAAGTCATAGTCGTAATCATCCTCTATGATCGCAAATTTATATTCTTGAGCAAGGTTGAGCAGATGAAGCCTTCTTTCTGCAGACATCGTCTTGGTGGTAGGATGATGGTGGTGTGAGGTCACATAGATAGCCTTTACCAAATTCTGTTGGCATGCCTTTTCTACAGCTTTCGTATCTATCCCGCATTCGTCAACAGGGATTCTTAAAAGACGGGCACCAGCATTTAAAAAGGAATAATCTGCAGTGATATAGTTGGTTTCTCCTACTAAAATTAGGTCCCCAGGGTTGATCAATAATTGAGCGGCGAGATGGATGCCCATTTGACTCCCGCGGGTTATCATGATATTATCAATGGTCAGTTTTATGCCTCGCGTTTCGTTGAGATATTTGACCAGTACTTCTCTTAATTCCAAATTGCCAGATGTTGGCCCATAGCCAAGATGTTTTGAAACTGCTCTGGAATGACAAACGCTTCGATAGATTTGGGCAATTTCCTGAACAGGTACCAGTCTAACATCCCCAAGCCCGTCATTGATATATATGATCCCGTCTTCCCGAATGGTTTGGGGTCGGTTGGATTTGTCTCTCTTGTAAAACTCGAATCCTGTTGTGCTTGGTATAGACTGTTGCGTCTTGCCGAGTGCATTGGGCATCAACAACGGTAACTCTCCATGTACATAAATACCTTTCCGGGGAATGCTCACAAGCCAGCCTTGGATGAGTAGTTCATCATAGCAAGCCACTATCGTCTTCCTGTGCAGGCCTATCAATTCTGCCATTATTCTGCTACTCGGCAACTTGGTATCAGGTGACAGAACACCATCTTTTATGAGGTCTATTATCTGGTTGGCCAATTGGAGATATATAGCCTGTTTGTTGTTTTTGCTGACTTGTAAAATGGACTTATACGGAATCACTGGACTACTTAATATTTTAATTTTGGTCGATTCAGGTCATCCATAAAGTTATTAATTTAGTTCTGGAAAACGAATAATTATATGTCTTCATACCCAAAACAAAAGCGCAATAAGGTGGTCCGTGGCGCTAAAAGAGCCACCTACGACAAGGAAGCAATCAATAAGATTCTCGATGCCGGTTTCATAGGCTTCGTCGGTTATATCTACGAACAGACAGCGATTAGTATCCCAATGGCATACAGCAGAATCGGGGATAAGATTTATCTGCACGGTTCATTAAAAAACAGGATGCTGCGCGCAGCGTTAGGCGCCGATCAGATGAGCATGACGGTCATGCATTTAGATGCTTTGGTGCTTGCCAGATCCGGATTGCATCACTCTGTAAATTATCGATCAGCAACATTATTCGGCAGCTTGAAAGTTGTAGAAAATCACAATAAGAAAGTAGAGATTCTTGAGTCTATCATAAACTTCATGGTGCCTGATCGCTGGGACAGTCTGAGGCCAATTACCGAGAAAGAAATCAATAGCACTTTGGTAGTTGAGATGAAAATTGAAAATGCTTCCGCCAAAATTCGTGATGTGGGCGTGCAAGATGAAAAAAGAGATTACCAAACTGATGTCTGGGCAGGATTAATTCCAGTTAAGCAGGTTTTTGACAAGCCTGTTCGGGATCCGCTATTGCCAGATCATGTGAAAACACCGGAGCATATTTTGAACTATTTAAACAGGAACTATTATGATTGAGATGAAATCATTAATCGAAATGAATCCAAATTCTACCTCAATTCAAAGAAACGAGGTGGTTCAATCTTTAATAAATGAATTGGAAAAAGTTTACAATAATCCAAGAACGGAATTAGAGGTTAGCAAAGCATTTAATATTGACAATGTCAAAGCGGATGTTCAGGCTTTCAGCTTAAACCAGGCTAATGATATCAAAGCAGTAATGCTTCATACAATAGAAGGCATTAAAAAGCATGGTGTACAGGTAACCCATCCATCTTATTTGGGTTTGTTTAATCCAAGGCCAAATTTCCCTTCAGTAATGGCCGATGTTATTAATTCGTATTTAAATCCTCAATTAGCCGCCTGGAGTCATGCGCCATATGCTGTGGAAATTGAACGCCTGGTCATTAAAGAATTTTGCCAAAAGTTCGGGTATCCCGAAGGACATCAGGATGGAACGTTTTGCACTGGTGGGGCAGAATCAAATTTAACTGCTGTATTATGTGCTTTACGCAAAAGCTTCCCCGACATTTCTGAAAATGGTATTGCAAGTGTTGATAAATTGCCCACCATTTATTGCTCTTCAGAATCGCACCATTCAATTGAAAAAGCTGCAAAGATTGTTGGCTTAGGCAAACGCTCTGTCATAAAAATTCCGGTAAATGAAGATTTAACCATGGATGTTAATGCACTTAGGCGACGAATAGAATTGGACAGAAAAAATAACTTAAAACCATTTTTAGTGGTAGGAACAGCCGGTACAACGGGAGCCGGAGCAGTAGATGATCTCCTGGAAATTTCATGCATCTGTAAAGAAGCAGGACTTTGGTTTCACGTTGATGCAGCGTATGGCGGAGGCGCCATTATTACCGAATACAAAGACTTAATGGAAGGCATTGAGTATAGTGATTCCATAACTTTGGATATGCATAAGTTCTTTTCGGTACCGATGGCTACCAGTGTTTTTTTAACAAGTGATACCACTATTTTACATCAAACTTTTGGCGTACATACCGCCTATATGCCACAAGATGGAGATCCAAATGAAGTGATAGATCCTTATGTGCACTCTATGCAATGGTCTCGGCGGTTTATTGGATTAAAGATCTACCTGCCGTTGGCTGTTTTTGGTTGGGAAGGCTATTCAAAAATATTAACTCATCAGTTTGAAATGGGGAATACAGCACGAAAATTATTGAAAGCCAAAGGATGGACTATCGAAAATCAATCGCAATTCCCCATAATTTGTTTCACACATCCGGATATTGCTGGAGATGATAAATTGGTACAGGATATTGTAGATCATCTGAATCTATCAGGGAAAACCTGGATGTCCTCATACCCAATTGACGGTAGATTAACACTTAGAATACAAATTGCCAATTATGAGACTCAGGTAGAAGATTTAGTAGAATTTGTTGTTGCTTTATCTGATATTCTAAATGAGAAACTTTTAGCCCTGAAGAGCAATGTCAATTGCTCCCAACAGATATGATTTTCAATTAGTTGGTTCTATTCTTCCCGCCCCCTCCTACTCTTTCATAACCTGAATTATGAACAAAGGGAAGGATAAGTCTTCATTATTCACTTTATTTACCTAAATCCCGTTGGCGCTTTTAGTGGGGTATATACCAGGTATATTTCAATCATTATTGTTAAGCCAAAATAAAAAATGGAGCACCTGTTCTTTAAATTACTGAATAAGGATATTCAATGTGTCATTGTGAGTAAAGAAGTTCTATATATGCTCACTGATAAAGAGTATGCACAATTCAAGGAATCTCCAAAGCTGGAGGTTTTAAAAAAGTTTACTCATGTAAAGAAAGAGGAGATATCGTCAATTACAACCTTAAAAGGTAAAACAGAGGTAAGCATATTTGACTTGAACCATACTGAAGTATTCAGATTAAACTTTGAATCAACTTCTATGCGCAAACAGTTTATTCATGCTTTTCCAAATTTTAAAAAGCAACTTGACATATCAAGAATACATCCTTTTATCGCGTTCATATTGATATTAATTACCTATTCATTTATCTGGGCAGGGACAAGGCCAACACCCGATGATATAAACCCGGAAGGAATTCGATTGAAGTTAGCCAGTTTAACCGTGTGGTTTTTGGAGTGGTTAAATAGCTTAATTGGGCAACAGCTTATTTTGTACATCGGGATAACGCTAATTCTCATTTTATTGTATTTCATTTTCAGACCTGAGCTTTGGAACTTATTTGGAAGAAGATTGAAATATTCGAATGAGATCATTTCAGGACCATTGAAATGATAAAGCGGTTTTAGCCAATTTGATAAAACAATATGACTCCGGACAATCAACTAGATCTACGTTCACGGCATCCAAATTTTCAATATTTTTTGGACATCAATGAAAACGAATCCGAAAGAGTAAGGAGCAGTTATGATTGCTATTTGGATGAAAAGTATGGAAATGTTCCATTACAAACTTTGGATATCTTCCCATCGCCCATCCCTGATTCACCAATTGTAATATTTATCCATGGAGGCTATTGGCGAGCATTGGACAAGAAGAGTTATAGTTTTGTAGCCGAACCATTTTTGAATAACAATTTGACTACCTGTATTGTGAACTACCGACTTATACCAATAGTGGATATGACGACGGTCTTAAACGATATCAAAGGCGCTATACACTGGATTCAAAAAGAAGCATCTGCTTATAATGGCAATCCAAAAGAGGTTATACTCTGCGGGCATTCAGCAGGAGGACACCTTGCTTTAATGACCTATTTGATAAACCACAATTTACAGTCCCGGATTCAGGCCATTTGTAGTCTCAGTGGTATATTCGATTTAGCGCCAATAAAAAACAGCTATCTAAACAAGGTTTTGCAATTGGACGATGATGATGTAGAACGTTATAGCGTCTCGAATAAGGATTTATCCGCCATAAACTGTCCGGTTTTACTCAGTGTCGGATCAAATGAAACTAATTTCTTTATTGAACAATCTGAGAGCCTATACACGGAAAACAGATTAGTAGCTCCGATAGAATACTACGAATATCCTGATCTGAACCACTACCAAATAGTGCATAAATTGGGACAAGTAAAGAATTCTCTAGTGAGTTTCATATTGGAAAAAGCAAAAAAATAGCCGTCATGAAACGGTCGTTTGTTTTGGTCGTGAACCAAATGTTATAGATTCAAAACATCGCGTCAACCAATAAAAATCAGTATCGATCCAACCATTATCCTCGACTCAATGTCTATTTATATACCCGCATACTTTAGTTTGTAGAAAGCCACCATACGTCGAAACCTTTCATTGAAAGCTGGCTCCCATCTCTTCGAACATTATGGAATCATCAAATTAGAGAAAATGAATTTTATCAAAAAATCTGTGAAGTTGCTGTTTGCTCTGACTTTACTTACCCTGCTGTTTGCTAATTGCACCAAGTCTGAAATAGAAGACAACCCTGGCATCTGTTATATTGAAGGAGAACTCTTGTTTACGCCAATGCCTTTGACTCCCCTTGAGGATTTATTTTATTCTTTAGCCAAATACGATGACCCGGTTTCTATTCATTACGAACGAAGAATTTATTACAAATTGGATAATCCACCGTTTTCGATAGATTTCTACAACGATGTAATAACATCCAAGGATTATCTAAAAAACGAAAACACAAATTCAATTGTATTCGAAACTGAAGCCGGCTTGAAGTTCAATTGCAGCTTTTTTGAAATAGACGAAGCCATCGTTACAGATTGGGTTGAAACCAGGGATGAATTAGGCCTGCAAAGGATTGAAGAATTTAGTCCTTGGGGTATGTTGAAAATTGAAGAGGGAAAAGAGTTTGAATGGATTGAACGCTTACAGGACAGTCCCTTATTCAAATTCATTCAATTAAATCATACCTGTATAACCTTTAGAGACGGCGGATAAAATATCACACAAAGCATTCAGTGAAATATTATCTCAACCCATTGATACCTACTGGAACAACCAGGTTTTTTCACATTAGGAAACCTGCCAAAGGGCCATCCATAAATCAGATGTAATTCATCAAATTTTGTAGAAACCTGCCCTAACGGTTGCTATATAAATTGGGCAACCAGCTATATTTAAGTTTTAGAACCTTTTAAAGCCATTACCCTTTAAGTCAGGGAGTTTAACATTTTATCCAGGGCTTTCATCTTCCGGCAAAATCATAAAATGGACAAATGCGTTTGCCTCAGAAAACAAATTCCAAACAAGCTCTTTGTCAGACAGAAAGATTAGAGAACAATTAAATTAAAAGAAATGAGAGTTTTAATCACGCTGTTATTTATCGTTTCAGGATATGTTGCCATCGGACAGGAGCTTTCTGAAAAAGAAAAAATGTATAATCTGAAAGTAGATGAATGCTTAAAAAAAATAAATTCAGGAGACCGAACGGGTCTATATGACCTTGGAGAATTTCTTTCCGACGAAACAGAATTTACCAGGGTAAGAGGCGATGGGTCCTCAATAGTCGGTACGCTAAGAAATTTTGCACTTACCATTTTATACCATAATTGTTATTTCAAAGGTTTGCCATTTGATGAAAAAATTACAAGGGAAACCTATGACAATTACATTGAAGAGAATGGGCCACAAATTTTCTTCTATACTCAATTCGATCGTTTTTCAGATTTAGACGTTCACAATGTAAACTTTCCACATAGGATCAGAAAAACGATCCCGGCACCAGCAAAATCTTTAGATCAGCTAATTGAAAAAATAAAAGAGGAAAAAAATGATGGTCACTTTACAGACATGATCGAGGTCTTTTGGGAAATTGGGGCTTTGCAAACCAGGGAAGCCGAAGATTTTCTATTGGCCTGCGCAGAAGGTAAACATTGGGGAATGGAAGACTGCGAAACCAAAGAAAAAGTACTGTCTGGAATTGCATTTTCCCTTGGCAATTTTCGTACGGAGCGTTCTTTGGAAATGCTTTTGAAACTGGCTTCAGATTACGAATTATACGCAATGGAAGACTGGGCCAAGGCCATGGCAAAGATCACCAACAGGGAATTAATAATTGAGAATGGTTCATACGAAGGAATCATAAACCATTACGAAAACCTTTTAAAAGAATATAACAACATAGAGGCTATTCGGGAAAGTGGGTATGATCTGATTTTTCAACAGTACCAACTGTTAAAAAAATCTCCTTTGAACATTGTAGAGGCCATTGACTACGAATGGTGGGTTTTTGACAATCAGCAGAAAGACCTCATTGAACAAAAAGATCCGCTTGTCTTGCATCTGGTTGCCAGCAGGCTGTTAAACGATTTATTCGTCTATAACGACAGGTCAAAACAGACACGATTTAATTTGTTTGAAGAATATGAATGGGCAAGTATCGAATTCAACATCACCAAAATGCTCAAAGAGCTAACCGGGGTTGTCGTAGAACTAAACTATAATGGCACATGGAGATCTGAATCAGATGATTTTGAATTCAACGTCGCATTAATGAATTACTGGAAAACTCATTATAACGACTACAAATTCAAAAATAAAACCAACCTGTTCACTAATACAAAAGAAGTACCTATTGAGCCCGATTTGATCAAAGTCTATTTTGAAAATATGCATACCGACAATAATGAGTTAGCTATGAATGCTTATTTAAAACTCATTGAAGAAGATCCGGACCAGGTAATACATACCATGAAAACATACAATATGGACTACATTATGGGTAGTCTAAACAATAGCCTCCCCATGTTTACGCGTAAATTCCTGGTTCAACAATGTTTACTGGTCAATTATTGCAAACAAAACAATATACCGTATAAAGCATCCGGCGACCTTCTCGAACTCCTCGAGATGATCAGAACCCAAAACCTGAATTTTAAAACCCAGATTAAAATTGAAGACGACCTCTATAACATGATAAATCTGGACAATCTTATTGCAATCGAAAGTTATACAATCACTTATGGAAGTCGCAACGCCAGATTAACAGAACTTGTCGGTCATGTATTGGATCAATGGTATTCTGACCATATCGATTTAATCCTGAATGACAGTTTCCAACTAAAAACTTACCTGTATAAAGCTGCTCTATACGACCGATTGGGGATTATTGGTATTGTAAACAACTTCCTCAGAAAACTGTATGGAATACACCCCGATAAATTAGGGACTTTCGAAGCAATCGCTAAAAATGACAGCAATGAAGATATTCGTAAAAATGCACTGTCTGTGGTCAACAACAATCTGCATACGAACAAAGATTCAGGCCACGCCGGAAACATGATGACCTTTAGCCGTTTTTTGAAATTAAAGGCAGACATCGATAACGCTAGCCTCGAAAAAATACACCTGGACACTTCCAACCTGGATTCGATTAATTACTTTTTTGACGAATTTGTCAAAGAAAATGATTCTGATATTTTGTTTAAATACATCATATTGATGGACAGACACCTTCAGGTAGACATGATTCCAAATTTGGTTGAAAACTTCGGTCGAGATGAAGAAATTCAATCCGGTTATTGGGGTGGCACTGATGTCAATGGTAAAAGACACCATGTGGACTTTACTGCCTACACAAATGACTACATGGTTCACTTTACAGAAAAGATTTTCGATTACTACAATGAAAATCCTCTTCCAGATATATTTAACAATGATTTTATTTCTTCTTCAAGTTCCGGCCCAGTCTTTTTATGGAATAAACATAAAACTCAAGAATTTTGGCTGGAGAAGTGGGCCTCCAATCCCGATAATTATAAAAACTGGGGAAATGGATTTTTTATCAGCAGGCTTGAAAAACTGAACAATCGAGATACCATTTCTTATAAAGACCTTGAAGAAGTTGTCGAATCTCGTTTCTGGGACAGAAAAACCCATATGCCCTTCATAAGTAATGTTTTAAATAAATTGAGTTGTGAAGATTTAGTTGACATAAAACAAGATTGGAATTTGCCTGGCTATTCGTTCAGCAAACTCATAAAAAAGTGTGACATCCCCTCGGGGGATATAGAAAAAGTTGCCAAAAAATTCTATTCAGACAACTTGCCTGAGGTTTTGAGCTGGCTTGAACAAAAAATAGCAAAGTCAGATGAAAAATTATGGGCAGGAAGTCAATTAAACAGTATTTGCTGGGTCACTGGTTTCAGAGACTCACTCAAACTTGACCAATACAGTCATCACAGAAAATGGATCGCTAAAGCCCTAAAAACGTATGCTGATAGTACCAACAGCGAATTTGACAGTAAATATGCAGATGCCTTTCATATCAACCTCACCTTGTCTCCTTTAAGTTTTAAAGATCAGTTGACCAAAATTTCGGAAATAAAAAGTATTGGAGTTGAAAATGCTCAGGAAAAACTTATTAACGAAGCCACCTTTGAAGAAATTCAATCCAATTGGGAGCAAGTTTTCGCTTTGGTTAAATCAAACTCTGATGTTAAGCGAAAGGTCAAAAACAAATTCGGTCTTTTCATAACCGAGGAAGATTTATCCGATCCTGTATTTCTGGATAAAGTAATTCGGTCAGGCGACAACCTTTCTGCCAGTTATCACCTTTTTGCCCGATACCTTGAGATAAAAAACTCAGATGGCAGTTTAAATTACGAGGCGATATTTAATATAGTAAAATATGGAAATGCAGAAGGTTTTGTTAGTAGTGGAGCAAAAAGATGGGCCGAACTTTATAAATGCATAGTATTTTATGTTTCAAAATCATGGGAAGAAGAACTTAAAGATTTTACTAAAACCGAATATCCCAATTCTGAGGTTGATCGTAAAAGTGTAATTCTTAACTATATGGTCAGCAAGGGATATATTCCAACACAAAAATATGTTCCGCTTTCGTTTGCAAATGACAGTGACGTAATAATAAGGTAAATGATTGCTCAAACCGATAAAGAACTGGGGAAATGATAATGACCAATTCCAGGGAATGGAGCCTAAGATGGAATACCTCCTTCAAGCTCGTTTTATGCGATGACAGGTAAATTGATCATGGGAATATTTGCTACTATTTTACTTTTCAAAATGAAAACCACCAAGGGTATGAGTAATTAACTAAAGCCAGAACCAAACATTCTTGTCCATAATCTAGCATGGTGAATGAACCATTGTAAACCAAGCCTTCGAAAAATTGTTAGGTACTTGTCCAACCAATATGAAATAATACAAGTTATAACAAAATGAAAAAAATATATTTTTTCCTCTTCAGCCTTTTAATGATTTCCTACAATGCTCAAAGTCAATCAGTTTTAGAATTAGGGCCTTCCCAAAGTATGTCAATTGCAGGAAAGGGGCCTGGTCAAGACGCTGCAATAAATCCATATATGGATGGCAATAGTATTGCGATTGTCGAAAACATTGGCAAAAATAACTTTGAAATCAGAATTCAAAATAAAGGAAAAATAGTCAAAATAGAATCAATCCCTCCGGGCGAGTCTAAAACCTTAGATCTTCTAAAAGGCTATGAACTGTATTTCGACAGTGAGCTGAAAGCAACAGCCAAAGTTGATTTCAAAAAATCTGATGGGTAATATCCCAAATGCTACTCAAATTAGCTAAGCAAAGCAGATAACACTGCATCTGTAGAAGCTTTCATCTCTTCTGCGTTTGGTGTTGTTTTGCCTACAACTCTCAAGCCTGTCATATGGGTATAAAGTGCAGTTGAAATCACTTCTAGGTTTTTACCATCAGGAATTTGTCCTCTCCTAACGCCCAACTTAAGATGGGTGACAAAAACCTCTTCAATGCTCTTTTGGTGCTGACTTGTTACTATTTTGAATTCTGGATCGCCAGGAATTAATTCCGCAATACTGTTTACAATAAAACAACCTTTACAGTCAGGGTCATTGCAATCATCTTCAATTATCCTATGAAAAATTGCCTGTAAACCTCTCTTAATATTCTTCTGAGCACTTAAAAAATCATTCAGTGCATGAAGATTTGTCATCCGATAATTGGAAAACGCCCTGTCAAATAGCTTTTTCTTACCTCCAAAGGCATTATAGATACTTGCGTTACTAATCCCAAGAAAAGCTATCAGGTCTTTTATTGAGGTATCGTGATATCCTTTTCTCCAAAAGAGTAACATAGCTTTTTTCAAGACTTCCTGTTCATCAAATTGTTTTTCTCTAGGCATAAAAGACTAACATCAAACTTGAAAGTCATAAAAAGACGAAAATTGAAAATATAAAGATATTTCCAAAACATCTTTTCTCTAACTATCACTCCAGCAATTGAAGTTTATCACTCTTGAAGTAAACAAGAAAACTAAGAATAATTGCCGAAAGGGAGATAAGGGTCATTACAGTTCCTGGAACAAAATTTACATACCCTCCCAGGTCCATGAATAAAAAATAACCCAGATCAGCCAAACCACCTACTAAAGCAGATAGAAAAATGGCATTCTTGTTTTTCTTCCAAATGAAAATCCCGCCGATAAAAGTAACAATACCAATCCAAAACAGATTAAAGCCGTGTTGCCCAAGGATTCCTCCAACTGCATCTGGATATTCAAGCTCTAATATTGCCGGATCAACAGCATCTGCAATTCCACCAATAGAAGTTACAATATCACCAGTTAGTGGGCCTTTCATGGTCATAACGCCCGCAAGGATGTGAACAACACCCCAAATAATCCATAATACAGCTGAGACCTTTAATAAAGTCAGGAAAGTAGTCTTATTCATTTTTTCAAATTTTAAGGTTTTACAATATTGGAGCGATCACTCCAATACAAATATAGCATTTTAGAGCGATCACTCCAAAATGCTATATTTTCACTTGATTGCTAAAGCTGAAAGAAAATGCAGGGCAGAAAAAGGACAGCGAAAAACTATAAATTTGAATTTGTAATGGTTTACTTCACTATCCTAAAGAAATGCGCCATGGCTTATATTTTGTCACCAAAAGTATGGCTGGCGTTTTAGCTTTACTTAAAACTTCCTGTAGTGAGAATTAATTATTCTTTAATACACCTGACATAATTACCTGTGGGTATAGGCTGCGGAACAAGCTTGACACTCCCCTTGAGGCCGATCTCAAAAATGTAAGCTTCCCTCCCCCCTGCCGGATGAATTATGATATCGGAGCACCACCAAAACCCCAAATTACCTGCCAATACAGAGCCGTAAGAATCTATTCGGCCTCCAAGTTTCGCATTGAACCCGGAACTGCCATTTTCAATTAATGCCATTGCTGCAACAGATCTTCCTCCAACTTCCTCAATCAATATCTCCCAATCTGACTTACTGGGAATGCGAAAGCCAGGCGGACACAACTGGCAGTGCTCAACAACACCAAAGTTATAAATGACACCATAACCCAATGCTTTGTTGTTTTTGTACCAGGCATATCGGGGATCGGTCACATATAACTTTACGCCGGGACCCCGCTCAAGACCATTTTCAAACTTTGCCTGCTTATTGCTATCGCACTCGATTTCTGTTTTTTCCAAATCTTCAGCCATCCAGGTTTGGGCGCCTATGGTTATGGTTTTATAAATCTGGCCATCGGTATCTTCAATGGGAGTACCATATTGAACCTGAGCAGATATTTCCTCCAATTTTAATTCCGGTTCAACTTTTGTACTACTAAAAGAACAGGAGCTTGAAAATATGAGAATCAGCCCCCAAAATCCATAAAGGAAGAAGGCTGAAGGAAAGAATGAGATTTGCCACATTATGCACCAATTTATCAAACTTACAAGTTAGGAAGTTTTGATATTTTAGTGTCTAATAACTCCTTTATAAAAATTAATAATAGCGAAGAATACACTTAGGTGAGAACTGCATTAAGGCCATTATTGCTATCGTTTTTTGTTGGGAGTTTCATCTCTCTAGGTGTGCAGGCACAATCAACTGAACTGCAGGATGACCTGATATCAGTACAAAATCTGGATCGGGTCAATCAGTTGATAGACTACAACAAGAATGATTCTGCCTTAATTTTCCTTGAACCTATTTGGGAACAATTAGTCGAACAAGAACTGACAGAATCCCCATTTGCTATGCAAGTTCAACTGGCTCAGGCCAGAATCCTGGAACAGGATCACCTTCATTCGGACGCAATCCTTCTCTTTAATCAACTGAAAGCAAAAAGTAAAGCCAGGGAGCAATGGGGTACCTATGTGAACACTTGCTTCTCATTGGCCCATTTTTATGATAAAATGTACAGGAAGCAACGATCCAAGGAACATCTTGATTTAGCGCAGAATGCTATCACTCAACATCAATTGGACAGTCTTAAGCCTTCACTTTTTATTCGCCAGGCGTTCTGGAACTATAGTTTCAGGCAACACCCCGATTCAGTTAAGTATTACCTGCAGAAAGCCCTTTCAATTGCCAAGGATACAACTATCACCAGTCCTGGTTTACTTTATTCATGGTATCATTTAAAAGCGGCGACGGTGTTTCAACGAGAATACAAAGAAGCCTTCGAATGGTATCAAAAGGCTGTAGCTATGGCAAAAAAACTGAACGATCCCGTAAGGATGAGCGCCACATGGCATGAGATGAGCAAGATTGTTACCATGAAGGAAGCATTTACCTATAATGATTCGACCATTCAGGCTTGTTATCGCGCTATTGCTAACGGACATGAACGCATCCACACCTTGCATAAGGCCTATACGCTAAGAGCTCAATTTCTCAAGGGGGCAGGCCAGTTGGATTCGGCCTTTTACTACCTGAATAAAGGATTAAGACAGGAGTTGGCCTATAACCAGCAACAACAATTTGAAAGAGTAGCAGAAATAGATGCCAGCTACCAGGATGAACAGAAAACAGCAAAACTGGAAGAACAAACGAGGATAATCCTTTATGACCGCAGGATCAGATACCTCTTAATCGCCATTATTATCATTACTCTATCTCTTGCCATTGGACTGACCTATGGCTTATATATCCGTAAAATAACCTTGCAAAAGCTGGCAGACAAAAACAGGCTTATTCAGGAACAAACGGAACAACTGAAATCCCTGGATGCCGCCAAGTCCCGGTTCTTTGCCAATGTGAGTCATGAATTGCGTACCCCGCTCACACTGATCCTGGGCCCTGTCAAAACCATCCTGAAGTCTAATACGCTCGACAACCGGAATTTCACATTACTAACAATGGTCAGGCAAAATGCGCAAAGCCTGATGCAACTTGTCAGTTCCATACTCGACCTTTCCAGGATGGAACACAGCAAACTTAAATTGGAAGAACAGGCGGAGAGCTTATTCCCCCTGGTACGCCGTATTATCTCCTCTTTTGAATCGCATGCGCAGCGAGAAGGCATTGAACTGACTTTCGACTATCAGGTCGAGGAAGGATTGCAGCTACAGTTAGATCGAATAAAACTACAAAACATGCTCAACAACCTGTTGTCCAACGCCATTAAGTTTACACCTTCCGGAGGTCAGATTAATGTGACCGTTCAGGATAAAACAAATGCCATCCTCTTCTCCGTGAAAGATACAGGTCGGGGCATTACTCCTAATGACCTCCCCCATGTATTTGACCGTTTTTATCAATCGGAAGAAGAAAATGTTCCGACGGAAGGGGGTACCGGGATCGGCCTGGCCTTTTGTAAAGAACTGGCTACCGTCATGGAGGGGAAAATCTGGGTTGAAAGTCAACCGGGAGCAGGTAGCACTTTTTTCGTAGAGTTGCCAAGGAAAGAGGTGTTGGGTGTACCTGCAGAATTGGAAGAGGAACTCCCTGAAATTCCTGTTACTTTATCGGTGAATGGGAAACCCGATCAATCAAACGCTGCCACATTTGTTGAGGATGGCCGACTCACTATACTGGTCGTCGAAGACAACTACAGTTTGAGAGATTATCTGACTACTATTCTTGAGCCCCATTACAAGGTAGTGTGCGCCACCAACGGCAAAGAGGCCCTCAAACTCCTGGGTGGTGAGTCGAACGGGAATCAGGGAACCATTTGTGATCCGTCCCTTATCATTTCGGATGTGATGATGCCCTTTATGGATGGATTTCAATTAATGGAAATACTTAAGTCTGATGACCGCTATAAACACCTTCCGCTCATCATGCTCACCGCACGGGCTGATATTAGAGACAAGCTCAAGGCCCTTCGCATCGGTGTCGATGATTACCTGCTCAAACCGTTTGATGAGCAAGAACTGTTGGTAAGGATATCTAATTTGCTGGAGAACTTCATGCTTCGGAAAGAATTGGTCAATGGAGATTCATTGTCACCAAAGGAGATTCCAGCTATTTCCAAGCAAGATTACCAATGGCTTGAAACATTCGAAACGTATATCCAACAAAATTTATCGAATGAAAGGATGAATGTACCTGAGATCGCTCACCAGTTTGCCATGAGTGAGTCTTCCCTTTTGCGCCAATTGAAATACCTCACCGGACTTACACCAGCAAAATACCTCCAGGAAATGCGATTGGACAAAGCCCGACAGCTACTCGAACAGCATGTGTACAACTCCGTTAGTAAAGTAGCCCAGGTGGTCGGTTATTCAGATGCACGGTCCTTTACTCGCAATTTTAAAAAGCGATACGGGATGTCTCCTTCGGAGTTTGTCCGAACTGGAAAAGGGTAGACCAAAAACAATTCCATAAGCTAAGAATTGCCATATCGAGATGGCACCCTTCTGAATACCTCGACGGAAAATGCTGCAAATTTGACGGGAAATGCCCTATCTATGGGCTTTTTGACGGAAAATGGTACAAAGTTGACGGGAATTTGTAGTTGAAACTGCCTCATATTTGCTCCAGAACAATTACAACGGTAAACTCAGTTCTACTCATTAATTCAACAGACGACTTAGTATAGCGCTCGGAAGTTTTCAAAACAACTTAACAAGAGCCCAGGTCGATTAAAAGCAACATTTAAGGATACTCGGATCCAATGATTGGATCACTTGATTAGCCACAAATGAAAATTATGTGCATGGCATTGCTATGCCTGAATCCGACCTTGCTCGTCATATCGAACTCCAGCAAAAACTCAAAATCTGTGGAATTGATGAACAACAAATTATTCAAAGGAGGAAGCCGAAAATCCTATCAAGAGTAGGCGCTTAATTTTTAAATGAATCAAAATGAAATCTCTAAAGTTAATCTTTGCTATTGGAGCAATCTATTTTTTCACGGGCAACGTCTTCGCCCAAACGACAGTAAAAGATGCTTGCGGAAACACCTACAATTCCATGAAAATTGGCAATCAGGTTTGGTTGGAAGAAAATGTCCAGCAACCCTGTAATCAATGTCCGGATTTGAAGCAGGTAACGCTAGGTAATAGCCCATCAAGCAATGGTGATTTTTTATCCCTTACTGAACCCATGTATACCTATTATTCTGGTAAGAATGATCAGGACCCAGGCACTGGCAAGCCGTTAGGCGTACTTTTTAACCATGCTGCCATTACGAGTTGCAATGTTTGTCCAAATGGATTTAGAATAGCGACCAAAACCGACTGGGAAACACTCTTGACGGTAAAAAACGGGAAAGCACTGAAGTCAAGGGATGCCAGTAACGGCCAAAAAGCTTTTGCCTATATAGCTGGCCGCGCGGACGCTTATGGCCCGGGTAAAAAAGGAACTTTTGTTCAATTTTGGTCTTCAAACAGCGTTGACGATTATAAAGGAGAAGCTTTTCTAATCAATAGTAACGGGAGCACCCATTTTAATCCGGAAGATAAAAGAACATTCATGTATGTCCGCTGCATAAAGGAAGAAGTATCAACAGAAGAATCTACTGAGCTTAGGGCAAAAGAGTTCAACATGCTTGCTCATTCAATTCAAGGTGGAAAAGACAAGGGTTCATGGTTCCTTGGCGTTGATAGAGCAGAAGCCGCTAATGCCGCAAAGACAAATAGCAAGGTAATGGTAAGGATAGTAAAAAGAATACCTGGCGTTGGTGTAAAAACAATAGAAGGTAAAGATGGCCATATACTGGATATCGATTCAATGGATGAAAAAGACCATTACCTTGGTGGTCATATCTATGCTTTTAGAGCAAAAAACATTGGCGATGGACAGTATTATCTTGCAACTGGTCAGAAAGGTGACAAAAACATATATATCAGGCATATCTCCTCAGGCAATGAAGCAACCGCCAAAGAATTTGCATTCAGGAATATTAAAGCCTTCGCAACAGATAACACAAGTGGCGAATTTAGCTCTTTCGAATCTGTAGAACACCCAGGGCATTATTTAAGACATTCAGGCTTTGTAGTATTCCTGGCTACAAAAAATGTAGGCAATGAAGTGTGGAGAGGTGATGTTTCCTGGAAATTAACTCAATAATGAATAAGCTTTTAACTGACCTAAATTAGGGTCTTAAAGCACACAATACACCATTTCTATAGAAAAGGGGCAGATAAACTCCTTTGAATAAGAAGGCCGGTATCGATTAATTTCGGTGCCGGCTTTCCGTTTTGATTACCATAATTATCCGACGAAAAAATTAACTTTATTAAGCGCTTGCATTCCGCTTCAGGGTATACTGGCGTTGTGAGCACCAATGAAATCAATTCAAAATCAAATTAAGAATGAAAGTTACTGCAGAAAAGAATGAAAAGGTTGCCAATATGATATTTGGAGATATTTATCCATTATACCTGAATAGATTGGAGAAAAATGGCAGAACAAAAGAAGAACTCGACCAGGTCCTAAAATGGTTTACCGGCCTTGACCAGGATAGCCTGGAAGCACTTATTGATGAAAAAGCATCTTATAGAATGTTATTTCAAAAGGCTCAAATACATCCAAATGCCTACATGATCAAAGGCGTGGTTTGCGGCTATCGAATTGAAGAAATAGAAGACGAATTTGAGATATATAAACAATGCAGACGCATGGAAAAGCTGATTGATGAATTGGCAAGGGGCCGTAAAATGGAGAAAATTTTGCGTCAGGAAAAAAAGTAGAAACCACCAAGCCATACTGGCAAAATCAACACCTTTATTGCTTTAAAAATGATCTATTCTGAATGAATTTAACCAAAAAACAAATAACGCGAATTCTCAGAATAGCATTCATTTTGGCAAGCGTATCTTCCTTGTTCTTTGTCCCCTGGCTTTTGGTTAAAGCATGGACCCTTCCATTGCCTGACACAATTCAGAAGCAAGTAGATCAAGCCATCGACCATGGTTTTGATGGCATGATTGTTTATGTGGACCAGGCTGGTCATCTGCCACAACATTTGGCTTCCGGTTGGCATAATCGGGAATCTGAGATACCTGCCAATCCGCATGCATTATTTAAGATCGCTAGTATAAGCAAGCTATATGATGCTGTCGCTGTCACCAAATTGGTAAGCGATGGGCGGCTTTCCCTTGACAAAACCATCGCCGATTATTTACCAGAACTTATAGGAAAAATCGACAATGCCAACATAATCACATTGAGGTTAATGGTTCAGCATAGAAGTGGCATTCCCAACTTTACTGACACTCCGAATTTTTGGAGCGCCCCAACAGAGACCTACGAAGAAAGTCTTGCATTAATCATGGACAAACCAGCCAATTTTGAACCCGGTGAAGACTATGAATATTGTAATACGAATTATCTGTTAATCAATAAGATAATGGATGATGCATTAGGGTATGGCAACTTCCGTTTCATTCAGGAAGAAATTCTAAGTCCATTAAATCTTGACAATACCTTCGCTTCGCTAGATGATGTGAATATGGACGATGTGATGAGCGGCTATCATGTAGGACATCCTTTTGACTTGAAGGCAGACGAACATGGCATGCTTGCCACAGCAGAAGATGTGGGCACTTTCCTGCGAGCATTGAATGATGGATCATTATTTGAAACAGGAGAACAGGAAGTATACTCCTCCATTTATAAGTATGAACATTCGGGTTGGGTTCCAGGGTACCAAAGTTTCGCAAAATATCATAAAGATCTTGATGCTGTAGTTGTTCAGTTTTACAGTACCACTGACCCTAAACTGTACAATTGGAACTTATCACAGATCATAAATAATAGAATTGCCAAAATTCTGAAAAGGCAAAAAAAGTCATAATGATCAAAAAACTTCCCAACAATGATATAGAAACAACGACTCAGATACATGTTGTTTTCCAGTTATCATATGCTGTCGAAGCCGAACTTTTAGGTGCGATTGACTTTCCACCTCTTAAAAGAACACTTGAAAGCTACCTCAAAAGCACTAACGGCTTCTATGGGTATTTTGAAAACGATGAACTTGCGGGCGTAATTGAAATTGAGCGAACGGATAAGCATATAGACATCAACAGCCTGGTCGTAAAGCCAAAATTTTTCAGACGCGGAATAGGGAGAAAGTTGTTAGAATTTAGTTTCAAAAATTTTGATTCCAACCTTTTTGTTGTTGAAACGGGCGTCAAAAACCTACCTGCTACCGAATTATATAAAAAGCTGGGATTTAAGGAGATAAAACAATGGAACACTGACTTTGGCGTCAGAAAAATTCTGTTCGAAAAAAGAATAAGCAGATCTACATAATAAGATTGAAATTGTAGCATAGAATGCTAACGAACCCTGTTATTTCCTCAAATTGTGTTATTCAAAATGCAGTTTGTGCTAATGGCTAATCCTGAGCCCACGTATATTTCTATTTACTAAAGGTCAATAACCGCAATCATGAAAGAGAAGATCATTCAGTCCGCTCATGTAAATGAAGAGAATAAAAGGTTCTATGTAATTACCCACTGGGCATACATCATTGGATTTTTTGGTCATATTTTAGCTTACTTTAACTTTAATATGCTGGGGATTGATGAAATGGCGTTTATAAACCTCGTCTACAGTATCCCTAGTTTTGCAATTGCCTTTTTCATAAATCGATCAGGCAGACACAACCTGGCTTTTTTTATCGCATTTCTTGAACTTCTTGCTCACCAGGTGCTCAGCACCTATTATTTGGGGTGGGCATTTGGAGCGCATTTCTGGTTGATTTACCTTGCAGGGCTTTCCTTTTTTAATCATGCCTGGAAAACATGGTTTCAACTCTGTTTGTTGGCGCTTGTGTTGGTCAGTTATGTTTACATATTCAACAATTTCCAAACGGGTACATACGAACTGGAACAAGAAGTGCTTATTTCCAGCAGCCTTGGAAGTGCCTTAGTCACAATTACTATAATTTCATTGCTGATCAATTATTATTCTAAAGCTGCAATGAGAGCAGAGAAAACTTTAAAAAAGGAAAAAGAAAAGACCACGATAATGTTAAAAAAAGTAGAGGCATTATTTGGCCAGCAGGTATCCCAGGAAATTGCTGAAGAGTTAATCTCCAGCGATTTCAACCTGGACAGCAAGCAATATGATGTCAGTATTATGTTTTTGGATATTAGAGATTTTACCCTTTTTGCTGATTCTCATGAACCAAGTGAAGTTGCTCTTTTTCAGAATACTGTTTTCAGCAATCTGATTGAAATTGTCAAAAAGCACCAGGGCATTGTTCTTCAGATCTTAGGTGATGGGATTATGGCTGTGTTTGGAGCCCCAAAGATTTTAGAAAATCATGCACAATGTGCGGTCAATGCAGGATATGAAATGATCCATAAAGTGACCGAACTAGGAGAACAAGGTGTCATCCCGGTCATCAAAGTAGGTATCGGGATCAATTCGGGTAAAGTGATTGCAGGTAACGTCGGCAATCAGTCAAGACGATTCTATTCACTTACAGGTAAGCATGTAATTATTGCTGCACGTGTGGAGCAACTCAATAAAAAACACCAGAGCCAATTCCTGGTCTCGGCAAATACCTATAATGCATTATCCAAAAAACCAGAATTTGAAAAAGACCTTGGGAAAGTTCCTTTGAAAGGGATTGAAGAAGAGGTCGGGGTATTTAAATTAGCCTGAAATGAAATATAAAGACCGACCCCCTCGCCTATTCAACAACATTAATCTTGATAGAATGTGAGGCTTCAATTTCCCCTCTGAAAACTTCGTCAATCTGTATCGTAGTTGCTCCTTTTTTCACGCCCTCAAAAATATAATATTCGGTTGCTGCGTCTCCTCCAGGCATTTTTGCATTTTTGGGGTTATCATATTCGAAAATTTCATCGCCGATTTTGACAATCGTTTTATCTGCCACTGATACTGACACAGCACTACCAACCGAAGCATGGACCTTTGCTGCGTAATAAAGTTTTTGACCTGGCTTAATCACGTAATCTTTTATCTGAAGGTCTAACTTAGTCATATCTTCTGAAGGTACAAACCTTGAAGAGCCACATGTCATAATCAACATTGTGGTTAAACACCAAAAGAAAATGACTGATACTTTTTTCATAGTCTGGGATTTTACAAGAAGCTGTCTCAAAAACATTTTTGAGACAGCTTCTATTGATAATTTCCAATTTGAGCAGAAAGTAATATAGAAAAATATTATTTTCTGGAATTGGCACGAAGTAAACATAGGCAACCTGAAATACAGTTATCAACTGACATATGGCTTTTGCCAGATATCAGCCATAATCAGTAAAAGAGAAACCTGCCATGAACATAAATTCAATAAAGGCAATAATAATTACGCTGGTCTCCATTAACTTTATTTGTTGTAAAGGACAAGTAAAACCTGAATCTATACAGGTTGAAACTAAGCCTAGTGAAATCGGTCAACTCGTCACTGTACTTGATAATGATATATGGGCGATCTTCCATGATTCTAAAGGAAATTACTGGTTTGGAAGTAACGGTAAAGGCGTTTATCAATATGATGGTATGGCCCTGAAACTGATGACTACAAACGAAGGATTGCTGGATAATACCATACGAGGAATTCAAGAAGACCATAAAGGAAATATTTTCATAGAAACCCCTGTAGGAGTGAGCAAATTTAACGGTTCTGAATTAATCACCCTAGAGGTCCTGAACACGTCGAAAAGCACCTGGGAGAATAACTCAACGGACCTATGGTTTAATGGCATTGGCGACTATTTATATCGTTTTGACGGGGAGCGGCTTCACGATTTAAAGCTGCCAAAGCAAGATTCATTATTGTTAAAACTTGGCGTAAATATTACGCTTAAAGAAATGGCCTTTAATCCTTATTCTGTTTATGGAATTGACAAAGACAAAAATGGAAATATCTGGTTCGGCACCGAAAATGCAGGCGCATTTCGCTATGATGGGAACTCGTTTTTATGGATTGGCGAGAAAGAACTCTCGACCCTTCCCGATGGCAGAGTACCTGGTGTACGTTCAATGATCCAGGACAAAGACGGTTATATGTGGCTAAGTAACTTTTATAGTAAGTACAAAATCAATCCGAATCTACCCAAAGGATATGAAAAAGTGAAGGCTGTGAACCTGCCTGGAGACGTGGTAAAAGATAAAATTCTTTATTTCAATTCTGGTACCACCGATCAAAAAGGTAATTTATGGATGACAACTTATCGGGGTGGAATTTGGAGATATAATGGGATCACGCTTTCAAACCAGGAAATCCACAACGGGAAAGAGCGTGTTTTGTTGGTTTCAATTTACGAAGATAAAAACGGTACAATTTGGTTGGGAACAAGGAATGACGGGGTTTACAAACTAACGGGGAACAGCTTTGAAAAATTTGAACCTGGCAAATAGTGCCGACCAAAAAAGTGTTGATTTAGTACTTCAAAGAATCTCCTAAACGTGTAAAATGGGCATTCAAGAGAAAATAATTGTAACTATTATTTGGGTAATCGGTGCATTCATGTTGATAAAAATAATGAGGTATATTAATGGCGTCCTGAAAAAAAGATTAAAGGTGTCTAATCCTTAATTGACCCAAAGAGCGCATTGGTTCTTTTCTGATAGAAAAAAGCAAACCATCGATTACCTGATAATATTTATGACGCTATTTTTTATAATAATGATCTAATCTAACCAAATGGAATCATTTCTAATGGAGAATTAGCAGTGTTTCGTTTACCCATAGTCGGGTCTATCAATTTTAATAAACATCAATTATGAAACTAAAAATATCCACCGTATTAATCGCAGTTTCAGTGCTTACACTCGCATGCGCTCAAACCAATGAATTCAAACTTGAAGAAATCTCAGACATTAGCTACTACAACAACGGAACAGCGGATTCCATATACACCAAGGTCAATATTGTGTTACCGGCAGGTGTAGAAAAGCCCCCGGTGCTAATGTGGCTCGGTGGAGGAGCATGGGCCTATGTAGACAGGCATCAACAAATGGATTTTTGCAGAAAAATTGCAAAAAAGGGAATAGTCGTAATTGCTGTTGGGCATAGGTTAAGTCCTGCCCTGCTCGACGGACGGCCAAAAAGAGAAACAGGCATTCAACACCCTGAGCATATCAAAGATGTAGCAAAGGCTTTTGAGTGGATCTATAAAAATGAAGACCAGCACAACTATGATAACAATAATATTTTTGTAGGGGGTTACTCCTGTGGCGCCCACCTCAGCGCGTTGCTGGCATCAGATAAAAAGTACCTCGAGGCCTTGGGCTTGAAGACTGAAGTCATTAAAGGTATTATTCCGGTGGCGGGAGGTTACGATATACCTTTATACAAGAAATTATTAGCAGAAATCGACTCCAATTATGTTACCAATCATATCAACCCTGTATTTGGTGAATCGCATGAAGCACATTTAGAAGCTTCGCCTGTTTCGTATGCAGAAAATTTAACCCTCCCAATTTTACTAATTAACGAAGGACAAACTTATGTTTACAATGGAAAATTTGAGTCAGAAATTCTGAAAAACGGGAATAAAGAATTCCAAGTCATCAGCCTTTATGACCATACCCATCTGAGCCTTTGGAATGAACTTTCGAATGAAAACGCAAGTGTTAATCGCGATTTGATCACAAGCTTCATTTTTAAATACAAAACAGCGGCGAAATAATTTTCTCTGATTACTAAACCTTGAAAATGAAAACAATAGCAAGCCTTATCTTAATTTTTTCTTTTCCCCTTTTCGCAATGGCGCAAAACCAACTCCCTAAAGTAGTAGAAGGTAAAATTGAACGTATTGAGAATTTTCAGTCAACGTATATTACCGCTAGAAATATTGATATTTGGCTTCCTGATGGCTATTCTGGATCGAGTCAATATAAAGTTTTATACATGCATGACGGACAAATGCTGTTCGACCCGGAAAGCTCCTGGAATAAACAGGCATGGAATGTAGATGATGTAGCTGCTGATTTGTTTAAATCTGATATCATTGAAGAATTTATTGTGGTCGGTATTTGGAATGGTGGCAGCACAAGACACGCAGATTATTTTCCTGAGAAGCCCTTTGAATCTTTGTCCAAAACTGAGAAAGACACTGTAACTGCACAACTCAAGCAGTCTCATGTTCCACTAAAGAATTCATTCAAACCCCAGTCAGATAACTATCTTAAATTTATTGTCAATGAGTTGAAACCTTATATTGACAAGACGTATTCCGTTTATACGGATAAAGCAAATACCTATGTTGTGGGTAGCAGTATGGGCGGCTTAATTTCTATGTATGCCATTTGCGAGTACCCAAATATTTTTGGAGGTGCTGCTTGCTTATCAACACATTGGCCAGGTACATTTACACTCGACAACAACCCAATGCCTGAAGCATTTATCGAGTACCTGGACAAGCACCTTCCCAGTGCTTCAAAAAATAAAATATATTTCGATTGTGGAGATGAAACCCTGGATCAATTATATCCTGATATCCAGAAGAAAGTAGATCAATTAATGATTGAAAAGGGCTTCAACGAAAGCACTTGGCTTACCAGATATTTCCCCGGAGAGAATCATAGTGAAAATGCCTGGAGTAAAAGACTAAATATCCCTTTGGAGTTTATGTTGACAAAGGCAACTTTTAGTAAAAAAAACTGATTAACACTAAAAACTTTAGCTTCCCTAATGGCAAACTAAAAGCTTTGATAATGAGCTTTGATGACGGCCCTCAGCACGACAGGGTTTTATTGGAAAAGCTAAATATGGCAAACATAACTGGGACCTTTCATTTAAATTCAGGCAGATTAGGCAAAAAAGCGGAATGGTTAAGTTCAGAATTAGGCTACGATACACACTTTGTGAGTGAAACCGAGGTAAGCACTATTTATCGTGGTCATGAAATTTCAAGTCACGGTGTAAATCATGCTGGATTAAATAATCGGGTAGATTCATTTATCAGGATGGAAATAGCCCCCGATATTGATAGGCTTAACCAATTGATAAAACAGACAGATCATGATCAGGTACAAGGCTTGGCTTATCCTTTTGGAGCCTATGACGATCAGACCTTAAAGACCTTGAACGTGTTGAAGATAAAATATGCTCGAACGACTTCAGCCACTCGGAGCTTTGATTTACCCGCATCAAATTTTTTAACACTCCATCCGACCTGTCATATTTTTGACGCCCTGAATTTTGGTTCTTATTTCATATATAATGAACCTGATGAAATGCAATTGCTAAATATATGGGGCCATAGTTATGAGTTTGATAACAATTGGACATTGGCGGATTCTATTTGCAATTTACTAGGGAATAATAAAGATATCTGGTATGCCCAAACTATTGAAATAGTCGATTATTTAACAGCCATCAAGAATTTATCATATTCAAACGGTTCTGTTTTTAATCCGTCAAAAAACTTAGCGGTTTGGATAAAAAATGACAAAGGAAATTTTGTAGAATTACTTCCTGGTCAAAGTATGCCAGTTCAGTTTCAAAGCTCATTCATCGAAGTATCCTTCCTCGACCAGCTGTATCCATCTAAATCGACAAGCATTCAGTATCATGGTGATTGGACTAAGATCCATTACAATCAAAGAATTGAAGCATTTAAAAAGTCGCCTTTAGATTTCGGCGACATCGTATTTATTGGAAATAGTATCACCGAGCAAGGAAAAAACTGGGGTGAAAAATTAGGTTTAGAGAACGTACATAATCGTGGCATTGCAGGAGATGTGACAGATGGCGTTCTTAAACGGCTTGACGAATTAATTTACTATAAACCTAAAACCGTTTTTTTGTTAATTGGCATTAATGATTTATTCAATTTATACTATCAAAAAGAAATACCCTCTCCCGAATACGTGGCCGATAATATCATTAAAATCACTGAGCTTATTCATGCAGGATCGCCTGATACAAAAATCTATTTACAAACAATACTGCCTACCTCCGAAGGTTATATGGCGGATAATATTAATACAGTAAATGCCATAATCAGCATGCATGAAAAAGATGCCGATTACCAATTGATAAACTTGTTTGAAAAATTTGTTGGTGTTGATGGTTTAATACAGCCCCTTCTCACTTCTGATGGTACGCACTTAAATGAAATGGGGTATCAACTTTGGGTTGAAACAATAAAATCTACTATCACAAACAAATAGACAATACTGCGGGATTAAGAGCTTGTATGGATTTTGTTTTCTGAGACAAACGCAGCAAATTTAATTTTGATTAAGGCATTTCGAAAACGATGTTCAGGATTAATTCAAAAAAATTGATGACCTAACTAGCTTTGACTCTATTCATGATAAAACCTCATTTATCATGAAATGTAATTGCTTACTTATGCTCATGCTTTTGGGCACTTTTCTTTCTGCTCAAACAACACTTGTACCTGATCAGGCATTTGAACAAGCCCTTATCAACGCAGGCATTGACAATAATGGATTAAACGGCAATATTCTCAATACTGACGCCTTGCCAGTCACCTCTTTGCACCTTGAAGCACTTGGTATATCGGATCTGACAGGAATCGAAGTATTCATCAATCTCGATTCGCTATTTGCATCTGGTAATAACCTGGCGACAGCAGATGTCAGTGCTATAAGTCAGTTACATTATTTGGATTTGTCATTTAACCAGATTGCGGGCATTGATCTTAGCCAAAACACAATGCTTGTTAATATTATCCTTGGCGGAAATGCCCTTAACACCATTGATATAAGTAATTTAAATCTATTGGAACATCTTAACATTGGCGGAAATCTGTTGACCAGCATTGATGTTATCCATAATCCGCTTCTGAAAAACCTGTCTGTTGGGGAATTCTAAAATATAAAAAAGAGAAATCAAATAAAGAAGACATTTGCTATTTTGGGAAATACATCAAAATCAAATTTTGCAGACCAAAACTAAATCAAAATGGCTATTGACTGGCAAAAAAAGTGGAATGAAAGATATGCCAAAAGCGAATTCGCCTACGGCACCGAACCCAATGACTATCTTAAAGCGCAATTGGATAAACTGGCACCGGGAACCATCTTGTTCGGTGCAGAAGGAGAAGGCCGGAATGGCATTTATGCCGCCAGGCAAGGTTGGACAGTTTCTGCATTCGACATTAGTATAGAAGGCAAAAGGAAAGCGCATCAGTTTGCCCAAATGCACAATGTGACCATTGATTATCAGGTTGGACAACTCCCCAATTTGAATTATAAAGACGAACAATTTGATGCGATAGTGCTTATTTATGCACACTTCCCCGCAGATGTCAAGTCAGACTATCACAAACTACTCAGCACTTATCTAAAAAAAGGCGGCACCATAATTTTTGAAGCATTTGGAAAAAACCACTTAAAATATCGCAAGGCCAATGAAAAGGTTGGAGGACCCAGGAACCTGGACTCGCTATTCTCAGTAGAAGAATTGAAAACTGATTTTGAAGGTTATGAGATTATCGAGTTGATCGAAAAAGAAGTTCAACTTACAGAAGGTATTTACCACAATGGAAAGGGTTCGGTAGTCAGATTTACCGGACGTAAACCTTTGTAATCGACACAGGGATTACGGTTTCCCAAATGCCCTTATCCTTTAGCACATCGTTAAAGATCAAAAGTATTCATTCATGAAGACCTTAAATCTGATAATACTCTTTTCGGTTTTACTGATGTCTTGCAAATCAGTAATTCACGTCGAAGAATTATGCATTGGTTCCTCGATAATAGAAGGAGAATATATTCCGCACATGGAAGTGCTTCATCTACTAGAAGACAATGAACCCGGAGATAGTCAAATTGATACCATGTATTTCAAGGTAGATAAGAAAACAAAAAATTTGTTTAAGCTAGAAAACAGGGCGGCGTATGAAGCTAACATTCAAAATGAAGATTATGACGTAGAAAAATATGTCTTTCTGCAAGGCCCGAATAACACAGGAGCCGGTTGGCAAAACACGGTCATCCATCATCAGACACCAAAATATTCCGAGCGCATCAAAGGCATTTGCGACAAGGATGTGGATAACAAAATAATTCAAGTCATCAACAAACAGTTGAAGAAAAAAGGATACACAGTCAATCTACAGGAGAGTTCGAATTTTGAAGGCGCATTTAAAGAAACCATAATTCAATATCAAAAAGACAATAACCTGCCTTATAGATGGCTGGACCTAAACACGCTCAATAGTCTTAACATTAAAGTGAAAGAAAAGTCACATCTTTCATCTTTAGCAGATTGAGCTTCATCTGTTGGCTGTTTATCGAGATCGATAACTTCTATATGACGAGTCATGCAAAAGCCATGTCCATGGTATTTTCAGACCAGGTTTTGAGTCCATACGCTTAAGGACCAACTTTACAAAACACATAAACTGAATTTGTCAACTTTAAACCTCAAAGTGATGTTAATAAGGTGTGGTTGTTTAACTGAAAAGATGATAACCAAATGAAAAAGATTGTAGGAACCTTACTTATCGCTTGCCTCTTTTCCTGCCATGAGGAAGAGTTATTGGTTTTGAAAGTATAAATAAAGGCTTGAATATCAATCCTGTTGGCACTTGCCCGGATGACGAACATTCTGTTTATGAATGTGCCATCTACTTTATCGGTGCCTTAAAAGGTACTTATCAATTTAGTGAATCGGCATTCAGCTTTAATTCCTGCATGAGTCATAGCCAAAAGATGAAAGCAGGAAGAAGGTTCCTGTCTTCAAGAGAATATTTAATTGTTTTAGAAGAAATATAAGTACTGAAGTGCTTCAAATACAGGCAACTGAGCAAAGTCAGCCTTATAAAAAAGCTATAAATTGTTTATTTTCGCGGTTCTAACCGATTTTTAGAGAAATGGTCTTCATATGAGTAAATACAACGAGTATCTAAAGCAAATTATTGATAGAGAAGCGCAGGGGCTGCATCCTCTGCCGATTGATGGCGCAGATTTGATCAGCGAAGTGATTGCACAAATCAAAGACGATAACCATGAGCATCGAGATGATTCTCTAAGTTTCTTCATCTATAATGTATTGCCGGGAACGACAAGTGCGGCAGGCGTTAAAGCCCAATTTTTAAAGGAGATCATCCTTGGGGAAGTCCAAATTAAGGAAATCTCTCCTGGCTTCGCCTTTGAACAGTTGTCTCATATGAAAGGTGGCCCTTCTATAAAAGTATTACTGGATCTGGCCCTGGGTGACGACGAAGCAATTGCTAAAGAAGCAGCCATTGTACTGAAAACACAAGTTTTCTTGTACGAGGCCGATATGGAGCGACTTGAAAAAGCTTACAAAGCCGGCAGTACCATTGCCACCGGGATATTAGAAAGCTACGCACAGGCAGAATTTTTCACCAAACTACCAGATGTAGAAGAAGAGATCAAGGTGGTCACCTTTGTGGCTGGCGTAGGAGATATTTCTACCGATTTGCTCTCGCCTGGTAAAGAAGCGCATTCGAGAGCAGACAGAGAATTGCACGGACAATGTATGTTCGAATTTGATGAAGTTCGACAAAAAGAATTGTTAACGTTAAAAGAAGCACATCCGGATAAAAGAGTAATGCTGCTCGCAGAAAAAGGCACTATGGGTGTCGGCTCTTCCAGAATGTCTGGTGTCAATAATGTGGCCCTTTGGATAGGTAAACAAGCAAGTCCTTACGTTCCCTTCATTAATATTGCCCCAATTGTTGCTGGCACCAATGGTATCTCTCCTATATTCTTGACTACTGTTGGCGTTACAGGGGGTATTGGTGTCGACCTCAAAAACTGGGTAAAACAGGTTGATGAAAATGGTGATCTTGTCGTTGACGAAGATGGTGAACCCATTCTGAAGCAAACTTATTCTGTTGACACCGGAACCGTACTGACGATCAATACCAGGCAGAAGAAATTATACGATGCCGATGGCAATGAATTAATTGATATTTCTTCCTCGCTCACACCCCAGAAAATGGAGTTTATTCGTGCAAAGGGGTCTTATGCCGTGGTGTTTGGAAAAAAACTTCAGGCTTTTGCAGCCCAGGCGCTTGGCATAGATATGCCACCAGTTTATGCCCCATCAAAGGAGATTTCTAATAAAGGTCAGGGATTAACAGCTGTAGAAAAAATCTTTAATAAAAATGCTGTTGGTACCTCTGGAGCAATATTGCACGCAGGCTCCTATGTTCGCGTCAATGTAAATATTGTTGGCTCGCAGGATACAACCGGGCTGATGACTTCACAGGAATTGGAAATGATGGCTGCTACAGTGATTTCGCCTATCGTTGATGCGGGTTACCAATCAGGTTGTCACACCGCTTCAGTTTGGGACTTAAAAGCCCAGGCAAATACGCCTCGACTTATGAAGTTTATGAACGACTTTGGATTGATCACAGGTCGTGACCCCAAAGACGTATATCACCCAATGACAGATGTCATTCATAAGGTACTCAATGACATCACAATTGACGACTGGGCGATAATCATCGGTGGTGATTCGCATACCAGAATGTCAAAAGGCGTAGCTTTTGGAGCAGATTCCGGCACCGTTGCATTGGCATTGGCTACAGGTGAAGCCTCCATGCCCATACCCGAATCCGTAAAGGTGACTTTTAAGGGCAAGATGGCAGACCATATGGATTTCCGTGATGTGGTACATGCCACACAAGCCCAAATGTTAAAGCACTTTAAAGGTGAAAATGTATTCCAGGGTCGAATTATTGAAGTACATATCGGTACGCTTCTGGCTGACCAGGCCTTTACCTTTACCGACTGGACAGCCGAAATGAAAGCTAAGGCCTCTATCTGTATTTCTCAACCGGATACCCTGATTCAGTCTTTGGAAATTGCAAAGAGTCGAATCAAGATCATGATCGAAAAAGGCATGGATAACCAAAAACAAGTGCTCCAAAGCCTTATCGACAAAGCGAATAAACGGATTAACGAAATTCGATCTGGTGAAAAACTGCCTTTGGCTCCGGATGAAAATGCAAAATATTATGCAGAGTTTGAAGTCGACCTTGACATCATTGATGAGCCGATGATAGCAGACCCGGATGTGAATAACGAAGATGTTTCAAAACGATATACCCACGACACCATCAGAGCGCTTTCTTATTATGACGGTGATAAAGATGTTGACCTTGGTTTTGTCGGCTCTTGTATGGTCCACAAAGGCGATATAAAGATTGTGGCCAAGATGCTCAAAAATCTTGAAGAATTATACGGTAAAGTAGAATTCCAGGCTCCGCTTGTAGTAACAGCCCCGACCTACAATATTATTGAAGAACTCAAAGAAGAAGGTGACTGGGAAATCCTGCAAAAGTATTCAGGCTTCGAGTTTAATGATAATGCGCCCAAAACGGTTGCGCGTACAGAGTACGAAAACATCTTGTACCTGGAGCGCCCCGGATGCAACCTGTGCATGGGTAATCAGGAAAAAGCTGAAAAAGGAGATACCGTAATGGCAACCTCCACCCGTTTATTCCAAGGTCGTGTGGTAGCAGATGCAGATCGCAAAAAAGGAGAATCTCTCCTGGCTTCAACACCAGTTGTCGTGCTTTCTGCAATTTTGGGCAGAACACCAACTATGGATGAGTACCATTATGCTGTGAAAGGCATTAAATTGACGCAATTCGCTCCGCCAACCACTGACATGACCACAAAACCAGGGCATTTACTCTCCTATTAAACCAGTCCATCAACTGACTTAGTGAAAGATGAAGAACAGCTTAGATTCTCCTGTCCACTTTGCTTGTGGACTTGTTATGAAGAATAAGTTCATGTTAGCCCCGCTTACCAATACTCAAAGTTTTGAAGACGGGCAATTATCTGATGATGAATATCATTGGCTAACCATGAGAGCAAAAGGCCAATTTGGTTTAGTAATGACCTGTGCTGCTCATGTCCAGTTTTGTGGAAAGGGGTTTTCCGGACAACTAGGCATCTTTTCTGATAAGCATATCAAAGGACATAAAAGACTGAGTCAGAAAATTAAATCATATGGCAGTCTTGCCGTCATTCAACTGCATCATGCTGGAATGCGATCACCTGCCGAGCTGATTCAACAAACGCCTGTCTGTCCTTCAGCAAATGAAAAACATGGGGCCCGTCCACTTTCTTCAGATGAAATCATCAAACTAAAAGATGACTTTATTGAAGCTGCAATAAGGGCTCAAAAAAGCGGTTATGATGGTGTAGAAGTACATGGTGCCCATGGATATATCTTAACTCAGTTTCTAAGCCCTACCATCAATAAAAGAACGGATCGATATGGTGGAAGCCTGGAAAACAGAGCCCGGATTTTGTTTGAAATTATTGCTGGAATCAGAGAAAGGTGTGGTGATAAATTCCTGCTTGGAGTTAGACTTTCGCCTGAGAAATTTGGCCTAAAACTAGCGGAGATCATACAGATATGTGAACGATTGATTAATGAAAATAAGGTTGATTTTTTAGACATCTCTCTATGGGATGTAAATAAATTACCCGAAGAAAAAGAATATCAAAACCAACCCTTACTCAGCTACTTTACTGGGTTGGACCTAAAGCATGTACGCTTGACTGTTGCCGGAAAAATCAGAAATGGAACAGATGTGCAAAATGTTTTAGCCGCCGGGGTAGATTTTGTCACAATAGGGCGTTCTGCCATACTCCATCATGACTTTCCTGTTAAAGTAATTAATAACACAAATTTCAGACCTGTAGAAACACCAGTATCTAAGCAATACCTTCAAAATGAGGGATTAGGTGACAACTTTATAAAATACATGAGTAAATGGCCAAATTTTGTCGGATGAGATGAAATGTTGACAAATTCTATTTTGATTGAAAGAAATTAAACTTCACAAATCGCCATGGAGAGCTGTGAAACTTCTATTGCTTTGTTCAATATTTGTTTTTGCAGGAATATGGCTTGTTGCTTCAACCGATTCCCCTAAATGGATTGGTTGGATGTCAATTTGCTTTTTCGGCTTAGGTTACCCGGTAGGATTTTTTCATTTATTTGATAGGCGTCCGCAGATAATCATTAATGAAATAGGTGTGTGGGATAGAACGACTAAACATGATATTATTAATTGGGAGATCATCCATAATGCCTATTTGACAGACGTTTCCGGTCAAAAATTTATTTGCTTACAAATTGATGAATCTTATGAGCCCTCAAATAAAAAAGGTAGGTTGCATAGAAATTTTGCCCGATTTAATAAAGCTTTAGGGTTTCAAGAATTAAACTTATCCCTCGGGCAAATAAAAATAGATGAATTTTGGCTAGCTGAGTTTATAAATGCAATGTCGAATGCTAAAATTCAAGACCGTAAAAACAGGATAAGCAAGATCTTGCAAGAAGGCATTTAAAGTGACATCCTGGACACAAAATCTTATAATAAGATGAAAAGAGAGTTTGTCTATTCCTTTCTTGGTCTCACCTTAATCTGGGTTGACATTCATTTCAAACTCCCCAACAACATATTGATCAAAATTGACTTCTTTAATGACGTTATAGGGGCTATAATATTCTTCTGGTCAACTCCAGTTTTAAAGGAGAAACCAGACAGTGGCTTGGGGATTTGGGAATTGATTGGCCTGTTTTTTATCATGTTTGGAATTATTGATTTTGGAAACCTCCAGGCATTGAATTCAATTTCAATTTTGCCCAATATTGCCGCTCTTATCTTATGGATTGTTATTCTAAACATAATCATCAGAAAATATGGTGATGATCTCAAGTCTCTGGATGCCTTTATTTGGCAGCGGTTTGAATCATTATTTTTCTTTGGATTAGGATTTTTTGTCTTTCTGATTCCCTCAATCACCAATCTTAATGTAACACACAGTTGGGGAAGCTTTATCCTCTTTATTCTGATTGTTATTTTGATTTATTGCATTCCGTATCTTCGAATAAGGCGTTTAATAATTACCGAATCCAATTTGCGAATTCCGGTTCATATGAGTTTTGATGACAGTGAAGAATGAACCTATTTCTGCCTTAACCCCAAGCTATGTTTTCCGATACAACCAACATCAGAATAAAGCAACTACTAAAGCAAGCTATCGTAATTGATGGTCATAGTGATATCTTGATTCCTATAACCGAGGAAAAGCTAAACATTGAGCATCGAGTTGAAATTCCCTCCGCTAAAAACTGGATAGCTCCTGCCGGGTTAGAAAACAATCCGCTAGTAAAGTTTGGCTTCGATCCGCATACTATATTCTATGGCTGCATGGGGCAATATGACATTCCGCGTTGGAAAGAAGGAGGCATAAATACGCAGCTTTGCGCAATTTACCTCGACGATACCAAGTTAGACGCGCCCTTTAAAAAAGGTATGGAAATGGCCTGGTACTTCCATAAGACTATTCGGGAAAATGAAGATTTAATGTTATGCACCAAGGTAACTGACATTCTAAAAGCCAAAGAAACTGGAAAAATCGGATGGGTACTAACCTTTGAAGGATGTGAAGCACTTGGATCAGACACCAGGATGATAGACCTGTACTATACTTTAGGGGTTCGGGCAGTTAGTCTAACACATACTCGACGGAATATTTTTGCAGAAGGCTGTTGGGGGGCTGAAAAACAAGGCGGCATAACCGCGCTTGGCAAAAGTCTGGTGCAACGCCTATGCGAGCTAGGAATCGTCATTGA
The DNA here is from genome assembly GCA_039028895.1 of Bacteroidota bacterium. Classification (GTDB taxonomy): domain Bacteria; phylum Bacteroidota; class Bacteroidia; order Chitinophagales; family Saprospiraceae; genus JAHDCJ01. The sequence goes on along the minus strand of JBCCHF010000035.1, from coordinate 5,044 downwards.
CCTTGTCCATATTGGAGAACAATCATTTTGGGATATTCTGGAGATAACGGATAAACCTTTTATTGTTTCCCACTCAACATCCACCATGTTCAATTCAACTTTACCAGAAGATCAGGATTTGATGAATGGTAGGCTGCCTCGCCCAAGGCTTGAATTGCCAAGAGACAAAGCCATGCTGCAAGCAATTGCGGACCGCCATGGCGTTTTAGGGATGATTTGGATCCTTTACCGAAACCTGGACGCCGCAGTTAAGGATTTTGAAACTGCTTTGGAAGCAATGGGAAGTGATCATATTGGATTAGGCAGTGATTTATATGGTCATCAACTTGTTACGCCCGGGTTGGAAGACATTTCAAAGTTGCCTAACTTATTGGGAGCCCTCATTGAACGAGGCCATTCAGAAGAAACGTTGATTAAGTTTTTAGGCGGAAACTATCTAAGGGTTTTCAAGGAAGTTTGGGTAGAATAAAATGTTTATATTTTAAAAAACCCCAATTAAAAAGTTCCAATTATGCTTTTTGAACTCCAGGAATTAAATGGCTCAAGCATACTTTCCAAGGACCTTCAAGTCCATCCCCAAATCTGGGTCAATCTTTCGATACAAATAAAAAAAGAGAAGACGCTTGCAAAAATCACCCCGGCACTATTAGCAGAACGGTTTAAAAGAGGAGAAACTGCAATTATTCTTTATCAAAATGAAATTATCAGTCACTTGAGTTGTGTCGCAAGACTAAGAAAATCTGAAATCCTGCAAGAGGGTAAAGCCATTAAATCTGTTCCTCAATTACCTGTAACCTTATCTGCCTACCTTTTTCTGACAGGATGGACAGCCGTTAAATTCAGAAGAAAAGGATTAAGCCTTTTTCTAAGGCAACAATGGATCAATAAATTCAAATCATCAGAATCAGTCTTGTTAATGGGTATTTCTTCTCTTAAGGTTACCTTGCCAATTTTTGAGAAATTGGGGTGTTTCCCGGTTAAACCCACAGCATGCCCCTTTGTCTATGCTTTGTCTTCAATAAATACCGATTCCATGAATCCTGGTGAGCAATGCACTAGGGAAGACTCCGGTTATTGGGTATCTTGTTTGACGTTAACTGAGCATCTAAATGCCCAAATTGCCACGGCTACAGGAGTTTCTGAGATTGAATGGGCAAAATCATTGAACGTAGATACTCGTTGGCACCTTTGGAAACATTAATAGCTTGTTCGCTAAATTTAGTGCTGTAACTACAGTTTATACTCCAAAAAGCGAGCACCGTCCAATTTATTAGTGCCGAATTCCTCAATTTCATAAAAGCCTTTGGTAACAAATAAATGAATTGCACTTTTCATATCTGGCATGGTATCCAAACGTACAAAACGGAAGCCCAGTCTTTTGGCCTCATCGACGATTTTATTTAATATTTTTCGCCCAAGCCCTTTTCCGCGAAACTCGGGCTTAACATACATCCTTTTGATCTCTGAGAAGGAGTTACCCAGGTCTTTTAGGCAGGCAACTCCTACAAATTCGTCTTCGGCTTTAGCCAAAATAATTAGCCCCCCGGGAAAGCCATAATAGATGTTCAAATACTCAAGTTCGTAATCGATATCCTGGAAATCCAGATTGAAATCTAAAGAATCAACATACTCCTTAATCAGCTTTCGAGCAATAGTATGCTCCTGTGCCCCTTTTACAATGATGAGGTTCGGGTTGTTCCTGTCCCGCAGTTTCATATCAATGATTCTCATAATTATTTGATTTTGTTATTTATCCATCCTGTTTGTCCCTTTTTAATATAAGTTTTTTTGTTAAATAATCGGCATATCCTTTAAATGGCAGTAATTCAAGGAAAACCATAACTTTAGAAAAACATATAGTTCAAATATCGTTATATTACAAGATGCGAACCTAAAACAATTAAAAACCCAATATTTCAATAACCAACTGTCTCATTTTAATGGGACAACAAAAACCAACCAATGAGAACCAAATACTTTTTCCTATTATTGTTATTCCTAACAACAGTTTGCTTATGTTTTCAAGGCTGCGACCAATTGACTTCTTCAGACTCGAATAATGGCGATGTCACGGAGAGTGATGAAGCAGATCAAGTCGATTCGCTTACAACAGATGAACCTGAAAACATACCAGAACTCGAGGATAAACCACATAGTGAATTGTCAGTCCAGGAATACTCAGATTTTATAACAAAACATGCTGAACACCTGGAAACTGTCGACAAAAAATTTGTTGCCATTAAAAATGAACATGTAAAGAAAAAAGACCAATTTACTTTGGAATGTGAAAATGGTGAAGCACATTTAGAACGTCTTTATAATGATAATGATGAAGTACATCTGCTGAGCATCTCCAACTACAAAGATGATAACAGTTCCGTTAAACATCATTACTTTGAAGGCGGCAAACTGATTTACCAATTCTATCACCATGTTGTCCAAAATGGTGAAACGTTTATGGTTGATGATCACAGAACCTTCTTTAAAGATGGTAAAATGCTCAAATGCCTTGAAAAAAGGTATAGCTATAAAAATGGTGAGTCCGAACCTTTTGCCCAATATGAGTTGGTAACTTGCCAATCTGATCTAAAATTAACAGCCGATATTGACAAACTGGTTACGATGTCCGAAGAAGATGCAAAGGCCTTTTTGTGTAAATAAGCGGTATTGCATTTATTGCCTGGTTAGTAAAATCAAAGAATAGGCAGATTCATTGTTTGCCCTGGCAGAAAGAATATTTGAAAATGATCAAAACAGATAATTTTCAAAAAGTCGAAGTGACCTCATCTGAAGAATTAAGGGATTGGTTAATAAAAAACCATGGCCAGGAACAAAGTATTTGGCTGGTAACTTTTAAGAAGCATATATCCGACAAATATGTATCTACATCAGAAATATTGGATGAGATACTTTGCTTTGGCTGGATAGATGGGATTCGAAGAAAACTGGACGTTGACAGAACAATGCAACTTATTGGGCCCAGAAGAAAACAGCATTGGGCCAAAAGTTACAAGGAGCGTGCGAAAAGGCTTATTGAAGAGCGCAAAATGGAAGAAGCTGGCTTCAAATCAATTGAAGCATCCAAAAAAAATGGCCTTTGGAATTTCATGGATGATGTTGATGCTCTGATCAAACCCGAAGATCTGAAGAAGGAACTTGATAAGTTTCCGCCAGCCCATGAAAATTTCGACCTATTGCCTGATTCTGTAAAACGCTTTACCCTGCGATGGATTAAGCTTGCCAAAACCCCTGGAACAAGAGCGAAAAGGATTAATAAAACCGCTACACTGGCTCAGGCCAATAAAAGAATCCCCGGGGTATAGACATTCTAATCGCTGATCACCCTAAAAACCTGGAAGATTTCTCGCGCTTGACTTCGGAAAGAAAAATCATTAATTTGCAGCCCATTAGCGATTAAACATGAACATTAACTTCAATACAATTCTGGTTTTAAAAGTAAATGGAACCCCATTTCAGAGGCTAAACTATTGATGCAGATATACAAAATATACGCAAGCCTCTTGAATGACCTCAAGAGGCTTTTTTAATTTAACCGTAATGAGAACAAGATATTACCTGCTCCTAATTACACTGCTGAGCATCGGATGTAACCCCCGAAACTCAGTAACAACGAATGAAATAATATTAAATCAGGATAATTTATCTGGTGTACAATCAAAAAACGGCAAGCTCTTAATCGACTCCATTTACAAACAGATTAGAACAGTTCAAAATCATGAAAAATTACTACTTCCTCCAATGGAAGACAGGATTTACCCAGATGTGCCTGAGTATTATCTGGTCAGTGATCAAAACAACCAAAAAGCACTGTTTGACAAAAATGGAGCATTGGTTTTTGGGTTTATAGATTGTTTTAACATCGTAATTGACCAGCACACCCAAACTATAGTTGTTTCCACTGAAACCTCTAATAACGTCAAGCCAGGAAAATTTTTGTATAACACCAACGGAGACTTGCTTTTTGAAACTCAATTCGACAATATTGGGTATATCAGTAATGCTGACCTGATAGTACTATTTGCCAAAGACACAGGAAACAAGGAGTTCTATCTCTATAACCCGTTTTCGAAGAAAAAACTAGGTCCTTATGACCACCTCAACATCTATAACGAAGACAATCGCCTACTGGAAGGAATGAAAGAGTCGGTTTTTGAAACCATTAAAACCTTGAATATCATCACAGTAAGAAAGGAAAAGGACAATGATTATTTATGGGGAATGATTAATTCAAAAGGCAATGAGGTCTTGCCACTTGAGTATAGAAACCTTAGACTTATTTTAGAACAAGACAGAAATCACCCAGCATTTAAGAAGGCTGCCAAACCAGGGGATATAGAATTTATTTTTACAGGATCACACTTTTCCAAGCCATCTACAGCAATATTTTTCGACAGTAACTTTTCAGAATATGAGCTCAAGATGAAACTAGGAGAAACCATGGAACATCGAATTGAAAAAAAGTAGAACCTCCATCAACTTTACAACGTCATTAATATAACTAACACCTTAAAATGAAGGGATATTATAGCTTGCCAAAACTCGCTCAATGGATAATTGCAATCCTCCTGATCGTAGTCGGATTTGGGGCGATCATGCCGCTGATCCTAAAGCCTTATGGCTTACTTTTACTCCCATTATTAGCGCCAGTTTTCAACCTTGTCAGTGTTCCTTTTTTCAGGTTAATCGGATATTATAAATACCTGAATCCATATGTTTTATCAACGGTTCAGACAGACAAACAATACGACTTACATAATATATTCACCTTCGATTATCTGGTAAACTTTAAATGGTCAGATCGTGGAAAACCGGCAAAACGAATTTTACTTGGACACTATTTCAAGGCTTTACTAACGATTATTGAACGCATTGAGAAACAACAATTATCACCTCATGTCAAAATAGTTGGACATAGTTATTTTTTTAATAACAGAACGGCTAAAAAACTAGGCTTCACAATCAGCAAAGCCTCATTTTTTTGGATCTTTAATTCCATAGTTCAGTTTATCGAATTATCCTATCT
>JBCCHF010000034.1:0-74756 GCA_039028895.1 Bacteroidota bacterium | reverse complement strand
CGGTTGACGACATCCTCAACCTTGTCCCGCATGTTGTCGTGCACGCTCAGGGTCCCTCGAATCGCGATCTTGCTCATCCGCTTGTCCTCCGGCAATAGTTTTATTAAGGTTTTCTATTAATGTAGATTGTTGATTAATCGTTTTATGGAGCTCTTTGATTTCGTCTCTCATTAGATTATTAATGTTCTGTGGAGAGGGGAGGAAGGGACTAATTTTGGCTCTTACATACCATACTTCCCTGATATCGCCAATTTCAACATCAAAAGGATCATAATAAGTATTGTCTGAAATGAGCAAGAGAGTTTTTTGCTCCTTAAGATTGTTAGTAACACGTTTGACTAACACATCTCCTCTTGTAACGACAACATATACATAATTATCTTTTATGGAGGACTCCCAAAGTGTTGGTTCGAGATAGCTGCATATAACTTTATCACCTTCAAAAAGTGTTGGTTCCATGCTGTCACCAGCAACGTCAAAAGACCTGTGGGTACCTACTTTGTATTTATAATCAGGTAATGTATATGTAGGTAGATTCGAAATAAATGTAGGATTAGTCATTTCCCCGGCATAACCGGCTTGTGCCGGAACGGGTACATGTACTATACGTTCGTCATCCTGGGCATTAGTTACAATGGTCAGAACGCGAAAACTTTTATGGTCTTCCTCACTCATGAACATCGGACCCTCACCAGTATAAATATAAACCGGGTTGATCTTGTATAACTCAACAGACTTACGTAAAAGTTCAATGGTGACATCACGTCTGCCTTTCAGGATTTCACTCAAGCTCTGTGGTAAATAATCCAAAGACATGGCAAATTGTCGGCTTGAACGGACAAGATTGTCTTCCCTTAGTTTATTGTGGCACTTGATAAATCTTTTGGTGATTATACTGCTCATTAGACATTTATTTTTTGAAAAAGTGCTTTTAAATTATCAGCAAATTAAGTTGCTTTTTTCAAAAGTATAAATAAATTGTTGAAAAACCATGCATAAGACGCAAAAAAGTTATATTTTTGTTCAGGAAACACGAAAAACACCCTTAAATTCACACTGTTTACCTGATTTTATCATCTATTTATGAATATAATTTCATTTATCAGTGAAATAATATCCTAAAAAATAAAATGAAAATGGAAGAATTAGAGTTTTTGTAAAATTGATGGTAACATTTTTTCTATTAAAGGCACATATAATTAAAGAGACCTGAATTTATTTGGTTTGATATTTGCAGGTCTTTGAGTAAATGGGCATAGGAGGCTCATTACTTTAACAGAGGTACTTGATTTTTAACCAATCCTTCAGTAGCATGTTAGGTAAGATAATCGTAGTAGGAATTTTAGTTGTTTTACTAGTCTTTATGATGAAAGAATCTTTTGTCCCAAGGAAGAAGCAAACTAAACATTGGAACTAAAAAAGGGTTCGACCTCCAGTCAAACCCTAATGATTCATTAATTTATTATTTATAGTCAGTCAGGCTGAACCAACTACATTCCCAGGTCCAGTTTGCCAAACATCTTTTGCCACTGGTCAGGGGTAACTTCTTTGAAGCCCTGGGTTGTGGGATTAAACACTCCTTTGTCATATTCATCAATGACATTTTGTGCTTTATAAGTCAATTTTAGACCTTCCCTGTTGAGTGTATACTCAAGCGGAAATCCTATTAAACCTTTGAACATTTTCTGGACAAAGGAATTTTTGGGCTTGATCTGGTCAGTTACATAAAAAATGAAAATACTGCCATCAGGAGCAATTAATGTCGCTTTATGGCAATCAAACCCAGCAATTTTCCGCTTGTCATTTTTATTGTAGGTGATCTCATAATTTGGGATAACCATATTGTTCTTTGCACTTGATTCATCAGATCGTACCATTACCTTTCCCATCAGGCCATCCATCATTACCAAACTGTTGTTTCCATTATTTTCTGAAATTACCTGGACATGAACGGATCCATTCAATAACTGTACGTCCATTTTTTGATAATCATCGCTAAAGAAGAAGGTTTGTTCACTGCCACGCATCATTGCGGCTTCCATACCATCTCCTGAAACTTCTGTAACAACATAGGAAACAGCTCCTTCAACTAATGTTTTTTGTGCCTGCATGGGCATTACAATACTTAAGACAAGAGTCATTGAAAAGAATAGCACTAAAGTCGTTTTCATTATTTTTCTTTTTTCGCTAACAAAACTATCAAAAAATCAGCCAATTTTCTTGTTGTTACTTATAAGACAAAATGATGGGACTATTCTTTATTCTTTTCTTGAATTTCTAAGATAAATGCCCCGTCAAATCGCAAATTATGGTATTCAATTATTCTGTCCCTGCATAACTCCGAAAATTTTTCTTTGTGGTAGAATGACCTATTTCCATTATCGACTAACCAATCCATTGAAAAATCATCCAAAACAGAAGCTATGTCGGCTACTTTTTCTGTAATAATAATGCCATTTAAACTTAAAGGTTGAATGCTTCCTGGTTTATAATCTTTATTTATGAATGCCAGCTTTAATTCAGGCGTAAAAATGATGCCTGATCGGGAATACAGGTTTTCGTCGTGGTAATCATTATGTAGTGACAATGCTGTTAATGATTGGATGCCTAATGCATCCCTAAATTGTTCTACAATCCAATTAGATTCAGGGATTTTACCTTTGGTATTTATTGACTGATTAAAACTGTATGCTGTTTTACCAATAATTAGATCTGATTGAAAAGATTGATGAAGACTATAAACATACAATGTTCTTTTATCCATCATAGTAATGGTGTGATAAGCAGAAGTAAAACTAATTGTAAGTAAGCATCCTATAGGCACAAACCACCATCTGGGACTACGGGTTGTAATTAATGCCATAATTCCAAGCATAGATGTATAACACAAAATTAAAGTTAAGGGGCTCATCCAAATACCATCAATGACCGCATCAGGAAAGCTTTCAATAGTCATTACGGCATAATTCATAAAATAGAGCATAGCATTGAGTAGATCTCCGAGAAAGACTCCAATGCGATCAATTTCTCCAAAAACAAACAGGGCAACACCGACGGGCATTATCGCTGCTGTAATTGGGACGACTATGATACCGGTAAGCCAAAAGAAAAATGGAAACTGGTGGAAATAATATATACTTAAAGGAGATGTAACTAATTGAGCCGCAAGAGATACTGCCATTAATGCCCAGATTTTTGATAGCAAAGGATTTCTAAAACTTAGTAGTTTAAAAATTCTTGGTTGGAAAAAAACGATACCGATAACAGCAATATATGATAATTGAAACCCGGGACTAGACAACAAATAAGGATTCACCAATAGCACACAAAAAGCACTAACAGCCAACGTATTGAAGATGTTGTTTTGGCGTTGCAAAGTCTGTCCGATTATGACAAAAGATAGCATGGCTGCCGCACGTTGAACTGATGGGGAAGCTCCTGTGATTAGAGCATACGTCCAAATTCCAATAAGTAATAAGCTCATTCTTATCAGTCTTGGGAGCATTGCTTTTTTCCTCAACTTCTTCAGAAAAGTATTAAGGATCAGAAAAATTAAACCGACATGTAATCCTGAGACTGCCAGTACATGAGCTGCTCCAGTGTTTCGATATGCCTGGATTACATTTTCATCGATTTCTGATTTCCAACCAAGCAGGAGTGCATTCGCAACGCCTCTTTCTCTTTCAAGCTTTACCCGGCTTTCCAGCATATCGAGAAAACGATCTCTAAGTGCTATTGAGATCTTCCGAATGTTCTTCTGAGGGTTCTGTCCCAGAATTGCCCAATGGGAGGGTTTGATATAGGCCTGATAATGGACATTCTGGAAATGCATATACCTGGCATAGTCAAATTGCTTTGGATTCTTAGGTCTATTAATCCCTGAGACCATACCTGACAGGATGACCAGGTCTCCAAATTTAGGCCTTTGAATTGAGGAATCACCTTTAAAGTAAACGGATAAGTTGCCCGTGACATTTTTATGGTCTTTCCCGTTAAATCGGGAAAGAAGTTTTAGATAGTACTGGTTACCATTCTTCCGTTCTTTTATTTTATAAACCTTCCCTATAAGTGTCAGATTAGTTTCTCTAGTATGCGAAAAATGAATATTACTAACCGTTTCATCAAAATAGCTGGTGGATTGATATCCAATGAAGAAAAATGAAATTGTGGTTATCCATCCAAATACCCATCGCCATCGATAAGGAATCCGGTGCGCAAAAAGTATACAGAGTAACCCTAATCCAGCCAACAAGATGCATAAAGGCCATGTACTGGGTTTGCCAAAATGAAAGGCTATTGTAATACCTGAGATAAATGGCATACAAACTCTGAGGAAAGGAACAGCATGCCAGTTTGGCAACATTCGGTCAACGTTTATCTTTTTCCCAATTGAGCTCCATGAAAAGGGATTCGAATATCTTTTCGAATCTTTTCAGACTCACCGGGCCGTCGTGCCGATTTTGAATGATTTTTTCCTGCCCTTCCATTTTTAGATAGGTGACGGTAACCGGAAATTCGTACATAATCCGGTTATCCTTATCAGGATACTGATCATTGAATGAAAAGTAGTTTATCTCTTCGGCAAGAATCATTAAATCAACAATCTTGCTTTTGCTGGCGATAGCCCGATATTTACCAATTTTTGGCACAAAGGCTTTGCCATAAAATGTTACGAAGCCATCATCGTAGACTTTCAATTCATAAACGGGGCAATTTCCAAAACAAGGGCGTTTTTCCATACTGGCAACCAGGCTGGCTTCTTCTGCCAAAGTTTCAGGTTCAGGAATGGAAGGGGGAGGAGGGACCAAAGGCGGTTCATTGGATACTTCGACCGGAGTTTGTTTGGAACCCGCCAATTCTTTCCCCGTTTTTGGAGAACAGGCTACCAGGTAAAATACAGCTAACAAACAAACCAGGTACTTCATGATGAAATCATTATTCTTGGTATTTTAAGTTAAGCTGTTAATACTAGTCTCAGAAATCTCTTGGACAAAAACAGATGCTTATTTCTTTTTCTTCCGCTCCTCTTTACGCTTTTTTGCGCTTTCCATAGCTTGTTGTGCCTGTTTGGCTTGTTGCTCTTTCATGGCTTTTTCAAGCCGTTCAGAAAAGCCACCTTTTTTCTTCGGTTTTTTCTTGTTGGCCTCTAATTCTGCTTTGATTTTCTCGTTGTCAATTACGAACTGTTTGGTAATGATCGTAGAAGAGATATTAAAGACGTTGGAGAAAAATAGATAACAGGTTAGTCCTGAAGAATAGCTGTTAAAGAACACAATAAACATGATCGGCATGAAATACTGTATGTATTTCATCATTGGGTTAGCACTAAAGTCCATATGCTTGCTGTTATAGTAAGAATAAATGACCGTAGTGAATGCCCAAAGCAACGTAAACAAACTTACATGGGCGCCGTACATCGGGATATCAAAAGGCAGGCTCATAATGGAGTCGAATGACGACAAGTCATCAGCCCATAAAAATCCTTTTTGCCTGAATTCGATAGAGGCGGGGAAAAAGCGATACAAAGCAAACCATATCGGCATTTGGAGGACCATAGGCATGCAACCCCCCAGGGGGCTAACGCCTGTTTCCCGATAGAGCTTCATCTGCTCCATTTGAATCTTCTGCTGATCATCCCCAATTTTCTCTTTGAGTTTAGCCAGTTCGGGTTTTAAGGCGCCCATTTTGGCCTGCGAGTAAAGCATTTTATAGGTCAAAGGGAAAAGCAGCAGTTTTACCAATAATGTGAGTACAAGGATGATGACACCATAGCTCCCGATAAATCCGGCTAAAAAAGTGAATAGAGGTCTAATGACCACTCTGTTTATCCAACCAAATATGCTCCAACCAAAAGGAATGATGTCTTCAAGGTCAATTTCCAGAGACTTCAAAGTTTTGAATTCATTCGGACCAAAGAAAAACTGCATTTGGAAATTTTCATCAGACGTATTTCCGAATGGAATTTCAATTTCGCTAGTCAGCTTTTTAAGATCTTCAGCATCTTTATCATAAATCTCGGTTGTCAGATTGGCAGAACTGAAATTATTTTTGGCAATTAGTGTAGAATTAAAAAACTGCTGAGCATGGGAGACCCACTTTAGCGGTGTGTCTCTTTCTTCTTCAACACTTTTACGGCAGCTACAATAGCTAGGGTCTTCCTCTGCTTCTTTGTAATAAACAGTAGAGTACATAGCCTCGTACTGCGGGTTTTTTTCAAGATGATCGAGGTAATTAACCCAGTTGAGTTTAATAGATTTTTCGGTTCTTGTCAATACTCTTTCCATGCCGACAAACCGGATATCATGATCTATCAGGTAGCTATTACTATTGAGCTTAAAGGTTTGTTCAAAGTATCTGCCATCACCGGCGTTTGCTCTGAATACTACGCGATCTGAAGAGGTATTGGCTGTAAAATAAAGGTCTGATGTATAAACATAATTACTTTCAGCAGAGCTCACAGGGAGGATGTACTCAAATTTGTTCTTTTCATCTTCCAGAAGTTTGAGTGGAACTTTCTCTCCATAACTTCCATCCTCTTCTCTTGCGAATTTGCTGTACTCTTTAAGCAGAACCTCCTTGATCTTTGCGCCTTTTGTATTGAAAACGATCCTGATTAATTCGTTTTCCAAAACCACTTCTTTTTCGGTGCCATTGGCTGATTCGGCAAAAGCACCAAACTCTGAAGAGAGCATTCTGTTTTTAACTGAGTCTGATAGATCACCGAATTTCGAATCTTCTTCAAAGGTCGAAATATTAGGTTGTTCACCAAGTTTCTCAAGGCTATCTAATCGGAGTTGTTCCATCCTGAGGCTATCCTGAACGAATTGCATGCGTTCTATTTCCTCAGGACTCTTTCTTTGAAACCAACTCATGGCCATTAGCAAGAAAAAGATCAGAACTAAACCGGTAATGGTATTCCTATCCATTGTGAATTTTTACTATTGATACTAGGACTATCGTCCATTTGTTTTTCAGAAGAGAAGAAAAGGTTTTGTAATTCTTCGTTTCCGAATGCCGTACTTCAAAAGAAATGAAAGCCTCAATCCCGGAAGCCGTGCTATATACAATGCGCAAAGGTACAAATTAGTTTTTGCCAGAAAAAGATAGATTTCCAAATAAAAGACAGGGACATTAATCTAATAGACGAACGGCAAAAAGGAGCTATGATAAACGCTCTAATTCTATACGTTCATCAGGGTCCATTTCAGAAAGTGTCTTGTGTTCAAGACAAGCGCTTACAAAACTAACAAATAGCGGGTGTGGGTTTTCAACAGTACTTTTCAATTCTGGATGGAATTGAACACCGACGAACCATTTATGCTTAGGTATCTCAACAATCTCGACAAGATTTGTATCTGGATTAATCCCTGAGGCCAACATACCAGCTTCTTCAAAATCTTTAAGAAAATCATTATTAAACTCGTAGCGATGGCGATGTCTTTCTCCGACTTCTTTTGATCGATATGATGCAAAAGCTTTTGTGCCTTTTTTCAGTTTGCATGGATAAGCACCGAGTCGCATCGTTCCGCCTTTTGTAGTGATCTTCTTCTGTTCTTCCATCATATTAATCACGGGATGAGGAGTATCCGGGTTTACTTCTGTTGAAGCGGCTTCTTTATAATCCAGGACATTTTGGGCAAACTCGACAACAGCACATTGCATGCCAAGGCAAATACCAAAGAAAGGAAGGTTGGTTGTTCGGGCATGATTAATGGCAATAATTTTACCTTCAATACCCCTTTCCCCAAAGCCAGGAGCTACCAGAATTCCATGGAGGTCTTTCAGGATTTCTGGAACATTCTCTTTTCGAATGCTTTCGGAGTGGATAGATATTACGTTAACCCTGCATTCATTCATGGCACCCGAATGAATAAATGCCTCATGGATAGATTTATAAGCATCTGGCAGTTCGTTGTATTTGCCCACCAGTCCTATATTGATCTCATTTTGAGGGTTTTTTAATTTTTTCAGGAAGGCCATCCAGGGTTTTAGGTTGGGTTCCTGAGAAGCTGGTAGCCTCATTTTCCGGATAACGGTATAATCCAGTTTTTGCTCAAGCATGAGCAATGGGACATCATAAATGGTATCAGCATCGATAGCTTCAATTACAGCTTCAATTTCTACATTGCAAAAGAGCGCCAATTTTCTTCGAATGCCAAGACTAAGAGGGTGCTCTGTTCTGCAAACAAGAATGTCTGGCTGAATTCCAAGGCTGAGAAGTTGTTTAACGGAGTGCTGTGTAGGTTTGGTTTTTAACTCTTTGGCGGCACTCAGATATGGGATAAGTGTGAGATGGATAATCAGGCAATTATCAACACCTAGTTCCCAACGGAGCTGACGAACGGCTTCGATATATGGCAAACCTTCTATATCACCAACGGTTCCTCCGATTTCCGTAATCACAATATCGTAATCATCATGCTTTCCTAGCAATAACATTCTCCGTTTGATCTCGTCGGTAATGTGTGGAATGACCTGAACGGTTTTACCAAGGTAATCACCAGCTCGTTCTTTGTTAATAACGGTTTGATAAACCAGCCCGGTGGTAACGTTATTGGCTTGTGAGGTGGGGATGTTTAAGAATCGTTCGTAATGCCCGAGGTCTAGATCAGTTTCAGCACCATCTTCCGTTACATAACATTCACCATGCTCATATGGGTTAAGTGTGCCGGGATCTACGTTAATATAAGGGTCGAATTTCTGTATCGTGACTGAAAATCCACGGGATTGGAGTAATTTGGCGAGTGAGGCGGAAATGATGCCTTTTCCCAAGGAAGAAGTAACGCCACCCGTAACAATAATATACTTGGTCATGCCAGTTTTTTCAGGTTAAATGTTCCTCATGTTACGGGGTATAAAGGTAAGCAAAAAAACCGGGATTCGATGAAATTGAATTATTTTACCAATCTGAAAAATCGGCTGAAATGAAAATGGAAGAGGGGACATTAAGATATGCATTGCTGATCTTTTTGGCCCAGGTAATTATCTACCTTGGGGTTTGGCTTTGGGACGATTATATCGCAAAATTTCTTACCCTATTAATGGTTGCAATAACTGTAGGAGTTTTGGTTGTGAGTTTGATTGCCGAGTTGATAGAAAGATCGAAAGTGCCGGGAATCTATTTCATTTTTATGGTAATCTCGATATTGACACCTTTTTTGGTAGCACTGCTTGTAATAGGAATTGGTGCAGCAGAATGGACCTTTGACGAACCATTAATCAGAAATAAGTAGACCATCTTCCATTACCAATTTTCGGTCACTCATTTCAGCAAGCTCCTGGTTATGTGTTGCAATAATGAAAGTCTGGCCAAAATCATTCCTCAATTTGAAGATTAAATTGTGTAAGTCACGAGATGAAACAGAATCCAGGTTTCCGGAAGGCTCATCTGCGAAGAGAACTGCTGGCTGGTTCATCAGTGCCCTTGCTACAGCCACCCGTTGTTGTTCTCCTCCCGAAAGTTGATTGGGTTTGTGGGTAAGGCGTTCGCTTAAATTGAGGTAACTTAATAATTCTTTGGCCCTTTCAATCGCTTTTTTCTCTTCAGTACCCTGGATGAAGGCAGGGATACACACGTTTTCTACAGCTGTAAACTCTGGCAATAAGTGGTGGAACTGGAATACAAAACCCAGATTTTTATTCCTGAAATCTGCAAGAGCTTTAGGTTTAAGACTGCCAACTTCAGTATCCTTGATCAAGATCTGGCCTTCGTCTGGTTTGTCTAGAGTGCCTAGTAAATGCAATAATGTACTTTTCCCTGCACCGGATTTCCCAACGATGCTGACGATCTCCCCTTGCTTTACATCGAGGTCAACTCCTTTAAGTACGTGAAGTTTCTGAAAAGATCTATGAATGTTCCTGGCTTTGATCAATGCTTTCGGCTTAAATTATTTGGAGGGCTTTGGTCGTTTATTGGACGACGTAAAGCTATAAATTTTGCTTTTAAAACGGAAATATGTGAACTTGTAGTCTATGGATATCGTTCAAGGTTTTGCTGACCCAAAAGAATTTAAATTCATTGAACTGGAATTGCTCCAACCCGAATGGACAAAACGGTACTTTGAGCTTAAGTTTGACGAGGAGTTGCTTGCTACTATCCAATGGCCAACCTGGTTCAAGACAACCGCTCATGGCAAAACCGCATTTGGCGAATGGACCATCAAACGTGTCGGTATCTTCAAGCCCAAAATCTCAGTGAGACTAAAAGGTTCAAAGCGTGATCTATATGTGCTCAAAATGAAGTCCTACAGGAAAGGGACTATTCAAATGGACGATCGCAAGGTTGTATGGGACTATATTCAAATGTGGAAATCAGAAGTTGGCTGGATTGAAAATGATCGGGATGTAATGACTTTCAGGTTAAGCTACTCACTTACGAAAAAGAGATTTGCCAAAATTCGGATGATCAAAACGGATTATTCTGAGGAAGAATTATCCGTCCTGTTGCTTGTCGGTTTATATATGATCCATATGATTGCCCAGTCAAACGGTTAATGCGTCCTTCCTTATCTCAAAAAATCGCTTATTTTTGCTCAAGCTAAAACCAGTATTATGACTAGAGCACACATCGCCGGAATAGGATTCTATGTTCCGGAAAAAGTAGTAACCAACCAGGATCTTTCAAAAGTAATGGACACCTCAGATGAATGGATACAGGAAAGAACTGGTATCAAGGAAAGACGTTATGGGGTAAAACACAAAGAAACGACTGCTACTATGGGAGCTGAAGCTGCCAAAATTGCTCTTGAAAGAGCAGGTATCACCGCGGAAGATGTTGATTTTATCATTTTTGCCACCCTAAGCCCTGATTATTACTTCCCAGGATCAGGCGTACTACTTCAGCGAATTCTAGGTATTAAAGGATGTGGTGCCCTTGATATCAGAAATCAATGTTCAGGTTTTGTCTATGGACTTTCAATCGCTGATCAATATGTCAAATCTGGCATGTACAAGAATGTATTGCTGGTCGGTGCAGAATTTCACTCAGCAGGATTGGATTTTAGCACAAAGGGCAGAGATGTAACTGTCATTTTTGGTGACGGAGCCGGTGCGGCAGTAATTCAACCCACTGATGACGAAAGTGAAGGTATTCTGACTACACATCTTCACGCAGATGGAGAGCATGCAGAACAACTGGCCTTCTTTAATATGGGCTGTCATGGAGGTGTTTTTATGGACGAAGATAACCAGCCACATTACATGGAAGATGAGCCAGAATTTGGTGGAATTGTTATCACTCCAGGAATGGTTGAACATGATGAGTGTTATCCATATATGAATGGACGCTACGTTTTTAAATATGCAGTGGAAAAATTTCCCGCTGTAATTATGGAAGCGTGTCAGGCAACTGGACATTCTGTAGGTGATATTGACATGTTAATCCCACACCAGGCAAATCTGCGGATAGCCCAGTTCGTTGCTAAAAAGCTGCAATTAGGGCCAAACCAAGTTTATAATAATATTCAGAAATATGGCAACACTACAGCAGCTTCTATCCCAATTGCCCTATGTGAAGCCTGGGAGAAAGGATTGATAAAAAAAGGAGACTTGGTATGTCTTGCTGCTTTCGGAAGTGGATTCACCTGGGCATCGGCTCTGATTCGCTGGTAGTCTTAGTTTTTGACAATTTTAACCTGGCTAACTTCTTGCTCGTTCTCAATTACGAGGATGTAGACTCCTTTGGCTAATTGTTCTGAACTCATTTCCAGTTCTGATTTTCCAGAAGGTATTTCAATTTCCTTCGAGACAAGCCGGGTGCCATTAATACTATATAGACTTAGTGAAAAGTTACCTCCAGTTGGTGTGATTACCTGAATGAAAAAATCTTCCCTTACCGGATTTGGGTTAACGTTTAGAGTTAATCCTGTCGCAATAAGTTTAGCTGATACAACATCACTATACCCGGTTCCACCATTCTGATCACGCCATTTCAGTCGGTAATAGTAATCTGTAAATGGTTCAGCATCAAAATCTAGAAATTTGTCGTCAAAGCTGCCTTCTTTTCTACCTATTTCAGCTATTTGAGAATACCCGGTTAAAGGATTGTCACTTCTTTCAAGGTAGTAATTGATCAGCTCAGAGTTAACCACTCCCCAATTGACAAGAATGTGATCTTTTTGCGCTTTTGCTTCAATTCCAATCTCTTCAGCTGCTAGTAATAGTATGATCTTCGAACAAACCGAAGCTTCTGCTGACCTGTTGATAGCAGTCACTGTGCCAATATTGACAACAGCTGCTTCAGAAATAAAAGTAATATCATCAATATACCAGCCATCACCGCCGACAAAACCATCAGAAGCGAACCTGAATCTGATAAGTGCATTTTGGCCACTGTAGTCACATAACTCAATCCTTGTTTCAATGTACCCATTACTGTTGCCAGAAAATGCAGGGCGTTGAGATATGGCTGATTGGGGATTAGCATTGATAAAAGAGTTATAGCCATTTTGGGTCATAGAAGGACCCAGATCTTCCCATGTAGTGCCATTATCTGTTGAAATTTCAACAACACCTCCATCCCATGTCACTTCTGTATCATAGTAGTTTTGGAAGGTTAATGTGGTAAGACCAGTTAAGGGGATTGCTACATTTAAGGTTAGTAACTGGTCGGATTGGGTTGCGAAATCTTGAGCGTAGGCTGCGGAACTGCCGCTATTAGGATTAGTGCCTGATATTACCCATGTCCCGGCACCGGTGCTTCCTGCGGTATTCCAGTTGACAGGACCGCCTTCTATGTCATCACTTAACAGAATATTAGGTGGAAAATAAGAACCAACATCAACAGTTCCCTGGAAGAAAAGCAGCGAAGAGGTCGAGCTTGGAGCCAGAGAAGGGATGACTGGATATGATACTGTACCACCAGCTTCACTTCCACCTCCGGATGCGGAATTAGCTACATATGTCAAATTGGAAGGCAACACATCTGTAATTGAAACTGAAGTATTGGTTTCGCAAAGGTTTCTGGCCTGTAGCGCATAAGTTAATGTTCCGCCTACGGGAACTTCAGAAAAGTCCACACTTTTCACAAGACTTAATCCGGTCAGACCCGGTGGCAGGTCAAATGCGGCTGTTCCGTCAGAACGACTATTAGCGTCACCTTGGCTTGCACTAAATCCTAAACCCCGGGTCGCAAATACTTCCCAGATTAGGCATTCGTGGATGCCATCGTAGTTAGCAACATCGGCTGCCAGAATAGCATCTCTGCCGTCAACAAAACCCGGACTACAACCCTGGATTTTCATGCCATCCATGACCAGCTGCATGGCAAAATTGTTTCCTCCTACACCTGTATATAGATTCGGGTCAAAACCATAGACATCGATTAATGCCCAGGTAAGATCCCATAGCATTGTAGCCCAGATAAATCCTACACCATGAGGAACTGAAATTTCGCCATTTCCAAGATCAGAATAATCGTAGTTGTTAAGCGCAAAGTCTGTGCTATATGGCGCTGGCCGAATGCCTGTGCCAGTAACACCTTCTCCAATGGCGTAAGTCCCCATTCCTCGGGGGTCTGTTTCTACATCCCCTGCCTCCAAGGTCATCATTAGTCCAAACCAATCACTCCATCCTTCGCCCATTTGTTCTTCGTTGCCTAGACAAATGGCTTCAGGACCACCGGTAAGTCGATTAGATATACCGTGGCCATATTCATGTGCGATAATACCATTGTCGAGGTCACCATCGCGCTCTGGGGCGGAACCACTATTAACAAGGGTAACATTGACACCGGGTAACTGTGCTCTGATAGTTGCACAATCGCCCATCGAAATCATTATTGACGGTATGGTCACCAGGTTGCCATTAGCGCCAGGACCCATTGTAATAGGGCCGCCACCTACATTATTACAAACTACAGCAGCTATGGCTCCAGCATTTTCAGCATTTAAGACTTTTGTTCCGAATTCGCAGGTTCCACGATCAATTAACGCAATGTTCCCACTAATAGCTGCACCATTAGTCAGTGCATTGCATCCAAGTGTAGGTGATCCTGTTCCATCGGATACTTCAACAAGATTACCGATTATTGGTGTTACATTGAGCCCAGAACCAAAAGCGGCTTCTATTGCTGTGTAGGAACCGGAAACTGACCCTGGAGAATTAACAGTAAAGATATTTGGACTTGGTGGGGCGGACCATAGGTACATTTGTATTCTGGCAAAGGAACCATCAGGACCGCTGGAAAAATTTGCATTATTTCTTGTTCCAAGGTCTGCAGCATCCTGAGCTTCTGCTCTTATATAATCACCGCCGATACCATTACTCCCGTAGTTCATAGATTGAAAGTTTCCAGCTGATTCATCAAAGCCATATTGATACCAAACGTCATGCATAATATTGCACCAGTAAAAGAGATTAATGACTGCGGCATCAACATAATTGATGGGGGCTAAAGATAAATCTAAAGGGAATCCTGTGAAATCAAGTGTTGGTCCTCCATCAGGTTCATCATTTGAATCTGAATCAGCATCATTCCTGTCCTGGTAAGCATGGACATTATTTCCACGGGTTATAGTGAAATCTGCTCCAGCAATTCCATTTGTGTCATGCCAACCAAAAGGAGAGGCATTAGAGGCCTGGGCAGCAGGATTAGAGACTATTGACCGACCGCCATGACTTGGACTTTCGACAGGGACAGCATATACTTCATACTCATTTGGTCCTGCATTGTTTTTTGGGAATCGTTTGTACCCAAACTTTGTATGATTACTGCTAATTGTATGATTGTTGTCAATATGATCAGTGCAAATTGCATCTTCCGTATGAAAAACGCAGTGTGTTACCCAGTTCTCTCGATCAATATATTCACCTGTAGTGGCGTCGAGCCAAATTGTCCACCAATTTTCTCTATCCAAGGTGTGGATGCGTATTTGCCAGCACAATGCCAGTTCTTTACGAGATTTAGGATAATAACTCAATTTAACCGGGATTGGATCAACCGATAATTGATTGTTGTTGAACAGCATATATTGATCAGGGTCGTTCGATACTTCTATTGGTTCTAAAGATTGTGGAGGTGTAAGGGTCAAATATTGTGCAGCAAGATTTATTGCCTCTTCATGTGAAATGGAAGGGCTGCTAGGGAGATTCCTTTGGGCCATTTGAGGGAAAAACTGATTCCTCATAAAAATGATACGGCCATCCGATTTTATGTTCACATTGATGTCTGCATTATGGACATCAATTCCATTATGGACCTGTCTGAAAAAATAGTGGTGTAGCCCGTTATGTTGACTTTCATACTGACCAAAAGGTTTCCAGCTGAAAAGATCTGCCTCGCTTAAGCCATAATAATCAGAAGTTGCTTCAATGTGATCCCAGACTAACCGATCAAGATCTTGAGCTTGTGAGAAATTGAATGAAAGAATGGAAAAAAAGATCAAAATGAATTGAATCTTTAATACTTGATAAAAGTTCATAGCTGTACCTGATTTGATAGGGCAAATATCGGAGGAAAAAATTAATTAATTGTAATCAAAAAAGTGAAAAAAGTAAATAATCTAACTATATTAGTGATTAAATTGTAAAATCAACGCAATAAAAACATCTACATGATTCATGTTCACTCTGATAGAATTGAACTCAACAATAGATTTAAAACTGTTTTCAGGTTACTTACAATTCACGGAAAGATTGTAAAAAACCATAGAAAGCTAAGTAAATCAGCTTTTGCAAGAAAATTAAAAACCAAAGGTCATATTATTGACAAATATCTTCAGGGCAACCGGAAGATTACCTATGCTCAAGCAAAAAGGTTATGTCAGGAATACGGGATCAATGAAGCTTTTATGTTCCAGGGGGTTGGTAACCCTTTCCAGGTAACCGGACCCACCTTTAATGGAGCATTTATAAATCATAAGACAAAAGAAAAAGCCAAAGTTGGAAACTCACAAAAGCCTGAAGGGTCAAAACTTTCAAATATCCTTTTTACAAATATCAAGGCCTTTGCCAGCGATGCTTTGTATATGGAAACGGGCGAACACAACGAGTTGTTCCACATTCCCGGGCTTCAGGGTGATTTTGTTGCTTTCAATATTGCAGGTAATTCAATGACACCAACTGTTTGTCATGGCGACATGGTCATCTGCGTTGCATTATCATCTTTAAATGAAGTCGAAGAAAATGAAATTTACGCTCTTGTAACTGAAAACTCGATTAGAGTAAAAAGGTTGCGAAGAATTTATAACGAGTCTGGTAAACTATCTCATTTGAAACTAATCTCTGATAACTTTATTGAGCACGATCCGGTAGTTATTCAGGCAACTGAAGTCAGGCAAATCTTTAAAGTGGAAAAGCGACTTACTGGGCTAGGAGAGAGGAAATAGTCGGATTGTTATTCTATCGTTATGGAATATAGTTCTGCAGGAGAACGTGCTGGAAGGAAAGTACCTGCCTGTTCGGTTTCTCCAAATACATAATAGTCGAACATTCCATCTACATTTTCCAGGCGAAGAGTAAAAATGCCATCACCAACATTCTCATCTCCATATTGGCCATCATCATGTAACTTTTGATGTAAAAATGCCTGGGCAGGATCCTGCCTGTAAAACAAATAAACACTTGCAGCAGGGTTGGCTTTGATTTTGATCACCAATTCATTGTCAGATTGTTTGTGTTCTACATTTTGCAATATTGTAGATGGCGCGTATTGCAATAAAGGGTGATCTTTTAAAAAAGATAGCCTTTGGTCAATAAGCTCCTTTATTCCGATTATCTTAATATTTCCTGCAGGCACAGAAGAGAAAAGGTTGTTTTTGAAGGCCTGGTTGGTATAAAACTTATTTTGATCATTAGCGACCTCTTCCAAAATTGAAGCCTGGATTTTAGCAGGGCGCTCATCTTCATAAACGTACTTTTCAAGATCAACAGCAATCTGGCGGATGTGGTCAATGTACATTTTACGATAAGTCCCGTTTTGAAGAATTTTTGAAATGAGTGGTCTTTCCTTGGTCTTATAATGCAAAAGCGGATTAAGCTCCTGCATGTCTTTGGAACTTAAGGACCGGCCTCTGCCTGCAAACGGGAAGCCTCCAACAGACATGTTTAGGTCCCAGATAAGCGGCCTGAACTGCCCGGTACTATCTCTGAATAAGTAATAGTTGTGACAAAGCCGACCGGAATAACTGTCAAGATTCACCATCACATTATTATAAGCTAACATCCAGAGTACCTCATTGATATTGAGGATATCTTCTAATTTTTCGGGTTGGTGATTGAGCCTCCGGGTTAGACGGATCAATTGTTCCCAGTCATCAGGGAACTCAGATTTTCTTTCATATTTACTGAAATAACAGGTGCTATCATTTCCCAGGTATTGCAATGAAGACTTTTCTCCAGGCAAACAATCAGGCAAATCCTGGGCATGGAAGTTAGGGTCACATTTGAAGAAATTCCCATTTGCAGTCCCATAGGTTTTTCGCAAAAAGGTTTTGTTTAATGACTCCACGCTGGTATATAATCCAAGATAAGTGCCATTGACGTAAACTTTTATAAAATTTGCCTGTGGAGCAGGTAGGTAGTTCCTTAGAAATTCATAAGAAATGACTTCTCTTAAAAAGCTCGGGTCTCTAAATCCATTAGATAGTTTCAAAGTTGTGAAACCCTGATAATTCTGTGCCTTTTTTACAGAATTGAGCTTTATGTTGAACGGTAATTTGGATAAGCCCTGATCGGCGATGTTATTGTAAGAGCTATTCCCTTTATACCTCACCCCAATGCTGTCAAACCTGATACCGTTTAAGCTACACTCCAGAGCAATTAACCTTTCACTGCTTCCAGCCTGTTTCAGGGAATCAAGGGCATAATGCCAGTCCTCATCAGCAAACTTTATCCTGATTTCCTGGATGCTATCAAGGCTATACAAATCCTGAACTTGCCCATTGACCTTAAAGGCAAAAAACAATATTAACAACAGGGAAATTATTCTTTTCACCGTTTAGTGGGCTTTGAGTTATTCTTTGACAATTAGGTTGAGTGGTGCTACGTAATAGTTTTGCGGCTCGAACCTGATAGCCCCTTTATTTTCAGCCATAAAATAGTACTCAACGGTCTGACCTTGCTTGAGCGGAATTTTAGCAGCCCAGACACCATCCTTTTTCTTGCCATCTTCATGTTTTCCATCATCGAATGCGGCAACAGATTTGTACTTGAGGTCACCTTTGTTTCTATAATAAATGATAAGAGAAGTTGGCCGATTTTTGACCCTTGTTTTGATAGTTGCTGAGTTATCGGCATTTATTGTAATCTCATCTTTTAGCAATTCTACAGTGGGGTAGAGGTAAAGAAGAGATGGGTGCTTTCTCAGAAAATTTGTTCTTTGAGTCATAAAAGCAGCAAGGCCAGGAATGTCTTCAGTACCTTCATTGATTGTTTGGTCGAAGCTTTCCTCAAATTGCCAGTATTCGAAATAGGTATTCCAATCCTTTCTAATATATGGTGCAATTAAATCTCTTAACTTATTAGCTGTTTCCAGGTATTCCTGGTTCCTGAAGTTTTCCCTTAGAATGGTTCTTAGATGCGCCAGATATATCTTTTCGTAACGTTTGTTTTGCAGTAATGCAGAAATAAGCGGCTTTTCAGAATTACCTTTATGCAATAGCGGGTCCATGGTATGCAGTTGATCGAGATTTAAGGAAAAGCCGATCCCTGTATTTTTGAAGGTGCCAAAGCTTAAATTCAGATCCCATAAAATCGGGTGGAAGCGGCCTTCATCATCCTGATAGATGTAGTAGTTATGGCTGAATTTTCCGGAATAGCTACTCAGGTTAACCAATGCATTATTGAAGGCATGCATCCAGAGTGTTTCGTTAACATCAAGGATTGCCTCTAATTCGGACGGATTGTCTTTTAATGCTTTAACCAGAGAGATAAGAGCTTCGTAGCCTGATTCATTTTTATCTTCATAAATACCGGTATAACATTTAGGACCATCACCCTGGTAAACAAGAGCAGCAAACACGCCCTTGAGACACCCAGATGGATCTGAACCGTCGATATAAGGTGTACATTTGTAAAATGCATTATCGGATGAACCGTATCTTTTTTTCAGGAATTTGCTACCTACAGATTCTATGTTTGTGTACAGGCCTTCGAATTTGCCATTAATGTAAACAGCAGCAAAATTGGCTTTAGGGGCAGGTACATATTTTCTGGCAATTGAATATGCTAATACTTCTCTGACATAAGTTGGATCTGAAGAGTTATTAGACAACTTTAATGTAGTAACACCATCATGGATCTGAGATTTGTCGGTGTGATTCAACTTAATGTTAAATGGGTTTTTTGATCCTGCGTAAACATAAGAGCTGCTGCCTCTGTAACGGACGCCTGCATCGTTATATCGGATTCCATTAATAATAACATCTGCTTTTACACGTTCACCATCTGTTGAGATTTTCAATGAGTCCAAAGTGTAGCGCCAATCAGGGTCTTTGAATTCAATCCTGATTTCCTGGATTGTGTTGATGTCGTAAAAATCTTGGGCAAAAGAAGACTGTGTGCTGAACAGAATCAGCATCATTCCAAAAAAGAAAGGCTTTAACTTCATAGGGATACGTAGCTTAGGATAAAAGATTTGGGGTTTGAAATCAAATAATTAAGTCGTGAAAATAAGGACTTATTGCTCAGAAAACAAACCCTATACCAACTACGATTTTGCGCGCCTTGTAAATAAATGTTTCCACAGAATCACCTACAACAACAGGATCTCTATAAAGGCCAAGCGGACCTTCCAGTCTGCCATCTACAACAAGACGACGACCAATATCAATTCCAACACCTAATTGATAGTTGATAGTAGCGGTGTCCCATATTTTGTCAAAGGTTTCAATATCCTTGAGTGAGCCCCGGCCAACAAAAATGGTTGGTACAACCCCTGCTTGTCCTCTAATCGGTCCAACCTTGACACCAATCGCCAGCGGGACCTCGATTTGCCAAACCAGGGTCTCATAAAAAGTCTGACCAGTAGATGCATACTCATATTTCGCTTTATGAGCTGAAACTAGAAGTTCTGGCTGAAGGTAAAACGGATAAAGGGGGAACCGAAACCAGAAACCTCCACTAAAGCCTATCCTAGTAGATGGGGAAGTCACCAAAGTAGAATCGCCCGTATCAGGATGAAGTACAAATAGTGGATCTTCGTCATAAGCTAGTGTTGTACTTCCATTAAACCGTAATCCGATCGTCACTGCTTCAGGGTCATAGGGACGCCTTTGAGCTTCCGCTACATTGATTGATGATAGGATTAACAGGGGCAGAAGAAGAACAGTAAATATTCGGATCATGCTAATTGGTTTGCTATTTTTGAGTCTGGTTTCTTAAGTTGCCAAATTGCTTTTGCCTTTTAGTTTGTTCATCCATGCAAAGCTGTTGACAGAAAATTTTTCATTGGTTTTCCAGCATTGTAGTACGTCATTACAGTATCTAAAAGATGCTCATCAAGTAAAGTTTCAGCAGGCAGATCGGCGAAATAGTAGAACTGTTTATTAAAAATTAATGGTTGTGATTGTGCGGGTCCTACAAATTCCGAGGGAAGTCGCTTGTTTGTCTCACCATGCAATCCTCCATATTTTTCAACAAATGCTTTATCATTCAATACTTTTTCGAATGCTTTCGGGTTAGCTGCTATTTCACTTCTAATATTACGTAACTGATCTTTATCACAATAATACACCCCTCCAAAAATCTTTAGCGCTTCATGGTTTATTTGCAAATAAAGGCCCGGGTTGGTTTTGTCCTTTCTTCCACCTGGCGAAACCACAGCCGAACAGTGATTTTTGTATGGTGATTTATCTTTTGAAAACCTGACATCCCTATAAATTCTGAAAATAGCATCTTTTGCTGTTATCATCACAGAAGTATCTTGTCCATGCACACTGTCTATTACGTCTACGATGAATTTGTGAAAAGGTTCCTTTACAGCCGCCTCATATCGCTTTTTGTTCTCTTTGAACCATTCGCGATTATTATTGGCTGACAGCTCTTTAAAGAAATTCAAAAAATCATTTGTGAAATAAGACATGGTTAAGCTTAGATTTTTGGAAACAAATTGTAAAATAGAAAAAATTATTATGGGTTTTCCAGATGTCGCCAAAGACTTATGGTTTCATTTGCTTCCTTAACATCATGAGCTCTTAAAAT
Source organism: Bacteroidota bacterium (assembly GCA_039028895.1). GTDB lineage: Bacteria > Bacteroidota > Bacteroidia > Chitinophagales > Saprospiraceae > JAHDCJ01. The sequence continues at coordinate 53,618 of JBCCHF010000034.1, read as the reverse complement.
TGAAGCTCCATTGATTAAAGCAGCCATATGAAGCGCGGTAGTGCCGTTTAATGCCTCTTCAGGTTTCACCCTTAAAACTTTGCAAATCATAGATTTCCTTGAAACTCCTGCAAGAATCGGGAGGTTCAAAATAGAAAACGCATTTAGGTTTTGAAGTATTGTGAAATTATGGGCAACAGTTTTCCCAAAACCAAAACCAGGGTCAATAATTATGTCCTTTACCCCCAATTGCCTTAGGGTTCTAATTTTTTGGACAAAAAAATCAACCAGGTCTGTTACAACCTCTGTATAATCGGGTTTTGCCTGCATGTCATTAGGCCGACCTTGCATATGCATAAGTATATAAGGGGCTTGGAATTTAGCTACAATTTTAAATAATTCCTGATCAAACTTTCCAGCAGAAATATCATTAATAATATGAGCGCCGATCTCAAGTGATCGTGTGGCAACTTCACTCCTAATGGTGTCAATAGATATTATTGCTTCAGGGAATGTGTCAATAATTTTGTCCAGAACAGGCAAAACTCTTGCTAGCTCTTCGTCGACAGAGATCAGCTCTGCACCTGGCCTGGAAGACATGCCGCCAATATCAATTATGGCAACGCCCTCTTCAAGCATTTTTTCAGCTTGTCGCAATGCATGGTCAATCTGGTGGTAACGCCCACCATCGTGGAAGGAGTCTGGGGTCAGGTTTAGGATGCCCATAACCTTCGGAGAAGACAGGTCAAGCAACTGCCCTCTGCAGTTTAAGGTAAATTTTCGAAGAAATATGCTCATAATAAATCTGCTTTAAGATACAAATCTATTTAGTTTCAAGAATTGGTAAGAAAATATTAACTAATCCTTTAGTTGAAAAAATAATTGCAGTTGTTTATCTTTGTCGCCATAGAAAAATTATGACTCAGGATGTACGAGAAAACCAAGGTTGAAGCAGAAAAAGTTGCCGATCAATGCCAGGATATTTTTGTTAAAAAAACAAAAGATTATGGTACAGCATGGAGAATCTTGCGTCCTTCATCTCTGACTGATCAAATTTTTATCAAAGCAAAACGATTAAGGAGCATAGAGGAGAAGGGTAAGCAGGAGGTAGCTGATAATATTTATGGTGAGTACATCGCCCTGGTAAATTATGGAATTATGGCCATGATGCAGATGGAACTTCCTGAAGATTCTAACCTGGAAATGACCATTGAAGAAGTACAGCCGCTTTACGAAAAACATCTTAACGCTACACTTTCACTTATGCTGGCTAAAAATCACGATTATGGTGAAGCCTGGCGTGAAATGCGGATAAGCTCGCTTACCGATCTAATCCTGCAGAAATTGATGCGGATCAAGCAAATTGAAGATAATAAGGGTAAAACCCTGATTAGCGAAGGGCTAACAGGTAATTATCAAGACATAATAAATTACGCGATTTTCGCCATGATCAGGATTGGCGAACCACAAAAAGCATAAACCTCAACACATAAGTTGCAATATGATAACCATTACATCATTAATTACGATCATTGCCGTTTCGGCTCTCGTTCTTTCTTTGATTTTTGTTTTCGCTTTAGGAAAAAAACCTAAAGACTGGCAGGAAACGACTTTGCTTTACCTGCAAAATTTTGTTGGATCGTTATTCATTTTTTCCGGCTTTGTAAAAGCGATCGATCCCAAAGGTACAGCCTATAAACTGGAGCAGTATTTCGGAGAATTTGAAACTGTTTTTGCGGCTCCGTTATCAAATATTTTTCCAGTGCTGGCCAATTTTGCATTGGCTTTCTCCATTTTCACTATTGTGCTTGAACTGATACTGGGGGTTACGCTGATTTTTGGTATCAAGCGAAAGTTGACAAGCTGGATTGTACTACCATTGATAATATTTTTTACGGTTCTTACCGGTTTTACATATCTGTCTGCTTATTCGCCAAGTTCAATGGCGTTTATGCTGATCATTACTTCAATAGTAATGCTCTTGGCGGGATCTTACCTTGCAAAAAATAAAATTGCCAGAATTGTTATTGGTGTTTTATTGCTGCTGGTACCTGGCATCCTGATCAATATGATTATGACAAAAGGATACACTTTTAACTTCTCTTTTGGTGATTGGGATTATGTCAAATCCAATATGAAAGTTACGGATTGTGGTTGCTTTGGTGATTTCCTTAAGCTTGAGCCTATGGTGTCATTCTGGAAAGATATAGTCCTGCTGCCTCCAGCCATCTGGTTTGCTTTTGCTCACGGCAAAATGACAAAGGTGCTCAGTGACAAGGCTGGAAATATCGTCTTGATAGCAGCAGCGGTTTTAAGTTTCCTTTTTTGCTGGAAGAATAGCAATATGGGCTTGCCAATGGCAGATTTCCGCCCATTCCATGTAGGCGCTAATATACCTGCCGACAAGGCCGCTTGTGAAGCAGATATAGACGAAATTGAGCGGTACCTGACTTATTCAAAACTCGACGGTAGCGAAGAAATGGAGATTAAGGCTTCCGAATTGACCAACCATCGCTATCTCTGGGAAAGTGGTGAATGGGAGCCCCTAAAAGATAAAACCCGTGATGTAGTAATTAAGAAAGGATGCGACTCAAAGGTCAAAGATTTCGAATTTAGTGATGCCAATGGTGCTGATATTTCTGGTCAGACTTTAGCTGCTGAAGGATACCAGTTTATGGTCATTTCCTACAGCCTGCCAAAATCTTCAAAGAAAGGATATCTGAAAGTGAATGCCATAGCTGAAGCCGCAGAGGCAGAGGGCATCAATACATTTGCAGTTACTGCTTTCAATTCTGATGAAGCCATTGATGAATTCAGACATGCCATTCAGGCTGGATACGAATTTCACAGAGCGGATGACATTCTTTTAAAGACAATAGTTCGTTCAAACCCTGGTATTTTATTGATGAAAGATGGAACTATCGTCGAAAAATGGCACCACAAAAAATTGCCATCTTACGATAAGATCAAGGCGAAATATATGCAATAGCGAATGCTGAATTTCATTCTGCGAAGGTTAGGTTATGGACTTGGGGTTATGACCTTAGTCTTAATTACGATTTCATCTATCGTCTATCTCGCTCCTGTTGACCCAGCAAGACTGACTTTTGGACAAAATGTTGATGCGGCAACTGTAGCTTCCAAAAAGGAAGCCCTGGGTCTGGATAAACCGCTTATCGTCCAAATGTTTTATTACCTCAATGATATTTCACCACTTTCGGTTCATAAACATTCAGCAGAGAATAAGGCCAAATACAATTATCTCAAATTGGTCTCGACAGGTAACCAGGAGGCTGTAGTACTAAAATGGCCTTTTCTGAGGGAATCCTTCCAAACGGGACGATCAGTAAGCGAGATACTCAAGGAAAAAGTACCACTTACTGCAATTCTGGCTACTGCAGCAATCCTGATAGGATTGTTTTTTGGAATAACGCTTGGCGTTATCGCAGCATTGAAGCAATATTCATGGTTCGATAACTCTGCAGTTGTTACTTCCGTACTCGGGTATTCGCTCCCGAGTTATGTTACTGCAATCATCATTGCGATCATATTTGGATATTACCTGGCACCTTATACAGGACTCAACCTCCAGGGCGGATTAGTGGAACTTGATGACTTTGGCAATAAGATTTTTGTTTGGAAAAATCTAATATTACCTGCCATAGCTTTGGGTATTCGGCCTGTCGCTCTGATAACACAGTTGACTCGGTCAGCAATGTTAGATGTCATGTCTCAGGACTACATTCGAACCGCGAAAGCCAAGGGTTTGTCCCAATTCACGATCATTTTTAAACATGCTTTGCGCAATGCCTTGAATCCTGTGTTGACAGCAGCTTCAGGCTGGTTCGCTGCACTTTTGGCAGGAGCATTTTTCGTAGAAAATGTTTTTAACTATAATGGTCTCGGTCTTGAAACTGTCAATGCCTTGATTACCTTTGATTTGCCTGTTGTTCTGGGTGCGGTGTTGTTTACTGCAATGGTTTTTGTCCTGATAAATATCCTGATCGATATTTTATATGCTGTGCTTGATCCCAGGGTTACAGTAGGTCACTAACCGAAACTAGCATTATTTATGAGGATTTTTCTGATTGGTTTTATGGGGTCTGGCAAATCGACAATCGGTCAAGCTTTGGCAGAACAATTAGGCTTCTTCTTTTATGATACTGACGAAATGATCGAAGCAGCCGAAGAAAGGTCTATCCCGGAAATTTTCAAAACGAAAAGCGAACTATATTTTCGGGAAAAGGAAAAGGAGACTTTACACCAGACAAGCAATTTTGAAAAAAGTATTATTGCAGTTGGAGGCGGAACCCCCTGTTTCTTCGACAATATGGACTGGATGAATGACCATGGTATCACTTTTCATCTCAATATGTCGCCGGAAGGATTGAAACAAAGACTGGAAAATGCCGCAGGCAATCGTCCGCTGCTAAAAAATATTGATACCGATGAGTTGCTCAACTTTATTGCCTTAAAGCTTGAGGAGCGAAAACATTTCTACAATCTGGCTCATTTCAACTTTAATGCCGAAGAACCCGAGGATATCCTGCTGAAGCAAATGAAACTGGCGATCTCAAAAATGACCTGGCATTAATGCTATTTACAAATATCGTCGAGGTGTAGTTCTCCTGTTGTAAGTGCTTCCATTGTGCCTTCATCCAAGGCTCTGTCACAAATACAAATAATGCTGGCTTCGTAAATATCTCCTTGGAATAACGAAGATTGAATGACAGCTGCATAACCCGCTTTTGATTCATCGAATTGCACCGGAGCAGGAGCCTCTGCAGCCTGCATGCTAATTGTCGTCATCATATTGGTACTACTTTTCAATTCCAATTTACTTGGTGCCAATAAATTTCCGATAAGATGAATATAATTTCCTTTATCAAGCTTTCCCAGCTTTGAACTAGGGTCTACTTTAAGGTCTATACTCTCAGCCTCATCATATAACAGCTTTATGACATGCGTTTTCGTATCTACTACCTCCGTTTTGTTTTTATCGGGTTCATGGACAGATTGATTGTTTGTATTACAACTGGTAAAACAAATACATAGCAGGGCAATGAGACTAAAACTTAACTGGGACCTCATGGTATCCGGGATTTAATGATCAATGTCTCCAAAGTAATCAGAATTTAAATAAATCACAATTTTTTGGAGCGTGAGGGGTAACAAAGAAGATGTTGAGGGATTTAGTAGCGTAATCGGGATTCAAAACCCGCAATTTAAAAACAAAATTCTAAAATGATGACAACGAATAATTTCAAAATCTCAACGATCATTTCTATCCTAATGATCCTTCTAATTGCCTTTACCGGTTGTGTAAAAGATGAAGTCCCTGTAATTCCGACTCCTGTTGACAACAATAGAGTTTTTCCCCAAGACCCTACTGATTATTTGGCTGACAGAGGTTCAATTTATGATTTTTACAAATCAAATCCACAGGCCTATTTTGGGCAATTTGGTGTACCACCATTGGCGAGGTTAGGGCGTCTAAATGAATCGCTGGGTGGCAACCCTTTTTCTGCCTTTAAAATGATGCAGGCTTTTTATAATGATGAAGCCTTTATTCAGGCAGTAGAACAAGGGTTCATTCACCCTGAATTTGCCCAGGTATATATTGAAAACCTCAATTCTAATCCTTTTGCAGCAATCGTTCTTGCCTTTTTAACTTACACTGACCAGATGGATGTTTACCTCAATGAAGGTTTAACTGAGGATCCTAACGTATTGCTCATCTACCAGATTTTCACAGAAGTTGTTACCTATGCCTTCGACCCGGCGATGTTTGATGCACTGGCACCTATACCTGAAAAAGAATATGTTACTCCGCTTCCTGAAAATGGAATTGATGCACTTGGGTTCTGTGGAATGGACAGTTTTACAGAAGTGCTTTGTCAAAACCCTGTGAATAACGAAGACGACAACGATACCAGCACTGATATTGATTGGGACGATGTTAGCAGTATTCCATGGAAAACAACTTATAACGGTGCATGTGCCACCTTGGCAACAGGTGCTTGTGCTGCGAAGCTCGGTATTCTTGATGACGATGTCAATTGCAGTGAATGGAATGATTTGTCAGAGGACATTGGCGCGACTCCAGGTAAGATAGGTGCTCCAATATCAGGAATAAACGATTATTTCGAAGGAGAAGGTTATGGTGTTAGTGAAGCTTGGGACGGTTGGTCAGAATCTGCAGTCGAAGAAGCTGAAGCTGCCCTTGGCAGAGGATGCGATGTTATGTTGTACTATGAGTCAGCAGATGGCACCGCAGCACATATTGAAGTAGTGACAGATATTGATGTAGATGGAAGTGATGATACAAAAGGAACAATTACAACGCTTAGCTGGGGCCGTTCAGCGACAACGACCTATGACTCAGGATCATACTCAGACAAATCAGATGGTAATCGCTACCGTCAGGCGGGAGAAAACAAATCTTACCTCGAAGGTACTGGAAAAGCAAAACTGATATACTACTGTAAAGAGTAATAAAGAAATTTTATCGGAGGGTTGATAACGGCTGTAACTGATCCCAAGGAGGACAGTGCAGCCGTTTCTTGTTTAAAGTGACTAGAACTTGTATTTTAATTGGGCTTTGACTTCGGTTCTGGTAAGGCCGGGAATAATTGAAAGGAATGAACCAAAACTGGTACGGTCTCTAACATAGGATTGTGAAATTCTAAACTCCAGGGTTGTATTTCTGATGCCTTTATACCTCAGGTTAAGGTAATAGCGCAGGCCCTTATAGGCATATGGAGGAATTGAAAAACTGTAGAGTAGGTCGTTTTCATATGCATAAACGCGCGAATCGTAATCGTCTGTATTGAAAATGGCAAACCTTCCTGTAAAGGAGAATGGAATTCCAATTGGCTTATAAATGACATCCTGATAAAGCATGAACCCACGAGATACTGGTGACTCCTGGTCGTCGTAAAAAACCAGTTCGAGGCGATTCCTTAATTCAAGCGCTCTTGAAACTTTGTTATTGACATTTAGCCGGATATTTGTTTTTCTCACTGTTGTCAAAAAATCGACAGGGGTATCGTTGTCAGGGGCATTTATTGGTTTGTACTCATCTCTGAAACGCAAGTAAACTTCCATCCGGCGTTTAATGCGATACCGAACCTGTACGAGATATTCATAACCGCTGGCTATTCCATCCGTTCTAAATCGTAACCATGGATGTTGCCAGGCATCAAAATAACCACTGATCTGCCAATTGTAATTGGGATTTACCTCAACGCCAACATAAAGCCCTGCTTCATTATTTCCTGAAGAGGTTTCTGCAAATGGATTTCCGTAAAGAGCTTGAAAATCTTTTCCAAAATAGCGATAAAGTAAAGCAATATCGACTTTACGATCAACTCCGATTAAGAGTCCATTCGTAGTTGCAAACCCGCCGTTATCACTCCATGCAGTTTCACCAAAGAAATTCAGATTGCGAACCAGGAATCCATATTCGGTACTTAGATTAAATAATTTACCAGAGTTGAAAAAAAACTGGTTATAAGGCTGTATAGTCCGGTTAAAAGATGCATCAAATGAGTTATAAACAGCGTTCACCCCGATAGTTTGCTGACCTGATTGCCATTTAATCCCTCCACCGGTTGTAAACTGATTTATTGCATTTTCATCTTCGATTTCTGCGGGTGTGCGATGCAAACCAGATTCCTGGAGAGAACTGAATGCAGAAACTTCTGAAAGGTTTTCAAGTGTATCGATTTGGGTAACATTAGCATCTCGAGCCCGGTAACTAGCAAAACCAGTTAACTCGAAATTGTCTGATAATCCTAGGGTGAATCCGCCACCACGAAGAAAAACAGCCTCATTAACAGATCGATAAGGCCTCAAAGCCGTCTGTGATCTTTTGATTGAAGTGACATAAGAACTTTTCCCATTGGAAAATCCGGAAGACATGACAAGGCCTTGGCCAAAATTGACGTCAAAGTCGCCCAAAACGATTGATTTCACTAAGGGACTTATGTTTTTGTATGCTAAATGGAAGGAGTAAAAGTCAAATCCCTGTTTGTTGGAACCGCTAAAAAATTCCTCACCAGGATCTTTCTCCAAAGTGAATCCCCATGACAATCGATTCTCATAATTATGTCTGAACCGCACATAATATTTGTTAGGGTCGCCGAGGTACCGGGTATCGGTAGAATCAAAAGGTGGGGAAAACCCGATGGCCTCTTCTAATACTCTTGACCAACGAAAAAACAGTTCATTTTCTCCCTGGTAAAGCATTTTGAGTGGAGACACCTGGAACCCCTGCTGGCCTTCATTGATTCTTACATAGGGGATAATGCGATTGATCGTGCCCAGGTCAAAGCCCGGAACAGCCTGCAATTCGTAGATCGAAATCAGGTCGCCGGCTATTGCTCGATAACGGACCAGGGCAATGGCCTGGAAAGAGGTCAAAAGCCCAATTCCGGCAAGATCTTCTTCTGTGGCTTTATTCAGATTTAATGGCTTTCGCCTGAATGTCTCCAATCGGTCAAATATATCGACGAAGTCAAATTCTGCATCACTGTCTTCAACAATGTTTTCTATGTATTCTCTCGTAACCGGGTCAATGTCATAAAGCGGCGAATCTACGAAAGAAGAATCTTTCTGGGCATGACTCAATGACGCAAAAGCGATTAAGCAAAATAGGATAATATTAGTAGGGTTCTTCCGCATTGCCAGATGATTTCTTTTTCTGTTGAAAAGCAATACTTACTGATGGGGTGAACCCAAGCTCCTGGTGATATGCAGACCCAATATCAATCACAAGGTTTCCCAGGAAAAGGCCGATGCCAAATGTATTCTGAACTGGTTGTGTACTTACTCCTGCTCTTAGTGCCAATTTGTCCAAAATGAGGTATTCAAGTCCTCCATGAAATGAGGCAGGAAAGTCAATATCTTTCTCTATTTCCACGGCAATCAGGAATTTGTCAGATGCTTCCCAGGTAACACCAGCAGTAAATTCTGTGGGTAAATTTTCATTTTCCGTAAGGGAAACTCTAATTGGACTGTAAACATGTGCGCCGACCAGGAACATCTCCATCAATCGAGCCTGAACTCCCCCTTCAAAAGTGAACCTACCAGAATTTCCATATTCTGCTATTGAAGTGCCCAAATAGTCAAACTGGACGCCAATAGCAACGTCATCAAACAGTTTGCGGGCATAAGAGATTCCTATTTTTTGTTCGTTGTAAAGATCAAAGCCGAAATAACTCACAGAAAGGCCGAAGGTGCCAAAACTGGTCGGATAAGCAAAACCAGCATTAATCATTTTTATTTCTGGTAATAAAAACCGTGATTCTGCATGAATCATTGCTGACCAGTTATCGAGAAAAGCTAAACCTGCCTGATTGCTAAAAATGCTGTTGATGTCATGGAAGTTGACAGCTGCATTGCCCATTGACAGTCCTTTTGCTCCTGCAGAAGGGGGCGAACCATTCTGACCTGATACCTGAAAAGCGGCTAACATCAATGCCAGGCTGATAAAAATTGACAAGCGGAGATTTTTATACTGAACGCACATTTCCGAAAAAATATGGAAATATATTCAGGATAAAAAATAATGGGTTTTATCAAAGATCAAATTCCGTTGTTCTGTGTGATGGTTTTGTATAATTCACCTGCAGGCGTCATTTTGCGTTCCATCGTGTCCATATCTACTTCCACCAATCCAAAACGGTAAGTTGGACCAAGGTTCCATTCGAAATTGTCGAAAGTCGACCAATAAATATACCCGATAAGATCAACCCCTGCTTCTAAAGCTCCATGGCAGGCTTCGAGATAATTCCGCATACTTTCTTTCCTGAAACGAGCATCGTCTGTGCAAACCCCGTTTTCTGTAATCATAATTGGAAGGCCATATTTTTTATGAAATCGGATCAGAATTTGGCGAAGTCCATCAGGATAATACCCCCACATTTTATCATGAGGAATTCTGAGCTTATCGAGTTTTCCCGGATTGTCTATTTCCGTTACCGGGAAGGGGGTAAATGGCACATAAGCGTAGTAACTAACACCCCAGAAATCAACAGTTTTGAAATGACTGGCAGCGTAGTCAATGAACCACCAATCGACAAATTTAGCCAGCATACTTCCTATTGCATTGGTTCCTTTAAACCAGCCTGTGTTTTTTGAAATACCAACCTGCTTTTCTGGGTTATTTTTCTTTAGCATCCGGTATGTTATCTCATGGGCTCTACCCATATTGCGTAACACCTTGTTACCTTTGAATATATTCTTTTTAAAAGGTGGGAAATTGCCGACGACAAAGCCATTCATAGCATAAACTGCAGGTTCGTTGAAAGTATTCCAAAAAGCTACCTGGTCAGAAAAATGATCAATACATTTTTGAGCAAAATCCAGGAATGCCGGAATGTTATCTTCATTAAGCCATGTCCCATTTTCCTCAAACCAAAGTGGATTTGTAAAATGGTGTATTACAAACAAAATTTCCATTCCGCCTGATATGAGATCTTCAAAAAAAGTCCTGTACTCCTTTACTACATCAAGGTCAAAGTCTGCAAAAGGAGCGGATTGTAATCTGGCCCAATCCACTCCGCAACGGTAAACAGTGCCAAACTGCTTGATATAACCTGCATCTTCAACTCTTCTTTTTTCGTGGTCGATGGTTCTTAAAAACGTATAGCCATCTTTGGACTCAACGCCTTTCCAGTTATGATCAGTGGCGGTTTCGATTTGGGCAAATGCAGTGGATGTACCCCAGAAAAAATTATCGGGAAATTTGAACTTCATTATTTATCAAGCACTTTATTTTGGTTAATTTGATGCGCTAATTTAAAAATACGATTCATGTTTATTGAAAATACCAGGCTTCTTTTATTCTGGTTTTGATCTTAAGCATTTCTTTTGATGAAAATAATAAGTGCTCAACAAACCAGGGAAGCAGACCAATATTCTATTAATCATGAGCCAATCGCTCCAATCGATCTTATGGAAAGGGCTTCGGAAATTTTTGTAGATTGGTTTAAATCACATTATTTGCCATCCCAAAGGGTGCTTGTGTTTTGCGGTCCCGGGAATAATGGAGGAGATGGTTTGGCAATCGCCAGGTTGTTATATAAGGATGAGTATGAGGTCGTAGTGGTCATTGTGAAATTCGGCAGAAGGACTTCAGGTGATTTTGATATTAACCTCAAAAGGCTGCTGAACCAAACCACCGTCAAAGTTAACACCTGCGATTCTGTTGCTTCCTTTCCTGAATTATTAGGCAATGAAATCGTCATAGATGCTATTCTGGGCTCCGGCCTTTCCCGACCGGTAAAAGGCTTTGTTGCTGAAACCATCGAGACAATTAATGAATTGAAAAATGAGGTTGTTAGTGTGGATATCCCATCCGGTCTGTTTAGTGACACAATTACAAATTCACCAGCTATTCAAGCAGAAAAGACCTTAAGCTTTGAAAGACCAAAATTAGCTTTCTTTCTCCCGTCGAATGGTAAATTTGTGGGAACCTGGAGCTTCAGGTCAATACAACTTGACCATAACTTTATCGAAAAGCAGGATAGTATTTTCAACTTGATCACTCCTGGAAAGATTGCCTCAATTTACAAGCCCAGAACGAAATATGGACATAAGGGAACCTATGGTCATAGTTTAATTGTCGGAGGGGCAAAAGGTAAGATCGGGGCTGCTGTTTTAGCAGCGAAAGGAGCGCTTAGAGCAGGTACAGGGTTACTCACCACCTATTTACCGGAATGTGGATATTCGATAATGCAAATTGCTGTGCCTGAAGCAATGGTATTAACCGATCAGCATCATGATGAATTGACATTGGCTCCTGAACTTTCGAAGTATAAAGCAATTGGTATTGGTCCAGGAATAGGTACTTCAAAAAGAACCGCTTTTGTTCTTAAGTCAATACTTGAAAAGGCAGAGGCTGCTCTTGTCATTGATGCCGATGCGCTTAATATCCTGTCTGAAAGCCCCGGATGGTTAGATCAATTACCGGATAATTGTATCATGACACCTCACCCTAAAGAGTTTGAACGGTTGTTTGGCAAAACAAAAAATGATATTGAAAGACTGGAGCGACTTTCACACGTGGCGGCTAAATTTAAGGCCTGGATAATTTTAAAAGGTGCCCACTCGGCGATTGCATGTCCTTCAGGTGACATTTGGTTCAATAACACTGGAAACCCTGGAATGGGAACCGGAGGGAGCGGAGATGTGTTAACTGGTATATTAACGGCCCTATTAGCCCAAGGGTATTCTCCCTTTGATTCTGCAGTTATGGGAGTACACCTCCATGGGCTTGCAGGCGATATGGCGGCAGATGAGTTAAGCCAGGAAGCGCTTGCTGCCTCAGACATTGTTGAATATTTGGGAAAAGCATTTATTAAAATTAAATCGACAGACAAGTGAAAAAGAAAATCGCCATTTTGACAGGAGCAGGTATTAGTGCTGAGTCAGGCATTAAAACATTCAGAGGGGCTGGAGGACTTTGGGAAGGACATAAGGTAGAGGATGTAGCTTCACCAGGGGGTTGGTATAGAAACCGGGAGCTCGTTTTGAAATTCTACAACGAAAGGCGAGCACAACTACATACTGTATTCCCCAATGCTGCTCATAAAGCATTAGCGGAACTTGATGAAGATTTTGAAGTATGTGTTATTACTCAGAATGTCGACGACCTGCATGAAAGGGGTGGTTCAAAAAGGGTACTTCATCTACATGGTGAATTATTAAAAGCCAGGAGTACTGTAAACCCATCACTGGTTTACGATTGGCCAGGTGATATCAATTTGGGGGATCAATGTGATGAGGGCTCCCAGTTAAGACCGCATATCGTATGGTTCGGCGAAGCTGTACCAATGCTTGATCCAGCCATACAAATTACAGCCTTATCGGACTATTTTATCATAATTGGGACTTCCATGCAGGTATATCCTGCTGCAAGCCTAATTGAATATGTGAGGCCAGAAGTGCCTAAATTCTTTATTGATCCGTACCCACAGGTCAACCAATCGCACTATAAAAATCTTGAGATTATTGAAAAGAAAGCAACAGATGGGGTTCCCGAACTTGTAAATCTTTTGAAGAAGGAGTCTTGATCAATCTTTTTGCCAAGCTAGTTATTGGCGTCATACCAGACCTTGTACTTGTAGGCGTTGAGTTTATGGGTACTCAGGTTTTTAGCGAAAGCGTGATAGCCTGAGCCATCTGGACGAGCACAGAAGAACATATAATTATGTTTTTCGGCATCTAGGGTTTTTTCAATAGTCTTGATGGAAGGCATACAGATTGGTCCTGGCGGTAAACCCTGATATTTATAGGTGTTGTAAGGAGAATCAATTGTATAATGATGGGGCTGTAGTCTCCTGATTGAGAAATCATTCCAGGCAAAAATGACACATGGGTCTGCATCAAGACGCCATCCCTTTGAGTTGAGTCGATTCAGGTATACTCCAGCGATCCTAGACTTTTCATCATCCTTATTGGTCTCTTTTTCAACGATGGATGCCAGTGTAATCACTTCCTTGGTGCTGAGGCCCATTTGCCTGGCTTTAGCTAGCCTGGGTTCATTCCAGAAAGTCTGACTTTCCTTATACATTCTCTCCAGAAATTGCTGGGCAGAATAATTCCAATACACTTCGTAAGTATTAGGAATCATAAGGGCGATAACATTTTCTGGTGTGCAATTGTACCGTTGTAACAAATATCTATTATTCAATGCTCGGATGAATGTCAGTGAATCAATCTCGAGCTGCTGTGAGATATAACCTGCCAGTTCCTGTTTGGTACGTTTCTGATTTAAAATCAAATTCAATGGTGCCTGTTTACCAAATCTGAATTGCTGTACCAACTTGTAGGGAGATAAGCCTTTAGGAATTTTGAATCTTCCTGAGCGCGGTTTCATTTCCTGGCGATGGGCCCAATGGATAAATGCTGTTTTATCTTTCAGGAAGCCTTGTCGGTAAAGAGCGTTGGCCATCCCATCAATTGATGAGCCAGAGGGGATGTAGACATAATGCTTTTGAGATTCTTCTGATGAAATTGGAAGAACGGAAGAGTTAGTGTGGAAAAAGAAAAATCCGGAAAGCAAGGCTATAGCCACAAAGAAAAATAACATGAAAGACTTTGCTCTTACAGGAAAAGGCATAGCTAGATTAATTTCTGGATAGAAATAATCTCGGGTAAGTGTAAATTTCCGGGACACACCGCAAAACAGCGAAAAAATTCGGAATATTTTACGTCCGAAATAAAATTCATGTGACAATAAAAACTAATAAGATTCCTGAGATTTAATAAGACTCCTGGTCATTTGGGAAGTCACCTGACTTGACATCGACAATGTAATGTTTTACAGCATCTTTAATGCCTTCAAACAACTCCATGTAACGCCTCAGAAATCTTGGGTGAAAATCTTTTGTAATGCCTAATAGGTCATGGGTTACAATGACTTGTCCATCGCAATGGGGCCCACCTCCAATACCGATAGTCGGAATATCCAAACTTTCAGAAACCTCTTTAGCAAGAGCAGCGGGAATTTTTTCCAGAACAATAGAGAAACACCCTAGTTCCTGTAATAACTTTGCATCTTCCTTAAGCTTTTGTGCCTCAGCTTCCTGCTTGGCTCTGACTGTGTAAGTGCCAAATTTGTAAATTGATTGCGGGGTAAGACCCAGGTGACCCATAACAGGCACACCCGCACTTAAAATCCTGCTGATGGATTCCTCAATCTCAGAACCACCTTCAAGTTTTACAGCATGAGCACCAGACTCTTTCATGATTCGGATGGTTGAATCCAGTGCTTTTCTTGAATTGCCCTGGTAGGAACCAAATGGTAAATCCACCACAACCAGTGATCGTTTGACTGCCCTTACAACAGACTGGGCATGATAAATCATTTGATCCAGTGTGATTGGCAGAGTAGTTTCATGACCAGCCATTACATTGGATGCGGAATCACCCACCAACAAAACATCTATACCAGCAGCATCCAGAATGCGGGCCATGGAATAATCGTATGCTGTAAGCATGGAAATTTTTTCTCCCTTTTCTTTCATGGCGTAAAGGACATGAGTAGTTACCCGCTTTACTTCTTTATTGACTGACATTTTCAGTTATTTGATGACTAATTCAATTAAAAATCGGCTGCAAGATAATGTTTAGCATTATTTTTGATGCATTTAGAAGAAATTTTGAGTATGAATTACTGGCGTTTTTATACCCTCCTTTTTATTGTTTTTTTTGTCCTTTCCTTAAATAGTTGTGAAAATACTTTCGAAGTTGTCGATGACTGGAAAAACATTCCAATCGTTTATGGACTGCTCAATGAAGGAGATACCGCACAGTATATACGGGTAGAAAAAGCATTTTTAGACCCTGAGGTCTCAGCCTTAATTCTTGCCCAGGAAGCTGATTCGCTTTACTATGAAAATGCCGATGTAAGATTAGTCGCTCTTGATGCAGGTGTGCCCGGAGAAATTATCACCATGACCCAGGTGGACGCCAATAATGAGGGTTATCCCAAAATAGAGGGAATTTTTGCCACAACCCCGAATTTTGTCTACAAAACTCTGGAACCAATAAATAGCTCCTCCATTTACCGATTAGAGGTTTCGACAGCAGAAGGGGATGTATTTGTGACTGCTGAAACGGCTGTGATTCCAGATTACGATGTATTTACGCCCCAGGCCGGTAATTTTATTGACTTTAATCCTGAAGAGGATACGGATATCGTTTGGGAGGTTTTACCACAGGCAAAATTCTTTGAGATTACAATGATTCTTGAATATCGGGATTTCCCAACAGGTAGTCCCTGGTTAAGTGAAAACCACGTTCTGGAGTGGAAGATCGCTACAAAAGTTAAACCTGACGGAATAGCAGGAAGAGTAGAGGTGGATGGAGAACGCTTCTATTCATTTATTGCTGCCAACGTTCCTGAAATCCCTGGCATGTGCCGGATAACCGGAGAGGTTACCATGTATATAGACGCAGGAGGTGAGGAGCTCTTGAGGCATATTGAAGTATTTGAAGCTAATCAATCAGGGGTAACCGGTTCAGAGCCTTTTCCCGAGTACACCAACCTTTCCGAAGGGAGAGGGATATTTTCAACCAGATACCGCAAAACATTAGCATCAATGAACCTGAGCCTGAGTACTAGGGAAGAGCTGGCTGCAGGGCCAATAACCGGTCACCTGGGATTTACTTCTGAGGCATTTCCGTGCAACTAATGTCATAATTTGTCAAAATTTTGTCTTTGTTAATACCCAATCATTTAAAAAATCGGAAATAAACTATCTTTGCCCGATGAAAAATTCCGCACTTTTAATTTTTCTTGTTATCCTGCTCGTAGGAACAAGCTGTGAAAATGAATTTGATGTTGTTGATTCCTGGCAGGAAATCCCTGTAGTTTATGGGCTCCTTGATGTTGGGAAAGACACACAATTTGTCAGAGTTGAAAAAGCTTTTTTAGATCCTTCAACGGATGCAACAGTAATTGCACAGGTTGCTGATTCCCTTTATTTTCAGAATGTTACAGCCACGCTTGTCGAAATGTCAAGTGGAGGTGCTTTCATTGGTAATATTGATCTCGAGCTTGTCGACGCTAACCTTCTTGGACCTCAATATGAAAGAGAAGAGGGTGTATTTGCTTCCAGCCCAAACTGGGTTTACATGACAGACGAATCACTGGAAGAAGATAATCGTTACAAACTGGAAATTACAACTGGTGATAATACAGAACCAGTTACTGCTGAAACAGGAGTAATCGGCGAATTTGATATTCAAACACCACCACCACCTAATGTTAGTAATACCTTTAGATTATGGAATCAGTTACAGCCAGCCACCTTCCAGTGGACCGTAGTTGACAACGCTTTGTTCTATGATCTATTTATAAGAATCAATTACCAGGAAGTACTAGATGGCACCACTGTCGTCAAAAATATTCTTTGGAGTCTTGCCCGTGGCCTGGAACCTGAATCATCCACCGTTGGAAAAGTTTCAGAAGTAAGCCATACACTTTTGCTGGAATTCCTGGCATCAAATCTCGAACCTATTTCAAACGTATGCCGCGACATCATAAGTATTGATGTAGTTGTTTATGCAGGTGGTGAAGAGCTTCTGCAGTTTATTAATGTAGGTGCAGCTAATTCAGGACTTACAGGTACTGTTCCGCTAAATGAATATACCAATCTTTCAAATGGGCTTGGTATTTTCTCTACTAGAAAACAAGAAGTAGTTGAAGGTGTTGTAGTATCAAATAGTGTTTTAAACGAATTAGCAACAGATCCGTTGACTGCTGATCTTGGTTTTCGCGAAACCGGAGATCCTTCATGCGACTAAAATAATTTAATCATATTGAATGACCCGGTTCGCATGGCGCTCCGGGTTTTTTGATTTTTAGCAGTATTGGATTTTACCGCGAATTTTCACGCTTGATTCAGTATATTTGCAAAGCATTTAGAAAGAAAAAAATAGAAAGAGATGTTTGATAGTTTATCGGAAAAGCTGGAAGGAGCGTTTAAAACGTTGACCGGTGATAACAAGATAACTGAAATTAATGTCGCCACCTCAATCAAGGAGATCAGAAGAGCTCTGGTAGGTGCCGATGTGAACTATAAGATTGCCAAAGATTTCACCGATCGGGTAAAAGAACAAGCCCTGGGTGAAAGCAATGTACTCAAGTCGGTTAAGCCGGGCGAGCTCATGGTCAAGATCGTTTACGAAGAGATGGTCGACCTTATGGGACGTCAGGCAGCAGGGATCAACCTGAAGGAGAAACCTTCTGTCGTATTAGTTGCTGGGCTTCAAGGGTCCGGTAAAACTACATTCAGTGGAAAACTGGCATTATACCTTAAGTCCAAAAAGAATAAAAAGCCACTTCTGGTAGCTTGTGACGTTTATCGCCCAGCTGCAATTGATCAGATTACTGTTTTGGGTGAATCGATTAATGTGCCAGTCTACAAGGAAGTTGAGAATAAAAACCCTGTTGAAATTGCCCAGAATGCTATTGAGTATGCCAAACAAAATGGCAATGATGTAGTGATCGTCGATACTGCAGGTCGTTTGGCAGTTGATGAGGAGATGATGACCGAGATTGAGAATATCAAAATGGGCATTACACCTTCCGAGACTTTGTTTGTGGTTGACTCCATGACTGGTCAGGATGCTGTAAACTCTGCTAAAGCCTTCAACGAAGTTATCAATTACGATGGTGTTGTTCTCACAAAACTTGATGGTGATACCAGAGGTGGTGCTGCATTAACCATCAGGTTTACCGTTGGGAAGCCAATCAAGTTTGTCAGTATGGGAGAAAAGCTCGATACGCTCGATGTTTTTTATCCTGACAGAATGGCCTCAAGGATCCTGGGGATGGGAGATATTGTTTCTCTTGTTGAAAAAGCCCAGGAAGAGTTTGATGAAAAAGAGGCTGAAAGACTACACAAACGAATTAAAAAGAACAAATTTGATTTCAACGATTTTCTATCACAGTTAAATCATATCAAACGAATGGGGAATATCAAAGACCTCGTTGGTATGATCCCTGGCATGAGAAAATTGACTAAGAATCTCGACATTAATAATGATTCTTTCAAAAAAATAGAAGCGATTATTCATTCAATGACCGCTGAGGAAAGAGAAAATCCTGAAATTCTGAATGGTAGCCGCAAAAGGAGAATTGCCTACGGTAGCGGTAACAGTATTGTTGAGGTTAACCAATTCCTCCGCCAGTTTGAAAACATGAAGAAGATGATGCATATGATGTCAAAAGGACAAATGCCAGGAGGTGGTCAGGGCATGATGAAAAATATGCGCAAGCGATAACCGCTGAACATAATGCATCTTTTTGGGGTTTTGTTTCAAAACAAACCAAATGGCAGAACTAAAATCAATTCACCAGTTTTCCGTTAAGGATACCAAAGGTAACGAGGTAGCACTTTCCGATTATGAGGGAAAAGTTGTACTGATCGTTAATACCGCATCTAAATGTGGGTTTACCCCCCAGTTGGAGGGAATGGAAGAACTCTACAAAGAACTGAAAGGAGAGGATTTTGAATTACTCGCATTTCCTTCAAATGATTTTGCCGGACAGGAACCGTTGGAAGGCGAAGCTATCGAACAGTTCTGTGTCATTAATTATGATGCGACTTATCCCATTTTTGATAAAGTACATGTGAAAGGCAGTAAGGCGATTGACCTATTTAAATTTCTTTCAAACAAAAATGAAAACGGTGTTTTATCTTCACCTCCTAAATGGAATTTTCATAAATACCTTGTTGACAAACAAGGACGGGTGGTAGACTATTATTATAGTATAACAAAGCCTAATTCCAGGAAAGTCAAAAAAGCTATCCGAAAATTATTGAATAAATAATACCTTTCGGAGAATGAAACTTGATATTCTGGCTATCAGCGCTCATCCTGATGACGTCGAACTTAGCTGTTCGGGTACGATTCTTAAACATATTGAACTTGGCTATAAGGTAGGAATACTTGATCTCACAGCAGGTGAATTAGGTACTCGTGGTTCAGCTGAATTACGTAAAGAAGAAGCAACTGAAGCCGCACGTGTTATGGGCCTCTCCGCTAGAGAAAATATTGGTATACCTGATGGGTTTTTTACACATTCCAGGGAAAATTTGATTAAGATTATTGAGGTAATAAGACATTTCCAGCCCGAAATGATCTTTGCTAATGCGATAGATGACAGACATCCTGACCATGGAAGGGCGGCAAAACTCGTTGCTGATGCCTGTTTTCTTTCAGGTTTGAAAAAGATAGAAACGAAAAGGGAAGCAGCCGCCCAGGATAAATGGCGACCCCGTTTTTTATACCATTATATTCAGGATCGCTATAGAAAACCGGATTTTGTTGTTGATATATCCAATTATATGGAAGCCAAAATGGCTTCAATCATGGCTTATAAATCTCAATTTTTCAATCCTGATTCTAGTGAACCAGTTACGCCAATTTCAGGTAAGGAGTTTATTGAATTCCTTAAAGGACGGGCGAGAGAGATGGGACGGCCTGCTGGGTATGAATTCGCTGAAGGGTTTAACGTTGCAAGGACACCTGGTATACAAGATCTGTTTCATTTGGATTGAATGTGATTAAGTCAATGGCAGGCATAATACTCGTTAGTAATAATTCTACACATCTTTAAATCCCAAAGATTTTTTACATTTGCAATCTTGAATTGAAAATAGACCCGTTGCCCCCGGCACTATTTTCATTAATCCTTTAACGACCTGTTTTATTTATGGTTAAAAACTTGCTCATAGTAGAGTCACCGGCAAAAGCGAAAACGATTGAAAGGTATTTAGGGAAAGATTTTACCGTTAAATCAAGTTTTGGCCACATCCGTGATTTAGTAAAAACAAAGAATGGTGTTGATATCGAAAATGACTATAAACCAAAATATGTCATTTCCCCAGAAAAGAAAAAAGTTGTCAAAGAACTCAAAGACTGGGTAAAAAAAGCTGAAGAAGTCTGGCTCGCAACGGATGAAGACCGTGAAGGTGAAGCCATTTCCTGGCACCTCTGCCAGGTTCTGGGCCTTGATATGGATACAACGAAGCGGATTGTTTTTCGGGAAATCACCAAGCCTGCCCTAGAGAAGGCGATTTCCATGCCCAGATCATTAGATATCAATCTTGTAAATGCCCAACAAGCCAGAAGAGTTCTTGACAGACTGGTAGGATTCGAATTATCCGAATTGCTTTGGAAAAAAGTCAAAGGAAAATTGTCTGCCGGAAGAGTACAGTCTGTAGCAGTAAAGTTGATCGTGGAGCGTGAACGCGCTATCCAGGAGTTTGAATCAAAGCCTTTCTTTAAGGCCTCTGCCATTTTTGACGTAAAAAATACGGCTGGTAAAATAGTCAAACTAAAAGCAGACCTTGACAGGAGATATGATACCGAAGAAGAAGCACAGACTTTTCTTGAAAATTGTATTGGAGCGGAATATGCTATAGAGAATATTGCTGTAAAGCCAATGAAAAGATCGCCTTCGGCTCCTTTTACCACTTCAACATTACAGCAAGAAGCCAGTCGTAAACTTGGATTTTCCGTATCTCGTACAATGATAAATGCCCAACGCTTGTACGAAGCAGGACATATTACCTATATGCGAACAGATTCGACCACTTTAAGTGGATCCGCGATACAAGCCATTGCAGAACAGATAGAGCAACAGTATGGGGCTGAATATGTCCATACCCGTCAATATAAAGGCAAAACAAAAAATGCGCAGGAAGCGCACGAAGCTGTACGTCCAACCCGTTTCGGAAATACTTCTGCAGGTGGAGACCGCGACCAGCAACGTCTTTATGAATTGATTTGGAAAAGAACTGTCGCGTCACAGATGGCACAGGCTCGACTTGAAAAAACCGAGGTTACAATCGGCATTTCAACGCAGGCTGATCCTAAGTTGGTAGCCACTGGTGAAGTCATCAAGTTTGATGGATTCCTGAAAGTTTATCTTGAAGGCACGGATGACGAGGAAGAAAATGAAGCAAAAGGCATGTTGCCGCCGCTTGAAAAAGGGCAAATGCTTGACTTGAATTACCTAGAAGCCATTCAAAGATTCACACGTCCTCCTGCAAGGTTTACAGAAGCGAGTCTTGTGAAAAAGATGGAAGAGCTTGGCATCGGAAGACCATCAACATATGCACCTACCATCAGCAAGATTACCGAAAAAACAAGGGGTTATATCCTTAAGGACCCAATTGAGGGCCGAAAGAGAGACTATTCCATATTGACCCTGAAAGCAGATAAGATTGAGAAAAACGAAAAATCGGAGATAACAGGAGCCGATAAAAAGAAATTACATCCTTCTGATTTAGGGTTGCTGGTAAGCGATTTCCTTGATGAGCATTTTGATAATATCATGAATTATCGTTTTACGGCTCTCATCGAGGAAGAATTTGATAAAATAGCAGCTGGTGGTGAAAACTGGAATGAGATGATTGACTCGTTCTACAAACCATTCCATGAAAATGTGGCTAAAACCCTCGAAAAGGCTGAAAGGGTCACCGGTGAACGTCATCTGGGTAAAGATCCGAAAAGCGGACGAACTATTCTTGTTCGCATGTCAAGATTCGGACCAGTAGCCCAGGTTGGAACAGCTGATGAACTGGAAGAAGGCGAAAAACCAAAATACGCCAACTTAAAGCCAGGACAATCACTAGAGACTATTGATCTTGAAAGTGCTCTTGATTTATTTCAATTGCCAAAAAAACTTGGTGAGTATGAAGGTCTGGACGTAATCATAGGAGCTGGCAGATATGGACCATATGTTAAATACGATGGCAAGTTTATCTCCATCCCTAAAGGAGAAGACCCATTGGAAATAAGCATGGAAAGGGCTACAGAATTGATCGAAGAAAAGAAAAAAGCTGATGCGCCCATCGCCAGTTACATGGAAAAACCCATCACAAAAGGAGCTGGCCGCTACGGACCATTCCTGAAGTGGAACAATATTTATGTCAATATCCCTAAAGGAACAGACCCTGCATCAGTTGATGGTGCAAAGGCTGTGGAAATGGTAAAAGCAAAGTTGCAAGCTGATGCTGAAAAGATCATTCATAAGTGGGAAGAAGAGAATATTGTTGTAGAGAAGGGGAGATATGGACCATTTATCAGGTTCGGAAAAAAGAATGTGAAAATTCCAAAGACATGGGAAGGGGTAAAAGTTGATAAAGACGTAGTTGACTCTTTTACTTTGTCCGATGTTAAGGCAATCATTGCCGCTGCTGTACCCGGAGCATTCGGGAAGAAAAAGAAAAAATAAACTCGTCTCCTAAATAAAAAAGCCGGATATCTGATCACAGTCAGTATCCGGCTTTTTTATTTTCAACAATCTATTAGGTGCTAATAACTTTATTGGATTTTGGGCCAGCATTCACTATCACTTCGTTGGTATTAGAAGCGAAATCAGTGAAATTATCTTGAAACAAGCCAATAAGTTTTGCTTTTGCCTCCTCGTAGGCAACCTTATCTGCCCAGGTGTTTTTAGGGATCAGAATTTCTGATGGTACATTTGGACATTCTACTGGAATCGCAAAACCGAATTCTATATCCGTAATGGTTTCGACATTCTTGAAATCACCATTGTGAATAGCGTCAATAATGGCTCTTGTGTAACGCAGTTTAATGCGTGATCCCGTACCGTATGCTCCACCTGTCCAGCCAGTGTTGACTAACCAGGCTGTGGCATTATGTTTTTTAATTTTTTCGGCTAATAGCTCAGCATATCTGTTGGGGTGCCACATCATAAATGCGGCTCCAAAGCACGCAGAAAAGGTGGCTTGAGGTTCTGTTACACCCATCTCTGTTCCGGCAACTTTAGCGGTGTAACCTGAAATAAAGTGGTAACTCGCTTGCTCAGGTGAAAGTTTACTCACAGGAGGTAAAACACCAAAAGCATCACAAGTCAGAAAGATAACGTGATTGGCATGTCCTGCCATACAAGGCATCTGGATATTGTCGATATAATGAATCGGGTAAGACGCCCTGGTGTTCTGGGTAATTGAAGTGTCTGAATAATCCACCTTCCTCGTTTTCTCATCATATATGACATTTTCCAGAACTGTTCCAAACCTGATTGCATGGTAAATGTCTGGTTCTTTCTCCTCAGATAGATCAATAGCTTTCGCGTAGCAACCGCCTTCTATGTTGAAAACACCGTCATCGGTCCAGCAATGTTCATCATCTCCAATGAGTTTTCTTTTTGGATCAGCACTTAAGGTTGTCTTTCCAGTACCCGAAAGGCCGAACAAGACGGAAACATCTCCCTGCTCTCCAACGTTTGCACTACAATGCATTGGTAAAACTTCTTGAAGTGGCATTAGATAATTCATAATAGAGAAAATACCTTTCTTCATTTCCCCTGCATACTCGGTACCCAGAATTACAATTTGCCGTTTTTCAATATTAACATCAACAGAAGTTTTTGATGTCATCTTTGAGGTGTAACGGTTGGCCGGGAAGGCACCGCCATTAAAAATAACGTAATCAGGTTCACCAAATTCGGCGAGTTCTTCTGCTGAGGGCATGATTAACATGTTCTGCATGAATAATGCATGATAGGCCCGGGTACAAATGATTCGGACTTTCAAGCGGTATTTTGGATCCCAACCTGCAAATGCATCAACTACGAATAGCCTCTCGCAGGTATTGAGGTAATCCAATGCTCTTTCATGGTTGATCATGAAAGTTTGCTCGTCGAGTTCAATGTTGATCTCTCCCCAGTCGATATGGTTTTCTGAATCAGGGTGACGAACGATCCTTTTGTCTTTAGGGCTTCGGCCTGTCTTTTCACCTGAATATACGAGCAGAGCCCCTACATCAGAAATAGCAGTTCCTTTTTCTCGCCTGAGGCCAATTTCGTACAATTTTGGTACTGATGAATTCCTGTGGATTTCTTCAACATCAATACCATACTTCTGGAGGTTAAATGACATAGCTATCAGTTTTTTTGAATTGATACAATCATGCAGCAAAGCTATGGTTTTTTCTAATGGAAAAGTAGAAAACCATAGTGATATTCATCAATTCAGCTAATGATATATGACATTTTTTCAGAAGCTCAATGCCTAGCCGAAAACTAATTAATCTTTTAAAGTAATTTTGATAACCCCGTTTGCTCCACGGACACCGTAAACAGCTGTTTCTGAGGGCCTTCTAAGTACTCTTAATGATTTGATGTTTTCAACATTAACCAGGTCATACGCCTGGCTAAGCCCACCGCTTAATGTTAAACCATCAACAACGAAAATTGGAGAAGTGTTGCCGGCGACAGAACCTGATCCTCGAATGGTTACTCTTGCATTTCTACCAGATCCGGTAACGGTTACACCGGAAAAATTGCGCAGATAATCGGTAAGGTCCTGGTATACATAAGGCTCGTCTGCTTCTTCAGTATTTTCCTTATCTTTTTTTGATCCAGTTGCATCAGATGTGGAACTGCAACTGAAACAGCAAATCATCATAACTGGCAGGCATAAATAAATTAATGTTTTCATGGCAATGAAGTTTTTGTGGCCTAATCTTCTTAATTTACATGAAAAATAAAACCTTTAATTGTCCTTCAACTAAGGAAGGGCATATTTTTTTACATAAATCTTGATATTCATGCATTCAAAGGCGAAGACTCCGGATGATTACATCAAAGAATTGCCAGAGGAAAGACAATCTGTAATGAGTAAACTGCGGGAGGTCATTCTTAAAAATCTACCAAAAGACATTGAAGAGGTAATGAATTATGGTATGATCGGGTATGTAATTCCTCATTCCGTTTATCCAGATGGATATCATTGTGATCCAAAGTTGCCTTTGCCATTCTTCCAACTCGCTTCCCAAAAAAACTATATTGCAGTTTACCATATGGGGTTGTACGCTGATCCCAAAATGTTGGACTGGTTCAAATCTGAATATCCAAAACACTGCAAGCGGAAACTTGATATGGGTAAGTCTTGCATCAGATTTAAGAAAATGGATGATGTTCCCTACGAACTTATCGGAGAACTTGTTGCCAAAATGGATGCTCAAAGGTGGCTTGAAATATATGAAAGTCAGGTGAAAAAATAAATCTTACAGATTCCTACCTTCCGTTTAATTGAAATTTATCAACAAATAATGAACCTCGACTCCATCACTAGTGCCTATAAAAGGTATGCACCTGTCTATGATATTATTTTTGGGAAACTGTTTGACCCCGGAAGAAATGTCCTGATTTCGCAAATGGAATGTAAAGCAGGAGATGTCATACTTGAAGTAGGAGTAGGCACAGGCATTTCCTTGTTATCCTATCCTGATATAACCACCGTTACCGGAATCGATGTCTCCAAAGAAATGCTGGAAAAAGCAGAAGAGAAGATCCAAAAAGCAGAAGCAACGAATGTTTCCGTAAAACTAATGGATGCCCAGAATATGGAGTTTCCGGATAACAGTTTTGATAAATTAGCACTGATGTATGTGGTATCTGTGGTGCCGGATCCTGTAAAATTAATGCAAGAAGCCAAGCGGGTCTGTAAGCCAGGGGGAGATATTATGGTGCTTAATCACTTCTCTAATAGCGGAAGAATAATCAATTTTTTCGAAAAGAAATTATCTAAAATCTCTGAAAAACTGGGATGGGTCCCTGACTTCTCAGTTGATAAATTTATTAAGGAAAATAACCTCGAAGTCATTAACAGTACTCCAGTCAACCTTTTTGGGTACTGGACAGTTCTGCACATCAAAAATAACGGCTAACCGATTGTCTCCTCTATCAAGACTATGAATGCCTTTTCAAGTGGATTCAAAGTCTTCACCAGGGTCTCGATAAAATGATCACCATAGCGGTAATGATATTCAAGGAAGTTATCTTTTCTCTCTTGGAGTCCGCCACCGGGAAAAAGTTTTTCCTTCAGCTTTTTAATCTGGTTTATGGTCTGGTCGTGTTTCCTCTTTTCAGCTTTAATTATTCTGTTTTCCAGGTTTGATATACCTTTTGCTGCTTTTGTTTTTTCGGCAAGTACGCTTGGCTCAAGAGTGGGTTCAATTGCTTTTACTTTTTGGGCAATGACTTCAAAGAGACTTTCTAATTCTGCTTTTTCTGAATCCAGATTAAGTGATGCTGAAGCATTTAGGGTTACAAATGCCTTAGCTAGTTGATCGAAAGCGTCAAAGATTGATAATTCATCCAGGCCTAATTGTAACATTTTTTGATAGGTTCCTGAATCAATCCATAATACGGAACTTCTTCTGACAAGCATTGGAAAATTTATGCCGAAATATTCGAACTGACTTTTTCTCTCCAACCAATAGGCAATTTCCCCGCCACCTCCAATATAAGCGAGGTTTGGAAGAATTAACTCCTGGTAGAGCGGGCGCAAAGCGACATTGGGACTAAAACGATCAGGGTGTTCTTCAACTTCCGCAATAAGCTCTCGCTCCGTAAATTGAAGATCCGTGTTCAGTACTTTGTACAGCATGTCTTCTTTTACAATCCTCTCCCTGAGGCCTTTTCTTGCATAGAATAAATTGATTTCACGCGGATTGGCCTGGGCTTTATAACCAGCCACCTCTAACTTCTCAAGGGTGTTGGTGATTAATTTTTGACTTGGTTGCTCTTTGATCTCCCTGATCATTATTCTGGAAAACAATTGTTTTAGATCCTTATGAGATGGGTTGAGTACAATAAGTCCCCATTGCTTAAATAGCTGATTTACAATATTAAATGTAGCTTCAGCTAAAGTAGGTTTTTTTAAATATGCCTGTTTGACCAGCTTTAATGTAGATTGGGCGGGTTTTGTATTTCCCAAAATTGTTTTTAGCTCGTCAACGACAGCACCAATGCGTTCTGTGGACATTTCTCCTACAGCTCCATTTTCATCATTTTCCCATACCAACTGTTTGCCGAAAATTCTGAAATGGTTGATTTCTTCAAAGTCGTGATCTTCAGCCCCCATCCAATAAACAGGAACGAACCGATAACTGGGATAAAGTTCGTTGAGCTGGGCAGCAAGCTTTATAGTACTCACGATTTTGTAAATAAAATATAATGGTCCAGTGGCTAATACAGGCTGGTGGCCAGTGACAATGGTAAACGTATTGGGCTGTTTTAATAAACTGATATTGGTTTTAACCAAATGGCTGGTTTCTTCTTTTGCGTATTGTTCGGATAATACGGAGTATAGTGTTTCCCGATCAATTTGCTCACCTTGTTTATCTTTTATAATCTGCTCGAAAGCCTTGAATGAAACTGAATATTTATAAAAAGGCGTTAGGCTTTCATGTTCTGAAATATAGGCTTTGTCCCTATTGCTTAGATAGGGGACTTTGTCGAAAGGTAAGGTTGTTTTTCTCATAATTTTCCGTGTAGAAGACACTTCAAAGTTAGTTATAAAAGGTTATTTTTACTTCAATAGAATTAATGAATATGCATACCATTACCATCAAGGATGAAACGGCTGTGGGCAAAGTCCTTAATGAGATCCAACTGGCTTTCGAAAATGAGTTTATTACAGTTGAAGAACTCATCAAACAACGCGTTTTCCACGAAGTCAATCAGTTTAATAACAAAGGAAATGAGATGTTCAGTGGATTGGTTCAACCTACTGATACTGAGGTTGCTCTAAATGGGTTTAAAATGAAAAATCGTCGCAAGGTAGACAAAGAAAAACAGGTTTACATTGCTCTTAATGCTTTCAAGAAAAACGGGTTTTTCATTATTGTTGACAATCAACAAGTCGACAAGCTTGAAGATAAAGTTCTGGTGTCTGGTGATACCGATGTAAGTTTTATTAAGCTCACTCCATTAGTTGGCGGATAGTCCTATTTGTTCTTTTATTGAATTAATAATTTTTTTTCTATGAAATATGTTTTAGCACTTGATCAGGGAACGACGAGTTCCAGGGCGATTCTTTTTGACCATGATAGTAATATCGTTGCTGTTGAACAGAAAGAATTTACCCAGATTTTTCCACAATCTGCATGGGTAGAACACGACCCTATGGAAATTTGGTCCAGCCAGTTGTCTGTTGCCAGAGATGTGATCAGGAATAATAATATCAATGTAGAACAGGTTGCGGCTATAGGTATTACCAATCAAAGAGAAACCACAATCGTTTGGGATAAAAAAACAGGGAAACCTGTTTACAATGCCATAGTCTGGCAAGATCGACGTACCGCTTCTATCTGCGATCAACTAAAGGCAGATGGTCATGAGTCCTATGTGAAACAAAATACAGGGCTAGTCATCGACGCTTACTTTTCAGGAACCAAAGTTCGCTGGATTTTGGAAAACGTGGAGGGCGCCAGAGAAAAAGCTGAAAATGGAGATTTGCTGTTTGGTACGGTCGATTCGTGGTTGGTTTGGCACCTGACTAATGGTGCAGTGCATATAACTGATTATAGCAATGCTTCCAGAACTTTGCTATATAATATCAAGGAATTGAATTGGGATGAAAAAATGTTGGATATTCTTAATATTCCAGTGTCAATGCTTCCTGAAGTAAAACCCTCTTCTCATCTCTTTGGAGCTTCTGACCCGGCATTATTCGGACATTCAATTCCAATTGGTGGAATCGCAGGCGATCAGCAGGCTGCACTATTTGGACAAGGTTGCTTTGAATCTGGAATGGCAAAAAACACTTATGGTACGGGTTGTTTTATGCTTATGAATACTGGTGAAACCCCGGTAGACTCCCATTCAGGCCTGCTAACAACAATTGCATGGGGAATTGATGGGAAAGTCGAATATGCTCTTGAAGGCTCTGTTTTTATTGCTGGTGCAGCAATTCAATGGTTAAGAGATGGTTTGAAAATAATCGACGAATCACCCGACTCTGAGTTTTTCTCGATGAAAGTTGACAATAGCGATGGGGTTTATGTAGTGCCGGCTTTTGCGGGACTGGGTGCACCGTACTGGGATATGTATGCTCGTGGGGCTATTTTCGGACTAACGCGTGGCACTTCCAAGGCACATTTAATCCGGGCAACCCTGGAATCTTTAGCTTACCAAACTCTGGATGTATTGGGGGCTATGGAAAGTGATTCCGGCGTCCAACTTTCTACGTTGAGAGTTGATGGCGGGGCATCCGCTAATAACCTGTTAATGCAATTCCAGGCAGATATTTTGAATGTTCCGGTAGAGCGCCCGCAAATTATTGAAACGACAGCTCTTGGCGCCGCATACCTGGCAGGATTAGCCACAGGTTTTTGGCAAAAAGAAGCCCTAACCTCAAGCTGGCAAATAGACAACAAGTTTGTACCAGGAATGGAGGAAGACAAAAGAAGTAAACTTACAGTCGGTTGGGAAAAGGCTGTAAAACGGAGTATGAACTGGATTGAAGAATGAGAAAACCTAGTAATTAAACTCTCCGAAAGTCGACCTTATTGATAGTTTGTTCTTTTCAGCGGCTTCTACATGGCCGACTACTCTTGCCGGAATACCAAAATCTTCAGAAATGTCAATTAAATGTTGTGCATTTGCTTCATCAGTGTAAACTTCTAATCGGTGCCCCATATTAAAGACTTGGTACATTTCTTTCCATTCTGTTTTTGATTCCTGCTGAATAAGCTGAAAGAGTGGAGGAATAGGGAAGAGGTTGTCTTTTATGACGTGAACGCCATCAGTAAATTTCATGACTTTGGTCTGGGCACCTCCTGTACAATGGATCATCCCGGTTATAGATTTGCGATGTTCATGCAGAATTTTTGCGATCACTGGCAAATAGGTACGTGTAGGAGAAAGAATGAGTTTTCCTACTGTAATTTCCTTTCCATCGATGTTTATAGTGTCCGTAAGATTTTTACTGCCGGTATAGACAACTTCCTCAGGAATGTTGGGGTCAAAGCTTTCTGGGTATTTTGAGCTATACACTTTACTCAAGACATCATGTCTGGCAGAAGTAAGTCCATTACTCCCCATACCACCATTATAACTACTTTCGTAAGTGGCCTGCCCGTAAGACGCAAATCCAACAATCACATTGCCGGGTTTGATATCATTAATCACAAGGTCTTTTTTGCGCATTCTGGCGAAAGCCGTATAACCAACATCAATCGACCTTACAATATCACCAACATCGGCAGTTTCACCGCCAGCCATGTGAATCCGAATCCCAAATGCTTCCATTTCTTCAATTATCTCCTGGGCGGATTGAATTATGGTGGCAATAACATCACCGGTAATCAAGCCTTTGTTTCTGCCAATTGTAGAGGAAAGTAAAATATCCTGGATACATCCGACGCATGCCATATCATCAAGATTCATTACAATGGCATCCATGGCAATACCTTTCCAGACATCGAGATCTCCGGTTTCTTTCCAGTAAAGGTAGGCGAGTGAAGTCTTGGTTCCTGCAGTATCTGCGTGCATAAGGTTTACATAGTTTGAATCGCCTCCGGCAATATCAGGTAATATTTTGCAAAATGCAGTTGGATATAATCCCTTGTCGAGTCCTTTTATGGCTTGATGTACTTCTGATTTTGAGGCAGAAACACCTCTGAGGTCGTATTTTAATTTGTCAGACATGGGCTAAAATGTATAGGCAATTTTAAAGCACCCAAAGATACAGTTTTCCAACCATTTCGGAGCGAACCTGTTTTATGTTGGGTATGAAATTATTCGAAGCTTAAACATTTTCTATTTTTACCGAAATTTTGAATTCAAATGGACAGAACCACTTCAGAACAGTTATTCAAGGAAGCAAAGAACTATTTTCCAGGAGGTGTGAATTCCCCTGTAAGGGCATTCAAATCGGTGTCAGGGCCCCCTCTCTTTATTAAGCGTGGTGAAGGATGCAGGATATTTGATGAAGATGATAATGCTTTCATTGATTTTTGTTGTTCTTGGGGCCCCTTAATCCTAGGGCATAATAATGCAATGATCAGGGAAATGGTCACGGATACAGTGGCCAATGGGACTTCATTCGGAACGCCTACAAGACTTGGTAATCAGTTGGGGAAATTAATCCTGGAAAACCATAAGTATATTGAAAAGATCCGATTTGTAAGCTCCGGAACCGAAGCTGTAATGTCAGCAATCAGGCTAGCCAGAGGGATAACCGGACGTTCAAAAGTGATTAAGTTTGAAGGATGCTATCATGGCCATGTCGACTCACTTTTGGTTAGAGCTGGTTCTGGATTGGCTACCTTTGGAGAGTCGACGTCTGCAGGTATACCTGATTCCTTTATTCGCGAAACGATCGTTGTTCCATTGGACAATGAAAAAGCGGTTGAAGCCGCTTTCAATAAGCATAAAGATGAAATTGCCTGTGTCATAATAGAACCGATCCCTGCCAATAATGGCTTGCTTTTGCAACGTAAATCCTTTCTTGAATTTTTGCGCAAAAAGTGTAATGAAACCTGCGCTCTGTTAATTTTTGATGAAGTCATTTCTGGCTTCAGAGTTGGTTTTGATGGCGCTGCTGGGTATTATGACATTCAGCCTGATATCATTACTTTCGGAAAAATAATCGGAGGAGGAATGCCAGTTGGTGCTTATGCCGCAAGCGCTACATTTATGGGGCATGTAGCTCCTGAAGGTGGAGTTTACCAGGCTGGCACTTTATCTGCGAATCCTGTTGCCATGGCTGCTGGATATGCCGCCTTGCAGCAACTGTTGCAACCTGGGTTTTACCAGGGTATGGCAAAGAAAACTTCAGCCTTCGCAAAAGAAATTGAAGATTATTGCGTTTCTAAAGGGTATGAACTAAAGATCCAAACTATTGGCTCCATTTTCTGGGTTTCATTTTCCCACAAGGAAATATCCCGCGCTGATCAAATTGATTCAGAAGGGATGGATCGATTCAGGATATTGCATCATGAACTTCTTCAAAAAGGTGTATATCTCGGTCCTTCGGGTTATGAAGTAGGTTTTGTTTCAGCAGCACACACTGAGAACGACCTTACTGAGGCAGCAGAAATTATGAAATCAGCCATTGATGTGGTATTTAACTAAAAATGCTTAAATTTCCATCGAAAACGACCATCAGTGAAGGTTTACCGAAGCTACATTACATTTTTTCTGTTCCTGTTCTATTTCATTGGCTTTTGTGCTTTGTGGTCATACCTGCTATTCAGTAAAAACAAAAATCTCTATGACGCCCGATCTGAACTGGTTGAAAAGTCGGCCAGGCTAAGTGCGCCTACTGACAGTATAGCGATCCAGCAGATAATTGCTGGGAAACAGGATCTGGATGTAGAATTTAAAAGACAACGCCGGGTAATATTGGTAGAAAGCCTGATATTTTTTTTAAGTATTATAATAGGTATATACGTAGTTTTCAGGGGTTTAAGAAATGAAGTAGCTGTAAATCGACAACAACAAAATTTTCTGCAATCTATTACACACGAACTCAAATCTCCAATAGCTTCGATAAGGTTAGTTTTGGAGACATTCAAGAAGCGTGACCTTGGGAAAGAGCAAATCCACAAGTTTACGGGGAATGCATTAAAAGACGTGGAGCGTTTACAGAATTTGGTTGATAACCTGCTATTAGCCACAAGAATAGAAAATGCTTACACCTGGGCACTGGATGATATCGATCTGATCGAACTCACTGAACGCATTATCACAAAAATGCGGCAGAAACACCCGAATGTAGATTTTAAGACACGGTACACAGCAGAAAAAATCGTAATTAGAGCTGATAAAACTGCATTTACATCCTTGGCGGTAAACCTACTTGAAAATGCTGTAAAATATTCTCCGAAAGACATTGCAGAAATAAAAGTAACCGTAAGAAAAGGAACGAAGAATTTTGACTTTGAAGTTGCCGATAACGGTATCGGTATTCCAGAAGAAGAAAGAGACAGGGTATTTGAAAAATTCTACCGGATAGGAAGTGAAAATACCAGGAAAACAAAAGGCACCGGTTTAGGGTTGCATATTGTAAAAGAAATCGTAAAAGCTCACAGGGGCTACATTCACGTAAAGGAAAACCAGCCAGAAGGCACTATTATCAGGGTTACTATGCCCATCAAACTAACAAAAGTTAATGACTAACTTATAAAACCTCTCTTATGGCACGCATACTATTAGTTGAAGACGAAGAAAACATCAGGGAAGGGATCAAACTGAATCTCGAGCTCGAAGACTATGAGGTCGTCGCAACCGATAACGGGAAAGATGCCCTAAAATATTTTCGTGGTCAACATTTTGATCTTATCATTTTGGACATTATGCTTCCTGAAGTTGACGGATTTCAGATCTGCGAACAAATCCGACTTGAAAACCTGGAAGTTCCTGTTATGTTCCTAACAGCCAAAGATACTTCGATGGACAAAGTTAGTGGACTAAAAAAGGGTGCTGATGATTATATCGTCAAACCTTTTAACTTGGAGGAGCTATTATTGCGTATTCAAAACTTGCTGAAACGTTCTCAAAAACCTGGAGCAGCAGTGACGGAAGTATTCCAGTTTGGTGATAACCAGGTTAACTTCAAGACTTACGATGCTACTACCAATTCAGGCACTTTGCATTTGACAAAAAAAGAAGCCATGTTGCTTAAGTTGTTGATTGACAGACGTAACGAAGTGGTTTCAAGGCAACAGATCCTGCAAGCGGTATGGGGGTATGACGTTTACCCATCAACCAGGACTATCGACAATTTCATCCTTTCCTTCCGGAAATACTTTGAGGAAGATCCTAAGAATCCTCAATACTTCCTTTCAGTTAGAGGGGTGGGGTACAAATTTGTTTATAATTAATCGCTTTATTGGATAATTAGCGGCTCAAGGCTTAGGGTGTCCAGGAATGCCTCGACTCTTGGAATATGGAGCTCAAGCCAATCTGTCATCCACTGAACTTCCTTGTCAAAATCAGTGTCTTTGAAAAACTTGTGCTTTTCAAGGGGCCACATTGCGGCATCTTGGTAGGCATATGGTCGTAGCAAATGTGCATTCTCTGCAATTTGACCTGCAATGTAATCTTTTGTCAAAATACCTTCCGCTTTTAATTGTTGGTAACGGTTGATCAGCTTTTCGTTGTACCGATCGGTATTGGTCTCTACAAGGCGTTTCAGAAGAGTTGTCCTGTACCATTGTACAAAGCCCTCAGCATTATGTTCGCCGTCTCCATCTCGTCCGAAGCCGTGGTCGTAATCCCACGGTACAAAGATAAATGGCTTTCCTGCACCGGCCTTATGTAAATAGAAGTTCTTTTTTACCCCATCGTTGTTATTGGTCATTAATAAGAGTAAATGCCAATCAACAATATTTTTAATGTCAAAATAGGCTGGAATACCTTGGTTGGGATCAGAGAAAATACCATCAGGAGAATGGTGTATGAGGTGGGTTAGTTCATAGATAATATCTCGTCTGTCCGGACCGCCATACTTGGGGAATCGTTGCTTGAAGTAAGCCCTGTCAACCATTTCCTGTTTTGCGGAAGCAGAATAGTCGTCAAACCGTGAATTATTGGCGAAGTAGTGTCCAAGTTGCCTAAACTTCTCTGCATGATTTTCCGGAAGATTGTATAATGGTGGTTCCTTGAAAAGAAAAGCGAGAGTATCGGTTTCATCAATATTTAATCGGTCTGTGTCCATCCGTTCCGTGACCTGGTAAAGTCCGTGATAATTTTCATTGATCCATACCTCGGTAAAGCTGATTTTTGGTGCAATACCATCTTCAGAATAAGTATTGAAGAGATCATAGCTTACCTTATTTCTAAGAAAGGTTTTGTCGATATAGGAGGCATTGATTATCCAGGTCCGGTGAGCCGGAAACCCTTCCATGGCAAAGGCGGAGTCCAGTTTTAGACTAAATGATTTTTTGTCAAAGTAAAGCGAGGTATTTCCCCTAAATCTGATTTTCCCTCGCAGGCAATGAAACAGGGTGTCTTGATTTTTGTCGATATAGGTTAGTTCACAAAAGGTTCTCTTATCTGCGCGAAAGGTAGATAAAGGTTTATAGATGACAAGTTTGGAGATCGTATCTTCAGTTATCTCCTCATCTACCTTTTCGAGTGGATTGCAGGAGAAGAGCAGAAGAGATGAAAGAAAGCCTAAAATTAGTGAGGTAACCTTGGTGTGCATTGAACTACTTTGCGATTTTGATGTTCAAAAATACTACATTTGCTGTTATCAAACCCTACATAATCAATGGATCAGAAAACCGGCGTTTTACTCATTAATCTGGGCACTCCCGATGCACCAGACAAAAAATCAGTCTACAGGTATCTCAAACAGTTTTTATTAGACCCAAGGGTAATTGATGAGCCATGGCTGAAGCGCAACCTTTTGGTCCGTGGCATAATTGTGCCATTCAGAGCGAAACCTTCTTCAGATCTTTATAAACAACTCTGGACGGAAGAGGGGTCTCCTTTAAAAGTATTTGGTTATAAATTAAGAGATGAAGTTCAAAATATGCTTGGCGAGCATTATGTAGTGGAGTTAGGCATGCGATATCAGAATCCATCTATTGAATCTGCCATTGACAAGGTGATTGAGCAAAAAGTGTCTCGATTGCTGATTCTGCCTTTATTTCCTCAATACGCCTCAGCAACTACCGGTTCTGTTCATGAAGAAGTGATGAGGATTCTGTCAAAACGATGGGAAATTCCTGAAGTGAAAATGATTAACTCATTTTATGACTTTCCTGAAATGATTGATGCCTTTGTTGAAAGAGGGAAACAATATGAAATTGATTCTTACGATCATATACTCTTCAGTTATCACGGTCTTCCGGAAAGGCAATTGATTAAAGCAGATACTTCCAATCACTGTTTGCAAGATGAATCCTGTTGTCAGAATATCTCTGAAAAAAACCAGTTTTGTTATAGTGCCCAATGTTATGCAACTACAGCTGCAATCACCAAAAAGCTAAACCTTTCTCCCGATCAATATACAGTTTGCTTTCAATCGAGACTGGGGAAAACGCCATGGATCCAGCCTTACACTTCTGATGTCCTTGAAGCTCTGGCAGAAAAAGGGGCTAAAAAGATATTGGTTTTCTGTCCTGCTTTTATTTGCGACTGTATTGAGACCACAATTGAGATTAGCGAAGAGTACCAGGAGGAGTTTGAGGAAATGGGTGGCGAAAAAGTACAACTGGTCGAAGGTTTAAACGATCATCCTCTCTGGATTAACGCAGTGACCACCCTGGTGAAAGGAAACCTCTAGTTTCTTAAAAAATTCTGCAATTATTTTACAAATGTTCCCAGAAAATCAATGTAAGATTTGGGCCTTTCGGGTTGTTCCTTCCTATGGAGCTTTTTTTTAAAAAAAAGCTCACTAAAATGGAACTATTTTTAAATGTAAATAGTTCAGCATTCCAATTTATATTTTTCTGAATCTTTTACTAATCTATTTTTTATTCTGATTTGGTGTAAAAAAGGTTATTGATACGGAACTTTATTTTAATTGAGGTTGTTTTGTAAGTGTAAACAATTTATCTTTGCAGCCCGATAAAAAACAGGTAAAAAATCTACAGTATTGAAGCATGAATTACAGGTTTTTTGAAGTGAATTTAATTTTGTGCATGTTTGAACCCGTAAAATATTGTTGGGTTTTGGTTGATTTTCTTATGTAAAAAATGTATTTTTAGTTAACATTAAAGTATTTAATTATGAAGCAATTATGGTTTACTTTAGCGCTTGTGTTAATAGGATCGGTTGCTTTCACTCAATCCCAGAAAACTTTCGTTAAATCTTTCAACCTGGAAGGCAATCACGCAGTGGTCCTAAACCTGGATGGAAAGGTGGAAGTAAAGGAATGGAGCGATAAGCTCGTCCGCGTTCTAACCAACATTGAAGTTGAAAATTCTACAGATGCAACGCTCAAAGCGTTAATCGCTGCAGGAAGGTACAAATTAGTCTCTAGCAAAGAAGGTGGCGCATTGATGCTAACTTCTACTTCTAGAGCGAAAGAAGTGAAATTAAGAGGGCAGGTTTTAGTGGAGCATGTTACTTACACGGTTTACGTTCCAAGCAACGTTAATGTCGAAGTTACTTCTAATGGAGCACAGACATCCCTTGAGTTTAAAGAAAAGACCTCAAGTCTGAAGTAAAAATTATAAACTTAATTTTTCATCAGGGCATGACTTTAAAAGCGTCATGCCCTTTTTTTTACATATTTCTTATGTCACAATTATGTAAAGGACGGGTGGTAATTGGCCCTCTACAGATGTACTTTACTTATATCACTCAAACTAATGCCAGTATGGAAGTCATAGTGGCAAAAACTGATTTACTGTAAGTGAAACTTAACTAACCTAAACCTGATTTTCATGAGATTTACACTTACTTTTTTATTTATATGTTGTTTTTTCCTGGCGAATGGTCAAATTGTTCGGACTGTACATCAGTCATTTGAGAAAGAACAGGCACACCTTCTTGAACTGGACCTTAAGGCAAATGTTGAAATCCAGGAATGGACCGGATCTCGTATTCTTGTTGAAACCACAATTAGCCTTGAAGGTGCCAATAAGAATATTATCGAGGCTTTGATTGATGCAGGAAGATATCATCTGGAGAAAACTGAAAATGGTCAATCTCTGCTACTGAACTTCAAGAACCTCCAAAACAAACTTGCAGTCAGGAGTATAGAAATTTACGAAACGATCAGGGTTAAGATTTTCGTCCCGGAAGGTATGCAATATGACGAATCATTAGCTGCAAAGTAAATCCAATCATTAATTAAGAATTTCTTCTGCTAATTCGATCCGACAATTCCCTATATTGAGGCAATTACTTTTTTTGCCTGATGATTCACCGCGTTGAATTAAAATTATTCTCTTCAGAAATCAAGAATGACCTCCTCATTAAAGAGAAGGCGATTGCTGCGTCAAAGGCGAACCCCAATGATGTAAAGGCAATCATCCAGATAAGGCGGTCCATTGATGCGCGCCCTAGACGGCCTGTGTTTCGATTGTTAGTGGAAGTCTATGTCAATGAGGATCCTCCTCAACATAATCCAATCCTCTCAACGTTTAGCAAAGTTGAAAATCGACCTGAAGTTATCGTAGTTGGAGCAGGACCAGCAGGATATTTTGCTGCATTGGAACTCATTGAACTGGGATTTAGACCATTAGTTTTTGATAGGGGTAAAACGGTAAGAGAAAGAAGAAAAGACCTCAGGGCAATTCAACAATTTGCTACCGTAAACCCCGATTCCAACTATTGTTTTGGGGAAGGCGGAGCCGGCACTTATTCTGATGGGAAATTATATACACGTTCCCTGAAAAGAGGTAATTATAAAAAAGTGCTGGATATCCTTGTGGAACATGGTGCTAACCCTGAAATCCTTATTGATGCTCATCCACATATCGGGTCAAACAAGTTGCCAGGTATTGTACAGGCGATTAGGGAAACGATTGAAAAATATGGCGGACAAGTATTTTTTAATTCAAAGGTTACGGATCTGATAATAGAAAAACAGGAAATAAAGGGCATTATTGTTAATAATGATAAAACCTGGTTAGCTGCGGCAACCATTCTCGCCACAGGTCATTCGGCCAGAGATATTTTTTACTTGCTTGATGGGAAAAAAGTAAAGCTATCTGCCAAGCCATTTGCTCTTGGGGTTAGGGTAGAGCACCCACAAGCCTTAATTGATGAAATACAATACCGACAAAACCCCCGGGAAGATGGTCTCCCTGCTGCTAGCTACAAACTGGTATGCCAGGTTTCCGGAAGAGGTGTCTTCTCTTTTTGCATGTGTCCAGGTGGCCTGGTTGTCCCAGCGGCCACCTCACCAGGAGAAATTGTGGTAAATGGCATGTCATTGTCAAGACGCGATTCGAAATATGCCAATTCGGGCATCGTGGTAGCTGTAGAAACAGCAGACCTGAAACAATATAAGAAGTATGGACTATTTGCCGGTCTGATTTTTCAAAAAGAAGTTGAACAAGCTATGTTTGCAGCAGGAGACGGAAGTCAGAAAGCTCCAGCTATGCGCATGACAGATTTCTGTCAAAACAAGCTTTCCGCCTCTTTAAACGATTCCAGTTATATTCCAGGTTTACATTCTGCGCCGCTCAATAAACTGTTGCCTGGAAGCTTTGCTGATCGTTTGCAACAAGCCTTCCGTACCTATGAAAAAAATATGAAAGGTTATTACACTGCTGAAGCGAATGTTATCGGTGTAGAAAGCAGGACCAGCTCACCAATCAGGATTCCGAGAAATAAAATGACCTATATGCATGATGATGTGGTAGGCCTTTTTCCATGCGGAGAAGGCGCAGGTTACGCTGGTGGGATTTTATCAGCTGCCATGGATGGTCAAAATGTAGCTAAAGCGGTTGCGCAATTTTTAACTTGAATAAGATTAATCAATGAATATTAAGGTCATTTCGGCAGGTGCGGGCAGCGGTAAAACTTACCGATTAACCCACGAAATGGTGCATCTCCTTAGGCCAGATAATACCCATAAAGTCAGACCATCAGGCATTATTGCCACTACTTTTACCAAAAAAGCCGCTGCAGAACTTAAAGAGCGGGTTCGACAAAAACTTCTTGAAGACGGTTACCGAGATGAAGCAAAGGAGATTTCAAATGCATTAATAGGAACGGTTCATAGTGTGGGCGCCAAATTACTCAAACGATTTGCTTTTGAAGCCGGTGTTTCTCCTGAAGTAGATATCATAGCAGAGGAAGATCAACAAATTATGTTTAATCAATCTCTTGCAACCGTTTTGACTCCGGGATTGATCAGGGAAATGGAGTTGTTGGCTGAAAGACTTGGTCTCAACAAGAATGACAGGTTTGACTGGCGGAATAATGTAAGGACGATCACTGAATTGGCGAGAGCCAATAACTTTTCCGAAAAGGATCTTGAATTGAGTGCAGATCGTTCAATCGACCGATTCTTTGCGTTTCTTCCAGAAGTGATCGAAGGTAATCTTGAAGCTTGGAATGCTGAGTTGTTACAATTACTTGAAGAAACTATTTATACCCTCCGGAATGGTGAAGATAGCACGAAAGTGACATTGAATGTCATAAATGTCCTTCAGGTGTTGTGGAATAAACTGAATTATAAAGAAGAGCTAAACTGGTTTGAATGGGTGAAAATCTCAAAATTGAAACCAGGAGCCAAGAGCAGAGAAGCCATTGCAGACTTAAAGGCGTTTGCAAAAACTCATGAAGGTTTTCCTGAATTCAGAAAAGATATAAGCGCCTTTATTTCTACCACTTTCAACATTGCCATTAATGCTATCCAGGAATACGAATCTTACAAAAAGAGTAGAGGGCTGATAGATTACACTGACATGGAAGTTAGTGTGTTACGCCTGCTCAATAATGAAAAAGTACGCGATGTCATTGTCAGTGAACTTGACCTGTTAATGGTGGACGAGTTTCAAGACACAAATCCTATACAGCTGGAGATTTTCCTTAAACTCTCAAAGTTGTCGAAACATTCAATCTGGGTTGGTGATCCTAAACAGTCAATTTACGGTTTCAGAGGTGCGGAACCAGCGCTAATGAAAGCAGTTATTGATGCGATAGGAGGCGTAAAACCGGAAGATATACAAGATCGATCCTGGCGTTCAAGAGCTGACCTTGTATATTTTTCTAATACCATTTTCTGTAAAGCCTTCAATGATTTACCAGAAGACCAGGTTGCCCTTACCCCACAACGTACCAGAGAAAAAGAACCATTGGAAATGGGTACAGCCTTGTGGCATTGGCATTTCCAGCATGAGGGGGAATCAAAACGTCCCCCTGGACGACCCTGGTTCGAGAATTGTATTGTTTCAACACTTTCAGAATGGCTTTTGCAGGGGCATCACATTTTGCCGAAAGGCAGTGACAAGGCAAGAAAAGCAAAACCAGGGGATGTAGCCATTTTATGTAGGTCAAATTCAGAATGCCAGCTCATTGCAAAGGCACTTCATAAAGCAGGTATGAAAGCTTCAATTTCTCGGTCAGGGCTATTGGAAACTCCTGAAGCGAAACTGATTATGGCTTGCCTGAAGTTTATTTTACATCCTTCTGACTCTCTTTCTGTAGCTGAATTACTGCTACTTTCTAGACAAAGCGAAATTGAAGATATTATTGAAGACAGACTTGAGTTTCTTGAACAACTTAAAAGCGAAGCCTATATTCCAAAGTGGTCAGGGAATCAACTTATTATCAGGCAGTTAAATGAACTGAGAGAAAAAGTAAAAGAACTCTCCGGATTAGAAATTCTTGACCTGATATTGGAGGAATTAGACTTGCGCAGGACCATTGCCTCCTGGGGAGACCTGATGCAAAGAATGGATAATGTGGATGCCTTTCGGAAAATGGCCTTGGATTACGAAGAATCTTGTAACCGTTTAAATTCTGCAGCTTCCCTTGGTGGATTATTACTTTGGATAAACGAAAGGGCAGAAGCTTTGCTGGATGAACAAGGTTCGGGTGAAAATGAAAATGCTGTTAATGTTTTAACCTATCACAAAAGTAAAGGACTGGAATGGCCTGTAGTAATTTGTCATAGTCTTGAAAGTAGCTTGCATGACAAAGTCTGGGGAATGGCCATTGAACAGGAGAACTACGAAATTGATCTTGAGCAGCCATTATCCGGAAGGTGGTTAAGATATTGGATCAACCCTTACGCTGACCAACATCGGGGAACCAATCTCCAGGAGCGGGTAGAAGCCTCAGAGATAAAACAAGAGGTCAAAGTCAAAGCATTGAAAGAAGAAGCCCGTTTGTTATACGTGGGCATCACAAGAGCAAGAGATTACCTTATCCTGACCACAAGAAAATGGCCGTCCGCTTGGTTGAATCGTGTAGGAAATGAAGGTGATGATTCAATCCCTTTTCTTGATTTATCAAAAGAAGAAAACACATGGAATTGGAAGGATAAGAAAATACCAATGAATCTCTTAGCCAAGGTATTCCCCAGGGACTTTGGCTATGCTGAACCTGAACGGGAAAATATCGTGTTTCTGGAACCAAGAAAAGGGGCCGTCAATCAACCCGATGCTTATATTGATCCTTATCAAGCGTTGAATATTGGATCAAAAGCAGTGGTATCAAAAATAAGTGAAATACAGTTTAGTTCACCTTTGGAATTTAAAGAAGGGGTTGATGAATTTGAGCTAATCCCTGTGGTATCAAAAATTATTTGTGGCGATAGAGTTGATAGATCCAGGGAATCAAGGTTACAACAGGTAGAGGAGGAACTGGACCTTAATAATTTAACAAAAGGGATTCGACCGGCGGATATTTTAGACTTTTCTGAAAAGTTATATGCTGCACTAAGTACTCGGTTTCCAAACAGCCTGATTCGCAGAAATTTCCCAATAAATGGAAAGTTGGATAATAAAACGTATTCGTTTATGGTAGACCTGTTGTTAGATTCAGCTAATGCAGGGAATGCATACCTGTTCGTTGCACCATATTCTGGCAGTAAGCCAATGAAAGTTATTAAAACTCTTGAGTCAAGATTAACCCTCCTTCATCACACCATTGCCGACAAGGATAAAATTTTCATAGGCTTTTTGTCACTTGGTTTGATTTACGAAATTCAAGTCAAATCTAGCCCGATTCAAATGAACCTGGGCTTATAAACTTATAATTTTTGGAACCTATGTTGCCTAGTTGTTAATGACTAGCTTACCATTTTTAATCACCGTTTTACCAATAATTGAATAGAAATAAACACCGGATGAGTACCCTGATAAATCCAGTGAACCTGTTCCTGTAAAGGCAAATTTATTCAAAAGTTTACCAGAGGCATCGAATAACTTTAACTCAAAACTCTCTTCCGAAAAGCTGTCTACCATCACATGGGTGGCGCCTCCGGTTGGATTAGGGTAAATCGAAAACGCGCCAGGAATATTCCTGATGATCACAGATTCAATTTCTGAGTAAGCAAAGGTCCCGTCAGTATCAACCGATTTCAAACGATAATAATTCACACCATAAGCAGGATCGTGATGAAGGGCTTCATAATATTGCTCAGATTCAGATGTGCCAAACCTTGAAGGAATGGTGATGATCTCATTAAAATCTACCGCGTCAAGGCTATGTTCTACAGAGAAGTAATCATTATTCAATTCGGTCAATGTTTTCCAGTCGAGCC
This sequence comes from Bacteroidota bacterium, assembly GCA_039028895.1. Lineage (GTDB taxonomy): Bacteria > Bacteroidota > Bacteroidia > Chitinophagales > Saprospiraceae > JAHDCJ01. The sequence continues at coordinate 10,164 of JBCCHF010000034.1, read as the reverse complement.
GAACCAGTTGATTATCTACTGCTATAGCAGTGAATTCAAGGAGTTCAACAGGAAGAGAAGTACCTCCCTGGTTGGTGAGAAAAAACTGGCTGAAGGTTGTAATGCTATTACTTGAGCTGAAAACAACAGAGCCCGGATTGCCGGCAGTAGCGGCGTCTCCAGAATCAATGAAGGCACCCCAGGTCGGACCATCAGCATTATCAGGTCGTTTGTACAGCTTGAAGGTGCCAGGCTGACCAACATCATTTGCAGTTACTTCTCCAATATTGGAAAATCTGATATGCTCCAATTCGGTAAAATTTTGATTTGCCCCATAGTTGTTTATAATCCAATATCGTTCTGAATGTGCAAAATTGCCAGGCAATTCATCCGGTAATGTATTAAGTCCTGTTACGACTAATTCTCCATTGGGAAAAACCCCTGTTGCTGGAAATAAAAGTTGTAGGTCAGTACCAGGAAAATCTTTTTGACCACCTGAGTTAATTGCCATTCTATAACTCATTCCTCCTCCGAACGGACCTGTAGAGGTCACTCGGGCTGCTCCTCCATTCAGAGTAGCGTGATTTATACCAGCTCGGTCTGTAATTATGCCTGATGGCCGATTAAACTGGTAGTAAGCAATTATGCCTGGATCAATTGATGGAGTTTTTGTCAGATGTCTCTGTTCTCTGACTTCCTCTTGGGTCAATGCCCGATTCCAAAAAACAACTTCGTCGATAAGACCATTGTAATTACGGCCTGTCCAAGCTTTATAACTACCAATTTTTAGTGTTGTAAAGTCTACCGGATCAAGGTTAGTGGTATGGGTTGACCCATTACCGTTTACGTAGATAGTCATCGAAGTAGGAGTTGCTACCATAACGACGTGTGACCATTCATCAGGTGGTGCGATAAGGCCGCTATCCCACCACCAGGCCCCACCGGGCCAGTGATAGCCGATTGTGTTATTGCCGCCTCTAAAGTTGTATCCTGCCGTGGTGCCATCATTAATGACAATTCCAGTATAGTCTTGCTGGATACCATTAGGTTTAATCCAGGCTGAGATGGTAATCTCATTTCCATTGAGGTCCAAATCCGGGATATTGGCGTAATCACCTACTGCATTGCAGTTAAGAGCCAAGCCTGGTACTTCTTCTACAATACACTCCGCTGTTATGGTTAAAAAACTGGTTAGGGTTTGAGAGCTGGATCCGTTTGCGTCAGATACGGTTAAAGTCACATCATAAGTGCCAGGTGTTGAATAGATCACCTTCGGATTCCTCAGATTGGAAGAAGTAGGAATACCTCCCGGAAAACTCCAAATCCAGGACGTGGTTGGATCCTCTTTCAGCGCTGAATGATCAACAAAGTAAATGGTATCTCTTGGGCAAAATGATTCCAATCGATCTGCGGCTATCTGGGCAGAAGGAGGAGCGTTCTCATAAAAATCAGCCTGATAAGCAGAGCGATTAGTTCCATTTCTCAGTTTTCCCTCGCGATAATAAGGGATAAGTTTTGTACTAAAGGTGCTTACGGGTAAATCGGTATTAAATAAACTCCAGTCTGACATAGCATTATTACGATAGTAAACTGCTCTACGGGTCCCAATGTAAACACCACCGTCAGATCCTCTCTGATGAACAATATTAGTCGGATACTCACCATCTAATGCCGGAGTTGTAATATTAGTCCAAGTATTACCACCGTCACCTGACATATAGATCAGGTTTCCATTCATATTGGGAGAGCTTCCGTACATGGATGTTCTGGCTATCCATATGGTATTATGATCTTCTGCACTTACAGCTATGTCGTAAGGCACCCACGCGTCACCACCAAGAATGGCAGAAGAAGGGGTGATTTCTGTGAAAGAATTACCGGCATCTGAAGAACGATAAAGCTTTTTTGTATCCCACCATCCAGCGAAAGTTGCTACATAAATCACATCAGGGTTTGACCATGAAACCTCAATTGCAGCCAGGTCTTCGCCAAAATCGTAGACCAATTCATAATTCGATCCATCATCATAAGTCTTCCAAAGACCCGTTTCAAATCCTGAGTAAAAGATATTATAACACCTTGGGTCATAAACCAATTCGGAGGACTGTCCTGTAGTGTAGGAGGCATTAGGTTTTTTATTGTAGCCAACTGTAGTGATTGGAACACTTCTGTCTCCGGAAAGAAATTTTTTGTTATAGTCACTAAACACCTGCCGTTCGCGGCCAAAATTGGCAAATCCTCTGTAATTATCACCACCATCAGTACTTAGCCATCCATTGAAGTAGGTGTTGTTGTCTTTTAGCAAAGTCCCGTTGTGATAAGTGCCTCCCAATAATACCTCACCATCCCAGAAGCCAGCACCAAACCCCCAGAAATCGGTACCGGCAATACCCGTCATTCGCCTGTTTATATTGGCACCTTCATCATCTGAATAAAATACACCGCCATCACAGGCAATCCATAGATCATTACCGAAATAGTTGATATCATGAATATCAGCGTGAACATAATTGGACTTATGAGGGTGACTCCATTTTGCAGGACAGGTAAAGGTTTGTCCTCCATCATTGGAAACCCAGTGATTTACCCCACCAACATGGACTTTGTTGGAATCTGTGGTTGACACATCAAGTGCCAGGTCATAATAATATTGACCACCATTATCGCTGCCAACATCACTCCAGCCCATCAGGTTGGGATTATTCACAGGGTCAGGCGCCCCGACTGGCTGAGGTCCGCAGCAAGTGAAGGTCCAGGATTCACCAGAATCATGACTGACGTATAGACCGTACAATCCGGAATATTCCCCGATGCTGCCAGTCGCTAATGCATAAATGATATTTGGGGCAGCTGGAGTCGTTGCGATTTCAGTCCTACGTTGATGACCAATGCCGTCAATCTCAGAAACTACACAAACTGGTGTATTAGATAGACTCCAGCCTACGGTTCCATTGAAATTACCATTGTTTGAACTAATATGATCCTGCACAAAAGGAGATGGGCCCTCAGAGAGATTCCAGTAATGATTTAGTGAAACATAATTTGGATGAGTGACATCTATGCTTTTGCAAATCCAGTCTTGAATTGTGTTTTGGTCCAAAGCACTTCCCCATAACCTGATATCCGCTACCTCGCCCCCAAAATCAAATCCGTAAGTTAAGGTACCGTCCTGACCGATGGCAAGGTCTAAACCAGAAGCGGTGGATCCTGAAAGGGTGTGGGATGTAGAGTCGACTAAAATACCATCCTGGTACAATGCCTTAAGTCCAGAACTATTGTACACCACTGCAATATGATGCCATTGACCGTCGTCGATGTTTTCCCCATCAAGGTCAATGCGGTTTGTGCCAGTACCGATGTTAAATTTCCATTGTCCATTGGTGTTGGCAGCGATTACAAATCCGGGATTATATCCAGAATTCCAGTTTTTGTTTGAAAGAATAGCCGGGTCTCCGTTCCAAGTATCGGCTTTTACCATCATTTCGATAGTGAAATTACTTAAAGCAAATCCTGAACCAGGGTTGGGGTTAATGTTGAACACAATATTTGAACTCCCTGTTCCATCAAACTCAAGCCCATTGAAATTGGCATTCACGGCGTTTGAAATTCCGGGCCATCCATTTGTACGTATACTAAAGGAAAGTCCACCGTCAGTGGATTTGTAAAATTCTGTGCGGTCTCCTATAGCTTTTACCGTATAGACTATGCTCGGATTCGCAGGGTGCATCTCAATTTCAAGAAAATCTCCAGCCAGAATTTGTGCCCAATTGTTGCCGCCGTCTGAAGTTCTGTAAAGCCCTTGATTAGATGCCAGGTAGATTATAAGATTGTTGACCGGGTGCATCATAATTTCTTTAACAGAATGGGTCAATGTATTAAATCCAGAGTCACCAATCTGTGCCCAGGTCACACCTCCATCTTCTGTTTTATAAACACCACCCAGAATGCCGGCATAAACATAATCGTCATTCGAGTGGTCTATCTCAAGAGCACGTAAGCCATTTACCATCATACCTGAAGTTGTCAACGTCCAGCTTAATCCTTTGTCTATAGATTTCCAGATGCCAGCTGTTGCAGTGCCTGCGTAAACCAGGTCAGGGTTTGTGGCAGATTGCTCTACAGTGTAGACATGAGCAGCACCAGGTGCATAACTTCTGCTTTCGGCATCTTTGTCGAAATCAAATGGCCCAATTCCTTCCCATGAGGCCAGGTTTTTCTCAGCCCTAAGAGTCTCACTTTTCCGTAGGTATTGGTTGAGTTGCTTTTGGTAGGCTTTCTTGGCTGTCGGGTCACTCTGGTCAGGTAATAGATTACGACTCAATGCCCTCAACCATCTTTTGTAGTATTGTGTATGGCCGTTTTTTACAAATTCGTTTTGCTGATAATAATTGTTGTATGCTGATATTACTTGTTCGGGATCAGGATCGTCAGAATACATCAATTGTATCCATGTCGGGATGTCTGACTTGTTAACTGAGTATTGTTCTTCAGGCGGAATTTGAGCAATGGCAATGAAAGGTAATAAAAAGAAAACCACCAGAAAGGCAAAAAGTCTCATATCATAAAAGTTGTCCGGTTTCTGAGATGGACAAATTTACAATACTTTCTCGCAAAACGACTTTAAGTCATTAAGGAATCCTGGTACACTTTTTTCAAATTGGTTCCGGAAAATTTTAGCCATAAAAGCCCTTGGGAAAGACTGAGGCTTGTAGTGGATCTCAAATTGGACGTGAGTGCCTTCATCCCTTTCTTCAAGTGCAAAGTAAGAGATTAATTCTTTGACCATGCCTAATGGAACATTATTCGTTTTCTCCGCTATTGTTCTGATATGGCCGTCATCAGTTCCTGAACTTACAGTCTCAATTTTAAATTGGTTCCTTCCGATGAGGCAAGTGTGCTGGGTGCCAATCCGGTTGACTTTGTTGTGGTCGTACAACATCCCTGTAACACCCTTTTGCCATTTTGACCTTAGCTCAAAATTGGAGAGCGCTTCAAAAACCATATTGATATCCCCGTTAATGAATATACTGCCGGTTATGGGAGTGTCTGATTTTTCGAAAAGCTCCACTGGGGCCGGTTCATTCACTTCGGAATGAAGATCTTTTAATAACGAAAAGTGATAGGCGGTATCTCCAAAATTATCATAATTGATAGAAGCGGTTTCTGGTTTGAACCAATTTAGGTGCGACTTACTTTCCAGCTGTCTTTCAGGCTGGTGAAGGCTGTCATCTGTGATGAGTAAATACTCTTTATTGTTTATATTATTTTTTAATAATCGATGTGCTCTCACCACTTCAAATCCGTATGGCTTTCTAAAATGTTTGACCTCAATCATCCCGAACTCTGCGAAATGGACTACGAACTTAATCGCTAAATTCACGGCAGTAGTACATGCGCCACACTCGCAAATACGTCTGGATTCATAAAGCTTTAAATGCTCGTGAAAACTGATGAACATTTTTTTTACTTGCGAAAGAACTTCCTCGATAGTTAGTCTAGAATTCTCTTGGTAAAAAAGAACGGCATCGCCTTCAATCTCTGCTACGGTCATTCCTGTATCATTGGCATCTATTACCACTTCAAGTAATTCTGAAATAATATGGCGACTATGATTGATCTCGGTATCTGAGATAAACCTGGTAAACCCGCTGATATCAGGAATAAAGATCAGTGATTTATTATCAGCTACATTCAATTTTGTAATACAATTTTCTTTACTGTTGTTGAATTGTGATTAGCGATTTTGAACACGTAAATTCCAGCTGGAAGCCCACTAAGATTTACAGTATAATGCCCTCTTAAATCAAACGAAGACACTGTTTCAGATTTTATTTGTTGACCATTTATATGGAACACTGAAATCAGAAAATCATCGGTGACATCACCCGTTAGTCCAATTTTAAAATTGCCTTCTCCAGGGTTAGGATAAACAAAAACTTCAAAAGTCTGTTCAACTCGCTCTGTGCTTACAATTGCAGGATCAAGGATAAGCGTAGGGTCTTCTATTGAACCGCAAGTATCAAATCCTTCGTCATTACTTACACAAGCCGTATTTGGAATGGTATGCTCATTGGCTATCGAAACATCATCCACCCGCCAGCCAGAGTTTCCAAAGGCTCCGTCTGTTGCCAGCCTGAATCGGATTAAAACCTGTTGTCCCTGGTAGCTTTGAAGATCGACTATCGTTTTGATATAACCATTTGATGATCCCCAAAATGCTTCTCTTTCTCCCAATGGATTATCAGGGTTCAGAAGCCCGGAATACCCATTTAACTGGATATGCGGACCAAGATCTTCCCATGGACCTCCATTAGCTGAAATCTCAACCACACCTCCGTCATAAAGCGCTTCTGTTCTGAAGTTATGAAGAAACCGAAGCTTAAGATCAGTCCCGGTAAGTGTTATAGGTGTAGCCAGTGTTAAGTATTGGTCAGATATATTATTTACATTGCTGGCGAACCAGGCGTATTCCCCACTAGCTGCTACTGCTTGACGCAATTCCCAGTCAGCATCACCAAGGCCATGGCTAATTACCCAATTCGATTCTCCATTTTCCATATCGTCAAAAAACAGATAGTTGGTGAAAAACGACTCGTCAATAGTTGCCTGAAATGTACATTCCACTTCTTCTTGCGGATCAAGTGTACCCATGGGGATCGTCAATATACCATTTGAGAAATTGGCTCCACAATTAATTGATCCTACTACATAATCAATTCCCGGAGGAAAAGTGTCTCGAACAATATTATTCGTCAATGTCTGGGAAGACCCGTTAAAGACATTTATCGTAAATGTAATCGTATCTCCGGGCAAGGCCTGATCAGCAGAAACGGATTTTTCAAGCGTCAATTCCTGAATACAACTTGGCGGGAGAATAAAGCTCTCAGTTCCATCCGCTCTGCTCTGAGAACTTCCCTGGTCTGCGCCAAAACCAAGTCCTCTTTGTGCAAAAATATCCCAAATCAGACATTGATTTGCACCAGCGTAGTTGATGGAGTCGGCCAGTAAAATACCATCTCTGATATCCACATAACCAGGCTCACAAGGGATCAGCTTCAAGCCATCAATCACTAATTGAAAAGCCATATTATTACCTGCTGTTCCATGGTAAAGGTCAGGGTCAAATCCATAATTATCAACTAGTCCCCAGGTAAGATCCCACAACATGGCTGCCATTACAGAGCCAGAGCCATGAGGGTAGAATTCAGTATTGATATTTCTATAAGTATGCGGATTGACAAAATGATTATTACTGTATGGGTAAGGCCTGATCCCGGGTCCTCTTGGTGATTCTAGACTTACATAGGTCCCGATTCCCCTTGGGTCCAATCCTATATCTGTTGGAGTCATAGTCATCATTAGAGCCAGCCAATCACTCCATCCTTCCCCCGCTTGCTCCTGGTTGCCGAGGCAATCTCTATTAGCTGGTCCACCTACGAGCCTGTTTGTAAGGCCATGGCCGTACTCATGAACGATGACACCGTTGTCAAGGTCACTGTCGACCAATGAAGGACCACCATCCGGGTCCTTAGAAATAGAAATGTTGACATTAGGTAATTCGCTTTTTAATGTCTGACACAGTGAATTACCAATTACAATTGTCGGAATTGTGATGTCTGGATTTTCTCCAGTAAGAGTGACAGGGTTGTCTCCAAATGTAAAGCAAACCAATACTGCTAAAGCTCCGGCATCCTGAGCATGGATTACCTTGTCAGTGGTTGCACAACCACCGATATCAAGAAACGCAATTTTGCCTGACACTTCATTACCATTTAAAATTGGGTTACAGCCAGATGACGGATTTGCTGAGCCATCGTCAACCAATACTAAATCATTTGTGATTGGCATATCAGATGGTGGTAATTCTGGGCCAAAGATCGCACTTACAGCGTCATATATTCCTTGCAGAGATGCAGGCTCATTTATTGTTAGAAACTTGGAACCTGAACCTGGACCTGTCCAGAGCGCCATTTGCATTCTTGGTTTTCTGTCTAATGTATCAGGTTCAGCTGGTGTGAAAAAGTTGGCATTATTAAAAAAGCTCCCGTCCTGGCAATCGGCTTGTACGAAATCGTTGCCTATTCCCCCACGACCATAATTATTTTCCTGGAAATTTCCACTTTCTTCATCAAACCCATATTGGTACCATACATCATGAATGACATTATTCCAATAAAACAGGTTGGTAGTTGCAGCATCAAGATAGACTTCTGGTTCATCCTGTAAGTCCAGTGGATAAATGTATTCGAGGAGAAATCCTGGATCAGGACTATTGCCAATTGTTGTTTCATTATCGCCTTCAGCATCTTCTTTTGCCCAAACATTATTACCCCTTGTAATGGAATACTCAGCCCCGAAAATTCCATCGGTATCATGCCAGCCCCATGGCGAGGCAATCGGGTGTGAGGGATCATTGACCACTTCTCGATCACCGTGATTGGGAGACTCTACTGGTAAAGGATAAACGAGATAATCAAAGAATCCGGATTCATTCTTATTAAGATGGGCAGGTGAAAACGCTAATTTTTGTTTGGCTTTCCCGATAAGGGCTTCATGTTCATGTTGATGATCAACTGATTGAAAGTTACAATGGACGACAAGGTCTTTATTGGTTATTAGTTCCCCTGTTTGAGCATCAATTTTCATATTCCAGAAATGAGCAGCATTGGTGGTGTAGATGTCAACTGCCCAGACCAGAATAAGCTGCCCATTTGCCATTGGTTCATAAACCAGGTATACCGGAATGTCTGACAAGGAAACCTGGTCTTTTGCAAATAAAGTATATTGTGAAGGGTCCGCTTTTTGCTCAATAATTTCTGGTTGCGCTATAATAAAACCAAGGTGTGAAATTGCTTTTTGCAGGGCTTGGTTAGCATTCAATTGAGGTGATACAGCATTAATTTTTCCGGTAAGGTCATTATGAAACCTGTTATGTAAGCTAATCAAGTTGTATTGTCCATTGAGATTGACGTTTACAACAGCTCTTTCAATAATAATACCCTGAAATCGCTGTTTGAGATAAACATGGGTAACACCATTATGTCTTGAAGAATAATTGTCTGTTACAATGACATCTGCAATATCGTTTTCAGACAAGCCAAGTTTTTCGGACTGCTGTTGTAAAAAAACTAAAGCAGCCGATTCGGCATTAGATTGGCCGGCAAGTTGCCAATGAATAGCAAACAACAGGACTGTAGAGAAGATAAATCGTAGCGTGTGTTTCATAAGTTTGAGTTATGCAAAAAGCGTTTGCGTCATTTGTATTTTTCAATTTGATTCAAAATCTCTTTTAGGTCCTCAGGGGTGTCAACAGAAGGTGAATATTTATCGCTAATTTCTACACCTATCTTAAACCCATTTTCCATCCATCTTAATTGTTCCAGTGATTCTGCTTTTTCAAGTTGCCCTTCTGGAAGTCTGGTAATTTCTTTAAGCACTTTTGCCCTGAAAATGTACATTCCAATATGTTTGTAGAATGTGTGGTTTTTGATCCATTCAGGTTTATCTATTCCTCTCAGAAAAGGTATCGGGGATCTGCTGAAATATAGAGCAGTATTTTCGGGCGTTAGTGCCACTTTAATATGGTTTGGATTAAAAATAGAATCACTATCAGTAATAACTGTAGCCAGGGTTCCAATGTTCAGGTTTTTATTGATTTCCATCAATTTGATCAAAGTATCAATCTGTTGAGGATGAATAAATGGCTCATCGCCCTGAATATTGATTACCAGATCAAAAGTTTCAGCTAACAAGTTGGTCACTTCACCACACCTCTCGGTGCCTGAATTATGATCAGGAGATGTCATAATAACATTGCCACCAAAACTTTGAACATGCTCGAAAATCCTTTGGTCATCTGTTGCTACAACAACAACATTCAGAAGCTCGGCTTTTTGGGCCCGCATATATACCCTTTGGATCATTGACAAACCATCTATATCTACCAAAGGCTTTCCTGGAAACCTGGTTGAAGCAAAACGGGCAGGGATTATTCCCAATGATTTCATGGTATAGTTTATGATAAAGACTTATTTAGATGCTGGTTTGGAAGAATATAAAATATTATTCACCATCAGACCAGTTGAATATTTTGCTTGGCAAGTTATGAAAAATAGTTTTTGTTAATTGCCGGGGATTTTCTTTTGTGCCAAATTGGTAAATCCCCGGCAATTAACAAAAACTATT
>JBCCHF010000033.1:0-74769 GCA_039028895.1 Bacteroidota bacterium | reverse complement strand
CGTTGAAAGTAAAAGCATCAAATCATGATGGTCTTTGGAATGAATCATTTGCTGCCTCAAATATTGAAATTAAAGGTCCCTTTTGGAAGACGGGTTGGTTCTTCGGGTTAATTATCATGGGGTTTGGCCTTATGGCATTTTACCTGCACAGGGTGAGGTGGCAGTGGAAAATGAAGAAGATTGCTGAGATTGACCGTTTCAGAAAAATAACATCTCAGGATTTTCACGACGAGTTAGGTTCGAAACTTACGATCATCTCATTATTCAGTGAAATAACAAGAGATAAACTTAATGGTGATGCCTCTATCGTCGGACCCTACCTTGATAAAGTAATCGACACTTCAAATAGTTTATACCATTCTATGAAAGATCTGATCTGGGCGTTAAATCCTGAGCAAGACACAGTCAGGGATCTCGCAATTCAGATTAAGGATTTTGGTGATGACCTGTTTGATAAAACAGAAGTCGATTTTAGAACAGAAGGACTTAACCAGGGGTTTCTGAGCAAGGAATTACCAATGGAATATAAGCGGCACATATTACTTGTGTTTAAGGAAGCGATGAATAATGTGTTAAAGCATTCTGAATGCAAAACAGTTTGTTTAAGATTGTACAATGGCAACAACTCAATTAAATTTGAATTGGAAGATGACGGTAAAGGGTTCAATTCGACTATTGAAAATAGCGGGGATGGATTAAACAATATGGCCAGCAGGGCGGAAAGGATTTCGGCTGTGCTGAAAGTGGATTCAGCCAAAGGAAAAGGTACTTCCATTACGCTTGAATGTCCTTTACTAAATTAAAAATGCCTTGGTTAATGTAATTGAAGAAAATGGGTAAAAATAGGGTAGCAATTGTAGAAGATAAAAGAGATATCAGGGAAGGACTAGAAATTGTAATTAACAATTCTTCTGATAATGTTTGTGTAGGTACCTTTCGGGATGCAGAATCAGCAATTGAGTCTATGGGTCAATTAAATCCCGATGTGGTTTTGATGGATATTGGGCTACCTAAAATGAATGGCATTGACTGCGTCAGAATATTAAAGGAAAAACTGCCTGACATTGATATCATAATGTTGACAGTCCACGCTGATGATGAATTTGTATTTCAATCACTAAGCGCGGGTGCATGTGGCTACCTCATGAAAAATACGTTTCCTTCCAAATTATTAAACGCTATCAAGGAAGCAAAAAATGGAGGAGCTCCCATGACTTCAAACATCGCCAGACTGGTTGTCAACTCCTTTAATGGCTTCTCAAATCCCCAACCAACACTTACCAAAAGGGAGAAAGAAGTATTAAATCTGTTGTGCGAAGGGAAAAGCTATAATATGATTGCTGAAAATCTCTTTGTAACAAGGGATACTGTACGTTATCACTTGAAAAATATCTATCAAAAACTTCAGGTAAATTCGAAATCTGAGGCAGTTAGTAAGGCTTTGAAAAATCGAATTATCTGAGAATATCATATAATGATTAAATCTCAAAAATTCACTTTAACTTTTTATTAAGAAAATAGGATTGTTAACTACACAAATGTGTAGTGATTCCCCCCCTCAACACCTCGTAAATTGCAATTGTAAATAAAAACTCCTGTCAACTAAGTTGATTAGCGAGTAAATAGTTTAGCAATGCTTGAAAACTGGTGAGAGAGTTTTCGTACTACAGAGGAGAGGGTTAGTAAAGACTGATCCTCTTTTCTTTTTTTAGCTTAAAAAATAATTCCTAAGACCATGAAATTTCTGAAAACTATTCTAACCCTATTTAGCATCATTTTATTTGTTTCTTCAATGTCAGCACAAGACCAAAAAAAGCAACTTCCATGTTCAGCTCCTGAGTACAGAGCTTTTGATTTCTGGATTGGTGATTGGGAGGTGTTTACCCCAGATGGCAAACTGGTCGGAACCAACCATGTCAAGCAGTTATATAACTCTTGTGTCATCAATGAAAACTGGATTGGTGCCGGAGGGTCAGAAGGAGAAAGTTATAACACCTATGATCCTAGAACGGGGACCTGGAGCCAGGTCTGGGTAGATAATGGTGGAAATACACTTCATTTTGAAGGTCATGCAGCAGAGAATGCCATGCTGCTTAGAGGCGAATCTGTTGATAAAGACGGCAATCCCTTGTTTTTTAAACTATCTTTCTATCACAACCCGGAGGAAGATACCGTCCGTCAGGTATGGGAATCTTCAAAAAATGAAGGCAAATGGCAAACTATTTTTGAAGGTATTTATAAGAAGAAAAAAGCTGATCAGGACGATTCCTCAGGAAAGTAGTGATCCTATCTTACTTGTAGATTTTAGAAATATTGATAGCCTCTGAAAGTTGTCCGGTTTGTTTCAACTTTATGGCGCTGACGTTTATGCCTGCTTTTACACATTCTTCAGTAGATTGACCATCTAAATAACCAGCCAAGAAACCTGACCAGAACGCATCTCCCGCACCGGTTGAATCACCACTAATTTCCGTTTTCGGAACAGGGAAATATCGAATCTTGGGATTGGTGGCACTGGCTGTTTTGCATCCTTCTTTTCCAAGGGTCAGACATACTTTTGATGCTCCAAAATCAAGTAAGCTGGTAATGGAATCTTCTGCTGGCCCAATGCCAAATAGGCGTGTATGATCATCTTTTGAAATTTTGACCAAAGCCCCAAGAGCACAGTATTCTTTCACAATATTTATGGCACTTTCCCGATCTGGCCATATTTCTGGAGCGTAGTTTAAATCAATACTCAATCTGGCTCCAAATCCATGTGCTCTTTTCGCTGATGTCAGAATTACCTCCTGTGCAGGAGATTGACTCAAAGCAAAACAGGTGGTATGGAAGATTTTGGCATTACTTAAAAGATCATCGGGAAGTTGGGAAGGGATAAATTGAAAATCTGCACAACGATAAGCAAGAAAATCAGGTGTCCCGGTTGATTTAGAAACCAGAATCAAGGATGTCCGACAACCATTTATTACTCTGATATGACTTGAGTCAAGACCAGTCTGCTTTACCGATTGAACCAGAAACTTTCCTAAACCATCATTACCCACTGAGGCCACTAATGCCGTTTTTTTGCCTAATAAATTCAGATTGTTGGCAAGATTTGCGGTTGAACCACCCTTATAACGAGAAAAGTTTTTGGTGTCCTCCAATGACACCCCACTTTGATCGCCTATCATATCGACGAGTAATTCACCTGCCGCAATTACGTCGTAAGCTGGAGGATTATTCATAATGTATAGGTTGCAGTCTAATTCTCTTATTTATGCAAGCTGGAAATCAAATATTGCTGATGGCGGCATTTTCATTCACGACTTGCAAAAAATAAATATGAGATCAGCAAGCACACAATGGTGCTTGCCGATCTGTTTTTTTACCAGAAATACCCGACAATCACTGCCGTAATCAGTAGCAGGATAACTGATAATACTCTGTAGTTTTTATACCATGGCAATCCTTCCAATGAAGCGTTGTCTTCTTCAAACACCTGACGATTGTAGGTATATGCAGCAGTCTTCTCTTCTGAAGGTGGTGGTGTCAATACACTGGTGACAAAATGAATAACCATGCATATAACCATAAGAAAGAAGGCCTTGTGCAGGAAGTGAATATCATTGACATATTCGGCCAAGCCGGTTAGCTCAACCTGTGCACCGCGAATTTCCAGTAATAACAAAATTATGGTAATCGTAAATCCAGAAAGTAAAGATACTATCGACCCGGTTCCATTTGCCCGTTTCCAGAATAATCCAAGAATAAATACAGCCACAACAGGCGGACAAGTATAAGCGATTACCCGTTGTAGGTATTCAAAGAGCGATCCGAATTTCTCAATTTGTGGCGCCCAGGCCGCGGCAAGAATTACAAGGGCTAAAGTGGCAATTTGTCCAACTCTAACCAATTGTTTACTATCAAGGTCAGGTCTGAATTTGGTAACAAAGTCCATAGTTATCAGAGTAGAAGCTGAGTTGAATGTGGCAGAGACTGAAGACATCATCGCAGCCAATAACCCCGCCAAAACCAGTCCTAATAAACCAGCAGGCAATAGGTTAAAGAGCAAGACGGGATAGGTCATATTTGGACAATCCTTCAGGTTGGCGCAAAGCACTTCAACTCCATCTTTCTCAACGGTATAATTTAAAACGGTGAGATCCATGTCGGAAAAAAGCAAAATAGCCACAGTGCCAGGAAGCACCATAAAGAAAATTACCGGCAGTTTCAGGAAACCTGCAAATAGAGCGCCCCAACGGCCATGGTTAACGTCTTTAGCACTAAGCACGCGCTGTACCATGAATTGGTTAGTTGCCCAAAAATAGAAACCGAGAACAGGTGCACCGAAAAGAAGTCCGGTCCATGGCATGTATTCATCGTCAAGAGGTCTAACCATACTCAGTATTTCATCCGGGGTCTGATCGCCAACAGGAGCAGTTCCTCTCATCTCGGCAAGTCCCTGGATCATTCCTGACCACCCACCCACTTCTGCGAAACAGAAATAAGTTAGAACGATTGAACCTATGATCAGCAAAACGGCCTGGATTACCTCCGTATGAATGACCGAAGATAATCCTCCCGGAATGGTATAGGCAGCAGCGCCCAATGCCAATAGAATGATGATCATTTCAGTGCTCATCTCTGGGAAAACGATCTTGAAGACCAGCATGCCCACATAAAGCCCTGCAGCAGAATCCACGATCACATTGGCAATAAGGGTTACCGAAGAAAAATAATAGCGAGACCTGGAGTCATACCGTCGTTCCAAAAACTCTGGCATGGTATAGACCTTGGACTTAAGGTAGAAAGGTAGGAAGAAAATTGAGAAAAAGACCAGAACGACTACTGCGAGCCACTCATAGTTATACACGTGAGTATTGGTCATATAAGCATCACTGGCAAGACCAACTAGCGTGGAACTGGAGATGTTCGCTGCAAACAATGAAATACCAACTACTGGCCATAACATGGCACGGCCACCTAAAAAATAGTCTTGTGAATCTTTTCTTTTTGCCCGGTAGAGGCCGTAGCCAATAATCGCGAAAGCATAAACGAGCATGATGCCCACATCGAGCCCGGTGAGTTGGAAATTTCCCATGGTGTCAGTTAATTTTTACTTAATAATGCGTATACCAATTTCAGTACAGAAACTTCTTCCTGCGAATCATCCACAAAAATTATTTTCACCGTTGATATACAATAATAAAAAGAATATTTAGGATTTCATCCTTTTTTGAAGGAAAGAGGATCGGCAAGATGTCTACACAGAACCTAAAGAAACCAGGTTAACGGGTACAAATATCTTTTGATTCTGAGGCTTATCGTTCCCCTGAATTATGTCAAACATTAAGTTTACAGCAGCTCTGCCGACCTGTTCCCCGGAATGTTCAAGGTAACTGATCCTGGGATGGAACAATTTGGCAATATACCCCTCGCTAAAACTAATTACTGATAGGTCTTCCGGAATCTTGATTCTAGCTTGGTGCAAAGCCTGGGAAACGCCTAAAAGCAAGCGGTCACTCATGATAAAGATTCCATCAGGAGGAATATCTGATTTTAAAAGTTCAAATACTGCCGACCGAGCGTGAAATGGATCGGTTGTATGTATGATCAACTGTTCTGAATAGGTTAACCCGGCTGCTTTCAGGGCATTTTTATAGCCTTCTTTTCTTTTCTGGGAAATGGGTAACTTCTCTGCTCCAAAAACTCCACAAATTTTCTGCCTTCCCTTTTGGGTTAATTCAGAAACAGCTCGAAAGGCCGTGTCAGCATCATCAATAATGACCATTGGTGCATCATAAGAATCATTAACGCGATCGAAAAACACCACAGGTATCCCACTTTTGATGACATCCTTAAAATGAGTTATGGATTCGGTGTCAGATGCGAGTGAAGCAATAATTCCATCTACACCAACCTGCTGACACAGATTGACGTTTTCTCTCTCCTTTTCAAAACTGTCGTTTGAATGCAATACTAGAAGATTGTAACCTTTCTCACGGGCTTTCTTTTCTATAGCTGAAATGATGGAGGGCAAAAAGAACATATGGATCGCAGGGAAGATGAGAGCGATTAGTCCTGACTGGCGATTCCTGAAATGAATAGCTTGAAAATTAGGACTGTAACCCAGTTCTTCTGCTAACTGCTGGACTTTTTTCCTGGTCTCAATACTGATGTCAGGATGATCCTTCAATGCTCGGGAAATAGTGGATGGATTTAAGTCGAGAAGGCGAGCAAGATCCTTTATTGTTATCCGGGCCATACGTAAATTTAAAATAAATTTACCAACAACAAACGTTTGCGCAAACGTTTGCAAAATTGGCCGTTAAAAGTACTCTATGTATAAGTTTTTTATACCTAACAAAATCCTATCTTCGTTAAAAATATCCGATAAAGATTTCTGTTTTAGAGTTTTATCAGAATATTATTTCAAAAAAGAAATTTTTTAGATTTTTTCTGAATTGAATTTTTCTGCAATTTTTTTCACCGTTGTAGTAATGATTTAAGGGAAAAATTAGCAAATGAGAGATTTGGAATTTCCAATCTTTTATTGGAAGTTTACATAATCTTAACATAGTGTTAATATGACACTAAACTTAGGTTAACCCCAAAATAACCGATCGAATTTTTGCTTTGCAACCTTACAAATGTTCTTTCGAATAGGGCATACCCTATTCGAGATTTGTGGTTTTAACTTATTGAATTGTTTTTTTCACCAATCAAACTAAGTCTATGAGACCAAAAGTCTATCCATCTATTCTTAAGTTTTCATCGGTGGTTTTGGCGTTACTTTTTGCAGTGAGTTTCTCATATGCTCAAAGAACTATCTCCGGAACTGTCACTGATGCCGATAACGGAGACCCTTTAATTGGGGCAAACGTTATTGTGAAAGGCACTGACAAGGGTGCTATCACCGACTTTAACGGTGCATACTCCATCGCTGTCGGTGCAGATGACAAAACCCTGGTTTTTTCCTATACAGGATATCAAGACCAGGAAGTCGAGATCGGTTCATCCGATCAAATTAATGTAAACATGTCATCAGGAGAAATTCTTGATGAAGTTGTTGTTATTGGTTACGGTACCGTCAAAAAGAAAGATGCTACCGGATCAGTAGTAGGTGTTGGTTCTGAAGATTTCAACAAAGGTGTAATTTCTTCACCTGAACAGTTGATTCAGGGCCGTGCTGCTGGTGTACAGATTACTTCTTCTTCAGGAGAGCCTGGAGCAGGAATTAATGTACGTATTCGCGGTACATCTTCTGTTCGTAACGGTAACAACCCATTATTTGTTGTTGATGGTGTGCCACTAAGTGGTGGTGATGCCAGTGGTGGTGTACAGGCAGGTGGTTCTGATTCAGGATTTGGATCAAGCTCTCCTCGTAACCCACTTAATTTCCTAAACCCTGCTGATATTGAAAGTATCGATATTCTTAAAGATGCTTCAGCTACTGCTATCTACGGTTCACGTGGTGCAAATGGTGTAGTTTTGATTACTACCAAAAAAGGTAGGAAAGATCAAAGTGTACTTAACTACAACGTTTCTGTTGGTGTAAGTAACGTTAGCAAAAAGTATGACCTTTTAGGAGCTAACGATTTTGTAGCTGCCTGGTCTTCTTTCAACCCAACCGCTGACCCTGCAAGTATCAACTTTGGAGGTAGCACAGATTGGCAAGATGTTATTTTCCGTACTGCTTTGACCAACAGTCACAACATCAGTTTTGGTGGAGGCTCAAACGAAGGAACATACCGTTTCTCAATGGGTTACGAAAACCAGCAAGGTGTTGTTGAAAACAGTGGACTTCGCAGAATCACAGCTCGTTTCAATGGCGATCGTAAATTCTGGGATGACAGGCTAAAAATTGAAACTCAGGTTGCGGTTACAGACCTTAAAGACGATAATGTTCCAATTACCGATAATGCTGGTTTTGAAGGTGACCTTCTTGCAGCAGCTTTGAAGTCAAATCCGACAATTCCTCAGTTTAATGCAGACGGTGTTGCCCAGCAGGTTGGACCAACCGAGCCTAATCCACAAGCAATTTTGGATTACACAAGAAGCTTCACAAATACGTTAAGGGGATTAGCAAGTGTAACCGCTTCAGTTAAGATCGTTGACCAATTAAGCTTTACTTCACGTGTGGGTTATGACCGTTCGATTTCATCCAGAAAAGATGCTTTCTCAGGCAACCTTATGGCCAACGGCATCTGGGATGGTCAAAGTGAAGACACCAAAAAAGGAAGATTGTTCCTTGGTGATGTTGACCTCCAGAATACATTGTGGGAAAACTTCTTTACATACGACATTACTACAGATAGTGATTTATCTGTAAATGCACTTCTTGGTTACTCATACCAGGAGTTCCGTACAAGAAATAATAGTATTGAAATGACTAATTTCCGTCAGCATGATCTTAACACCATGTTGAATAACTATGCTGCGGTTGATGCAAGAGCACCTAATTCAATTGTACCAACTAACTCTTCATTCTTTATTGATGAGTTACAGTCATTCTACGGAAGAATTAACCTTGGCTACCAAAGCAAATATTTATTGACCGCTACATTACGTGCAGATGGTTCTACCAAATTTGGTGAAGGTAACCAGTACGGTATTTTCCCTTCAGCTGCTTTCAAATGGAAGATCGCTGAAGAAGGTTTCCTTGGCAATGCACTTGATGCCCTTGACCTTCGTTTGAACTTCGGTGTAACAGGTAACCAGGAGTTTGGACACAATCTCTTTACTGACCGTCAGCGCTATGGTGACTTTGATATTGCGAATGAAGGAACAATTAACGGTGGTGACCTTACGCAGGTGGCTTTCCAAAATCCTGATTTGAAATGGGAGTCAACCACTTCTTATGGTGCTGGTATCGATTTCGCCGTTGCTGATTACCGTGTAACTGGTAGTCTGGACTATTACCGCAAAACGACTAATGACCTATTGATCCAGTTGACTTCTGCTCAACCTGCTCCAAATCCATTCGTTTGGACTAACCTTGATGCTGATGTAATCAATTCAGGTGTTGAGCTAGGATTGAACGTTGCTGCAGTTACTGATGGTGATTTCACCTGGGATATTAATGCCAATGTTGCTTACAATAAAAACAAAGTGAAAAACCTTGGTGGTCTAATCATTAACACAGGTGCTATTAACGGTCAGGGCCTTACCGGTGCTTTCGTACAGCGTATTGCTGAAGACCAACCGCTTTATGCATTCTTCCTCCGTGAATTCGTTGGTTTTAGCGAAGACGGATCAGTTCAGGAATATGCCAATGGTGATGTTCAGGAATTTACTGGTGACAGCCCGCTTCCAACATGGAACGTTGGTCTGACAAATACCTTGTCCTACAAAGACCTCTCATTGAGCTTCTTCTTTACAGGCCAATTCGGACACTCCATCTACAGTAATACAGGTAACGCATTCTTCACAGCAGGTTCTATCGCAGGTGGACGTAACGTAACAACCGACGTTATTGGAAATGGTGAGGCGCGGACAAATGCACCAGATGTTTCAACAAGATTCCTTGAAAAAGGAGACTTTTTACGTCTGCAAAATGTAACTTTGAGTTATAACATTGCACCAAATTCTGATTACATTTCAAACATTGGATTATTTGTTACAGGCCAGAATCTATTTGTTATTACTGGTTATAGTGGACAAGACCCGGAAGTAAATGTAAATAAGCAGATTGACGGTGTACCCTCATTCGGAATTGACTACACTGCTTACCCTAGAGTACGGACTTTCACTTTTGGAGCTAATATTTCTTTCTAATCAAAACTTATGTTTAACATGAATAATAAGAATCTATTTAAGGTTTTCCTTGGAGGATTAGTAATGTTCTCTGTCGTGTTCTATTCATGCACGGATCTGGCCGTTATAGCTACTGATTCGGAGTTCATTGAATTAGAAGGCGGTGCGATTACCGCTGATCCTGCAGATTTGCTGGCGACAAATTATAATGATTTGGGGTCAGTTACTGATCAGGCAAATATCTATTCACTTTCGGCACATTCGTCAGATGAAATGATCCCACCTACACGTGGTGTAGACTGGGGTGATAATGGTGTATGGCGTACCCTTCACGCTCATACTTGGGATCCTGCTCACTCATATGTTCTAGGAGCATGGAACCAGCTTAATGAGCGTGTTTTCCGTTGCAACCGTACACTAGCAGCCAGTCCGGACGCTTCTCAGGAAGCTCAGGCAAGGTTTCTGCGTGCATGGTATATGCATCAGGTAATGGACCTATTTGGTGTTGCACCTTTCAGAAATGTAACCGATGGTGTAGACGTTAACCCACAAGTATTTACAAGAACAGAGGCTTTTAATTTCATTATGGATGATCTAACGGCTGCTTTGCCAAATCTTCCTGTTGGAGGTCCCGCTTTTGATAACACAACGGCTACAACAGCTGCTTGTAACTACCTGATCGCAAAGATGCACCTCAACAGGGCAGTTTATACGGCTGGAGACCCTGCAGGTCCATACACATTCGATGGTGCTGATATGGATGCAGTTATCGCTGCTGTTGACGCAATTACTGGTGATGGTTATTCACTTGAAGCAGATTTCTATGATCTCTTTAATGCTGCTGGAAATACTGAAACTATCTTGGCTAGCCCAACTGGTTCAGGAAACAACCGTGTAAGAATGACCTTACACTATAGCCAGAACCCATCAGGTTGGAATGGTTTTACAACCTTGTCTGACTTCTACGATAAATTCGATGATGGCGATATCAGAAAAGGGCTCGATGCAACTCCTGATGGAAGTGCTTTCTCAGGAATAGGTTTAGGCCTTCTTTTTGGACAGCAGTACAATGATGATGGTACTGAAACTATCGACTCTCGTACCTCACTTCCTTTGTTCTTTACACGTGATGTGCCTCTAGCTGGTGCTGGTACTGACAAGGGTATCCGTGTCATGAAATATCACCCTGCAACTGTTGATAATTCAAAGTACGTTTTGATGCGTTATGCAGATGCCTATCTCATGAAAGCAGAAGCTTTAATGCGTAAAGGTGAAACAGCTCAGGCCATGATGATGGTTAATGATCTTAGAGACCTCCGTGGTGCTCCAGACCTGGCATCTCTTGATGAAGCTGCTATGCTTGATGAAAGAGGCCGTGAACTATACTGGGAAGGCTACCGTCGTACAGACCTGGTCCGTTTTAGCAAGTTTAATGATGCCTGGCAGGAAAAACCAGCCTCTGAATCATACAGAGTGTTATTCCCGATTCCTGCATTGGCGCTTGCGTCAAATCCAAATCTGACTCAAAACCCAGGGTACTAAAAGCGGAAAAAATTTCCTGTTTCGATAGGATTTTTAATTCGATAAAATAAATGAATAGGCCACCCAAAATTGGGTGGCCTTTCATTTTTCAGGTATCTCTATTTGCCGTAAATTTAGGTGTCGTTTTTCGACCAACCATTTATCAAAGATTCAGGAAAACCCACCATTTCATGAGAATAGTCTTCATCCTATTCGCGCTCTTTCTTTTGTCAGGTTGCACTTCTGAACCGACAGGCGATAAGTTATTTAGACTGGTGCCTTCAAACCATTCAGGCATTACCTTTTCCAATGAAATTGAGAACACCGAAGATTTCAACATTTTCAGCTATAGAAATTTTTATAACGGAGGCGGTGTCTCAACTGGAGATATCAATAACGATGGATTGGCAGATATCTTTTTTACAAGTAATATGGGCCAAAACAAACTTTATTTGAATAAGGGTAATCTGGAGTTTGAAGACATCACTGAAAAAGCAGGAGTAGGTGGTACAAAAGCCTGGAGTACCGGGGTGGTAATGATAGATATCAACCACGATGGCTGGCTCGACATTTATGTATGTAATGCCGGCTATGTCAAAGGCGACGATCAGCAAAATGAACTGTTTATTAATAATCAGGATCAAACCTTTACTGAAAATGCAGCCGCCTACAACCTCAATGAAAGTGGTTATACCACCCATGCCGCATTTTTCGATTACGATCTTGATGGTGATCTTGACTGCTATATGCTAAACAACAGTTTCATGCCAGTCAATACGCTTAATTATGACAACCATCGTGAGCTTTATGCAGAAGATTGGCCAGTCAAGGATTTCCTTAAAGGCGGAGGGGATAAGCTCCTCAGAAATGACAATGGCAGCTTTGTAGACGTCACTAGAGAAGCGGGAATTTATGGCAGCCTGATCGGATTCGGACTAGGGATTACTGTTGGAGATATTAATGAAGATCACTTGCCTGACCTTTATGTATCCAATGATTTTTATGAAAGGGATTACCTGTATGTCAATCAAGGAGATGGTACTTTCAATGAAGAGATCAAAGATTGGATGGAGCGCCTGAGCCTCGCCTCAATGGGAGCAGACATGGCGGATATCAATAATGATGGTTACCCTGAAATTTTCGTTACCGAAATGCTGCCTTCAGAAGATTATCGGAGGAAAACGACTACACTTTTTGAAGATTATCAGGTCTATCTCTTGAAACAGAAGAAAGACTTTTATCATCAATTTATGCACAACACACTTCAGTTAAATAATAAAGACCAGTCATTTAGCGAGATCTCATGGTACAGCGGGGTTGCTGCTTCAGATTGGAGTTGGGGAGCACTAATGTTTGATGCGGATAATGATGGTTTTCGCGATATCTATATCTGTAATGGGGTTTATCATGATGTAACGGATCAGGATTTTATCGACTTTTTTGCCAATGATGTAGTTCAGAAATTGGCCCTTACCGGGGAAAAAGAAGACATCCAGGATGTAATCGACAAAATGCCGTCAAATCCCCAGATTAATAAGTTCTTTAAAAATAACGGTAACCTTACTTTTGATGATGCAGGTTACCAATCTGGATTTGACCAGGAAACCTTTTCAGCAGGTGCCGCCTATGCGGATCTGGATAATGATGGTGATCTGGATCTCGTAGTCAACAACTTAATGGCAGAGGCATTTTTATTTGAGAACAAAGCCGACCAATTGACCGACAACCATTACCTGAGGTTAAGACTTAAAGGGAGTGACAAGAATACTTTTGCCATTGGCGCAAAAGTAAATATTTACTCAAATAAACAGGATATAAATTTCCAGTTAATCCCATCTCGGGGGTTCCAGTCTTCAATTGCCTATGATATGGTTTTCGGACTTGGAACAGCAGCATCAATTGACTCAATGATCATTACCTGGCCTGACAGGACACGTTCTGTTTTTTCAAATCCACCTGTCGATACCTTGCTGGCAATCGACATTTCGAAAGTAGAAAAAGTAGATGTTAATGCTTTCCCAAAGACTCGGGAATTTGATCCTATGCTTATGGAGCAGGCAAGCAATTTCCACACACAGGAAGAAGATACCTATGTTGATTTTTTTCAGGAAGGCTTAATCCAGAAAATGTTGTCTAAAGAAGGACCCGTTGCAGCAACAGGAGATGTTAACGGAGATGGAAAAACTGACTTGTTTATCGGAGGGGCAGCTGGCATCTCTGCAAGCATATACCTCCAAACGGAAGCTGGCTTTGAAAAACTTGAAGACTCCGGATTTGCGAATGAAGCCAACTTGGAAGATACTGCAGCCAAACTTTTTGACGCCGATGGAGACGGCGATCTTGATATTTTTGTGGGTGCTGGTGGAAACAACCAACCTTACGGGGCCTTGATTTTCCAAGATCGCCTTTATTTAAATGATGGCACCGGAAAATTCAAATGGAGTATCAGAGGTATACCTAAAAATGGATTTAACACCTCCTGCATTGTAACCTTTGACCTTGAGGGTGATGGAGATATTGATTTGTTTGTCGGATCAAGGAGTATCCCTAATAACTATGGAACGTCCCCAAGAAGTTATGTGTATGAAAATGATGGTAAAGGCAATTTTACCAATGTTACCAAAACAGTAGCACCCGATTTTGAAACACTTGGCATGATTACAGATGCGAAAATTGTAAATATTCTTGGCGATCCATCACCTGAACTTGTGATTGTAGGAGAATGGATGTCACCAAAGATTTATAGTCTTAATGATGGTAAATTTTCACAAGTATCATCTAATCTGGAAGAGAAAAAGGGGTGGTGGTACACTATTGAATCTGATGATGTTGATGGTGATGGTGATATGGATTTTATATTGGGTAACAGAGGTGAAAACTTTTACTTTTCAGGTACTAAAGAAGCTCCTGCCAAATTGTGGATATACGATTTCGATCAAAATCAAACTACCGAAAAAATTGCAACTTATGTGGTTGACAACAAAGACAAACCTGTAGCCATGAAAAAGGAATTAACAGGACAGGTTGTTAGCCTGAAAAAAGAAAACTTAAGACATACGGCCTACGCAAGTAAGTCCATCCAGGAGTTGTTTCCAAAAGAAATTCTATCAAAAGCCACCGTTTTGGAAGGTAACTACTTTAAATCGGCCGTGGCACTCAATAATGGCGAAGGACAATTCGATGTCATACCGCTTCCTAAGGAAGTTCAGTTTTCTTGTGTATGCGATATTTACTGTACTGATCTCAATGGAGATGGCAGAAATGATTTAATCCTTGGAGGAAACGATTCAGGATTCCAGCCCCAGTTTTCAAAATTGGATGCCAGCTTTGGACATGTGCTTCTGAATGAAGCCAATGGTCAATTCAAAAGGATTGAAAATCGGGAATCCGGATTTTTCATCAGAGGAGATGTCAAAAATCTACTCGGTCTGCAGATCAATGGCGAGCCCTATATTTTTGCGACCATTAATGACCGTGCTCCAAAACTTTTCAAAATTAATTCAACTGACCAGGTTCAATAATAGAGGAATTTGAAAATTATGACGCTGTCAAAGAGAATAACAATTGTTTGGCTTCTTGGGCTGACCTTTTACTTTTTAAATGGTTGTTCAACTCCCGCTGAGGAGAATGCCCAGGCAATTTTTGAGCTCCACAATGCTGATAGAACTGGCCTTGAGTTTAATAACATCCTTGAACAAGACGCTCATTTCAATGTATTTACGTACATGTATTTTTATAATGGGGGAGGTGTTGCTGCTGGTGATTTTAACAATGACGGTAAAACTGACCTGTTCTTTACAAGTAATATGGGACTAAACAAGATGTTCCTAAATAAGGGTGACTTTCAATTTGAAGATATCACTGAAGCCGCAGGGATCGGCGGAATTGACGGATGGACAACTGGTTGCTCTGTTGTCGATATCAATAATGATGGCTTGCTGGATCTTTACGTTTCCCAGCTTGGCAATTTTAATATCAAAAAAGGCCAAAACCAATTTTATATCTGCCGTGAAATTGAAAATGGTATTCCATTATACGAAGACCAGGCTTCTGACTACGGACTTGACCTTGTAGGCTTTGGTACACAGGCTGCATTTTTTGATTATGATCAGGATGGCGATCTTGATATGTACCAACTCAACCACTCTGTACATCAAAATGGTACATTCGGGAAAAGAAAACAGTTTTCTGAGTTCCACCCAACTGCAGGAGATCGACTATTAAGAAATGACAGCTCAGACGAAGGACCAAAATTTACAGATGTCACACAGCAGGCAGGGATCTTCAGTACAGCCATTGGTTATGGCTTAGGTGTTGTTGCTAGTGATATCAACCTCGATGGTTGGACAGATATTTTTGTCGCCAACGATTTCCATGAAAATGATTATTTCTACATAAATCAAAAAGATGGCACCTTCGAGGAAGTTTTCACATCAAGGATGGACCACGGCAGCAGATTCTCAATGGGGGTTGATATAGCTGATATTAATAATGATGGGCATGCCGAAATCATTACGCTTGATATGATGCCCAAAGACCCGTTTATTCTTAAAAGTTCTCTCGGAGAAGATGGGTATTCCATCTTTATGTTCAAATTAGGGCATGGATATCACCCGCAATTTGCCCGTAACAATCTGCATCTCAATGATGGGAAAGGTCAATTTAGTGAAATTGGCATATTTGCCGATGTTCATGCTACTGACTGGTCGTGGGCCCCGTTGTTCCTCGACTTTGATCATGATGGTTATCGTGATTTGTTTGTTAGTAATGGCATACCCAGGCGGATGAATGATATTGATTATATCAATTTCAAATCAGATCATGAGGTAAAATATAAGGCAGAGTTCAATGATATGACAGAATCCGATCTGCAGTATGTGGAAAAGATGCCGCAAATTAAATTGAAGAATAAGTTTCTACTTAACACAACAGACTTAAAGTTCGAGGATATTGGCAACCAAATCATTAATGATCAGACTTCTTATTCTAACGGTGCAGTTTATGCCGATTTTGATAATGATGGCGACCTAGATATTGTGGTTAACAACATCGATGACACCCCATTTTTATATGAAAACAAAACCATACAAAACCAATCCAAAGACCAGAATTACCTGATGTTTGATCTTTCCGGTGCACCGGAAAATAGCCTTGCAATTGGCGCAAAAGTGGTGGTTCAAAAAGGAATGGATCACCTGGTATTTGAAAATTTCCCTGTCAGGGGCTATCAATCTTCTGTTGCTCCAGGTATACATATAGGAGTTGGAGATACAGCGGATATTAAAAGGGCAATAGTGGTTTGGCCTGACCAAACCTATGCAGAAATCACGTCCCTAAACTATAACTCAAAGACTACTCTGAAATGGGAAGAAGGATTGCAAAGATTTGATTATTCCATTTTTGAAGATAAAGACGATAGTAGATTGAATTTGAAAGAGATAGCTTCTGAAATTGGTCTTGATTATTTACATAAAGAAAACCCTTTTGTCGAATTTGATCGTGAACCACTCATACCTCATATGGTCTCCTCCGAAGGGCCTGCACTTGCAGTTGGAGATGTAAATGGCGATGGCCTTGAAGATGTTTTTATTGGCTCTTCAAAACGAAAACACTCAGTTCTCTTTATTCAAGATGCGACTGGTAAGTTTACTGAGCGTTCTTCTGACCTCATGCGCAATGACAGCATTTTCGAAGATGTTGATGCTGTTTTTGCTGATATTGAGAATGATGGTGATCTTGACCTTGTAGTGGCCAGTGGTGGAAATGAGTATCGGACTAAAGAAGAGCCTACCCGACAGCGAATTTACCTGAATGACGGCAATGGTAATTTTGATGAACAGATCTTTTTCCCTGGCGCCAGATTAACGGCATCCTGTGTTTTGCCAGCAGATTTTAATGACGATGGGCTTTTGGATTTTTTCATAGGCGCAAGGGCAGAAGTCTGGAATTATGGAGAAGTACCAACATCTTTCCTTTTCAAAAATCTGGGTAGCGGCCAATTTGAAGATGTAACATCCGCAGTTTCGGACGGTCTTGCAAAAGTTGGAATGGTCAAAAATGGCCATTGGAGCGATATTGATATGGATGGTGATCAGGATCTGATCTTGGCAATGGAATGGGATGCTATTCAGCTGTTTGAAAATAAAAAAGGTAAATTTTCAAAAAGACCACTGGGTAAAGAAAAGGGATGGTGGAATTTTGTCTTGCCTCATGACTTTGATGGCGATGGAGATATCGATTTAATCGCAGGGAATCTAGGCCAAAACACAAAATTTAAACCAACTGCTGATGAGCCAGTCCGCTTGTACGTCAATGATTTTGATAGTAATGGGAAAATTGAGCAAATTGTAACCTATTTCGTTGAAGGACAAGAAATTCCATTTGCAAATTATGCTGAATTGACCAAGCAAATGGTAAAACTTAAGAAAAGATACCTGTATTCAAAAGACCTGGCAGCAGCCTCTGTACAAGAAATATTTGGTAAAGAAAAACTAACTGAGGCAATCTATTATGAGGCTAACTATTTGTCGTCGGCTTACTATGAGAATACCGGAAATAGCCAATTTGAGGTACAGGCGCTTCCTGATGAACTTCAATTCTCATTACTCAATGCTGCCAGTCTTGCAGATTTTAACGGAGATAACAAAAAGGAAGTCCTCCTTGGCGGAAATTTTTTCGATGCAAACATTGAACTGGGGTGGTATGACGCCAGCCCCGGGCACATTTTGGCATTTGGCAACGATGGTCAAATGGAAGTCTCAACTTTAGGAGATGTCAGATTAAAAAAACAAGTCAAAAAGATTCGGCCAATAACGATCAATAATAAAGCATGTTATGTGGTGTCCAGGAACAGGGCAACTTTACAGGTTGTTTGTCCGTCAGACTTCGAATTATAAAACGATAAAAAATGAAATATAAACAATTGGGAAATTCAGGACTTTTGGTAACAGATCTCTGTCTGGGCACTATGACTTTTGGAGAAACCTCAGGGAGAGGCGCTAATGAATCAGATTCCATAAAAATGATTCACAGGTTCCTTGATGCCGGAGGCAATCATCTTGATACAGCAGATGTATATGCAGGCGGTGTTTCAGAAAAAATTGTAGGCAAAGCTCTTAAGGAGAAAAGGAAGGAGGTAATCCTGGCCACTAAAGTTAATTTTCCTGTACATAAAGGCATCAATAATAAGGGGCTTTCTCGACATCATATCATGGACGGCGTTCATGAAAGTTTGGGCAGACTTGACACCGATTACATTGACCTGTTGTATCTGCATTGCGAAGACCCGGTAACCCCTTTGGAAGAAACTTTAAGAGCATTGGATGACCTGGTCACTACCGGCAAGATTCGATACATTGGTGTTTCCAATTTCAAAGCCTGGCGCATGATGAAGGCTTTGGCCGTAAGTGATTCTAAAGGCTGGTCAAGATTCATTGCAGCACAGTATCAATATAGCCTGGTAAAGCGAGATATAGAATACGAGTTTACTGAACTTTGCAAAACTGAAGGGGTAGGATTGACACCCTGGGGACCACTTGGTGGTGGCTTCCTTTCCGGAAAATATAAACGTGAAAACAAGCCCAAAGACTATACAGAAGGCCGGATTGGCGGTATGCCGGATCATACAGAAGAAGCCTGGGATCGCCGTAATACCGACCGCAATTGGGCCATCATTGATGCAGTCGGAAAGATTGCCGAGGAACGTGGTGTGACATACTCTCAAATCGCTTTGGCATGGGTAAAGGCCCAAGCCGGGGTCGCTTCAGTGATTATTGGTGTCCGAAATATGCAACAACTGGATGATAACTTAAAAACATCAGAGATTGAATTGACTGCTGAAGAATTGGATAAACTGGATAAGGTCAGTCAACCACCTGAAATGTACCCATATCGGATGATTGAAGCTTATGGAAGAAAATTGCCCTAATGGAATCCGGCCTTATTTATTGAAATGATTTGAAATTAAAATATCACTCGAACAATGCGTTTTTTACTATTGCTAATTTTTCTTGTTACAGCTAACTTTTCCTTTTCCCATAATTCTACCTGGCATGTTGAGGCTACTGATATTGATCCCAATAACTATTTCGGCGTAACGGTTGCGAATGGTATGATTGGCATCGTTTCTTCTCCGGAACCTTTGCAGGTCAGTGATGTCGTCTTAAATGGTGTTTACGATTATTATCAAAGAGGCAGGGTTTCAAATATTCTGAAATCATTCAATCATGTCAATATGAGGATGAATGTTGATGGACACCACATTCATCCGGGCAATATTAAAAATTATAAGCAGGTGCTCGACATGAGACAGGCAGTACTTGAAACAACTTTCGAAGTTGGCGAAAAAGCCTGGGTGAGTCATAAGATCATGGCTTTAAGGCATTTGCCGTATACAGCCCTGATCATCGTAGATGTGAGAGCTAATCAGGATATTGAGATCACCCCGATTTCTGTTATCGAATCACCCAATCACCTCAATGATATACGTAATTTTTACAGTGAGATCGACAGGCCGCATGTGAAAATTCCCCTCTTGACATCCGTAGCAGATAGTCCTTCCGGAAAACACCTGTTAGCGGCTTCAAATAGCTTCATTTTTCCTGAAAAACATGGATCAGAGCC
Organism: Bacteroidota bacterium; assembly: GCA_039028895.1. Lineage (GTDB taxonomy): Bacteria > Bacteroidota > Bacteroidia > Chitinophagales > Saprospiraceae > JAHDCJ01. The sequence continues at coordinate 54,888 of JBCCHF010000033.1, read as the reverse complement.
GGATATTATTCATGAAGACTGGGACTATAATATGCACCTCGCAAAGTTCTCAAAACGACTTAAAGCAGGGGAGTCATACCGTTTTGCAATTGTCGCTTCTACTTGCTCTACAGAACATTATGAGGATCCGCATAACGAGGCAGAACGATTGACCATTTTCGCGGCCCTTGAAGGCATTGACCGATTACTTAGCAGGCATAATGCTGCCTGGAATAAACTCTGGAAAAGTGATATCATCATTCAGGGAGATGATAATGCCCAGCGTGACGTCAGGTTCGCTTTGTACCATTTGTATTCCTTTGCCAGAAAAGGTACGGCGTATAGTCTTTCCCCAATGGGTCTTTCAGGTTTGGGCTATAATGGCCATGTTTTCTGGGATACCGAAATTTGGATGTATCCGCCACTATTAATGCTCCAGCCTGAAATTGCTCAATCACTCCTTGAATATCGATTCGAAAGACTGGACGCTGCCCGGCAAAATGCATTCGCTCATGGATATGATGGGGCGATGTACCCCTGGGAATCGGCGGCAGATGGCTCAGAAGATACACCCGTTTGGGCTTTAACAGGGCCCTTCCAACACCATATTTCAGCAGATATCGGCTGGGCCGCCTGGAAGTTTTACCAGCTTACAAAAGACAAGGAGTGGCTGGAAACAAGAGGCTACCCCATGATCAGAGAAATTGCCGACTTCTGGACAAGCCGGGTAGAAAGGAATGGCCCGGGGAAATACGACATCAATAATGTGATCGGAGCAAATGAATATGAAGAAAATATCGATAATAATGCCTATACCAATGGAATGGCCATTACAGTCCTGGAAGCTGCTGTGGCAGCGGCAAAAGAATTAGGATTGACTCCGGATCCCGATTGGCAGCATGTAGCAGATAATATTCCTATCCTTAAATTTGAGGATGGCACTACACGCGAAAATGCCACTTATGATGGGGCAATAATCAAACAGGCTGATGTCAACCTTTTAGCTTATCCAATGAATATCATTACAGAAAGAGCAGATATCATTCGCGATCTCGAATACTACGAACCAAGAATGGACAAGAATGGTCCTGCAATGGGATTTTCAGTCTTATCGACGCTCTATGCACGCTTGGGTAATTATGAAAAAGCCTATGATATGTTTATACAGTCATACAAACCAAATGAAGTACCGCCATTCGGTGTAATTGCAGAAACTGCAGGAGGCACCAATCCATATTTTGCAACAGGAGCAGGAGGAACTTTACAAACACTGATCTACGGCATGGCAGGTCTGGAAATTACCCATGAAGGGGTGATTCAGTTGGATTCCAAAGGTATTCCAGCAAAGTGGCTTTCTTTGAAGATTACAGGAGCAGGAATTGATGAGAAAACGTATTTTGTATCTAAAAAATAAAGCTGTGAAAAAAACAGTACTTGCTATATTCTCAATTGTTATTTGCAGTTTGTTTTCTTGTGAAACAACAATCGAGGTAGATGAAAAAAGGGTAAACAATCCAGTCAATCTGCATGCCTCTGTACAGCAATTGACTGATGTAATTGTTCACGACATATTTTCACCTCCTGCAGCTTCAAGGATTTATGCTTACCCAAGTATTGCAGCATATGAAGCCTTATTACCTGCCTACGAGGAGTATCTCTCATTTGCAGGACAATTAAACGAGCTTGAAGAAGTTCCGCAGCCTGAAGAAGGGAAAGAATATTGTTTCCCACTTGCCGCTGTTCATGCATTTTTGACATGTGGAAAAGCCTTGGTCTTCTCTGAAGACATGATGGAATCATTCGAGGAGGAAACGTATAGTAAATTTAAAGATATGGGGCTTTCTACCGCTGTTTATGAAAACTCCATGAACTACGGGAAAGCAGTAGCTGATCACATTCTTGCCTGGTCAGCCGAGGATAATTATAAAGAGACCAGGACTTTCCCAAGATACACCTTTGATGATGAGCCAGACTCCTGGAAACCAACGCCTCCGGCTTATATGGATGGGATCGAGCCACATTGGAAGACCATCAGAACATTTGTACTTGATTCTGCCAACCAGTTTGTACCACCACCACCTACGCCGTATGATATGTCGCCCAAGAGCCAGTTCTTTAAAGAGTTGATGGAGGTGTATGAGGCTGTTAAAAACCTAAATGAAGAACGTGCAGAAATCGCCAGCTTCTGGGATTGCAATCCATATGTTTCTCACCAAATGGGGCATGTCATGTTTGCCACAAAGAAAATTACTCCCGGGGGACATTGGATTGGCATCACCAAAATTGCTTCAAATAAAGCAGGAGCAGATTTGATGGAGACTGCTGAAGCCTATGCCATTACTTCAATTGCCCTGGCCGATGGCTTTATCAGTTGTTGGGATGAAAAATGGAGAAGTGTTCTGATTAGACCAGAAACTGTTATTAACGAACATGTTGATGAAGATTGGGCCCCTTTATTGCAAACTCCTCCGTTTCCGGAATACACTAGTGGGCATAGTGTGATATCTTCTGCAGCCTCAGTCGCTTTAACAGGCTTGTTTGGAGATAATTTTAGTTTTATTGACAGTACTGAAGTTAAATATGGTCTGCCTGTCCGATCATTCGATTCATTTTATGATGCTTCAGAAGAGGCAGCAATAAGCCGACTGTATGGTGGCATCCACTATATGCCAGCCATTGAAAATGGTGTTTTACAAGGCAAGGATGTTGGAAATTGGATCATCGAAAACATCCAGACCAAAAAATGAAAGAAACGTTCAATTGGGGAATAATTGGCTTGGGAAATATTGCCAGTAAATTTGCAATTGGTCTCAAATCTGTACCTGGGGCTACGCTCTTGGCTGTGGCTTCAAGGTCCATAGAAAAAGCCAATAAATTTGCCATGGAACATGATGCCCAACACGCCTATGGAAGCTATGAAGAGATTTTAAAAACTCCCAAGATAGACGTTGTTTACATTGCCACCCCTCACCATTTACATGCCCAAAACACGATGATGTGTCTAAATGCAGGGATTGCTGTACTTTGTGAGAAACCATTCGCAATAAACTATGAGGAAGTAATGAGTATGGTGGCCCTTGCTAGGGAAAAAAGGACGTTTTTGATGGAAGCTTTCTGGACGCGTTTTCATCCGCATATCAAAAAACTGGTTGAGCTTACTGCCAGTAACAAATTGGGGAAACTTAATTCAGTTACCGCAAATTTTGGTTTTAAGGCTACCTATGACCCGGAGAGCCGCCTGTTTAACAAATATCTTGGAGGAGGTACTTTATTGGACATCGGAATCTATCCGGTGTTTCTTTCCCTATTGCTTTTGGGTCGGCCAGAGACCATCGAAGCAGAAGCCACCTTTACGGATACAGAAGTCGACATGACCTGTTCTGTAAAAATGACATTTCAGGACAGTGCTGTAGCAAATATATATTCATCTTTTGAAGAAGAATTGGAAAATGAGGCGGTCATTGAAGGTGAAAAAGGATATATCAGAATACCCGCAAGATGGCATGAACCTAATTTTCTTTACACAAAAATTGGAGATAAACCTGAAGGCCCAATGTCCTTTTTCCACAGGGGAAACGGCTATAACTACCAGGCAAAAGAACTGCAATTTCAGATTAGTCAAAGATTGATCGAAAGCCCTCTAATGAGCCATGAGTTTAGCCTGCTTTTGATGGACACCCTTGACCGTATTCGAAAAATAATTGGGCTGACCTATCCGAATCACGATTCTCAACAGTTTCTCAAACAGTAGTTTCCGATAAATTAAACAAATAAACACATGAATAAAACCTGGTGGAAAGAGGGGATAATGTACCAAATATACCCTCGCAGTTTCAACGATAGTAATGAAGATGGCATTGGCGATCTGAACGGGATCGCCGAAAAACTGGATTATATCAAAGACCTTGGGGTCGATATCATTTGGTTGAGTCCTGTTTACAAATCTCCTAATGATGACAACGGCTATGATATCAGCGATTATTACGATATCATGGATGAGTTCGGCAAAATGGCTGATTTTGATAAATTATTAGAAGGTGTTCATAAAAGAGGAATGAAGTTGGTGATGGATCTTGTGGTCAATCATTCTTCAGATGAACATGAATGGTTTCAGACGTCCAGATCTTCAAAAGACAATCCTTTTCGTGATTACTATTATTGGAAACCTCCTGGACCTGATGGCGGACCACCGAATAACTGGCAATCCTTTTTTGGCGGGTCAGCCTGGGAATTAGACGAAACCACAGGTGAATATTACCTCCACCTCTTTACAAAGAAACAACCAGATTTAAACTGGGAAAATCCGAAGGTAAGGGAAGAGGTTTATCAGCTGATGCGTTTTTGGTTGGACAAAGGGGTTGATGGTTTTAGAATGGATGTTATTCCATTGATCTCCAAGCATTTGGACTTTCCTGATGTAAGTAATGATGATTTCCTCTATGTTATCGAAAAGGTCTATGCTAATGGCCCTCGCGTCCATGAGTTCCTGAGAGAAATGAACGAAAAGGTCATTAGCCAATACGATATGATGACGGTGGGAGAGGGCCCTGGAATCACTTCAAAACTGGCCAGAAATTATGTGGGTGATGACAGGAAGGAATTACATATGATTTTCCACTTAGATCACATGTTTCTCGGGATGCAGGAAAATGGTAAATTTTACCCAAGAGAAGTCAAATTGAGTGAGTTTAAATCCATCTTCACTGAATGGAACTTTGATATTGGAGAAGATTGCTGGATCAATATCTATCTAGATAATCATGATTTTCCAAGAATGGTTTCCAGATGGGGAGATGATGAAGAATTCCATAATGAATCGGGGAAACTTCTGGCAATGTTGATTCTCACCCTGCGTGGAACACCTTGTATTTACCAGGGGTCCGAAATTGGTATGACCAATGTCGCCTTTGATTCCATCGAGGATTATCGTGATGTTGAAACCTTGAATAATTATAGGATTGAGAAGGCTGCTGGTAAGGATATGGAGACCTTCATGAAAGGGGTCCACCAGAATGGCCGGGATAATGTTCGAACCCCCATCCAATGGGACGATTCCGAAAACGGTGGGTTTACTACCGGAAAACCGTGGATTAAAGTCAATCCTAACTATAAGACGATCAATGCAAAACAGGCGTTGGCAGATAGTAATTCGATATATTACTTTTACCAGGAAATGATCAAATATCGCAAAGCCAATCCAACCCTGGTTTATGGCGACTACATGATTATGGACAAAGATGACGAATATCTGTTTACCTATCGCAGAAGAGATGATGAGCATACTTACTGGATCATTCTGAATATGAGTTCTAATCACCAGTTATTTGAACTGCCGGTTTATGAAGAATTGTCTTTAGAAATATGTAATTACAAAGATGTAAACCCGAATTCAAGGAAATTACAACCCTGGGAAGCCAGACTTTACAAGATTAAGAAATAAAATTCCGGAGTACACAACCCTAAACAAAACCACACCTATGAAATCTAATCTCGGCATTAAGATATCCTTGTTCCTCAACTATTTTGTATTTGCCATTTTGCTTAACAGCGTGGGCATCGTCATCGCAAAATCAATTAATGTCTATCAGGTCACCGAAAGCCAGGCCTCGATTTTGGAGGCTTTTAAAGATTTGCCAATAGCCATTGTATCTTTTCTAGTAGCATCATTCCTTCCTCGTTTTGGATACAAAAAGGGCATGCTTGTGGCGTTCGCCATTGTGTTTTTAGGGTGCCTGGGTATGTATTTTGGTAACAGTTTCGATTCAGCGAAACTGCTCTTTCTTACAGTCGGGGTTAGTTTTGCTTTAATCAAATTATCAGTTTATAGCCTAATTGGTGTAGTGACGGAAACACCGGAAGAACATTCATCCTTGATGAGTTCCATTGAAGGATTTTTTATGGTAGGGATTGCCAGTGCCTATTTTTTATTCCCGGCATTTTACAGTGATACTGACCCTGATGCATGGCTGATGGTTTACCCGGTTCTTTGTGTGCTTATTTCGGTATCTTTTCTATTCCTCCTGTTTTCGAAATTTGATTTGCCTATCGAAACGGCTGGGAGTTCATTGAAGGAGGATTTGACTAATTCTTTTGGTCTGCTCGTCATGCCGTTGGTATTGGTATTTATCCTCTCAGCCTTTTTCTTTGTCATGTTAGAACAAGGCATTATGACTTGGCTGCCTCATTTCAATGAGAAAATTTTCTCGTTCTCTGATAAGTTAAGCGTACACATGGCTTCAATCCTGGCCATATCATTGGCAGCGGGGAGATTTGTTGCTGGCTGGGCCTCAAAAAAAATTGCCTGGGACAAAATTATTATTGTTTGCTCTTTGATCGGGATTGGGATTTTATTAGGAGTGCTTCCACAGCTTAAAGGAGGAGGAGAGGGAAGTACACTTTCATCACTTGGCCAGGTTCCTTTCCTTGGATTTGTCCTTCCTTTGATAGGATTATTTATTGCACCAATCTATCCCTTACTCAATTCAACGGTCTTAAGCCATTTACCGAAGTCCCTTCATTCCCCAATGTCTGGGTTAATCATCGTCTTTTCGGCTTTGGGCGGTACACTTGGATCAAGGATCATAGGGATACTTTTTGAACATATTGGAGGTGTCAATGCCTTTTATTTCCTGATAATTCCAATTGTTCTTTTGATCATTTCTGTAATTATTATCAAACGAATGATAGATAACAACAAAGTTGTAGCCTAATGGATCTCCAAACCCCCGATCAGATTTTCCAGGAGCTTTTCGAAGCTATTCAACTATCTATGGTATTTCCAGATAGTAAAACGTTTGCAGATTCTACACCGAAAAGGTCGGCAGAAGATATTCTTAAAGATTATCGAAGAGAAAGAGATATCGAAAACTTTGATCTCAAGTTGTTCGTGCACCAGAATTTTGATCCACCTATACAATATGCATCCGGGTTTGTTGCAGACCCCGAGCGCTCACCTTCTGATCATATCAAGGTCCTTTGGGATGTCCTAGAGCGTAAAGCAGATACCGCTGTTTCGGGAAGTTCACTCATCGCTTTACCGAATCCTTACATTGTACCAGGTGGTAGATTTGGGGAGATTTATTATTGGGACAGTTATTTTACCATGCTTGGTATGGCGATTCATGAAGAATGGATGCTCATAAAAAGTATGATCGATAATTTTGCTTACCTGATCAATACTTTTGGTCATGCACCAAATGGTAATAGAACCTACTTTCTAAGTCGTTCGCAACCACCATTCTTCACCCAAATGGTCAGATTATTGGCAAAACATGGAGGCCCTGTGGTTTTTGAAAAATATCACGCCGTTCTGAAAAAAGAATATAGCTTCTGGATGTCAGGCGGCCGTAGAGTCGTTATTGGTGAATATGTTGTTAATCGTCATTGGGATGATTCGGATGAACCCAGAATGGAATCTTACCCGGAAGATATCGAATTGGCTGAAACCAGTGGTAGGGCCCCAGGACCGTTATACAGAGATTTAAGAGCCGCGTGTGAGTCTGGCTGGGACTTTTCGTCAAGATGGTTTGCTGATGGCAAAAACTTCAGCACCATTGAAGCAACGAAGATAATCCCTGTAGATCTTAATGCTTTATTGTACGACCTTGAAAGTCTTTTGGCTGATCTTGAGCCAGACCCGTTTAAAAAGAAGGTTTACCAGCACCAAATGGCTTCCAGGAAAGCTTTCCTGAACCAATATTGCTGGAATCCGCTAAAAGGAATTTACGAAGACTATCATATTGAAAAACAAAGGACCACCGGTATGCCCACACTGGCTACTTTATTTCCACTGTTCTTCAATTTATCTTCGGAAGAACAGGCTGCCCAGGTCAGCAAATTTACCAAAACGCATTTCCTCAAAGATGGGGGAGTGGTCACCTCACTCATCAACTCTGGTCAGCAATGGGATGCTCCTAATGGATGGGCTCCTTTACAATGGATCACGGTAAAAGGCCTTGATAATTATGGACAAATTCCATTAGCCCGACAGGTAGCTCAAAATTGGGTGAACCTTAATGAAAAGGTTTATCAAATTCAGGGAAAATTTGTCGAGAAATATAACGTAGAAGATATCAATTTGGATGCAGGAGGCGGAGAATATGACCTCCAGGACGGATTCGGCTGGACAAATGGTGTTTATCTTAAGCTGATCGAGTATTTAAATCTCACCAATATTCACGAAGAAAACAAAAATCATGTTTAGATTACTTGCATTAATTCTGGCAACAGTAATTGCGGTAGGGTGTAAAACCAATGTTGATAAGCCTTCCGTAACTTATAAAGGTATAGCAGTAGACAGGCATGAAAGTGAAATAGAAGCATTTCGAGACGCAGATAGCGTAAATCCTCCTGAAGCAGGGGCCATTGTATTTACGGGTAGTTCGAGCATCCGTATGTGGTCTACACTTGAGCAAGACATGTCTCCTCTAAGAGTTGTAAACAGGGGGTTTGGCGGATCAACTATTCCAGAGGTCAATAATTATTTTGACGATCTTATTTTTCCACATGACCCCTCATTGGTTGTATTTTATTGTGGAGAGAATGACCTTAATGAAGATAAGGTGAACCAGGAATTGGCCCTTGATGCATTTAAGGAATTTCTTGGCTTATTCAGTTCGAATTATCCGAAAACGGAATTAATATATTTGTCAAAGAAACCATCAGTTGCCCGATGGGATAAATGGGCGAAGATGAAATCAGGTAATGACTATTTCAAAGAATACCTTACTCATTTTCCAAATTATCATTATCTCGATATTTCGGAAACTATGTTATTGCCTTCTGGCCAACCAGATTCTACAATATTTATTGAGGATATGCTCCATATGAACACAGAAGGTTATGCCAGGTGGACAACCATCATCAAACCCTATATCCAAAAGCTGTTAAACAAGGAACGAGCGGGCTAGATAATCCCGATTTCTCCCAGGTAACGCTCGGCTTCCAAAGCTGCCATACAGCCTGTACCAGCCGCCGTTACAGCCTGACGGTAAACACTGTCCTGAGCATCTCCACTGGCAAAAACACCTTCAACTCTAGTCTTGGTGCTATCGGCAGCAGTTTTCAGATAACCTACATCGTCACGGTCAAGGAAATCTTTGAAGATGTCAGTATTTGGTTTATGTCCGATAGCCACAAAGAATCCTTTTAAAGGAATTTCTGTTTTTTCCCCGGTTTGATTATTAAATACTCGAACACCTTCTACCTCTTCACTCCCAAGAACTTCTTCTGTTTCAGTGTTCCAGTGGATTTTGATATTCTCTTTTTTTAGTACCCTTTGTTGCATGATTTTGGATGCGCGCATCTCATCGCGTCTGACGATCATATGAACAGTAGGACATAGATTGGCAAGATAAAGGGCCTCTTCGGCTGCTGTATCTCCACCTCCTACGACAGCAACATCCATCCCGCGATAAAAGAATCCATCGCAAACCGCACAAGCTGATACCCCTTTGGCATTTAGTCTTTTTTCTGACTCAAGACCTAACCATTTAGCTGAAGCGCCAGTGGAAATAATGACTGTATGAGCATGGACCTCAGTTCCTCCATCTGACCATACTTTTAATGGATGGCTGGAGAAGTCTACCTTATCTATCATTTCGTAACGGACCTCAGTGCCAAATCTTTCTGCTTGTTTTCTGAAATCATCCATCATTTGAGGTCCCATTACGCCATCTGCGTAGCCAGGGTAGTTCTCAACATCAGTTGTGATCATGAGTTGCCCACCAGGTTCTTTCCCAGTGTACAATACAGGGCTTAAATTTGCTCTTGAGGCATAAATTGCGGCGGTATATCCTGCGGGTCCTGACCCGATAATCAGGCATTTTACGAGTTCAACTGACATTTTATTTTGTTTTTTTTCTTTTCGAATACGATTAAGGCTGCAAAAATAACGGTTAGCTGCACGGATTCAAAATGATTCCGGGTGGTTATAACACAAAAAAGCGGATGTTGTTTTCAAATGACTATTTGGCGACGATTTTGATTGGCCGAATCTTGTATCCTTTCTGTTTTAACAACCTTAATACACCTTTTTCTCCAGAAAGATGACCAGCGCCAATGGCACAAAAGATCGATTGAGTAGCGGCAAAATCTGCAATCCTATCAGCCATTACCTTGTTTCGATCAAAAATCAGAATTTTACGTGTTCCTTTAGCACTTTTTTTGACAGATTGGTACAGGGCTTTAATGTCTTGTTTCAGATAAAGTTCTGCTGCTTTGAAATGTTGACGTTTAAAATTTTTGTAGTTTTTGATAATTGATATCAATGATTTTAACTGTATTTTCAATTTCAATCGCTTCAAAACTTCAATCTGTTCGGAAAATTTCTCTATACCTAAAATTTGCTTCTCATTGGTTTTCGCAAATTCGTGCAAGTATCTGTCCAGAGCTTCAGGCATTTCAGACTGGAAAAGGGATTCGGTCAGGATACTAATAATAAAAAAGGGGGTTTTATTATCCAGAAAACGTAACTGAATGCCTGTACCCTCTAAAACTATCTTTTCCAACTTAGCATAATATTTGGGTTTCAACAGCTGAGAAAGTCTGAGGCCTTCCATCGTTAAATACTGATCAAGTAGGGGTTGGTCTAAATCATCGAGATTGAATTCCGCGGCAAACGACTGGCATTCCAGGATAGTTTTTTCCACAAAATCAATATCCCTGAAAACCTGTTTGTCTTTGACATGCATAGTCCCAAAAACATAGGAAACATATGGTAGGTCAGGTTTTGAAATACGCCAAAGCAGGCTATTTTGCTTTGATTTAGCCATTAATTCTTTTTAACTGGTCATGAATATCAAGAACCTGTGAGACAAGAGAATGTTCGCCGTCGTTAATGATCACAAAATCAGAACGTTTTATTTTTTCCAGTTCAGGCATTTGTTTAGCGATTCGGGACAATACCTCGGAGCGATTGGTAAAATCTCTTTTGATGACCCGATCAATCCGAATTTCTTCAGGGGCAAAAACTGTAATCATTTTGTCCAGAAACTTATAGGAACCGCTTTCAAAGGCAATGGCGGCCTCTCGCAGTGTATACGGGACGTCTTTTTGCTGAGATTGCCATTTCTCAGCATCCCGGAAAACTGCTGGATGCACTAATTCGTTCAACTCTCGGAGTTTTTCCTTGTCTTTGAATATAATTGAAGCTAGATATTTCCTGTCCAGACTACCGTCGGTCCAATAAGTTTTTTCTCCGAATTTTTCTTTTATCCTTTTGACAAGTTCAGGGTCTTCAGTCATTAAAGCTTTAGCTCTTATATCGGCATAATATATGGGAATACGCAGTACTTCGAAAAGCTTGCAAATGGTTGTTTTACCACTTCCAATTCCGCCAGTAATCCCAACTTTCAACATTGAATCATTATTTTTTCCTTAGAAATTCTACCTGAGCAGGCTGGTATCTGATATTGCTGACTGCTTTAGGTGATTTGGATATCCTTAAGGGAGCGAAGGTACTGTTTTCAAAGTCAAGAGCGGAAAAATCTGCAACTACCTGGAAGTCATCTGGATTAATCTCTTCATAATCTGTCAGACCAACGTTGAAGGAAATCGAAAGCTTTCTTTGAAATAAAATGATGTTCGAACTATCTGTAACGCCATATACTTCAATAGGAACTTCGAATGATTTTTCTGTATACTGCTCAACATTTAACCTGGAAGTCACTACAGCAGGGGCAAATCTGATTTGCTCATTGGGATGATCCTTTACTGGAATACTCTGAACGGAGGAGGCATCGACATTCTCAAGCGAAAATAGGGCAGTTTCCCATCTTTCAATACCCGCAACCTGAATTGCCGGGCCAATTACCTCAACACTATCAGGAGTAATGGTCAAAGAATCAGCAAACTGATACTGCGGTGCAAGCCGAATCTTATGCCTGAGCGAAATGGGTACTTTCTTTACATAAACCTCATCCAGCTCCAAAGTGATATTCTCGAGGGTCTTGTTTTCAACCTGGAATTGGTCATTAAGGGCTTTAGAGATCAGGCTTTCCTGTTGTCGGGGGCTAATTATCTGGAGTGGACTATCGTCAAGGGGAATGGTAATATTGGGATTGTTGCCACTCAAATATCGAAACATCAAAGACCATCCACCAGAAGTCAGATTAGCGTAAATCGTCTTTGGCGGGGGAAAGTTTAGGATTTTTGTATCTGGAAGCTCGTAAGTAACGTCAACAGCCACCTCGGTTTGGTACAGTTGTGCCATTTTGGTGAAAAACCAAAAAATAAGAGCAATACCGATGCAAATGCTCAGTATTGCTCTGTCCGTTTTAAGAAATTCCCTGAATCTGGATGTTCTATTTTGCTTCTTCGCCATAGGCGGCTTTGGTCATTTCCATTGAGATAGCACCTCGCTCAAGCTTAAGATAGGTTTTTGTGTCAACAAGAATGGTAACAACGTTATCTTCAATCTTGGTTACTTTTCCGTGAATACCTCCTGTGGTCACAACTTGTTTTCCTTTCTCAATTGCATCTGAGAATGACCGTTGGTCTCTTGCTTTTTTAGCTTGAGGACGGATGAGGAAAAAATAAGCAACAACAAAGATCAGTCCCCATAGGATGAGTATCATTGTTTGGTCTCCTGAACTTCCTGCTGAAGAGGTCAATAGCAAAATAGATCCGTTCATATTTTCTTAGTGGTTATGTCCTTTATGTTTATCAGCAGTCTCAGCATTCGGGTCTTTTTCGACTGTACCATCAATGTATACTACAGTCTCTACAGGCCAGGTGTTTGCAGTGACTCGTACAGGCTTCTTCTGACGACCTGATTTACCTTTTGTGTTGAATTTAACTTTGATTTCACCTTCAGCACCTGGAGCAATTGGCTCTTTTGGATAATCAGGAACCGTACAACCACAAGTGGATTTTGCACTGGTAATGGTCAAAGGAGCAACACCGGTATTAGTGAACTTAAAAATATGCTCAACGGCCTCACCAGCAGTAACGGTACCATAATCATGAATTTCTTCTGAGAAGGAAATCTTTGCAACGTTTATAGTGTCTTCAGGTACTGTTGCAGTCACTGGATTACGGACTGACTCAATATTGGGGAGATTCTTTTCATTTTTTACCTCAGTTACAGATTTTTCTGCTTCATCAGAATTTGTATCCTGATTGCAAGCTGTAAAGGCAAATGCTAATACGAGGATTGCAAGAAACCAGTTTTTCATTTTAAAATTGAATTTTTGTTTTAAAAATTGATGCGCAAAATTAGTTTTTTTCCTTAAATAATAAAAACCAATTATGCTGTCAGCGCAAATATAACTAGTGTTTTAGTTAAAAGCAACTAATTTTTTAGTTGAATAAAGGTATACTAAAAAACGGATCCTGAATTCAGGATCCGTTTTTTAGTAGTTATTTCTTGGATTCAATGTAGCCTTACTTAAGGAATACATTGAATTCTACACGACGGTTTTGTGCACGACCATCTTTGAAGCGGTTATCACCAATTGGCTGTGACTCACCGTATCCAGTGTGACTCATTCGGGAAGGAGCAATACCTTTGTTTACAAGATAATCGTAGCATGATTTTGCTCTTCTCTCAGATAGCGTCTGGTTGTTTTCCTCCTCTCCAATATTGTCAGTGTGGCCTTCGATCAGGCAACTATAAGCAGGATAATCTTTAAGGATTTGAGCTACCTGGTCTAAAATATCATAAGATGATTTTCTGATTGTCGCACTTCCTGTTTCGAATTGAACTGCACGGGTAGCGAATTCAAGGATATCCTTTTCTTCTTCTTTGATTTCAGGACAACCTTTGTTAGCGACAGGTCCTTTTTCATCCGGACAGCGATCATCTTTGTCGATTACACCGTCACCATCGCGATCAGGACAACCGTTATTGGCAGCTGTACCAGCAGCCTCAGGACAATCGTCGTCTTTATCACAGATACCGTCACCATCAGTATCAGGGCATCCATTACATGCTGCAACACCCGCAACGTCAGGACAATCATCATTGTCATCAATGATGCCGTCTCCATCAGTATCTTTTTCTGGACAACCTTTGTTTGAAAGTGGGCCAGCTTCTTCGGGACAGTCATCATCCTTGTCAGCAAGACCATCTGCATCTGTATCCGGACAGCCATCAAATTCTTTCAAACCAGCAGTGTCTGGGCAAAGGTCATCTTTATCAGCGATGCCATCATCATCTTTATCAGGGCAACCATTCAGTTCAGCTTTACCTGGAGTGTTTGGACAATCATCACTGACATCAACAACTCCATCACCATCAGAGTCAACTGGCTCGATTGTGACTGGTTTGTCATCTTCTACTTCACCGAGAAGGAAAAATACACCTGCTGAGTAAGTGAGATTATTGTAGTCATTGTTGAGACTAACCCGATATTCAACCTGGGTATTAATTGCTACATTATCTGTAAGATGCCAGTTAATACCTCCACCAATCGGTGCCATGATATTCCAGCTATTATCAGGAATCGCATCCGTATAAGCAGCTCCTAGTCCACCAAGAACATATGGTGCTACATTGGCTGTTTCTTTCAGAATGTAACCATTGTTGAATTTGTAGACAAGGTTAAAATCAAGGCCTGTTGCTAGTCTGTCAGGGTTAAAGCTAACGTCAGACAACGGATAATCCATCAGAGCTATTCTGAATGGAATGTTTAAATTCAGAGAATTATTAAGAAATCTGCTGTAAGCTATCTCAGCACCAAAATCGATATTATCACTATCGTAAAAGTTGTTGAGAAGAGGCGTTTTGAAATCGGTCCCGACGATCTTATAGCTTACTGCATTTTTGGCAGAGCTGATCTGAGCCGATGCAGGGGTCACCATTACGGCCCACATGCATAAAAGAAAAATAAAGGTTAGTAGTGAATTTTTCATAGAAAGTTTTGTTTTTGGTTCAAGAAAAACAAATAGATATAAGTTCTTCAACTTTGGAATTAGGTGGAATTTACGTTGTCACCGATACAATCCGTACACAAAAGACATATTTTTTTCGGTTTTTTTCAAATTATTGTAGCAATTCCTTATTCAAGCATTAATAAAAATTCAACCCTTCGGTTCTCACTACGGCCTTCTCTGGTTGAATTTGATGCTTTTGGTTTGGTTTCTCCATATCCGGTTGCTGTCATCTTGTCTCTTGGAATCCCATTTCTTCCAAGAAAATCAAGGCACACTTTTGCCCGGTTTTCAGATAATCTCAAATTGGCTTCATCATTGCCAACATTATCAGTGTGGCCTTCAATCTTTAATTGATAATAAGGATATCGCTTTACGATCTCTGCTATTTCTGCCAGAACTTTATCGGAGTTAAATGCTAATTGGGCACTTCCAGGTTGAAAGTTTATGCGTTGTGAAGCTTCTTCAAGGTAAGAAACGTGATCAGGGTGGATGAGTGGGCATCCATCGTTCATGGCTGGTCCGGTAACATCAGGGCACTTGTCGAGGTTGTCAGGGACGAGGTCATTATCCGTGTCTGGACAGCCTTCGGTGGCAGGAATTCCTTTGTTATTAGGACAAGCGTCGTCTTTGTCAGCGACGCCATCTCCGTCAGTATCAGGGCATCCGTTTGTTTCAAGTGGGCCAGCTTCTTCCATGCACTCATCTTCCTCATTAGGGATGCCATCATCATCAACATCTTCAGTGGGGCAGCCCCTGCCAGAAATGGGACCTCTGACCTTAGGACATTCGTCGTTTTTATCAATAATACCATCACCGTCTGTGTCAGGGCATCCGAAATGCTCTTTTGAGCCCATTTCATTAGGACATTCATCACGTAAATCTGCGACTCCGTCACCATCACTATCGGATAGGGGACATCCATAATTGTCAATATCACCTTTTACCTCAGGGCAATTATCATCTTTATCTGCAACACCATCATCATCAGTATCCGGGCAACCGTTAAAAATACCTGATCCGGCGAGGAAAGGACATTCATCTATTTCGTCAAGTATGCCGTCATTATCTGAATCGCGCTGCCTTTTTGTTTTTATATTTTCTGGCCTCTCTTTTTCAAGGGGGTGTTTTTTAAGGAGGAGAACCATGCCGATACTATGTACCATATTATTAAATTCAGTTTTCAAAGAAAGCCGATATTCAGACTGAATTTGAAAATATCCCCGTTCAAAGAATTTGAGGTTAAAACCTGCCCCAAAAGGAATATGAAAGTCAAATGAATTTTCAAACCTTGGTTGCCTGTAGGAAAAACCAAAACCTCCAAACAGGTAGGGATAAAAGACAGCGGTTTGCCGCAATATATAATCATTATTAAATTGATAATTGAGAGTCAGGTCTCCGGAAACAAAGGGTTGGCGGCGAGCAAATGTTGTATCAGAAGTCGGGAAATGGATATACCCGAATCGGAATGGGATATCGAGATTCAATGATTTATTGATAAATCGGTGATAACCTATTGTGCCGCCTTGGGAAAGTTCTCCAAGTTTGAAGTTATTATGATTGATCGGGAAATTATAATCGGTCAATGCCCACTTAAAACTGAACCCATTAGGATGTACAGAGGTCTGAGCTTTCGCTGAGGAAAAGCTGAAAAAACTGATAACCACAAAAATGAAAAGGTGGTTACTCCATAAGACCGCGTCCGGTTTTTTCAATTTTACCCTGTTTTTTAAGTTGTTTCATTAATTTATCAAGGATGCCGTTAATGAACTCTTTACTTTTGGGCGTGGAGTAGATTTTTGAGATATCAACGTATTCGTTGAGGGTTACTTTTGTAGGTATAGTAGGGAAATGCATCAGTTCACAAACTGCCATTTTCAATAAAATCATGTCAATAGTAGCAACACGATCAGCTTCCCAGTTTTTCAGTTTAGGTTTTATCAGTTCAAGTATTTCGCTGTTAAGCGTGATGGCTTTATGCAGCAATTCAGCACCAAACTCTTCGACTGTTTCCTTGTCAGGACTGTACTGATCAAAGAATTCTATTTTTCCAGAATCGTTTTTTATGGTTTTTTTCATGGCACCTACAACCAATGATTTATCATCCGTCCAGGTAGCACTAATATCATCCATATGCTCTTCAAATAACTCATGCTTTACAAGATGCTTATAAATGGCAAGAATGATTTCAACATCGTCTTCTATTGCTGAATCGTTATTGTTTATATAATTTCTGAAATCTTCTTTTTTTGAAAATTCAAAGTAAAATTTGCGATTCAGATCTTTATCTACAGTGCCGGAAAGCTTATTCCGTTTGATCAACTTCTGAAAACCTTCAGACTGGGCAAATGTCTGAATGATTGGGTTGTCAAAAAGTTTGGTGGTGAAATTCTTGTCTTCTTCTGAAGGCAGGTGTTTATCTCTTCTAATCAGAGCATCTTCTTCAACAAACTGAGTGACGTTCAGCAGGTTGAGTAAGTTGATCAGGTAGAGTTGGAACGACTGCTGAACACTGTCAAAATATAACTTTTCAGCAGATTTTGGGTCAAGGCTTTCATCCTTATTCACGGCATATAGCGTTTGCATCACCTTGACCCGAACATTTCTTCGGCTTAACATATACTCAAAAAAGACCTTAGGGTTCGAGAAGCATTTGATTTAAGTTTGAACCAGCTGTCGGTTCTATTCTAAAACCAAGTGGATAATCTATCTTCAAAACTGATCCCAAATAACGGCATTTTTTTTAAAACCTTGAACAAAAGGTGAAAAATTTCTCTTTCGAACATGTCAGTATAATTATTACTTTTGACACCTGATGAAAGAACTGGCTTTTTTAAATAAGTACTTTTACAAATACCGATGGCGGTTCCTCATTGGCATCTTATTCGTTGCTGCTCAGAATTATTTCAGAGTTTTGCAACCCAAAGCGATCCGACATGCCCTTGATCTTGTAGTTGAAAATATCGGCATGTACAGGATGTACAGCGGCTTTGCTATCCAGGCAGAGCTTTTCGCTCAGCTCGGATTAATTCTGATGTTGTTTGGCGTAATTGTAATTGTGCTTGCCTTGATAATGGGAGTGTTCATGTATTTTATGCGCCAAACCATCATTGTGATGTCGAGATTGATTGAGTTTGATCTGCGCAATGAAATATTCTCTCATTACGAAAAACTTGACCTGGCTTTCTATAAGCGAAATAATACAGGAGATCTCATGGCCAGGATTACAGAAGATGTGAACAAGGTCAGGATGTATCTTGGTCCTGCTGTTATGTATGGCATTAACCTGGTCGTTTTGTTTGTTATGGTGATCTCAGCAATGATCAGTGTGAGTCCTGAATTGACCATGTACAGTTTGCTACCCCTGCCTTTCCTTTCTATATCCATCTATTATGTGAGTAACCTGATTAACAGGAAATCCGAATCAATTCAAAAACAGTTGTCTGCGTTAAATAGCATTTCGCAGGAAGTGTATTCTGGAATAAGGGTCATTAAGTCTTATGTCCAGGAAAAACCAATGGAGAAATTTTTTGGTAAAGAATCAGAAGACTACAAAGAGCGGTCAATGGAATTAGCCAGGGTGGAGGCTTTGTTTCATCCGCTGATGCTGTTACTCATTGGTATGAGTACGATCATTACTGTATATATTGGAGGACTGCAAGTGATCAAAGGAAATATTACCCCGGGGAATATTGCAGAATTCGTGATCTATATCAATATGTTGACCTGGCCTGTTACAGCAATAGGATGGGTTGCAGCTATTGTTCAAAGGGCCTCTGCTTCACAAAAAAGGATTAATGAGTTTCTGAACACTGAGCCAGTAATTCAAAACCAATCTGGCACAGCTACTTCTCTTCAAGGAGCCATCAAGTTTGACGATGTGACCTTCATTTATCCGGATACTGGTATCCAGGCCTTGACTGATGTCTCCTTTGAGCTAAAGCCTGGCGATAAAATGGCCATAATCGGCCGAACGGGTTCTGGAAAAACAACCATTGCAGATTTGATAGTCAGAATGTACGATGTTTCTAAAGGGGAGGTCATTATTGATGGCAAGAATATACAAGAACATCATTTGCCCTCATTACGCAAGCAAATCGGGTATGTACCTCAGGATGTTTTCCTTTTTTCAGATACCGTAGCCAATAACATCTCATTTGGCATAGAAGCTACTGAAGAAGAGGTGCACCAATATGCAAAATATGCTTCTGTTTACGATGAAATATTGGGTTTGAGTAACGGCTTCGAAACCATGGTTGGAGAAAGAGGGGTTACCTTGTCTGGCGGACAGAAACAGCGGATATCCATTGCGAGGGCATTGATTAAAAAACCGGATATCCTGATACTCGATGATTGTCTTTCGGCAGTAGATACCAAAACCGAAAAAAGAATCCTGGATTACTTTGAGGATGAACTGGCCAGGCAAACAGCAATAATGATCACCCATCGTATTTATGCGCTTTTGGACTTTAACAAGATTATTGTTCTAGATGAAGGCAGGATCGTTGAGCAGGGCACACATGAAGAGCTTCTAAAAAATAAAGGTTTCTATTTTGATCTTTTTGAAAAACAAAAGTTGGAGGAGTTGGAAATTAAAACTGGATAATTTTTTAATTCATAGGCAATTAATTACATTTGTAAAGAGAGAACACCCAATTAACCACCCAAAAACACTGTGAGTTGTGGACTTTGACAGGAAAAAATTTGAAAGCGTTTTTTCAAAGAAAGTGAAGGCAGGAAGGAGAAGAACTTATTTCTTCGATGTGCGAAAAACCAGAGGTGAAGATTATTATCTCACCATCACTGAAAGCACCAAAAGATTCGAAAGAGATGGGTACGAAAGACACAAGCTTTTCCTTTACAAAGAAGATTTCAATCGATTTGTAGCCGGCCTTGAAGAAACCGTTAATCACATCAAACAAAATCTGCTTCCCGAGTACGATTATGACGAATACACACGACGTCATGAAGAGTATGAGGCACGAAAAGCAGAAGAAGAAAAAGCACAGGCTAAAGGCATAGAGATCGATCCTGAGCCTCAGCCGATGCCAGAAGAATCAACAGAGCCTGAAGAAACGGTCGTCGTTGAAGAAGAACCAATACTCGAAGAAGTACCTGTCAGTTCAAACGAAGAAGATAGTTCCGAAGAAGATACCCCTGATGATCTGGATGATGAAGACTTAAAGTGGTAAGCCACTAAAGATAATTGTTAATTGCCTATAAGGGTCTCAATTTGCCTAATGAATTGAGACCCTTTCTTTTTTCGAGACAGGATTATGGATTATCGATTAAAAAAGATAAGGTTACTTGATGGCCCCGACCGTGCCTATCAGGTCGCCCAGCTCTTTACGGAGCTTGGTTAGTTTTTGATGAACTTTCATTGCCTTCATATACCCGGCAACATCACCTCTTTCCTGTAAGGATTTCATCTTTTCGACATTCTTTCTACAAAGCCTGTCAACTTTTCTAAACTTAAATCGGTCAACACTTTTGATGGTATCGCGTTTGAAGTTTTTTTCTGGAGTTGGTTGGGTCTGAAGAGACATTCCAAACATGGCTTCCCAGTTGGGACTGTATTCGTGAGGTGAACTCATTACTGAGACCGCCAATCGCTGGATTTTTTCATTCTTATGGGTAAGAAAGTATTTTTGGGTCAAAGGTACTTTTTCCTTTACCCGTTGATAGCAGTCTTTAACCACTAATTTGTAGAAGTCATTATCGAATTCCTCCATAATATCTTCCATATTAGCGAGAATATAAAATGCGACTGATAGGCCAGGTTCCATTTCCTTATCACCAAACTCTACCAACAACCTTATAATATCTTTTTCCTGGAAGTCATCGCTGATACCAGATTTTTTGGGTTGAGGGGCAACTTCATCCGTATGGGAAGGTTCTTCAGAGGTAGGCCAGAAGCCTTCTTCTTCATTCTGTTGTTTAAAAGCCTCCCGTTGCTTTTTCTTGGTCAGCGCTTGTTGCATTAGTTTATTGGTCGAAGAAACCAACACCTGCTCATTGACCTCCAGCCGTAAGGCACATTCCTTGATATAAACCGATCGTTTAATCGGGTCCGGTATTTTCGCGATGCTATTGACAATATCCTTTACCAGCGCCGTCTTTTTGATCGGATCTCCTTTAGTTTCTTCTAATAAAAGCGAAGTTTTAAAGAGGATGAAATCTCTGGCGTTATCGCTGATAAACTCTTCGAATGCCTGACTACCAAGCGAATTAAGATATGAATCGGGGTCTTCACCTTCAGGTAACAGGACGATCTTGACGTTCATATCTTGTTCAAGCACAAGGTCAAGCCCACGAAGGGCAGCTTTTACACCAGCTGGATCACCATCGAAAAGGATGGTCATATTTGGTGTATACCGTTTTACGAGTCTAATCTGTTCAACAGTAAGAGAAGTCCCTGATGAGGCTACTACATTTTCGATGCCAGCCTGGTGAAGAGAGATCACATCTGTATAGCCCTCTACCATAAGACAATTCTCTTTTTGGCGAATCGCCTTTTTGGCAAAATACATGCCGTACAGAATCTTACTCTTATTGTAAATTTCAGACTCGGCAGTATTGATATATTTCGGAGCTTTCTTGTTCGCTTCAAGGATACGTCCGCCAAAGCCAACTACTTTCCCGGTAAGGTTATGGATAGTAAACAGTACCCTGTTTCTGAAAAAATCTTTACCATATTGGGTTACCAATCCTGCTTTTTTTAGCAGCTCTGCGTTATAGCCTTTTTGCTTGGCGGTTTTAACAAAATCATCACCGCCTGGAGGTGCAAAACCCAATCCGAATTTCTTGATAGTTTCTTCCAAAAAGCCACGCTCCTTGAAATAGTGAAGACCTACAGATTTGCCAAGGTTAGAATTTAACAATTGATCCGTGTACCATTCCTGAGCAAATTTGTTGATGAGGAAAAGACTGTCGAAGAGTTTTCTCTCTTGCTCACTTTCGCTTGTGGTGCGCGTTTCTTCAATTTCAATATTATATTTCTTGGCGAGGTACCGCAAGGCTTCAGGATAGGTGAAGTTCTCATGGGTCATTACGAAATTAACCGGATTGCCTCCTTCTCCGCATCCAAAACATTTATAAATATTCTTACTTGGAGAAACCGTAAATGAGGGTGTCTTTTCATTATGAAAAGGACATAGTCCAATGAGATTTACGCCTCGCTTTTTAAGAGAAACAAAGTCTCCCACTACGTCCTCAATACGCGCAGTCTCAAATATTTCGTTTATGGTTTTTTGCGTGATCAATTGTACCAGGTTAATGCCAAATTACCCATTTACCTTATGGGAAAAATGACTTCAATCATTTTAATTTTTGTCTTCGTTTAAAAATACTCAATTATCAGGTCAGGTTTTAAAGATTGATTGTTTTTCTTTGCATTGAAAAAGTTGAAGTAACAAAACAGTAAGAACTAGTGAAAGCTCATCATATCAAAGTTTCAAAAACCGCCCGATATTTTACAATCGGTAACCCTGGACCGGCCATCGAAAAGTTATGGATATGTACACATGGGTATGGCCAGGAAATCGAGAAATTTACCAGCAAATTTAAGGATCTCGACGATGGTAAAACGTTGATCATTGCTCCTGAGGGCCTGAGCCGATTCTATTTTGGAGGCTTCACCGGGCATGTAGGAGCTTCCTGGATGACAAAAGAAGAGCGCCTGCATGAAATCGATGATTATTGCCTTTACATTGAATCAATCTACCATTCGTTCATCGGGAAATTGGTAAACCTGAGGCAAACTACACTGTTCGGATTTTCGCAGGGCTGTCCGACCATTATCAGATGGGCAGTTAGGTTTCGACACGATTTTCAAAACCTTGTGCTTTGGGCAGGTCAATTTGCCCATGATATTGATTATCCGGCAGTTAAGGATTGGTTAAATTCAAAACGGTTAACTTTAGTCATTGGAGATCAGGACGAATTTTTGACACCCCAACGAGTAGAAGCCTATAAAGGCTTTCTCGAAAAAAACAACTTGCAAGTTGATGTTGTCAGTTTTGCAGGAAAACATATGATTGACAGGAAAATTCTTATTGACCTTGCCAATAAGATCCAAAGTTAGTCAGTCGTAATTATTAACTCAGAATAACTTTCCAATGACAGAGAAAAGAGTTTCAGACTCAGAAACCATAATGACAGAGCTTATTATGCCTAACGATACCAATCCGCTGCATAACCTAATGGGAGGTAATCTTTTAAGATGGATGGATATTGCAGGAGGCATCTGTGCTGGCAAGCATGCCGGCTCTCATGTGACCACTGCTTCGGTCGATAATGTTTCTTTCAAAAGACCTATACCGCTAGGTGATGTAATTACCATAAAAGCAGTTGTTACTAGAGCGTTTAATACCTCCATGGAAATTTATGTGGAGGTTTATACCTCTGACATTAAGGGAGGTAATCATAGAATGTCCAACGACGCCTATTACACTTTTGTAGCGTTAGATGATGAAACTTTCAGACCATGTAAAGTACCTAAATTAGTACCAGTTACTGCGGAAGAGCAAAGACGGTATGAAACCGCACAAAGACGACGGGAATTAAGACTCCTGATGAGTGGTCGCCTTAAGCCAAAAGACGCACATGACATCAGGGCGCTTTTTGAAGCAGAAAAATAGACCTGCCATAAATCTTTTATTGTGGAATATTACTACCGAAAAATCCCATTTTCCAGGGCTTTTTCCAACTCTTGATTAGCGCGTAATGCTGTTTACTTTTAAATGATGTTCTAAAAAATATAAGGCCGATAGAATAAAGATCAATTGACAATGTAACGCTTGGGTGATTTTTTATTTCCGCCCAGGCTTTCTCCATATCTTGCGACCAATGGATATCATCAAAAATGAAAATGCTGTTTTCATGCGAGGCGTTCAGGCAAGTATGAAAATAGTTGAGGGTTGGTTCTTTCTTATGGTTGCCATCAAAATATACATAGTCTAAATGCCCAAGTTCAGCTATCGCTTTTGATAGCTGGGACGCAAAATCACCAATACGCAATTTAATTTCCGTTTTCGGGAACTTGGAAAAATGGTTATTGGCTACTTTCGCGATCTCAGGACATCCCTCAATTGTTATCATTTGACTTTTTGAAGAAGTTGTGCTTTGAAGAAGGGTAGAGATGCCGAAAGAAGTACCCAACTCCAGCAGCTTTTCCGGTTTGTAGAAATTAATAATCCTGAATAGTAGTTGCCCTTTGGGAAGCGGAGAGACAGCCGTCTTAGCGATCTTACTGATTTTTCTGGAGGTGCCTTTTGTGTGTTTTGAACCAGCACCCAGGTCAGTTACTTCTATTATACGATCATTGTGAAGCAGGTTTTGGTAAATCCGTTTTACCTGTTCAAAAGCATAATACTGCCTATCATCTTCCAGTATCTCATTAACAAAGTCAAAAACAAAGGGGGAGTGGACCTCAAACTTCGTTTTAGCATTCAGATAATACCTGAGATATGAAGTGATGGTAAAAAACACAAATTAGGATTATACGAATTGGCTATTCAGCCAAAAAGAATGTCTATTTCCCGCCAAACTTGTAATCGAAACGCAAGGTCAGATTAATGGGTGCTTCTGTCAACGCCGGACGTACAAAATAATACCTGTTTGCCAGGTTTTTCACAAGCAAGGAAACTTTGGCATGATCAGTAATGTGATAAGCCATTCTTGCATCGACCACAGTATTGCCACCTCGATTATTATCACGGTATCTTTTCAATCCAAATAAATCAGCATTAATCACGACACCTGGAAATAACTCAATTGCGGCTTCTTCAAAAAATTGGTCAATAGCTTCCATAAAGCTGTAATGCTGGATGGAAAGTCCTACATCCAATTTCTTGAAAAATGTGGACTGAACATCGATTTTAAACGAATGTTTGAACCTGTATTTCAATACGTTCTGGTCACTGGATGAGTTGATAAAATTGGCGTAACCTTCTCTAATTTCATCAGTAAGAGTGATACCCGTTGTATCGGTTACCCATTCCTGGAATTTAGGATCAATATAAGTGTATCCCATTAGCAATTCTGTTGGTACACCGAACAGGTCGCCTTTCCCAATAAAGCTGATCTCGGCACCCCTGATGCGCGTATCACCAACATTTAAAGAACGGAAAAATAGAAGAGGATCTCCTTCTGTTCTGTCACCACCAAAGGTGAATTCCATCATGTCCTGGTACTCTGTCCAAAATAGTGATAGATCGAAAAAGCCCTGCCATGTAGAAATCTTTACACCCTGACGAATACCAAACTCAGCACTCCATCCGGTTTCTGATTTCAAGTCAAAACTCGGAAGTATATTGAGAACATTGCCAATTGATGTGGAGATATATTTTTCTGCTATTGTAGGAAAGCGATAACCCTGGCCCCATGAAGCTCTGAAGAAAGTGTAATCAGCAGGCTGGTAATTGGCACCAAATCTGAAAACCGGTTTTGATTCAGTCTCAGTAGTATTGGTGACCTGACGGTAAGTTACAGGATCCTGAATATAGACAATACTATCTGGTGATGAAAGCGTATTACGCTCGTAACGAGTTCCAACAGATAGCGAGAGCTTGTCGAAAAATTTCTTGTCAAGTTGCAGGTAACCAGCAAAATTAGTGGCTTTGAAACTTGAGCTACCAAACAATTCAGAATCAGAACGCGTCTGTGTTGCATTGATCCCGGCTACGACATTCAGTCCACCTAGCGATTCAAAGGTTCGCTGGAACTGGTATTCGCCAAATATCAATTTAGAGGAGTTAGACTGGTTGTTATTATTGTTGTTCCGGATAAAGTAATACCTGGAAAGCACCTTATGACGATTCCCGTATTTGTCAAAAGCTGTAACAAATGGATCAAGATTATAACGCCATACTTTACTGGTACTATTAGTTTCCAACCCGGTGATGCCGAGGCCTGGAACAGCATTAAGCGGTTGTAATGATCCCTGGTCAGCATCTTGCCAAAGAAAAATGCTACCACTTGGACCTACGTTGAAGTTTGCGTTTACGCCAAATGAGACTTTATCTGTCAGGCGATAGCGGGTATTTACGTTTAATCGGCCTCTTCTGGTATATTCTTCCTGTCTCCAGTTGTTCTGGTAAAAAATATTTCCGCCAACTACAAGGTCAAAATTGCCATATTTCTGCCTGTGGGCAAACTGCGCACCTGCTTCAATAGGCTGTCTGTCTCCCCACCATGCAGGATTAACAAGATGGCCCTGACCAGAAGTGTCACAAGCAGCGACATTATACAATTTGCAAGTGTCTAAGGTAGGTGGATTGAGGTAAAGGGTATTATAGAAAGAAACGGTAGTAACCGGGTCAGAAGTCGGATAAGCTGTCCGAACATTGATAATTCCATTCATGGCTGAAGAGCCATAAAGCGCTGAGGCGGCTCCTTTGAGAACTTCAATCTGACTCAAGTTTTCAACAGGAACGTCTCTCCAGTTAGGAAAGCCGGCGTCACCCTGCAGAAAAGGAAGGTCATCAACCAATAACAGAACACGACTTCCGGCTCCATAAGAATAACCTGATCCACCGCGAATATTGGCTTGTCCATCAACTACCTGGACGCCCGGGATCTTTTCAACGACCTCATCAACCGCGGTCGAATTGGTGTTTTCGATTAAACTCGGCTGAATAACAGCAATTGATACTGTAGATTCACCAACTTTTACGCCCGATTTATTGGTGGTAACAACCACTTGTTCAAGCAATTCTGCTTCTGTTCCAAGGGCAATATCAATAACGCGCTCTTCATTGGCTGCTAAAGTTAATTCCCTGGTTATTTCATCAAAGCCGATATAGGAAAATACAAACGTGTAATTTCCGGGATCAAGTCTGATTTCCCACTTTCCGTCATCATCAGTAGTGGCCCCAGATGAAGTGCCGTCTACCACAACATTTGCGAAGGGGAGTGGCTCATTTTTTTCGGCATCAGTCAGCGTTCCTTTTACGGTAGCTTGCTGGCCAATAGCGGATATGGAAAAAAGAGATAAGATGAGGAGGATGAATAAGCTTTTGAAAGAAAAATTCATCATGGATTGATTATTTGGTTACCAGGTTACGGCAACATTAAAAAAATGCGCCGCTAAGTTACACTTATTTTGGTTATTGCCTTTTGGTTACGAAATAAGACCCAAGGGTAACTAAGTTTAGTGTAAAATGTCCTCTAAAATTTGAATTAATATTTTTGACGAAAGTCGTATATTTCTATATATTGTGACGTTTTACCCCCCCAATGGTTTTTAATTTAATTCCCGTACTTAAAAAACTAACTTATGAAGAAAGTTACTCTACTCGTTTTCCTTTTTGCAATGATCGTTTCCGGTCCGGCAGCTGTTGCCCAATCCGGAGGGGGATGTGTGCCTGATCAAAGCTTTATAGGATTTGGTATTTTTCCTGGCCCTGACACTTCAGAGCTTATGGATCCACCAATGCCTATTTTCTCAGATCCTACTTTAGGAATCAGTACTATTGGCCAGAGTGGTCAGTTTTTCTCTTTTGATTTTACTGCCGTTATTCCTGATTCATTGGATGCTGAGCCATTTATTGGTGTGCCACTCACAGTTCCTTTAGTGAGCCTTGAAGTATTAGACGTTACGGGTTTTGACGCATTAGGATGGACCTTAGCTGATAATGTGAGCTGTAGCCAGCCTGGCTGCGTGTTTACAGTTAATCCTCCAGAGCCTGGTGATTTGACTTATGAATGTGCCACAGTTTCTGGTATGTTACCAACAGTAACCGAACAGACTGATTATGATGTAACCTTTTCTATTGAAGGCGTTGCTTCATTATTCGGAATGGATGTTCCTGTAGCTTTAGATTACCCAGATGGTGAGGCCTTTCCAGGAAGGTATGTAATCCGTGTTGATCCATCAACAGGGGTTGAAGATATTATCTCACAACAGCTGTCGGTATCTCAGAACGTTCCAAATCCATTCTCTTCAATTACTAAGATTACTTTTAATTCAACAGTTTCTGAAACCTATGATTTTAAAGTTTATAATCTTGTAGGTGGTTTGGTTCACGCTGAGAAGCTTGAAGCACTTGTTGGAGAAAACACCGTACAATTTGACGCTGGCTCCCTAAGCAGCGGCATTTATATGTACTCTTTCGGAAATGCTGATGGTGTTATCACCCGCAGAATGATGATTGAGAAATAATTACTGAAGAAGTAATATAAAACTAAAGAGTCCGATTTTTCGGGCTCTTTTTTTTTGCCATTTCGTGTGACAAAATGAATCTATAACGTCTAACGATCGAATGAAAAGATATTCTAATTACAAAATCAAACAATACAATGCCGAATCAAAACATTCTGAATGTAATTCTTAAAACCCTCGACGAAGTAAAAAGCAATAACCAGCAAAATCCTAATGTAACCACCGCTGATCCATCGGTATTTGATCTCTTGAAAGGGAAACTCAACCAGATAGATCAAAATGTCGACAACCGTAGAATCGAAAAAGGTAAAAAGCCAATAAACATTCTTGATCTCATCCGCAATCAGATTGATGCTGCAAAAAAACAGAATCAGAACGATCCTAATACACCAACGGCTGATGTGTCAATTTTTGACCAAATCAAACAAAAACTGAATGACCACCGTCAAAACCAGGTGTCAGATGACGTTCAACGCATTGCCAGTCAATACGGACTCGATATTAGCAGAGTGCCTGCAAATATCATTCAGCAGATTGAAACAGATTACGATAGAGAAAGCCAAAAACTCGATCAGCACTTCGCGCAAGCGATTCACAATATGTTAACAAGAGGATAATGGTATAATTTGTGTACAAATAGGGAATAAAGGCATCCTTTATTCCCTATTTTTGTGTTATGAGTGTAGTACGATTAATTTTTATTTCTGCTGTAATCATTTTTCTGTCAGCAAACACCTTCCCAAAAGGAAAAGACGCACGGTCTATTGTAAATGAAATGACGACCGCCATTGCGAATACCAACACCCTGTCATTTACTATGGAAATGGAGGAAAGGATAAATGGAAAGTTCGTCCAATCAAAGGTGTCAGTTAAATTACAGGTTGAGCCACAAAAAATTTATATCTATTCCTGGTATCCTAACAAAGGTGCTGAAATATTATACACTCCTTCAAAAAGTTCAAAAGCTCTTGTTAATCCTAACGGCTTCCCATTTTTCAATGTAAGTTTCAGCCCGTTCAATGCGCAAATGAGGAAAAACAAACACCATACAATTCTCAGTATGGGATTTGAGATGTTAGGGAATATGATTAATGAAGTGGTTGAATCCGGAGACATTCCCTTCGACGAATATTTTCAATATGGCGGAGATGTGGATCATAATGGCAAATCTTGCTACAAGATCGTTTTGAATGATGCCGATTTTGGTTATCAGCCTTATGCGCTCACCCAAGATGAAACCCTATACAACCTGGCGAATAGGATGCAAATCAGTGAATATTTGATCAAAGAGAAAAATGGAATTTCAGGATATGGCAGGGTGAAGAAAGGCACTACTCTTTTATTGCCAACTTCATATGCGAAAAAGACTGAACTCTATGTTGATAAATCTTCAATGTTGCCGATCGTCCAAATTATGCACGATGAAAAAGGCATTTTCGAGCGTTATGAATATTCTGAGGTTTTGTTAAACCCAGAATTTAACGACCAAACCTTTTCTAAAGATAATCCTGATTACGGATTCTGATATCTCAAGTGCATTTCCCGGCTTTTCGTATCTTAAAGGCACTAATTACCAATAACCATTTTAGATATGGAAACAGTAGCATCAAATAAAACCAGGACGTTCCCAGTTCCGGAAATCGTAGCTGACCAACGTGCCTATTTTCAAACAGGTGCGACATTAAACGTGGAATTCAGAATTGCCCAACTGAAGAAGCTGAAATCGGCCATAGAGCAGTATGAACATCAAATCCTTGAAGCGCTCAAGCAAGATCTTAATCGAGACCATACATCAGGTTATCTTCTGGAAGTAGGCTTTATCCTTAATGAATTAGACGAGACTTTAAGGCATATCAGGAAATGGACAAAACCAAAAAGGGTACCCACGCCTTTGTTCCATGCAAAAGCCAAATCTTATATAAAGTCTGATCCTTATGGGGTTACACTGATAATTGCACCCTGGAATTATCCGTTTCAGTTGTCTGTAGGTCCGTTAATTGGTGCCATGGCTGCCGGAAATACGGCTGTCATCAAGCCATCTGAAATTTCACCAAATACTTCTGCTGTTATCGCACAAATGTTCAATGAACATTTTGACCCCAAATATATTGCTGTGGTTGAAGGGGGGATACCAGAGTCAAAGGCACTTTTGGATGAAAAATTCGATTATATCTTCTACACCGGAAGTACTGTAGTTGGCAAACTCGTTTACCAATCAGCCGCAAAACATCTTACTCCGGTAACTTTGGAACTGGGAGGCAAAAGTCCGTGTATTGTAGACAATAAAACACATCTTGAATATACCGCAAAACGGATAGTATGGGGCAAATTGGTAAATGCTGGTCAAACTTGCATAGCCCCTGATTATTTATTGGTACACAATGACATTAAGGATAAGCTTATCGAAGAAATGCGTAAGCAAATCAAAGCCATGTACAGTGAAGACCCTTCAAAAAGTGATGAATATGGCCGAATTATCAGCGAGAAACATTTCAAACGCATTTCAGCACTCATGGACAAAGACAAGATCGTAGTTGGTGGCAAAGTTGATGCCTATGATCGTTATATCGAACCCACTATAATGGAAGGTGTCAATGATGACGACCCGGTCATGCAGGAAGAGATTTTCGGACCAGTCTTACCAGTCATGACATATGAAAATATTGAAGAAGTAATTACTTATATCAATAAACATCCCAAGCCACTTGCTTTATATGTATTCTCAAAAAACCAGGGTACTATTGATAAGGTTATTGGAGAAACCTCTTCCGGAGGTGTCTGTGTTAATGATACTTTAATGCATATCGGTACGCCACATCTACCATTTGGTGGAGTAGGCGATAGTGGCATTGGAGCTTACCATGGACAGAGTTCTTTCGATACATTTTCCCACAAAAAGTCGATCATGCATAAGTCTTTCTTATTGGACATGCCCATCAGGTATACGCCATACACTGCCAAGGCATCAAAGATGCTGAGAACGCTTTTGAAGTACACCAACCGTTAGAAAAGAAGGTTAGTGCTGAAGAAGAATGATCCCAAAACCATCAATGCATGGGCAATGTACGATTGGGCAAATTCAGTTTACGCCCTTGTCATTGCAGCAGCGATCTTTCCTGCCTATTATAATGAAGTAACTAGCAGCGGAGGGTCGTCAAAGGTGTTCCTTTTCGGAATGCAAATTGAGAATACTGCCATTTACTCGATTACGCTTGGAATTTCATTTGGCATCGTTGCACTTATATCGCCTTTGTTATCTTCAGTGGCTGATTATGCAGGGAACCATAAATCTTTCATGAAGTTCTTCTGTTATACCGGGGCAGCAGCTTGTTCGGCGCTTTTTTTCTTTGATGGTACTAACTTGGTATTCGGACTTTCATGTTTAATGTTAGCCACCATTGGCTACTCAGGTTCCATCGTTTACTATAACGGGTATCTGCCAGCTATTGCCGATGATGACATGCAGGATAAGGTTTCCGCGAAAGGCTATGCATTTGGGTACATTGGTGCTTCAACACTACTTATCCTGAATCTCGTTTTTATTCTCAATCAAAAGAGTTTGGGGATTGAAGATGGCACGTTGCTGCCTAGGATCGCATTTGTAACCACGGGTATATGGTGGTTTATTTTTGCCCAGTTTACCTTCCGGAAATTGCCTGATAGTATTTACCACGAAAAGAAACAGCGGAACCACCCCGTATTTCACGGTTATCAGGAACTTCAAAAGGTGTGGCGTAAAATAAAAAGAATCAGTGTTTTAAAAATATTTCTTTTCAGCTTTTTCTTCTATATCATGGGGGTGCAAACTGTAATGTTTATGGCGCCTTCTTTTGCTGAAAAAGAAATTGCTGGAATTGGCACCGAACAATTAATCGTCACTGTTTTGATCCTGGAATATATTGGCATGATGGGGGCAATCGGCTTTGCAAGGATTTCGGGCAGAATAGGTAATATTAATGCCATTTTAATTGCAATTACAGTTTGGGTTTTTATTTGTGCGGGGAGTTATTTTATCCAAATTCCGTTTCATTTCTACATTGCTGCGATTTTTATTGGC
The DNA here is from genome assembly GCA_039028895.1 of Bacteroidota bacterium. Taxonomy (GTDB): domain Bacteria; phylum Bacteroidota; class Bacteroidia; order Chitinophagales; family Saprospiraceae; genus JAHDCJ01. The sequence goes on along the minus strand of JBCCHF010000033.1, from coordinate 22,819 downwards.
ATGGTCATGGGCGGTATCCAAACACTCTCAAGATCCACTTATTCTAAGATCATCCCGAAGACTGAAAATAATGCAGGTTTCTTTGGCTTTTACGATGTTTGTGAAAAAACTGCAATGATGATAGGGTTAGTGCTTTTCGGGTACCTGGATAATCTGACCGGCAGTATGAGGAACTCAATAATTATGCTGGGGCTGTTCTTTTTAATAGGCCTTATATTAATGTTGAGAATGAAAAGTTTAAGCAGGGAAAACTCTAAACAAGATGTGGTTTAATCGTTTTTTAATTTGAATATAGATATGAAGTCCATTCCGGAAAAAGGTATTCAGCCAGATACTTTAATCAAGCAACTCAAAGAGGCTAAGACATCAGATGTCAAATGGGAAGAAGGACAGGCATGGAGCCTTGTTTACCATATAGATCGCGACCATACGCATGCAATGGAAAAAGCAGCTCACCTGTTTTTTTCGGAAAACTACCTCAATCCACTGGCGTTTAAGAGCCTAAGAAAACTTGAAGATGAGGTTGTCAGAATGACAATCAATATGTTGAATGGCGATAAGGGTGCCGTTGGCACTATGACATCATGTGGAACTGAAAGTTTATTACTGGCGGTTTATGCTGCCCGTGAGCGATCAAAAAAACTTAAGCCCTGGCTTAGAAAGCCGGAAGTGGTTTTACCTGAATCCGCGCATGTGGGTTTTGACAAAGCAGCTCATTACTTTGGCGTAAAACTGGTAAAGGTACCCCTGAATGATGATTTTACGGTCAATATTAAGCGCATGGAAAAGGCTATTAGCCGTAGGACGATCCTTATTGTTGCTTCAGCTCCGCAATATCCTCAGGGCGTGATGGATCCTATTGAAGATATAGGATTAATTGCCCAGCGCAAAAAAATCCCCTTTCACGTTGATGCATGTATGGGTGGTTTTTTCCTGCCATGGATTGAGTCTGCGGGGTACAATCTGCCCAAATGGGATTTTAGAGTACCTGGCGTGACATCTATTTCAGCAGATGTGCATAAATATGGCTATAGTATAAAAGGCGCATCGGTACTTTCCTATAGAAATATGGATTACCTGAAACATCAGTTTTTTGTGGCAACAGAATGGCCTGGTGGCATTTATGCTTCACCTACACTTTTAGGGTCCAGGCCAGGTATTCCTATCGCAGCAGCTTGGATGTCGATGCATTACATGGGAAAGGAAGGTTATGTAGATATGGCCAAACAATTGAAATTGGCAGCTGAAAAATTAATTGAAGGGATTAATGACATTCCGGAATTAGAAGTACTTGGCGACCCTTGTATGAGTGTGATGGCTTATCGTTCATCGACAAAAGCTATTAACATTTATGCCCTCGCGGATCAAATGGAGCAAAAGGGGTGGACCGTAGAAAGACAACAGCGGCCAAGCAGTATTCATCTTACTGTGGTACCCCAAAATCTGAAAGCAATCAAGCAATACCTTGAAGATGTCAGGAATTCAGTTGAGTTTCTGCGCCAACATCCTGAAGCGGCTAAAGAGGGGACCGCTCCCGTTTATGGCTTAATGGCAAAAATGCCTCTACGCAAAATGGTTAAGAAAAATGTCAGGCAATTTATGGAATCCATGTATGCCGACGGAAAAATCCCTGATTTAAAGTAAATCCGGCCTCTTAGACTACTTTTTCAAGCATCACTGGCTGGACCCAATCAAATTTATCAGCTATTGAACCGTTCCTAATCCCGTTTAATTCTTTTTTCAGCATTTGGGAAATAGGACGATTTGAGGGATCGGGGAGGGTCATCAAGATGTCGCGGTATTTAATTTCGGAAACAGTTGCCACAACTGCAGCAGTTCCAGCTCCGAAGACATCCTTGAGTATGCCTGAATTATGTGCTTCGATAAGTTCTTCAATGGTTACCTTCCTGGTTTCAACCTCAATACCTTTCCCACGAAGAATCTGGATAAATGAATCACGAGTAATGCCTTCGAGGATGGTACCATCTTCAGTTGAAGGAGTTACTATTTTATCACCAATCTGGAAGAACACATTCATCGTACCAGCTTCTTCAACATATTTGAAGTCTGAAGACATCCAAAGTATCTGATCAAAACCCATGGATTTCGCAATCTTCATTGGCATCAATGTAGCCGCATAATTTCCAGCAGCTTTTACAAATCCTACGCCACCTTTGACGGCTCTTACATATTTTTGGGCTACCAAAATACGAACCGGTTTTGGATAATAAGGTCCAACTGGAAGTGCAAGGATCATCATCTTGTAAGAGAAAGAAGGCCTTACACCAATGTGTTCATCAGTAGCAAACATAAATGGCCTGATATATAAAGCACTGCCTTCTGAGGTGGGAATCCATGCGGAATCCAGTTTCAGCAATTCATGAAGTGCCTTTACAAAAACATCTTCAGGGAATTCTGGCATGCCTAATCTCACGGCTGATTTATTTAATCTTCCAGCATGCTTTTCTGGACGAAACAAAAGCGGAACTCCTTCTTCATTAATTGAAGCTTTCATGCCTTCAAAAATGGCCTGACCGTAGTGTAGTGCCATATTAGCAGGACTGATGCTGATATTGCCATATGGTTCAATCCTGAAGTCTCCCCACTTTCCGTCTCTGTAATCTGATACAAACATATGGTCAGTAAATTCACGACCAAATGGGATGTTATCAAAATCGACTTCAGAAACGCGAGAGTTTAGTACTGGGGAAATTCGGATTGTTTGTTCCATAATTCTTTTATTATTTTCCACAAAATTAAATAAATTTATTCATTTATTCTAAGAGGCTAGCCTTTTGTGCAATAATTCAAAAGTTAATTTTTCAAAATGGACGAATCTAAAAATAATATTCTAAATTCAGCCTTTGTGGATTTTGATTTATATGCCATTCCTGAGTCAGAATTTGACTATCAGGAAATTAAGCCACATGATGACTTTTCTGGTACTCTGATAATGACAGATATTCCCAATAACGTGGGAGAGGAGTGGGATTCACTGGTTGGATTACTTACCAAGATTTGCCAATCAGTTGGTTTGGAATTGGGAAGTAATACAACACATATTAATATAAAACCAGAAACGCGATTTAAGTTCAATAAATTGCCGAAAAGTTTAAAACTTAAGCGACTTATTGTCTTTGGGCCGACGCCGGATGATTTGGGGATGAGGCTTGAAATCAAATCCTACCAGTTAGTGAAATGGAACACAGTTGATTTAATATTTGTAGATTCCTTAGGCATAATCAAGGAGGATGTCGAAAAGAAAAAGCTCCTTTGGAGCCTGTTAAAGCAGCTATTTGCAAAATAACATCAGATGGAAAGAAAAGAATTGGTTTTTGCCACTGCCAACCTTAATAAAGTAAGAGAGGTAACGGAACTTATTGGCGACATTTTCGTAATATTAAGTTTGAAGGATATCGGATGTGAAGAAGATATCCCTGAAACACAACCAACCTTTGAAGGCAATGCCCTTCAGAAAGCAAGGTATGTGAAATCCCATTTTGGACTGGATTGTTTTTCTGAAGATACAGGTTTGGAAGTTGAGGCTCTCAACGGGGACCCTGGAGTTTTTACTGCACGATATGGTGGTCCGGCCAAAAGAGCGGACGATAATATCAATCTCCTGCTTAAAAACCTGGAAAATCAATCCAATCGAAAAGCACAGTTTAGAACTGCTATTGCCCTAAGTCTTGATGGACAGGAATATATCTTTGAAGGTATAGCTCATGGGACAATTCTGTATTCCCGAAAAGGGGATGGCGGATTTGGTTATGACCCGGTTTTCTTGCCGGATGGTTATGAGGAAAGTTTTGCAGAAATGGACTCAAACACCAAAAACAAGATAAGCCACAGGGCTAAAGCCGTTTTAAAACTCAAAGATTTTTTGCTAAATTATAACCAAACTAATTCATAGCATTAGTCTTAACCATTTGTTATGGCAGAAGTTTTAGCATTCGGGCTCACTCAGAAAGAACTGATCGACGGTTGTATTGCCGGAAATCGGAACTGCCAGGAAGTCCTATATCGGTACTTCTCTCCAAAAATGTTCGGTATATGTCTTCGTTATGGTTCTGATTATCATAGCTCTGAAGACATTCTTCAGGAAGGATTCATCAAGGTATTCAATAACCTGAATAAGTTTCGGGGTGATGGATCATTCGAAGGATGGCTAAAAAGAATATTCATCAATACAGCCATTGAACACTACCGAAAATCACAAAATCACAAAGGACATACCGAGCTTGATGCGGTTCGTGCTAATGCAGTAAATGGCGTTGCAATTCAGAACCTTGCAACCCAAGACCTACTAAAACTCGTCCAAAAGTTGTCACCTGGTTATAGAATGGTATTCAACCTTTATGTAATTGAAGGGTTTTCCCATAAGGAGATTGCCCAGAAAATGGGTATTTCGGAAGGGACATCAAAGTCACAGCTTGCCCGTGCAAGGGTGATTTTACAAAATATGGTAATTGCCCAGCAGGGCTGATTTTATGAAGGAAAACCACGACATAGATAACCTTTTCAAAAATGCTTTTGAAAATTTCGAAGCAGAACCGCCTTTAGGCGCCTGGGAAGGTATTGTAGATGGTTTATTCGACCAAGAGCTGTTGAATGCATTCGATAGTTTCGAAGCAACCCCGGAATTACCATTCGAATCAATCGCCTCAAATATTGATAGACCTGTTGATGCTTTGACGGATGCCGAATTCGACAGTGCCGTAAAACAAAAACTGAATAAACTCGAAAGAGAACCTTCAGAGTCTGTCTGGCAAAAGGTTAAGGTGGCATTGCCGTTAAACTTATTATTGAAACAATCCCTTACACAATTATCCAAGATAGCGGCAATTCTGTTGATTGGCCTGTCTATCGTTTTTACAATGGGGTATTTCGGTGTTATCGACAAGATCCAGGATTACTTCTATGTAGAACCTCCGGTTAGTGAAGAGGAGTTGGCTATTTTTAAAGAGGAATCAGCTGATGGCACTTTGCTGTATGTGGAAGAAGATGAGCCTTCAGCAAGTGACAATCTGCAACCGTCAGTTGGTGAAAAGGGAACCGCAATCACCACTGAGCAATCTGGTATAGGTAATCTGGAATCTGAGATTAGTAGCCAGATTCTTGAAAATAGCGAAACTCAGCCGTCAAAAGAGCCATCTGAAATGGCGGTTAAATCACCCAGGACTATTGATGTAGAACTGTCAACCACCAACCGCCAACTGTCAATTGAACAAACTGGAATTAGCACCGAGCAATCTGAAATTGGCAATCTGAAATCTGAGGTTAGTGGTCAGGTACTTGAAACTAATGAAGCTCAACTGCTAACTGATCCATCAGCAATCGCGGAAGAATCATTTGAGACTTTTGATGCACAACAGTCAGCTGAAACAACAGCAAAGCGTAACGAACCATCAGCATCCGACATCCAACAAACAGAAGACGATCAGCCATTGTCTAACCACCAATTCCGCAAAACTCTACAGTCAACTACTGTTCTTCCGTCCTTAGCGGCATTTGACAACAGTATAATTGCATTTATCCCAATTCAGGGGGATGAGTATGCGAATATGGAGCATACCAACAAGGAGCGCGGTAATTTCCTTTCCAGGAAAATGGATAACCTTCAGATATTGGATGCATTAACTTTCAGAGGATGGTATTTCAATTTTTATGCGCAGGTCAATAATACTTGGTTGCTCAATAACGATATTCGCGATCTGGTATCTACAGGAAGTGGCAGAGCCGAGTATGTACTAGATATTGGCGCTGCTTATGGAGCAGGACTCGGGTATCAAATCACCCCCCGTTTGGCCATTGAAGGAAACTGGCTGCATGTTCGCCACGGACAACGATACCAGGAGTTTACCGAAGCAGGGGTTTATAAAACAACAGAACTCAATAGTACCTATAACTATTTTCCGATCTGGGCCAAGATACAGGCTGCAAGGATGCAGAATTCAGGAGGCAATGCTTTGACGTGGAACTACAAAGTCGGCCTTCATTATGGTCGATTGGATGGTGCTGTTTTGAAAACCGGAAATGAAGCAGTGGCTTTCACCGAGCATCTCATAGAAAACGAGATTGGCTTAGACCTCGGACTTGAAATGCGCCTTTTCCTTGACCCCAGATTCTTTGTTTCTGTAGGGGCTCATGGGTCGTATGGGGTAGATGTTTCGACTTTAAGCGGTTCTCCTGTTACCAATGCCTCAAACCTAAATCTAGGCCTCCAACTCGGTATCCATTACCGCATCCGCCGCTAACCTTTACTTTCGGGGTATCCAGGGAATTTCCTCAGCACCAGTTGCTTGACTGACCATTCGCGCAAGCGTGAAAAGGTAATCTGATAAACGGTTCAGGTATTTAATGATTAGAGGATCAATTGATTCTTCGTGGTCTAATGCAACAGATAACCGTTCTGCCCGTCGGCACACACAACGGGCTACATGTGTATAGGAAACAGCAATATGACCGCCCGGAAGAATAAAATTTTTCAGCGGAGGCAGAACTTTGTCCATTTTATCAATTGAAGATTCCAGCGCTTCGATGTCCTGGTTGTCAATACCGGGAATGATGGCTGATTTTTCAGGATCTGTAGCCAAAGATGACCCAATTGTAAAAAGGTTGTTTTGAATGGAGCGCATTAAATTTACCGCTTCATCAAGCTGGCCAGTTTGTCGGATGGCGTCACCTACAAGCCCAAGGAAGGAATTGAGCTCGTCAACAGTCCCATAGGTTTCAATCCTGATATGATGTTTGGGTAATCTTTTACCACCGAACAGGCCTGTTTCACCTTTGTCGCCGGTTTTTGTATAGATCTTAAATGACATAAATTAGCTATTAAGCACACTGACTACATTCTCATTCATGACGTCAGATTCGATTAGACCATCCCTTAGTCGAACGATCCTCCTAGTATGTGCTGCAATATCATTTTCGTGTGTTACAATAATGACGGTATTTCCTCTGTTGTGAATTTCTTCAAAAAGGCCCATAATCTCGTAAGAGGTTTTGGTGTCTAGGTTACCTGTGGGCTCATCGGCAAGGATGATCGACGGTTTATTGACTAGGGCTCTTGCTACAGCAACACGTTGGCGCTGTCCTCCAGAAAGCTCATTTGGCTTGTGATGCACCCGGTCGCCCAGGCCAACAGCCTCCAAAACTTCGAGTGCGCGATCTTCGCGGTTGTTTTTCCCAAGACCGGCATAAACCAGGGGAAGAGCGACGTTTTCAAGTGCAGATAATCGGGGTAAGAGATTAAAGGTTTGGAATACAAAGCCGATCTCTTTGTTCCTGATCTCTGCAAGTTCAGCGTCATTGAGGTGACTAACATCCGTTCCATTAAGCCAGTATTGACCGTCAGAAGGGGTATCAAGACAGCCGAGAAGGTTCATCAATGTAGACTTGCCAGAGCCAGAAGGCCCCATCAAAGCAACATATTCGTTTTTCTCAATATCAAGGGTGATCGATTGTAAGGCATCAATCCTTTCAGATCCCATGAAATATGTCTTTCTTAATTCTTGAACGGTGATGATCTTCTCCATTGTTAAACCTGAATTTTATTAGCAATCGCTTGATTATTTTATGACCTTGGGCACCTTGATGAACTTGCCATCGCGGTCAGGCGCATTTTTCAGCGCTTCATCCCTCGAAATAACCTGTTTGACAATATCTTCCCTGAAAATATTTTTGGCCTCACTCATCTGAACCAGAGGTTCAACATTTTCGGTGTCCAGCTCCTGGAGTTTTTCTACCATATTGAGAATTCGACCGAGATCTGAGGCCAGCGTTTCCTTTTCCTTATCGGAAAGATTAAGTCGCGCCAGTTTTTCAAGTTTTGAAATTAGGTCTTTATCTATCTGCATAATAACAATTTAGAAGTTCGGCACAATTTCATCGGCTAAAAGTACAATTTTGACCTATATTTTTGAAGGGAAATGTTATTTTCGCATTGTGTTGGTATACTTGGTACAAGTAGTTTTTGGATAAGCCTGACTGCTTTGACCAGTATTTGGCTGTATATTGATTGGACATTTCCTCCTGGACAATCAATTGCCCTTGTAATAATCCCTTTTAGTCAATGGATGAAAAAACTATAATTACCCCAAAACATATTGCCATAGCAGGTAATATTGGGGCCGGCAAAACAACGCTCAGCACAAAATTGGGCCGTCAATTCGGATGGGACGTACACTATGAAGACACAGAGGATAATCCTTACCTCAGTGATTTCTACGTTGATATGAAACGATGGGCCTTTAACCTGCAGATCTATTTCCTGAATAGTCGATACCGTCAGATTCTGAATATCCAACAAGGAGAAAGAACAGTAATCCAGGACAGAACGATCTATGAAGATGCTTACATCTTTGCTCCCAACCTGCACGACATGGGGCTGATGTCTACACGCGACTTCAATAACTACTTCAACCTATTCAAAACTATGAGTTCGCAGGTGAATGCCCCTGACTTGCTCATCTACCTGCGCGCCAATATTGAAACATTGGTTGCCCATATCCACCGTAGAGGCAGAGATTATGAAGGCAATATGAGCCTTGATTACCTCAAACGATTAAATGAACGGTACGAGAACTGGATCGGTAATTATACTGAAGGTAAATTACTGATCGTTGATGTAGGGAAATATGATTTCGAAGGCATTCCTGAACACCTTGGTGAAGTCATCAACATGGTATCCAGAGAATTGCATGGAGGGCTGTTCTGATTAGTTCGGTTTTGTATTGGCTACTGCCTTTGACAAAATATCGGCATCCGTATTTTCCACATTGTCCGAATTGGAACTAAAAATGTCTCCTAATTCTCCACTTGCAAACATCAAACCTCCAATAATAGCAGTGTGAATGAATAGAGTAAGGGTGATCGCTTTGAATTGATTGATTCTGTTTCTTTTCTTTTGCTTTGCACTTTTCATTGATCCGGGTTTTGTATGATTGATTAACGTGGATTTTTCCCGTTCATTATCCAGGAAGCAATAAATATTGTTTCTACGTTATTTTCTATGTAGAAAATACCGTTCCAGTTTTTATATAAACCACAAAAAAGGTCAAAAATAAAAAAGTGGTATAAGAATTGTTATCAGGCAGTTGGCGGTAAGTGGTTAACATTAATGCCTTGAATATGTGGAGGTCCGACTATAACTGACGCAAATTGATTTAGAAAATTTCAATTCATTTTGGTCAGTTTAATACCATACATTATGAAGGTTTGGATCCTCAAATCGGATAATCGTCGGTATACATGGGAAAGATGGGTTGATCCACAGCATTTTCTTTTACTACTTTGCACAAGAAATTGTAATAAAAAACCGTTGAAACCTCAATCAACATCTCATTTTTATGAAAAAATCGATTACCCTCAATCTTTCCTCCACCATAATCCTTCTCATTATTCCTTTTTTCCTGGCCGGACAGGTTTATAATATGTCCAATGGATCCATCACGACTTGCTCAGGAACTTTTTTTGATAGTGGGGGAGCAGGAGGAAATTACGGTAATAATGAAAACCTGGTCCAAACCTTCTGCCCTGATACCCCTGGCGAATGTTTCTGGTTTGATTTCACATCCTTTAACACCCAGTTTGATTCCGGTATCTTTGGCTCAACGGAAGATATACTCAATGTGTATGATGGATCAAATACAGGTGCACCGCTTATTACTTCCCTCAGCGGCGATTTTGGGGCTGTTGATTTTCCAGTAGGTTCCTCAAACGGATGTATCACATTTGAATTTATTTCGACTAATAATGATAATTTCCCAGGATGGGAGGCGACAATAAGTTGCGGCCCCTGTTCGGAACCACAACTAACTTCCCAGCAAGATTGTATCGGTGCAATACCATTATGCGATGAGCATTATTACCAGCCTCATTCCTATACTGGTGCCGGAAACTTTACAGGAGAACTGAATCTTGCCAATAATTGCTTGGTCGATCCCGAAGATCATTCATCCTGGTACATTTTCCAGGCTAATGCTTCTGGAGCACTCCGGTTTATCCTTTTTCCCAACCAGGTTGAAAACTACGATTGGGCGATGTTTGATATTTCAAATAATCGCTGTTCTGATATTTTTACAGGCGCAGCACCAGTGATTAGCTGTAATACATCCAACTCGCTGGGCGGATTTCCTCCTGTTATTCAGGATAATGGAAGAACAGGAGCTAACAGCCTGTTTCCGTTTAATGGATCAGGTAGTGCTAACGGCGTAAATGGATCGCCCTATGCAGGTGATATTAATGTTACAGCCGGACAGGTCATTGCGATGGTCGTTACAAGTCCAAATGCATTTTCCGGCTTTCATCTTGACTTTAGTGCATCAGACCAGGGTATTTTTGGAGATGTAACAGCTCCAACCTTAATTGATTGGGAATCACCATTAGCATGTGGCGATAATAGGGTTGATATTACCTTCGATGATCATATTGATTGCGGAACGATCGATCATACCGATTTTTCAATTACAGGTCCTGGCGGCACCTATGCTATTGGAAATGTGGTTGGGGCAGCTTGTGGCTCCCCCGGGATGGATGACAATAGTGAAAAGTTTTTTAGACTGGACCTGACAACTTTACTGACCGTAGTGGGTACCTATACAATTACAATGACTGGAAGTATTGATGATATATGTGGCAATCCTGTAGCACCATTCAGCTTTGAATTTGAATATGGGATGAACGCTGGGGCCGATGCAGGTTCCGATGTAAACTTCTGTGTAGGAAATGCTCCTGCAGTTATCCTCGGAGGGGCACCTACCAATCCGGATGGTGGCAGTATCACATGGACTTCAATTCCTGCGGGTGCTGTAAGCTTTATCACTACTAATGTCAATGATGCTAATCCACCATTGAACACTGCGGCAATGACAGAAGGTGTTTATGAATTCATCGTCAATGTAGATAATGGCGCCGGTTGTGTAGGTGTCGATACCACCGTAATTGCAGTCGGAGATATATTAATTGGCGGCTCTGGTTTTACGAGTCCAACTTGTGGAAATAATAATGGCTCCATCACGATAACTAGTGTTTTGACAGGAACAGCCCCCTTTACTTACGATTTTGGTAGTGGTCAAACGACTGCAAACTCGGCAACAGGACTCGCACCTGGCAACTATGTCATTACCGTCACCGAAAGTAATGGATGCTCCGCCACACAGTCATTTACCCTTAATGATGTGCCTGGACCTACCCTAAGTACTTCCTTGACCATGACCAGTTCATGTGGCGGCTGTGATGGAGCAATAGACCTAACCGTGAATGGAGGTTCTGGACCGTACCTTTATGATTGGGATAATGATGGTGTCGGAGATAATAATGACAGTCAGGATCTTTCAGCATTATGTGCTGGAACGTATTGCGTAACGGTAACCGATGCAAATTTTTGTACAGCTACAACTTGTGTTACCATAACAGATCCGGGAGGACCGTCAATAAGCAATATTGCCACTATCCCTGAGACTTGCAATGCAGCGAATGGTTCTGCTAATGCCAATGTCAGTGGCGGAACGGCCCCTTATCAGTTTAACTGGGAAAATACAGCCAACCCAGGCGTTTCAGTCTCCACCACAAATCCGGCTACCGGGCTAGCTGCAGGTAATTATGCAGTTACGGTGACCAATGCCAATGGAAGCTGTCCGTTTGTCGATCTGGTAACTCTTAACGGATTTAATTCTCCGGTAATTAATTCCACGTCCTCTTCAGATGAATTTTGCGGTAATATGGATGGGGAAGCATCAGTTGTTATCTCAGGAGGATTACCACCATACTTTATTAACTGGGAAAATACAGTCAATCCTGGTGTCTCGGTTGGTTCGACTGCTACTGCTTCAAATCTTGAAGGTGGAACCTACAGCGTTACAATTTCCAATCTGAATGGATCATGTCCTGTAACAACAACTGTTGTAGTTAATGCTAATGAGACACCAATCATAGACGGTATTTCAGGGACAGATGAATCCTGCTCACAATCTGATGGCACTGTAACCGTGATGGTGAGTGGAGGCGGAGGAAACTATACTTATGAATGGGACGATCCATCTGGACAAACGACTTCAACCGCGACCGGACTCCCGGCTGGTACATATACCGTAACAGTTTCGGAAGCATTTAGCGGATCGAATTCGGCAACAATTTATAATGAAGGTTTTGAAGGCGCTCATAACTGGTTATTAAATACACCAACAGGCCCTAATGGCTCTGATAATAACTTTTGGCAGGTGAATGATGCAGAGGGTGGCGTTAACCCCGGCGGTTGCGGAGTCGGAAATAATGGGGATAATACGCTTCATATCACAAGTGTGTTTTGCCCGCCTTGTGGTGCTGCTTACGACGCTGGAGGGTTATGCCCGCTCTTTTTCTGTCCGGAAGCTAATGTAAGGGCTGAATCTCCTGATATTTCTACAGTCGGTTTTTCAAACCTGACCTTGAGTTTTGATTTTATCTCTCTTGGAGACGGTTTGCTGGATAATGCTTCTGTGCTTTACAGTAATGATGGAGGAACCACATTCAATGTAATTGATGCATCCATTAAATCAGTGAATTGTCCGACTGGTCAGGGACTTTGGGAAGCAGCAAGCTATGCCTTACCAGCTGATGCGGAAAATATCTCTAATCTTCGTATTGCATTCAACTGGACTAATAATGATGACCTCATTGGTTCAGACCCGTCAGTTGCGGTCAATAATGTGATAGTTTCCAGTACTGGCCCTGCCGGACCTGTATGTTCAACAACGGCGTCTGTAACTATTGATGATAATCCGGCACCAGTGATTGATAATACTTCAAGTACTGAGGAGAATTGTGGAGCAGCTGATGGTACGGCAACGATAATGGTCTCAGGTGGTTCTGGCGCATTCCAGTTTAACTGGGAAAATGCCGCAAACCCTGGTGTCTCCATTTCAAACTTAAATTCGGCTACCGGACTTGCGACTGGGATGTATAATGTCACTGTAACCAATGCAGATGGCTCATGTCCAGTAACCGCTTCGGTTAATGTTGGTGCTGTGGATGCTCCTGTTATCGATAGTGCCGTACCTTCTGATGAGAATTGTGGCGCCGGAGATGGTGCTGGTATCCTTGCTGTTTCAGGAGGAATGGGGCCTTATCAATATAATTGGGAAAATGCCGCTAACCCAGGTGTTACAGTTTCAAATACAAATCCTGCTATTGGTCTTAGCGCAGGTACTTTTGACGTAACCGTTTCAAATGCAGATGGCTCTTGTCCGGTAAGTACCACTCTTACGATCGGAAATGTGCCCAGTCCGATGATTGATAATATAAGTTCCACAGATGAAAATTGCGATAACGCGGATGGAACAGCTACACTAACGGTCTCTGGAGGTAATGGCCCATTCCAATATAATTGGGAAAATGCGGCTAATCCTGGAATAACGGCTTCTACAAACAATCCTGCTATGGGTCTTGATGCTGGCACTTATAATGTGACTGTAACGAATGTTGATGGCTCATGTCCGATTACTGCAACAGTTATGGTTGGGGCTAATGATAGTCCGGTAGTTGATAATGTCAGCTCTACACCTGACAATTGTGGAATTGGTGATGGTACAGCGACGCTGACTATTTCAGCTGGAAACGGACCATTCCAATATGCATGGGAAGATATGGCCAATCCGGGTGTTGTGGTATCAACGACCAATCCGGCAACTAATCTTGCTTCAGGTAGTTATGCGGTTACCATTACGAATATGGATGGTACGTGCCCGGTCATTACAACCGTGAATATTACACTAGTTGATCCGCCGGTAATTTCAAGTATTTCAGCTACGCCTGATAACTGCGGTAATCTGGGTGGTACAGCAACTGTGGTAGTAAGTGGAGGCACAATGCCTTATATCATAGAATGGGAAGACCTCGCAAACCCTGGCGTCGTAATTGGGATGGGTGATTTTATTACAGGTCTTGGTGGCAGTATGTACCAGGCTTCAGTTTCCAATGCAGATGGTTCATGTACGGTAACAGCAACTGTCGAGGTGCTTGATCCTTGTAATTGTGATCCTGATTTTGCAGTATCTCTTACACCATCTGATCAGTCTTGCGGGGCTGCTTGCGATGGGCAGGTCGATGCCATTGTTTCGAATGGTGCTCTACCGTATACGTTCTCATGGGAAAACAATAGTAATCCCGGAGTTGAAATTTCTACTGATGAAGATCCAGTGGGACTTTGTACTGGTAGTTATGCCGTAACAGTGACAGACGCCAACGGATGTGAGACTACTGCTGAAACAACAGTGGGCCAAATGGGTGGTCCATTCATTATCGCTTCTGCTTCAACTCCGGCAAATTGTGGTGCCGCAGATGGCATTGGAGAATTTGGCGTAGGTGGTGGTACACTTGCATACCTTTTTGCTTGGGAAAATGTTTCAGATCCTGGCGTAATCGTTTCTACGGTTAACCCTGCTTCAGGATTATTAGCCGGCACTTATAGTGTGACCATCTCAAATGATGATGGCACATGTCCATTGGTTACGACCATTGATATTCCAGGAAATTCAGCTCCAGTAATCGATATGGTTAATTCAGTTGATGAAAATTGTGGATCAGGGGATGGATCTGTTGCTCTTGTTGTCAGCGGAGGAACCGGACCATACAATTATTTATGGAGTGATGGCTCAACTGATGATACTTTAGGCAATCTGTCAGCCGGGAATTATGGGGTCACCATCACGAATGTTGATGGAAGTTGCCCAGTAAGTACAATAGCCTCTATAGGATCAATTGGAGGGCCTTCTATTGATGATATTCAGAGTACACCTGTTTCATGTGTTGGCAGTGATGGTACCGTAACAGCTACTATTTCGGCTGGTATACCACCATATGTGTTCAATTGGGAAAATAATGCTAACCCTGGTGTAGGCATAGGAAACACGTCAGGTTTAACAGGCCTTGATGAAGGTACTTATAATGTAACGGTCACGAATGCGGACGGGTCTTGTCCTTCGGTCTCATCTATTGAGGTGATGAATGATGGAGGGGTGCTCGATCTGTCGCTTTCGAGTCAGCCTACCAGTTGTTTCGGAACAGTGGACGGACAAGCGACTGTCACTGTCAATGGTGGCACCATGCCTTTTACCTATTCATGGGATAATGGTGAAGTTGGTAGCACTGCAAGCTTCCTTTTCA
The DNA here is from genome assembly GCA_039028895.1 of Bacteroidota bacterium. GTDB lineage: Bacteria > Bacteroidota > Bacteroidia > Chitinophagales > Saprospiraceae > JAHDCJ01. The sequence goes on along the minus strand of JBCCHF010000033.1, from coordinate 7,675 downwards.
TGGGGCCACATACCGTTACCGTTACCGATGCCAATGGTTGTATGGGTACGGGATCAGTGGATGTCAATTCTCCTGACCTAATCATTCCACTTGATGTCAGTTCATCTCCGGTCAGTTGTGCAGGTGGTGATGATGGCTCAGCAACTTACGTCCCGACAGGTGGAACTGCACCCTATACCTACGAATGGATCGGCTTGCCCGGAGCAACCAATTCTACCGTAAATAGCTTATCTGCCGGAGTTTACCAGGTTCAGGTAACGGATGCCAATGGGTGTACTTCTGTACCGGTATCGATTACGGTGAATGAGCCATTAGATCCTGTGATGGTTTCCCTTACGGGGAATGATCCTGGCTGCTTTGGTGGTGACGATGGCCTGGTCACTGTAGAGCCAATGGGGGGTGTTCCAAGTTATAGCTATTCATGGAACTCTGGCGATGTTGGCCCTTCTGTACTCAATGCCTCTGCCGGGTCATATACAGTAACCGTAACGGATGCCAATGGATGTATTGCTATTGGTACGTTAGCACTGGATCAACCTGATGCCGTAGTGGCAGAGTTGAGTTCTGATCCGGCGATATGTTTCGATGATGCTAATGGCTCGATTACAGTTGATACTGTTTATGGCGGAACAGGACCATATATCTATTCAATTGACGGCAATAATTTCCAGACAGATTCTATTTTCTCAGGACTTGGTGCCTCAAATTATACAGTAACTGTTCAGGATATCAATGGTTGCGAAGTGGCTTCTTCCATTATCGTGGACGAACCGGCAGAGTTAACAGTAACCCTAGGTGAGGACCAGACAGTAGTGCTTGGTGATAGCACCCAGTTGATGGCCAATGTCAATCGACCTTTCGGTGAACCGTTGACTTATGTTTGGGAGACCAATCCATTCCTCGGTTGTCTTGATTGTCCAGACCCTGTGGTAAGACCAATTGAATCTTTTAATTATGTTCTCCAGGTAATCGACACTTTGGGTTGTTCAGGCACTGATGATGTATTTATTGAAGTTGATAAAAATCGTGATGTATACATCCCGAATGCTTTTTCCCCGAATAATGACGGGATCAATGATGTGTTTACCATTTATAGTGGGATATCGGTTTCGCAGATAAGACGTTTCCTGGTTTATGACAGATGGGGAGAAGTGGTTTGGGATGCCAGTAATTTCCCGCCCAACACGCCGATTTTCGGTTGGAACGGTACCTTAAAAGGCAAAACTTTAAATCCAGGCGTATTCGTCTTCTATGCGGAGGTTGAGTTTATTGATGGGATAATTATTCCATATAAGGGAGATGTTACTTTAGTTAGGTGATGACTTCAATCAAGCTTGATCAAATTATTTTGGGTCAATGCCAAAATATCTTCATAAGAGATTTGTCCTGAGGCAATTGAAATTACAAATTCGTATTTGTCATCTTCAAAGGCTTGAATGTCAAGGTTGAAATTCATTAACAGTAATCGCATTAAAACCTAGCCACTTCTTTTTTTGCCTTCAAGAAATGGATGATTGGTGAAAATACTTTCAATTATTGCTGAAGCTTTTTCTGCTGGAGTTTTGTAGTAGGGTTCTCCTTCGAATTAGCCATAAGGTCTAATCAAAGCCGATTCTAATAATCCTTGGTCCCTTACACCATGAATTCTACCAAAATCATCTATTAATAAATAATGAATTGCGAGCACTTCATTTAGGGTAATCATTTAGCCAACCTTTTGAGGAGTCCTTTATCTTCTTGCAGGACTTTTCTCAGGTTTTTGGAGAGTACGATGTTATCCGAAGAGGATTCCTGGACAACCTTTAAATTTTTTAGAATGTTATGAAGAGATTCTTCTGGAATAGTGCCCAAAATTTTATCAATTTCCAACATTATCTCTTTTACACTCATATTTTCGGTTTTCGACTAATATTGATACCAGTTCAGTTCCCCTGAAAATAAAATTAATGTTGTTTCCGAATATAAGTGGATTCACCTGGCTTTTGCCATTCCCCAGAAATTATAGCATGCTGGCTTAAATCCAGGGATGTACATGGTATGGGGATCTTCAAATTTAAATCTGCCATTTTCGATCATATTCGGGATATCGCGATTTAAATTGTAACCTCCTCCCAGTTTTTTCCAAATCGGGTTTAAGGCATTTTAACATCTTCTTACAGATTTATCTGGAGACAGTCCGTGTTCGCAAAAAATGATGGATCCACTGGATTTAAGCACTCGTCTGAATTCCTCTATTGCAGCATGATAATCAGGGATGGTGCTATAGGTAATGACAATGGAGTCTACCGACCTGTCATCAATAGGCATATTTTCGGCGACGCCTTTGATAAATTTCAAGTCTATATTCTGTTCTCCCAGATTGTTTTTAACCAACGTCCACATTTCTTCAGAAGGATCTAGAGCCAGTAACTCATTCACATTTTCAGGATTGTAGTATTTGAAGTTTAACCCTGAGCCGACACCAATTTCCAAAACTCTTCCTGTGGCGAGAGGAACTACCTTTTCTCTTTGTCTCATTACTGGTTTTGTACCACATACGGCATTGGAAACCTTAGGTAAAATGTATTTGTCGTATAAGTTGATCATCAGGCGTATCGATTTAAATGGTCTTCGATCAGGGAATTTACGATATCAGGTTCTTCAACTGGAGACATATGACCTGATCTTGGCATCAATTTTACAACTGAGTCTTTAATAAGCGAATGCATAATCTCAGCTTTTCTAACGTCTGTTAATTCATCCTTTTCTCCAACCATGATGGTGGTAGGTTGACTAATCCTGTCTATAATATCAGAAATGCCCTTTCTGAAAACGACACCTCTCACTGCTTTTACAATCCCGATTCTGTGATTGGATGTAAAATGGTTTTTCCAGGTCGTTTTAAGATCTTTTCTGGAGGGATCTTTCAAAAATGCTTTACCGAAAAATATATCCGTTACTTTCGATGCAATTGATTTGAGTCCAATATTTTATTCGATAAATATCATGGCATGGTTTCTCAGCAGCCCACTTTTGGGCTCTTGTTCAAAAGAGGTATCAATCAGGATTAGGGACTTAATCAGGTCAGGATTCCTGACAGCAACTCTCATGTCTACCTCCCATTGAAAAACCAACAAAATGACAAAGGCCGCATTCCAGAGTTTTCATTATTTCGACGAAATCTTCGGTTAGCGTGTCCAGGTCGTATCCATCAACTGGTGATCCACTTTTTCCATGGCCCCGAAAATCGTAACGAATACATCGATAGTCTTTACTTAAAATTCAACCCGTTGGTCAAACATCCTTAGATTGAAGAACATGCTGTGTGCGAATATTAATGTCTCCTCTCCACTTCCTACATCTTCGTAGTACGTTTTACATTATTTATGGACAGGTAGGGCATTTTTGTTGTTTTGAAAATTGAGGTTTGGGAATATAATTTCCCATTTTTGGCATGGATTACTTCTTTAATATGAAGTTATTATCCCAAAAATGAGACCCTTGTTATACACGGCAATTTCATGATCAAAGAATAGAAAACCCATATAGTTTTATATTTTTTTTGCCAGAATGGATCTAACAAAAAAGCCTTCCACAATTGCGGAAGGCTTTTTTGTAAAGGATTGATACTCGTAAAGTGATATTTTGAACCCAAAGGGGTCTATGCCTTGTTTTTATCAGTCAAGCTTTAGTACTTTCTTAACAATTCTGGTATCTCCAATTTCTGTATGCAGGAAATAAGTGCCAGGTGAAAGCCATGATGCATTTATCGTTGTCAGGATACCTGATGGGTTAACGGTCTTATTTACCACTTCACGCCCAATTTCATCATATACTCTGATCAGGATATCTTCATTGATTTCCTGATTGAAGGCAATTTGGATATCAGTAGTGAATGGGTTGGGGTAAAGCAAATAAATGTCTGGCTCCACTTCTTCCCGTGTCAGAACGAGTATTTTGGAGAAAATTTCACTACCATCCTGGTTGACACCACGGATACGGAAATAGTTGACCGGGAGTTTGATATTATCGAGTTCTGTTGTGTAAGCAACTGGATCAACTGAATAAACAATACCATCAAAAGTGCCTTCCACATCCCAATCTCTACCATTTTCGGAATGCTGGACTTCAAAGAAATCGCTTCTGAATTCTGGCTGGGTGACCCAGTCCAGTTTTACCTCTTCAAAAGAAATATGCTCTCCCGTGAAGTCGATGATTTGAGTTTCAAGATCTTCTGTAACAGCCTTTATTTCTATATCATCAATGGCTACTCCAGGAGCACTGTTAATGCCATTGCTGGCAAAAACAAACCTGAAGGCTACATCAGCATTCCCCTGAAGGTTGTTAATGTTAAGTTTGTAGTTCTTCCAGTCTGACCCCGAACTTCCTGTAAAGAAACTTGCCCCTGGAGGGAAAGCGGCATCTTCTGCCTCATCATTGGTGAAGTTGTACCAGCGGTCCTGCTCTCTTCCTAGTGGTAACCAGCTTAAGCCCCTGTCAAGTGAATACTCAACACGGAAGCCATCAAAACCCAATGAAATAAGATGTTTTGACCAAAAACTGAACTCATAGATACCTTCTGCTGAAAGATCATAATTTGGAGTATACAGCATAGTTTCCGTGAAGTTTTCATATTGAGCGTCATTTGGGGCCAATACCCATGCATTGCTACCACTATTGGTACCATTCTTACCGTTTATTGAGGAAGAACCTCTCTCAAAACGACTTCCTGAAATATGGTACGTAGCAAAATCTTCAGTTGTAGATTCAAAGTCTCCACCATATGGGCCTGATGACTCAAGTGTGTAAGGTACGTCACGATCTGGCAGAATAGTTAATTCTTCAGCAGCAACATCTACACCACCATTGATCGTAATTGAAACATCATAATTGCCGATTTCATCATAGCTGTGGGTGGTATTTCTATCAGTTGACGTACTTCCATCACCAAATTCCCATAAGATTTCTGATGGATTCACGGAAACATCATTAAACTGGTATTCAGTGTCAAGATATCCTGCCTGTATTATATTGATAAATGCGCGAGGAGGGGAGAAAGCATCAGTTGACCAAAGACCACGGCCGTGAGTAGCAGCGATGATCAGATTGTCTGATTCACGCCATTTCATCATATCTGTACGTGTGTTGGGGAAAGCAGGGTGTGGCGTCCATACTGTATTGGCACCATCGAGATCTTCAGTACTCCAGACACCGGTTTCAGTAGCAATTAGCGCTTTATCAGCATCCTCAGGGTGGAACAGCGCCCAACGAACAGGCATATCCGGAAGATCACCTTCTACATTTTCCCAGGTCGCACCTCCATCTCGAGTTTCTCTAACACTTACTGAGCCGTAATTAAAGAAGGTAACTAGCATATGATCTTCATTACCTTTCTCGATTTCTATACAGCTTATGATCCCGTTCAAGAAAGATGAGATATCTTCTTCCTGAACTGATGTACCCTGATGAGCGTTATCTACTCGATAGACACGGTTCGTCCCAAAATAAATACGATTTGCTACATTTGGTGATGCAGTGATGGCATTAGGAGAAATTACGCCAGATTGAAAACTGACTTCTACACCCCCAGAGCTAGGATCATCCATATTTCCCCTTATAAAGGAACCCTGACCATTGAAGGCGTAAATATGATTGCCCAGATTATCATAATCAGATACATTTATGAAGCCAATATTTGTGGTAAACCATGTGTCAAAGGAATTACCCCCATTCTCGGACCTTAAGTAATTGCCAAATTGCCATGAAACTATTTGCTTCTCAGGTTCATCCTGATCAATATGTGTGAATGCTCCATCTGCACCGAATGCAGGGCGGGTTAAGCCAAAACCAGGTTGAGAGAATTGCTGAGTGCCATTATCTTGAGAGCCAGCAAGGAAATAATTGGAATATTCATCCGGGTGAATTGCACACGCATAAAATTGGGTTACATTATAACCGAGGTTTTTATTTCTAACATCCAGATTTATTGGAGGACCAGTGGCATTTATGGCCATATAGATACCTCCATCATTCCCGAAAAATACGCGATTACTGTCTTCTTCATCCCATAAAACATAATGATGGTCTACATGCATTCTGTTAATGTTTTGCCAGGTGAGGCCACCATTAGCACTCATGTAAACAACCACAGCTCCAATGATTACTCTGTCTGGATTGTTGGGATCAACATCAATCATTAAGTCATACCAGCCTTGACTCCCACCGTCCAGTGCGTTTCCGCCGTTAGCTGTAGTTGGGAAGTTAACTTGAGACCAGTTGTTCCCTCCATCATTGGTAACATAGCACCTCTGTGCCTGACCTCCAATGGCGACAAGGGCATACAACATATCTGCACTGCTGCCAGTAGCAGCAATTTCTATCCTTGATGCGGTGGGAGGGAGGCCACCCGATCTAAGTTCCCAGGCACCGATGTTTCCAAGGTTGGGTCCACTATTCGATTTAAAGACTCTTGCGTTTGTGGCATTATAACCAACTACAACATATAACGAACCATCGATTGCCAATTCGATATCGTTAATGCGATTTGAGTTACCATTACTGATTCCGGTACCCAATACTTTCTCCCAGTCAAGCCCTTGATTTTGACTCCTCATCAAGCCCTGTTGGGTACATGCATATACATCACCTCCTGGAACAACTATCATACGCTGTGTATAATAGAATGTACTATTATTGGTTGAAAGTAATTGAGACCAGGTATCACCACCATCAGTTGATTTCCAGATTCCAAGACCTCGAACACTGTCAAAGTTGCCATATCCCTCACCTGTTGAGAAATACATGATTTGAGGATTGTCCGGGTCCTGAACTATAGAAGTTACAGCCAGATTTTCAAAGTTGTCTGAAAGGTTTTCCCACCTTGGATTTTCATTTGAAATATTTGTAGTTTTCCAAATACCTCCTGCAACCCCCGCTGTGAAAACTGTTTCACGGGTGGGGTCCAATCGTGAAATTAAAATGGACCTTGTCCGCCCACCAATCCGAGCTGGACCACGATCCGTCCAATTAATATCTTCTAGTCCTGACTTTGTCAGTGATTCAAGATTTTTCCTTTTGATGACCTTATAAGCCTCAAATAATCGTTCACTTGGAGGATAACCAAGCGATAAATCTTTGGTTCTTTCAAAGTCTTGTTTGAACGCTTCGTCAATCCTTGTCTGCTTGTCAGTATGGAAATCTTTTTGACTTTCTTTTGAAAAAGACCAATCGTCGGAAAGTGAAAAAAGATAAGTAACAATTAATACTGGAACTAAAACAAGAAAAAGTTTACTGTAATGAGTGTAAAATTTACCCGCCATTGCTAACATTGTTTGGTTAAATAAAGGATGGGAATAACAAGTCAAAGTTAGCAATTTTCAAGAATAAGTGTTGTGAATTTAGTCATGAGGATGTTAAAAGAGGTAATTGGTGTGAATTGTCAGTTTCTAGACTATTTTTTTTAAATCTATCATCAATTACTTCTTATTAAAAGATTGCATTCGATTTTTAACTCAATACATGTAAATTATCAGTTACAACAATTTACACTCATTTGTAAAAATGATTCATTTATTCCAAAAGCTAACACGTTTATCAATTGGATTTTGAAGTCGTTTAATTGCTGAATATATTGTGATTGTAAAAGAAAAAAATATTATTATGAAAAAAGTAAATATTACATTTTGTTTTTTAACTG
>JBCCHF010000032.1:0-78946 GCA_039028895.1 Bacteroidota bacterium | reverse complement strand
AGGCACTACAACTAGAGTGATTCCTCTCCTGGAGAAGGAGTGGATTTTTCCTGGCACTACAACTAAGGTGATTCCTCTCCTGGAGGAGGAGTAGATTTTTTCAGGCACTACAACTAGAGTGATTCCTCTCCTTGAAGAGAAGTGGATATTTTCTGACACTACAACTAGAGTGATTCCTCTCCTGGAGAAGGAGTGGATTTTTCCTGGCACTACAACTAAGGTGATTCCTCTCCTGGAGGAGGAGTAGATTTTTTCAGGCACTACAACTAGAGTGATTCCTCTCCTTGAGGAGATGTGGATCTTTCCTGACACTACAACTAGAGTGATTCCTCTCCTGGAGGAGAGGTTAGGTGAGGTGCGAGGGGCTAGGTGAGATTTAATACACTGAAATCCTTGCCTTCAGATTTTGATGCAAGATATTGCTCAGCAGTTTCGGCAATGGTGGTTTTGATTGGCCTGAAGATGTCTTTCCCTAATTCAGCTTTAATGCGTGCGTTATCATAGATGAAACTATGAGAAGAGACGAGTGCTGTTTCCCTGGTAACCATTGGCTTTCCTCCCAGGATACTGGTACGCAAAGCTTCAACTCGCCAGGCTACTTCCCTTAGTAATGGATTGACCTTGATGGAAGGACTTTTTTTATTCATAGATTTTGCGATCTCGTCTAATAAGGTTTTATAGTGGATGTTGTGCCCATTAACAATGAAACGTTTTCCTGAGATATCACTATTCATTAGCTGGATCATTATTTGGGCCACATCTCTTACATCCACGAATCCTGTCCTGCCTTGTGGGAAAAACTTCAAACCTTTGTATATACTATTAAAAAAAGTGCTGGTGCCGACAGACCAATATCCACTCCCCAGAATAACGGAGGGGTTGATGATGACCATATTCAGACCTTCTACTTTACCTCGCCAAACTTCACATTCAGCTTTAAACTTACTTATGGCGTAATTAGAGTTTAATGGCGTGTCCTGCCATAGGGTGTTTTCATCAATATTGGTGATATGCGGATTGCGACCGAGCGCTGCGATCGAACTGACGTTTAGCAACCGTGGAGATCCGAATTCGAGACAGGTATTAACGATATTGGTTGTACCTTCCACATTAACCTTCATCATGCGGTTGCGGTCTTTTTGGGAGAATGATACCGTAGCGGCACAGTGGTAAACCTGTGTGACCCCTTTCATTGCGTCCCTTATAGAAAAGATATCAAGAATATCGCCTTCCACCCATTCTACTTTGTGGGCAATATCATTTACGAGGTCCATTGGGCTGTTGGTACGTTTTATGGCCCGTACTTGCTGACCCGCATTAACTAGGTATCTGAGGAGGTAAGCACCTAAAAAACCTGTTCCGCCTGTAACCAATATCATTGATGTAAATTAAATGTGTTTTTTTGTTCCCTGGTAAATTGCCCCGCCAATAGAATCAAATTGAGCGCCAGTTGCAGAACTAATACTATTAGGCCTGTTCTCAATCCTTAAAGCGCCAAGTAATGCCATGAGCAATGCTTCCTTGAAGGCAATAATATCAGGCGAAGGTAGGATTATTTCAGTAGACCTCATTTGTTGACAAGAGGATTTGATGCATTCAATAAGATAATCGTTAAATGCCCCTCCCCCGGTGATAAGTACTTTTCGGAGAGCCTCACTATTTTTTTCCTTCATCAGTTCAGTAATGGCTTTGGATATTTCTTCGGCAATATGCCAACAGGCTGTATTCAGTTTGTCTTTGGTTTTACCTTTCTGTGTGTCAAATATTGGGAAAACTTGCTCCCTTATCCAGTTATTGTCGAGCGTTTTTGGGTATGGTTTACTGAAGTAAGGAATGCCATCAATCTTCTTTCTCAAGGCAGGAATGTTTTTTCCTTCTCTTGCTATCCCTCCTCTGGCATCAAACTCTAGCCCGACCTCTTCTGAAAGGTGATTTAAAACCTGATTTGCAGGGCAAATATCAAAGGCTGTTACTTCGCCCTTATCAATAAAGGTGATATTTGCTATACCCCCAAGATTGAGATAAAAGTCAAAACCTGGAAACAAAATGGAATCAGCGACTGGTGCCAACGGAGCTCCCTGTCCGCCCAATGCAATATCATGAGTGCGGAAATCACAAATGACCGGTAGCCCGGTCCCAACAGCTAAAGCAGCACCGTCGCCAATCTGGGTTGTAAAACCATCTTCCGGAAAATGAAAGACTGTATGACCATGAGCAGCAATAAAGTCGGGACTGACATTATGCTTCTCGAGGAAGGTATTTACCAACTCTGCAGAGTAATGCCCAAAATCAGAATTGACCCGAAGTAAAGCCTTGCTATCGTAACCAGGCAATTCTTGCAAAATTGATTTCCATGAACTGGAAAATGATAAGGTTTCCGCTTTTAATAACTCCCAGGAAATATCTTTTTTGTAAAAATCAAACTTCGCAAAAGCAATATCCAACCCATCAAGAGAACTGCCAGACATAAGTCCTAAAACAAGATATGATTTTGTTGAATTGGCCATTTCTGGATACGGAATTTTGTCTAAACTACCTTTTCGGAAAATATAAAAAGCCCCTCAAGATAGTCATCTAAAACCAATAAAATCGAGGCTGGTAAATTAAATTTTACATTAACGTTAAAACTCAGGAAACTTTTAAACTTTCTTTGGTTTCCATCGTTTTTTCTAATAGTTTTGTATCCGTTTTGGGTAAACCCAATCATATTCAAGTTCAATTTAAAAGCCGCAATATTTTGACCGAATCAAATAAAATAGTCCTCAAAACAAAAGAATTGTTCCTGCGGTTTGGATTCAAATCTGTAACGATGAACGATATTTCAAGGCATCTTGGGATATCTAAAAAAACCCTGTATCAATACGTTGAAAATAAAGACGAGCTGATCAGTAAAGTGGTTAGGTCATACATCTTTGAAGAAACACAGGATCTGCAGTTTATCCAGGAAAACGCGAAAAATGCGATAGATGAAATGGTTCAGTTATCACTTCACTGGAATAGGATGCTACAAAAAACGCATCCTTCAGCAGTCTATGATCTCAGGAAGTATTACAGGCCAGCATGGAACATCATTGAGGAATTTAGGCGAGAATATGCCCACAACATGATTCTCAATAATATCAAAAAAGGAATGGCGGAAGGCCTTTATCGGAATGATATCAACCCAGATGTAATTACAAAATTATACATGGGTATGTCGGAAGTTATTCTCGACGATTTTTATTTCCCCTTTCCAGAATACAACCCGGGAGAATTACATCAATCATACATACACTACCATATTCGCGGGTTGGCTACAGTTGAAGGACTCAAAGTATTGGAACGTTATCAACAAGCTCAAAAAGAAAATTCATGAAATATCTGTCCTGCATAATCCTTTTCCTGGCTGCTTCAACAATGAGCTTGGCGCAGGAATCCTTCACTTTACAGGAGGCCATAGAATACGCACAAAGGAATCATAATGATATTAGAAGCGCTCAGCTGAATGTTGAAGATGCGCGATTCCAGATTCGTGAAACTGCCGCAATAGGCATACCACAGTTAAGTGGTGAAATTACCTATAATCATTACCTGAAATTGAAAGAAAGTCTTGTACCTATTGACTTTTTTGACCCGGAATCAGAAACGATAAAAGTAGCTTTCGGGGCAAAAAATAATTTTGCAGGTGGTCTGTCCATGTCTTCCCTGGTATTCGATTTTTCATACATCGTTGGTCTTAAAGCGGCTAAAGAACTGAAAGAACTCACGCAAAAGCAACTAAATCTTTCTCACCAACAGGTATCCAATAATGTTCGAGACGCTTATGTAGCAACGTTCATCATCCAGATCACAGAAGAAACTTTGCAGAAGAATATTACTAACCTCGAAAAAACACTTTACGAGACTCAACAGCTTTATGAAAACGGGTTTGTAGAACAACTGGATGTTGACCGCCTCGAACTCTCACTTTCCAATCTAGGTGTTGACCTCAAAAAGTTAACGGAGCAAAAAGCAGTCCTGCTCAATGTTCTGAAATTTCAAATGGGGTACCCCATGAATGATGACATTGTGCTAACTGATAATATCGAAACTTTAAAACAAGACGCACTGAGTGTAATCATTCCGGAAGGAAATCTGGATTACAGTATGCGTCGAGAGTTAGAAGTATTTGACAAGCAACTTGTACTCAATGAATTAAATATAAAGCGGATCAGAGCAGGTCACTATCCAAATTTATACGCTTTCGCGGAATACGGACAATACCTCGAAGGCAATCGGATCATCAAGAATGGCGTTTGGCTCAACTCTGCTTTCATTGGATTTCAAATCTCTATTCCAATATTTGATGGATTTCAGAAAAAGAATTCGGTAGCCCGGGCACAGGTGAATTACGAGAAAATCAAACTACAGAAGGAAGAGGTGGAGAGAGCCATAGTTCTCCAGATAAAAAATGCAAGAGTAGATTATCGCAATGCCGTCGAGTCACTGGAAGCAACTGAAAGAAGTCTGAATCTTGCCCAAAAGATATACGATACCACAAAAATCAAGTACCAGGAAGGTGTTGGGTCAAGTATTGAAGTTACCCAAGCCGAACAAAGCCTCTACCAATCACAGGCTAATTATAATAATGCTTTATACGATTTGTTATTGGCAAAAATGAGGCTTGACCAGGCGGTTGGTAGATAAATGAGCCCCATATTAAGAAATTCAAGAAAAGAAATATCATGAAAAATATCCTTTTTGCTTTCGTTATACTTGTCTTCGCCGCTTCATGTGGGGCACCTGATAAGGAAATGGCATCCGACAATCTTGTCGACAAGTTGAAAGCGCTCGCTGAAAAGAAAGAAGAGCTGAAGACGCTCCAAACAGAAATCGAGACACTCGAAGGTGAGATCGCTCAGCTTGACACAACAGAAAAAGAAGTAAAACTAAGACTGGTTACTGCAATGCCGATCACCAAAAAAGATTTCGAATCATATGTCGAAATTCAAGGCGCGGTCAGAGCATTCAAAGGTGTCAATGCCAGTAGCGAAATGGGAGGGAGAATTCTTCGACTAACAGTCGATGAAGGTTCGAAGGTCAGAAAAGGGCAGCTGATTGCCAAAACAGATACCGAAGCCATTGATAAATCTGAAGAAGAACTCAATACCTCACTCTCTTTGGCTCGCGACCTGTATGATCGCCAAAAACGCCTTTGGGATCAGAATATTGGTACTGAAGTCCAATACGTACAGGCCAAAAACCAGGTTGAGCAGCTTGAGAAGAAACTGGAAACCTTAAACGTACAAAGATCCAAGGCCAATGTCTACGCTCCCTTGTCCGGAACCGTGGAAAGGGTATTCTTGAAGGAAGGTGAATTGGCTGGCCCAGGAACACCCATAGTACATATCCTCGGACTAAGTAAGGTGAAGGTAGTAGCAGATGTTTCAGAAACGTATTTAAGAAATGTGCGTGAAGGCCAAATGGTGAGAATCACTGTGCCTGCCCTGGATATTGACAGAGATGCAAAAGTCAGTATGATTGGCAGGACCGTCAATCCACAAAACAGGACATTCAAGGTGGAAGTGACACTGCCTAATCCTGGTGGAGAAATAAAACCCAACCTGTTGGCTACGATGTTTGTCAAGGATTATGAAGCAAAAGAAGCTCTGGTTTTACCAACCGAATTGATCCAGCAAGATCTTGGGGGGCGCGATTTCGTATTCCTTGTTGAAGAAGGCCCCGAACATAAAGTAGGAAAACGGGTTTTGATCGAAACTGGTAAAAGTTATAATGGCGAAACCGTAATAGTCGATGGCCTCACAGGTGAAGAATCTATAGTGGTTAAAGGTTCGCGTGACCTTTCCGACGGCGAAGGCCTACAGATCCAGATATCCCAGAATTTGCAATAAAATAAAGCCCATTGGGTAACGAATGAGTGTAAAAAAGAAAAGTATCTACCGCGAGTTTGGGATCACATCTCTTGCGGTTGACAATGCAATTAGTGTTTTGTTGCTTACCGCAATGGTGGTCGTGTTTGGTCGTATTGCTTATGTCAGTATGCCTAAAGAGCAATACCCCGAGGTGGTTATTCCTACCATCCTGATCAATACCCCTTATCCCGGTAACTCGGCTAAAGATATCGAAAACCTGGTCACCCGACCAATAGAGAAAGAACTCAAAACGATCTCAGGTATCGATGATATTACTTCTACATCGATGCAGGATTTCTCCAGCATCATTGCCGAATTTAGTACTGATATTACCGTAGAACAGGCATTCAGGGAGATTAAAGACGCAGTAGACAAAGCCAAACAGGAATTACCAAACGACCTGCCAGCAGAACCGGACATTAAGGATATCAACCTGGCCGATTTCCCGATCGTTTCTATTAACCTTTCGGGGAATTTCAGCGTTGATGAGCTAAGGGAATATGCTGAGTACTTACAAGATGAAGTTGAAGAATTGCCCGAGATATCAGAAGGTGAAATTAAAGGCGCTCTGGAAAGAGAAGTCAAAATCGACCTCGATCTGCCTGCCATGCAATCTTCTCGTATCACATTCTACCAGGTTGAACAAGCTATCCAGGAAGAAAATATTACACTGTCAGGTGGTGAGATAACGACTAACGACTTCAAACGCGCAATTAGGGTCGTGGGTGAATTCAAGAATATTGAGTCCATAAGGAATATCATCGTAAAAAGTGAGAACCAAAACCCAATATACCTGCGCGATATCGCAGAAGTAACTTTCGGTTACGAAGACCGAACAAGTTATGCCCGTTCTGACGGATACCCGGTTGTTTCGGTAGACGTTATCAAACGTTCAGGCTACAACTTGTTGGAAGCCGCCTCGAAAATTGAGACTATTGTTGACAATGCAAGGGCTGAGATATTCCCTGAAAACCTAAAAGTCACCCTTTTCAATGATCAATCTGTCTATACAAGAACACAGGTGGCTGATCTTGAAAACAGTATTATTTCCGGAGTGATCCTGGTGGTTCTTGTGCTGCTGTTTTTCCTCGGATTCAGGAATTCACTTTTTGTAGGTATCGCCATACCGTTATCCATGTTGACAGGTATCCTGTTTTTGAGCCTCACAAGTGTCACTATGAATGTTGTTGTGCTCTTTTCACTCATTTTGGCACTGGGTCTATTGGTAGATAATGCCATTGTGGTAGTTGAAAATATTTATCGATATCGACAAGAAGGGTATACTGGTAAGGATGCATCGAAAAGTGGCACCGGTGAAGTCGCCTTGCCGATCATAGCATCTACAGCAACAACCCTGGCAGCATTTCTGCCTTTGGCATTTTGGCCCGGTATCATGGGGAGTTTCATGAAGTACATGCCCATTACACTGATTATTGTACTAACGTCTTCCCTGTTTGTTGCTCTTGTCATCAATCCTGTACTCACTTCTCTATTGATGAAGGTCGAAAATCCGGATGCTGAAGCAAGTAAAGCAAAATCTAATCGAAATGTGATTATCGCGTTGTCGGTAATGATCGGTATCGGGATATTTGGCCATATAGCTGGTGTAATGTGGTTGAGAAATGCCATGTTGATTTTGACCCTTGGTACTTTTGTCGTATACTTCCTTTTTGGCCCTGCATCACGTTACTTTCAGGCTGTTCTTTTGCCAATACTTGAAAGGGCATACGACGGATTCATCAGGGTAGTCCTACACGGACCAATGCCACTGATAACATTCATCGGTACTTTTGGCCTACTCTTTTTAGCCTTTTTCCTATTTTCGGTATCCTCTCCAAAAGTCGAGTATTTCCCGGCTCCTGATCCGGCATATATCAATGTCTTTGTTGAAATGCCAATTGGTACTGATATCTCGGTGACGAATGAGTTGGTCAAGGAAGTGGAAGAGCAGGTTAACGAGGTTGTTAAACCCATCAGCCACATTGTGGATGCTGTCTTGACACAGATCGGAGAAGGTACTTCAGATCCGAATGCACCGCCAGAACCAGGCCTTACGCCGCATAAAGCCAGAATCACTGTATCGTTTTTACCATCAACTGAAAGAGGTGATATTTCAACCTATGATGTTATGGAAGATATCCGCAAAGCTGTAAAAGGCTATCCTGGTGTTGTCATCGCTGTTGATAAAAATGCAGATGGTCCGGCCACCGGAAAGCCGATTAACCTGGAATTGACAGGAGAGGATATCAATGTACTTTCTGAGTTGTCAGGAGAAGTAATTGATTATCTCAATCAACAGAATGTTCCGGGTATTGAAGAGTTGAAACCAGATGTCAAATTGGGGAAACCTGAGTTGATAGTCGAAATTGATCGTGAAGCTGCCCGACGCTATGGCATGGCGACCAGAACTATCGCCTCGACACTCAGAACCGCACTTTATGGCTCGGAAGCATCAAAATATAAGCTGGGTGAAGACGAGTACCCGATCCAGGTAAGACTACATCCGAAATACAGGAATGACGTCAATTCACTGTTAAGCCAGAAAATTCTTTTCAGAAGTGAGTCAACAGGTGATTTAATGGAAATTCCGATTTCAGCTGTTGCTGATGTAGAATATACCTCAACCTATACTTCAGTAAAAAGAAAAAATCTGGACAAGGTAATCACCGTTTACTCGAATGTATTACAAGGGTACAATGCCAATGAGATCATCTCTGATCTTACTACAGCAATGGAAGATTATGAATTACCAACCGGATATCGATGGGAGTTTACAGGCGAGCAACAAGAACAAGCCAAGGATATGGAATTTCTGAATCGGGCATTTTCAATCGCGATTTTTACAATTTTCTTCATATTGGTGGCCCAGTTCAATTCAATCGTTGCCCCGTTTATCATTATCCTTTCGGTATTTTTTAGTCTTATTGGTGTGTTGTTTGGTTATGTGATCACAGGCATGGACTTTATTGTTATCATGACCGGTGTGGGTATCATCTCCCTCGCTGGGGTAGTGGTGAATAATGCTATTGTACTTATTGATTATATCAATCTTACACGAAATCGAAAACGAAAGGAGCTAGGTCTGGTTGAAGGGCAGGAATTGCCGGATGAACATATTAAGGAATCTATTGTAATAGGTGGGAAAATCAGGTTAAGGCCGGTATTGCTTACTGCGATTACGACAATTCTAGGGTTGATACCCCTCGCTATTGGCTTTAATTTCAATTTCCAAACCTTTATTACTGAGCTTAATCCAAGGATTTTTATCGGTGGTGATAATGTTGCCTTCTGGGGTACAATGGCCTGGACCGTAATTTACGGATTGGCTTTTGCCACGTTCCTGACGCTTGTAGTTGTACCGGTAATGTATTGGCTATTCTTTAAAGCTACACGGTGGGTTATGGGCATATTTGGTATTGCACCGCCAGTGTGGGATCCGACTGAAGCCAATGATCCCCGGGAACAAGAAGCGGCAGGAGTGTAATTTCTTTTTCCCGGTTCAGCGAACTTCCGTAACTTCGCTCATCATGCGGAGTTTCTTGCGACTACTCAAATACCTGCGGTTCTACAAATCGAAGGTAGGGTTGAGCATCCTGTTTTATTTGTTAACAGCGTTGTTCTCTACTCTGTCTATTGCTTTGTTGTGGCCTTTCCTTACGATTCTTTTTGATCAGCAAGAAGCGATTGAAGCTCCTGTGGAATTTGTTGCTACTATTAATGGCTCGATTGAATGGATGAAGTACCAGTTCCAGGGATTTGTTGCTGAAAATGGAAAAACAAGGGCGCTAACAATTGTATGCCTGATCATCATCCTGGTTTTCTTTCTCAAGAACTTGTTCAGATACCTGGCAACATTTGTTTTAACGCCCGTTAGGAACGGGATAATCTACCAGCTGAGGCAACAACTATTTTCCAAATTATTAAAACTTCCGGTCGGCTGGTTTTCCGAGAAGAGAAAGGGTGACCTAATGGCCCGAATGACCTCCGACCTTCATGAGATCGAGATCAGTATTCTGAACATGTTGCAGACTTTGTTCCGTGAACCTCTGATGATCCTTTTTGCCCTTGGGGCAATGTTGATGATTAATGTCAAGCTGACATTTTTTGTATTTGGACTTTTAATGTTTACAGGAATAATCATCGGACAAATCGGGAGGACCTTAAAGCGTCGTTCCAAGCATGCTCAAACCAGACTGGGCAGAATGATGAGTGCCCTCGATGAAACCCTGGCCGGCTTACGGATCGTAAAAGCTTTTAATGCCTACCAAAGTCATGAAGCTAACTTTGATGAGCATAACCAATCTTACCGGAAGACCATGAATAAACTGATGTGGCGAAAAGATCTTTCTTCTCCTTTATCAGAATTTTTAGGCATTTCCGTATTTGTGGTATTGCTGTGGTATGGCTCACAGTTAGTCTTCGATGCTGCACTTGATGCACCTACCTTCTTTGTTTTCCTTGGCCTGTTTCAGCAAATCATCAATCCTTCCAAAGCTTTTTCCTCGGCGTTTTATAACATTCAAAAGGGAATGGCTGCCAATGAAAGAGTAGATGAGTTGATGGATGCCGAAAATGCCATAATGGAAACGGAGAATCCAATTCCAATTTTTGAATTCAAAAAAGAAATAGAATTCAAAAGTGTAAGATTTGAATACGAAGATGATACAGAAGTGCTTAAAGGTATCAACCTGGTTGTCACAAAGGGAAAAACCATAGCCATTGTAGGCGAATCGGGTGGGGGTAAGTCCACATTGGTAGACCTCATACCTCGTTTTCATGATCCGACCGGAGGAGCAATTTTCATTGATGGAATTGATATTCAAAAATACAAGCTGGCAGATCTTCGATCATTAATCGGTATGGTAACGCAGCAGCCCATCTTGTTCCACGACACTATTAGAAACAATATCCTTTTCGGAACAAAAGGGACTACGGAAGAAGGTTTAATTGAGGCTGCGAAAATTGCAAATGCTCATGACTTTATCTTGGCAACTGAAAAAGGTTATGATACGATTATTGGTGACCGTGGTGATAAACTGAGTGGGGGAGAGCGTCAACGAATTACCATTGCCAGGGCAATTCTCAATAATCCGGATATCCTGATTTTGGATGAAGCCACCTCCTCCCTGGATGCAGTTTCCGAGCGCCAGGTGCAGAAAGCCTTGCTAAAATTGACGGAAAACAGAACATCCATTGTGATAGCGCACAGACTGTCAACTATACAACACGCAGATGAAATTATTGTAATACAAGATGGCACTATAATTGAAAGAGGAACTCATGAAAGCCTCATTAGAAACTCAGGTCCTTACAAGGAACTAGTGGAACTGCAGGCATTTTAGTGTCAATCCTATATAATCATAAATCCTAAAAACCAGGTATGAAGAATAATCTACTTTTTTTATTGCTGGTCCTCCTTTTACCTGTGGCTTCTAAAGCCCAGATTACCATGACAAATGCTCATTTCCCCGAAGCTGGAGATAAGCTATATTTTGCCGTCGACACATTCCCGAATGCGTTAATTACCGATCCATCTGCATCCATGCAAAGTTGGTATTTTGAATTTTTGGAAACAGATCGCTATCAGGTCGATAATATCCTCAATGCCGCTACAGGGGGGGTAGCAGACTCTTTTCCGGATGCTGATATAATCGTTCCTTTCTTTTCAGGAGATGGTTATGCCAAGGTCCACGACGATTCGATCGAAGTACTTGGTTTTTTCGGTTCACCGACACCAGGACTCGCAGATTTTGATGTTTTCGTAAGAATGGATCCACCAATCACAACTCATCGTAGTGATTATACCTATGGTTCTAATGGCTTTGATGATGGCTTCTTTCATCTTGCCATTGATGCAGCGGATATTCCTGAAGATGCCGATCTCCCATTCGATCCGTCAAGCCTTGACAGTATGCGTATGGATTTTTCAATTATCCGAAGAGATACAGCTGATGCCTGGGGTACACTCCAGACGCATTTTGGCACTTTCGATGTGATCAGGGTAAAAGAATATGAATACCGCAATTCAATTGTCGATGTAAAACACCCTTTCTTTGGTTGGGTTAATCTCAATACATTTCCAATTGATGGAATCGGTCCCGACACACTCGTTTATTACAATTTTTTAAATGATGTGTCAAAAGAGCCAATTTTCAGAGTTCGCGTCAATGAACAGCCAACTGGTGTAACCAATAGCATGGGTTGGTGGAAAGTTGATCAAATGACGGTATCTAACGACGAATTAAACATACCAGAA
The DNA here is from genome assembly GCA_039028895.1 of Bacteroidota bacterium. Taxonomy (GTDB): domain Bacteria; phylum Bacteroidota; class Bacteroidia; order Chitinophagales; family Saprospiraceae; genus JAHDCJ01. Next base: position 66,799 of record JBCCHF010000032.1, on the reverse strand, counting down.
TTCAGTATGTCGCATTATCCCAATCCGGCAACAGATTTTCTGAATATCAGTTTTAATGGCCTCCCTTCCGGGGAATACAAGATTAAAGTGTTCAACATACTGGGCAAAACAGTTAGTGAAATACCTATCAATATTTTCGGAGACGAAACTATACCGATTGACCTTTATCAATTCAATCAAGGTACGTACCTCTATTCACTCATCAGCGAAACCGGTCAACACCTCAAAACGGAAAGATTTTTCGTCATTAGACCATAAAACAAAAAAGCCGCTTCAAATAAGCGGCTTTTTTTATTACTCGATTTTTTGGCCAAAGGCGCAAAAAAATCTGCTAAATCATTCGAATCAAGCAAATCACAATCACTTTTTAGTTATTTTCTTGGAGGCCATAACTTTGAAGTCTTCGTCTCTAATGGTCAGGATATATTGTCCTGCAGGGTAATGGCTGATGTCTTCACTGAATTCATTTTCGCCAGCCACCAGGCTTACCTTCTTGTGTAGCATTTCTTGTCCAAGCACAGTATAAATCGAAATAGATGCCTGCTTGGCTACCGAAGAATGGAGGTTATACTTAATAATATCCTGGGTCGGATTAGGATAAACACTGGCTGAGAATGTGGTCGTCGATGCAATAACTGGTTCTGTGGATGTAATTGGGTCACTATATTCAGGACTAATCAGCGGCAACTTGTCATCGGCCCAATCTTCAAACTCAGCGGCAATCAAGGCATCGTTATCTGCCCCCATCCAATCACACAATAAGGTGGTCAGAATCTGACGGTAATCATGCTGGACAATAAGATTGTTAGTCGAATCAAGATTGTCAAGGTCAGGATTTGTACCTACCACACCAGCTTCAACACCTTTGCCGAAAATGAAAGCCGGAGCTGCAGTACCGTGATCGGTTCCAAAACTGGCATTGTCAAATGGTCGTCTGCCAAAATCAGAAAAGGTCATTGCGATGACTTCCTCATCATAGCCTGATGCAGCGAGATCATCGAAAAAGGCCTTAACCGCTGTTGAAAGATGATACAATAGCGCACCATGCATACCATGTGTTGTATCGTTCTGTATAACTTGTCCATCGTGGGTGTCAAATCCACCAATCCTTACTAGGTAAATTCTTGTCTTACAGCCTCCATGGATCAATCGGGCGACCGTCTGCAACTGCCAGCCCAAAGGATTTTCAAGGACATTCACGGGAGCTGGTCCGGGATAGGTCATTACATTATTGATAGGGTAAGGCACATAATTTTGGCCGGTATTATAACGGTTTTGTAATTGTGCTGCATATACATTCGCATTGTCATAAAGATCAATGATGTACTGCAATTCATTACCGTAAAAATTAGATGGAATATTTTGTGGATTAGGTCCGCCAAGACCAGAAATGAGGTCTGAAAAGTTGCCCGGATCATCTGTGGCAAGTGCAACCGGAATGCCAACTTCCCTGTGATAACCCAATGACACTTTAGTACCAATTTCCAAGCCTAATGGATCTGGCATATCAGTCGTCGGATAAGCATCAGGATAATCAGGGTAGATATGATCCAAATAACGACCCATCCATCCCGAACGTTTGTATTCATCAAAACTGCCACCCATAAACCAGATGTCGCGACTACGAAAGTGTGACTGGTTAACGTTTTCATACCCAACTGCCTGAACAACAGATACTTTTCCGGCATCATACATCGTTTTGATCGGCATCATATCAGGATGAACACCCACCTGGTCAGGAATGGCCAGCGTATTATCAAGCGGTACATAGGCCCTGTTACCTGTGTCTGGTATGGCAATATTCGTACGATATGACTGATAGGTAGCATACTGTTCCATTGGAATGAGCGTGTTTAACCCGTCATTACCACCATGGAGCTGAATCAAAACTATTTTTCGGTTTTCAAATGGCCCGTTAGTAAGCCTTTTGAACATACTGCTTGAGCCAATAGCTTTCATTGGCAAACCATTAATAACAAATGGGGAAACTGCAGCAGTACGAGCAAGATGTTTTATAAAATTTCTTCTTTTCATGATTAGAACATTGGCGAGGGTTAGAGCAATTGGTATTCAGGTGACTGTAGAATGGCATCGATTAATGCTTCAAGTCGCAGGCGTGCAGTCAATTCGTTTCCACCGCCAAGGTAGTCGATCCAGGTTTGAGTCCAGTAAGCATCAATGTCACCATCCGTTAAAATGGTTTTTAAAGCTGCTTTTTTATCGTCATCCGCGCCATAAGGGAAAAGATCATTAGTCAATTCTTCAACTACGACGTTTGGATCGGCTGGTGTTGTGATATTACCTGGGGTGGCAACATAGTCCAGAATATCAAGCCGTAAATTGTACAGACCACCAACAACATCGATTCCTCGAACCAGATTTTCCATTGATCCAAAACGATTTACCAACGTAGTACCGTTGATCCAGTTTCTATTGAAGAAGGGTTCCTGGAAATAAGCGGGCCAACCTGCTACTTCTGGTGACTCAAATAGCTCCATATCCATATACTCCGAATACAGGGCATAGACGTAAACGGCATTATAATGCAGCACAATATCCGATTGGGGAGGAAGCGGTACATCGAAGAACCTTGAGGCACCAAGTAGGAAGTCAATAGGTGACTTTATGATGGCCCCTTTCCTGTTATTCGTGGTTTGAGCGTCATCAGTATCATAAAAATGCTGACTCTTCAGCAATTGCTTTAGTACAGGAACCAATTCAAAATTACTGTTGATAAAAGTAGTTGTCATTGGCTGGATGATATCATCCTCGATTTCCTGAGTAATGTCATAGTAAACGAAAAATCGGTAAAGCTTTCGGCAAATGTATTCTGCTGTAGCCTGTTGATTGAAAATCATGTTTACCAGGGCATCCAGTTCATTCTCAATTTCGGGAATAGTATTAGACCCTGAAGTAATTATTGTGTTTTGAAAAGCTGAAGAAAAGACTTTTGGAAACGGATCGTGAATTACCGGGTAAACTGAGGACATATAAAGCCCGGTATCAGAATCAATCTGTATTGGAATTTCGGGCGGAATCTGGGCGTCTTCAAGATATCCCGAAGGGAAATAACCCGTTAAAACCCTTGCCGCTGCCTGTACATCGTCTTCGGTATAGGTGGTATAATTGCCCGGTCCGATCTGAGGTCCTTTGCCTATCGTATAGAGTTCGAGAAATTCTCTTGCAAAATTTTCATTAGGACTGGTAAAGTAGTTTGTGTATCCATCAAGATAAACGCTCATCGCATAATCCCGACATACCTTCTTTGCCAAAGTCTTGAAGCTACCATACGCATAATGTCTGAAAAGCGCATTTTGGTGATAAAGTGGAAAAGCAAGGTTGATCTTGTTCGCCGAATTGGTAAAATGACTATGGAGAAAGAAAACGATTTTCTCAAGGGCAGAATCACCCGAACCCAGCATATTATTGACCCACCATATTTTCATATATGCCTGTAGAACAAAAGGCATAGTACCACCTCCAAGTTCCTCTCGTTCGTGAAAAGTAGTTCCTGTTGAGGGGTCAATAGGCGGAGCAGGCGCTGGAGGCTGCGCCTGGAATAACGATTCTACAGCCTGATCGACATCCATTCCTGAATAGCCATCTAAGGTAGCTTTAGATGGACCAAAAGTGGCTCTTCGAAGCAGATGGGCGGCCTGGGATCTGGTCAGATTCCCGGTCTGGGGACTAATTGAAGCCATTTATTGTAAATTTTATCTATGATTATTGGGTTATATGAGCAATCTGGATCATTCAAAAGCGTACATAACGCGGTTGTTTGACGTTATAATTTACGTAAAGTTTAATTGAGGTGTTACCTTTTTTGGCAAGTCAGTCAAACTTATTACACATAGTCGTTACTTTACCCTTAGTTATAGGACAACCGAAAAATTGAGAACACCCATTATTGACAATAAAAAAATCTTTACAGGATAATATTGTGTTATCTTGGGAAGCCGTCAAAATATTGTTTGAACATGTGCAGCCTTGTGCCGGGGGCACAAAGGGGCAGCATGAGTTTATTTTGACAAGATTTTTGGTTCGTCTTTTTATTGACTGAAAAAAATAAACAAGTCCTTTGCAAAAAAAAGAAAAACATTCCCCTAATTGTTTCAAACAAAAATTTCATTCAAAAAATTAAAAAAATGGTTCTTCAAAACCTTTTGAATAAATGGGTGATTCTACTTGTGTTTTTGCTTTCATTCAATGCCGAAGCTCAAATTTCAATCACCAACACCGTGTTCCCTCAACCTGGAGAAATGAGGTTTACAGCAACTGATACTGCCGCAATGGGTGCCAGCATAACACCATCGAGTGCATCTGCCCAGGCATGGAAATTCACTGCTTACCAACCCTGGCAAGCTGATACAGTAGTTGTACTAGATGCTGCTTTGGGCGGTGCCGTTTCAAGTTTCCCTGAAGCTGATATTATCTTGCCATTTTTCGGAGGAGAAGGCTATTTTGATAACTCAGGCGATTCGCTTGAGCTACTTGGGTTTTTCGGTGACCCCGGGTTTGGAGTGTCGTTCCTGGTAGAGCCCACCTCCAGCAGCGTAATCCTGTCTACGCCCGTCACCTATGGTGATATATTCGAAGACGATTTTTCCTTCACTCAGGCAATTGACCCTGAAGACTTTCCCGCACTTGGAGAATTCTTGCCACCATTTCCACCAATTGACTCTATCAGGGCAATTTATGCTTCTCATCGGGAAGATACCGTTGACGCATGGGGGTCGATGTCAACTCATTTCGGAAGTTTTGATGTATTACGTGCCAAGTCTGTAGACTATACGAATCTTGTCATTGAATTCAAGACCTTTGGCATTTGGGTAAATCCAGCTAGTATAGGATTAGAAATCCCTTTCGGGGGAATGGATACTGCTATCACTTACAACTTTCTCAATAATTTCGAAAAAGTACCTGTTGTTTCAGTTAATGTCAACAATGATGGAAGCCTTGGTTCAGTGGTTTATCTTACTGATCCCAGTGTTGTCACTTCAGTTGATCAGTTTGCTGAACAGGAAAATGGTTTTGAAGTTTTCCCGAATCCATCATACAATCTACTAAACATTATCATCGAAAGTCAGACGGAGCAGCGTTTTCAAGCTTTGTTTTATGATGCAAATGGTCGATTAGCAAGATCAACCAGCGGCCTTGAAGCGAATGGCATCCGAAACGAAGTTAATGTTGACAACCTAATACCTGGTGTATATTTCCTGAATCTTCTTGAAGATAGTGGGAAATTATATGGTGTCAGACGTGTGGTGATCTTAGATTGATAACCCACCATTTAGTTTTGCTTTATGAAGCAAAAGGGCATCTTTATTTTTCTCGGTCCACTGCTTTTCCTGATCATTCTTCTGCTCAGGGCGCCATCCGATATGGAGAGGGTAGCATTTGTGGTTATCGCCTGCACGGTGTGGATTGCTTTATGGTGGTTAACTGAGGCATTACCTATTGGAATTACCTCCTTATTGCCTCTGCTGCTGTTCCCACTTTGTGCAATTATGCCGATAAAGGATGTCGCAGGGTTTTATTCCAACCCAATTATATTCCTGTTCATTGGTGGCTTTGTCATTGCATTGGCAATGGAAAGGTGGAATCTGCACAAGCGGATTGCACTTCAGATCATCAGGTTTACTGGAACAAACCAAAAACAAATTCTACTGGGCTTCATTCTTGCCACCGGATTTCTGAGTATGTGGATATCGAATACGGCCACTACGATGATGATGTTGCCAATTGCGCTTTCCATTATTTTTCAATTTGAAAGCATTCTTGGTCAACCTGGTTACAGCGACCAAAATCCACAGCTATTTGGGAAAGCTCTGGTTATGAGTATTGCTTATGCTGCTTCGATAGGAGGAATGGCTACTATTGTGGGGACACCAACCAATCTCATTTTTGTTGAGTTTGCCCGGGAGTATTATGATTATGATGTCCCTTTTGACAAGTGGTTCATTTTTGCACTTCCTCTTGTAGTTGTTCTTGGTGCATTTCTTTGGTGGCATATGAGTTCCAATGCTTTCAAACTAGATAAAAAAGAAGTGCCAGGTTCAAAAAATGTTATTGATAAAGAACTTCAATCACTCGGAAAGATCAGTTACGAAGAAAAGTGGGTGTTGGTCATTTTTATTTTAGTAGCTGTTGCATGGATTTCGCGAAAGTATCTCATCTCACCTTTATTCCCTAATGTCACAGATACCACAATTGCGCTCATCGGCGCTGTGATGTTATTTATCATACCAAGCAGAGCCAAACAAGATCAAATGATCATGAATTGGAATACGGCCAAACGTTTACCCTGGGAGGTGATCCTCTTGTTTGGAGGGGCATTTGCTGTAGCTGGTAGTTTCCAGGCTTCGGGACTAACTACCTGGATAGGTCTGAAGTTAAGTATGGTGGAAGCGGTTCCGATGTGGTTGATTTTGCTGATAATTGTAGCCGTGGTGAATTACCTTACAGAGCTGACCCAAAACATGGCTACATGTACTCTTATGCTCCCTGTGCTTGCCGGACTTAGTCTTGCTATCGATGTGCATCCATTTGGTATGATGGTGTCTATGACTATCGCTGCATCCTGTGCATTCATGTTGCCAGTAGCCACTGCACCAAATGCGATTGTCTTTGGTTCAGGAAGCCTTCATATGAAAGATATGGTTCGTGCCGGATTCCTTTTGAACATCGTTTCTATCATCCTGATCTCAATCTATAGTTACTTCTTTTTGCCTTTGATCTGGGGTATTGAACTAGGGAAGTTCCCAGTTAGTTTTTAGTGAAAAATACCTTACCGGAAATATCCTGATTTAAAACTTAAAATGTGCCATTAAAATCCAATTCAGATTCCGTATATTTGCCCCAATTTATAGAAAACCTTCCTTTCTAAAGTGACTGGAAGCATTCTTGCGGACATTTAAAATCTGAATTAATAATGCCCAAAGATTCCTCAATTCGTTCAGTACTTATTATTGGATCTGGTCCAATTATTATCGGTCAGGCCTGCGAGTTCGACTACTCCGGCTCTCAAGCCTCCCGCTCCCTAAGAGAAGAGGGAATTGAAGTCACCCTTATTAACTCTAACCCGGCAACCATTATGACCGACCCGGTCACTGCCGATCACGTTTACCTTTTACCACTTACTGTTGAAAGTATTATCGAAGTGCTCGAAGAGCGCCAAATCGATGCGGTACTCCCTACAATGGGCGGCCAAACGGCCTTAAATCTTGCTATCGAAGCAGGTAATCGTGGTGTTTGGGAAAAGTATAATATAAGGCTAATCGGAGTTGACCTCAATGCCATTGAGTTAACAGAAAACAGAGATGAATTCAAACGCCATGTTACAAAGCTAGGCCTGTCAGTGGCGCCTTCCTATATCGCTAACTCCTTCCTTGAAGGCAAAGACGCTGCCCAGAAGATTGGCTTTCCACTAGTCCTCAGACCATCATACACACTTGGTGGAACAGGCGGCGGATTTGTACATGAGGAAAAAGATTTTGATGTTGCGTTAAGAAGAGCACTTAATGCTTCACCAACTCATGAAGTACTGGTAGAAAAAGCAGTATTGGGCTGGAAGGAGTTTGAGCTCGAATTACTGCGAGACGATAACGATAATGTTGTTATCATTTGTACAGTAGAAAATATGGACCCAATGGGTATCCATACCGGAGACAGTATAACCATTGCACCTGCAATGACGCTCTCAGACAGGGCATATCAGCAAATGAGAGATGATGCTATTTTAATGATGCGTTCCCTTGGGAATTTCGCAGGAGGTTGCAATGTACAATTTGCCCTTAATCCAGAGGATGAATCACTCATTCCGATTGAGATCAACCCACGCGTAAGTCGATCATCTGCACTAGCCAGTAAAGCTACGGGGTATCCTATTGCGAAGATTGCAGCCAAATTGGCAATTGGCTATACACTCGATGAATTGAAAAACCAGATTACTAAAACCACTTCCGCATATTTCGAACCTACCCTTGATTACGTCATTGTAAAAATGCCGCGATGGAACTTTAACAAATTCAAAGGTGCTGATCATTCACTCGGTCTCCAAATGAAATCAGTAGGAGAGGTAATGGCTATTGGTCGAAACTTCCTGGAAGCCCTTCAAAAAGCTTGTCAGTCACAGGAAAATGGTCGTATGGGCTTAGGTGGCGACAAAAAAGAGTGGATTAGAACTGCAGATATTCTTGAAAGACTTGAAGTGGCCAAAGATGACAGGATTTACCGCCTGAAAGACGCCCTTCGTCTTGGGGTTCCGGCAAGGACTGTACAAAAATTGACGCTCATTGACCCCTGGTTTATTCAACAGGTCAAGCGTTTAGTGAAAATGGAAGAGCGGTTGATCAGGTATAATGTAGCTGAAGATATTCCGGAAGACTTTTTCAGGGAACTGAAAGTAGTTGGTTACTCTGACGCCCAGATTGCCTGGTTGTTGAGAATAAGTGAAGTAGAGGTCACCAAGCAAAGAAAGGCTCTGGACATCCGCAGGACATATAAAATTGTAGATACCTGTGCGGCTGAGTTTGAAGCTTCTACCCCTTACTTCTATTCTACTTTTGATACCGAAAACGAATCCATACCATCAGATAATAAGAAAATCATCGTTCTTGGCTCAGGTCCAAACAGGATCGGTCAGGGTATCGAGTTTGATTATTGTTGTGTTCACGGGCTGTTGGCGATCAAGGAGGCTGGCTACGAATCGATCATGATCAATTGCAATCCTGAAACAGTATCTACTGATTTCGATGTTGCTGACAAACTGTACTTTGAGCCGGTTTTCTGGGAGCATATTAAAGAAATCATTGAATTGGAAAATCCTGAAGGGATAATCGTACAGCTTGGTGGGCAAACTGCTTTGAAACTTGCACAAAAATTCCATGAACAAGGTATTCCGATCATCGGAACGCAGTTCCCGTCAATGGATCTGGCCGAAGATAGGGGAGCTTTCTCTGACTTATTGAAAGAATTGGAAATTCCTTATCCAAAATATGGGGCTGCCAGAGATGCGGACGAAGCGCTGGAGATAGCAACAGAGGTCACTTACCCGGTACTGGTAAGGCCTTCATATGTACTCGGTGGTCAACGCATGAGAATAGTACTGAACGATGACGAACTCGAAGAGTCCGTATTGCAGATTCTTAAGCATATGCCAGACAACAAGATTTTGATCGATCAGTTTCTTGAAAGGGCTAAAGAGGCTGAAATCGATGCCATCTGTGATGGAGAAGAGGTTCATATTATGGGAATCATGGAACATATCGAGCCTGCAGGCATCCACTCTGGAGATAGTTCGGCTGTTTTGCCACCTTATAGTCTCAGCGATGAGTCTATCGCCAAAATGATTGAATACACGAAAAAACTGGCCATAGCACTTAATATCAAAGGCCTGATCAATATCCAGTTTGCGATAAAAGATGAGAAAGTATACGTCATAGAGGCCAATCCACGGGCATCCAGAACTACGCCTTTTATCGCTAAAGCATACAAGGTGCCTTACCTCAATATTGCCACTAAGGTGATGATGGGCACTAACAAATTAGCAGATTTCGATATTCTCAAAGATCTCGAAGGATACGCCATTAAAGTACCAGTTTTCTCTTTCGATAAATTTCCAAATGTGGACAAGCAATTGGGGCCTGAGATGAAATCTACGGGTGAGGCAATTCGTTTCATCAAAGATACCGATGATCCGTTTTTCAGGGAGCTTGACCGGAACAGGTCAATGTACCTGACGCGATAATTATTCTGGAACGCGTTCAGGAGAAGAGGAAATAAGGAGGTGTAATGCTTTTTTGGAAGCGAGTTGTTCAGCACTTTTCTTGCTGAAATCTTCTGCTGTGGCCACATCTTCATTATCAACCTGCACGGCAACCAGAAAGCGATCTCTATTATCGAATTTGAATTTGGATAAGACCTGGTAAGCAATGGGTTTCCCATTTTTTTGACACCATTCAAGCAATTGGCTTTTATAGTTTTCATCAAGAGATTCCAGTTTCTCTACATCCAGAAATTCACGCAAGATCCGGTAGATAACATATCGCTTGGTGCGGGTGTATCCAACATCAAGGTATACAGCACCAATGAAAGCCTCAAGTGCATTACCCATCATAGAATTACTGACAGTTTCCATCCCCTGATGCATCAGGAACACATCGAGCCCCATTTGGTCAGCAACGTAATTTAAGGTTTTCCTTTTGACGATTTTTGAGCGCATTTTTGTGAGGAACCCCTCATTTTTTCCAGGATATTTTCTGAAAAGGTATTCTGCAACAATTGTCCCCAGTACGGCATCACCCAGGTATTCCAACCGCTCGTTATTCTGATTGGAGAAGTAGTCGTTATTGGTATACGACTTGTGAGAGAAAGCAAGTCGATATAGGGTAAGATTGGAAGGAACGAAACCTAATATAGCATAGAGGGACCGGGCAAAATTCCGGTCAGGGGAAAAAGCAAAGTTGTATATTCTGCGAAAGAATTTAATGAACACCCTCCTGTTTCAAATTTAGGTTTGTTGATCACACCAGGGGCTTACGGCGAAAATGGATTAAAATTTAAGGATTAATTCGCAATTTTCTTAAAAATGACGGAAGAATTATGACCGCCGAACCCAAAAGTGTTGCTCAACACCGCATTGACTTCACGTTCCTGAGCTTTGTTGAAAGTCAGATTAAAACGTGTGTCAATTTCCGGATCATCCGTAAAGTGATTAATTGTTGGAGGAATTTTATTGTGATTTAATGAATATATGCAGGCAATGGCCTCAATGGCCCCTGCAGCGCCAAGCAAATGGCCTGTCATTGATTTCGTGGAACTGATATTTACTTGATAAGCATGTTCGCCAAAAACTTTTGCAATACCATTTAGTTCTGCACCATCACCTAAAGGAGTAGAGGTGCCGTGTACATTGATATAGTCAATGTCTTCTGGTATCATCCCGGCATCTTCCAGGGCCATTTTCATGACAGCCATTGCTCCTAAACCTTCAGGATGTGGAGCTGTCATGTGGTAGGCGTCGGCTGTTGCTCCTGTTCCAACTACTTCCCCGTATATTTTTGCGCCACGAGCAACTGCATGCTCATATTCTTCAAGAATAATGGCACCAGCACCTTCTCCCATCACAAAACCGTCACGATCGGCGTCGAATGGTCGGGAAGCTGTAGCAGGATCGTCATTGCGTGTTGATAAAGCGCGCAAGGCATTAAATCCCCCCATACCCGTAACTGTTACAGCGGCTTCGGATCCACCTGTCACAATCACATCTGCTCGACCCAGTCTTATGTAGTCAAATGCATTTCCAAGGGCGTGCGTTGAAGTGGCACAAGCTGAGACCACAGAATAGTTGACCCCCCTGAAGCCATATTTAATAGAAATATGACCAGGAACGATATCAATTATCATTTTTGGTATCAGGAAAGGGTTGAACCTTGGAATACCGTTGCCGGTATAAAATCCGGCGATTTCCTTTTCAAGACTCATGAGTCCCCCTATACCAGCACCCCAAATGACACCAGCCCGGTCGAGATTGATTTTCTCGGTATCCAGGCCTGAGTCGACCATAGCCTCCTCGGTTGCCACCATTGCAAATTGCGAAAAAAGGTCCATCTTACGTGCCTCTTTCCGATCCATATGATCATTGGCATTGAAGTCTTTAACTTCACATGCGAATTGGGTTTTGAACTGGCTGGCATCAAACCTGGTGATCATATTAGCACCACTTTTACCTGCAACGAGTCCTTCCCAATATTCGTCGGCAGTGTTTCCGATAGGGGTAAGGGCGCCGATCCCGGTAATGACAACTCTTTTAAAAGCCATAATCTTTGTTGGAACTGGTTATTAAATACAGATGCCGGTGCGAACCGCCTGGATTTCATTTTCCCGGACCGGTCTGCACCAGCATTAAACCTGCTAAATCAGCAGGAAAAATCATTTAAAGCGAAGTTCGTGATTACTCACCGCCTTCGTCAGTAAGATATTTGATTGCATCACCGACTGTTTGAATCTTTTCGGCTTGCTCGTCCGGAATTGAAATGTTGAATTCTTTTTCGAATTCCATGATTAATTCAACGGTGTCTAATGAATCAGCTCCTAGGTCATTAGTGAAGCTAGCTTCATTGGTAACTTCTCCTTCTTCGACGCCTAGTTTGTCGACGATGATGCCTGTTACTCTTGATTTAATGTCTGACATAATTTATGACTTATGTTAAAAAATAAAGCACCGCAAAGATAACTCTAAAGCAAATGGATAACAAAAAAAAATCCTCCCTTTTTTAAGGCTCTGTAAATCAGTTGTTTCTGTTTGGGATTTTATTTTTATGGCTTATAAATTGAATATAACAGCCAAAATAACTTGTTTTGTGCTATCCTATGCAACTGAGTAAATTTCAGAAGACCAAAATCGTGGCGACAGTTGGGCCATCATCCTCCAGTTATGAAGTACTTCTCGAACTGGCAAGGGCAGGGGTGGATGTGTTCAGACTGAATTTTTCTCACGGCGATCACGAAGACCATCAAAAGGTAATTGACCATATTACCGCAATAAACAAAGAGTTCAAATCCTCGCTGTGTATCCTGGCTGATCTTCAGGGACCAAAACTCAGGATTGGTAAAATGGAGGATGGAGGTCTTAAGATTCAAGAAGGGGATATTCTGACATTCACTAATGAAGAATGTATAGGCAACAAGGAAAAAATCTACATGAGTTATTCCCAGTTTGCCAAAGATGTCAAAGTAGGTGAAAAAGTCTTGATCGACGATGGTAAGATCGAGATGCAGGTAATGGAAACCAATGGGAAGGATACTGTCAAATTGAAAGTGCTTTTCGGGTCTATGCTCTCCTCTAATAAAGGGGTCAATCTCCCAGATACAGATATTTCCTTGCCATCCCTTACGGAAAAGGATCAGCGTGACCTGGACTTCATCCTGACACAACCTGTTAACTGGATTGCGCTTTCGTTTGTAAGATCAGCAGGAGATATTCTCGATCTTCAAACAAAGATTCTTGATAAGGGACATAAGGCCAAGATCATTGCCAAGATCGAAAAACCAGAAGCAATCCGTCGACTCAGTACGATTATCAAAGTTACTGATGGTGTAATGGTTGCTCGTGGAGACCTTGGTGTTGAAGTACCAATGGAGCGTTTGCCCATGCTTCAGAAACGAATAATCAACCATTGTGTCAAATGGGGTAAGCCGGTGATCGTCGCTACACAGATGATGGATAGTATGATTACAAACCCAAGCCCGACAAGAGCTGAAATAATTGATGTTGCCAATGCGGTATTGGATGGCGCAGATGCCGTAATGCTCAGCGGAGAGACCTCGGTTGGTCGTCATCCCGTCAAGGTTGTGCAATCGATGAACCGCATTATTGCCCAGGCAGAGTTGGATGAATCAATTTATTATAGAGGAAAAAAGCCCAAATCAGAGTCTCCGACATTCCTTTCTGATGCCATTTGTTATAATTCGTGTAAAATCGCTCGTGAGGTTAATGCCAATTCTATCATAGGAATGACGGTTTCTGGCTATACCGCTTTTATGATATCGAGTAACCGTCCGAAATGTGATGTATTTATTTTCTCTGACCAAATAGACACTCTTTCCACACTGAGTCTGGTATGGGGAATCAGAGGTTTTTATTACGACAAATTCACAACAACCGATGAAACGGTGGCTGATGTACTCGAAATTCTGAAAAATGCAGGATACGTCCAAAAAGGCGATGTGGTCGTTAATACAGGCAGCATGCCACTCGAAGCCAGGTTGAGAACAAATATGTTAAAAATTAGTGTGGTCGACTGATCCTAATCCAATACCGATTTTTTGCTCCTGCAAATTATTGGTTAATTTTGCTGTTAATGATAAATGTCCCTTTACTTAAAGCCATTTGTGAAATACCGGGGGCACCGGGGTTCGAACAACCTATTCGCAAATTGGTAATTGACGAAGTTACTCCACTGGTAGATGAGGTCAGAGTTGATCCTATGGGTAATGTTATTGCTCTGAAAAAAGGTCAACAAGACAAAACTGTAATGATCGGTGCCCATATGGATGAAATTGGATTTATCGTAACCCATATCGATGAAGAAGGTTTTATCAGGTTCCACACACTCGGTGGGTTTGATCCAAAAACCTTGACCGCGCAAAGGGTGATCATTCACGGTAGAAAAGACATTATTGGAGTGATGGGCAGCAAACCCATACACCTGATGACAGCTGAAGAACGCTCAAAACCTTTAAAAATCCAGGATTTTTTCATCGATACAGGGATGAAAAGAGAAGAAGTGATTGAGCTCATTGAAGTCGGCAACCCGATCACCCGTGAACGGCAGTTGATCGAAATGGGTGATTGCGTCAATTGTAAAAGTATCGATAACCGCGTTTCCGTTTTCATTCTCATTGAAATGCTGAGAAGTTTAAAGGATCAGGATGTACCATATGATATTCATGGAGTCTTTACCGTTCAGGAAGAAGTCGGGATTCGAGGTGCTTTCCTTGCTGCAAAAACAGTGGATCCCGATTTCGGATTTGGACTGGACACAACTATCGCGTATGATGTTCCCGGTTCGAAGGCACACGAACAAATAACAGCGCTTGGGCAAGGCACCGCAATCAAGATAATGGATAGCTCCACTATTTGTGATTACCGTATGGTCAGATACCTGAAATCTATTGCAGACAAACACGATATCAAATGGCAGCCTGAGGTTTTGCCAGCGGGTGGAACTGATACTGCCGGTATCCAAAGATCGGGTCAGAAAGGATCGATTGCCGGGGCAATTTCTATTCCTACACGACATATTCATCAGGTCATTGAAATGGCACATAAAGAAGATATTTACTTTAGTATTGAGTTGCTAAAGCAGGCTGTGCTTGAACTAGACACATACGATTGGAGTCTTTAAATTTGTTGACAATTGTCGATTGGAAGTTGACCTTCCTCCTAATATCTAACCATCAACCCAGAATAAATCATGTGGGAAGAAAAAGATAATAAGCTTCAGAAAACCTTCAGATTCGCTGATTTCGCGGAAGCGTTTTCATTCATGACTGAAGTAGCCATTCACGCAGAAAAGCAAAATCATCACCCTTACTGGGAAAATGTATACAACACAGTAACCATTCATCTGAATACCCATGATGCGGGGAATATTGTTACTGACAAAGACCGGAAATTGGCGGGTACTATTGACGGTGTTTTTGACAAATACGCCAGGTAGGATTTAGACTTTAGCTGCAAACTTTTATAAGTTGGCTTTTAATTGATAAGGCGCTTGATCCTTGAATAGGCTGTCTGGTTGGTGGTTGTACCTGTACAGTTCAATTCAACACTTTTTGCTTCAATGTTTTCCACCCGGTTTGTAGGATTGGGATGAGTGCTTAAAAACTCAGGTGGGCGACCACTTGAATTTTCGATCTTTCTGAAGAATCCTGCTGCTCCGGATGCATTATATTCCGTACCACAGAGGTAGTTCACTGAATAGGCATCGGCTTCAGATTCATGTGAACGACTAAACTTGAGACTTACCAGCCCGTTGACTACCTGTTGCACAGCAGACTCGTTGCCAAGAACTGCTTGACCTAGTGTACCCATTAATCCGCTTTGACTCATTTGCCGGGTAGAATGCCTTCGATCAGCATGAGCAATTTCATGACCTAACACACCAGCTAACTGATCTTCGGATTCAAGAAAGTTGATAAGGCCAAGGTAGACGTATATATAACCGCCGGGAGTTACAAAGGCATTTAGTGTTTCTTTGTCATCAATGATCTTCAATTCCCATTTGAAAGTGTCTTTAAATCTGACCTGACCAGAATTAAGGATCTTATCGCGAATACCCCTGACATAGGCATAAATTTCCTGGTTCCCTTGTTCTGGAAGTATAGGAAATTGAGCTGGATCTGACTCAATTTGTTTGCTGACCTGAAGCCCCAGTTTAATATCCTCGCTTACGGGGTATAGGTTGAATCCGCCGAAACCTCCTGATGTTGAATCACAACCGGAGAATGAGATAAAGACAGCAAATACCATAAAGGCAGTAAGCGCTTTTCCAATTGACATGATGTTGAAATTGAATTTGTATTAAGGTAACAACGAAAGGAACTCAGCGTAATTGTTGGTGCCTTCATTGACTCCAGAACAATTTAGATCACTGATTAGGTCCTCAATGTTCACTTGCCTGTCGTTATCACCTGGCCTTTTATTGAGCCAATCCAAATTGAGAGAAGGCATACTTTGTGCCCTTTCAAGAATATCCAAAAGTCCATCTGGGAGATAGTCTGTATGACAAACAAGAGCAACGGAATATTCATCAGCTTGCTTTGTAATAGCCTTTGGATATGTACTGTTAGCTATGAGATCAAGAAGAGTATCCGCTATTTCAGGATTACTCCCTAAAGAAACATCAAGTAATACAGTCAGACCAAATTCATCTGCCAGGAAGTTTTTGACCAGGCTACGGTCTGCGTAAGCCATTTCATGCGCCAGAAGTGCAAGAAATTCATGCTCAGAAACCAGATATTTTAATAATCCGGAACTCATATAAATCGGTCCGCCTGGTAAGGTAAAGGCGCTTTCAGAAGCATCATCCTGAATGATCTTAACAGACCAGTCAAAACCATTATTGATATGCTCAATATTTCCAGTTTGTATTAACTCGTCCAACAAGCCATTGGCATAGGCATACAAATTGGCATAATTATTTTCATCAAGCAAAGGATATTCGGCACTATTGCGAGTAACGGCTTCCTGCAATTCTTGTCCAAGCTTCACTTCGTCTTGTAAAGTAAATTCACTGGTGTCAGGCGGTTCAATCTGTTCGCAACCTGGAGTGGTAAAAACCAGGAGAGTGCATACTAACAGTAAAAGGTAAGGTGTAGAATTATTCAGCATTCATATTGGGTTTAGGGTGCAAATATAGTTATCGGGAGCAATTTTCCCAATGATTAAAGTGCATTCAATTCTGCCCAAAAGTCATGCCATTAAGGGTTAAAACTGAGAAATAACAAAATTAGGACGGAAGTTTTACATTTCTGGCACCACCGTAACCCTAACCCTTCTCTTCGCAGGAGAAGGGAATTGACCACCACCTGTCGTCCCTTTGAATTTGACCTTGGTTTTGAATTTGAGTTTTCCTCCAATTCACTCAACCGCTAATTCCCCATAATTTCGCTGTTGTTCCTCTCCTGAAGGTAGGGTTAGGGGAGATAACTTTCCTGTTTTTTCCAAAAACTTTTTGCTATTTTTGCGGTTTGGTTCAAAGGGGAAATTCCAGGGCCGGAGGACATATCCAGACATGAGTAAAAAGAATAAGCAAAACGGGGAAGAACACGGGTACATCGAAGTCATCGGAGCTAGGGTACATAATCTAAAAGACCTTGATGTAAACATACCGCGCAACCAAATGGTGGTGATCACTGGTATCAGCGGTAGTGGGAAGTCTTCATTGGCATTCGACACCATTTATGCCGAAGGTCAAAGGCGTTATATGGAAACCTTTACAGCCTATGCCCGCCAGTTTATAGGTGAAATGGAAAGACCTGATGTCGAAAAGATCACAGGCCTGAGTCCCGTCATTTCGATCGAACAAAAGACGACAAGCCGCAACCCCAGATCGACGGTAGGTACAGTTACCGAGATCTATGATTTTTTCAGATTGCTTTTTGCAAGAATTGGAGAAGCCTACTCTTATGTTACCGGGAAGAAAATGGTCCGCTTTTCCGAAGCACAAATGATCCAACAAATCTTTGAAAAATTCAATAACCGGAAAATTGTTTTCCTCGCGCCTCTTGTCCGAGCACGTAAAGGCCATTACCGTGAGTTATTCGAGCAAATCCGCAAACAAGGATATACCAAAGTCAGAGTTGATGGCGAAATAATTGATATAACGCCAGGAATGCAGATCGATCGTTATAAAACACATGATATAGAGGTGGTGGTTGACCGGATTTCAGTGTCAACCTCGAAAAAAGACAGGCTGGCAGCATCATTGCAGACATCCTTGAAACTTGGCAAAGGACTTATCATAATCCTTGATAGCGAAAGTGGAGAAACTGCACCTTATAGCAAGCATTTGATGTGCCCCGATTCTGGCATTTCATATGAGGAACCTTCTCCAAATGCTTTTTCTTTTAATTCTCCTTATGGTGCTTGTCCGTCATGTAAAGGTTTGGGCAAGATCCACCAGGTGGACATGAATCTTGTCATCCCCGATAAGGAAAAATCAATCAATCAGGTTGGGATCGCCCCTTTCGGGGAAGTTCGCGACAATATGACTTTTAAGCAACTCCGGGTCATTGCCAAAAAATACAAATTCACCCTTTCAACACCCATCAGCCAGATTCCTGAAGAAGCCCTGGATACCATATTATATGGTGGGAATGACAGCCTCGATGTAAGCATGAATTTCGGAAAAGGGGATTACTCGTATAACCTCGCTTATGAAGGCCTGGTCAATATGCTGAAACGCTGGTATAATGACTCCACCTCCGATAAGATCAGGCGGTGGGCCGAAAGCTTTATGTCGATTGTTACTTGTCCGGAATGCGATGGGTACCGCCTAAAAAAGGAATCTCTTCATTTCAAGGTTGGAGAAAGAAATATCGCCGAAATAGCGGAAATGGACATTGGCGTTTTAGCCAATTGGGTAGCAGAAGTAGAGCCCAAACTCAACAGCCGACAAAAGGCTATTGGCCGAGATATCCTTAAAGAACTCAAACTCAGGTTAGGCTTTTTGCTGAATGTCGGCTTAGACTATCTCGCGCTTAATCGCCCTGCTCGCACGCTTTCAGGAGGGGAGTCTCAACGAATCAGGTTGGCAACACAAATCGGATCACAGTTAACCGGAATTACTTACATCCTTGACGAACCGAGTATCGGTCTGCATCAACGGGATAACCAAAAATTGATTGAAGCTTTACGCGAACTGGCAGATATAGGAAATACAGTTTTGGTAGTAGAGCATGACAAAGAAATCATGCTGGCTTCTGATTATCTGATCGACCTGGGACCAGGAGCTGGTAAACATGGGGGCGAACTGGTCGCACAAGGCGTTCCCGCTTCTTTTGTAGATGCCGAGACCATAACTGCACAATACCTTAATGATCATAAGCAGATAGAGGTCCCCTCAGAAAGGCGTCCTGGGAATGGTAAATTCCTTGAATTGATTGGTGCTACTGGCAATAATCTGAAAAAAGTTAATCTTAAGATCCCTTTAGGAACATTCTGTTGTGTCACCGGGGTTTCTGGAAGTGGAAAATCGACCCTGATCAACGATACACTCTACCCCATCTTGCGACAGCATTTTTATAAAAGCCGTAAAAATCCACTGGCCTACCAGAAAATAAGAGGCATCAAGGATGTCGATAAGGTCATTGAAATTGACCAATCACCAATTGGTCGAACACCAAGGTCGAATCCGGCTACCTATACCGGGGTGTTTACAGATATTCGGTCGATTTTTGCTGGTTTACCCGAAGCCAAAATCAGAGGCTACAAACCTGGCCGTTTTTCCTTTAATGTCAAGGGCGGCCGCTGCGAAACCTGTCATGGGGCTGGCAAGCGTGTCATTGAAATGAACTTCCTCCCTGATGTCCAGGTCGATTGTGAAACCTGTCTAGGCAGACGCTATAATCGGGAAACTCTTGAGGTGCTGTACAAAGGCAAGTCAATATCAGATGTATTGGATATGACCGTCAGCGAAGCCACTGATTTCTTCGAAAACATTCCGAAGATCTATCGCAAAATGAAAACGCTCAAGGATGTCGGTTTGGGCTATATTACCCTAGGACAAACGGCTACAACCATTTCTGGTGGCGAAGCTCAGCGCGTTAAATTGGCGGAAGAGTTATCCAAGAAAGACACGGGAAATACTCTTTACATTCTCGATGAACCAACGACCGGACTCCATTTTGAAGACATTAGAATGCTCCTTAATGTGCTCAATATCCTGGTTGATAAAGGCAATACGGTGTTAATTATTGAGCATAACCTCGATGTAATCAAAGTAGCCGACTACATTATCGATATTGGCCCCGAAGGAGGCCATAGAGGCGGTACCATAGTTTGCGCAGGTACACCCGAAAAGGTCGCCAAAAACAAAAAAAGTCATACCGGTCGCTTTTTGAAACTGGAACTCAACCAGAAATAATACGTTCGTCGAAAATTTCGATTCCGAAGATTAAAAAAGCCTAATTTTAGCTGGAAAACTGTTGAACTTCTCTCGATTTCCAAAAACCTTCGCTCTATGAAACTTGTGGATTCTGGAATGCAATGGTGGCTAAAACTCAATTTGCCACGTATCATGCAATTCATGAAACATCCTGTCAGAACCCAGGAACGCTGGCTACAACAATTACTGAGAAAATCTCACAATACCGCATGGGGCAAACAACATAACTACAAATCCATCAGTAGCTATGATGAATTCCGCAAGGCAGTTCCAATTCAGACTTACGATTCGCTGAAGCCTTATATCGAACAAATGCTTCATGGCGAAAAACATATTTTGTGGCCAGGAAGGGCAAAATGGTTTGCAGAAACTTCAGGTACTTCAGGTGCCAAGTCCAAGTTTCTTCCAGTGACGGTAGCCAACCTAAAGACCTGCCATAACCAGGGAACCCGAGACTCGATGACCCTGTTCAGATATCGACATCCTGAAGCAAAAATTTTCAAAGGCAAGGCCCTTATCCTGGGAGGGAACTACAAAACTGAAGAAGGTTATCCTGATGCTGTTTTTGCAGATATTTCAGCCTTATTAATTGATAAAATGATCCCGGTTGGCCGCCTGTTTTTAACACCTGATTTCAAGACTGCACTTATGCCGGATATGGAAGCTAAGATCGAAAAGATTGCTCACCTGGCCTCTAAGGAACCAGTTACCAGTGTTAGCGGAATGCCCACCTGGATTTTGATGCTCTTCCGCCGCGTTCTAGAAATAACAGGCAAGGACCATTTACTGGATGTGTGGCCAAATCTCACACTATTCCAACACGGAGGGATGGACTTCAATCCTTACCGGGAAACGTTTAAGGCTTTATTGCCTTCCGATCAAATTCACTACCGCAATATTTACAATGCTTCCGAAGGATTTTTTGCTGTTCAGGACAGATCTCAGGATGATGATATGCTGCTATTATTGGATAATGGAGTTTTCTATGAGTTTGTTCCGGTAGAGGAAATCAATGACCCGAATCCGGATTCCTGCGGCATAGAAAATGTAGAACTGGATAAAGAATACGCCATCATTATCAGTACCAACAGCGGTTTGTGGCGGTATGTACTTGGAGACCGGGTCAAATTTACATCGCTATCCCCGTTCCGGATTCGCGTAACCGGAAGAATTGGACAATTTATTAATCTCTTCGGCGAAATCGTTACCAGTGAACATACAGATCGAGCATTGTCAGAAACCTGCAAGGCATTTAATGCCAGCATCAAAGACTATACAGCTGCGCCACGCTATCCTGTTGGCCGCGAATTGAATGGCTACCAATGGTTGGTAGAATTTGAAAAACCACCAGGCAATCTTGAAGATTTTGCGCGTATTCTGGACAAGAATCTCCAACAGTTTAATTCAGACTATTATTCACGCCGTAAGCGAAATATGATGTTTGAACCACTGCAGGTGGTAGAATTACCAAAAGGTGGCTTTGAACGTTGGATGCACTCCAAAGGTAAAAATGGCCTCCAATACAAGATCCCAAGATTGTCGAATTCAAGGGAAATGATCGAGGAAATCCTAATGTTGGAATTCGGGTAATAGTTATTATGAAAAACAGAAAATTTGCTGCAAGGGGTTGACAACATCAAAAACTCCCTATATATTTATCGACTCGTTTAGCATGAAACAAATAATGAACATATTAATTATTGTCATTTCCGTAGTAATTGTAGTGACTTAAGCACTACCGGAAATGTCTTTATATCACGTGAAATAAAAAAGCCTTTCCGGAAACATTCGGAAAGGCTTTTTTCGTTATTACCGTCATCCAATGAAAAACAGAATCCTGAATATTATCGTAATCGTCGTAATTATCGTCATCCCACCAGGGTGAGAAATGGACGTTTATGTAGCCTGAAAAGCCTTTCTCACCATCAATTGAGAAAGGCTTTTTGGGTTTCACGAATATTTGGGCACTGTAAAATTGGTTTTTGTAAAAAATTGACTATCAGCACTTAATGACTTTTTTCTTCAAAATATGAATCGTAAACTCCTTGATTTTTTAACTGGAAGAATGGCCAAACCAGCCTAGTTTCACATAAACTTCAGCTATGTATTATAATAACGACACTATAATTTATCTCGACGGACAATGGGTATCTCCTGAAAAGGCAGGTTCCAATTTGTATAACCAGACCATGCACTATGGCCTTGGAGTTTTTGAAGGCATCAGATCCTATGACACAGAAGTAGGCGTTTCCATTTTCAAAGCTCGTGAGCATTATGAAAGACTGGTTTGGTCGGCTCGTCAAATGAAGATTCCTTTTGACTATTCTGTAGAACAGCTGATTGACATCAATTACGAATTGCTGGAAAGGAACCACTTTGCGAATGCTTATATCCGGCCTCTGGTTTATATGGATCCTTGTATGTCATTGACGCCTGGGAAAAAAAGCAATTTTGCAATGATGGCTTGGGTATGGGATAAATTTCTGGGCGACCAATTGATAAAAGTTACCATCTCGCCTTATCGCCGACCTGATCCAAGGTCTTGTGTCGTGGAGGCTAAAGTTTCGGGTCATTACGTCAACTCCATTCTTGCCTCGGTTGAAGCCAGAGAAAGAGGATACGACGAAGCCCTTTTGCTGGACGTCAACGGATATGTTGCTGAAGGGCCGGGTGCCAATTTCTTTTTTGAGAACGGGGGTATACTTTTCACCAGTCCGCCCGGTAATATTCTACCAGGCATCACAAGAGCTACCATCATGGACCTGGCTAACGAACTAGGCATTCCTGTAAAGGAAAAGTTTTTCACACCTGACGAGGTTAAAGGGGCAGATGCCGCCTTTTTCGTAGGCACAGCAACCGAAGTCTGTGGCATTGAATCCCTCGATGATATTCCATTCGCAAAAGCATGGCCTGCGACTAGTGGTTATCGCTTGTCAAAAGCTTACCAGCAATTGATCCACAAAAAGCAATACGTTCCGCAAACAGCCTTGACCTATGGAGCTTAATAAGTATAGCAAGCGTATTACGCAGGATGTTTCGCAACCGGGTGCTCAGGCGATGTTGCTTGGGCTCGGCCTTACCAGGAAAGACCTGGCCAAGCCTCTCATTGGTATCGTTAGTACAGGCTACGAAGGCAATACCTGCAATATGCATTTGAATGACCTGGCGAAACTGGTTAAGGCTGGGGTGAACGCCCACGAACTGGTCGGTTTGATCTTTAACACGATTGGTGTTAGTGACGGCATTTCAAATGGAACTCCAGGTATGCGTTATTCCCTGGTTTCTCGTGAGATAATCGCTGACTCTATCGAGGCTGTGGCAGGTGCTCATTATTACGATGGCCTGATAACGGTAGTTGGGTGTGATAAAAATATGCCAGGAGCAATGATTGCGCTGGGAAGATTGAATCGACCTTCAATCCTCGTCTATGGCGGGACAATAAAACCCGGCTGCTACAAAAATGAACAGCTGTCTATCATATCTGCTTTCGAAGCTTATGGTAAGAAATTGCGCGGTGAGATTTCCGATAACGATTACGAAGGAGTAATCACAAATTCATGTCCGGGCGCAGGGGCTTGTGGCGGAATGTTTACAGCTAACACTATGTCATCAGCTATTGAAGCCATGGGTATGTCTTTACCCTTCAGTTCTTCAGCTCCTGCAGTCAGCCTCGATAAAAAAGCAGAATGCGATCGAATTGGAGCTGCGTTGAGAGTCTTGCTCGAAAATGATATCAAGCCAGGAGATATCATGACCAAATCTGCTTACCGCAATGCCGTTACTACTATTGTAGCACTAGGCGGTTCGACCAATGCCGTTCTGCATATTCTGGCTATGGCCAATGCTGTTGGCGTTGACTTTTCGCTGAATGACATTCAGGATATCAGTGATAATACACCACTTCTGGCTGATCTCAAACCTTCCGGAAAATATATGATGGAAGATCTCCACAACGTAGGCGGCACACCGGGAGTCATGAAATATCTCCTTGAAAAAGGGTTTCTGGATGGCGATTGTATGACCGTTACTGGAAAAACTCTGGAAGAAAACCTGATTGAAGCGCCTTCACTCAAACAAGGACAGCAAGTGTTTTTCGGTTTGGAATCTCCGGTAAAAGCAAACGGTCATCTGCAGATATTATACGGTAACCTTTCCCCGGAAGGAGCAGTTGCCAAAATTACTGGTAAAGAAGGCGAAAAATTTAAAGGACCGGCAGTGGTATTTGATGATGAATTTTCTGCTATTGAAGGCATAGGAGATGGTACCGTAAAAAAAGGAGATGTGATCGTTATTCGGTATTCCGGACCCAAAGGAGGCCCGGGAATGCCGGAAATGTTGAAACCGACAGGTGCAATAATTGGTGCCGGACTCGGGAAAGATGTAGCATTGATCACTGATGGCAGATTTTCCGGAGGTAGTCACGGGTTTGTAGTTGGTCACGTAAGTCCTGAAGCACAGGTAGGCGGAACAATTGCTTTAGTACAGAATGGAGACATCATCGAACTTGATGCAGTCACCAACAAAATAACACTGCACATTTCAGAAAAGGCATTAATGGAGCGAAAAGCAGCCTGGCAACCACCTGCTTTAAAATCCAAATCAGGAGCCCTTTACAAATATGCAAAAAACGTTTCATCTGCAGCATTAGGCTGCATTACTGACTTGTAGTCATGATTGGAGAGCAAAAATATCACGTTTCAGAACAGGTGATTTCAGGTGCAGAGGCCCTTGTAAGATCTTTGA
The DNA here is from genome assembly GCA_039028895.1 of Bacteroidota bacterium. Taxonomy (GTDB): domain Bacteria; phylum Bacteroidota; class Bacteroidia; order Chitinophagales; family Saprospiraceae; genus JAHDCJ01. The sequence goes on along the minus strand of JBCCHF010000032.1, from coordinate 41,882 downwards.
TTGCTGAAGAAGTTAACTACATTTTTGGCTATCCGGGAGGTGCGATTATGCCTGTTTACGATTCATTATATCATTATACAGAACAACTGCATCATATCCTGACTCGCCATGAACAGGGAGCTGTGCATGCTGCTCAAGGCTATGCACGTACATCCGGGAAGGTAGGTGTCGTTATGGCCACTTCAGGACCAGGAGCGACAAACCTGATCACTGGTATTGCCGATGCTATGATTGACTCAACACCTTTGGTTTGTATAACCGGCCAGGTACCTTCTGCGTTGCTTGGTACTGACGCCTTCCAGGAAACTGATGTTATTGGCATTTCGACCCCTGTCACCAAGTGGAACTTCCAGGTTACAAAACCCGAAGAGATCCCAGAAGCAATAGCCAAAGCTTTTTACATCGCTCGATCAGGTAGGCCAGGGCCAGTAGTCATAGATATTACAAAAGATGCCCAGTTTGGAGAACTGAATTTTCAATACGAAAAATGTCAGGGTTTCAGAAGCTATTTGCCAAAGCCAACACCAGCCCCAGGAAGTATTGAGCGGGCTGCTGACATAATTAACCAGTCTAAAAAACCATTGTTACTGGTCGGTCAGGGAGTAATTTTGGCTGAAGCCGAAAACGAACTCAAAACCCTCATCGAAAAAACCGGTATACCAGCAGCCTGGACGATAATGGGATTGTCTGCCCTGGAAACTAATCACCCACTAAATGTAGGTATGTTGGGCATGCATGGCAATTATGGGCCTAACGTCCTGACTAATGAGTGCGATGTATTGATAGCCGTCGGTATGCGATTTGACGACCGAGTGACAGGTAACCTGAATTACTACGCCAAACAAGCAAAAGTCATTCATCTCGAGATCGACCCCAGCGAAATTGATAAAAACGTAAAAGCAGATGTTGCTGTATTAGGTGATGCCAAAGCGTCTTTGGCAGAACTGATCCCACTGGTCAACGCTAATACGCACCCGGAGTGGTTACAACGATTCAGAGATTGCGATGCCATCGAATACGAAAAGATCATAAATGCTGAACTCAACCCTGAAAAAGAAGGTCTTACAATGGCTGAAGTCATCAGGCGGATCAACGAAAAAACAGAAGGTGATGCAGTTATCGTAACAGATGTTGGTCAGCACCAGATGGTGGCCTGCCGATACGCCCATTTTAGCAAATCAAAAAGTAATATCACCTCCGGGGGATTGGGCACTATGGGTTTTGCCTTACCTGCAGCTTTTGGGGCCAAAGTCGGCGCTCCTGACAGAGAGGTGATCGCGATTATCGGAGATGGTGGTTTCCAGATGACCCTCCAGGAACTAGGTACTGTTTTTCAGACACAAGTCAATATCAAAATTGTGGTATTAAACAATCAATTTCTTGGAATGGTAAGGCAATGGCAGCAGTTGTTTTTCGACAAGCGATATTCAGCAACAGAATTGATTAATCCCGATTTCGTGGCCATCACAAAAGGTTTCGGTATAAAAGCCCAAAAAGTAGACAATCGAAATGACCTTGATTCGGCCATTCATGAAATGTTTGACCATGATGGCAGCTATTTCCTGGAAGTAATGGTAGAAAAAGAAGATAACGTATTCCCAATGGTGCCTTCCGGGGCATCGATCTCAGACATCAGACTTGAATAAAATATAATTATGGAAAAATTATTCACTATCTCGATCTTCACCGAAAACCAGGTGGGTGTGTTAGCAAGGGTAGCAGCCGTTTTCACAAGAAGGCATCTGAACATCGAAAGCATTACCGTTTCTGAATCAGAGGTTGAAGGGGTATCAAGATTTACAATCCTCTCCAAAATGAATGTCGACCAGGTGAAAAAGGTCGTCAAGCAACTCGAAAAACAAGTGGAAGTGCTCAAAGCCGTTTACCATCGCGATGAAGAAACCGTATATCAGGAAATTGCACTTTACAAAGTCCCCATACACTCTATTCACAATGGGATGCCAGTCGAAGAAGTGATTCGCAAAAACCAGGCGCGCATCCTCTCCATGGAAAAGGACTTTATCATTCTTGAAAAAGCCGGATACAAAAGTGAGATCAAGCAGTTATTTGACCAGTTAAAACCCTTCGGATTACTTGAATTTGTCTGCTCAGGGAGAGTAGCCGTCACCAAGCCGATGAAACCATTTGCTGAGTATCTGAAGGAAATGGAACTGGCGCAAGTAGCCGTTGGTAGTCTGCAGTAGGCAGGATGCAATCGGCAATTGGCAAATTAGAATAAAGAACTTAGAATAATCAACTATCTAACATCAACCAAAAATCTAATTCACTAAAAACAAATAGACCAAATCATGGCAAAAATAAATTTTGGAGGCGTTGAAGAAAACGTCGTAACTCGGGAAGAATTCCCATTAGACAAGGCTCGTCAGATTCTTGAAAATGAAACCATTGCGATAATTGGTTATGGTGTACAGGGGCCCGGACAATCATTAAACCTGAAAGACAATGGCTTTAGGGTAATCGTGGGCCAGCGGCCTGATTCTCCTTCATGGGAAAAGGCAAAACGTGATGGCTGGATTCCAGGAGTTGATCTTTTCGGTATTGAGGAGGCTTGCCAGAAGGCAACTATCATCCAGTATCTTTTGTCTGATGCGGGGCAGATTGCCCAGTGGCCTACAGTGAAAAAGCATCTGACTGCTGGCAAGGCTTTGTACTTCTCACATGGCTTTGGGATTACGTTTAATGAAAAAACAGGAATTGTCCCTCCGGCTGATGTGGATGTGATTCTTGTTGCGCCTAAAGGGTCAGGCACCTCTTTGAGGCGTTTATTCCTTGCCGGAAAAGGTTTGAATTCCAGTTATGCCATTCACCAGGATGCTACAGGCCGTGCTTTTGAGCGTGTCGTTGCATTGGGCATTGGGGTCGGATCAGGTTACCTTTTTGAGACTGATTTTAAAAAGGAAGTATACTCTGACCTAACTGGTGAGCGTGGTATCCTGATGGGAGCCTTGGCCGGTTTATTCGAGGCTCAATACAATGTTTTACGCAAACATGGGCATTCTCCATCTGAAGCCTTTAATGAGACAGTTGAAGAATTGACCCAAAGTCTTATGCCCCTTGTAGCTGAAAATGGAATGGATTGGATGTATGCCAATACGTCTACTACAGCTCAACGTGGTGCACTTGATTGGCGCCATAAATTCCGCGAGGCCACAACCCCTGTTTTTAACGAACTCTATGAATCAGTTGCTTCAGGGAAAGAGGCCGAGATCGTTATCGAAGCTAATAAAGCGGAGGATTACCGATCAAAATTAAGTGAAGAGCTTAAAGAGCTTCGCGAATCAGAATTATGGCAGGCTGGTGCCAAAGTAAGGCAATTAAGACCAGAGAATGTCAAAGCCATGGTTGAGCAAAACAGCTAGCCAGATGACTGTACAGCCTGTACCCGGATTCAAACCAGATGTTAAGGATGTGGCATTGGCTGCTATCCGACTCAAGGATGTGGTGCGAGAAACACCGCTAGAGCCCCATTTCGGATCATCCGAGAGATATGCCGCCAATGTACTTTTAAAACGGGAAGACCTGCAGGCTGTACGGTCATACAAAATCAGAGGAGCCTACAATAAAATCAATAGCCTTAACAAGTGCCAATTATCTAAAGGTATTGTTTGCGCTTCTGCAGGTAACCATGCCCAGGGCGTTGCGTTATCATGCCAGCGATTAGGCATAAATGGCCAGATTTTCATGCCATCTCCTACACCTTCCCAAAAGGTGAAAAAGGTAAAATGGTTTGGTCGATCCTTTGTGGATATTTCTTTAATTGGCGATACATTTGATGATGCCTACAACGCTGCTTTAGACTATTCCAAAACACATAATGCCACTTTTATCCATCCATTCAACGACGAAAAGATCATCGAAGGTCAGGCAACTGTTGGCCTGGAGATACTGAACCAGGCAAATTATCCGATCGATTACCTTTTCCTGCCTGTAGGTGGTGGCGGACTTGCTGCTGGTGTTTCCACGGTGTTCAAATCATTAAGTCGTTCCACCCGCATAATCGGGGTAGAACCGGAAGGCGCTCCAGCAATGGTTCGCGCTTTCCAGGCAGGGCATCTGGTTACGCTCGATCATATTGACGCTTTCGCGGATGGCGCGGCTGTCAGGAGGGTAGGAGACTTAACGTTCACCCTTTGTCAGAAAAACCTAGATGCAATAGTTACTGTCCCGGAAGGTAAAATTTGTGAGGTTATCCTTCAGTTATACCATGAGGATGCTATCGTAACCGAGCCCGCAGGAGCATTGGCACTCGGAGCGCTAGACCAATTCCGGAAGGAAATAAAAGGTAAAAATGTAGTGTGTCTCCTGTCTGGTGGTAATAATGATATTTCAAGGATGCCCGAGGTTAAGGAAAGACTTTTGCTTTATAAGAATCTCAAACACTATTTTATCGTAAAATTCCCGCAAAGGGCAGGCGCGCTTAAAGAATTTGTAACCGAAGTGCTAGGCCCTGATGACGATATTGTCCACTTCGAATATACCAAAAAGACCAGTCGTACGCAGGGTCCTGCCATGGTGGGTATTGAGCTGAAAACCCCATCCGATTTCGAACCACTCTTGACGAGGATGAAGGATCTGCAATTCTTTGGCGAGTATCTCAATGACAAGCCTCACTTTTTTCAATATATGATTTAAGGGTTGATTTTCAGTTCAATGTGTGCTAGATTTACTTAAAAGGGAGTCAAACCTCTATTTGATCCTAACAGTGTCCTCTGCGAGAGAGCCCGCTGGGACAGTGGTTTAATTCTTGGATTAATAATCTACCTACTGTGATTCAACTCGATGAAGTCAAATCGTCGCAAGATTTTCAGTTTGCTGTTGCACTATTTCGGGAGTATGCTGATTACATTGGCATTGATCTCTCATTCCAGAATTTCGAAGAAGAGTTGTCTTCCGTCCAGGACCAGTATGTAAGGCCTGCGGGAGTGCTTTTCCTGGCTTACGCGAATGGAGATAAGCTTTCAGGCTGTTTCGCCATAAGAAAGTTGGAAAAAGAGGTTTGTGAATTAAAGCGGATGTATGTCCGGCCCGCAGCAAGAGGGCTTGGCGTTGGTAAATTGATGATGAAAAAAGGCATCGAAACTGCCAGGGCTTTGGGGTACCAGAAAATGAGACTGGATACGCTGCCTTCTATGAAAGCAGCCATTCATGTTTACACAAAAGCCGGGTTTTATGAAATTGAGCCTTACCGATTTAACCCCATTGAAGGTACCCGATACTTTGAGATAGATCTGCAATAATTTTCAGGATATAAATCTCTGTCAGATCTTTTTCCACATTTATTATCAAAATTAAAATAGCCCCATTATGAAAAAGTTTTCTGCTCTTATCAATCTAATGATTTTTGGCTCTTGCTCTATTTTATTATGTGCTTGTGGTGACGGAGGACCAGTCACAGATAAAGACGAGGTCGATCTGCCTGTTAAAAATATTGAATTGGAAAATGATACCGTCGTTACATTTCTGAATATAGACGGCATCCGTAATGGTGATCTAAATGGGGATGATCGGGTTAACAGTGCCGATCTGGAAATTTTAGCTGCCTTTCTTGAAGATGCAGAGGATAGTCCGGGTGTGACTGCTGACATTGATGCTGATGGTCTTATCGGTGAAGCTGACCTAGCATTACTCTCCAATATTGTAGAAGGCAATCAACCGCATATTATTTCCGCAGACTGGATAGAAGATGAGGAGATTGGAACAGGATTTTTGGAGATGCTCATTATGACAAGGAAACCCAGGTTCTTGCTAGAGGTCAATGGCAATAAATATGAATTAGTCGAAACCGAAGAAATTGAGCCTGGAGTGTATTTCGCCAATATTTTCCCGGAAGGTATAGACACTTCAGGGAGAGGTGATCTGGATCTTGTTGTTTACAGTGAAACTGGACAATCTACTACATATTCAACTTATTTTATTAATGGAGTGGAAGCAGGAATTGAATTCGAAAATGAAGAAGAATTTATGATCCTTTTTCAGGAAAAAGGCGAAGTGCCAACCGAAAAGTTAAAGGTTCCGAATGATTGCTGCATTAAAGAGGTCAAGCTAAAAATTTTGATGCCTGGTCTTGTTTACGATGGTTTTTCAGACCAGGGAATAGTGGAACTTAAAGGCGTCAATTCGACGGTTGTTCCTGTTGGGAAAGTTGGTGTTGTGTCTTTGCCAGGCACAGCCCATTATTTCACGATTCGATTGTATGAAGTTGGCAAATCCGGCAAGAAAATTACCGCTAAAAGCGTCCCGTTTTTCGTAGCTACATTCAATTGCGATAATCTCAAAAAAGGTATTATCAAGGAGGTTGTTCCCAAATCTGACGGCAATTCCCAGGTGCGGGCACGTAATGTACTTGAGGTCGTTGATTTTAAAATTGAAAAACCTTGTAAAAAAGCGAGAGGGAAGATTGAGTTTGTGAATAGGGGCTTTCTAGGCGGTGATAACTTTGAAGATTCAACCAACAACAGATTTAGTTCAGGTGTAAACTTCAAACTTATCGTCGATTATGCTCAGTTGAGTAAAGCGGGTTGCGAAGGCGCATGTTGGGTGCAATATGTCCAAACTATTATTGAGGTTAAGCGGAAAGGTCAAAAAGATTTTAAAGAGGTACTTGGCGGACCAATTCATATTGATCACAGTTTGGAACCGCTTGGAGATATCTGGTTTTGTTACCCCATACAGCAAAGTTTCCTTAAGCCAAATGGTCAGCTTGACAAGCTCGAGATGCGCGACTATCCGCATATCAAGCATGGAGGGGTAATTTGTACGGATAAAGGAAAATTAAAACTTAAGGATGGAGATATCGTTAGGCGGCGATCGGTATTTTACCCCCAATTGATATGTGTCGATCCACCACCATTCAAGGTGCTAGCTTCATTTACTTATACGCTTACAACCGAGTACACTTATAATAAGGTTGATTTATCAAAAGGTGGGGAGTCTAAAGTATCACCACTCAGCCCATTTCCATACACAAAAACTCCAACTGGTTCAGATAAAAATAAATTAAAGGAGTTTTTGAAGAAGAAAGAGAAACGCGGCAAGAATTGTAAATAGTCTCTTAAATAATCGTACTTGACCCTAATTCAAGGTTTTCCCTATTAAACCAGGGGAATTGATCGTCTTCGATATATGCTGCGATGATATCTCCAACTTCTGTAGTGCCAAGGTAGGCCTCAGGATGGATGTCGCGAGTGTAGATATTATTGGCGAAAGCCCATGCGACAGCTTGTCTGATATGTTCGGCTTCGTCGGTCATTTCGAAATAATCGAGCATCATGGCAGCTGATAATATCATGGCGATCGGGTTTGCGATATTTTTCCCAGTGGCTTGTGGGTATGAGCCATGAATCGGTTCAAACATGCCAATGAACTTTCCGTAGGATGCAGAAGGCAATAATCCTAATGAGCCTGTAATGACACTGGCTTCATCGCTGATTATATCTCCAAACATATTGCTGGTCAGGATGACATCGAACTGTCTGGGGTGTATGATCATCTGCATAGCCGCATTATCGACGTACAGGTAATCAACTTTTATATCAGGATATTGAGTGGCGATGCGTTTCACTTCTTTACGCCAAAGACGGCTTGTTTCAAGCACGTTCGCCTTGTCAATTAAGGTTAATTTTTTTCTTCTTTTCTGAGCAGCTTTAAAGGCTTCATGACTGATTTGCTCGATTTCTTCAATGGAATAAGTACAGGTGTCCGATGCCTGTTTACCATCATCAGTGGTTGATTTTTCACCGAAATAAATCCCCCCGGTTAACTCGCGGAAAATGACAAGATCAACATTTTTGAGTCTGTCAACTTTCAATGGAGAATTGTCCATCAATTCCGGATAAACTGTTACTGGCCTGACGTTGGCAAATAATCCAAGGAATTTGCGCAATTTCAATAAACCCTGTTCTGGTCTGACTGGGGCGTTGGGGTCTTTGTCGTACCTGGGGTGGCCGATGGCTCCGAAGAGGATGGCATCGGCCCCCAGGCACAGATCTATGGATCTTTGTGGCAAAGGGTCTCCAGTGCTGTCGATCGCGCAAGCACCTACCTCGCCGTAGTTATATTCAAATGTATGATCGTACATTTTGGCAATGCTGTTGAGCACTTTAATGGCTTCCCGCATCACTTCAGGTCCGATACCGTCACCGGATAAAACTGCTATTGATTTTTTCATGTACTTTTTAGTTTTCTGGGTTTACCTTAAGGCTTCAAAAGCTTCTATTTCTTCTTTTATGCTGAGAAGAAAGTCGATATCATCATACCCATTGATCAGGCATTCTTTCTTGTATCCTGAAATCTCAAAACGCTCCCATTCTCCAGTTTGCGAGATGGAAATTTTCTGAGCTGGCAGATCAACGGTGAGCTCTGTTTTCGGGTCCTCGTCTATTTTTGAGAACAAACGATTAAGGAACCCTTCACTGACCTGAACTGGTAACACATGATTATTGAGGGCATTGTTTTTGAAAATGTCAGCAAAAAAACTCGAGACCACCACTTCAAATCCGTATCCTTTTATGGCCCATGCAGCATGTTCCCGACTTGACCCGCAGCCAAAATTTTTACCGGCAACCAGTATCTTCCCGGAATAACGATCGTCGTTTAGTACAAATCCTGATTTAGGGTTACCATCATTATCAAATCGCCAATCGCAAAAAAGATTATCTCCAAATCCATCTGTGGAAGTCGCTTTTAGAAAACGGGCAGGGATGATCTGGTCGGTATCGACGTTTTCGCGGTTAAGCGGTACAGCTGTTGAATTAATAATTTCCATGAGTTTGTTCAATTTAGGAGCTTACGGACATCAGTAACACAACCTGAAAGGGCAGCGGCTGCCGCAGTAAGCGGACTGGCCAACATCGTGCGCGCGCCTGCTCCTTGTCTGCCTTCAAAATTTCTGTTAGACGTAGAGACGCAAAACTTTCCGGCTGGTATCTTGTCGTCGTTCATGGCCAGACAAGCCGAACATCCTGGTTGGCGGAGCTCGAAACCCGCTTCACGGAATATGACATCAAGTCCTTCGGCAATAGCCTGTTGTTCAACTTGCTTTGAACCGGGGACGATAAACACTTTAACGGATTCAGCTTTTTTCCGGCCTGCTACTATGCTGGCCACCAACCTCAAATCTTCTATCCTGGAGTTGGTACAACTACCAATAAAAACATAATCTACCTGTTGACCTTTAATCGCCTTCCCAGGCTGCAGCCCCATATACTGAAGCGCATTCCGGAAAGAGCGCTTTTCACTATCACTATTGAAATCCGAGAGATCGGGGATCTGTCCGGTTACTTTAATGCCCATACCCGGGTTAGTGCCGTAAGTGATCATGGGTTCTATATCGGTAGCATCAAAGGTGAACTCTTTATCAAAAACAGCATTTTCATCGGTGGCCAATGATCGCCACATTTCTTTTTGTCCTTCAAATACTTTCCCTTTCGGGGAATGTAAACGGCCTTCAATATAGTTGAAGGTAGTTTCGTCTGGAGCAATCATGCCGCCTCGCGCCCCCATCTCAATGCTCATATTGCAAATGGTCATTCGGGCTTCCATCGACAAATTTCGGATTGCGGAACCCGCATATTCGACAAAATAGCCAGTAGCTCCTGAAGTCGATATTTTTGAAATGATATAGAGAATGATATCCTTTGACAAGACGCCTGCTTTCAGTTCTCCTTCAACATTGATCCGCATAAGTTTTGGCTTTACCTGGAGCAGACATTGTGAGGCTAATACCATTTGTACCTCAGATGTCCCGATGCCAAAAGCTATGCTGCCAAATGCACCGTGCGTGCTGGTATGGCTATCTCCACAAACAATGGTCATGCCTGGTTGCGTGATACCTAGTTCCGGACCAATTACATGTACAATTCCCTGGAAAGGATGCCCCAGTCCGTAGAGATCAATATTATGTTGCTTACAATTTTCTGTGAGGGTGTCAACCTGCATTCTGGAAAGCTGGTCGGAGATGGGCAGATGTTGGTTGGTTGTAGGGACATTGTGATCAGCCGTCGCCACTACTTGCTCTGGTCTGAATACTTTCAAACCTCTTTTTTCGAGTCCTGCAAATGCTTGCGGGCTTGTCACTTCATGGATGAAATGACGGTCAATGTAGAGGACTTCCGGACCATCGCTCAGTGATTTAACGATGTGTTTTTCCCAAATTTTTTCAAAAAGTGTTTTTGCCATAGATCAGTGAATAAAAAACACAGGAAATGAATAGATACCTAAGATGAAATAGCACCTCGAACGCGCCGCATCATGCTGATCAAGTCACTTTCAACCACTTCTTTTTTGGTATCAGCCAGGGAAATAAAATTCTTATAAATGGTTTCGATGTTGAGTGCTTTTATGTCAAACCCCAATCTTTTCAAATGGTATTTCAAAGCTGCTTTCCCACTCCTTGCCGTCAGCACGATCTTAGACATTGAAACGCCTACATCAGCAGGATCCATAATTTCATAGTTGATTCTTTCTTTCAATACCCCATCCTGGTGGATGCCTGAAGAATGTGAGAATGCATTGGCACCAACGATTGCTTTATTTGGCTGCACCGGCATTCCCATTTTTTCTGAAACCATTCGACTCATCCTATAAAGTTGTTGGGTGTTGATATTGGTGTCGCAAGCTAGTTCATGGTGTTGGCGCAGAACCATCACAATTTCTTCAAGAGAAGTATTTCCGGCTCTTTCACCGATGCCATTTATGGTGCATTCCACTTGGCGGGCGCCACATCTTACAGCCTGGATTGAATTGGCGGTAGCCATGCCCAAATCATTATGACAATGAGCCGATAGCACTACTTTGTGAATGCCTTTTACATTGTCCATCAGGTAGGCAAATTTTTCGCCATATTGGTCAGGCAGGCAGTAGCCGGTTGTATCAGGAATGTTTATCGTAGTTGCGCCTGCTACAATGACAGCCTCTGCTACTCTGGCCAGAAATTCTTTATCAGTTCTTCCTGCATCTTCTGCATAAAACTCCACATCTTCGACAAATTTCTTGGCATACTTAACTGCTGCAACGGCTCTTTCGATAATTTCTTCCCTGGTAGACTGGAACTTATGTTTAATATGAATGTCTGAGGTACCGATCCCTGTGTGTATCCTGGGCCTCCTGGCAAAAGCTACTGCCGAGGCTGCTACGTCAATATCTTTTTCCAAAGCACGGGAAAGTGCGCAAACTGTAGCATTTTTGACAATTTTGGAAATGGCCTGTACCGATTCAAAATCGCCGGGGCTGGAAATAGGGAAACCTGCTTCAATGACATCGACACCCAGTGACTCAAGTGCTTTTGCGATCTCAAGTTTTTCAGTTTTATTAAGTTTACATCCAGGCACTTGTTCGCCATCCCTGAGCGTGGTATCGAAGATTAAGACACGATCTTGATTCATGAGATTTTTTTGGATTTTAGTTCGGGTAAGGGTTTATTATTAGAATCAAATCTATAAATTCGTTATCTCTAATCTTAACACAAATTCGGAGAGCACTACGATTTTTAAATCAAGTTGTTTTTTTGTAAGTATTTGTAATACAGTCTATTAATTAATATATTTTTACAATGCCCAGCCAACAGACAGATCATTTGTTCACCCTGATCAAGACCATGTCGAAGTCGGAAAAACGGCATTTTAAACTTTATGTTAATAGAAATCAGGGCGGTCAGGATACCAAATTCCAGATGTTGTTCGATGTGCTGGATAAATCGAGTAGCTACGACGAGGAACACATCCTGAAAAAAATCACATCGATTAAGCGCCAGCAGCTTTCTAACCTGAAGGCACATTTGTACAAACAATTATTGGTGAGTTTAAGGCTACTTCACAAAAATAAGTTGGTAGATGTTGAAATTAGAGAGCACCTTGATTATGCGCGAATTCTGTATAAGAAGGGATTATACCTTCAAAGTCTGAAGATTCTGGCCAAGATCAAGGAGGTTGCCAGGAAACAACATCTCGACATCCTGCATCTCGAAATTGTAGAATTCGAAAAATTGATTGAATCCAGGCATATTACGCGATCTATTGAAGGCAGAGCTGATTTGTTATCTGAAGAATCGGACCGCCTGATGCATAATATCAAAGGGTCAAGTTCGCTGAGCAGTCTTTCACTTAGAATGTATGGCAGGTATCTTGATTTGGGTCATATCAGGAACGAAGAGGAGGGCCAGGCGCTGGAAATCTTCTTCAAATCCAAACTTCCCAAAGTCGATCAGGCTTCTTTAAGTTTTTTTGAACGTTTTCATTGGGAAACCGCTCATACCTGGTATAATTATATTAAGCAAGATTGGGTCGCTTATTACCGAAATGCCTCAAAGTGGGTTGCTCTTTTTGATCAAAACCCTGAGATACGTGAAAAGCATCCGGTCATGTATATGAAGGGCTTGCACAATGTCCTGAACGCTTTGTTCCTGATCAATAACAATGAACGGTTTAAAGAACAATTGGATAAACTCCAGTCGTTTTACTATACCAACGAAGAGAAGTATTCCACTAATACCCATATTCGGGCTTTTCTCTACATTTATATGGCTCGGATCAACCAGCATTTTATGGAAGGCACTTTCTCAAAAGGCCTTGAATTGGTTCCTGAAATAGCAGAAGGGCTGGAAAAGTTTAGAATTAATCTCGATTTACACCGTTCACTGGTGTTTTTCTATAAGATTGCATGTTTATATTTTGGGGCTGGTCAATATGCCTCCGCAATCGAATACCTTAATCGAGTAATCCAACTGAGAATCGGCAACCTCAGGGCAGATATCCAGTGTTATTCAAGAATGCTTCACCTGATTGCCCATTTTGAACTAGGGCATTACGACCTATTGGAACATTTGATCAAATCAGTATACCGCTTTTTGCTTAAACACCAGGATCTTAGCCTTGTACATCAAGCAGTTCTAAAGTTTTTGCGGAAAGCACTTGGCCTTCTACCCGATCAGGTAAAGCCAGCATTTGAAGCGCTTAAGCAACAATTAATTGAGATTTCAAATAATCCTTTTGAAGCTAGGGCCTTCCTGTATCTTGATCTTATTTCGTGGCTCGAAGCCAGCATAGAGCGGAAAACCGTTGAGGAAATGATCAGGATAAAATTTGAGAGTAATAAATAATTCCTTTTTGAGGCCGTAAGAAATTTTCTTTTTTCAAAGTCTCCAAAGCCTAATTTTCCTTATCCTTACTATGTATTGTCATAGTAGACAACAGATTTAATACCCAAACTTTTTAATCAGGAAAAAAATCAAAACCAATATTTGGTTTCGATTGGCCTCTAACCCAAACTATTATGAGGACAGTCCTTCTTCTGATGGTATTGTCTTTTGCTGTTGTTGATGCTAATGCCCAAGACCCTTCTTTCTCCCAGTTTTATGCTAACCGGATTTATTTGAATCCGGCATTTACCGGGGTAGACGGCGGCCTGGCATTTACGAGCAGCATCAGAAACCAATGGACCCGCGTACCCGGCGGATTCCAGACGTATTACCTTTCCGGTGAAATCCAGTATCCCTGCCTTAGCAGTGGATTTGGTTTAACCTTTTTTCAAGACCTTGAGGGGGAAGCTTCCCTCAAGACACAGTCAGTCGGTTTCACGTATGCTTATACGATTGGAACAGACCAAAGCAACATCCACATAGGTTTGGGGAGCCGGTGGGTTGAAAAGTCAATAGACTGGAGTCGCTTGATCTTTAGCGATCAAATCGACCCTGTTTTTGGACCTTTCGATCCTGAAACCGGCGCCCTGAACCCCACTTCCGCTGTACCCATTACCGATTCACAATCGTGGTTCGATGCAGACTTTGGCGTTTTGTATCGTTTTGATATCAAGATTAAAGGCAAGAAAAAAAAGGGCCAGCAAAAGCGACAAACAGTTGCGACCCGGAATAGTGTAGGCATCAGTATTCATCATCTACCCAGTCTTTTTGGTGGGAAAGCCACCGACGAATCTCTCCAGGGAATCGAATCTGCCATTCCGGCAAGGTTAACCATCCATGCTGGGTCGATCATTCCGATTAAGGTATTCGAAGGCAAAACGACCTCCTCGTTATCATGGTCGCCTAATTTTAAGTTTGATCTCCAAAGTGGCATTGAGGTATTCACCTATGGCTTTTTTGTGATGTATCAAGGTCTTTACACCGGTGTGTTTTATCAAAACCGTTTTCCCATACCTGATGCGGAAAATACCAGTGAACTTATCCTAAGCTTTGGTGGGGAGGTCTTTATGAGCAAAAGTTTGAGACTCAATTTCGGATATAGTTATGATGCCAACCTGACAGGCCTAGGACCACCTGGCGGAGGGACACATGAATTTACCTTAAGGATGCATTTTACTTCAGTTTATCCATGTGGAACCGGAACGAAAGGTAAAGGACGCCAAAACAGATTTCTTGACTGTAAGAATTTTTTCTGATTGCCACTATTGTTAAAATAGTGACCAAATAAAATGCGGACATTGATTAAGTCCAAATTATTGAACGCGAAAGATTTGAGAAGACTATATACATTAATTGTACTTACATTTTTCGGACCAATGGCATTGGTTTCTGCTCAATGCTATTTTACGGTTTCAGATAATAATCCTTGTGGTCAGGTTCCGGTAGATTTCACTGTTTTGGGTGCAATTGATTCGGTCTTATATCAATGGGATTTTGATGGCGGTGAGTTTGACGCAGAAGGAGATACGATAACCTATGCCTTTCCTGGTTCAATAGCTGGAGCGAGTTATATGGTTACACTATATGCAGACAGTGTAGCTTGTGCGACCCAAACTATCGTAGTTGAGTCTGCACCAGATGCGTCAATTGGTGATATTGGTGGTGATTTTGTTATTTGTTCGAATGTACAGCAAGATGCTACACTAGAAGTCTTTAATGCTTCACTTACCTTTTTGGATAATGTGCTGTATACGATAGATTGGGGCGATGGTTCCGCACCGGAAGTGTTTGATAACTCAACGTTCAGTCCGAATACGCCCATTTCTCATGTTTATACAGCCTTCGGATTTTATGATATTTCGGTCGAAGTGGTTGGCAATGGCTCGATGACCTGTAATGTTTCAACCGCAGTTTATACCTTTTACTATGGATCAAATCCAGCAGTTGGTTTGAATACGAATGGCAATACGGTAGGACTATGCGTGCCAGCAACTATTGATTTTCCAATAACGAATGCTTCGTTAAATTCAGAAGGGACCACCTACGAAATGTTTGTGAATGGAGAACTGGTAGAAACTTATGCGCATCCGCCACCATCCAATTTCACTTTCGATTTCCTGGAAACTTCATGTGGGGTAACCACAACTTCAGGACTTTACAACAATGCTTTTGATGTAAGGATACAGGCGACCAATCCCTGTGCTTCCACCTCAGCGATCATTGAGCCAATTGAACTGAGTTCGCCGCCAATAGCGGATTTTGATATTTCAGCTAATTCCTGCCCGGGAGAAGAGATTACGATTTCCTCAACTTCTGGCAATATTAATGAAGTCATGAATGGCGACTGCTCAGGAACTGCGCCTACTTTCTGGACCATCACGCCCGCTGGAGGCTGGACATTAGTAAGTGGCTCACTATTCAATTCAGAGGTGATAGGTGTTGTTTTCGATTCTGTTGGTGTTTATACTATTGAGCTGATCATTCAATCTGATGCCTGTCCGCCAGATACAGCAGTTATTGATTTTGAAATATTTGAACCTCCCGGAGCAGAAGCAGCGATTGTTGATATTTCCTCCTCCACAGATAACTGCATTCCTGGTCTATTGACTTTTGATAATACGTCCACTGGCCACGAAGTAGGTTATAACTGGACGGTTTCTCCTACTGATGGCTGGATGTTCGTTGATTCGATCTACGCGGACTCGCTGAATCCGGAAATCCAGTTTACTGAACCAGGGAGCTACGATATCAGCCTTGCAGTAAGTAATTTTTGTGGTGTTGATACCTGGGACACTACGGTCGTATTTCTCGATGTGCCCGAAGTAGTCTTACAGCCTTTTACGTCGGCTTGTGAAACAGGCACTCTTGACTTTGACGCAAGTATGGTAAGCTTTGTGGATAATGGCAGTCCAATAACCCTCTACGAATGGAGCTTTCCCGGATCATCGCTTCCTACATCTAATGACCAGTATCCTACAGGGGTCTTTTACGACTCTCCGGGATCTTACAATATTTCGGTAACGGTAACCAATGCTTGTGGTAGCGCTACGACGACTGGTACTTTTGTGGTCAATTCGCCAGGTGGACTAACTTTGCAGTCCGATTTTAATACCTGCATTGGGGCAAATCCGACCACGATTTCAGCTAATCCTTCTGGTGGGATGTGGGCCGGGCCGGGCATCGATTCATTAACGGGGGTCTTTGAGCCCGATTCAGCTGGTATTGGTACTCATACCGTAGTTTATACCTTCGGTTTCGGTGCCTGTTTTGTACAAGACTCGCTAGATATAGAAGTGAATGATTTTCCAGTGATCAACTTGCCCGACAACCTGTTATGCATCGATGATCCCAGCATTAATCTCAATGATGGCGTTTCGGTTCCCGGTTTTTGGGTCTCCAGTAGCAATGGGCTGAATGGTTCTAATTTTTCTCCTGGTCTGGCTGGAATTGGTGTGCACCAGGTTATCTTTACAGATAGTTCTACCAATTGCCTGAATGATGCATTGGTGGAAGTAGTGGGGCCTCCAATCGTTGATGCAGGGCCGACTATTTCATATTGTGACAATGATACAGAAATTCCGCTGGCTGATGGTACTCCGGCGGGTGGGACGTGGTCAGGGCAGGGGGTGGATACGGCTAATGGCACGTTCAATCCACAAACTGCTGGTGGAGTAGGCACCTATACGCTCAGTTATTTTTACACCGACCCCCTTACCCAATGCTTTGCAGCCGATAATGTCCAGGTCACCGTTACTTCCAATATACCCGCGGATGCCGGTGACCCGGAATCTATTTGTTCTAATAACGCCCCGTTTTTGCCGTCTTCGAATACCAGTGGTGGCGATTGGTCCGGCCCCGGAATTGACAGTATCGGTTTGTTCGATCCGTCGTTGGTTGGTCCTGGAACCTATACGATCCTGCTCACCCAAGGGGTTGGCATTTGTCTTACGACAGATTCGAAGGACATTACCGTAGTACCAGCACCAGCAGTAACTTTTTCAGATCCTCAGCTTTGTGTGAATGAGCCAGAGATCGATCTTAATGTAGGGACATCTTCTCCTGGAAGTTGGACCACTTTAAGTCAGGGTCTAAATGGAAGTTTTTTTAACCCGAATTTGGCTGGCGTCGGCTTACATGAATTTATTTTTACTGACTCTCTTACGAACTGCTCAATATCTGCTTTTCTTGAGGTGCTTCCAATTCCTATGGTAGAAGCAGGAAACGATACTTCATTTTGCATCAATAATTTAGAAACGCCTCTGCCACAGGCCACTCCCCAAGGTGGATCCTGGTCAGGACCGGGTGTAAACAGCGTCAATGCAACCTTCAATGCCGAAACAGCTGGCGGACCGGGGGTGTATGTTCTCTACTACAATGTCATTGACGGGTTTACCTTCTGCGAGAATGCCGATAGCATTACCATTACGGTAACCTCAACAATTCCCGTAGATGTCGGTCCTGACGAGGCAGTTTGTATCAGCGATGCGCCTTTTGCACCTTTCACTTTCACTTCGAGTGGAACGTGGTCGGGAAGCGGGATCGATACCTCGGGTTTATTCAACCCCCAGTTGGCAGGACCAGGTATTCACCAGGTAACGTACACCGTCGGATCAGGTTTTTGCCAGGGTGATGATTCAAAATTAATAGAAGTGTTTCCGTTACCGGAATTGATAATGCCACCGGATCAATGCAATAATGCAGACCCAATCCAATATGTGGATATTAATTCAAATCCTGGTATCTGGAATATTTCCGGTAACGGGGGAAATGGTAGTGCATTTTACCCTGCCATGACGACTCCGGGGACTTACTATTTTACTTTTATCGACTCATTGACAATGTGTTCGAATGTGGATAGTCTTGTCGTTATTCCGTTAACGGAAATTGATGTCAACGATACCACATTCTGTGATACTCCAGGGTTGGTTACTTTACCGGAAACAGACCCTTCTGGTGGAATTTGGGTCGGTGCCGGCATTAGCGGCGATCAATTTGACCCGGATTCAGCAGGTGGTGTTGGTAGCTATGAAGCCATTTACGGCATAGTGGATTCAAACAACTGTCCTAACTCAGATACCATTACTATTAATATTATCCCATTACCTCAAATTGATGCAGGTCCGGTTGACACTTTTTGTATTGACCAGGGGCCCGTTAGTCTAACAGGCTATATACCAGTGGCAGGAGGAGAGTGGAGCGGGTCAGGTATTGTGGACTCAACAGGTATTTTCGATCCGGCAGTAGCAGGCGGAGGAACGCACACGCTTAGTTTCGTAACGGGACTTGGGAATTGTCAGGTTTCTGATTTCAAAACAGTCTTTGTTGTCGATCTAAGTTTTGTGAATGCTGGCCCAGACCTTGAGGCGTGTGTTACGGATACGACTTTTAACCTTCCATTGGGATCGCCTTCAGGTGGCTGGTGGACAGGGCCAGGTATCGTGGATCCGTTAACCGGGGCATTCGATCCTGGAAGTGCAGGAGTTGGAGATCATTACCTCGTTTATTTCTGGACCGAGTCATTTTCCCAATGCGTCGGAACAGATACATTGGAAATGGTCGTGCATCCTCTGCCAATCCCTGTTTTCGATGGACCGGGAATTATTTGTGTGGGAGATACCGCTTTCTTCAATAATAGTTCAGTCGATAGTACGTCAGTTTTCTGGGAATTCGGAGATGGTGGAACATCAACGGCGGTGCAGGGTGTGCATATTTATTCTGCTCCGGGCATTTATACGATTTCTTTGACCGTAGAAAATGCATATGGGTGTATAGATTCGGCGTTGCAGTCGATTTTCGTAACCGAGCCCCCGGTTGCTGATTTTGTGCTTGATACAACAGAAGGATGTTTCACAACCCCAATTACATATACTAATTTGAGCAGCGGTTACCAGCCCAGTTATTTCTGGGATTTGGGCAATGGAGAAACCTTTGATGGTCAAACGCCACCCCCCGGAATTTATCAAGACGGGATCAATGATACGACATATGTTGTTACGCTTGAAGTAACGAACCTTTGTGGAACTACGAGCCATTTGGATACGGTGTTGATCCATACACAGCCTGTTATCGAGTTTTCACCAAATATTGATGATGGATGTTCGCCATTGACCGTTGAATTTGCGCATTTGAGCACGGGCACAGCCACTGATTTTTATTGGGATTTTGGTAATGGGCAGACTTCGACAGACTCTTTGCCGGGCCCAGTCACCTACGAATCGGATACTACCGCAATTTTTACAACGACATTGATTATTTCTAATGTATGTGCCGCAGATACGGCAACCCACGATTTTACGGTTTATCCCCCGGCGGTGGAAGCCTTCTTCTTTGCAGATACCACCAGTGGTTGTCCGCCATTGACCGTCAATTTTGCCAATTTTTCTGCTTTCGAAAACAGTGTGGTATGGGATTTCGGTGATGGAACTGGTTCCACAGAAGAAAACCCAACTCATGTTTTCACGGAAAGTGGACAATACATTGTTACCCAATATGCCACGAACAATTGTGGAACCGATAGCATGCTGATTCCGATTAATATTCTACCGCCTCCAGTGCCAGGTTTTACAGCCAATGCTTCTGTCTGCCAGGGGAACGAGATCACTTTTACCAATACAACAATGGGATTGGTGAATAGCGTCTGGGATTTTGGAGATGGTATTTCGGAAATTGCCCAAAACCCTGTTCATATTTATGAAAATCCTGGTGTCTATACCGTAACGCTGACGGTTACAGGCATTGCATCAGGTTGTTCAGCTACCGTCTCTCAGGAAATTGAAGTTTTGGATAATCCTTTAGCCCAATTTGATATTTCAGGAATGGAAGGATGTGCCCCCCTAATCGTACAGTTTAGCAACCAATCTGTCAATGGGACTTTCCATACATGGGATTTTGGCGATAATAATACCTCTGTTGAGGAACATCCGGAGCATACCTATATCGAACCGGGCACATATACAGTGACTTTGGTGACTTCGGATATCAATGGTTGTTTTCACGATACTTCGCTTGCTGATATTGTTGTATTCCCTGTTCCGGACAGTGAATTTGACTTCGGTACCAATGACCTATGCGGGTTGCCGGTTACCTTTGATTTTACTAACCTTTCTACAGATGCAGAGGGGTATGACTGGCATTTTGGTAACGGCACCAGTTCAACACTCATCAACCCTTCGGCTACCTATGATGAAGAGGGGGATTACACCGTTACCCTTATCAGTAGTAATCAATTTGGTTGTGTCGACACTTCTCAGCAAGTGCTTAGAACTTTTGAGCAGCCGCTAGCTGATTTTGATATTGGCGATCATGTTGGCTGCGCTCCTCTTGAGGTCAATTTCGAAAACCTTTCTGTTTATGCAGATGCCGCTTATTGGGATTTTGGTGATGGCAATTTCTCCAATGAGCTCAATCCTACTCATACGTACACTGAGCCCGGGATTTATCATGTTGAGCTCATCGCTTTTTACCAGGGCGTTTGTGCCGATACGATCAGGGTTTTCAATGTAGTTGAGGTGCAACCAACTCCAATTGCCCAATTCGACTACACCGAAGAGTCAGGTGGCATTCTTCAATTTGTTGACCTTTCGGAAAATGCGGTCAGCTGGTTTTGGGATTTTGGCGATGGTGAAACGTCGACCGAGCAAAGTCCCCAACACCGCTATTTCCAGAATGGCACTCACGTCGTCACGCTAATCGTCGAAGGCTTTAATGGTTGTCCGGATACTGCCCAGGTGACAATTGAGCCACAATTGATCTATGGTCTATTCATTCCAAATGCTTTTTCTCCCGAGATCGGAGCGGGCGACGTGCGTTTGTTCAAGCCGAAAGGGGTAGGGTTGACGGAATATCGCATTGACGTCTATTCGACTTATGGCAAATTGCTTTGGAGTTCCACGGCGCTAGATGGCGGCCAGCCTGCCGAAGCCTGGGATGGCACCTATAACGGAAAGTTATTGCCACAGGACGTATATGTCTGGAAGGCCTACGGGGTATTCGAGGATGGCTCGAATTGGCGGGGTACGCCTGATGTTGATGGTAACTTGCATCGTGTGGGGAGTGTGACATTGTTGCGATAAGGAATGTGAAGCGAGCATTTCTATCTTCAAAAGCATTAACTTAGGATTGGATTTAGATTACTTCATAAGCCAACCTGATGCAAGATGGCGGCCAAGAATGACCTTCACGCCCTTATCCATTCTTTATCAAAGAATGAACGAAAAAACTTTCGGCAATTCTGCAATTTTCAAAGTGGAGAAAAAAGCTATTTGAAAGTTTTTGAAGCTTTGTCTTCAATTGAGACTTTTGACAAGCTAAAACTTGAAGAAAAGCTTGATGGAAAAGTTAATCTAAAAGCCTTACCTGAAATCCAGAATTATCTCTACAATCTTATCCTAAATAGCCTACGGCAGAGTAATGAAAAAAAATCTGTAGACCTTAGACTGATCAGGTATCTCACAAATGTAATTATACTTGAGAAGAGGGGGATGCATACTCATTCATTAAAGGTAATTAGGCAAGGACTAAAGTTTGCTCAGCGGGTACATAACTATACATTTATTCTTGAGTTCCTAAAACGGAAATCCTTTATTTTGTTAGCTCAGGGAAAAAAAAATCTGGTTCAGGAGATTGAGTCATTATACAACTTGTGTCAAACAGTGATCCATGAAATTGAAGCAGAGTTCGATTTTCGTTATTTAAAACACCGCACTCTTGTTACTTACAGAAAGAGCAAGCGAAATGCAGTTGTAAGAGAACCCGAAATATTGGAACAAATAAAATGCAATGAACGGGTTGGTCGAGGAGGTCGTTATATGTCTTTTTACTCAAAATACCTTGATCATGATAGCCAGGCCTTAATTGCCTTGATAGAAGGTAAACTTGAGCTTGCAAATTTGCATTATAAAAAGATTCTTGAGGTATGGGACAACCACCCTGATATGAAAGAATTTTATCAAAAAGAATATATAATCAGAGTTTCCAATTATTTAAGTAATTGTTTGGAAATCAAAGAGTTTGAAGATTTTGAACAACAGATTCAGAAGATTGAACAATTAAAAACCAGGGATATTATCCAAGAGGCTGAAGTTTTCCAGAACGTTTATTATTTGAGGATGCTCTTTTTTTTGAATACCGGGGCTTTTTCCAAAGCTCTTTCAATCGTACCTGAGATACAAAAAGGTCTTGAGAACTATGGCAACAATGTAACCCTTTCAAGACGGGCCACATTCTTGCACAATATTATGGTCCTTTTCTTTATGGAAAAGAATTTTGATAAATGCCTTGATTGGATCAGCATGATATTTGATAACCGGACGGGTATACGAACGGATATTTATGAATTTGCCAGGGTATTGGAGTTAATCGTGCATTATGAGTTAGGGCACCATGAGTATGTTGATAATCAGATAAATAATCTTCGTCGATTTGTTAAACAGGCGGAGAGGGTTAATGCAGTTGAAAAGACCACAATCCTATATCTTCAAAAACGTTTGTCTTTAACGGATAAAAATGAATTACAGACTCAACAGAGTGTTTTCCTAGAAAAGTTCCAAAGTATGAGAGTTGAGATTCCTAAACCATTGGGGATCGATGAACTTTGTTCCTGGGTAGAGAGTCACTCTCTATAACCCTATCACATATCAATTAGCAATCATTAATTAAAATGCAGGACTACCATTTGAAGCAAGTTCAATCATCCCTCCATTAGCATACATGCTAACGACATAATCTTCCATGTTCAAACCAAAGACTTTGTTTTTTAAATCTCTGACATCAGTTTCTCCTATGATTCTTACAGTGTAGTCTCCGCCGCCATTATCGCCAAACTCTACTTTTACAATTGTATTTTTCGCTTTTAAGAAATAGTGAGTTCCTGAGAGTTTTTTATTATTGCGATAATTGAATTTTACATTTGAACCGACTTTTTCAATTTTGAATTTTATCGGAGTTGTAATATTAAAGTCTACTTTTTTTGAGTTGGAATCATACCATACAGTCAATTTATTTCCACCAGTATCGAAAGTTATTGCACTTACATTTTCTATTGTACTCATAGATCATATTTTTTATTGGTTATCAATTAATATCTTTCAAGGCATTTTATCATGCATTTTAATGCTCCCCTATTTACAGCCATGTGATTGTAATCTGTCATGAGTAAAACCTTGAAGCCAAGTTTTTCCCAGAGCATTTGGTTGGCTAAATCATATTTTTTCAATTCAGACCAATCCCCTGCTTCATCTAGAGTTTCTGATTTTTCAGCACTAAAATCTGAACCAAACCGAGGTAAGAAAACAACTTTTTTATTTGGCTTAGGCATATTATCAATGGGTTTCCCATTTACAGAGTGGTTATTTTCTTTTGGTATTTTATTTGGAATTTGAACTACACAATTGTTATACGCTGCCAGGTACCACTTCCTTTTCCATTCTTTTTTTTCGCCATTATATCCTAAAAATTTATCCAAATATGTTATAGGAAGTGGATTCCTGATAATTACAAAATCCTCTTTTAATTGATCCACAATTTCATCGATTAAGAATTTCATGATTTTAGTTTGTGGATGATGGAACGGTTCTCCAGAAATAGGGTCACCTATAACAAGGATGTTCCTCCCATATACCGTTTGCCCAGCGTAGGTGATGAACATGTCAAGATGATATATCGGTTGTTTTATTGTCTGGAATCGAGCTTCATCACTTTCATCTGCATAAATACTAATCCAGTCATAAAATTTTTCATCCCAACTATGTTGTTCGCCATGTATTTGAGTATCATAATCAGTGCTTAAGTCGGCAGGTTTGGGGTACATAGCACATGCTTCCGGAGATGACCTGATAAAGTAAATTTTTTTGGTTTCTGTAGCACCAAAGCCGAACAATTTTCTGTAAAATGTCCTTAATGTTGTACCAAAGCAATTCTCTTCGTCTTCACATCTTTCATTATAAAATAAACAACGACAATCATTCTCTCCATTTTTTAGAAGGCCTTGATTCCTAAAAAATACTTCGTCTATTCCAATCAAAACGAAATCTTCTCCAATAATAAAATTTCCTGCCCTGAACGCAAGTGGACTTCTGACCGCCAAATATTTTGGATTGTTATCAACTAGTTTTTTTGTGATTCCAAGTGATTTGTTGAAAGAAGTATCAAAAGGTTCGATAAGCAAAGTCTTTTCCACAGAGCCAATCATAGTTTTTATAATGAGATACTCATCTTGAACCCAGAAGGAATTATCAGGAGTAATGTCTGAGATTGTGTTTTTGGCAAGTACATAGTCATTAAATTGGAACAGTATTTTATGAAAAGACCTTTTTTGATCCAACTTTGTTAATGGGGTTAAAATGTTAATGGCCTTGTTAAGGTCTTTTACTTTTTCAGAGTTTTTCTCGTATGCAGCGGTAATTATATCAATTTTATCATCATGTATTTGATAAAATTTGGTAAGAACATCAATGTACACATGACTGTAATTGAAGTTGTTATATTCAGTCTCTAAGAAATCATTATTTCTGTAAACCATAAGGATTTTACCAATTTCTCCCTTGGCGTCAGATAGGACATGGTAATTGCTTCCCTTAAAGGTTTTGAGCGTTTTTAGTTTTTTAATAGCTTTTTGAATTCTTTTTTCAATATCTGACTCATTATTGGGAGCTAAAAATATCTGCTTTCCGTTCAATGAATACTTTTCCTCTTTGTTGGTAGCTTTGTCTATTGTTTCTTTTATGAGATATTGAATTGACTGTTCTGTTTTTTCATCAATGGGTATCAAAAAGTGCCTGGGAAGTTGTTTGCTAATCATATTTAGATCCAATTGATTTTATTTTGAAAAGGGAATGAGATTATTAATATAGTCATTTCCTCCATTTACATACATGATTCCATTGATCCAAATGCTAGTATTAGTATCGCAGTAAGTGATGATTTCCTAAGGCTAAAACAAACTTATCCCGTAAGACTCAGTAAAGGCTTTTTCCGCATAGGCATAGGAAGCGTATGCAAATCCTTTGTCACCCCATGACTCACCCCAACTGTTTCTAATAATGAATCTGTCTGGGGTATATCCTACTATAGCGATCGCATGACCTCCATAACTGTAGTTTTTATGCCTGTCAAGGTTTCCATTATTATTGGTAGCCTCATAAAAACTGGAGTCGACATTTAGCCGGGTTAGAATTGGACCTTTTGAAGATAACCAGACTTTCCAGTTAATTAATTTCTCACCAATATTCAGGTTAAAATAATTTCGGATTTTAAACCCTGAAGCAACAGCATAAAAAACATCCTCTTCTTCTTTGTAAAGGCTCCCACCTTCGAACGGTAACAAAGACTCTTTTACAAATCCATAATTCCTGCCGATATCTAGGGCTGCTTTTAGACTTGTGCCTGAGGAATCAATAAAAGTTGAAGGTCTTTGATCAAAGACATCTGTTTCCTTGGATGCCATCCAAACATATCTTGCGGAAAGCAATTCGGTCTCATTCAGGAATCCTTTTTTTACAAAATGCCACCTGGCAACCGAATCAGCTGTTGCCCAGCCAACACAGGATCCTGTATCTCTCTGGTCATTAATTTTCCACCAATCCTCTCTAAGATCCGTTGATTTTGGAACTTTAGCAGGCGACTTTAATGTTTGAGATGCTTCCGCGGTATTTCTATTCCAGTCTTTGAAAGTCTCCTTGGATTCTATGCAATTCAGGACCCTGGTCTTGAAGGTGTCTTTTACGGTCTTTTTCATATGATGAGTTTAACTGTTTATTAAATCAATTAAAGGATTGAAGTTGCCTAATTTTGTGGCTTTCATTTCCAACAGCTTAGGGTTTTTCAATATTGGATTATCAAGAGAATCTTCGATAAATTGCTCATCAATTTCGAAGTTTTGATTGTGAATTCTGGGAGAAGTATCTTTTATAAATTGTTGCGTTATGTCGATCGTTTCAGGATCAAATTCAACCGTTATTCCTGTATCGTTTAAAAGATTTTGATTGAGTAATAGAGATTTTGATAATTCAATTCTGGGTGATTGTTGAAGGAAAACTTTTTTTGCTTCTTCAAATAAACCAGAGTACATGGCTGCCAGCTGATTCTTTTGCAACGCTATGATATCGTGATTGGAATACAGGTTGACCATTAGGTTTTGAAACTCAACAGCGGCTTCATTTCCATTTTTTTGAATAACCAGTTTGTGAACTTTTTGCCAATTTTTGTGGAATTCAAAAGTCTCATAATCACCTCTTTTTTGGAAACCATTGATTTCAAATAAAGTGTAATCACTTTCCACATAAGGTTTAATATTGTTACGCGAGGTTCCAATAAATAATTCACCATCTTTGACCCAAAAGTTTTCCTTTTTTATCTGATCTTGATCCTTCCTGATCATTACCCAATAACCACTTCTAAATTGATTGGTAGTATGGATGGTCGGATCCCGAAATTCATCTCTTTGGCCTATTCGGAATTGCATTTCTTTGCCCATGTCAAAAAAGCTCTCAATACCTGAGATGATGGGCTTAGCAACAGAGAGATAACCAGTTAGTTGAGAGGTGTCAAAAGCTGTTGCAACAGTTTCAAGAAAGTTGATGGTCTGAGCTGCCCAGTCCTTGGTTTTTACCCTAAACAAACCTGTGAAGAGACTTACATTATCTCCTCTGTAGGGTGTTGGTCCGCATACTCTCGTATTTTTATACCTGATGCTTTCTTTCCCATCCAATTGTTCACGGCTTTTTAATAGCTTTGGCCCAACAACGAAAGGGAAGGTATTTCTTTCTCCAGCATATATAAACTCAGAAAAAAATAAGGTTAATGGAATAAATTCATTCCAATATTCCCGCTTATTTTGTAGGAATTGTTCGGTAAGTGTTATTTCAAAGTAACGCTCCCTTGGAAGAATGGGGTTCCCAATATTAACTTTCTGATCAAGGATGTTTGAGGTTCTTATTTGAAACGTGGGATAAAGAACTGAAGGAGATCCTTTTATTTTTTCCCAGATATTATATAGAAATTCCATTCGTGAATAATTTTTTAGTTTGTATTTCTATTTGCATTATTTGTTCGTTGAGAAACAGAACTTCGGTTTAGAACATAGGCTGAAATTCCACCCAGTAAAGTTCCTAAGACTTCACTGGTAATCATTTCGGCAAGTCCCAATATCAATATGGTCAGAGTAAGCAAAAGGACAGTGGCAACGTCAAGTAAGTATTGTTTGTCGTTGTCGGTTGACCCACCAGAATTAGCTTTTTTGTATTCTATCCAATATGGCACGAGAAAAAGTAACAAAATGGTGATACAGAATGCAGGAAGACCCACCATAATGGCTGTTCTATGAAGATTGGATTGCCTGTTATTCGACTTTTTTAGTTTTTTAATGCATTCTCCGGTTGAAATAATGCCACTTAGAATTTCTTCGTTATACTTTTCAAGGTCATTTAATCCTGAAGTGTATTTTTCTTCGATAGAGTTTTTCTTTTTGGTTAATTCTTCTTGATCAAGATTAATAGTGTCTCGATTTAAGTAATCCAAAATCTCAACAAGTAGTTGCTCTGGTTGATCGACATTGAGTTTGATCTTGAAGTTTTGAAAATTACTACCATATTCTGTCAATTCAATGGATAGGTCATAAATTCTATTGTATAACTCGTCTCTGAGGAGCGTTGAAACATTTCCATTATTAAAAATATCAAATGAACTATTTTTAAATTTTTCTCTGCTTGAATGGAGTAAAACAGACGCCTGTTCTAGTTCTTTTTGATCAAGTTTCAGACTGTTGACTTCAACTTCCAATTGGTTTATTTGTTTCAAAATCTCAAATGCATCAGCAGGGATATTGCAGTTAGAATTATTTTGGGCATTGATAGCCAGATGGCATAGGAGTAATAGGAATATAGTTGATACTATTTTTTGCATAATTCGATTAATTTGATCCGGCAGGGTTAACATTGAAAATGTTGATACCAAGTCCAATACCCAACCAATGTCCTTTTTGATATATCCAATTTTCTCCTACTTCCCGACCTAAGATGTCAAATCCATTTGCGATTACAATCTGGAAATCCTTGATCTCAAATACAACACTTCCGTGAAATGTAACACCCAGAAGTTCGGTGCCAGGTTCGGTTACTTTCCCATTAGTAGTTGAAGCATCTACTGAAATGCCGGCCAGTGAGAACCCAAAAAGAGTGTTTACTGAAAAATCTCTATTCTTTCCGAATCTGATCTTAGGGCCAAATGAAGCCCCTACATTTAATTCGCCAAGGATATCTAGCTCTCTATTCTGCTTTTGGCCAGTAATTTCTATGGAATCTTTTGGCGTTCTGATTTTCATGGGTAAAGTCAGAGCCCCACTGGAGAAGTCCCATTTTGATTTTAGTAAAACTGCATTGGTTTCTAATTCATTCTCGCGCAGTAGGAAAAATACCTGGCTTTTGGCAGTCTGATTGTAGGTTGTAATCAATTCGTCAAGGTTCTTTTCTTTCTCATCAGAGTCTTTGCCTGAAGCATTTGTAAACTTCAAAAGTTTGATTATGGTCTTCCCTGCTGTTTGATTGGCTATAATAAATTTCCATCCTGCCTCAACCGAGTGTTTCTCGATCTTGTTTTCATCTGTTGTTATGTTTCCAGAGGCATCGAGCCAATTCCCATTGACATCGCATTGAGCTAGCTCTTTGAAATATTTAAATACATAAACTTCTCCTGACTGAGCAAAGGTTTTGGCAGAGAAGATTACCATCAAAAGTATAATAGTAGGTGTTTTCATAGCTGTAAAATTTTAGAACAAAAGGTTTTCAATGTTGAGTCTGACAGAATTAAGCAAGCTTTCACCATTGGATTCTTCAATTGTATATTCGGCATTAAGATTCATCTGGAAAGAAAGAATGCAACCAGCGATAGTGGTAGCCTCATCTGCAAAAGCAGTGATTCTGTTAAAATCTTTTTTCTCAAGCAGAAATCTAATCCGGCCATCACTCCTATTACATTCTACTTCAATTATCTTTGCCTTAAATGAGATCATGAACTTGATTTAGGTGAATCAATGTGTAAGCCAATTTATGGGCGAGTAATAGTTTTTGAAAAAAATCAATCGAACAAATACTTTTAAAAAACGTTTTAACTTTCAATAGTTTTTTATTTTTTTTGATTGTAAAAGTCTATAAATGAATTTATTGCGAATTGATTCACATGCTATCCTATCGTATTAATGTCAGCATTCCTTACTAACAGCAAACTGGTTAAGCAGCTTAAACAATTATCAGATAATGATCTAAAGGAATTTGGGAAATACTTGAAATCCAGATTTGGAAACAGACATTCTGTGTTGGTAGATTTCCAGAAGATTTTAAGAAATGCTCACCCGGAATATCAGCGTAAATTGCTCAATAAAAGGAAAATTTATGCAGCTCTGATGTCAGGCAACTACAATGGCAGAAGACTAAACGATCTGATTTCTCGTTTATCCAAAATTTTAGAGCAATTCCTTGTAGAAGATGAATTAAAGAATAATCCGATTCTAGGGAAAATTTTACTTGCCAGAGGATATAAGAAGCGTGGAGCGGATGAGTTGTTTTATAGTGAAGTAGACAAGGCTATTACGTTGCACGAGATTCAGGAAGAAAAGAATTATTCATTCTATTCTTCTCTTTTTAATCTGAAATATAATCGATATTTCTATCCAGCAACTAGTAAATATGAATTACAGATTGATTCCAATTTGGAAGGCATAACAGAGTTGCTTGAAGGTCAATACCTGTTGGCAAGACTGAGGTTAGTGAACGAAAGTATTATGCGACAATCCATTGTTAACCACTATCATTCCATCTCTGATCTGGACCATCTGTTAGCAAAAGCAAGGAAAATGGAAACTCAGATTCCATTAATAGGAATGTGGAGAAGAATAACGGAATTAAGCCTGAAAAGGAATCTCGTTGCCTATAATGAGGCCAAGTCGTTTTACAATACCTACAGGGAACTAACCAATAAAACTGAGCAATTCGGGATTCTTGCAAGTTTTATTAACTATGGAATCTCACAACTGAATCAAGGTAAAGAAGAATACTACAGGGAAATTTTTAGCCTTTATGCAAACGGTGTAAAATGGGATATCCTTGCCGAACATGGAAAAGTTTCTCCCGACCACTTTAATAACATAGTGAACACAGCATGTGTGGTGGAAGAATTTGAATGGCTAGAGTACTTCCTTAAAGTGTATACGCCAATGCTTCCAGAGGAGGTTAGAACCGATATAAGCAATTTAAGTAATGCTTCGCTGTACTTTTTTCGAGGATCTAAAAAGCTGGATGATTCTAAAAACGGTCATAAAGATCTTAAAAACGCCATATTTTTACTTCAGAATGTTAATTATGTCGACTTCAGCTATAACCTAAGGGCTAGAAGTATTGTGTTAAGGGCTTATTATGAGTTAGGTGAAGACCAATCACTGGGCGACTATATTATTGCATTTAGACAATATCTGAAAAGAAACAAAACGATCGCAAAAAATGTAGTTGTTGCCAACTTGAATTTTTTAAGCTTTGTGAGAAAGCTTGCATCAACCAGATTAAGGGACCAGGAATTGGTTGATGTAGAAATTCTAAGGACTCAGCTTAGTCAATTATCTCCAATCACTTATAAAAGCTGGCTTTACAAAGCAATAACAAAAATTGGCATGAGTCAGTAAATTAGACCCATGCCAAACAAGTTCAAATTCTTATTAAATCGTCGTGTAATGTGTTTCAGTGTATCCAATCATTTCTAGGATCACAGAATATGTTCCCGAAGCATATCCTGAAGTTGAAATGCTCACAAATGATCCAGTAGTATTTTCACTATGTAATTCGTTTCCACGAAAATCCAGTAATTTGACAGTAACGGTCATTGATCCATTATTTATGGGTGGAGCTGACCTGTCGATGGTAACCTCAATGTGTTCGGTAAACCCCTGAACCACTCCAACGGATTCAAGCAATTTTGAGGAATAGGCGAATTGATTAACTGTGACCATGCATAATATGGCCATACAAAGGATTGTGCGTAACATGTTAATTGTTTTACAACTACCGACTGATTAATTTAATACCAGCAGCAGAATTGGTTAAGAATTAACCGGGCAAAGAAAGGACAGTCGGTGGCCAAACGGCTTCCGTTACGAATTCCGGTTCTGATTATTGATTTAGAGTGATTTATTGAGCTCAAGATCACTCTTTTGAAGTTTGATGGATTGCCAGGAATTGCATTTGCTCATCCCTTGTTTTCCATTAACACTTTCAGAACCCAAGTTGGAATATTTTGACGATAGTGTAAAACTCTATATTCTATTTATTTAAAAAGATAAACTTGAATATTATTCAATATAATAGCTCAGATTTTAATAATTACTTGTTGATAATTAAGACTTTGGAAGAAAAGTGAATATTAGATTTTTGTGAATTTAATTAAAAAGGTAGCTGAAAAAAGGGGAAACTTAAATCGAACGATATTCCCAAAAATAAATCTATTGAGTGCCAATTTTTTAGCAAAAAAATGAAAATTACAACTCCATCACCTCAAATATCCCCTCCAACACCAAAGGCGTATAATGAGGCGGTATCTCATGGCCCATATCATCAATCCAAATGGTCTTTGCGCCAGGTATCATGCTAGCACATTTTTCACCATGTTCAAATAAGACTAATGGATCTTTACGACCATGAACGACAAGGACGGGGAGGTCAAGCGCCTTTAGCCCCTCGTATCGGGAACCAGAGACTTGAACCGCTTTTGTGTGTTGATTCATGACATACGGACTATAGCCTTTCCGTTTCCTGATCTCGTATAACGCTTTTTCAGTTCTTAGTGGCAAATCCACTTCTGAATGATCAGGACTCTTAAGCATTTTTGCTACACTTATCCTAAACCGGACATCATTACGTTCGCTTCTCGAGATTTTGTACCGCAGACTAAGCCGTAATAAACTGATTTCGAAAACCTTAGGTACCCGTGGTAATTCAGGGTCGTCCATGAAACCAGAAGACATTAACGAAGTGAGTGATTGGACACGGTCTTTATGGCTGATAGCCATGCGTTGTGCGATCATTCCGCCAAGGGAAACCCCAACAACGTGCGCCTGATCAACGCCTGCAGCGTCTAATACAGCCATTCCGTCAAGGGCCATATCCTCTATTGAATAGGGATGGTTCTTATCCCAGTTTTCCAGCCAATCAGACATGCCGACGCCCCTGTTATCGTATCGAATAACGCGATAACCCCTGTCAAGCATGGGCTGAAAGAAATAACGTGACCAGCCAAGTGCTGTCGTACTATGTCCCATGACTAAGAGAATTGTGCCTTTTGGATTCTCCGTCTCGACGATATTTTCATACCAGATAGAGACATCACCATTTTTAGCAAAACCCGTTTCTCCTTTGATAAATTCTTGTAAATCTTTACCAATAAAATCATCGATAACGGCTTCCGTTTTTTCGGGAAGCGGAAGCCCGGTAAACACGAAAGCGAGGATAAAACCAACCAAAACCAATACAAAAACAACCAGGTAGATCAATACTTTTTTTCTAAAATTTGAGTTAATGAGATTAATCTACGAAAGTAATAAAAAGATAAACTTCATAAAAAACCTGTCTATTGGCCTGATTTTCGTACCCTAGTTATTAACAACATCTGAAGAACCATGAAACATCAACTCTTCATAATATTGTTTTTTGGCGGGGTGATTTATTATTACTTTTTTGCTGAAAAGCCGCCCAGAGCCAATACTTTAGCGGATATTGAGGTCGTAGATTCTGTTTCCAGCGATGCGGAAAAAACAAAGAATGTCAAACCTCCTGTGATAAAAAAAGAAGCCCGACCTACGAAAACCGGGAAAAATATCTGTAATTCAACGGAGCATGATCTTTCAGCCTTTTTGAAGCTTTATTCAGAAAATATGGAGAAGCGGGAGATCTTGTATAATTCCGAAGACCTGTCGGATTGTTCCGGCATATTTTTGCGCTTTTCCAAAATGATGAAAAGTGAATGCTCCTCAATTGTTTTGCCCACACCTTCTGAAGCCAGAGATACCCGCAAAATAGCCCGCTGGTTTTATAACAGGAAAAAATTACGCATTGTGCATGATGCTTCCAATTCAGGTC
The DNA here is from genome assembly GCA_039028895.1 of Bacteroidota bacterium. Taxonomy (GTDB): domain Bacteria; phylum Bacteroidota; class Bacteroidia; order Chitinophagales; family Saprospiraceae; genus JAHDCJ01. Next base: position 8,618 of record JBCCHF010000032.1, on the reverse strand, counting down.
ATATGATAAAACCCGGTGCCATTATGTTTTACGGTACCCGAAATATGCCATACGAAGCAACTGATCTAAATATTGATGATCTGACAACTTCGGGCGGTATCCAGCATATTGGGGTTGTAACCGAAACTGAAAAAGATGTGCATGGTAATGTTGTTGGGTACACCCTGTACCACGGCCGAACCTATGGAAAGATTGCAGGTAGTACGCGGTGGCATATTATTAATCCTTCAAGCAGTAAAAATCCGCCTTTCGGCAATGGTGATCAGCAATGGGTGGCTATGGTTGAGTTGCTTTAAGAGATTGGAAAAAGTTTAATAATATAGGGTTTCCTATTGAGTAGTGCCTTTTGTTTTTTGCAAGTGCAAAAAAATCCATTAAATGGGAATAAGTCATAAAATCTAACAATTAATAAACGAGTAGTATTTACACGTAAAACTGTTAGAATTATTATGAAAGGCACTAAAATTCAAAAAAACGTTAATTCGAATTCTCAAGTTTCAAAACCATTTTTTCATGGCGAAAAAGGTGAAGGGGGATTTTTTTCTAAAAATAATGGACCTGAGCATTCGTTTTTTAGGCCAAGTAACGTTCAAAATGGACCGTTGGGCCATCATAATCTTATACAATTACAGGAGACTGAACAATCATACTTCAGGGCCGCCAGAGTGAATAATGTTACTATTTGGTTTAAAGCCTTTATACCTAGCATTATTCCTGGTCAAACGAGAATTATACCTGCTGGTACTCACGCAGGAGAATCTGCTATCGGACCATATTCATCACCGTTGGGTGGGAGCCCAACTATTTGCTACCTAACCGATAATCGTTCTTGGGACAACTCTATTACGGCATCAGCGAGAATGACATCAGCCACCTCTATAGATTTATCTGGGACGTCCCCTCGTCAAACAAATAATATTAATGGATGTTTTCCAACAGTAGAGCTTGATTGTTTGAGTGGAAATGTATCTTGTACTAACACTGCGACTTTTAGGGGAGGAGGTTTTAATCTTCAGCCCTCTTCTGGTCATACGACCCCAGTTCGCCTTAGCTTGGCCGGTGCGGCAAATAATCCGTGTGTCATGGGTTCTCCTGACATTAATTATAATGGAGATATTACGATTGACCAGATAAGAAGGACAGTTAGTTTCACGGGAAATGTAGATGGATTTCCAGATTTTGAAATGTATGTTAACGGCAATACGATATTTAGAGAACCCCATCCGCCAGGGAACAACCCAATCCTGAATTTATTTGGAGCTGCAAACCGACGAGTTACAGGAACAGCAACATTCTAACTGTCTTCCATTACTATGTTTTGTGATTATCAATAAATTATATGAATCAAGCTCCTCTAGATATATACGATTTGGGGTTGGCTGAAATAGAAAAAGGGAATCAGCTTCCTGAAGAAGATATTCGTGCCAAACTCGAATCGATTGTGCTCATAAAAGAAAAAAAGCATCCTCAACAAAGGATGCTTTTTTTATGCTGGTGGGCCCACTTGGACTCGAACCAGGGACCAGTAGAGACATCACAGAAGCCGATTATAACCGCAAAGGAGGCAAGGTTCCAGACAAGCCTTCTTTGATTCACTACTTCGATCTGGACCGCAATGCTCTGCGTTCATTCAACATCTATCAATTGGTGGCCTAAAACCACCTTCTGTTCCACTATTCTTCCACAAATTTAATCACTCAAAGGTGTATTATGAAAACGCAAAATACCCTAAAAGCTGTAAGAGCCAACTTAAAATCAAAAATAATAGAAGGAGATTCCTATCAAAACAATTCAATATTCCGAACTTCGGGATAGAATACAAACTACAAAGCCTCGAAGAGAAGTTATCCAAACTGGAAAAGCTAGTTTTAGAGTTGTATAATTTGGAAATGGTTGTCTCGAAAAAAGTGATCAACCAACTCATTGAGTTTGGAAAATTATTTAGGCTTTCAAAAGCACAGACCCGGTTTCCAATTGAGTCAGGGTTTTAGTTTTGACTAAAATAATCAACAGACTATTTTTAGTGAAAAACTTAATAGAACAAGGCTAAAGATTAATGAATAAACTGAATTTCAGCACCAACAAGTATAGTAGTTTGACCTTAATAATGAAAAATCCCTCTGACTCTAACAGACAGGTTCAGGAAACCTACTCACAAAAAATCGTTATTTTCCATACAACTTCAAAAAAGTATTATAACGATGAAAACTTCATTCCACCGGTTATTGATTCCTTTATTGGCTTTATGTGTAACTGCAGGTTGTAAAAAGGAAACTCCGATTAACCCTAATGATCCAGGTCTGCAATGTCATGAGGGTTCAGATTGTAGAGATGGAAACCTAATCGGGAGGAGCTTCAGGTTTAATGGTGAGTGTGAATGTGAACCTGTAAATTTTGGCCAGAATGTGATAGTCCAAGATAATGTAGTGATAGTTACTGATGAAATGAACAATTACTTATCTTCAATTACACCTGAAGAATTAACGTTTTCAACAGGCAACCCTGATTTAGACGGTATTGTGGAAGGGGACATAATTGTATCTGGGGTACACGAGAATGCACCAAAAGGATATTTTCGGAAAATTACAGGGATTTCCGTTGTAGGCGATCAGAGAATTCTAAGTACAACTGTAGCTTCTTTTACTGAACTATTTGCCCAGTGCGATATTAATTTTGATTATCGAGCTATTCCCGAAGATTGGACTAAGTCTTTGGGTATAAGTATTAATGCTCCTGTAGCTCAGGGCATGGATGTTGAAGGTTCGATTTCTTTTAATCCAGAATTTATCTGGAGGATGCAGGTAAATAGTGGGGTTTTATCAAGTACAGTAGATTATTTTCAATTGGGATTTCAAACATTAAGCACCTCCAGCCTTGGAGTGACTTTAACTCCTGATGAACACCAATTTTTTAAAGGTGACTATTCTCTTTTCGAAAAAGATTTGCTTCCCCTTTACTTTTTTGTTGGGCCTATTCCCATAGTAATTACCCCCGAGGTTGAAGTCATTTTGGAGTATCAATTGAATGGCCCTTCAATGACCTTTAGTTACGAGGCCGATTGTTCCATGTCTTCAATAATTAGCTACTCAGGTCAAGATTGGTCACTTAACTCATCAAATTCATTTTCAATTCCTGATGCTTCGGCTGGCTTTAGCGATGTAGATGCTGTTGGCAATTTACTCGCAGGAGAAGTCGCCCTAAAATTAGAAATAGATTTTGAGTTTTTTGATATGGAAGCCTTGGAGCCAGAGGTTTTTTGTAAAGCAATTGGCAGAGCAGTGTATGGTTTAGGAGAAGACTGTGGTATTACCCCTGGAGTTGGTGTTGGCACAACCCTCGAGGTGGATTTTTCTTACTTGATTGATTTCGATCAGGAATTTACTACAGAGATTGAGTATGAATTTGAGCCATTCCCACTCCCTGGATGCGATGATTGTCCGGATGCCATGCCTTGTGATGACAACGATCCATGTACTATTGATGACACTTTCAATGAAAACTGTGATTGTATAGGTACTTTTGAGGATGCCGATGGTGATGGAGTTTGTGACTCATTGGATGCCTGCCCAAACTTTGATGACAACCTAATAGGAACTCCGTGTGACGATAATGATCCCTGCACAACTAATGACATAATAAGTGAGGATTGTATTTGCATTGGCACATACGAAGATGGAATTCCTTGTGATGACAACGACCCTTGTACTGTTGACGACACCCTTAATGAAGACTGTGAGTGTGTAGGCATTTATGAAGACACAGATGGAGATGGAATTTGTGACTCATTGGACATGTGCCCTAATTTGATTGATGCCTTGATAGGGACGCCTTGCGACGACGGGAATCCTGCAACTATTAATGATGTTTATCTCGAGAGTTGTAATTGTGAAGGTGAACCTTTTGGACCTGGAGCAGGGACCTTTACTGACCCTCGTGATGGAAAAACTTATAACACTATCGAAATTGGGAATCAGACTTGGTTTGCTGAAAATTTAAACTACGATGGGGCGACCTCCTGGTGCTATGATGATTTAGCCATAAATTGTGAAGAATATGGAAAATTGTACCTCTGGAGTACAGCCGTAAATGTATGCCCCTCAGGATGGCATCTCCCCTCGGAAGCGGAATTGATCGAATTAGTAAATTTCTTAGGTGGTCAAAACCAGGCCGGCTTCAAGTTGAGAGAAGGTGGGGCTGAGCATTGGATCGAAACCGACCCAAACATTATGTATAATGAAAGTGGGTTTACAGGATTACCAGGCGGATTTGGTAGTGTTGGTAACTATCTTTATCAAGGGACCGCTGGTACTTTTTGGAGTTCGACAACGTACGAAATTGTTCCAGGCAACACTAGCAATGCAAATACTTTGTACATTGGTCACACTGGCAATAATTTTATGGGTAGAGTATTATTTTCTTCAAAGGATGTTGCTGCATCAGTGCGTTGTATAATGGATTAAATATAGGAGCAATCCAAAGGTTATTTGGCTTCAAAAGCCAGTGTAGTTCATGACTTTTAGCCATCCATTCTTAATTTAACAACCTAACTAAAACCCATTCTATGGAAAAGTACATTATTCTTGAAGCCAACAGTATTTATGGACATAGTGACACAGTGGCTGATGACCCACTGGCAATAAGGAAAGGGCTACAAGGGCTAGTAAACAAAAAAATTGAGCAAGGATACAAACCACAAGGAGGAATTGCGCTTAAGTTTAATGATTATGGAACTGTAAGTCGATATTATCAGGCTATGACATTGAGGGAATAATTTGTTTCAAAATCTTCTTCTGAAGGCTAAGCTTGGTTACCAGTTCCTTGAGTTGGGCATTTCCCTATCTCAATTCCTTTACCTCATCGGTATTCGCTTCACGTTGGGTGTCGCCTGATAACTGCCTTTTACCGACCTCCATAAATGTCTTGCTCCAACGGCAATAAACATTGGGATTGATCTGTTCTTTTCGGCAGACCTCAGCAATGCTTTCTTTGCCTCTTAATTCTTCAAGTACTATCCAGATATTTTCCTCTAAAGTGTATCTGCGGCGAGTGGCTCTTTTAATTTCCTTGACGATCTTGGTCGAACTTTTTTTCTTGACCATAAGTCTTTAAATTTAAACAACTATTGAGAAAAGCCATCTCTTAATTTTCCGTCTCGTTGTCCAAATTCCTTTGACAACTTACACTTTGTTTCCAATAGCCTCCTTTGTAATGTCCTTTCCAATCGACCTGAAATCTTTAGGGGACCAAATGGGGTACATGTGTCCGTCAACTTTAAGGCTTCTTTGATACTTGAGTTTGTAATTCTTTGCCTTGAAATCGGCATTACTGATTTCAGTTTCAAAAACATTGAGCTTCCTTAATTCGGCAAAGAAGTATTTTTCCCCTTTGAGGAAAAACGATTGCTTCCCATCGGCAAAAGGGTTTAAAACCTTATCTAAGTCGGCTTTCGAAAGCAAGGTTATTGTCTTTGATGCAGTTCTGGTCCTAAAATAAATATTGTATCGTGCCATCAGGGATGTAGTTTTAATAGAAAACCAGTATTCATTTGACAGTAAATAGGTCAGTAAAACAAAAAATCCTCTCATAAACGATTGGTTTACAAGAGGATTTATTAGTTGCTGGTGGGCCCACCTGGACTCGAACCAGGGACCAGCGGGTTATGAGTCCGCTGCTCTAACCAACTGAGCTATAGGCCCTGCGTTTGCAAATTTAAGGCTTTGTCGGGATATATTGAATTACCGGACATAAAATGCCTTAATTTTTTTCACTCAATAACGCAGGTCCTAAAAAATTAGTTCACCATGGGCTTAAATTTTGAAGGCCGAATGAAGTTTTCCATCGCCACGCTTCTTGTTCTTTTGATGACTGCATTGCTATCCCAAAAACGTGGATTGATCACTAAAGCCGGGTAGTCCATGCCAAGGATAAACCTTGGCCAGCTCTTGAGACTTACTGTATTGCCAAAGAAGTTTGATTTTTCAAACCTGACCATCGACAACTTGGCCTCAAGCTTATCGAAATCAAGTGCTGTGAGGTAGTTTTGAAGTTTGCGGTTGCCATTTTCGAGAATAAAACCGACCATAAACACTTTATCCATGTTTTGGAATTCTGCTTGTGGAGGCACTACAAATACCGGGCAATAAGCCATTCTGCTGACATAAGATGTTTTACTGCCAATGTACCTGGTCAACCAATCATATCTGGACCCTTTCCCCATAAGGATTAAATCATAATCACCGGATTTACTCATTTTGATGATACTTCTTACTGAAAATCCTTTTCTAACATGGAATTTCATTTTACCCCATAAATCAACTTCAGTGTTGAGTCTGGCAAACTTTTTCAACATTCTCAGGGCATGTTCTTTGGGAGAAAGGTCTTTAAGGATCGTGCTACTTGGACCTTGGTGTGGTTGAAAAGTATGAAAAAGCGTGATCTCTGCATTTATTGTTCTTGCAAAAGAAATAGCAAACTTTAGCACCTTTGCTGATGCTTCAGACAGGTCGGTAGGAAAAAGAATGTTTTTCATGACTTTAACGATTTAATTTGAATTAGTTATAGTATTTCTATTCCTGAACCAGTTGTTAAACTTTCCAAATCCGATCCATTTGCCAGGTTGGAAGAAGAAGTCTAACGGCGCATGCAGGAAGTGGTATCCTAATAATTTTGTCAATTCACTGGTTTGCCCAAAAGTGATCTTTCTTGACTTGATAGCCACAAAGAGGGTCATTCCAAAACTTACAATGAAGTTCATAAAGCCAATGGCCAATAATCCGGTTATCGAAATAAGGATTGTCGAAAGTGTAAGGACGCCTGTGCCACTTTCTACCGCAAAACCAAAATTGGCAGAGCTAAAGGCTATATGCCGGATGTCTATTGGGAGTCCTGTTATAAATCCAACCGTACCTGCCATTCCAAGGAAAAAACCCAGTGAAATATTACCAGACATTACACCAAGATTTTTCCTGGTATAATTGGCAATCGCTTCCAGCCGTTTATTTGAAACCCATCGCGATAGTAGAGGATGTCCTTTTATCCGCTCAGGGATATTGCTAAAGAGAACTTTGTTGTCAAAATAACCGGAAATCAAGCCCGATAATGAAAGAAAGACCCCTGCTATAGCCGCATAGAATATGGCACCACTGGCTCCTGGGTCGATATCTGTCACGAGTGTCGTCATTTTCCCAGGATTGATAAACGGAGTGTTGAATAGAACTCCGTAGGCTTTAGCCAGTAAAAAGGCGATAGGGAAGGCACAGATCAGGTTACCCACAAATGAGATGAACTGACTTCGGGATACTTTAATGATCATATCCTTTAGGCCATTGAGATTATCAATAGCGCCATCATTGTTTTGATCCATACTCCGAGCAACCGCCGATGCGGTCATGGCTGGTTGTTTGGTAGCAATGATACCTCCCCAAACGTAGACCAGGACAAAACATAGCGAGTAATTCAGACTAAAAAGAAGTCCCTGGCCAAGTGGCGATAAGGTCAGGCCATCAATGAATATTTTGAATGTGGCAAAAAAAGCGATGATGAAGCCACCCAGCATACTTGCTTTCAGGTAGCCAAAATATTCTTTTAAATCATTAGCGATGTACTTACCTCCTTTGAAGGCTGAGTGCTCTACGATTTCGAATGCAAGGAGGTCGCTGGTATCGTTAATGAGTTTTCGAATACTGTTAGCTTCATTAGTCGCCCTTACGAGAGTTAAAGCCAGCTTTAAAAGGTTGGTGCAGAAGGCGTCTGGCTGTTTTTCTTCCCGCAACTTCAACAAGAGCTGCATCCTTTTGACTTGCTGGAGTAGTCGTCTGGAGATGTACAGTAGATGCAAGCTGGTACCATGTACATTCTTCGATTCCCTAAGTTGGCGTAAACGGTCAAGACAAAGGTCTAATAGATTGTTGAGCTGCTCATACAGTTGGTGTTGTGCACCAGATTGATAGTCCTTATCGGTTAAGTCAAAAAGATCGTTCAGTACATTGTTCTGCCTTAGGAACGGCACATCTTTTTTGTCGTTATCCGGTAGATTCCTGGTAATCTCATAATCCAACCCAAGAGCGGCGATATTATGCGAAAGCAGTTGGATCGAACTGTTCAGCGCATTACAGCTATCCTGATGGTTGCTAAAGATTTCAGGCACTTTTGTCAATGACATCAATTCCGCCCAGAGCTTGTGAGGAACTGCCTTAAGCCAAAGATGGTCATCTTTTTTGGGGAATAATTGCTGAAGCAGTGCACTCATGTCCCAGCTTTCAGCAGGATGGGGCAGGATTTTGTGTTTTAACTTTGTCCAAATCTCGTTAATGAGCCCTTTATTTTTTAGGATACCAGCTGTGGTATACAGGTGAACCGGGTCATGTTTTGAGAATAAGCGGGAGAGATATAGTGAAAGGCTCTTGGTAAGTTTGGGGTCACTTTTTAAGTGTGCAATAAGGTTATGCAATTGTTCTGCTACATGCGCTGAATCTGAAGATTTGGCAGGACGGATTTTTTCTACCAGCTCCTTCAACAGTTGGTAATCTACTGAAGAATTTGTTTTTGCGATTTCTGTCAGAATAAGTTTCATACCACTTGTTTGTCAGAATAGTGAACAAACACTATTCTGAAAAGTT
>JBCCHF010000031.1:0-82320 GCA_039028895.1 Bacteroidota bacterium | reverse complement strand
TTTCGATTAAGCCCTCTGCAGCGGGCATAAACTAGAGCTAGATACTCACGTAGTTTTTTAGATATCCTGTCCTTATCTTTTAAAACCAGGAGCCTTGTTGGGTAATTGTTGGTCTCAAGATTTTCGAGGTTGGAATTATTGAATATAACACTTCCATTCACATAAAGTCCATTTTGAATAATGGGCTTAGTAAACCTTGATAAGTTATATTTTTTTTCAGTTTTCCTATCAATTATGAAAAAATTATTTGCTGCTGTTACGATGCCAGGTTTAGAAGAGACATATGTGTTAATAGTCTGAATTCCTTTTTTAAGGTTGTAAATAAAAGTAAGTTCTTCTTCAGTTAATGAGTGATGTATCCATTTTACATTTGAAGAAACAAGCCTTTTATTTTTTTTAATACTAAAACTGTTGGATTTGAGTGCCTCTGCAGAATCAATATTTGCAAAGAATTCACCCTTGTTATTTGATTTTTTAAATGCAAATAGAACAATAGTATCTTGACCCTTGCATTCGAACATTAAATCATTAAAAGTGAAAATTTCAAGTCTTGTGAATTCCTTTTTGAGATACTCTCGAATCTCCTCTGCAAATTTAACTTGCAATAATTCAGAAGGTAGCACAAATGCTAGAACTCCATCACTATTGAGCATTTTATTTGATTTAATTAAAAATGCAGTCCAAATATTTTTAACTGAAGCTTCAGAAAGCCCCTCATCCAAATGAATCCCTTTACTTAATTCAAGTTGTCTCTTCGAAAGTCTACTTTTCCTTAGGTAAGGAGGATTACCAATAATAGCCGAGAATTTTTTTGTATTAGAAAATTCAAGGAAATCGATTTTGGTAAATACTGAATGCTGTTTATTCCACTTCTCAGAAGCTTTATCTAATTCTTCCTGGTTTATGTCTAAAGCTGAAAGTTTGATTTTAATATCAGTCATTTTAGACAATTCTGATACGAATACACCATCTCCAACACTTGGCTCTAATATGGAGATATTAGTACTGCCCTCAAAGTGAGATAAAACCCTTTTTGAAATAAAATTCGCTAAAAAAACTGGTGTATAGTAAGCACCAGTGTTTTTCTTATTCATTATAATAATCCATCAATTCTTGGTGATAAATAAAATATTTCAAAGTATAATTCCCTAGTTTCTCTTTAATTTTCTCAAAAGTGCCGTCTCCAATTTTGAATTTTTTTTGTTCAACTATTAGCGCATCAATAATTTTTCTCAACTCATTTAAATTCCAAAGGACAATTATAGAACGCTGTCTCTCATCAAATTTAAATGCCTTAGTTGCCATCCATTTCCCTAAAGGAGATTTCCACATAATACTTCCAGATGAGGTTCTGTATAAATGATCTTCGTATTCTTTTGAACATGCATCGACGAAACCTTCTCCATTACTATTAGGGATTGTTTCATCGTTTGTAGGCCATTTACTTCCTTTGTTATTGTTACAATATTTACAAGAGTAAGTTAGGTTGTCATATTGACAGTATCCAATATTCTTTTTTTTCTCGAAAAGGCTTTTCGGAATAAAATGATCTACCTCAAAATAAGTATGCCTAAAACCATCATATGAATCGCAATATCCACAGCAATTATTAAAATCCTTCTGGAGGTCAGGTTTGTGCTCACTCCAATTTTTCCCAGTTGGATTTCTGGTGGTTACAGTCCGTCTAACTGGTAATTTTTCTCTTACATGCATATACCAATTATTCTTTTCTTTTTTCAATTAATGATTGAAGAAATTCTTCTGCTTCTTTTTTTGTCCTTGATAAATCCTTTAATTTACTTTCAGTAATTAAGTGACTGGGAATTTCATTTCTTTCCGTTTGATCTAGATATGCTAACTCATTTTGATTGGTAACCAACAAATCTTTATCAGAAGCGGATAGTTCTTCTTTTTGTCCTTTTTCTAATAGATCAGCAACTATTTCCTTCCTTCTTTCGACATATTTCCTATATTGCTCAATGCTCTTTTCAAGTGTAGTAATGAAATGCTGGACTTTCTTTCCATCCTCTTCCTCGTCACTAAAAATTTCGTTTTTGTCAAAAATAATTTTCCAATCTTCAACATGGGGTTCTGCCTGCTCAACCTTATTTGTAAAAATAATATGAGGAAATAGAGGTCTTTTGTCATAAAATTCGCTTTCTACGGCCTCGCCATTAAAGGTAACTTGATTGGTCTCATTTAGTTTATAATCAATCATTAATAAGTCAATATCAGACTCGTATACTTGGCTCATAAGCTGATTCAAGGTCATTCCTTGATGGAATTCATAGCCAATTATCTCAAATCCAAATTCTCGGAATCTTCTTTGATATTTCTTAACCTGATTTTCATCTTCATCAATGTATCCGATTTTATATCCAGTTGCCATAATTTATTTTTTTCTTAAAGGGAATGTAATTAGAACTGCAAATCCTTTGTTCAAGTCAAGAATGTCAATGGTACCGTTGTTGTCGTCGATCACCGATTTGATAAGATACATTCCTAAACCAGTACCTATTGTTTTTCCTTTTCTATCTTTCTTGGAGGTTGTGAATGGTAAGAATATTTCATCTTTATCATCTTCGAAAACTTTGTCTAAACCTACCCCGTTGTCAGAATATCGGATTTCAATATGCTCATGCTTCAGGTTAATCTCAATTTCAATAATCCGATCCTGAATTATTGTTAAATTGTTAAAGGAGTCTATAGAATTATTGATAAGGTTCGTGAAAATTGTTGACATATCCATTTCAAAGGCCCTAAAGTTATAAGGGGCTTTATCAATATTGTCAATAATGTTTAATTGAATATCCTTTTTCTTAAATATTCTAGACCATGACTTTTTTAATGACTTTAAGAATGCCGAAAATTCAAATTTATCCCTGGTTCTTTTATCCTTTTTTATAGCCGTTAATGCATAATCTACCCAATGAATAATCTTAACAGAATTTTCATTCAATAATTCTATAATATCAATACCATCTTTATATTCTACAGATAACCTTTGCTCTTTAGAAGCTAGTGATTTAAATATTTTTTCTAAACTTTTGATTTCAATTGCATTATCTTTTAATTCTTTAAGTTCATGAGCAAATGAAGAAACTATTAAGCCTAAACTTGCAAGAGACCTAACCTGGACGATTTCTTCATTTTCTTGTTGTTCTCGTTCTTCATCTATGGCTTTAAAAGTGTCTTTAAAAGCTTCCTCATAGGTTTTTCGTTCTTCCTCTGCCTTTTTTTCTTCGAATAAACCTTTCGTGACTTTTTCTCCATAAATGGATTCTTCAACTTTCTTTCTTTTCTCTATTATTTCAGTTGCTAATTCTTCTGCTCTCCTTTGTATTTCTTTTTCTCTTTTTTGCTCTTTATCCCTCTTATTTTTTAGAAAAAGAGGATTTAGCACTTTGGATCTATCAACTTCAAATTCATGAATAACGGCAACAATAATATTTTTGAATGTTTCAAAAGCGTCATTTTCCTGTAATGCTCCCCTGTCTGATTTATCAATTAACAAAGGATTGGTTTTTCTAGAGATTGTAATAATCCCAGCAGTTTGTTCTGGTCTCACACGCCAATCTCCTATCCTTTGGCCAGCCCCAGCTGGGCTTTGGGCAACTCTTACTCCTAGCCTTAACCAATCGTTAGTAGGATCTCCATATGGCCTAACTCTAAATGAATCTCTGTAAACTTTGACTCCACCAAACCTTTTTAGGGTTGATTTCCTCTCACTAGCAACTACTGTTTTGAAAGGATATCCTTCTTTCTTTGAATTCGAAAATTTTAGATAATAAAATGTGAGGTCAAAACTGCCGACATCTTTTAATAATTTCCTGTTACCATCATTTAATTTCCATTTTAAAACCTTATCTATTGACTTTGAATAGGTGAATGTCTTATCCTCTATAGTCTTAAAATCAAAGGGTTTACTTTTTCCTTTATAAACATCAGGATAATTCTTTTTAAGGAGGTTTATATCAATTTCGTTTCTGGTTATTTCAAATTCGATATTAAGTTTACTAGAGTCGTACTTTGCTTTTAACTTGTAATCATAATCATTGAAGAATGCTGTTTCAACTTTTCCATACTGTTTTGGTTGTTGAAAATGTTGGAAATAAACTTCAAATGGAATATTTAATTCCTTAGGAGGGATTAAAGCTTCAAGACTTTTAAAAAGAGAGTCTGTTTCGTCAATGAACCAATCATCTTTTAGATTTGAAACTCTAATTATCGTCCCTTTTTGAAAATTTATTTCTTTAATAATTCTTGTAATCGACTCATCTTGGCTTGTTAACTCCTTTATCTTCTCTTTCAAATCAATCTTTTGAATTTCTAACTCTGCTTCAATTTGAGATATTGATTTGTCTGATTGATCAAATTGATTCCAGTCCATTTTCCAATAACAGCCATTATTGTCCTCAGATTTTTTTGATAAAGTCCACATTTCTGTTTCATGCCCAAGCCTATCTAAAGCAAACCTTCCAATACCCTTTGCACCAGTTTTTGTTCGTTCACCGTCAGATATAAAATCCTTTTCTTTATGCCCAGTTCCAATTTGCATCCAATGATCTTTGATAACCTGTTCAGTCATTCCTTCCCCATTGTCAATTACGTAAATTAGACTCTCATCTTTTTTGGGAATTTCAAACTCATTGCCTTCGCTATCTTTTATCTTTTTTGTTGGAATATCAAAAAGCACAAAGCAATAATTTGCATCGGCATCATAGGAATTCTTGACTAATTCCATTATAGCACCTTCAGGATTTGAAAAATTCTCTCTGCCTAACAATTTGCCAGCCCTTGCAGAAACTTTAAAAGGTACTTTTGTCATTATTCGTTTGGTAATTCTAATTCATTAAAAATATCATTGAACATCTTCCCAGGATCTACATCTAATGCCAAGGCAATTAGGTATAATTCCCATGCTCGAAGTTGAGTTGATGGATTAAGTGTAAGTTCACTAATCCTAGATTTGCTGATTCCCGTCTTTTTTGAGATTCCAGATTTACTTGCGGATTTTCTAGATAGATATTCTCCTAGCCTAGTCATTTTATTGATTTTTAGAACTTAAATTTAGTTCATATAAATGATAGTTTAGAGTTTCTGGATTTTTATTTGATTTTTAGACCTTAACTTTAATCAGTTTTTCAATTGTTGCATTTTTTTTAGCAAACGAAAATCTTGATAAGTCATAATTCCATTATTAAGATTATTTAAAAAATAGTTTCGCAAAGTATCCTGCATTATAGTTTCTTTTAGTTCATTTATAGTTGGATACTTGAAAATTTCTTTTCCGTCAATAAGGCTGTATTTAGGCTTTGTTGATGCACCAATAATTACGTCAATCTCTTCAAGCTTTTTCTTGTCCCTGTAGTCAACAACCTGGGGCCACATAATTTGGAGATTTCCATTCTCGTCAATACTTCTCCTTTCCCTATTTACCCTGTAATCAATACTGTCTTTACCTCCACCATCGTGTCTAAATCTCTCTATCCACTTATTTTGGAATTCATTTTTTCCATTTTTGGCTAAGACCCCTATTGAAGCTCCCCATGAAGCAAATAGTTTAGGATTTTGCTCTGACCCTATTCCTTCTGCTTTTGCTAACTGAAGAGCTTCATTAAGTAAGTCTTCAAAATTTTTGATGGGATTGGATTTTACAGGTATGACAAAACCGATTCCATTATTCTTTGACTTTTCTAGGCTTGTAGAAAAAACCATTGTAAAAATATTGTCTTTCGATCTTCTTCCGTACCGTATAGGGAGATATACTTTGATTGCATTATTAGTATCTAAATGATTTAAGCGCCATTTTTTTCTAATATTATCAGGGTTGTTTCTATTTCTATGGTCACTCCAAAAAAGTGAGCCAATTATTATTATGCCTAGATTCATAGGGCCAATTATTTTATTAATATTAAGTTGTTATTCTTGTCAAATGTCAAAAAATGTTAGGTAATTGTTCATATTGGCTGCAGTCCACACTTTGCCAATTTGCACAAAACTCAAGACTTTAGCAATGTCCATACTGGTGTTGTGTTAGTGTTCAAAAATGGTTTTAATATCAAATCTTAACCAGCCGAATAAAGGTTCTTCTTTTCGGACTTTTTTCCAATTCTAATTCTAACATGGATTACCTCAAAAACAAAAGTCATCTTCTCACTCGCTTCTTTATTTCGTTCTTCTCAGTTTGATGGGGTCTTGTGAAAATGAAAAAATTAATGAAAGTAAGCCTAGATTAATAATATACAATACTTGGATTTCTCGAAGAATTCAGATGAATCGAAATCGGGTTCCTAAATGGATAATACGGTCCAAGGTTAAACCGTTCATCAAGTATATTATCTGCAAGACACTTGGCTCTATGTTTAAATTTAGCCATTCGCTAACAACGAAATACTCACATTACCAATAGTAAATGGATTTTTTTTAAGATGGAAGATTTTGAAAATTGAAGCAACCTGCTACAATTTTGGATTTAATCATCTTTGGCTTAACCTGGCATCAGAGTGAATTGCGGGTTTTTGGATTTTTAGGAAAATAGCTGAATTGGCAAACTATTATGTCATAATAGCTAAACTCCATTATGCTGTTAAAAGCAAGACTTGTATGACAGTAGAAAAGAAAAAAATCTAAGGTGTTTCGAAGGCTTTCCTAGTTCTGGATATTAAAATTATGTCTAAGGCTATTTTAGTTCCTAGTGGATTAAGTAATGTTTTATATGATTGAGATAGGTGAGCTTAATATTCATCAAATATGCTTTGTATCCAACAAAGCTTTATTATCCTCTTTGTTTGATTCGCAAATCCAATGAAATCATAAAAAAGTTCAAATAATCTTACATTTACAATGCATATACAAAGCGTATACATTACGTATACAAATGCTGTTTTTTGTCGAAAAACTCAAAATTTGGCAATATTTTAAAGAAAAAAATATGCGTAAATCACTAACAAAAAAAGCTTTACGCATTAACACATAAAGCTTTTTTTAAAGTGTGCCCGAAGGGGGAATCGAACCCCCACTCTGTTGCCAGAACTGGATTTTGAATCCAGCGCGTCTACCAATTCCGCCATTCGGGCAAATGACTGAAGTCCAAAAATTCCTTCTCCTCAAGGAGAGGATAGGATGAGGTGGGCCTCAAGCGTCGGCAAATTTATCCAAATTTTCGCGTAACCGCAATAGGTAACGCTTTTTTAGATAATAATCTTTTAAGGCTAATAGTTCCGATTCATTAGACTTTTCGTCATTATAGCTTTCAAGTGCTGGCTGAACCCCTTCAAGTAGTTCTGTTTCGAGGGTTTCGATATCGCTGATTAGCTTGTCGTACTGGCTTTTGTCAAAGTCAAATTGTAATTCCATTAAAGCTTCGTTGATATCCATCATTTCCATCAGGAAATCCTGGGGAACTTTTGCTTTCCCTTCTTCGTCCATTACCCCTTTCAATTCAAGGATGTATTTCATCCGACTATCAAAATTTGACAAAACTTTGTAGGCGTTATTATTCTGTGTCGACAACTCGAGAATCTCTGCCTGTTTATCTTCAGACTCCAAGGTATAGAAATCGGGATGATAGGCTTTGCTCAAACGAAAATAAGTATGTTTGATCAAGGCTTCGTCTGGGAGGAAGGAGACAGGGATTTCGTAAAATTCAAAGTAATTCATGGATGTTGACGATTGATGGTTGACGGCTGATGGTGCTGTCAACTATCAACAGCCAACCGTCAACAAAAAATTAGCTACATGGAGGAGCATCCATAAACCAGCTGCGGTAAACATCCATACCATTCGCATAAAGCAGTAGTGCCATTAGAATAACCAATCCAGCTGTTTGAGCGTATTCAAGGAATTTTTCGTTAGGTGCTTTCCCTGCGATCATTTCGTAAATCAGGAACATGACATGTCCACCATCCAGTAATGGAATAGGCAGTAAGTTCATGAAAGCGAGGATGAGAGACAGGATAGCTGTTATGGTCCAGAAACGTTCCCATTCCCATTGTTTTGGAAAAAGATTAGCGATGGTTCCAAATCCACCCAAACCGTCTGAAGGTTTGATATCTCCAGTAAACATAAGGGCGAATCCTTTGATATTGTCCATCAGGAAATCAACGCCTTTGGAGAAACCGAGACCCATAGCAGTCCCCAATCCATAAGTTTCTGAAGCGGTTTCAAGATACCTGGCGGCAGCGAAGGGTTGTACGCCCATACGTCCGCAGGAATCAAGGCGCACCTGGATGTTTTGAGTCTGACCTTCCCTGACAAGGGTCACCTCGATATCATTATCCGGAAGGCCTTTTGCCATATCTTTAAATTGATCGAAGTATAGTGTTGGTGTGCCGTTTAGGGCAATGATACTATCGCCTTTTTCAATACCCGCTTCTTTTGCCGGAGAGTCTTTAATTACCTTGGCAGCCACAAAAGGCGTCCTTGGTACAGCAAACATTACATTTCTTCCAGTAAGTTTACCTCTTTGTTCGTCGTTAATGGAAACGTCGACTTGCTGGCCTTTGCGATCAACTTGTATGGTAGCGGCCTGGTTGATGATCAAATCACGTTTGAGCTGACCAAATTTCTCCATGGGCTTTCCATCGACCGAGATGATTTTATCGCCATTTTGCAGGCCAATCTCTTTGGCCAAATCATCGACATAAACACCGTACTTTACATTCTCGGTTGGTAGATAAGAATCGCCCCAGATGAAAAGTACCATTCCCCACAGCAAGAAGCCAAGGATAAAGTTAACCGTGACACCTCCAACCATAATGATCAACCTTTGCCAGGCTGGTTTTGACCGAAATTCATAAGGCTGTGGTGGCAGCGCCATTTGTTCCTTGTCGAAACTTTCATCCATCATTCCGGAGATCTTGACGTAACCGCCAAGTGGCAGCCAACCGATTCCATATTCCGTTTCGCCTATTTGTTTTTTAAATAGTGAAAACCATGGATTGAAGAACAAATAAAACTTTTCAACCCTTGTCCCAAATAGTCTTGCTGGCAGAAAGTGCCCCATTTCGTGTAGTACGATCAGGATAGATAAACTTAAGATGAACTGGGCAATTATGATCAGATATTCCATTACTGTTAATTACGATACAAAAAATCGACCACGAAGGTACGAAAACAATCATGTTCAACCAATAAACATACCACGTTTGACAAGGGTTTAACCTGACGTTAAGGCTCTTGGGGGAGAGGAGGGGTAGCATTTTCAATGAGGTTGAGAAAACCTTGATAATCCTTATAATCCGAGATCACATGTTTTGCCCCGGCCCGGTATAACATATCATGTTTTCCTGGTTTTTGGATACCAATAAAGGGCAAGTCCATATTTCTAGTGGTGCGGACATCCCATATGGCATCACCAATATACACGGAGCGACTTACTGCTTCTCCTTGAGTTTCTACCTGTCTGAATACGCCTTCAATGATCTGTTCGCGGGTGTGGTTACCATCTGCAAATGACATAAATAGCGATTCTGTATTAATGCCCACATGGTCAAGTTTTACGAAAGCGGGTTTTCGAAATCCACCCGTGGCAATGCCTACCAGGTATCGATCATCGGCAACAAGACTGTGAACAGCAGCCTGGGCACCTTCTACCTGGAGAAAGTTTTCAGGATTTTGAACACGTCGGTGGAGCAACATTTCGACATAATAATCTTTAAATTCTTCCAATCTTTCTACGCTAGGGAAGGGGACACCCTGCTTTTTAAACATTACCTCCAGAATAGTAGTGTCTGTGACATGTGGAAATTCGTGCCAGTCAATGCTGTGGGCTTCGAACCCAAACTCTTTTCTGAATGCTCTGGCAAATATCCTGCTGTCTTCTTTGTTTGAGAAGAGAAGGGTGCCGTCGATGTCAAAGATTACTAGTGTTTTACTCACGTTGTTCGTATTTTGTCGTTTGCTTTGCTCTGTTACTTGTTTTATCTCTTTATGCGGGCTTATTTTATAGTGTAGGGTTCTAACTGGTCAGCTATTTTGCGGTCGTTGGATAGTCTTGGGACTTTATTTTGACCACCAAGTTTGCCCTGGGTTTTCATATAGTTTCTGAATGCATTTGGTTGCATTGGTCTGATCTTCAATGGCTGGAGGATATTGCCCTCAATGAGGTCGAGGTAGTAGATGTTTTGCTCGGTCATTTTCAGGTCTACTTTTTTAGCAAATTCGGTCATATTTTCCGGAAGGTTATCAAACTCTACAAACCATTCGTGGTAGGGTGTTGAGCCGTCGGGCGGATTCACCTGCGGAGCTACGGTGAACTCGACTATTCTGATATTTTCTGCTTTTGCAACATCCAGCATGGCTTCTTCGACTTCTTTCCCAATCACGTGTTCACCGAATGCAGAGATGAAATGCTTGACTCTGCCGGTAACTACAAGTCGGTACGGATCTGTTGAGACGAACTTAACCGTATCGCCAATGTTATAGCCCCACAAACCGGAATTACTGTTAATGATGAGGGCATAATTTGTTCCTAATTCCACTTCTCCCAGGCTTAATCTTGTTGGGTTTTCGCTGAAGATTTCGTCAACCGGGACAAATTCGTAGAAAATGCCCACATTCACGTTGAGTAAGAGGCCAGGATCATCCAGTCGATCTTGGAAAGCGATGAATCCTTCTGAAGCCGGGTATGTTTCGAGACTTTTGATACTGGCGCCGACAAGTTCTTCGAGTTTGGCGCGATAGGGTTCGAAATTGACACCCCCGTAGACAAAAAGAGAATAGTTAGGGAATAGCTCCAGGATGTTTGATTTGCCTGATCGGTCTAGTAAGCGTTCATAGTACATTTGGACCCATGGTGGAATGCCACTGATCATGGTCATGTTTTGGTCGATCGTTTCATCGATTATGTGATCAAGCTTTGTTTCCCAGTCCTCAATGCAGTTGGTCTCGTAGCTGGGAAGCCGATTACTTTTCAACCAACCAGGAATAAGATGATTAACAATACCAGAAAGTCTCCCAGTGGCAATGCCGTTAGTCTGTGTCAATTCGGGTGAACCGGAAAGAAAGATCATTTTACCATCCATCCAGTCAGAGTGCCCTGTTTTTGCAATATGATGAAACACCATATTTCGGGCAGTACCAACGTGATGGGGTGCAGATTCCTTACTTATCGGGATGTATTTAACACCTGAAGTGGTGCCAGAAGTTTTGGCGAGATAAGCTGGCCGTCCTTTCCAAAGAATATCCGGCTGACCCTCTACAATTTTGGTGATGTATGGTTTTAAGCCCTCATAATCCCTAACTGGGACGTTGCTCTTGAAATCTTTGTAAGTACGTATCTCTGAAAACCAATGATCTTTCCCGAAAAGGGTATTACTAGCTTGATGAACCAGTTTTTGCCTTAATGATTCCTGGATCTTGACTGCTTTTCGAGCCTCGCGATCGATTTTCGATGAGATTATACGCGCAAAAGGTTTGACTAGCTTTGATTTCAGAGCCATTTGATGTAATCGTCCGTTAAAAAATAAAGGACGAAATTACAATATTGGACTATTGATTCAAAACCATCCTGATCTCAACTTTTCGGTTATAAGGGTCGTCTGATCGAATGGACCCTTTTTCACCAAGTGCAGCGATTTTTACTCGGTCAGAATCAATACCAGCCTGTGTGAAAATGGTTTTGACCACTTCTGCTCTTTTCCTGGAAAGTTCAATATTTTTATCGGCAGTGCCTGACTGGTCGGTGTAACCACTAATTACAATACCTGCTTGTGGAGCTGCGTTGAGAATAGTCATGATCTCTTGCATCCTGCTTACCTGGTATTTACGAGGTTGTGTCTGGCCTGTATCGTAGAAGAAATGCCATTTCTCAGTTCCCTGAACGGTATAACGAATGAGTTGAGAGTTTTCCCTTGTCGTCTTAGCCACCACATTAGTTTTCTCTTTTTTGGTGGGTTGTTCAATAGTCTCTTTTTCTTTGGCTGCCACTGTTTCATAATAAAGTGGTTCTGCTTCGAAAGTTTTGATGGCAGTTCTTGTATTTGCGATTTCTTCTAATAGCAAATCGATCTTTGCCATAGTAACCTCGTTTTCCTGACGTTCGGTAACCCTGGTTTCAATCAGGTTAAGTCTTTCCTTAATAGGCTCTACATAAAGATCACGAGCATTTGTATTTGAAAAACGAATTTCTTTGATCTTCTCGAGTTCGTTTTGCATTCTGGCCACTTCATTTATATAGAAGACTACTTCGCCGCTTACTTTTGGCGTTTTAGGTTTTGTTGAAGAAACTTTTTCCTTTTCGCGATTAGGTTCGAGTCTGATCGAAGGTGCTTTTTTGATCGGATTCTCCTGATCATCAGCTAATTCTTCAAGAGGAGTTGCTGGCTCATTAACGTCTGTAGGCATTTTTTCTTCAACAGGTTTTGCCACCTCTTCTACCACTTTCTCCACGACATTAGGTACTTCGATTGCCGGAGTTGTTTCGATTGCTATTTCTTCAATAACTTCTTCCCTGACTTTAGGTTCATCAGCAATAGGATTGGCTTCTTCCGCTACCTCTTCAATGACCTCATCGGCGGGCTTAGGTGATTCAGCAATTTCATCTGTTACCGTTTCTATGATTTCCTGAGGAGCTTCTTCTATTTTTTCTTCCACCATATCCTCAGGAGCAATGCCTCCTTTAGCGGTAAGTCCTTCCAGTTCTGCCAAAGAGGGCGGAGGACCAGCGGGAGTAGGCTCGAGAATTTCTTCGATGTCTTCTGCTATTGAGGTCTCTTCCGCAATTGGATTGGCATCCGTTTGTGGTGCAGAGGAAACAGGAGGTTTTGCTACACTTGTTGTCTCATCGATCCAATCAAAGGCATAGTTTTCGGCTGAAACTTCATCTGGTCCAGTAGGCATTTCGGTAGGATCGATAATAATAATATCATATCCGTATGTACTGGTGAAAAGCCTGATGTCTTCATTGATTTTTTTGATCTTGGCTTCGTTTTCTTCTTTTAGTTTAAGATATTTCTTTTCGCTCATTGATTTTCCACCGAGGAGAGTAGCTTGAAGAAAACTTAATTCTGATCCAAATTGAAAACTTATTTCCTGAATGGTAAGATTTTGAGGTAAAGTCATATCAGCACTGGAAGTCACATCCATTTTAGCAGTGATTTCAGTGAAGTATTCCATACGGGCTTCAAGCATACCTACTCGCCGATTAATTTCGGCAATGCTTATATCTGGCAATTGTCCGGAATAAATCTTTGCAATCTCCGTGTCGAGGAAAACCGTATGGAGACGATGGGCCTGTATGTCCTTATAGAGGTTAATGTCTCCCGGAAGGGTGTTATTTTTTTCAGAAAAAACCTTGAAATTGTGAATTTCTGCAAAGCTTGATATGCATGTTCCAAAAAAGGCCAAGAGAACAAAAAGAATTGTATGGGTCGAATAATTCATGAGTTAAAGTAATTTATGCTTAGCACTCTATTATCGGGCGAATGAATTAAAACAGTTAATTCAGTAGTTTTCAGGGGGAAAAACAAAAGAAAGGACAAAATATTAAGGTTTAAACATTTGTATCCTTACATTGATAAATATAGTAAAAGTCGAACCGCGAATGAATACGCAAAATTGTAGACTTCGTGACTTTAAAAAATCATCGTTTTTCAAAGGGTGAATTCGCAGAAAATTTTCTCTTCGATTTGGAAAGAAACGTTAGATTAAACCTGTTGATTTCGCATATTGATTATTTTATATGTATATAATTGATAGTCAGGCGTTTAATTTGATCAACAAATGTGCGTAATTTGTTTTAGACTTAGTGTTTAGTAGATTTTACAAATTGTCATTTTTGATTCAAGGTCAATTTGATAGTAATTTTCTTAACTTTTTTGACAAATGCGTGACCAAAATGAAATAAGGCTTGCTCCCTGGAGAGAAAAGATATACACCGTCATTTTTGGTACAGATACTAAAGCCGGAAAATTATTTGATATCATCCTTTTGATCATCATTTTTGCCAGTGTGATCGGTGTGATGCTCGAGACGGTGGATTCAGTTACGGCGGTAATAGGGAGGGAGCTATATATTCTTGAATGGGGCTTTACCATTTTCTTTACTTTAGAATACATACTTCGATTGATCTCAGCAAGGAAACCATTGCGATATGCGTTTAGCTTTTATGGTATTATTGACTTTATCGCCATTATTCCTACCTACCTTGCTACCTTCTTGACAGGAGGTCATTATTTATTGGTAGTGAGGGCTTTAAGATTGATGCGTATTTTCAGGATTTTTAAAGCTGCCAAGTTTTTAAAGGAAAGTACGTTAATCGTAAATGCCTTAAAAAATAGTCGCGAGAAGATTGCTGTATTTCTTGTATTCGTTTTGTTGCTGGTCACCCTGGTTGGGTCAATTATGTACTTTGTCGAAGGGGGATCAAACCCTGAATTTAGCTCTATTCCGGAGTCAATTTATTGGGCAATTGTGACATTGACGACAGTAGGTTATGGCGATATTCATCCAATTTCGCCATTAGGGCAGTTTTTGGCTGCTATACTCATGATTATGGGATATGGCGTTATCGCGGTACCAACGGGAATTGTAAGCGCCGAACTTGTGCGGAGCGACAAACCCCCATCACAGGAGATTACCTGCAGGGCATGTGGAAAATCCGGACATATGGACCGTGCTAAATATTGCGATAATTGTGGGACGCCGCTTTTTGATCATATATCTTCTCAGGAAACCTTATAGGTTTCCAACTCATTACTCATCGTATTGAGCTCTTCCCTGATATTTGATAATTGCTCTTCGAGGGTATTTACTTGTTCTTCTTCAGAGCTCAGCATAGCATCGAAGTTGTCGAAATTTTGATCAATCTTGGATTTGATCTTTGAGATATAGGCTTTTAGTTTTTCATCTAATTCAGTTGAAAGCCTTTCTTTGCCGTTTTCAATTTCGGATCTGTATCCCTGGATGATTTGTTTTCTCTTGAGTCTTACGGTAACGCCTGCAAACAGCAACCCGATCGTAGTGATGATTCCTCCGGTAATATCAAACACCATTCCCTGGGTTATGGTCGCCACGATTACTCCTATTACTGCTAATCCGCTGCCGGTAGCAAGGTTAGGGGATAGGTTACTGCCATCAGGGATTAACTCCTGATCTACAAAACTTTCTGTTCTGTTTATGAAATTGGAAAATTGACTTTGCAGATCCCGGAGGACGTTACTTCTTTTATCCGCAATGTCTCCAAAGATGGCATGATTATCCTTTAGAATGGTTTGGCTGTTTCTGATTTTCAGGTCAATGATCTTAGCCATTTGCTGGATACTTTCCGCTATATCCAAAACACCATCATTCAGCTTGTCCCGCATGACATTATTGAGATCAGTTTCTAGCCGTTTAGACAGGTCTTTTAACCAATCTTCCAACGATTCTCTCTTACTGAAAAGTGAAAGAAAAGATCTTTTGGCCAAGGTCATAAAGCTCAAGCCAGAAGCCAGATCTTTCTCTGTTTTCCTTGTAATCCTTTCATATCCGGCAACCAGGTTTTCAACAAGAATGTCAACCTGGTTTCTCGACCTGGTTTCCTGGTTTTTAAGTGTCTGGCTAATATCTTCTCTAAACGCCAGGTCAGCCTTTAACTGAGCAGATCTGACATCGAGGCCTTTCCTTATCTTTTCCCCAATATTGAGTGAAGTGTCAATGTTGTTTGATAATTTTAAAATAGGTGCTTTTCCACCGGTTATGTTGTGCTTAATGTATTCCCTTACGGGTAAAAATCCACTTTCCGCGGTTTTACCTTCCAGTTCCAGTTTTGCGGAGACACTAAATATTCTAGGGTCATTTACGCCTTTTTTCAATGCATAGTTCATGACTCCGTTCTCATTAACTGCGAGGTCTTCAGCATTCATCAGATCAGCTTGCTGAAGGACGAAAATGATTTTTTTTCTCCAATCTGCATGAATAAAATCGAAAAAGTCCCAGGCAGACTGTCGGTATGGGTTTTTGGCCTCAAATACAAAAACGATAAGATCACTACCAGGAACAAAGCCTTCAGTTATTTCCTGATGATACTCGGAGATAGTATTGGTACCTGGAGTATCAACGATAGCGATTTCCTTCAGAATTTCAACCGGATAGTATAATTTTTTAAGATGTTCGGATACAACTAATGTTTTTTCCTCGTTTCCGAAAAGGATTTGTTGGATGGTATCAGTGCAGGGGTCTGGTGCAACTTTGCATATTTCCTTATCAGTTTCCAGCAAGGCATTGATAAAACTACTTTTCCCAACTTTTACTTCCCCTACAATTACAAACATGAAAGGTTCAGTAATTCTTGTTCTGAGGTCTGAAACGGTTTTAGAAAGGTCTTCATTGCCAATCGCAATTGTCATATCCTGAAGTTTCCTTATCAGGTCGTCTATTTTCGTTCTGAATATCTGGAGTTGGTCGTTAAGGATATTGTGGCGCATGCTATAGATTCAGGTGAAAGGTTACAATTCCTCTGTTTAGACATGGAAATCGGGTAAAAGTAATGAAAAGCTAAAAGAAAAGTAGGAAATAAAAATTAAGAGAGGCCCTAAAAAAAAGTGAGTTCAGTGAGACCTAAAAGGCTGTAAAGGTCTTCACTGAACTCCCGGAGGAAACATTTAACATGCTTTCTTACAAAACACTTACTCACTTGTGCAATTGCAAGAATAATATCAGTGTCAATAAAAAGGCTAAAAATTACGACACTGAAGATTTAAACTCATAGAATAAAATTGGACGACTGTAATTTGGGTTAGCAGACAGTAATATTCCTGAGCTCTAATACAAAAATGCAGCAATGCTTTCAGAGCTGCAATGAAAGATTTATATACTTATTGACAGGGAATCTTGTACTAGGGGAGGTACAAGTCTCTAGTATTCACGATCTTATGGTGTGCACACCTGTATGTAAATTGACACAGAATTGTGGAAAATGCCAATAAAATACAATTGCCAAACCAATAAAATTGGTGGAATTTGTTTAGCCAGCATATTCAAAGACAGAATTAGGCCGTGTGGATCAGGTCGTTTCTGCCTTCAAAAGATTGTTGAAATTTCTCTTTTCGTTCTTCGGTTTAATTATTGTTTTTCGGTGTCATCCCATAAAAACTTTTCAAAACCAAGGGCACGGAAGAGATCCTGGAGCAAAAACATAATCGTAAATTTTAGTGCGTTGATGAATTATTTCAAAGATGCTATTATAATTCAACTCTTACAATTACAGTTTTGGTAGGTTTTTGAGGCTGATTTTTTTATTCGGTTTCTTTTAACTGGCTAATAATCAGCTACCTCCGTGTCAAGAAAAAGTGCTATATTTGACACAGAAACTCCAAGACCAACATGTATTATTTTTATTCTCAATACAAATATTAGGGCATTTAGCTTTGAACGCAACTTATCTTTCAGGTAGAATTGATCTGGTTTTTACAAGTTATTTTTTTTTAATTAATTGATTTTGAGTGAAATATGCTTTTTTTTGTTAAGGCATTTTGACACAAACTTTCGGAATTTTTCTATAAAACAAGAGTGTTAAATCTTGTTTTATGGTCGTTTTTTACTAAAAAAGAAGCATGGAAACATTAAAACAGTTGGTAAATGCACTTAAACCAAGTGAAAAAAGACTCATTAGGAAATTTTATGATATACAACCTAATGGTGAAGACAAGAAAAGACTAAAGCTTTTTGAGCTTGTAGCATCCAACCGAGCTGAAACGAATGAGGCTGCAAGCAAGATACTGTACGGGGTTCAGCCTAATTCGGCCTTTTCTCATATAAAAAGCAGACTTAAAAAAGACATCCTTGATTTTCTCCTTATGCAGGATGCTTCAAAGCATTTTTCTAATAAGATTTCCCAAATTGAGATGAATGTTGCCAAGTGGACACTACAAGGAGAATTATTGCTGTCGCGGGGTATATATGATGAAGCTGATAAACTGCTAAACAAGGCTCTGGACGTAGCAAAAGATTTTGAAATTTTTTCTGAGGTATTGAAAATAAAGAACCTGCTCAGAACAAGTGTCGGGTACCGGAAAGGGATCAAGTCGTTCAAATTTTATAATAATGATATGGACTATTACATTCGGGAGTACCGCAAACTTCTGAAAGTAAGAGAGTACAATTTTATGTTGCGGTTGCCCAACCAATTTTTCACAAATAAGGAAAGCGAATATTTCGAATACAATACCAAAGCCCTCAAAAATCTAGAGGAAATGCACGATGATGGTTCATCGGTTACATTTACCTTCCAGTATTATTACTTGAAGGTCGATCATGATATGAAAAATCGTGATTTCGAAGAGGCCCTTGAATTCGCCAAAAAGCTTCTGAATATTGTTGAGAATGAAAAAATCTATAAAAGCTCAAGAGTAAACGTGGCAGGGGTAAACATGGTTATGGCGGGGGTGAACCTGCGTTTGGGTAATTATGAAGATGCTATCCGATACGCCAAAAAAGGGGTTGAAAAATTTCATAATGGCCTTATGAACGAACTTAGGGCAATGGAGTCCTTATTCTTTGCTTATCTAAGAAATGGCGATTATCAGGAAGCCAGAGAACTGGCGCTCAGGGCTCATAATCACAAACAAATCAAACGTAATAACCTCGTAAAAGCAAAATGGGCGTTTTATGAGGCCAATCTTGAATACCTTGAAGGAAATGTTGATCGAGCAGCTTCGCTTGTGAGACAAAATAACGCTTTGCTAAAAGACCGATCAGGTTGGCTTTTCGGTTTTAAGATCCTTGAATTAATGATTACTGCAGATGATAATGAATATGACCGTCTTGATTATCAATTGAGCAGCCTTAGCCATTTGTTTAGCAGAAACAAGACCGAAAAGAATTCCAGGGTAAGGGTTATCCGACAGGTGTTAAGAGCTTTAATAAGTAATGGCGGAAATTATACTAAAACCAATGAATCCGCCAGGGATAAGCTGGGGTTACTCGAAAATGGTGAAGGCGATTTTTATTGGAACCCGGAAGGCTATGAAATTATCAGGTTTGATGAGTGGTTCAAAAATAAAATTAACCAAAAAACAAGGACCTATTCCAAATATTGAAACTCAAACTCCAATTGCTTTCCTGGGATAAAACTAATTTCCTTTTGAAGATTTGAGATATAGATGCCAAGCAGACGAACTTCCTGCCCAGTCTCGATATTGTCTTTTAATAATTCTTTACAGATTGACATAATCTCCTCTTTTTTCGTGATTTCTCTCTGGGAGGTCTTGCTTCTTGTGGCAAGAGAAAAATCGGAGTACCTGATCTTCAGAGAAACGGTTCGACCATAGTTTTTGCCTTTGTCCATTCTCCTTTTCAGTTCATCAGCAATATTTTCCAGCTTACTGATCATTTCAGTTAAGCCGTTCAGGTCCTGTGTGAAGGTGCGCTCTACGCCGATCGACTTTCGTTGCCGATTGGGTTCAACTGGTCGGTTATCTTCTCCTCGGACCAATTTATAGTAAAATCGGCCAACTTTCCCAAAATATTGTAACAGTTGCAGCTCAGTCAGTTTTTTGAGATCAGCACCTGTTTTAATATTCATATTCCGCATTTTCTTGGCGGTGACTTTACCTATTCCATGAAACTTTTCAATGGCCAGGCTTTCGAGGAAAGGTACTACTTCTTCGGGTGTGATGACTTTAATACCGTTGGGTTTATTGACATCAGATGCCACTTTAGCTACAAACTTATTGATCGAAACCCCGGCTGATGCGGTCAGGTTGGTTTCTGTCCTGATCCTTTTTCTGATTTCTTCGGCGATGAGAGTGCCTGAGTTTAGGCTCTTTTTGTTTACTGTAACATCAAGATATGCTTCGTCAAGAGACAATGGTTCAACGAGATCGGTATATTCGAAAAAGATTTCCCTGATTTGCCGGGAAACTTTGGCGTATTGATCGAAACGGGGCTTTACAAATATAAGACTGGGGCATTTTCGCAGTGCGACTACAGATGGCATGGCTGAGCGAACGCCATATTTCCTGGCTTCGTAACTTGCGGCAGCCACAACACCTCTTTGCGATGACCCGCCTACGGCGACAGGTTTTCCTTTGAGTTCGGGGTTATCTCTTTGCTCAACAGATGCAAAAAAGGCATCCATGTCAATGTGGATGATTTTCCTGTGGCGAATTTCCTTCATTTTCAATTTCAAAAATAAGGAATTCGGAATATAAATGTTGGTCTTTCCCGTTACCGGAATGGGTGGTTTCCTAAAGTTCTACCGGGCGATCTTCTATGAGTACACCTTCAGAAAACAGCTTTACGTGGTAAGTGCCGTGCTTGATTCCGGTAGCTTCAAAAGTGAATTTCAACCTATGATTGCCTTTTGGCCTGACCCTGTCTTCAAAATAGACCTGTAGTGGCTCACCATTCGGATGATAAATCCCGAAAGTGATCTTGGATGTTGCAATGAGGGAGTATCTGAAAATAGCATCAAGACGGGCAACATCGCCAGTAAACATCCGCTCATCTGATTCATGCTCTTCGTAAACGACATTGTACCATGGCACGTCTTCTCCTCTTACATCAGCCACAAATTCGGCCAATGCCTTCGATCTCGCCGGGTCGCTTTCATCATAAATACCTGCAATATTTGCCCGGTCAGTAATGGCCCATACTGCATTTTGACCTGTTCCGTCCTGGTAACTATTACGTTCAATGAGTTTTACAACTTTGGCCAGTTCTTCACTTATCGGACCTCCGATAATATACTGGTCACCTTCTTTTGGTCCTCCCTTTGAACCTTGAGTACACATACCATAAGCGTCGTATGTAGCTTTTTCAAGAGGTTCCAGAGAAACCAGCATGCTTTGCGTAATTACATGATCCTGTAGATCAGGGTTGACCGGATCTACAAGCATACCTGCATTGAGCAGTAGATCAACTGGTTCGCGGGTCATATTATTGATAGTGAAAGAAATGTTCTTTTCACCCTGAGACTTGCCATTATCGGTGATCTCTACATTCACAATATCTTTTTCTACCGCTTCCTTGAGGGACATCCGTTGGCCGAAAATCATTGATGGACAGAGGATTAGAACAAACAGGACTAAATTGACCAATTTCGAACTCATAGGTATCAGAAGTTTTGATTTGGGGATTTAAACAAATTCTCCACACTAAACGGCGGAGGGATACCTTTAGTATATCAAATCAGTTTTTCTGATAATTCGATGACAATTTAGGGCAGAAACAGGATGGGCAGCTTTAAACTTCTGCTCTCAGGACTTCCAATGGTGGCCTTGATAAAATGCTCCTCGAGTTTGAAAGACCAATCAAAACGGTTACAATAATTATAATGATCAAAATCCCGATAATTGGTAAAATGGGCGGCACAAAGGTGGTTTCGAAACTAAAATAAGCCAAAGCCCAACTGGCCATTAGCGCCAAAAAGATCCCTGTCGCAGCGGCGATTGTGCCCAGGAAGGTGTATTCCAGCGCTGTAATTACAAGAATTTGCCGTCGCCCAGCACCCAATGTTCGCAATAAGACGGATTCACGGATTCTTTGGTATTTACTTAGAATTACGGAGCCAATCAAAACCAGCAACCCGGTGAAAATGCTGAACAGCGCCATAAAAGTTATGACAAATGAAATCTTACCCAACAAATCGTCAAGCGTGGTCAGGATTAATGTCAGATCGACTACAGACACATTGGGAAATGCCTTGACAACTGCTTTTTGGTATTGAACGGCTTGTTCGGTAGAGTCTGTCCGGGTTACTAAAACATGAAATTGTGGTGCATTTTCTAGTATCCCCGTTGGAAAAAGAACAAAGAAATTAGTCTCAATGCGGTTCCAGGTTATTGATCGGAGACTTTTGACTTCTGTTTCGACCATAGCACCCTGAATATCGAAAACAATCTTGTCACCAACGCCAACATTCATGGCGTCTGCATAATCATCCTCAAGAGAAATAGGAATGGGCTGGTTTTCATCCTGGACTTTTCCTATCCATTCTCCATCAATAATGGCTTCCGATTCGGTCAATTCAGATCGATAAGTGACCCTGTTTTCCCTGTTGAACGCCCATCGAGGAGGCCGATTAACACTGTCTTTTTCTATTTCTTCTCTGGTTTTGCCATTGATAGAAGCGACTTTCATATTGACAATTGACACTTCCTGCATTACTGGTAACTCATATTGGCGGGTTAATTCAGCGAGCTCGTCTTTTTGTGGTGTCTGTACATCAAACACGATCATATTAGGCAGATCGCCAATCTGGGCCACCTGAACCTGGCTGAGCAATAATCCGCGAATGACAAATAAAGTAGTGATCAAAGCCGTTCCCAATCCTATGGAAATTATAAGAATAAGCGTTTGGTTATTGGGCCTGTAGAGATTGGCCAGGCTTTGACGCCAAAGAAAATTCCATTTTACCGGGAAATATTTCCTGACAAGCCACATGATAACTTTTGCGACAGTAGTTAGCAAAAGGAAAGAAAAGCCGATAAAAAGGCTAAAGAACAAGGCCTCCAACGGTCCATTCAGTTGCATGTAGGAAAAGGTGTAAATGAACAAGGCAATTAACCCATAAACCACCCATCTCAATGGATCATTTCTTTTCTGATCATCGACAACACGTAACGTCCTTAAAGGTGAGATCTGACGAATGCCAAGCAAAGGGATCAGGGCAAACAATAATGCGATAATCACACCAAGAAAGATACCCTCAAAAATAGAAGGCCAGCTAATCGTCATATTGACCTCGAAAGGAATGAAATCACCAATGACTGCAGGTAAGACGGTTTGAACAAAAGTGCCCACGAATGCTCCCACTATGGCCCCCATAAGCCCCATCCCCAGAATTTGAATAAGGAAGATCGCCAATGCCTGGTTGCCTTTAACGCCAAGGCATCTTAGAATGGCCACTGTCTGAATTTTATCCTTGATATATATGTGTACAGCACTAGCCACACCGATACAACCCAGTAAAAGGGCAACGAAGCTGACCAGGTTGAGAAAACGTGTCATAAAAATGAACGCTTCACTGACATCTTCTTTCCGCTCTTCTACGTTTTCATACCGTACTGAAAGCTTGCGTAACCTGGGTTGGAGGTTCTCATCCAGAGCAGGCATAATTTCAGGATCGTCAAAAACATAGTAATATTTGTACAATACCCTGCTGCCTTTTTGTACCAGGCCACTTGATTCAAGATATGCCAGAGGAATGTAAACTGATGGCACAACTCCCATCTGGGCATCAGATTGACCAGGAACCGAATTCAACTGACCCTCAATAACAAATTTCTGTTTACCAACTTTTATCGAATCACCCACTTCTGCTCCAAAGTCGATCATCACTGCTTTGTCGACCAATGCCGCTTGTTTAGACCTGAAGCTTTTGGCTGCAGCTTCAGGTACAGTGCTCATTGTTCCGTAAAATGGAAAATCACCTTCAAGTGCTTTGACATTGACTAACCGCGTTCCATCATTTTCAGGGAACAAAACCATTGAGGCGAAACTGATTTCACGGGCACTGTTCCCAAGCGCATTCAAAGAATCGGTAATATGGATCAACTCCTCAATCGGTTTCTTGGAAGAAGAGATCATCAGATCAGCTCCCAGCAGTGATTTAGCCTGGTTATCAATGTCTCCTTTTAGATTATCCCCAAAGGAATTGATTGCAACCAACGCCGCAATCCCCAGAACAATAGAGCCGGTAAACAGGGCCAATCTGTCCAAATTCTTCCGGCTATCACGCCATGCCATTTTTAAAAGCCAAAACATTGTATATGCTGAGTTAAATATTCAGAGTTATTTATTTACAAACCGACAACAATCAACCAACTACTGCCGTATCACTAACCAACCTTCCTCCTTTTATCCTAACAATTCGCTGAGTCTTTGCAGCCAGGTCAAGGTCGTGTGTCACTAACACCAATGTCGTACCGTTCTCCTTATTCAGATCAAAGAGTAATTCCTGGACGATGGCACTCGTATCTTCATCAAGATTACCTGTGGGTTCATCCGCAAACAAAATTTTTGGGCGGTTAGAGAAAGCTCTAGCCATTGATACCCGTTGCTGTTCGCCGCCCGAAAGCTGAGAAGGGTAGTGGTGGTGCCTGTCTCCCAAACCAACCCGCTCCAGCCAGTCCAATGCTGTTTTACGAACGTTACTGGCTTTACGGAGTTCCAGTGGAACCATTACATTTTCCAGAGCAGTCAGCGTTGGAATGAGTTGGAAGCTTTGAAAGATAAATCCAACGTAATCGTTCCTTACCTTCGCCCTCTCATCTTCAGATAGTTGGTCAAGCTTAATACCATTTAGTTCAACACTACCATCAGATGCTCGATCCAATCCAGCACATAAACCTAACAAAGTAGTTTTTCCACTACCTGATGGCCCAACGATTGAGAAGGTATCCCCTTCATTTATTTCAAAACTAACTTTGTCCAAAACTGTTAGGCTTTTATTGCCAGAGGTGTAGGTCTTGGTAAGATCAGTAACTTTAAGTATCGTATTCATAATTAAATTTTACCTTCACAAGTCAAAAATATTCCCCTCATATGTCCTTATATGCCAAAAATGGCTCAACAAAACATCCTTATATGTCCTCATATGCTTTAAATGGTTCAAAAAAGATATTATTTCTAACAGTGCTTACTACTATTATTTTTTCATTCTCAAGCTGTTCAAACACAGAAAACCAAAAAGCGCCACAAAGTAACGAGAACGTTTCTAACGAGGAAAATGTTTCGACAAACAACGCTTCACGCACTATCATGTTCTTTGGAAACAGTATTACCGCAGGATATGGCCTCGATCCAGACCAGGCATTTCCGGCCATAATTCAAGGGACCATCGATTCATTGTCGTTAGATTACAAGGTAGTGGCAGCAGGAAATAGCGGAGAGACCTCTGCGGGAGGATTGCAGCGCGTTGATTGGATGCTTAGGCAACAGGTCGATGTGTTTGTATTGGAGCTTGGTGGCAACGACGGTTTGCGCGGTTTAATGCCACCCCAGATGAAGGATAACCTCGGACAGATCATCGATAAAGTAAAATCAAAATACCCAGATTGTAAGATTATTTTAGCTGCCATGGAATCTCCACCTAATATGGGGGAGGATTACACTGAAGCATTCAGGAAGGTGTTTCCGGCACTGGCAGAAGAGAAAAATGTGACTTTGCTGCCTTTCCTGCTGGAAGGTGTGGCTGGGTTACCCGACCTCAATTTACCAGATGGAATTCATCCAACGGCCGAAGGTCACCAGATTCTTGCAGATAATGTTTGGAAAGTTTTAAAACCAATACTATGAGTAAATCCAAAACCAAAAGCGTAGTCATCGTAACTATTGCCTATGTACTAGCTATTGCCGTAGCAGCAGTTACCGGCTATTTGTTGGCAGATCAGCACCTCATCCTCAGATTTTTCATTGCAGATGTTGCAGCTACTGTCGTTATATTCCTTTTTAGCATTTCTTATAATAATTCAAGCTTTTATGATCCCTACTGGAGTCTTGGTCCGATTGTGATTGCTGTCTTTCTGGCTTGTTTCTTTGCAGCCGAAGATGTAAACAGCATTCGTACCATTCTAATCCTGGCCCTGGTTTCGGCTTATGGATTGCGTCTGACCTACAACTGGTTGCGTGGATGGACAGGCCTTGATCACCAGGATTGGCGTTATATCGACCTGCAGCAAAAAACTGGCGGTATGTATTGGTGGGTCAGTTTCTCTGGTATCCATTTGTTTCCGACTGTGCTTGTATTTCTTGGGTGTTTGCCGCTTTTCCCGGCATTAACTTCTGGCTCGGCACCCTTGAATTGGCTTGATATCCTGGCAGCAGTTGTTACTGCTACCGGTATCCTTTTGGAGGGGATTTCTGACAACCAATTGAGAAATTTCAGGTTGAGCAAACCGGAGAAAGGTGCGATTTTGAATACAGGCTTGTGGAAGTATTCCCGACATCCTAATTACCTTGGAGAATTAACCTTCTGGCTCGGTCTATACTTGTTTGGACTTGCCATCAATCCAGCGGGTTGGCATTGGATGGGATCCGGCATGTTATCTATTACCCTGCTGTTCGTTCTGTATAGCGTACCTGCCCTAGACAAGCGTTCGGTGGAAAGAAGACCCGGCTATGCAGAGCATATGAAAAAGACCTCAGCCATTTTATTATGGCCTCCTAAAAAGTAAAGTTTGTAAATGAATAAAGGGATTCTTGTCGGCTTATTTTGTGGGTTATTGCTATTTATTTCCCTTACGGGGAATGCCAAACCCGCCAATGAGCCAACAAGCCCTGAAACTGACACCTCGCTACTTAAGGTGCTCTCGTGGAATATCTATATGTTGCCTGCACCGTTCCTGATAACAGGCAAAAGAAAACGGGCAAAAGCCCTGGGAAATGTATTAGATAATTCAGATTATGATGTCCTCCTGTTCCAGGAAGCTTTTCATCATGGTGCAAGACGTCGCATGATCAAAAGGCTGAAAACTGAATTCCCATTCAGGCACGGACCGGCATTAAAAAAAGGATTTTCTTTCAAGATCAATAGTGGCCTATGGGTGTTTAGCAAACAAGAATTAAAAGAACTTGGCGTCATCAAGTTTAAAGATAAACACGGACTTGATAACCGGATGTCAAGAAAAGGGGCCCTACTGCTCGAAGGCTCGAAAAATGGGAATAAATACCAGGTATTAGTGACCCACCTTAATTCTGGAGGTCCATTCGAAATAAGACAAGGACAGTTGGATCAAATAAAAAGTGAATTGTTAGAACCATATGCAGAGGAAGGAGTGGCGCAGATCCTTTGTGGTGATTTCAATATCTCCAAATTCAATGAAGCAAATTACTCAGCAATGCTTTCTACACTAAATGCTGAAGATGGTGAATTGGCTGAAGAGGGCATGAGTACCTTTACCTACGATGGTGTAAATAATCGTCTTTCTCGATCGAGCACTAACCAGGGGATCATTGATTTTATCTTTTTAAAAACTAATAATTCTGGCGCTACTATCGTGAAGAGGCTAGTCCCCGAAATCGTATTTGACTGGTCAAAGAAGACTAACTTTTTATCGGATCATCATCCGGTAGAAGCAGTAATCAGGTTGGGAAATTAACCGGTTTTAGTCTCAATAATCTGTTGATTGGCAGAATAAAATGGATTTTTTCGCCAGCTTGCACTATCTTTGAGATATCAATCTACCCCACTAGCTTGTTTCATAATCAATAATTTATTCCTTTTAACCACCAGGTTAAAGTATGATTTTGAATTGAGTTAAGTCACCATGACAGGCAAACCCTGGGCACAACATTTTGGAGAAATAGCGCGTAATCCCGGCGAATTTATTAATGGGCACTGGATTTGGCTACTTGTCATTATCCTAACCTTGTTTATCCTTTCCAGGATGAACAACTACATGGAAGTCAGTGGGGTAAATAAAGCGATCATAATATCGAGGGGAATCGTAAGCACCTTTATGGCCTTCATTCTGGCGCCTATTGTGTTTATGCTGTTACTCAATGTTTACGCATTTTTTAACGGCCTTCCTTTGATAAATATGCGCTTTATCTGGGAGTGGATTGTGCTTACTGCAACTACCTTTTATTGGTTGCTCAAGTGTATTGGTATGCCCAGAGGTGAGGTAATGTACGACCTGAGTGGGGTGATCAGGGTACTCTGGTTTCTTTTACCTACAGCCTATATCTGGCTAAGAACAGCTTCTTCCGGATTTTGGCGGATGATGTTAATTCCATTTGTGATTAGTACCATTTACCTGACAGCATACAAAGCAGCTCCTCCTACGTTCTTCAATAAATATATTCCTGTAGAATGGCAAGACATTAAGGTCGGTGACCAGAAGGGACCAACTCTCAAT
The DNA here is from genome assembly GCA_039028895.1 of Bacteroidota bacterium. GTDB lineage: Bacteria > Bacteroidota > Bacteroidia > Chitinophagales > Saprospiraceae > JAHDCJ01. Next base: position 54,535 of record JBCCHF010000031.1, on the reverse strand, counting down.
GATCAGATAAAAGCAATCGAAGAAAAAACTGGAGGCGATAAGAATGATGATGATAAACCAACCGCCTTTGACAATCAGAAGAAGAAGCTATCGGAGGATGCCAATAAATTTTATAAAAAGAACACAGCTTATATCTCTGGTGGCATATTCATATTATTGGCTTTTGCTTTGGCATTAGGATATCTCACCAAATTCAAGATCTTGTCATTACTATTGACGGGTGCGTGTATTTTCGGTTTCTACATGATGATGCAGTCTTCTCCTTCGGCTGAAAAGCTGGAGAATTTCAGAACACCGAATTACGCTTTCTACGAACTGGTTGACAAGTTTGAAGCGGAGTACAAGAAAAAGGGAGAATCGATGACCGCACATAAGTATGCCATCAGATTAAATGAAATGGTTAAAACCGGCAAGTATGAATTGCCAAAATATTTTTGCCAGGATTACAAACTCTATTTCTACGATTACTGTCTGACCCCACCACCTCCCAAAGAAAAAACAATTTTGGGTCAATGAAGGTTGTCAAATTAAAAACATCCAGCCCCGTCTATCTCCGCAATGCGATGATGGAAATGGCCTTTGAGTTTCAGGAAATTCTCAATGAAGGTCCCAATGAACTAAAGATAGCTAATGGCCTGGAGAGTATCCTTAGAGAAAATTCACCGGGCCATGCTTTCGTTTTATGCACAGATGACGGAGAACCTGCTGGCATGGTATATTGTAATATTGGTTGTGGATTGCAAAGTGGAGGACCGTATTTATGGATTAACGGCATTTACGTCAGAAAGCCGCATCAAGGTGAAGGCACAGGAAAATTTTTCCTTGATTACATCCTTGAATGGGGTAAGTCAAAAGGTTGCATATATGCTATTGCTTCCAGGCATACGGAAAATGCGGCTTCCAAAATGTTGTTTCAAAAAGGAGGATTTGATCAGGAGTTATCCATAATTATGGATCGGAGACTTGATTGATAAGCCATTATTATTCAAATTGCAGCAATGAAAATCACCATAAAAGAAGCCAGGATAGAAGACCTTGAAGAAGTGGCAAAATTGTTCGATGCTTACAGGGTTTTTTACAAACAATCATCAGATATGGAAGCGGCCAAAGCATTCATCAACGAAAGAATTGAATTGGAAGAATCAGTGATCTTTGTGGCCGAAGCGCAGAATGGAGCAATAGCCTACAATGCAGGGTTTACCCAGTTGTATCCATTTTTCACGTCGGTTGGGATGTCGAGGAAATGGGTACTTAATGACCTCTTCGTACATCCTGATTTTCGCAGGATGGGTGTTGCCCGTAAATTGATGGAAACTGCCATCGATTTTGCACGGTCCACAGGTGCATCAGGACTGGCCCTGGAGACTGCCATCGATAATGGAGCGGCACAACCCTTATACGAAGCTCTGGGATTTGTAAAAGATACCGAGTATTATCACTACGACCTTAAACTTTAAGGCCCTTATTGCCCAACAAAGAAAATGGCATTGGCAAGAACGAGGTTGCCACTGTCCCAGAAACCTCTGAAAATAGGCGAATCAACAAAGTAAACAATATTTCCTCTTCCCATTCTTTCCGTTCCAAAGGCAATGGTATTTTCAAGCCTGGCCTCAAGCTTATGACCAATAAAACCACTTACTCTGGCATCTTTCCGGTACCTTCCGACATTCCAGCCGCCTTCCATAAAGGGATAAATTCTGGAACTTCTTTTCAGCATATACATGGTGCCGTCCTGGCCAAAAGCCAATGGGTGTGAATCGTCCAGTTCTACTTCATAGATACATCCGGGAGCTGAATTGCTTAGGTAGTTTGCAGTCTGGTCTTCGAATCTTGGCAGAGGAGTGTCGGCATCTTTCTTGTTGTTTTTCTTACCGTTTTCTTTTTGTGAGGAGATCGCCCTTCCTAGGTTGGTTTTATCATTCGCAAAAGCGCTCATGGCGCGTTCAAAGGCGATAAGTGTTCCGCCATTTCTTGCAAAGTCGGTTAACGCTTTTGAGACATCCTCTCCACTATAACCACCAGAAGGCAAAACAACAACACTATACTTTGAAAGATCAATGCTGGTAAGATCATCTCTTGAAACTACCGTCACGGGGTATTCGAGAACTCTTTCAAAATAATGCCAGATTTCCCCAAAAGCATAAACATTCACACCAGGACCACTAATCAGAGCAACCTCTGGTTTTGAAATGAAGGTATAATTTGAAGAGCCCAGGTCTGCACCTCTGCTGGCAAAACCAGTATAGGTAGCCGAAACTTCTTGCTCGGATGAATTGGCAATATCAATTATCGTTTTATCAAAATCTTCACCTAAAGCTGTATTATCACCTCTGTTAATTATTAGAGATCCCCTCTGATGTTCTGTTCCATCGAAATTAAAACCATTATAAGCAAAACGCACCTTGATCCCTGCTTTTAACAAGGCGGATAAAAACTGGGCACTACCAGTATCTTTCCATCCTGAAATGTAGGCATAAGCTGCCTTTCTGGTCAAAGTGTTAGCAGCAAAAGCCGTATGCGCATCGCCATTGGCTGTTAGGGTTTCTTCAGAGGCATAAGCATCGAGATCATAAGCATAAGGTAGTGACCAAGCTGTAAGGTCATAAGTAGCCGAATCTTCAAGCATAGCTTCGGGTTCCAGTAATACCTTGATAAGCCTAGCTGCAGGTTGAGCAGTGCTGACAACTACATCACCCTTTTCTAACTGGAAGCTTCCATTTTTTCTTGCCTGATAGTCGTAGCCACGATGCGAACCTCCATTGCGTGTGACGCGATTACTTGAAATTTTATTTAGATCAAGCACCTCCAAGAGGCGTTTGATGCGTCCTTCCTGGCCTTTGGATTTAAAAACATAGGTCTTATACTTACCAGGCGGATTATTCCTTGCCTGGTCATAATAGTTTTTGAATTCTTTTAGCAAAGTTTCCCGTTTGTCAAACGAAGTTTCAATTGTTGCAATTCCAGCAATGAAATGATGGTCAACTCTATCTTTTAAAGTAAGCAAATCACCAGTTTCAGTTTCAACAGTAAGTCCTGCATTTCTTGATCCGCCCTGTTCGTAGGTAAAGCCGATTGCACCGTTAAAAACCGGCCAGGTGTCTCCATAACTGGGGTAGAAAAGGTCGAATACCTCTTTAGTGAAATACAGCCAGCCATATTCATCAAAATAGCGGGCATTATTATGACCAATGTCCTCTTGAAATTCATACTGCCATTTGGTGATCTCCTCGTGAAAAGGCCGGACAGCGGGTGCAAAGAAATAAGGAGAATTGATTCCCATTTCATGGAAATCAACATGGACATGAGGCATCCACTCCTGGTAAACACTGATCCGTTGCTGGCTTTCGATCTGAGTTTGCCACGCCCAGTCCCGGTTGAGATCAAACAGGTAATGATTAGATCGGCCTCCTGGCCATGGTGGATAATGTTCGCGAGAATCTAGAGAAGGATTTGGCGGGTAATTACCAGTTTCATGGTAGAAGTTTACATAACGATCATGTCCGTCAGGATTCAAACAAGGATCGATTACCACCACTACTTCTTCAAGCCAATTATCAGAATTTTGACTATTGGTAGCCAGTGCCTCCAGCGTTTTCAATGCAGCTTCAGAATTTACTGCCTCGTCACCATGAACGTTATAGCTAAACCACACTATGGCTTTTTCCTTGCCTTCTGGTTCTCCTTCAAGATATCCGGTTGATTTAAGATTATTGGTTCTTATGGTTTCAATCTCCGCCAGGTTCTCTGGCGAAGAAACAACTACTAATACAAGATCTCTCCCTTCATAAGATTTTCCGTAAGGCTTAAATATGACCTTGTCGGAATGCTGGGCAACATGCTTGAAGTAATCGACTACCTGGTGATGGCGGGTAAATTGTTCGCCAACTTCATACCCAAGAAAATCAGATACAAGAAGGGAAGGTTGGGTAAAACCAGAAAGGCTAAAGCAGATGAAAAAGAATAAGGCAATAATTCTCATGAATTTTTTTTTGCCAAAATAATCATTCCCTGCTTTATACACCAAATTTTTACTTCATGGCATCTAGGAGATTAAACTATCTGGATAATTTTTAACAATTCGTAATTCTCAAAATATTTTTCCATGAAAACACTTCGCTTAAGTATACTGCCAGGTCTTTGTATGATTTTATTAGCAATCGGCATCTTACTTTCCTCTCATGTCATTTACAAGCCAGGGGTAGGAGATTATGTTCAGGATTTGCTTACCAGCCTTGATAAATACAATAAGAAATTACCTGAAGACAGGGTTTATCTGCAATTCGACAAACCAATGTACAAGCCAGGAGAAACCATATGGTTCTCGGCTTACATTCGTGAGGCAACCAACTTTAGCCCTTCCAAACAGACAGATATTCTTCATGTAGAATTGATCAACCCAAAAGGTGGTGTAGAAAAGAAGATTGAAATTGTAGGAAAACGTGGCCTGGCTTTAGGAGATTTCCAAATCGGAGAAGCGGCAGTTGGAGGGATGTACAAAGTAAGGGCCTATACCACTTGGCAAAAAAATGATCCAAACCCAGCCTTTTTTGAGAAAGCATTGCAAGTGCAGAAGGTTATTCTCCCTCGATTGAAGATGAAACTTGACTTTATACAAGAAGCATACGGACCAGGGGATGAGGTAAGCGTAGAGTTGAACCTCAATACCAATGAAAATGAGGCACTTGGAAATTATGCTTTTAATTATGTTGTCAATGTTGATGGTAATCAGTTAACGAATAGTTCCAGTCATACCGGAAGTTCTGGAGATGCCATTTTAAGGTTTCAGCTTCCGCATAGCCTAAAATCTAATGATGGTCTGGTCAACGTCATGATCAATTACCAGGGGCAGACGGAATCTATATCTCGATCCATTCCAATCGTGCTCAACCAACTGGAACTGGCGTTTTTCCCGGAAGGGGGAGACCTAGTCAATAATCTTAAATCAAGAGTCGGGTTCAAGGCTGTCAATGAATTTGGCCAGCCTGCTGATATTACCGGTTATGTAGTTGATGAAAGAGGTGTAATTATCAGCCAATTCGAAAGTTTCCACCAGGGGATGGGTGCTTTCGAAATCCTGCCTCGAAAAAATAGTCATTACGAAGTGGTGATAACAAGACCGAGAAATATTAGTCAAAGGTTTCAGTTGCCAAAAGCTTTGTCAAGGGGATATGGTCTGGAGATGGTATCTGCTGATGATAAGTACCTTCGGTTGAATATCCATTCAACTGAAAATGAAAACCTTACGGTGATGGTCAATGTAAGAGGAAAAAATTATTCATCTACCTCTATTGATGCTATTGAAGGTGAAAATAACCTCACCATTCCGTTAAGAAATATTCCTGTCGGGGTTGCCCAGGTAACTTTGTTTGACCGTAAGGGGATTGCAAGGGCAGAGCGTCTGGCCTTCGTCAATCAGCACAAGAAACTCAACATCGAGGTGGAAACCAATAAGGAAAAATACCAACCTCGGGAAGTTGTAAAATTGAAGGTGAAAGTCAAAGACGAGAGAGGTATGCCGATGCCAGCAGATTTGTCACTGGCTGTTGCTGACGATCAATTATTAAGTTTTGCAGATGATAAATCTTCCAACATTTTGTCATGGATGTTAATGGAAGCGGATCTCGCAGATGAAGTTTACGAGCCTAATTTTTATTTCAAGGAAGACGAAGAAAAAGCTGAATTAGCGCTGGATTACCTGCTTATGACCAATGGCTGGAGACGTTATACCTGGAAGCAAATCAAAGAAGACGAACCAGTTGCCAATATAGCTGGTGAAAGGGCTGTTATTGGTGGTGTGGTTATGGACCGAAGAGGCTTTCCAATGCCTAATGCTCTGGTTGAGGTTGCGGGGTCTTCCTTTACCCAAAGAACAGATGAAAACGGTCATTTCCATTTCTATGGCATTGACTTGATGCAACCTAAAAATATTATTGTAAAAGGTGGTTCGAGCCTTATTAACTCATTGACTGTCAGTGCTTATGCCAATGATTTAAAAATTTGGGCGGTACCCAGTCGGTTGTTTGTCGGAGATATTAATGGAGAGGGGATACCCTTTGCTTCTATTGTACTTAAAGGTACAAAACTGGGGACAACCACAGATTTTGACGGATGGGCCAATATTGAACACTTATTATCTAATGAGAACGGCTCGAATACCTTACAAATTTCTTATGTCGGTTACAATACAAAAGAATTGGATATCAACTCAGCAGTAGTTTCTGACCAAGGGACAATGGCAGTCATGCTTGATGAAGGCGCTACCTTGTTGGAGTCAGTTGTGGTAACAGGTGCTGGAGTAAGACGATCAAAAAACCGAGTAAAAAAGGCCGCAAGAAATGCCCCCATTGCTGCCTTTGATCGTGGTGTAATGCCGCCTCCCCCGCCTCCGGTCTTAGAAGATATCCCAATGGATGATATTGAAGAGGAGTTTGAAGAGTTTATCATGCAAGACGAAGTAGCTGCTCCCAAACCAGTCGACGTAGATAATGTTGAATTGGAAAGGCAGGAAGAAGAAAAACCTGTTATGGCTGAAAAACTGGCCGATAAGGAGATCGGGTTTGCCCAAGGGTTCATAGCGGATGACAGAATTCAGGCAGCGAAGGATCAGGACCTGAAAAAGCCTGTCGTGATAACTGCGAAGTATTACCAGGCAAGAGAGTTTGCTACCCCGATGTATGATACACCCGTCAAAAAGGAAGAACGGACAGATTTCAGGTCAACAATCTACTGGAATGGCCATGTGGAAGTGGGACGCAGCGGAGAAGCAGAACTTGAATTTTACACTTCCGATGCAATTACATCTTTCAACGTTACCGTAGAAGGTATTTCAGGTGATGGTATGATTGGCAGGGCAGAAAAGAGATTTTTTACACAATTGCCTTTTGCACTCTCTGTTAAAATGCCGATAGAGGTGTTAACACACGATGAAGTTGCCTTTCCGGTAACGGTAATTAACAATACTGACCAAATAACTAATGGTACATTAGACATTACCCTTCCGGAAGGATTCCAACCCAAAGGAACGCTACCTGGAAATATTAAACTTGAACCAAGAGAAGCAAAGAACTTTTTTATCCAGACTGCTGTAAAAGGTAAAGTGGCTGACAGTCAGCTTGCAGTCAGGTTTACTGCTGAAAATGGGTTTGAAGATGCTTTTTCCCAGCCGGTTACGGTAGTTGCCAAAGGCTTCCCGGCCAGCCTTGATTTTTCGGGTCAGGATATGACGGCAAAATATCCGATTGACATCAGAGCTGCTGTCGACGGAACTGTGGATGTATCTTTGACCGCTTATCCGAGTACCTTGAGTGAATTGATGTCAGGACTCGAGTCTATGCTAAGAGAGCCTCATGGTTGTTTTGAACAAACCTCATCTTCAACTTATCCGAATATCCTGGTACTCCAATATTTGAAAGCCACTGAGCAGGATAATCCTGAGATTACCAAAAGAGCGAAAGATCTGATCAAACGCGGATATAAAAAGTTGGTGTCTTTTGAATCACCAAGTCATGGGTTTGAATGGTTTGGTGGCGATCCTGCCCATGAGGGACTTACAGCTTACGGTTTAATGGAGTTTTTGGATATGCAAAAAGTATGGTCCGGTGTGGATCAGGATATGATCGACAGGACGATTGAGTGGTTGTTAAGCCGGAGAGATGGCAACGGATTATTTAAAAGAAATCCAAGAGCATTGCATCAATTTGGTCTAACAGATAATGAAACAATGAGTGCTTATATTACTTATTCCCTGAGTGAAGCCGGATACCTGGAACTAGATCTGGAGGCTGAAAGAAGTTTTGAAAATGCCCTCTCTTCGAAGGATCCATATCTACTTGGACTTGCAGCTAATACTGCATATAACTATAACCAAAAAGCCAAAGGAAAGGAGTTGATGGATGAGTTGATGAGTATCCAGTTAGAAAATGGCCGTTGGGAAGCCAAAGGAATTTCTGCCCCTGGGTCGTCTGGAAATGCTTACAATATTGAAACAGCGGCATTGGCTCTTCTGGGTATGATGAAACAAACATCGCCGCATCCGGCTTCTGTTAGGAAAGTGGCAGATTTTATCAGTAACTCGCGCGGGGGATATGGTGGATTTGGCAATACCAATAGTACGGTACTTGCATTGAGAGCTCTGGTTGCTTATGCCGGATACGCCAAACGAACCGATGAAAGCGGCACTATAGAAGTTTATGTTGATGGTTCAAAAGTCACAGAAAAAGACTACGAAAAAGGCACAAGAGAGCCTATCGTCATCAGTGGCCTCGAGTCATTCGTGAAGCGTGGAAAGCAAGAAATTGAAGTGAAATTTGCCGGAGCGAAAACTCCCTTGCCTTACACCGTTTCTGCTCGTTGGCGGACAGCATTGCCAGCATCAGATAAAGCGTGTATCATCGGGTTGACCACAGAAGTTACCAAAAAGCAAGTGAAGTTGGGTGAAACAGTCAGGCTCACCACGACCCTAGAGAACAAATCAAACCAAGGTCAGCCTATGACTATTGCGATTGTCGGTATACCAGCTGGTTTAAGCCTTCAGCCATGGCAGTTAAAGGAATTACTTGACAAGAAACAGGTGGATTTCTATGAAATCATCGGCAATAACCTGGTGTTGTATTACAGGCAAATGGCTCCTTCGGCTACGCAAACGATAAATCTTGACCTCAAGGCAGATATTGTTGGTTCGTTTCACGCACCAGCCTCCTCAGCATACCTGTATTACACCGATGAACACAAAGAATGGACCTCAATAGGTACGATTTCCGTGTTGGAGAATTAATGGGCGATTAGTATTCCTGGATTGACATCGGGGGGATAACCACCGAAAACCAGAAATCTAGGAAATGATTTAAATATCCGTTGAATGACGGGTCCTCTGGGGAAAGGTGAATGAATGCATTGGCATGAAAGTCATAACATTCGTTTACCATTTCCTCGTTATAAGAATTGGCATAGGTGATGACGGGGTAACTCTTTAAGGTACCATGGGTTTTTAGTGTTTCTAATAAGCTGTACGGACTCGGAGAATCAGGATTTATTTTTATCAATATTGCAAAAGGTTCTACACCAAAAGGGTCAGTTAACATGTCTTCCAGGTAGGAGATCAATGATTGACCTTTGCGAAAGATTTTAAGGTCGTAGTTATCCTGAAAATAATCCTCAAATGCCTTAACAAATTGAGCATGAGCGGATTGATCATCATCTACTAGTACCAGGGCGTTGATTTTGATTGGTTCCATTAAGCTTCAAGTAAAAATGCAAAAACGTTTTTACAGGTTAATTCTTTTGGGTAACCACTAAGTATGTTCTGACCATTGAATAGTCGAATATAAAGTTTATTGAGCAACCTTTTAGATAAATTTAAATATCAATTTATTTTTTTTTGGTTATGACCACTTTTCCTTTCACCATAGAACCTGTCATATTCCATAAAAAAAGCCATCCCGATACGAAATCGGAATGACTCCTAGTTTTTTGGATGTTAAAACTAGTTTAAAACATTGGTATCTACTTCCTTGGCTTCTTTATCCAATAAAACAGGATCACCTAGGCCAGCTTCTTTAAGTCTTTCAAACTGAGTTTTGGCATCACCTACAACTACGTAGATCATTTTTGACGGATCAATATAATTTCCGATTAATGCTTTGGCATTATCCAACGTCAATTCCTGTACCACCTTTTCTTCCTTTTTCATGTAATCCATTGGAAGGTCGTAGGTGCTGATATTTTGCAGGATGCCCATTTTGTCATTCAACGTTTCGAATGCAAGGGCATTTCCTTTGATCAACTTGCTTTTTGTTTTCTCCAGATCTTCTGCAGTGTAACCCTCTTTATAACCTTCAAGAATTTCCTTGAATAATTGTACTGACTCCAGTGTAACATTTGATCTGACAGATGAAGCAGCAATGAAAGTGGATTCATTCATACGACGTGGGATAAATGAATAGGCACCATAAGTGTAGCCTCTTTCTTCTCTCAATTGCTGGAACAAACGGGCTGATGGCCCGGAACCAAGGCGTTGGTTGACAACAGTGGCAGCATAGAAATTTTCATCATTTCCAGCAGGAGCAGGTTTTCCGATCTGGACTACTGATTGTTTTGAGTCTGGAATATCTACAAAATAAATTGAAGGTTGTCCAGGATCTTCCAGTGACTTGAACTCAGGGACCTTAACGTCTTTTTTGGTCCATTTTTCCCCTATTGATGTAAGTGAATTCATGACCTGGTCTTTATTTACAGCACCAACAATATGGAAACTTGAAACCGATGGAGAATAGTTGTTCTCATAGAATGCTTTTAAGTCATCAAGAGTGATGGATTCTACGGTTTCAATACTCCCGTAAGTATCGTTGGAAAGGATATGATCTTCACCATATATGAGTTTATTAAAGACATTGGATGCCACCCTGTTCGGTTGCGCTGACCGTTGTTGAATAGAAGTTTTGGTTTTGGATTTAATCCTGTCAAATTCTTTTTCATCCCAGCGAGGTTCCAGGAGAATTTCTTCCATCAGGGCCATGGTTTTTTCATAATTCCTTACCAGGCAGCTTCCATTAATGGTAATATGTTCGTTAGCAGTGTACATGTTGATAGTAGCACCTAACTGACCGATGGCATCTTCCAATTCCTCAGGTGTTTTGTTTTTGGTCCCTTCCATCATGACATCTGTCATGAGGTTAGCTACGCCTACCTTTGCCGGATCATCCATCAACATACCACCTTTAATGCGAAGACTGAACTCCACCAATGGTAGCTCGTTATTTTCAATGCCATAAACTGCCAGTCCATTGACCATATTTTCAGTCCAGATATCAGGCGAATTCAGTACAGGAGGAGCACCGAGTTCAGGTACAACCGTCCTGTCAATTTTGGACGGTGTTTTTTCATAATCTCCTGCAGTCTCATCCATTGGCGCTTCTTCTGCACCCTGTACAATAGGTTCTTCAACCACTTCCGCCTTTATTGATCCTTCAAGTGCGAGTTCATTCATACCTCTGGGAACGAAGCTTGTCGCAATGTAAGGTTTGTCTTTGATGTAGGTGTTGTAAACCCTCCTGACATCGTCTTTGGTAACAGCAAGGATCCGTTTGATCTCTTCAGAAAGCCCTCCCGGATCTCCTCTGAACTCGTTGTAGGCTGCTAACTGGAATGACTTTCCAAGTATGGAGGAAATCTGGCTATAAAAGTTTTTTTCCTGTGAGTTTTTGATGCGTTCCATATCCTTGTCATCAATTCCATTGGCTTCGAAGTTTTTCATAGCTTCGAACACACCTGAATGAACGTCGTCAAGGTCAGCACCGTCATTAGCCCTTACCCTGACCTGGAAATGACCTGCAATTTCCCTGACCCGGTTGTACGAACTGGTGGAAGGAGCCAGTTTCTTGTTTTCTACGATCTCTTTATAGAGTGGTGCCCTTTTTCCTTGTGAAAGAATTTCTCCAAGGTAATCGAGTGCATACATATCAGGATGGCCATCTTCAACGGTTGGCCAGATAAGATTGAGCTCTGGTAATTTGGCAAAGTTGTCTTCGTGCATGAGCTTAACGGTTTCACTTACTGCACCAGCTCTCGCCTGGATTTTCTCAACTTCTGCCTTTGAAGGAATCTCACCAAAGTATTTTTCGATCATGGCTTTGGTTTCTTCGGTATCGAAGTCACCTGCAATCACCATTGTGGCGTTATTTGGGCCGTACCATTTTTCGTAAAACTCTTTTACATCTTCTATAGTGGCATTCTGTAAATCTTCGAGACTACCAATGACCTGCCAGTTGTATGGATGATCTTCCGGGAACATCGTTTTGTCGATAACATAATTGGTATGTCCGTATGGCTGGTTGTCAACACGTTGACGTTTTTCGTTTTTTACAACTTGTTTTTCATTTTCAAGAACAGCAGTTGTAACGGTATTGATCATAAAACCCATTCTGTCACTTTCCATCCAAAGGATTTTTTCCAATGCATCCTTAGGTATAACCTCGTAATATACCGTCCCATCATTCCAGGTACCTCCGTTAAAATCTCCCCCCAAATCTTCGATGATCTTGAAAAAATTTCCTTTGCCCACGTTCTCGGAAGCCTGGAAGAGCATATGCTCGAAGAAATGTGCAAACCCGGTACGACCTGGTTTTTCTCGATTAGACCCTACATGAAACATAATACCAACCGCAACGATCGGATCAGAATCATCTTTGTGCAGGATTATGTCTAATCCATTATCAAGGGTATATTTTTCATAATCAATCTTCAGTTCTGCATTTGAAGTCGAATTGTTTGTTGTTTCACATGAGAACATGAAAACAGCGCAGGAAAGGATAAGACCTATCCAAAAAATGTTTTTTTTCATAGCGGAAAATTTTATTAAAATGGGTTTTTGGTTAAAAAGAACCAGTGGAAGAGTGTTTTTGGAAAACTCCAGAGAGAAATCTCGGAAAATAGAATGTAAATGCCTGAAAATATAGTGTGTACAAAAGTACTAAATAATAACTCAATACAAAGCAAGGATTTTTAATCCTCCACTTTCACAGGACAATCCATATCTTTGATCGTGAAAATTATCTTGCAATGACAATTCAAACAAAATTTGTAATCCTTGTGGCAGTCCTCGCTTTTTGCGGGTGCCTTTCATCAGATACCCAGCAGAAGGAAAAGCTAGAAGCACGTTACCACATGGCCATCAAGTATGCTGACTTGTCTATAGCTACCCAGGCAGCGCATGACATGATGGTTTATTTCCCGGCAGAAACATCCTGGCGTGATACTTTAGTGAGGTTATACTTTGCGCGCAAGGCTTTTCCTCAAACCATTCTACTGGCAGAAGAAATACTTGAAACCAATCCTAATGACGCCAAGGTTATGGCACTTGTGGCAAATGCTTACAGGGCAGTTGGCAACGACAAAGCTGCGCTTTCTCAATTTGAATCTCTTTATAAAAACACAGGTGATATTTATCATTTATACGAAGTGGCCAATGTACAATACAATCTGGAAAGGGTAGGGGAATGTGCTGACACTGCAAAAAAGTTGTTAGCCCATCAGGACATTGATTCGAAAATGGTTGAACTCAGATTTAACAACCAGAACCAGAGTGTCCCCCTCAAAGCAGCGGTAATTAATCTACAGGGCGTACTTGCGAAAGATTCAGGTAATAGGGTGGAGGCTGAAGCACTTTTCAAACAAGCACTTCAGATATTTCCCGGCTACTTATTGGCCAGGGGAAATCTCGATTCACTAAAATAAGTTAAGGCCTGGTTGCTCAATCGGTTAGACGGCAAGGCTTAATAAGCTTCTACGTCTTTCCAATTTTCGCCACGTTCAATTCGCTTAACCTGTGTAACTGAAATATCGAATTTCCTGGCAATTGTGGAGCGTTTCTGCTTGCCACGCAGGAGCATTCGTTTAATCATTTTTACATCAGATTCTGTCAACTTGTGTTTTTGATTCTGTCGGGCTTCGATGAATCGGGGATTCTTGTTGAGATGAACGATCCATTCTTCTTTAGTAACCCAACCCAGATTTTTAACATGATTGTTCTCTTTGTCGAAATCCTTATGGATGACAATGTCGTAATCTGAGCTTGGTCGGTCAAGAAACATTTCGGCGATTACTTTGTGGATGTATTTCCCGCCGCGGGAACCATCTTCAAAGCGTACATTGAGCATTTTAAAGCCATTCTTACTGGTTGACCCTTTTAGTAATTTTTCAAAACCAGAGTCCCCTTCAACAGATTTTATCCTGCCAAAGTTAGACACCTCATAGTGCCGGTTTTTACATTTTTTACCAAAATCAATAGGGGCCCACCGCTCATTCCAGTAGTTTTCAATAGCGTACTGCTTACTCATTAGGGGGTCTATTAGCGTATATGGTTACCTATGAGGTAGCCATCAATTGGGTTTTGCCTTAAAGGTAGGAAAAATGGTATGGTTTCCAAAAGTCAAGAAATTCATTAGGGAAAATTATATATTATTCTCTATTGATAATCAAGTGCTAAAATGAACCGCTACAATTGTTGGATCATCAAAGAATATCAACAAAAAATTGAATATCAATTAATAGAAAATCGATTTTTTTTAAAATTTTTAAATTTTATAATACGACTTTCAGGAAAATCGAATTAATTCATAACTGAAATTTTTTCAGTATGCAAGATCGCTCCGGAAGCATCTGTAATTTTGGCAAGATAAACGCCATTCACCAATTCTGAAATATGATAACGGAAAGTTTCATTGTCACCTGAATGAATTTGAATCTGCTTTTTACTGAATAACACTCTGCCTAAGACATCTGTGATGACTAGTTCCAGCTCTCTTGATTGCTCTGAAATGACTTTAATGCTTATTTCCCCATTGGTTGGATTAGGGAATATATTTATTGATTCACCTTCGTTCAGTAAATTCTCTATGGGCACCAAATCAGATTGGCAGAGCTCTAATCCCCATGCCTCTAATACACCACCTTCACCATCTGCCAGGTCATTGATCATTAATGTCCAGAAGCCGGTACTGGTTTGATTGTTAAGCATAGAAAGTTCGCCAGATGGCTGGTAGTTTGCACCATTATCTACAGGACAGGCTAATTGCCCTGCTGCTTCATCATCGAGATTTAAGCTAAAGTTGATAGCACCATTACAAATCTGGGGGATTAACTCAATTTCGTCAAGGGATGGTGCCAGCAAAATAAACTCCAGATCTTCGAACCTTGAATGTGTGCCTTCTAATCCAATGACATTGATATCTTCTATTGTGAAATTATCGAAAATCGGAATTCTTGAAATGGCCTGTGGTGTGCCATCTTCCAATATTATTCGAGGTACCTCCGTTGACATGTATTGAATACAAAAGACCTGTTCAGTTGTAAACTCATATGGGGCAGACCATAAGCCTTCACCGCAACTGTTATTTGACGGTCTGATTCGCCAGTAATAAGTTGTGTTGCCCTGCAATAAACCCGATGGAGGCTCGAATTCGGTACCATTCAGATTGGTAGACTCATACAACACCGTTGAAAAATCGCTGACTTCAGAGATCTGTAAGGCATAAATTGTTGCATCAGGTGCCATATTCCAATCCAATGTAACCACTCTCGAAACATCCATAGCCTGGTCAGGAGGAGCTATAAGATTTACAGTAGTTGGGGCTCCACTAACTACGATTAACTCGACCTGTGTCATCTGAGATAAGCTTGTGGATTGAGCCGTAATGTCCAGTATGTATTGACCACTAGAAGCGGCTGCTGTATTTGAAATCGTAAGGGTTATTGTGGCAGGTAGGCTTACCATATCCTGTGAAAAACTGACCAAAGTTCCTGTCGGAGCGCCTGAAACGGACAAATTTACGACTTCAGAAAATCCGCCAAACTGACAAAGGTAAAGTTCGAACTCTGCTTCATCCGGGGAACAAATTTCCACTGAAGATGGCAATTGTATAAGATCAAATCCGGGGCCTGTAGCGGCTACTATTTCAAAGTTTTCATTTGAAATATCAAAAAATACGTTGTCTGCTGCTTTAACTTTTATCCTGTTCATTGTACCCAAAGTGTCTGGCACAGAAACTATTGCACTTCCTGAATTGGGTACGCCCGAAGCCAATTGATAGGGATAGGTGAAACCCCCATCTACTGAAAGGAAAATATCCATTGATTGGCTATTCACAGGCATCTGATCGGTATTGGCAACGTCCCATTCAATAGTCTGGCAGGATCCTGCCTCCCAAACGACGTTAGTATTTGGTTCTGTAACCAGGAAAGGCCCGGCTTCATCAGTCGCTTCAATCGAATAATCGTCTGAATGAACGCCTCCGCCTCCAATAAAGTTATCTCTTACAGTCATTCGAAGATTGATAGGTCGACTATAAGCGGGTAGGATCTCGCCTTGAGTCTGTGAATTATTTATGACATCGGAGATTTGTGGAAAAACTCTGACAGGGCTATTTGAAGGTGCGAACGATCTGAAAATGGCAGTAGCTCCTGATGGACTATTAGGCGGACTTGCCGGCCCCATATCCATATTTTCCCAACAAAAGGTAAGGGAGTCGCCGTCAATATCTACGGCGCTACCTTCAACTTCAAAAGGCGTTAAAACTGGAATGAAATATCCGTCCTGGCCGGCATCAGCTATTGGTGGTGTATTGCCAGTAGCGGTGATCACCGCACAATTGTTACCATTGCCATTTACAGTAAATTCATAGGTTTCATCAAAATTCACCCCATGAAAATGGTCATTGCTATTGGATTGTATATTATCGCCTCCGCAGATTCCTGCATAGCCCATTATTGTAGTTGCACTGCCAGGTTCGGTAGGGACTGGCCCCTGACTACCCTGACAATAATTAAAGGTATGGTTACCCGCAAACTGATGACCCATCTCGTGAGCTACATAATCAATGTCAAAAGGATCTGCTTCAGGAGGATTGCCAGATGTGTATCCCCGGCCTTTGCGATTATTATTGCAAACAGAGGCTAAAGAGGCTACTCCGCCTCCACCGAAATCAAAGACATGCCCAATATCATAATTATCACTGCCGATAACCATGTTCAAGTTATTGTGATTATTAACCAGATCGCTACCTTGCCCGAATGGATCAGTAGCTGGATCGGTATAAATCACCAGGTCATTATTAGGGATAAGCTCCATGTTGACGGAGAAATCACGGATGTATATCCCATTGACGCGATTCATGGTTGTAACTATGGCACTCATGGCCCCTATTACCGTTCCATCATGGTAGTTGGTGTATTCCCCGGTCGCCGATACGGCAAGCCGATAGGTGCGCAATTCGTCACCGACTGAAGCATTGCCGCCGCCCTTAAGCGCAGCGCTATGGTCAACAGGCAGCGCATTTTCCACCACGCAACTATAGGTTTTATGGGTAACAAAGTCTTTTTTGTAATAACTGATATATTCATCAATTGTATTTCTATGATAAGGGTCGATGAAAACTGCTTCTTCAGGAGAAAGAACCATGGCATGCAAACCTTTGATAGTTTTATCCAGTCTTACGATTTCTGACGGATTTTCAACATTCTCCCCGGCCCAGGTCATGATTTGAGGGAATTTTGCGGCAAGCCCATCTGACATAACTCTTGATCGGTAAATCCTGAAAGTACTGATTGATCCATCTGGCATTGGAAGGTCAATTAAGGTTTGGCTCTTCGAATTGCGTTGAGCGGATTGCCAGGGAGCATCTGCAACAGCTTTTGTGAAAAGGTCATGCGATAATTTGACGGTCCTATAGGCTAGTGGGACGATGACCCTTGATTCATTTTGTTTTAGGTTTTGCTCATCGATATCAGTCCACAATGTCTGACCTTGAGCAAAGGCAGTGTTAAGGTACAGGGCGAAAAATAGCAAGCATGGCAAGCAAGAGAGTAGACGGTATTTCATAAAACGGAAGTTGAGCAATTTAAGAGGGGGACTGTAAAAATAGTGGATTGTCGGGACTATTCTGTCATTGGAATTTCGTTTTTCAGACAGGCAAACGACAAAAAGCTTATTTACCAATTCCTGGCTTTTGGTTCTTTTCCCTAAATGCTTTGACCAATAAAACCACTCTGCTATAGCTGAGGATTCCTTCAGAAATGCCTTGCGACTTTAAATAAAGATTATTAATGCTATACATGGGGATCCAATCACGGCCAAATCGGGCATTGGCGATGTTAATGGCATTCATGTCAGCGATAACACCTTTGTCGAGTGTTGCCCTAAATTCTGGATATTGGTCGCTGATAACGCGCCTATATGCAACCAAGACATCCCTGGTATGAGATAGATACCCTGAATATCGAATCACAGGGTCCTCAGATTGAGAACAAGCGAGGAAAGCCAGGAAATTACAGGTGCCCTCATCCGTAAACCCATATCCATGCGCCATTTCATGTGCCATTGTATAGGGGTGTGTAATAGGGTGCAGGCCTGCATCAACGTGACCTTCGCCAATGAAAGGGATGTAAACGCCTGCCACACCGAATGTCATTAATATACCTTCCGGAAAAAGCATTCGTCCTCTTACCCTGCCGTGTGTCGGGAAGCCAAGCTCATTCAATGCTTTTTCCAGGTCCTTTCTAACCTTTTTTTCCATAGCCTTGGGCAAAAAAGCTTTTGTGATGGCTATTGTGTCCAATCCTTCGATTTCTTTTCGGGCTTGGGCGGCCAGTTTTGTGTAATAGTCGACTTCATTTTTGACTTCCAGTGAATCAAGTGGTCTGGGTGAAATTTCAAGCTGTGATTCTATTGAGAGACGAGCGTAATTGAAACCCCACAAGAATAAGAAAAGGAAGATTATGCCACCTAAAACAGCCCCTGTCGTCAGCGCTGAATTTTTAATTTTTTGAATGCGGGTTCCAATATTCCGTTTTTCCCATGCTTTTTTAATAGATCGGAAACCAAGGTAGATCAGGCATAAGGCAAGTAAATAGAACAGGGGAATCGGCAAAAGGCAAATGGTATAGTCAAGGCAATAGCGGATTACAACAAAAAGACCTTTGTAATATACCGCCTCTGTTATTCCTGGAAAGGCATTAAAAAACATGCGGGTTAAAACCGCTCCGATGCCAAGTAATATCCATATGTACCGTTTATCCCTAATTTCTTCTATTTTTGTGGCAAGGATAAGGCAATTCCTTTTTATTACCTTAAAATTTTTAATCCAATTTCATGAAAAACGTTGGTTCACTGATATTGTTGCTTGTAATTCTGTCTTCCTGTAGTACAAAACCTGAAAAGGCTGATTTGGTTCCTCTCGATTTATTGGAATATGGAGTTCCTGTTACCATCATGGCTCCTGATAGTGCAGATGTTAAAAAGAGTTCTGTAGGACTTTACCAGGATGTTACGGTTAAAAAAGGAGACTACGCCTTACAAATATTAATGACTGATGCGCTTACAACCAATATGTCAGCGATCAAATCTGATGCGCTGAAATCTGCTCGTGAGGAGATCTTTTTTTCCCGGTTGGTCAAAGAAGAAGATAACGGCTTCATCTTTGAAAATAAAGTAGATTCAATGGTTAACTATGACTTCAGATATTTAATGGTCAGAGGCGATAAACAATACCAGTTTCAAGCTGATATGATGAGCCAGTTATCGCTCGAAGAAGCAGAGCACATCTACGATTCAGTAAAACAAAACTAGAATTGACTGACAAGAGTCGGTGGGATTTGTTGATGATCTATTCAAACAGATCATCATATGGATTGTGCAGCTTTTCTTGCTCTTTTATTTTTTCTTCAAGGTTGAGGTCCAATACATCCTCATTACTCTTTTCAAGGTCTATGGTT
This sequence comes from Bacteroidota bacterium, assembly GCA_039028895.1. GTDB lineage: Bacteria > Bacteroidota > Bacteroidia > Chitinophagales > Saprospiraceae > JAHDCJ01. The sequence goes on along the minus strand of JBCCHF010000031.1, from coordinate 35,272 downwards.
TGTTTTTCCGGGACATTCAGGAGCATTGTTGCCGATTCCTTTTCCAGATCTTCCAGCATTTTCAAGCCTTCTTTTTCGAATTGTCCGGATTGAAAGTCAATGGTATCCATGAGATCTGTTGATCGATTCAGGTAATTTTCTATTTCTCCGACTTTTAAGGCGACGTCTTCTGCCAGGGTTTCTACGGCCTGGTCGAATAACTGCCGTTTCTGATTTTTCCCAATCATGGCTTTTGCTGAACGCATTGCTTTTGCTGAAGCTGTCATGGCCTTGAATTCTATTTTCTTGACTTCGATCTGGTCTCTTACATCTTCATGGAGGATTTCGGTGTGTGTGTAGATGCGAAAAAGAATTTTATCCAACACCTCCATTTTTTTGAATAGCTTTTCAAGTTTTTCTATGGAGCCTTCTAGTCTGCTGATCTTTCTTGCTGCAATGATGACTTTATTCTTTTTGCGGTTCTCCTTCGCTTTAGAGGCATCCTGATACAGTATGTCCAATGAGGCCTTATTGGCTTCAATCTGTTGGCTAAGGCGCCTCATTTGTCCTCTGAGTGTACCTAATTGGGCGGCTATCTCCCTGATATCTTTCCGCATTTTTTTCAGGTACTTGTCGAGTGCTTTGAGCGGGTTGCTCTTAATGGCTTTCCTGTTGAGGGTTCTCATGAAGGATTGCCCAGCCAGTTCGAAACGGTTCCGTGTTTTGCGATCAGCAATGGCAAATATGAAGAATGCGATCAAAATTGTGGCAAACCCAATAGTAAAATCAAGACCAAATATACTGTTAAGGTAAGGCAGTAGAAAATTGGCAATAAGAAAGCCCAACCCTGCAAAAAAGGCTCCTAACCAAATGAGGGAAGCTCCCTTTTCAGGACTGTCAAATGAATTTTTAGTTGATAAACTGCTCAATTTTTCTAATGTCGGTGTCGATATAGTTCAAGATGGTATCATGGGCTTTAACAAAGCTGTCTTTAGCCTGATCGATTTTACCTTGGATACCGGATAGGTCTTCTTTACGCTTTCCTATTTTACCCTTGAATTTTTCAATTTCTTCTTTGAGTTTTTCAATTTGCGCCTCCCGATCGGCAATTGCCTTCTCAAGTTTGACAACTTCCGCCTTTTTTCCAGCTACTTCATTCTTGATTTTTTCTTCCATGGCCGCATCAAACTGGTTTTTCTCTTTTGAGACTACCTTTTTGTAGAAAGCAGCTGTTTCCAGCAATTTTTCACGGGTCAGCCCAATAGCAGAGGCAGCAGCAAATGCAGATTGATAGCGCATTGATTCATCCATCGCCAGGTGAGTCATTTTGGTCAATGACATTTTAAATTCGAGGTAATCAAATCCATCGAGGTTGGCTTTTTCTAATGCTTGAATGATATATCCAGCACTCCTTTTGTCTAAACCGGAGGCATCTGCGAAAAGATTTTCAAGATTTTTTTTCATTTGAATTTTTATTGCGTTTTCCTGTGAATTTCAAAGGTAATGAATTCCAAATGAAAACTCTTTTCTATGAATAAATGTTGTTATTTTTGTGTGTTAACAATCAAATTATTTTTGAAACCCAAAATAATTTAAAGCACAACATATATTAATCAAAAATTGGGTTTGCAGTCAAATCGGTTTTTCATTAAGTATCAATTAATTTAAATGGTCTAAATGGCAATTGAACAAGTAAAGATCTTTTCTGCACTCAGCAAGGTAGTAGATCCAAAAACGGGCAAACCTTTAACCTCAAGCAGCAGGGTAGAGGATATTAAAATCGATGGTAATAACGTCAGTTTTACCCTGAATATGCCCGATATTGATAGTCAAACAAAAGCTGATCTCAATTTCGCCTGTATAGCTGCGATCCAGGAAACGTATCCTGAGGCCAATGTTCATGTGCACATGAGCGTTCAAACGGCTTTCGCCAATAAAAGTACCAAAGTCCTGCCTCAGGTGAAAAATATTATTGCTGTTGCTTCTGGTAAAGGAGGGGTTGGTAAATCAACAATATCTGTCAACCTGGCCCTGGGGCTAAAAGCATTGGGCGCTAAGGTAGGCTTAATTGATGCCGACCTTTATGGTCCTTCCATTCCAACCATGCTTGGCCTCAAAGGGCAGCGGCCAAAGGTTCAGGACATCAATGGTAAACCAATGTTACTACCATTGGAAGCCTATGGAATGCCGACCATGTCTATAGGGTACATTGTAGAAGAACAACAGGCTGTGGTCCTCAGAGGACCGAGGTTGGGTGCCATTATCAAGCAGTTTTTTAATGATTGCCTTTGGCCCGAATTAGATTTCATGGTCATTGACCTTCCACCCGGTACAGGTGATATTCAATTAACGCTTGTACAAACTGTTCCCGTCACTGGAGCAGTTATGGTTACTACTCCCCAGGACGTCGCGATTGCAGACGCACTAAAAGCCATGAATATGTTTTTATTGCCTTCGGTGAACGTTCCGATACTGGGCGTTGTTGAAAATATGTCATGGTTTACACCTGAAGAATTACCGGATAACAAATATTTCCTTTTTGGGAAAGGTGGTGGTCAGGAATTGGCTCAATTGGGTAACACAGAACTTTTGGGGCAAGTTCCGATTATACAAGGTATTCGCGAAGCTGGTGATTCGGGTAAACCCGCTATCGAGAATGGAAATGCAGCTATGAACGCAGCATTTATGGAAGTAGCCAGCAACACATTTGATCAAATAAAGCACAGAAATGAGGTGATTGATCCAACCAAACCAGTTGAAATGAATAATTGAAACTTTGATCATTAAACCTTTTCTTTAACCATGTTGGTTTTAAAAAATTAGAATTCGTAATTTTACAGTATATGTCAAAAGAAGAAAAATCAAATTTAATTAAGAGGATTGAAACTGCTCTCGATACCGTTCGGCCACATCTCGCTGTAGATGGTGGTAATGTAGAACTTGTCGATATCACTGATGATCTCGTTGTTCAGGTAAAATGGTTGGGTAATTGTCAGAATTGCTCAATGACTGCCATGACCATGAAAGCTGGCATCGAGCAGGCCGTAAAGTCACACGTTCCTGAAATAAATTCAGTTGTTGCCATCAATGGAATAGCTGTAGGATAAATTAAATAGTATCAAAAATCCTTTTTTAAATTGACGCGACAAGAACTTGTTGATCAAATCCGTGCAAAGCGCTCCTACCTTTGTATTGGACTTGATACCGATCCATCCAGGATTCCTGCTCACCTTAATCAATACGACGACCCTGTTTTCGAGTTCAACAAACTTATCATTGAGGCAACTCATGATCTTTGCGTAGCTTATAAGCCCAACATTGCATTCTATGAAGCTTTGGGACCAAAAGGCCTAGTTTCACTCGAAAAGACACTTTCAATCATTCCGGAAGAACATTTTACAATTGCTGATGCCAAAAGAGGGGATATTGGCAATACGTCCAATCTATACGCCAAAGCCTTTTTCGAAACTTTCGGATTTGACGCTCTAACGGTTGCCCCTTATATGGGTGTAGATTCAGTGCAGCCATTCCTCGAATTCAAAAATCATTGGGTGATCTTATTGGCATTAACTTCAAATAAAGGCAGTAATGACTTTCAGTTTACCCACCAGGAACAGGGGATACCCCTTTATGAAAAGGTAATGCGCAGAGCAATGGAGTGGGGCCATGCAGGTCAACTGATGTTTGTGGTTGGTGCCACACATCCAGAAAAATTTGCTGAAATCAGGAAAATAGCCCCGAACAATTTCCTTTTGGTACCAGGAGTAGGTGCACAAGGCGGAGATCTTGAAAGTTTATCAACTCATGGACTAAATGATGATTGCGGTTTATTGGTCAATTCATCCAGAGGCATCATTTATGCCGGTGATGGTGAAGATTTCGCCGTAAAGGCAAGGGAAGCTGCTTTGACACTTCAACAGAAAATGAGCGTTATCCTTGAGCGGCACATGTTGATCAATCAGTAGTCAAAGCTTTAGATAGGGTCATTCTTTGATCAGCAACTATTCTTCCTCTTTCGTTTCTTTTTAGTGTGGCACATTCTGTATCGCGATCGTGTTCAAAGAACAGGATGGCTTTTTCTTCCAGTGCTCTTGTGAGTAGTATCTCCTTTTCTTTCATAGTCTCAAGAGGTCTTACATCGTAAGCCATTACATACGGAAGTCCGATATGGTGTGATGATGGGATGAGATCTGCGCAAAAGATTACCTTTTTGTTGCCTACCTGAATATTGGGCAACATCATGGCTTCAGTGTGACCGTATACGAAATTTACGTTTATGCCGGGGAGCCATTCAACGCCATCTTCCACATCGATCATGTTTAATTTTCCCAGTTCCTTTAATGGGACAAAATTTTCCTTTAAGAATGAGGCGCGTTCACGTGGATTAGGCGTATAGGCCCAATCAAAATGAGGAGTGTTGCTCCAGTAGGTAGCATTTGGGAAAGTAGGCACCAATTTACCATCTTTTGTTCGAGTAACCGCACCACCTACATGATCAAAATGAAAGTGGGTAATGAAGACATCAGTAATCTCCTCAGCTCGCAATCCGGTTGCTTCGGTGGAGCCCAGTAGCGTCATATCACCATGTGGAGAAAAATGACTTCTGAATTTTGCATCTTGCTTATCACCAAGACCAGTATCAATTAGGATATTTCTGTCTCCGGTCTGAACCAGCAGGCACCGAGTGGCCCAGGTACACATATTCTGATCGTCAGGGGGATTGAGTTTGTGCCACATTTTTTTTGGAACGACCCCAAACATAGCTCCTCCATCAAGTTTGAATAGCCCTGCGTGAACAACTGATAATTTCATATGCTTAAAAACCAATTTTAGACTTAGTCCCTGAATGCGATTTTTTCAAGTCGGCCATTCTCAAGGCCGTTATGGCTGCTTCTACCCCTTTATTGCCATGTTTGCCTCCTGCGCGATCTTTGGCTTGCTCCATATTATTGGGAGTTAATAATCCGAAGATGAAAGGTTTCCCTGAGGCAATGGATAAATTGGTCAATCCCTGTGCTACAGCCATGTTGATATATTCGTTATGGCTGGTTTCGCCTTTGATTACACATCCTATACATATCACGGCATCGACAGATTTGCTTTGTGCCAGAATACGCGCTCCAGCTGTCAGTTCAAATGAGCCTGGGACATGGGCAATTTCAATATTATCTTTGTTCACACCGTGTTTTATGAGTGTGTCATAACAGCCTTCGAATAAGGCATGTGTGATTTCGCTGTTCCATTCTGAAACTACAATTCCAATTTTCATGTCAGCACCTGATGGTACTTTATTTTCATCGTAATCAGAGAGGTTTTTTAAAGTGGAAGCCATATCTCCTGGTTTTTGAAAATCAAATAAAAGGTAAAAATAAAAAAAGGCAAGAGAGCGAATTGCCATCTTGCCTTTTTTAAAAATTGAAAATTCTTATTCGCCGGAAAGGCGGTTAATATATTTTTCTGCCATTTGCCCCTGCTGTGAGCCTGGGTAATCGGCATAGATTTCTTCCCATTTGCTAAGAGCCTTGTCCGGTTGACTGTTTCTTTCGTAGAGCATGGCACACTTCATTAGAAAATAAGGTGTGGTATATTCATTCTTTTCTCCACCAGCTGCTTTAAGGTAATTGGTAATAGCATTATCGAAATTTCCAAGTTCTGAATAGGAATCGCCCAAAGCCCCGAACTTCATGCTTGGAAGCACATCGTCGTTAGCGTCAAAATCTTGAAGGTAATCAATAGCTGCTTCATACTGTCCTAATCTCAAGTAAGAAATTCCAGCGTAGTATTTGGCCAGATTTCCTGCTTTTGTACTTCCGTAAGCATCTACTATATCCAGAAAACCAGGATAACCGCCTCCAGGATTGGTAAGTGCTTGCGCGAATGAATCGACTTTAAATTGAAGTTCAGCCTGGAACATTTGCTCAACAGCCTCTCTTTCGCGAGGCTCCTGCACCATGTTTTGCCAGATAAAATATCCACCAACCAAAAATACAATTGCTAAAAATCCACCAACTACGGGGACCGAGTATTTTTGGAAAAAATCCTGTGCTTGTTCCCTGGCTTCGACTATATCGACCAGTACTTCTTCTTCCTTTTTATACTTCCTGTTAGATTTCTTTCTTCTTGCCATTTCAAAAAATTTTGGCAAAGTTAAGTAATGTTTTCAAGTAAAGGAAGCGAATGAAGTTTTTCCTTTGTGGAATGGCAACCTTATTTAATAAATGGATAATCTTCTTGGAGGTAATTATCTGTGTAGAGCTCTGATGGATCAGGATATGGTGATTCTTCAGCAAACTTTACGCAAGCATCAATTTCCTGCTTAATTGCTGTCTGAATAGCCTTGATCTCATCTTCTGTAGCCATACCTTCATCAAGCATGGTTTTTTCTACATCTTTGATAGGATCTCTGTCCTTGTAGTCTTTGAGCTCATCCTTGGTTCTGTACTTGGCAGGGTCAGACATAGAGTGACCTTTATACCTGTAAGTGCGAATTTCAAGGAATGTAGGGCCTTCACCGCTTCGGGCTCTTTCAGCAGCAGTAGCCACTGCTTCGTGAACAGCTTCACAGCTCATACCATCTACCTGAAAACTAGGCATATCGAATGCGTGACCAATTTTGTAAATATCAGTTACATTGGATGTTCTTTCTACCGATGTCCCCATGGCGTAGAAGTTATTCTCACAAATGAAGATAACAGGTAACTTCCAGGTCATGGCCATATTGAAGGTTTCGAAAAGTGCTCCCTGGCGCGCAGCTCCATCACCGAACAAACAAACACAGAGGTTGTCAGTGCCTTTGTATTTTTCTGCGAAAGCCAGACCTGCACCCAGAGGAATCTGAGCACCAACGATGCCATGACCTCCGTAAAAGGAGAGTTCTTTTGAAAAGAAGTGCATTGAACCACCTTTTCCGCTCGTACAACCAGTAGTCTTGCCATAAAGCTCAGCCATACATGCATTGGAAGTGATCCCCTTAGCCAAAGCATTACCATGATCGCGATAAGCAGTAATGACTGGGTCTTCCTGGCGAATAGCTGAGGTAATACCAGCAGCAACTGCTTCCTGGCCAATATATAGGTGACAAAATCCTCTGATCTTACGCTGCTGATAAAGCATGCCTGCTCTTTCTTCAAATTTGCGAATGCGGAGCATCAATTCATACCAATTGAGGTATGTTTCTTTGGTAAAAGTAGTCGCTGTTTCGATTGTTTGTGCCATATTCGGTAAAATTCTACTGTAATAAACAGATTGAATTAAAAGGAGTTCAAAGGCGAAAATTCGCCGTATTATAACGGTTTAAAGAATAAAGGTAAAGGATAATTTCTTTATTTTGGAATTATGATCTTGAAAAAGATTGTTCTCACGAACTTTAAGAATTACGAATATCAGAAATTGGATTTGTCGACAGGTCTGAATTGCTTTGTCGGTCAAAACGGGTCAGGTAAAACTAACTTGTTGGATGCCATATACTATTTATGTATGTGCAAGAGTTATTTCTCTATGCCGGATTCTGCTATTATCAGAAAATCAACCGACTTTTTCCGCCTTGAAGGTCAATTTGAAAATAACAAGGATAAGGAGACCATAGTAGCCAAAAACAGACAAAGAACAAAAAAAGTAATTGAGCGAAATGGCGTGCCCTACCAAAAATTATCTGACCATGTAGGATTTATTCCAGTCGTGATGATAGCGCCTGACGATACCTCCTTAGCCAAAGAAGGTTCAGAAGAAAGACGAAAGTTTATAAATAATACCCTTTCCCAGCTCGATAACCAATATTTGTCAAACCTGATTCGCTATAATAAAGTGCTTTCACACCGGAATGCTGCTTTGAAACAGTTTGGAAAAACAGGCAAAGTCGATTACAGGCTCATTGATACCTATGATAGTCAAATGATTGCACCGGCTGCGTATATTCATCAGATGCGGAAAGATTTTGTTATGACTTTACAGCCTTTGCTTTATCATCATTATGCTGTTATTTCTTCGGAAAGGGAAGCGATTAGCTGCATGTACAAATCAGCGCTTAATGAAATGCCTTTTGAAGATATTTTGTTGCGCTCGAGGGAAAAAGACGTTTTGCTCCAGCGGTCCACTGCAGGTATTCATAAAGATGATCTGGTATTCAAGATAAACGATGATCCTATAAAGCGATTTGGTTCACAAGGCCAGTTAAAGTCATTTGTCCTTTCTTTGAAATTAGCCCAATTTGATCTGATCAGGGAAGGCTGTGGCAAACCCCCGTTACTTCTTTTAGACGACATATTCGATAAATTGGATGAAAAAAGAGTAAAGCAGTTACTGACGCTTTTACAGGATGGAAATTTCAAACAGGTTTTTATTACAGACACTCATGAAGAAAGGGTAAAGACCATCCTGGGGAACTTTTCAAAAGCTTCTTTAGTTTTCAGGGTAACAGCAGGTACAGCCAAACCAACCTAACCATTGTGGAAAATTTTGTTAATTTATGTTAGAAAGTTTTTCAGCTTGATTGTAGTGATACAGATAAAAAATAGACGTAGCTTTGAGGACAGCCCTGATAGTATCCATAGACTTTAACCTCAATGAAAAAAACCAACGAAGAAACAATCAAAAATGTACTGAAAGAATGGATTCAGTCGTCTAATCTAAAGCCTAAGTTAAACCAGGCCAGGGTGGTAAAGTACTGGGAAGAACTTATGGGCCCCACCATTGCAGGTTATACCCGCCAGATTTATGTCAGCAAAGGCAAGTTGTTTATTGTGCTCGATTCTGCTCCACTTCGTCAGGAACTAAGTTTTGGGAAAGAAAAGATTATGTCAATGATCAATGCAGAACTTGGTGAAGATTTTGTTAAAGAAGTGATCATTCGCTAAAATTTGGCAATTCCTCCAACATAAATTCCGTTCATAGTGTTGTTTTAACAATTATTATCAGGCGAATTTCTTTGATAACGTACTGATGTTTTTATATTTGTGTCATTCAAAAATCAGACATAAACCTGTAAATCGTGGCAATTAACAAGCAAAGATTATTCATCTTAGTAGAGATTATTTTAATTGTCCTCCTCTCACTTACCACTGGTTCCTATTTTTTACCCTCATTAGATAAGGCTGCATCCTCTATCTCTTCTGCAGAACCCCCAGCTCCTGAACATGAATATTTATATGACATTATTATCGATGATCTTAATGTCGAAGAGCATAAAATTGAGAAAAATCAATTCCTTTCTGATATCCTTTTGCCTTATAATATTAATTACCAAACTATTGACAAGCTCGCAAAGAAAGCTGAAGATGTTTTTGATGTAAGGAAACTCAGAACTGATAAAAAATACACGATTCTTTGTTCAAAAGACTCAACACGTACTGCCCAGTACTTTATCTACGATCCCAGCCCTTACTTTTATGTTGTTTATGACCTTAGAGACGACCTGAATGTTTACAAAGTGGATCGGCCTATAGATATTACAGTTAAAACTGTTTCAGGAGTGGTTTATACCTCCCTCTGGAACGCAATAGCTGATAACAAAATGCCCTGGGAGTTAGCTGTTGAACTTGAAAACATTTATGGTTGGTCAGTTGATTTCCACCATTTACAGGAAGGAGATCGTTTTAAACTGATCTATGAAGAAGAATCGATAGAAGGAGAAACAGTTGGCGTTGGAACGATTCGCGCTTCTTTATTCGAACATCGGGAGTCAGATGTTTATGCCTTCTATTATCCAAAAGATGATAAGTTCGGCGACCATTATTATGATGAAAATGCAAGGCCACTGCGTAAGGCATTCCTTAAATCGCCCGTAAAATATACCCGCATTTCTTCTCCATATAACCTTAGAAGATTTCATCCGGTTTTGAAAAGGGTACGCCCGCATCTTGGCACTGATTACGCTGCCCCCCATGGCACACCAATTTATGCAGTCGCCGATGGTAACGTAACAAAGGCCTCCTACACAAAAGGAAATGGCCGATACGTCAAGATCAAGCACGACAAGATCTATAGCACCCAGTATCTCCATATGTCGAGATTTGCCAAGGGCATTAAAGGTGGTGTTCATGTGAAACAGGGCGATGTTATTGGTTATGTCGGAAGCACTGGATTAGCGACTGGCCCTCACGTTTGTTTCAGATTCTGGAAAAATGGCAAACAGGTCGACCATAGGCGTGAAAAGTTGCCACCACCTGAGCCAATGCCAAAAGAATATGTTGAAGAATTCAATATTCATAAGGATTCACTAAAAATCGTGCTGGATAAAATTCCCTACCTTAGTGAAGAAGAGTTGGCGAAGCGAAGAGAGCTACTCAATGATTCTACATATGTCGTAGAAGGAATCTTGCCTTAGGTTTTTCTTTCCTCCCATACCTTCGACTACACATACATTCACCCCCAAAACATTCCTATGAGAGCCATCATTGTATGCTTGGGTTTCTGGCTATTTGCTACCTCACTTGAAGCTCAAAATCAACTGCTTATTTTTCGTAATAGTGCTTTTATGGACGCCCAGGTAATGGTCGACCGTGAATCTCAATATGGTCAACAACTGAAATCTGGGCTCGCTCAGCTTTATTTTGAGAATAAATGGCTCGACAGTGTTGCCATGGAGATTCTTGAAGATTCAAGACGCTTTTTTCAGAATCCATTTGATGGTGAGATCGCTTATCATAACCTTATGGAGGAAAACTTCCAAATAGCAATTGAAGCACTCAATACTTCAATTACCTCAAATACCAATCTTAAGAAACAGATAGATCCACAGCAGTACGCATTTTTAAAAACTTGCCGACCAGACTTTCCTGATAGTTACGATGCCTTTGTGACCGATCAGAAAATCGTTATGCATTTCGATAAAGATGTGATCTGTATGAATTCTCAAATTTTGAAAGAGGAGATCGAGGAGGCTAACTACCCGCTGCTAAGGGTCTGTGATCCAAAATTCCCTAATGACTTCGCTTCATTTTCACAACCCGAAATTATTATCAGTGATAGTGTTATCACCTGTTTTGAAGATAAAGTTGCTGCTTTTGCCAGAAGAAGAGGCATAAGTCCAGCCGTCTATGATTTGCTGAAAAAATGCATTGATGATTTGCCAGAAAACCATTCTGATTTTGTCAATAACCATACAATCGTGATTTCTGATGAGGATTATCTCTGTTTTATGATTGAAGCAAAATGGGTAGAGGAAGATTCGGGAAGGGAGTGTATTATGGATCCAATAAGTCAGAAATTTTTAGACTTAAATGATGATGGGAGTCCTGACTGTGAGATTCCAGAGGAATTTTCGTTTGAAGAAGGTCTCTCAATTCTTGAACCTTTGTCTGATGGACTTTTAGAAGAATCTGGAACAGGGGGGCGTTCAAAATCTATTGCTCCTGCTACTACTGCTGTCGCTACAAAACCATTAAGCATGACATCATTATTGGTTGATGGAACTGCCCAGTTTTTAGTAGAAAGGGTGCAACAGGAATTAACATTAGCCTTTTTTGATAAATTGATGGAAAGGCTGAATAAATATCCGGAGTTACAGCACCTTTTTCCAAGCACGTATATGGTGCTGAAAAACCAGGAATATTTCAGAGTCCCTTCAATGGGAGAAGTTTGGCTCGGCGCATTTGAAACAGATATCAAAGGGTTTGTACCAAATTTCCAGAAGATGGTCTATACAGACCCTGCCTACGTCAAGATTAAGGATGATGTTGCCTTCCAGGTACTGGGTGTCGTTTACACTATTGGTGATGCTGTTAATAAATCAAGAACTTTCGTTGATGTGATCGAAGAATTAAGTCCATTAGCGGGTAATGATAATGTTGTAGGACATAGTATTAGCTTTCTGCAAATTCTTTTGTCTAACCTTTCGGAAAATGATGGCAACGATAATCTGAAATTAGCTTCAGCTCAGTCTTACAGAAATTTAAACCAGATTCAAAAGCAATACTTCTTTGGATTAATATACCAAAAAGAGGAAGTGCTATTGGGCCAAATAGCGATTGGAAATACCTCTCTTGCGGAATTGTTTGAAGACAACTACCAGACCATTAGTTACCAGGTATCGGAGTTATTGCGATTGATCGAATCATTCGAAACTCAAATTGATTTACTTAAGGAAGCTAAAAACCAACCAAACTCGGTCAAAGCAGATATCAGAAGCCGTAGGATTGATCTGGTAGAATTGGGATTTGAAACCTTAAATTTCGGATTTAGCATGTCTCATTTTTCTGATCCGGAACAATACTATTCCGGAGAACTGTATCGGTTTTTGAACCAGTTTAGTTCGGATGTCAGAAATGTGACTATTGCGATCGAGGAAGAAAAGCTGGGGTTAGCATTTTTACATACCCTGCACACTGTGGTTCCAATTCTGGAGTCGAGGGTAGAAAAGTTGATCACTGATATGGCTGATTCAACGAATGTGGCATTAAACAAAAAAGTAGAACGCCTGAAAAAGGTGACACATTTTATTAATTTTTATGGTGGATTTATGGTAGATATGCTTGATGCCCAATCACCTGAACAAGTAAAAGAGTTGTTAAAGAAATATGCCCAGCCAGTTGGCTCATACAGGATCAAACGAAGGAGTAACTTCGCTATAGAATTGAATGCTTTCCCGGGCTTTTATACTGGATGGGAATTTAACGAATCCGGTGGTGGCACTAGTGCCGTAACCGGTGTGACTGCGCCAATAGGCTTATCCATTAGCAAAGGGGGCAGAGGGTATTCCTATTCACTTTTCGTACCTGTAATTGATATTGGGGCTGCCTTTAGTTACCGTTGGGATAGTAGCAACGACACACAGGGTTTCCCTGAAGATATTACCTGGCATCAGATATTGTCCCCTGGCGCCCACTTTGTTGTTGGGCTAAAAAAGATGCCAGTTTCCATAATGGCAGGTGCCCAGTATACTCCCAGGTTGAGAGGAATTTCTGATGATATGTTGAACCTGGAACCACAAGGTGCATGGCGCTTAGGTTTCAGTGCCGTTGTAGACATACCAATCGCAAAATTCTTTCAGAAAAACACGAGTTACACCAATAAGGATAAGTAAAACCTGATTGGTTTAATTGGTTACAATTGCCAGTTTCCCAAAACCATAAGCCATTCGTGTAATGTTATTAATTCCCCAATGGCTGAGGTCGGCAATGGGCACCCATTTGTATTCTTCGTAGGTTTTCAGGCTGTATAAGTACTGGCCTTTGCCCATTAGGATATAACCATCTGGAGTGAACTCAAAATCTTCACTGCCTGGTAAGGTTTCGGCTATCACTTTAAATTCTCTTGTTGCCGGATTGTATTCTTTGATAAACCAATCATCTGTGAGTGATTTGTCAACAAAGCATGGATAGCCTTTGGGAGAAATCTTGAAACATCTGCCGATGTTACTGGCAACAGGTTTAAAGGTTTGCTCTTTTACATCGTATATATTCAGTCTATGCCTTGGGTTGCCAACTATAAACATCATTACGGTGCCTTCATCAAGCCATAGATGGTATCCAACATTGTATACTCTATCCATGATTAACGTAGGTCGAGAAGTCAGGTTATAAGAGACCCGCCATAATTGTTGATATTGATTGGTGTCAGCTGAAACTCTTACCACAGAAAATGCCTTCTCATCGGGCATAGGGGTAGGGGAGTATTCACTTTCAGGAGAATTAGTCATTTGATATCGCGTCCTGGATGCCAGATCATAGGCAAAAATATCTGTTTGGGTGTCATCCCATTGAGCAGTGACAAATAAGATCGAATCAATGAAATAAGGCTGATTGTTGTAGCCGTCCTGGTTATCCGCAGTGATCCATAATGGGTTGGAAATCTCAAAATTGCCTTTATTGTCCGATTCGAAATCGACCACATATATATTGTTGGAATTTTGAGCTGACAGATTGAGCGCAAAAAGCAATGGAAATACCATTGTTATGACAGCCTTTGGCTGTAGAGAAAAATGTGGGATAGAACAAGTCATGTAGAAAATTAAAAAATATGGGTGGTTTTACCAAAAGAAAAGCGGTTGCCCGAAATTATCGAACAACCGCTTTTTTTTGGTCAGCAGTATTGCCATTACGGCAAAGCTGTAATTATTTTACACCATTATACGTCAGGCTGATGAAGTACTGAGCACCAACTGGGGCAGCACCAAAAGCTTGTCTGTATGACTGGTTTAGAATATTCGATCCACCAAGTTTGATCGTTGTATTGGCATTTGGAATATCGTAGCTAATCTGGGCATCAAGCACAGAATAAGAGTCAACATCTCCATTACCAAATGAAGCTTCCCAACGGTAGTTATCCAACCAGCGCCAGTTTAACATGAAGCTGATGTTAGTGTCCGCAATATTTCTATTTCCAATTTTCAGGTTAATACGATGTTCTGGAGTATTGAAACCAGGAATAAGATTTGGATCCGCACTTTCGTCAATATCCAAACGGTTGTGGCTCCAACTTGCACCAGCAATAAAGTTCATTGGAAGCGAGTAGTCAAGTGATACTCCTACACCTCTAGAAGTTACTTTACCTGTAGCATTTGAGTACAACTGGAATACACGAGTACGTCCAGCGCCCAAGTCCTGGACACCTGAGAAAGTGGTCATATCATTAACATCACCAGTAAGAACGTGGACTACATTTGTATTCGCCTGGAAGTCACGGTATTGGTTGTAATAGAAGTTAACATCAAGAAGTAATTTTCTTTCGATAACACCCTTATAGCCAATCTCGTACGAGGTAATACGCTCTGGTTTTATAAATTCGATAGACGATGCTGTTTCAAGTATACCAGCGTTAATTACTGCTGCTGTACCCGGGTCAACACCTTGAGCAATTGAAGCAGCAACGGCTGCTGAGTAAGCTGTCGCTGAAGAAGCTGTATATGAGTTAGAATAAATACTTGGCCCCAATACAGTAGTTTCAACTAAATTGCCTTGTGCATCTGAATAAGGCACAATCAGTGAGTAACGTTCGATATTTTCCTCTGCACCTCCAACCAGGGTGGCTACACCAAGGTCAAGACCAATATATTGGGCTTGTGTATCTGGATTACGGAATCCAGTCTGGAATGATCCGCGAACATTATGCTCACGATTTTCTCCAAGACTAAATACAAAAGACGCTCTTGGAGAAATACGGCCCTCGAAGTTTTGGTTTTTATCATAACGCGCTGAAGCTAACAACTTCAAACGGTCTTTAGGTAGCAGTTTTTTACCTGCTTGTACATACGCCCCAAATTCGCTGATAGGAATTGGACCGCCCTGTGCTTCAGAATCCGTAAAGATTGTACCTTCTGAGTTCAGCCTGTACATTCTCCAGTTAGCACCGACCTGCAAATCTACAAAGTCAATCAGTTCATTGAAGTTATAATTACCCTCCACGTGCTGCAAAGTCGTCTTGTCAATGAATCTTGAACCATTTCTGAGATCAGCCAAATCAGTGATGCGTTCACGCTCCGTTTCAAATTCAGGAGTTCCAGGAACAAGTCTTCCCTGATCTGCAAGTGCACGACCATTGGCATGAGCTACCAGAGAACAAGCATCGAATGCCGGTGTACCAGGCACAGCACCAGGACAACCCATGATGAGTGTACCAAGGTACCCTTCTGTATACTGTGTAAACCATTCTACATCACCTTTCCAGGCACGATTGATGTTCCATGCAGCAAAACGAGTATCCCATGATCCTCCTGCTTCTTCAATCGTCGTATAATATCTTAAGAAGAAGTTATCACCTTTTACTTCAGCTTTTGCCTGGTGAAGGCGAATATTATCCAGTGAGTAACGGTTGGCACCTTGATAAACAGATGACCCAAGTCCAAATCGGTAGTTACCCAAAATCTCTATTTTATCTGATATCTTGTAATGAACAGCAACGTCACCTTTGATACTTTCTGCATTATACTCGACAAGATCAACTTCGCGATATCCTGTTCTTGCTACACGGATAGGAGGAAGACCTAATGAAAAGCCAATGATCTGTTGAGCAACTGCGTCAACGTCAACGGTAGTTGCGATCTCGTCTCAATAAATGTTAACACCGTCATACGAAGAACTGCCAACACCACGATTGCCAGCGTTGATGCCATTTTGGTCCATGTCGCTATAATCGTTGGCATACCAGTCAGTACCTTTCAGATATGAGAAATTGAGTTTAATACCCAATTTTTCTTCGGCTCCAAATGCTTCTGCAAAACGAATGGCAAATTCTCCAAATCCATTGGTACCATCACGAAGTGTAGAAGGATCTTCATTAATAACAATGTCATCCTGAACGGTAAGTCCTGTACGAACCATCGCAGTAAGACCTTGCTGGAGATAAGGGTCTTTACTGTTCATGAAAAGGATACCATTAAAGGCGTTAGGACCATAAAGTGCTGAAGCCGCACCAGGTACAAGCTCTACATTCTGAACATCAAGCTCAGAAATACCCACAAGGTTACCCGCAGGGAAGTTAAGCCCAGGAGCTGCATTGTCCATACCATCGATCAACTGAACGAAACGGACATTGGCAAATGTGGCAAAACCACGTGTGTTTACTGATTTAAACGTCAGACTGTTAGTGTTCATCTGAACACCTTTCAGGTTTTCGATAGCATCATAAAAACTGGCGGAAGGTGTGTTTTTGATCATCCTAGTATCCATTCGTTCAACGGATACTGGTGATTCAAGAATACGTTCCGGCTGGCGAGAAGCAGAAACTACAACGCCTTCTCCGATAATCACCGCGTCAGTTTTAAGAGAAACAGAGATGTTCTGATTGTTTTCAGTAACCTCTACTTCCTCATCTACGAATCCGGTGTATGAAACAACAAGTGTGAAAGGGAGCTTTTCATTATTTGTAGTAAGCTCAAATTTTCCGTTGATATCTGTTGATACCCCGGTTTGTGTTCCCTTAACCACGACATTCGCGAAAGGAGCTCCTTCCTTGGTATCCCCATCAAGGACTATTCCCGTTACCGTGATCTGCTGGGCGTAAAGACCCATCCCAATAAACAGGAAGAAGCAAGAAAAGAAGAATTTTAGTGAATTGAATTTTTTCATAGAAATTGTTTTGAATGAAACAATGGTTAGTTGGTAAAATAGATCGGTTAAGCAAGTTTAAAATTTTCTGCCGAAACACTGAAAAAAATGTCAAGTATTTTGGCAAAATTGGTATAATAACCGGATTTAATTCGGAACCATTAAACTTTGAGCCAAAGTTATCCAATTTTTCTGGCAAATTACACGAATTCATTTATCTCAATTATTCTCCGAAAGGGGGAGTTTTTTTCAAAAAATGAGCGCGCGTTGTTAGAAAAAACGTTTCGTACCGTTATAGACAAGGCTGATGTAATACCGGGCGCCCTGACTGGGGGTTCCAATGGCTTGACGATATTCCCTGTTCATTAAATTCGTCGCTCCGATTTTTACGGTTGTATTGACGACAGGTATCCTGTAATTAGCTTGCAGATCAATAGTGATATAGTCATTGACTGGACCAGAAGCAAATCGCGCCTTCCAATAGTAATCATCACTAAAGGTGATATTGAACAAGAACCCCATTTTTGATTTTCCAACGCTATAACTGCCAAAAGAAAAAACCATTTTGTGTTTTGGCGCATTCAGCCCTGGCAAAAGCTCAGGATTAGCGTCGCCATCTGCTTTCGTGCTTAAGAAAGTATAATTGCCACCAAGTGTAAAAGATCGCTTGAAAGCATAATTTAAGCCCAGGCCAACCCCGCGAAGGGCGACTGTTCCTGGAGCATTCTGGATAAGCTCAAAAGTGGTAAACCGATTATTTATAACATCCAGTAATCCTGAAGCATCATTAACATCACCAGTCAATACATGAACAGCATTAGTGAAGGCATGAAAATCTTTATAACGACTATGGAAAAAATTAAAGTCAATCAATAATTTTTGTTGAATGAGCCCTTTATAGCCTATTTCCCAACTCGTGATTTTTTCGGGACGAATAAAATCAATTTCCAATGGTTGGAGAATTGGCGCATTCAGGGTAGCTGCATTTACAGGACTTTCTCCATCAGCAATACTTTCTGAAAAAGCTGCTGAAAATTGTTGAACAGAAGTAGCCGTATAAGAATTGGCATAGATTTTTGGTCCTTGAACCAATGTTGTTTGCAGATCTCCGAAATCATCGAAATAGTCTACCTCCAATTCATAATTATTGATGTTTTCTTCTGTGCCACCCAGAGATCTAACGACACCGAGATTAATCGCCAAAAACTGGCCAGGTGGATCAGGGTAACGGAATCCAGTTTGATAAGAGGCTCTGAAGTTATGCTCTTTTTCAGGTCCCAGGCTGAGGACCGACGATCCCCGATAGGTGAAAATACCTTCAAAGTTGTCGTTTTTGTCATACCTTGCAAATCCGGTAATGTTGAGTCGTTTTCGGTCAAAAAAGGACTTTCCGGCTTTGAGTAAAAGGCCAAATTCACTATAGCTGATCGGACCATCAGCATCATTGAACAAAGTACCTTGCGAGTTGAGATTATAACGCTGAAAGTTGCCACCAAACTGGAGTTGAATGGGTTTGAAAATATTGGCGAGATTATAGTTGGCCTCAACCCTGAAAATTGATGACTTGTCAACTACTTTTGAACCTCTCGCGAGGTCGGTTATTTGGAGAATACTATCCCTGACTTCAGCGAATTTAGGATCATCAGGTGTCAAACGGCCTTCATCTGCTATACTACGCGCAAAACCATGGGCTTCCATCGGGGTAGTGGCTTGAGGGATCCCCAGACCAAGCAAACTTGCAATATAGGCTTGGGTATATTGGGTAAACCAGTCAAGGTCAGATTTCCAGTAGCGATTGATGTTCCATGCAGCAAAGCGTGTGTCATAGGAGTCGCCAGAGTCTTCCTGGCTGTGGTAGGCCCTGATAACGAAGTTGGGATCTTTAACCTCTAGTTTGAACTGCCTTTGTGAAACATCTCGAAAAGCAATACGGTTAGTGCCCTGGTAAACAGAAGAGCCCTTGCCATAGCGTACCTGCCCTATGAGTTGCATATTGGGCGTCAGCTTATAGTGAATAGCACCATCAAGCTTAATAGATTGCGCCTTGTTATCTGTAATATACTTTTCGGCATATCCGGTTCTTGCTACTCTTATGGAAGGCAGATTGAGGCTTGATCCGATCAGTTGCCGGACTATTTCATCGATGTTAATAGTTTGCGCAATTTCATCGCCATAGACATTTACACCATCGTATGACGGGCTGTTGGCGCCTCTGAATGGTTCGTTAATTGGATTTTGGTCGATATCTGTTGTATCATCAGCTATCCAGTCCTGACCCTGCATCATGGAGAAGTTAAACTTGAACCCCAACCGCTTAGCTTCTCCGACGACACCGCCCAGGCGAACAGCCGTTTCCCAGAAGGGTTGTGTCCCTGTGGCTTCCTGCATATTGGCGCCGGTTTTAACCATGGCGCTCAATCCCTGGTATTGAAATGGGTCTTTACTATTGAGAAATACAATACCATTAAAGGCGTTTGGACCATAGAGCGCTGAAGCAGTGCCTGGAATCAATTCGATATTATCAATGTCAAGTTCAGAGATGCCGACCAGGTTGCCCAGCGCAAAGTTCAAACCTGGTGGGGCATTGTTCATGCCATCAATTATTTGTACAAAACGGCCATTATTGAAAGTTGCAAAACCTCTTGCATTCAATGAATTAAATGCAAGGCTGTTGGTGTTGAGCTGCACTTCCTTAAGATTGCCCAGCATATCATAGAAATTGGCAGATGGGGCAGACCTTACCATCCTGTTGTCCAGGTAATTAATTGTGACGGGCGATTCAAGCAAACTTTCCTTTGAAAGAGAGGCTGCTTCAATCCTGTCGTCGGTAAAAATCACTGGTCGCGGCCTGAGCGCAACGCGAACAGATTGATTATTTTCAACGACTTTAACTTCCTCTTTTACAAAGTCTGTTGCTGAAAAGACAATGTCAAATGGGAGTTTAACTACATTGGTTTTTAAAGTGAATTTCCCACTCTTGTCAGTGGTTACACCAATTTGGATGTCTTTGATGTAAACAGAAGCATAGGCAATAGGCTTTTTGGTCACTGCATCAGTTACGGTTCCCCTAATGGTAATCCTTTGAGCCAGAACATCCTGACTCTTCATTAAAAGCAGTACAGTAAATAGAAAAAATAGCCTCGCCACAACGCTATTAACGGAAGCTGGTCTCATAAATCTCCTTGTTCGTCAATATATACGTCTTTGGGGATTCACGAAGATAAGTCGCTATAATTCAATTTCGTACAGATTTTTTGATCGAACGTGACTGGCAATTTATGATGTTACCAGCTTGGCTTTTTCTGCTGCCAATCCAATGTGGGCAATTGAGCCGGTGTTAAATTCGAGGTAATCTGCTTGAATTCCGTCACTAAAAATAACGCCGTTTTTAGGCATCAAAGATTCTATCTTCAACTCATTATTTGGCAATATCCGGCCAGCACTTAATTGAACTGTAGAGGTTTTGCTGAGAAACGGCTCGCGAACAATGTAAACCAATTCATCCCTGTCCCATTCAAATCGTTGTTGGTCTATAACAGGAGAGGCTGAGAAGGCCTGGCTTATCCCATTCGCCATATTGATCAATGAACTTAGCCAACCTGTTGATCCTGCGCCGGTTGAGACAATAATACCACTTGATGATTGCTGTTCATGAGCATTTCCAAAGTGGATCTTGTACCTTGCTGATGCATGGTTTTGAGGACCGATGAACAAGTCGTTAAATGCCAATAAACTTTGACCATCATCCAATTTGGCTTTTGCCATAGTGACATTGGTGAAATTATATCTATTATCTAATACTTTTTCCACTACCGATTCTACTTCTGAAAGGTTAAATGGTAGTAGAAAACCATCAAATCTGTCTGGTTCAGGGTTTACTCCAATAATCGGGATACCGTGAACGTATTTTGCTGTATTGGCGACAAGTCCATCTTGTCCAATAACAACGACAACATCGCTTTCGCTAAACATGTAATTTGGCAAAAAAGACTTGTCAACCACCTTCGTTTTCAAGATGGATGACAACTCTTTCTGTGCTACAGCTACTGCATTCTGGAGACTATAGTCCTCTTCAAGAACATCCTCAAGGTCAATCCCTTTTCGCTTCATATAGAATTTGGTTTGGGAGATTGTATTGTATCGCGCCTTGAGTTTTTGGAGTCTTGATTTGGCTGCGACAATTATGATCTTATCTGGTTTGGTCAGAATATTCATTTTGCAAATTTTCGTTGGTCAAATGATTGATCAGATCACCCTGATTCTAGTTCCCTGCAGGTTGTTCAACCAATTGCGTCAGCAGGTCGGGGGTGATGTTCAAAGAACCGATCTTATCGGCATTCTCTGCGAGTTCACGGAAGGCCAGAGCGATGTTCAATTTTGCATCATTTTTGCCATTAATGGCCAGCAAAGTTTTCCAATCCATGTCCTTGTATTGTCCTAGCAATTTCTGGAGGCGATAAGCTTCAGTTTCAGCCTGGCGTTTTTTATTGTCTGAGAGTAATTCAATAAGCTGTTTACGCTCTTCCTCAATGGAAATGTCTGCTGCAACTTTCATCTCTCTTAGTTTCCGGTTGTTTTCGGCCTTTTGGACTTCAGCTTCCATTTTCTTTTCTGAGATTTGCTTCTTCTTTTCTTCAACAGCGATCTCAGTATTGAGCTCAGATTCCTTGATGGTTCGCTCCTGGTCAACGGCAAATTTTCGACGGGCATAAATGGCTTCATCAGCTTCTTGCTGGAGTCCTTCCCTGGTCTCAGCTTCCAGGGCTCTTGCCATTTCTGGATTTGGTTTTACGCCAAGAATTGTGACGCTAAGTGGTTCGATACCCAACAACCTGACAGCTTCTGATCCGAGTAGCCCGTTAATGATTTGTGCCTCAAGGGCTTTTGAGCTTCGGATAGCTTCACGGACATTGAGACCCTGCAAAAAAGTAGTGGTCGCAGTTTGGGCTTCATTGACCAGCCTTTGGGCTAGTTTCTCATAATCTTCGGATTTCCTTCCTCCCCGGTTATTAACCGTGAAATCCAGTAATTCTGCCAATTGTTTAGGATCCTGGATTTTATAGGTTATTTGTCCTTGTACTGTAACCGTTTGAAAATCTGAAGTGGTTTCTTCAAAAATAAATGGCGCATCGTCAGAACCAATTGGGATGGCGACTATGGAAGTGTTTGGTGCATAATACCAAAATGAAAGCCCTCGGCCTTCTCGCTTGACCTTGCCACTCTTATACTGGATTACATAGGTCATAGCATCAAATTTAATAAAACGAATTCCGAACATGATGATTGTTTTTTAGGTGAAATAACTTAGTTTAAATTTAAAACTAAGTATACAGTAAAAAAGTTCCTATCAGGCAAAAAAAAACTCCCAACCGAAAAAGCCAGGAGTTTCAAACGCAGAAATAATAATGCGATATTTATCTTTTATCAATTTCCAGAATAGCAGTTACAGCGACTTTGTTATCCCGTATTCTTCCTGAAAAGTCTATAGATTCTCCGGCCTCAAATTCAAGGTTTGATAGTGTGAATTCACCCAGAACTTCATTGAATTTACCTGCGAAAGTAGAAGCCGAACTACTGTTGATCAAAGTATTGAGGTCGTTGTAAGGTAGTTTTTCTTTTGAAACCACCACGGCAATGACATCTTTACTGCCCTTATCATCCGGAACCATTGAGTAATCTTTTGGGAAAAGGCGAGTACCAGTGATCCCACAATAAGCAGAGTGCTTGGCGGTATATGGAAACAGGACATAACTCGAACCATCAGTTTCCTGCCCAAATACATAGGTGTAACATTCGGAAGAGTTGGTGATGGCTACCTTGAATTTCTGACCAACATTTAAAGGACTTCTCGTTCTGAATACGTTAGGGCCTTTTTGCACCATGTAGATCAGGCTTTGTGACTCATTATCAACCAATCCAAATTTTGCTGCCAATTCATTGGCTTTTGCGGGATCAGCCTGTCCCATAGGGTAGAGGCCATAAGCTTCCTTAACGAAATAGTCGAAGTCTTTATAGCTAACCCAGCTGATTCCACTCTCCCCCCAACGTTCTCCCCAGCTATTCATGATTTGGAAAGCTCCTCCGCCTAAGTTGTCATCGTAACCGATGGCACACATGGCGTGGCCACTATAGCCAACCATATTATAATCGTTCCTGGTAGGCTGCCAGATTTTACGGCCTTCCATTGATCTCATGAAGCTTCCACCAACCTGCATTCCGATCACAACAGGTGCTCCCTGTGCCAGATTTTGCTTGATAGCCTGGATGTCTGGCTTGTAATTATTCCCGCCAAGGGTAAGTCTTTGATATCCCTTGATCCTGTAATTTTGTGCTTCTCTGATCTCACTTGATGATGGCCGGGCAGAACAACTTCTTTCTTCGTATGGAAATTGAGACATTGTTAAGCCTCCATTTTGGCGCATTGCTTCCATGGCTTCTCCGATGTAAGCCCCCTGGCATCCGCGTAAAGCGATCTGGTTATAAAGAAAAGAAGGACTGAAGGCTATTTGATTAGGGTCGGCGTTATTGGCTCTTGCCTGCAATATCGTACCGGCTGCATAGGCTGAAGACCATCCTACACAGGAGCCCTGGCGTCCCTGGTTGAGTCGCCTTGGAGCATAACGTTCAAGTGAAACTTGTGCTGGTAACTGGTTCCAATTACCGTAAGCAAGTGGTTCGAAGACTTCTGTTGCATCATATTTGGCTTCGTCGAATTCAGCACCAAAAGTGAACCCTGCATTATCTGCAGTTTCGCCACCGCCTTGGGAGGAAAACATGGCCGCACCACCAAGGAAAAAATACCAAACCGCACCAACGGCTAAAAGCAAGAATAATAATTTAGGATTTTTTCTGAAAAGGAAAGCCGCTAGTAGCAATAGCAGGCCTTTGTTTGGGCCACGACGTCCAGGATCCCTGGGGTCATGCTCCGGAAAATTTTCCCGACCCCCATTTTTGGGATCTTCTTCCATTCTAATAGGCATAGGATCAGTTTATTTTGTGGATAAAAATTGATTAACCTGTAGTTATGACTTTTGAAAACTAAAAAGTCACTTTAAATTGAAAAAAATGATGAACACAATATACTAAACCTTGATATCTTTATTAAAAATTCCCAAAGCATGAGGTTATGTTTCGCTTTAGTTTCAATTGTCCTGTTTGCAGGATGTCATACCAAAAAAACGATTGCCCAGATGAAGGATTCGGATTTTAGCTTACCACCTATACCGCATGAACAAAACAAGAATGCTACAGCTACTTATGCGGAAACCATCGCTTTTTTTGAAGCTGCAGCAAAACATCCATTTATTGAATTGCGAACTTATGGCTCTACTGATGCTGGAAAACCTCTACACCTTGCAGTAATATCCAATGATGGCAATTTTGATCCTGATGCTGCACGCAAAAACGGCAAACGAATATTTCTCGTCAACAATGGAATTCATCCTGGAGAGCCTTGTGGTGTAGATGCTTCAATGCAATTGGTCAGAGACCTGATCATGGACTCGGAAGCTTCGGCAATGCTTGACAATGTTGTTTTATGCATGATCCCGATGTATAATATTGGTGGAGCGTTGAATCGGAATTCGCATACACGCACTAACCAGGATGGCCCTGAAAGTTATGGTTTCAGGGGCAATGCGCGCAATCTTGACCTTAACCGGGATTTTATAAAATGCGATTCCAAAAATGCAAAAGCCTTTACAATCATTTTCAGAGAATGGGAGCCTGATGTTTTTGTAGATACACATACTTCTAATGGTGCAGATTACCAGTATACGATGACCATGATTGCTACACAGCACAACAAGCTACATCCGTCATTGGGTAATTTCCTCGATCAGGAATTGATGCCGAAGTTATATGCAGAAATGAAAAACCGCAACTGGGAAATGACCCCTTACGTTTATGCACGGGAGTCACCCCATGAAGGCATTTTGGCTTTCCTTGACTCTCCACGTTACAGCTCTGGATATGCAGCTTTATTTAACACCCTGTCATTTATGCCTGAGGCGCATATGCTAAAGCCTTTTGAAGACAGAGTAGCATCGACAAAAGCGTTTCTCGAAGCAATGCTAGAGGCTTTGAACGGACCGATGGGGCTCACCCTCGACCGCATACGCCGACAGGTTAATGAATCCACAAAAACTCAAATGGTTTTTGACATTGATTGGGAATTGGACCGCAGCAAACAGGATGTACTTATGTTTAAAGGCTATACGGCGAAACGCAAACCAAGTGCCATTACCGGAATGGATCGTTTGTATTACGACCGTAACGAACCATATGAAATGGAAATTCCATATTGGAAGACCTATAAGTCAAAACTTTCTGTAGATCGTCCAGATAGTTATTTTATCCCGCAGGCATGGACCGAAGTTATCGAACGGCTTGAGTTGAACGGAGTGGAAATAACCACACTAACAGAACCAAAAACTGTTGAGGTCGAAGTATATTATATCCGTGATTTCAAGGATAGAGATGCATATGAAGGTCATTATCTCCATTCAAATGTAATAGTCGAAAAAAGGACTGAGGCCATGACCATGGTGGCTGGAGATTACGAGGTAGTAACCAATCAGGATTGCAATCGATATATTATTGAGACGCTTGAACCACAAGCACCTGACAGTTATTTCGCATGGAATTTCTTTGACTCCATTCTACAGCAAAAGGAATATTTCTCGTCTTATGTCTTTGAAGACCTTGCTGCAAAGATACTGGCTGAAAATCCTGATCTCAAAAAGCAACTGGAACAAAGAAAATCCGAAGATGAAGAATTTGCCAAATCGGCTTACCGTCAACTTGAGTTTGTCTACAAGAATTCGCCACATTATGAACCAACACACCGCAGATATCCTGTTTATCGCTATTTTGGGTCAAATTGATGTCTGCTCATTAATCATAAATACCAATCACCATGAAAGCACCAGTTATTCTTTCAATCATTAGTTTACTTTTCATCTTTCAAAGTTGTTCCATGACTGAGCCAAAAACTGAGACAGAAACAGAGACATCGACCTCAGAAATGCAGGAGAAAAAAGACTTTGCTCTCGTTATTCACGGTGGTGCGGGAACGATTCTTAAAGAAAATATGACGCCCGAAAAAGAAAAAGCCTATCGTGACAAACTCAAAGAGTCATTAATGGCCGGGTATGAAGTGCTGAATAATGGAGGCAGCAGTATTGAAGCTGTGGAAGCAGCGATAGTAATTATGGAGGATTCAGAGCTGTTCAATGCTGGAAAAGGCGCAGTTTTTACAAATGCGGAGACCAATGAACTAGATGCCTCTTTTATGGATGGGGCAACCCTTAATGCTGGAGCCGTAGGCGGTGTGAAGAAGATTAAAAATCCTATACAGGCAGCTCGTGCGGTTCTGGAACATTCACCTCATGTTTTCCTGGCCGGAGAAGGAGCTGACCAATTCGCAGAGGAGCAAGGTCTCGAACTGGTAGAGCAAGATTATTTCTACACCAAACGACGTTGGGATGCTGTGCAAAATGCAAAAGCAAAGGACAAAACCGGTTGGCTGGACCCTGAGTCTGAAGTAGACCATAAGTTTGGAACAGTTGGAGCCATCGCACTTGATAAGAATGGCAACATAGCTGCCGGAACATCAACAGGAGGCAGAACTAACAAGCAATATGGCCGAATTGGAGATTCTCCTATCATTGGTGCAGGTACATATGCCAATAATGCAACATGCGGAGTTTCAAGTACCGGACATGGAGAGTTTTTTATGCGCTATGTGGTTGCCTATGACATTTCGGCCTTAATGGAATACCAAGACATGAGTCTGGATGATGCCGCTGAGCTCGTCGTAAACAAGAAACTCAAAGATGCCGGAGGAAGCGGAGGTGTTGTGGCTTTGGACAAATATGGGAATGTAGCTATGCCTCATAACACACCGGGTATGTACAGGGGATACATTCATCCGGATGGAGAGGCAAAAGTTTTGATTTATAAAGAAGAATAAAAGACAGAAGATTTAATGAAATCAAAGACCGAGGTACTATTTGAAGATGAGGGAATAGTAGTGATCAATAAACCAGCTAATTTTCTTACGATTCCGGATCGGTACAAACCAGACTTGCCTAACCTTTATCATTTCCTGCAAGACAAATATGGGGAGATATTTATTGTTCATCGCCTCGACAGGGAAACGAGTGGTATCATTATTTTCGCTAAGACTGCCGAGGTACACAGAACGTTGTCATTAGTATTTGAAAGACGGCAAATTGAAAAAGAATATCTGGCTATTGTCGAAGGGAATTTTATGAAAAAGGAAGGCAAAATTGATCGTCCGATTGCCAAAAGTAAGTCAGGTTCCGGGAAAATGGTCATTCACAAAAGAGGGAAACTGTCCCTTTCCGAATATGAGGTCATTGAGGAATTTAAGCATTATAGCTTTATTAAAGTGAGAATTCATACCGGAAGACAACACCAGGTCAGAGTTCATATGAAAGCCATTGGCCACCCTTTGGCAGTAGATGCATTGTACAACAATAAGTCTGAATTTTATCTTTCCCAAATAAAAAGGAACTACAAG
This sequence comes from Bacteroidota bacterium, assembly GCA_039028895.1. Lineage (GTDB taxonomy): Bacteria > Bacteroidota > Bacteroidia > Chitinophagales > Saprospiraceae > JAHDCJ01. The sequence continues at coordinate 7,768 of JBCCHF010000031.1, read as the reverse complement.
GTAAATCATGACGGACAAGAACGACCACTTATGGGAAGAACCAGCCTGCATGCTGCCAATTTGAAATTAAAACATCCAATCAGCGGAGAACCGATCGAATTTTCAGCTGAACCTCCCAAGGACTTTAAAGCGGTTTTGAATCAGTTAAGAAAGTGGGCTCCAGTTTAAGCGAAATAGTAAATTATATTCGAATTTAGTGCAAAAAAGATGTTAGCCACAAAGAATCTCAAGGTCGGGTTTCACAATAAAAATGGAAATATTGTTCTCCTGGACCTTTTGAATTTATCGGCAAACGATGGGGAATTGGTAGCCATAATTGGTCGTAATGGCTCTGGTAAAACGACTTTACTCCGTACTCTTGCAGGCCTTCATCCGCCTTTGGCTGGCGATGTATTGCTGGATGAAACGCTGCTTACAAAAATAAGTGTGCAGGACCGGGCTAAACGAATGGCACTTGTCAATACGAAGCGGTTTGGGTTGGGCTATTTCAGGGTGGATGATCTTGTGGCCCTTGGGCGTCATCCTCATACCGGTTTCCTTGGCTTTCTTAATGATAATGATAAGGCTGAAATCCATAAAGCTTGCGAAGCTACAGGAATCGAAGCGCTACTCGAAAAAAATGTAAACCAATTGAGTGATGGAGAGCATCAAAAGGTGATGATTGCCCGTGCTTTGGCACAGTCTACGCCATTACTGATGCTGGATGAACCTACTGCTCACCTTGATTTGATTAATCGGATGGAGATCTTTCAGTTGTTGAGGGAACTTTCCAAAAATTCGAACACCACAGTTGTAGTTTGCACACATGAAATAGAGACCGCCCTTTCCGTTGCCGATAGGTTGATTGTGCTGGATGGAAAAGGGGAAGCCATGATAGATTCCCCTGATATCCTGGTCAAAAACGGTACGTTGGAAAACGTTTTTGCTCATAAAGTTATTGAATTCGATCCAGTGACCAGAAAGTTTAAATTTTAGTTTTCCTTTGAAGGAACAAACTCCAGAATATTGCCATTTACACAATAGCGCAACCCGGTTGGAGGCGGCCCATCTTCAAATACGTGGCCAAGATGCCCGTCGCACTGGGCGCATAGAATTTCGACCCGGCTCCAGCCAAAGGCATTATCTTCTTCTTCCTTTATGAAATCCTCCCTTGTCGGTTCATAAAAGCTTGGCCACCCTGTTCCGGAGCGAAATTTAGTTTCAGAGGTAAACAAAGGTAATTCACAACCTGAACAGTGGTATGTTCCAGTTGCTTTGTTGTCCCAGTATTTACCTGTAAATGCTCTTTCGGTCCCCTTTTTACGGAGAATGCGAAATTCTTCATTCGACAGGATGGCGGCCCATTCCTCTTCAGATTTTTCAACTGGCACCAGGGTAATATCTGCGAATCGTTGGTCGTTTACGACCTTGGTTTTGATTTTCTTTTGATTGTCGTCCTTTACGGTCTGCGCTTGGTAACAGCTGCTTGACAAAAGCAAAAAACTAAATCCTAATATGCTGAATATCCGTATCATGGTCTTTTGATTTTTCTATTCAAATGTATCTTAATTCTGAATGCAAATTAGGCAGATAAGTTCACAAACCTATCACAGGAGTGTACCTTATCTGTTTTGAATGGCTGTTTCAGGTTGTTTATTCCGGTGTGTTAATTCTGGATTGATTTTTTCGGGTTTAGAGAAAATTTGATTGATGGAACGAATTGTAGGAAATGCCTGTTGGAGATACGATAAATTCGTTTATAACCGAATTTGAGAATTTTTAAACCCAAAAAACAGTAAGAAAATGAAAACCATATTTTTTACATCCGACCATCATTTTGGTCACAAGAATATTATTAAATATTCAAATCGTCCTTTTGAGTCAGTAGAGGAAATGGATGAAATCATGATCCAAAGGTGGAATGAAAAAGTCGATGAAAATGATGAAGTATATCACCTTGGCGATTTTGGATTAACATCACCTTCTAAATTGAGAAAAATCCAGGATCAACTAAATGGTAAAATCTACCTTATCAAGGGTAACCACGAAAAGACTGCAGAAATCTGCCACGAAAGATTTGAGTGGATAAAGGATTATCACGAGCTGGTTATTAAAGATGATACATTTGAAAAAGGCCAGCAGATGATTGCCCTGTTCCATTATTCAATGCGGGTCTGGAATGCCTCTCATTGGGGAACCTATCATTTGTACGGTCACTCTCACGGTTCATTATCTGATAACCCCAATTCTCTTTCTTTTGATATCGGGGTTGATTGTCATGACTTTTATCCCTTGTCTTACGAGGAGGTCAAAGACATTATGAAAACTAAAGATTGGACACCACCGTTTGCGAAGGAGAATAGGTGATCAGAATAACCAACCCTGAATAATCAATTCCCAGATTCTGCTTTCCGCATGATCATCATATCCATTACCTCAGGAAGCTGACTAGCGCCAATGTTTTTAGAAAGGATAACCTTGTTTTCGTCGAGGATGTAAATGACAGGCGTAGATTTGATCGCATAATTCAGCCGATAGTAGAGGTCTGTATTTTCGATGGCAATCGTATTGGTCCAGTCTGTGAAGCCTTTCTCGATTACGGCTTCTGCGCAGGCTTCAATTTCTCTGTCTTTGGTACAGACACTAAAGACCCGCACTCCTTTGTCTTTATAGTCATTAGCAAACTTGACCATATCAGGAGCTACTTTGTTGCAGTGACCGCATTTTGGATCCCAAAAATAGAGGATAGTAAATGACGATTCAAAGGCCCACAAACTAACCGGGGATTTATCAAAGGTTTTAATTTTAATATCTGGCGCTTTTTTACCAATAAGGAGTGGTCTTAGTTCTCGGGCTCTTTTGGTCATATTAGCCAGTACTTCCTCGGTAACCCAAGGTGCTTTATCTTTAGCATAGTAATTGTCTACAAGATGTACGTACATCGCATCCATCCCTACAATTTTTGATGTGGCATATTTGTTTAAAAAATGCATCAGGCAAAACCTGAAGACTTCCTCGTTTGCAGCAGCTTTTTCAAGAATGTAGTCTACCGAAACGGCTATGGAATCAGGTATTCCAACCGTTAATTTTGAAACGTAATATTCTATTTTGTTTTCTAAAAGGGGAGTCCGTAATAATCGGTCATCTGCGAAATTGAGCGCATCAAAATAGTGGGATTTGAAATATTGGTATCTCCAGTTTGCCTCTTCTTCATCTGTCATTGGTGTTGTGGGATTCGGGATATCCGGAGGCATTGTGAGCTTGATCACAGCTTCAAGCAACGAACCCGGGTACTTTTTGATCATATCCAATTGGTATTGAGTAACCCCGTTGTTCAATTCGTCCATTGCCTTCTGGAGTTTTTTGATTTCTACGGGATCGGTCTCAGCCTTTTCTTTGGCTGTAATTTGCTCAAGTTCTTTTTTATTGTCGCCAATATATTTGAGGTACTCAAAGAACCTGATATTTTCCTCCGATCCTTTGAAATTGGCATTTCCATTGAGGTCTTCAACATCAGTTTCCAATGAAAAATGCTGATCATTTTCCCCGCCTATAAAAATTTCAAAATACCTGTTATCTGGTGGTAATATTATAAGGTAAATACCGCCTGGAAGCATTTCTTCACCTTCGGCAATAAAAATATTTTTCTTCGAATCTATGGGAATGGTATCCTGGATATATTGTTTTGATCCGAGGTGATAGCCAAGGTAAATTGTGTCTTTGTTGAAGTTGTTGATCTTGATTTCTATCCGGTATCCGTCGTCAGGGGTAGACAATGCGCTGAAAGCGATAAAACAAAAGATAAAAGAAAGGTAAAATTGTATTTTCTCCTTCATCGGAAAAAGCCTTTTTTGTTAATTGAATTCAAGGTTAATTATTGGTTGCAAAATTAACCAAAAAATGCTTTGCAAAGACCTTTCCAAAATTTCATTTGATAGGTAAAAAACTAAACGCGGAGATACAGGATTTTTCTCATTCACTTAAATAATTTAAATCTCTGCCTCTCCACGTTTAAATATCACGCACTACCTTGCGATTACAATCCGTCTGCTAACGGATCCTTCATATGTGTTAACTCTTACGAGGTATGTTCCATTTTCAATGCCTGTGATATCGATAGTTGAAAGTTGACCACGGCTATCTACTACAACTTGAATTTCCCTTCCAAGGATATCAAACATTTGAAGGCTCTCAAGATTTACATTGCTTATCTCTATGTGAATATTTTCTGTAGCAGGGTTGGGGAAGACCTCAACCTGCTCTTCCAGCCATGGGTTTATGGTACTTGTGAGCTCAGGATCAATGACCAAGACGCCCTGTGTCAGAGAATAAGGAATTTCCGATTCGTCAAAACTGATCGCGTTAACATCTAGGAAATTTAGATACATCTCCACATCATCCATTGGGGCAAACCCGTCAACGTTATCCTCAATGACCATGTAGATGGTGCCGATCAATCCAAATCCATCAACATTGGCTTGATCCGTTCGTGAAATAGCGATATCCACTAATCCATTCAGTTCTTTAGATAACCACACTGTTTCATTGGCATCACCGATCCATGATTGAGAGAAATCGCAATAAACCGATCCTGGAACGACCAGGTCGGCATCATAGTCAACGGTCAGTGCAATTCCATAAAGGTTATTGACTTGCTGCGTCATTTCACCGTAGTGGATGTCAATGCGGACCTGGGTGGAGGGCCCCACTGTGTCAGGCTCAATTTCAAAGGTCAATGGTGGAGCTCCGGGTGTGCCTTGAGGAGAAAAGTTGACCGTATGTGTCATATTGTAATTGATGGATATGGCAAGGGTATCGTCCTGGTTGACAATACCATTTCCATCACAATCTGCATGTTTATAATTGACGCCATCCATGAAATTACCTGACCAGTCATCAGCAGGAACACCGATCCATTCTGGGAAATTAAAGGTGCGGTTTGGCCCTGTTTGACCATTGGCAATACCGAGAGCTAAAACATCGTCATTATTAGCAATTCCATCATAATTGGCATCACCTGCCCATACACAGTCCGTTTCAAATATCTGAACAGAAGCCTCTAGTGAGCAATTATTTTCATCAGTTACTGTCAAGTCATAAATGCCACTGTCAAGACCGTTAATATTGGCTGTAGATTCTCCAGTTGACCAGTTATAGGTGAAGGTGCCAATTCCACCTGTGACAAAAGCAAATGCCCAGCCGTCAGAGTCTCCACAATCATCTTTGGCAGAAAAAGAAACATTCAATTGCGGTGGGCCTGAGATAGCAAAACATTCGGAAACATCGCAGCCAAGGGCGTCAGTGATAGTGACACAATAACTGGCACCTTGCTCCAAAGCAATCAGAGGAGGGGCACTTTCAGAAGTAAATCCATTCGGACCTGTCCAAATATAACTGAAAGGCGGAGTGCCGCCACTTTGATCAAAGTCAATCATGCCATCAACACTATCGTGGCATAACGGGTTAGTGGTCGAGGTATCAAAGATCGACATTTCCGGATTGTGAAGGACGATCACATCATCAGTAGCAATACAGCCATTTTGATCGGTTACAACGAGGGTATAAACTGTTGTAGTAGATACCGATGCCATTGGATTTGGCATAGTGGCATCGTTTAAGCCAGTGGTAGGAGTCCAGGCATAGGTTTCTCCACCTGTCGTATTGGTTCCTGCCGGGAAACCACCTATCTGGACAGCTTCATTACCGCATACCAATTGATCCACACCCGCATCTGCTGTTACATCGAATGGATCTGTGCAACCCAGGCAGTCATAGCTATATTCGAAAAGGTCAAGTATCATGTCCGAACTACAGCCGGTTTCGTCGGTAACAGTCGCTATCCAATTATCGCCATCCGCTACATCAAAGGTATATTGAACGTCGCCACCCACCATTCCCGGAAACGGGTCATCAACAACATCATCTCCCAACGTTGTTCCTGAAACAGTAATCAGGTAGTTAGATTGTGATTCAAAAGGTAATCCACCAGAGAGGAATAGAGTCACTGTAGCCTGTGGTAACATATCATCACAGGTGTAAATGGAGTTAAACTGTGGAGGAATGGCAATGACAAGTGGGGGCACATCAGGACCAGGCGTCACATCAACCAGGGTTTGTGTCAGGCAGCCGAAAGCATCTGTAACATAAACCACGTAGGTGCCAGGTGACAATCCTGAAAAAATATTGGATGCTTGCCAGTCAGTCAGATCAAGACTGAAGGAATAGGGTTGAACCCCTCCAGTTGCAATAACTTCAATTACCCCGTCGGAGCCAGTCGGGCAACCTGCTGGATTTGTCATCTGAGCGGAAACTGATATGTTATAAACTTCAATAAAAAGTTCGTCCAATACGGTACAATTTCCATCGTTAATACCGAAAATTACGGTAGTGTCCTGAGTAATCGTCAGAACCGGATTGGGAATATTCGGATCATCAAAAAGGCCGGGCGGAAACCAGAAATAGGTTTCATTACCTGAAACACCACTTATTGTTGGATTCATCTGGACGGGGTCACCAATACAAATCTGAATATCAGCGCCAAGGTCAATCGTTGGTCCGTCAGTGTCAGAAATGAGGATGTTATCAGCTATAGCCACACATCCGTTGAAATCATTAACCCAAACGGTATAGAACCCTGAGCCCAAACCATCAAGGTTTTGGGCAGTGTCTCCTGTACTCCAATTGTAGAAATAGGGAGGTGTACCACCTGTAATGGCAATGTCGATGGCTCCGTCCATATTACCACAGGTGTTTTGTTGGACATTTGTTACAAAGACCTGTAGTTCGGTCGGTTCATTCATGTTGTCTGAAGCTGTTGTTGCACAGCCATTGTCATCGGTAACGGTGACAGAGTAGGTTCCAGTAGGGATATTGGTAATTTCTTCAGTGGTTGCGATTGTTATTCCTTGTGTTTCCCATACGAAAGCAAAAGGCGGTGTGCCTCCGGCGACATCAATATCAATTGACCCATCATTTCCACCAAAACAAAGTGGTTCCATGATGAAAAAATCACTGATTTCAAGAATTGGAGGCTCGTTAATTGCGGTTTCTTCTGTAGCCGTACATCCATTAGCGTCGGTAACGGTCACAGAATAGATGCTATTTGCTAAAGCAGTTGCTGTTTGCGTTGTTTCACCATGACTCCATGCGTAATCGTAAGGTGGAACACCGCCACCAACGAAGGCAGTAGCTGAGCCATCAGAGCCTGCATTACAGCTTGGGTCGTTATTATTTTGTATAAAGAGGCTTAACATTGTGGGTTCTGAAATCGTAACTGTACTGGTCGTTGTACATAGGTTATTATCAGTAACGGTTACAACGTGAAGGTTAGCATTTAAATTAGTAGACGTCTGATCAGTATCCCCATTATCCCATTGATAGGTATATGGTGGAGTGCCGCCTGTTGCCAAAACCTGGGCTTGACCATCATCTTCCCCAAAACAGGCTACATTCGTAGCCACAACAGTAGTGGCTAATAGTTCCGATGGTTCAAGAATAGAAACTACGCCATTCGTAGGGCATCCTGTATTGTCAAAAACTGTGAATGAGTAAGAACCAGTGCTTAATCCAGATTGAGTAGCATCAGTTCCACCAAAAGGCCAGTCATAGGAGTAAGGAGGCGTACCACCTGATGTATGAACTGTTACAATGGCATCTGAAGCTCCAAAGCAGGATATTGGCTGATCTATGGTTACTGAGTCGACCATATGTAATGAAGTACTTCCAATAATAACGGTATGTACGACAGAACAGCCCAATTGATCTGTAATTGTAGGGTTGTAAACTCCGG
>JBCCHF010000030.1:0-84872 GCA_039028895.1 Bacteroidota bacterium | reverse complement strand
TGATGATTATTCAATATTTAAAAAACTCACTCAGATACTGGAAAATGCTTAGCAGTTCAGAAAGTAGCAAAAATCTTGAAACCTTAGATTCTGAACGGCACAATCTTTTACAAGCTGTTTAATCTCCATGTTGTTCTATTTATTTTTGAGCCTAAAGCACTACAACAACTATAGAAAATTATCAGTGCAGGAAGTCAGTTTTGCAGACGAAATCGCCTTTAAGTGGGTCAAACATTTCGCAATTGCGTTTAGCATGATCCTGATACTTAGAGTGCTGTTTTTTATTTTGAATCCAGAATGGGGACAGTTTGGCAGTAAATATTGGTATTACCTATGCTTCTCAATCTTGTTGTTGTACATTTCTATTACAGGATATTCCAATACCATAAAAGCAAACATAAATTTAGCGCCTGACATTCTAAATGATATAGAGCCACTGGCACTTGAAGAAACAAGCGGCACAAATAACGAAGTAGAAGATGCTCCGGACCTTGAAGATTGGAAACAAAAAATCACCTACCTTTTTGAAACGGAAGACCCCTTTAAAAACCCAAACCTGACCTTGACTGACCTGGCCAATCTTTTGAACACAAATCGGAATATCATTTCAAAAGCCATCAACCAGGAATTCAAAATGAACTTCAACGATTTTGTTAATGAACGACGGGCAGAGGCGGTCATAGACAAACTGAACAAAGGGGAGCACACGCGTAACACCTTACTAGCAATCGCCCTGGATTGTGGCTTTAACTCCAAGACTACTTTTAATCGGGCTTTCAAAAAACACACTGGCATTACACCAAAACAGTTCATTGCAAAAAATCAACTTTAAAATTGGGTTCAAATGGTAATTTGGAGCGACGTAAGCCTGTTATCACTTTAGATTCGCCCCAAAATCAATATCATGAAAAAGCATAATCTATTTTTGGTATTATCCCTTGCTCTAACTGCAAATCTATTCGCTCAACTTAAGCAGGATTTTGATCCCGAAAAAATCACAAAGATCCTCTATCAACATTCAAATGATGATTTACCGGGTTTAGCAGTTGGTATTGTTAAAGACGGGCAGATTACCTATGAACATTATTTAGGATACGCCAACCTCGAGCATAAAATAGAAGTAAATAAAAATACCCGATTCAACATTGCATCAAATGCCAAACAGTTTACCGCCCTATGTATATTAAAGCTCATTGACCAGGGAAAACTTAACCTCAATGATGACTTCAGAAAATACCTGCCGGGCATTCACGAAAACATCCAGCATAAAATCACCATATCCAATCTGCTAACCCATACCAGTGGTATCAGAGATTATTGCGATCTGATGGCACTCAAAGGCAAAAGCTGGTGGAGACAATTTATCGACAACGCCGATGTCATGGAACTGCTAAAAGGTCAAAAAGATCTGAACTTTATTCCCGGAACAGAATATGTTTACAGCAATTCTAATTATATCCTGTTGACAGAAATCGTAAAAGAGGTAACGGGTCAAAACTTTGGCATATTTGCAGAAACCATGTTTGAAGAGTTGGACATGACCAATACCAATTTCCTTACTAAATATTCGGAGATCATCCCTAACAAGGCACGGCCATATGGTAACTGGAATGGTTGGCGCGAAGAACCTACCATCACCGACGTTCACGGAGATGGAGCACTATATACCAATTTGCAGGATCAGCTCAAATGGGAACAGATCGTGCAGGAAAATGACGGCAAGTACCTTTCAGAAAAATTAATCAATGAAAGCCAATCACCACTCAATAGCTCAATCGAAAACGGATACGGTTATGGCCTCTTTTTTGACACCTATAATGAATTGAATTACGTTTTTCATGATGGCGTTACAGGCGCTTTCAACGCTACTTTCCTCCGGTTCCCAACAGAAAAATTATCGATTGTGGTCATGTCCAACAACCGGAACGTGCCCGCCAACTATTTAGCCTGGCAAGTCGTTGACCAGGTCATGGGTCTGGAAAAAGACAATAAAGCCTATCCTGAGGATCCGGAAGAAATTGAGGAAATAAAAAGTATTCAGGACATATTGGGCTACTACAAAAAAGATGAAGGATCGCTTATCAGAATTACAGAAAAAGACGGTTCCGTTTATCGAGAAATTTATCAGCGTGATCCCGTAAAGTTGATCAACGAGGAAGGCGGGCTATTTGCGTATGAAACCATACAGGGTCTTAAAATGAATTTTACGAACATTGGCCAACCCGATCAAAAGTTCACAATTTACGGCCTTGGCCAAAAACCAGCATCATACGCTAAATTGCCAAATACAACCCTCGGAATTTTTGACAAAAATGACCTTAATGGCAGATTTTATAATGATGAAACCGACACAGAAATAATCCTGCAATATGTTGAAGACGACAGCTATACATTGACAAAAAACGGACGGGAAAGAATGTCCAAACTGATTATGCAAGACTATCTGAGAATGATGGACTCTTACCATATTAAAGTCATAAGAGATAACGACAATAACGTAATCGGACTAAATGTTGAAAATCGGCGCATAAAGAATGTAATTTTCAACAAAACCGATTAAAAGAGCACAAATAATTATTCAACAAAAGGCATGCTCAAAAAAGTAATCCTTTCGGCTTTATTTTTACTGGTATTGACCGTGGTTATCGTTCAATTCCCCAAGCTGTTTATTGGAAAAGTGGGAGCCTATAAATCGTTTACCATTTATTCAAACAAGGCAATTGAAATAGATGAATCTGTAAAAATCGTACTGGATTCTGTGCTATCAAACCTTCAGGAAAGTGCTTTCCATAATGACGACAATCGGTTCGAATTATTTTTTATCAAAGGTACTTTTTACGAAAAGCTAATCAGGCTATTGGGTAGAAAGAATATAGCATTTTCAAAGTTTGAAAAACATATTTATGCGGCTACACCCAACTTCAAAACCGGTGTTCTTGGGGAAAAACATAATGCTTACGAATGGCTAAATCTCGTTCAGGTTATTAGTCATGAGGGGGTTCATAGTCAAATGTACCCCGACTATTATAAAAACTTTAGAATGATTACCCCCTTCTGGATAAATGAAGGTTATTCGGAATATATTTCCTATAGACCGATAAGAGAACAGGAAGGATATCATCTATCAGATTTAGTACAAAAATTAGAATCTAACGAAGATGAATGGCTAATAACAGAATACCATTCAATGACCCCTAGGGAATATGTAAAGTCAAGAGTATTGATTGAATACCTGATTGATGTTGAGCAAAGAGAAATCACAGATATTATTGAGGATAAAACGCTGGATCCAAACAAATTGTACCTTCAAATTAAATCCTATTACACAATTCCTGGCAATAAGTAATAGTCGATTAGGGCCTCAACCTGCCAAAATGTATACAACTTTCGTGATTTAGTTTAAGTGTGTAATAGAGAAATGCCTTTATCTTTGTCATAAACTAATCGAAGATGAATAACAATCAATTTGGTCCACAAGGCTGGACCCCAGAAAAATTAGGCGATTTAACGGGCAAAACTTATGTCATCACAGGAGCCAATGCAGGAGCAGGTTTCGAAGCCTCAAAGATTCTTCTGAGTAAAAGTGCCGAGGTCGTTATGCTTAACCGCAATGAAAAAAAGTCCAATAAAGCAATCAATGACATTAAAGAACAACTTGGAGCTAACGCTAAAGTTTCTTTTATCAAAATGGACCTGGCAGAGCTGTCTTCTGTACAGAGTGCTGCAAAAACGGTGAATAATAAGGTACCTAAAATTGATGCATTGATTTGTAATGCCGCTGTCGCGCAAATAGCAAAGCAGGAGTTAACGCCTGATGGATTTGAAAGCCAATTGGGTATCAACCATTATGGGCATTTTTTATTGGTCAAACTCCTTTTCAACAAGGTCGAACAATCGAAAGGCAGAATCGTGGTTGTTGGCAGTGAAGGCTATAAAATGGGGCTTAAATCCATTCAATTTGAGGATATGAACTTTGACAAAAATTACAACCCGATGAGGACCTATTGTCATAGCAAATTAGCCCAGATGATGTTTGCCTATGAACTACAGAACCGAATCAAAGCAGCCGATAAAAAGGTAGAGGTTTATGTCTGTCATCCTGGTGCATCCAGAACATCCCTGATTAATGAAAAAGCCAATTTACCATCCAGAATATTGTTTTCAATCATGGCCATGTTGCCAATAGTTCAATCTGCCGAGAAAGGAGCGTATCCGGAAATAATGTGCGCAACGGAAGACAACCTGGACCAACAAGCCTATTATGGCCCTACAGGAAGGATGTATTGGACAGGTCCCGTAGGAGTCTGTAAACTAGAACAATTCGTAAAAGATAAGACCATCGCAGATAAGCTATGGGAAATATCGGAAAAGGCAACCGGGTGCCAATTAGACATCTGAATAGAAATTCCAAAAGGAATAAAAAATGGAAATATTAATAACGAGGGAGAAGCCGACAAGTATGATGGCCACTTAATTGTGAAATCAAAAGATGGTGATGTGTTATATCAAACCAATATTAAAGGAAATTGTGGTTGTTAACGGATAATGAGATATCGCTTTTATTTTAACAACTTTCGCTAAAGGTTATCTGGTTCCTAAGGCGATATCACAAATTGATCGTACAGCTTATTGATCGACTTGGGTTTCCCAATGATGGTGACTACATCATTTTCCTGAAGTACCGTATTCCCTTTTGGGGCAAAAGAAGAAGAATCCCTATCAATAAATACAACCAAAACATCTGGAGGCAACTTTACCTCCATTAGCTTTTTGTTAATGAGAATATTAGAAGGTTCATTCTTCATTAACTGGAAGGTAATGTATTGCTTATCATGTAGCAGGTACTCGATAATTTCCTTGTCAGATTCAAAAGAGAAGAAATCTTTAATGAAATGATCGCGTTCTGCAACGTCAATAATGCTTGACAACATTCGAAGCTGCTGTTTCGGGTTGACCTCATCATTCACAAGGAAGAAAAACACTTTCACTTTTTCCTTACTTAATACCCCGTGTTTCTCAACTGGTTTTTCGATACCATCCTCGCAGATTACAATATGGAGGACCGGGTGAACGATATCCGGCTCTTTGGCATAAAGCAGGGAAACTTCAGGAATTTCTAATGCCGGATCAATAGGAGTGGTTATCAGGAAGTCTTCATGTAATGCCTTGCTATCAATATTCAATTCCGTAGAAATTGATTCCGAGATTTTTTTAACCAGGTCATCAAACTCCATTTCCTCAATATAATGGATCTTGGAATGGGCAATCGTCTGATTAAACGGATCATCCTGACGCAATCCTTTCTCCCGCAAGATCATCATAAACTCATTCTCGAGTTCATCGTGCTGGTGTTTTCCAAGCAGAGCAAACCAGTGAAAGATCGCTCCTTCTCTTTTCACCTTTGACCGTACAAAAAACTTGTACCATAGGTAAGCAAAAAAGACGGTGGCCAGGGTAAACGCCATAGCCTCCCACCCCATGAAGAACATGAGTGCCATCGAAGAAATAATACCGAATATTTGCATCCATGGATAAAGAGGTGAATGATAGCCAGGATCGTAAGAGGCAATTTTACTATTTCTGAATACGATGACCGAGAAGTTTATAGCCATGAAAATGAATAACTGGAATGTACTGGCAAGTTTAACAATGCCCTCTTCAGTAAGGACAATAATAAACACAATAATCATCCCTGCTGTAAGCAAAATGGCGGGAACAGGTGTACCACGCTTGCTAATTTTACTAAATCTCTTCGAAAACAATTTATCCCGGCCCATAGCCAACGGATAACGCGAACTGGCAAGCATACCCGCATTACCGGTAGAGGCAAAAGCAAATAGCGCTGCTATAACAATAATATGAACGCCCATATTAGCCGGCAACCAGCTAAACAAAGACTCTCCGGCAGTAGCAGCGGGTGAAAGGTCTTCAACAATAGCGTCATTCCCTATCACGCTTACCATAACAAAGACACCAAAAACATAAATCAGTGATGTGACCAGCAAAGACAAAGCCATCCCCAGCGGTATATTCCGTTCAGGATTTTTTATCTCCTCTGCAACACTTGCAATTTTGGTAAGCCCCAAATAAGAAACAAACACGAAGCCGGTTGTAAATATCAGACCTTCGATCCCCCCGGTAAAGAAAGGATTATATTCATCTTTGTTAAATGCTACAGCCTCATTGCTGCCTAGGAAAATATTGAAAAATCCATCAACAATAAAAGCACCTAGAATAAAGACCAGACCAACTACCAGCACTTTCTGAATTCCAGAGGACTTTGACGTACCGACTATATTCAGAATACCAAATATAACCGCAAAAGCTATTGCTGTTCCTTTTATGGGTATATCCATGTAAATGGAACAATAAGCCCCAATACCAACAAGCGCGAATGCCGTTTTTAAAAGAAGAGAGAAATAAGTACCGATTCCACCAATTGTGCCCATCAATGGCCCCAGGCTTCGGTCGAGTATGAAGTAGGCACCACCTGACCGGGGTAAAGCCGTAGATATCTCAGCAATGCTAAACATAGCAGGCAATATCAAAAGTGCAGCAAGAAAATAAGCCAATATGACTGATGGCCCGGTATGCTGAGCCGCAAGACCAGGCAAAAGAAAAAAGCCAGAGCTAAACATAGCACCGGTGCTTACCGCAAAAACATCAAATAGTCCTAATTCTTTCTTTAACTTCATGTGGGATTTCTAAGCTCTAAGTAAGGTTCAAGTTGTCAATTTTAGAGACGAGTACCATGGTCGGCATTGAACCGTCCAAATTTAGGGAATATTGTCACATGTCCTTAGGAATAACGGTTTTTTTCAGGGTAATTATCAAAAATGCCGCTCAACCCTCCAGGTATGTGGGCCTTTCTATCCCCAATTTGACCATAGCACTTCTACTAAACGGATATTTTTTCAATTGGTTCTCACGAACTTAAGGCTATTAACTCCAATCACCTTACATCCATTGTTCCACTTTTAGCAATTCTGTATATTCGCGTATGGCCAAAGATGGACAAAAAAAGAGAGGAGGGTTCGATCTTGACGGAAAAGATAATGCCGATATTCCATTGGGTAAATCATGGTTCTTTGGTGTGGGTATCAACCAATACCAGGAATTTGCCAACCTGAATAATGCGGTCAGAGATGTAAGGGATGTATGCCAGCTTTTACAACAAGAATACGACATCAGTGCAGAGACAACTACCCTCCTGCTTGATACAGATGCTACACGGTTCAAAATCATCTCAGCTCTTGATAGCCTGAAGAAAAAAATTCAGCCAGAAGATAAGTTTATCATTTATTATTCAGGGCATGGTCACCTCGATGAAGATGGTAAAGGCTTCTGGATACCCACCGATGGCATGAAGGAAAATACGGGTTACTACATTCGAAATTCCACGATCCGCGATTATATCCAGGACATCAAGGCCTTACATACATTGTTAATTTCAGATTCATGCTTTTCAGGAACCTTGCTGTTACGCGGCCAAAACCGTTCGACGGCTGCCGTTGATGAGCTTGGTAAAAAGAAATCGAGATGGGCCATCTGCTCAGGCCGGCACGACGAGGAAGTTTACGATGGCCCTCCGGGAGGCAATAGCCCATTCTGCGAAAGCATAATTGACACCCTGAAAGAGAATAAACTACCCGGGCTAAATGTGGCAAAGCTGGCAGATAAAGTCATTGAATTGACCCGAGCCAACTACTCGCAATTGCCCGAAGGTGCTCCGATTTTTAATGCGGGCCATAAAGGCGGTCAATATATTTTCAAGAGGAAAGTCAGCGGTTACCACCCTGAAAAGATCAGTCTGGACGCTATTAAAAAACTTCCGGTTACAATTCAGCCATTAAACTATCTCCCCTCACCGCATTTAGTGGAGTCGCTCAAAACGGCCATCAGGTTGGGGCAACCTTTGCTATTGGGAGGTGAACCAGGCGTAGGAAAGACACAATTCGCTTACTACGCAGCCCATGTTTTTGACTTGGGGAATCCTGTGGTCTACAATGTGAGAACTTCCTCAACAGCAAAAGATTTATTCTACCATTACGATGAAAAAGCCCACTTGAACTACATTCATTCCGGAAAGGGAGTACTTTCAACCTATGAAATTGAAAGTCGTTTTATTAAATATGTTGCATTAGGGAATGTCATTAGAAGCAATGAGCAGCAGGTGGTTTTAATAGATGAAATTGATAAAGGTTCTGCCGAATTCATCAATGACCTGATGAATTTAATTGAGGGGTCTCGATTTTATGTTAATGAAATTGACCTGGTCTTTGAGGCTAACCGCGGCAAAGAACCGATAATTATTTTCACAACAAACGCTGAAAAAAGCCTGCCTCATACTTTCTTAAGTCGATGTATTTATCATCATATTTCTTTCCCAAGCCAGGAACACCTACTTTCAATTCTTAAAACCAGGTTTGCCAACTGGAGAAATGATAAATTCCTCAGACAGTGTGTCGAATTTTTCCTTGAACTACGCAAATTGGACTTCGAAAAACCACCCGGAATTCCTGAAATGAACGCCTGGGTAAAGACACTTATTTCACAGGAAATTAATGACATCAGCCAGGCAAAACAAAGAAAAAAATTGAGCAGCAGCTATTCTGTTTTGCTTAAAACGCAAAATGATCTAAAGAAAGTAAGCTCATTTTTCCTCGATCATCTTGGTTAGAACTTCCCATTACCTTGCCTCAATCCAGGGGCTAAACACGTCATCTTTCAGACGATAAACATCTCATAAAGCTCAAGTATAAAAACGAGTTAGCCATCCGCATAGCATTGACCATCAAATCATTATAGATAAATTCGCTTTGCATTAATTTAAAGCTCTGTCCTCAAAAGATATCATTTCCAGACGATTTTCAGGCAATTTTGTAAGTGATTCTATGGGGGAACAATGCCTGGTATCACTTAAAATTGACCCGTCATTTAACTGAGCAAATATGAATTTCCTAAAAATCATTTTCATCATTGGATTGCTTTCATTCTCTACAGCCTGCAAAAAGAATGATTGTGTGATACCTGAATGTAGAATTACTCTTGGCAATGGTTCGGCAGTGACTGTAACCAACAATGTAAGCGGCGGCCAGGGTACTCAAATTACGCCAGACATTATTGATCCTTCTAGTATTACGTCAAGTTCGGCAACAATAAAATTTAATGTTCACAGGATTGGAGTCTGTCATGTTGTAATTGGCTACGGACATACCTGGTCATCAACCAATGGTACTCCACGAATTGGTACAGACGACTTCAGTGATTACGGGAGTAACGTCAATTTTGGTGATGAGGTTTTGACTTCCATGAACAATTTAACATCTAACACAAAATACTGGGTCAGATCATGGATTGCAATTGAAGTCCAAGACTGTACAATAGAAAGGATCATTTATTACAATGACGATGTTTCTGATTTCACCACCCTTTAAAACAAAAGTCTTTCACCATGAATATCAAACTGAATTGGATCGTTTTCATCTTTTGCCTTATCCCGATAATCGGATGTGACAGCGGGGCTATTTGTGTATATGCCAACAAAAATGTTTCTGTTGAAAATAACACCGCCTTCAACATAGATGTAATTGTTAGAAACACCTTTGGCTGGTACCAGGTTGGTTCGTTGCAACCCTTTGAAACCAACTCTTTTACTGTCCCTCACAGTGTGATCATTGAAGCTGGTAATGCACAATTTAGCGATCAACTCTTTGTAGACCCCTGCAGGCAAACCCTGGTCCTGACTGTAGATGATTAAAAGACAAAAACAATTAATAACATTTTTTAACCTCATAAAAATTGACACAATGAAAAAGGTTTTTCTTCTATTAATATTTGTAAATATCCTATGGCTTCAATCATGTGAAGATTGTCAGGTTAATCCGGATCTAATAAGTCAGTTAGCCGCTCAAACTGTTCAGCCAATTGTAGGTGAGCCTATTGACTGGGAGTACGTTATTGAGTCTGTCGATAATAACACGCAAGACTGTAAGGTTGGAAATGCCCTTGCCTCAATAGGCGGTATTATTTTTGATTTTTTTACCGATGAGAGTGATGGCACAGGTAATATCACTTATTCGGCAATGGATAACATCCCCGAGTTAGGATCAGGAGACTCTGAAAGATCCTTCCATAATGTAGTTTTGGATAGTATGGGCATCTACATGATTGGTGTAAGTGCAGATATCACCAACGTCGTTGAAGAAAGAAATGAATCAAACAATGATGATATTGGAACGGAAGATACCAGGGCCGTCTACGATCTTTTCCCAAATGCTTCACTTGAATTCGAAGAAAAATTCAAAAAGGCATCTGCTATAATAATAGCGAAAAGGGATAATAATTTAACCCATATTTCATCGTACAAAGGCAAGCCGATTTATCACGCCATATTTAAGTAGTCGGAAAACCAAATTCACATCCTGTAGCTCTTTAAAACGACAAAAGGCGAAGTAACTTCGCCTTTTGTCGTTTTTTATTTTAAACATATCGCTCAAGATTACCAAGTCTTATCCCAAGAAACCCACAGGGAATAATCAGGAATTAATACATACTCAACTGGCATGATTGGCCCGTTTTCATTAGTTTTAGTATCAAACTACACCCTTGCCGACATAACGAAAAACGTCAAAATCAGGCTCTATGGTTAAAGATTTTATCCTTCGATATATTTTTTCCGTTTTTGGGATCTTGTCCTCTGGACTAGTGTTTTGCCAATGGTCCTTACTACCCTCGCCTACAAGTTCTGACATTAATGGTCTCTCATTTTACACTAACAACAACACGGGGTATATCGCAGCCGATGATGGTGTATATATAACCAATGATGGAGGATTTATCTGGAATCAAATTGAATTGGCCAACGACCCCGATTCAACATCATTTGCCAATACCCAATTTCAATCTGTTAAAATGATTTCTCTGTCTGAGGTCTATGTTGCAGGGAACAATCAAATCCAGAATAACCCAATTATCTTCATGACAATTGACGGTGGCACAACATGGGATATTATTTATGAAGGTGAAAGTGGTGAATCCATAAATGAACTTTCATTCGATCCTTTTTCTAATGGCTTTGCTGTTGGAACTAATGGTCTTATTCTAAAGATCTTCAACCAGGGAAGTAATGTCCAAAGCATAAACACTACGGGAAGCACCACTGAACTCAAAAGTGTAAGCAACATTGGTTCATTTGACTTTATTGCAGTAGGTGATAATGTCGTTATCAGAGGAACAAACTCAGGATTGAATCTTGTTACTGTACCCGGAAATTTACTTGGCTGTGAGATGAGAAATTATGAAAACAGTTATGCCACAGGTGAAGACCTTTTATATAGGACAGGAAACGCATGGTCTTCCCATCAAGAGATACAAAATATAGACCCCAACTTGACCATCAATTGTTTTGCTTTCCGCAATGCAAGTAGTCAGGAATTGGCTTGTGTTGGCACTGATCAGGGAATATACTCTTCAATTGATGTCGGCACAACATGGGAACATAATGTTAGCTCTGGCAACTATACCATTAATGACATCGAATTCCCTTCAAATGCTAACATAGGTTTTGCTGTAGGCAATAATGGGGTTATTCTTAAAGCAGGCAATGGCCTGGGTCCTACAGTGCCTTTTGTAAATTTTTTATTTACTCAAAATGTATGTGAAGGAGAACCTGTCAATTTCACTAATTTAAGTTCTACATCTTATTCTTTCCAATGGAAGCTGGGCACGATTACTCTAAGCACCTCTTATCATTTTGAATACACATTTATGCCAACAGGACAATACCCTGTTTCGCTAATTGGTTATAATGGCGACCATTATGACACCTTAACTATACAGTTAGATGTTTTAGATCCTCCAAGCAATAATCTGAATTTTAATATTTCCGATTCGTTAATATGCAACCAGGGGTCAACCTTTGTTGAGTTGCCTGTCTCTGAAGACGGGGTCAGTTACAGTATGTTAAATCTTAACGACCAAAATTTTACCACACCAGTTTTCTCAGACGGTGGCAGTATCCAACTTCCAACCGGACCCTTGAATGATACGACCCAATTTATTATTCGTGCGTCCATTCAGAACACAAACTGTTTTGAATTTTTCCAGGATACATTAACCATAAACGTCGAAAGGGTAATCGCAGATTTTCATACAGGATTGTATAACGCAAGTCTTGGAGAACCGATTCCTCTCACTGAGACATCATATGGTGCAAATTTTTATGAATGGGAATTCGGCGCTAATTCCACTCCACAATCTGCTATCGGACAAGGACCTTTTACCCCGGCTTACTCTAGTCCTGGAAATAAAAACATTGCTCTCCACGTAGCATCCACGACCGGGTGTTCCGACTCAATTGAACGAAACTTGTTTGTTTATGATTACAATAACCAGGACGACGGGTGTTGGGCTTTCAGCGTCAAAGGATTCGGCGATGAATACGAAATATTCGAAACTGGCAAAGTAACCGATATAGATGCGCAAGGGAACCTACTAATTTGTGGAGACTATGAGCAGGCCATTTTTGTAAGTAAAACAGGGCAAACTCCGGGAAATATCCCTCTCGGGGGAAGCTATCTAGGGAAATATGATGATCGTGGTGTTCTAAAATGGTTAGTGACTTTTAGGGGAACTGAGCGCGGAAATCAGATTGAAGATGCAGTCATTGCTCCTTCCGGAAGCATTTATGTTACTGGGTCATACGATGAAGACTTCGAGCTTCATTATAACGATGGTTCTGTTGAATATAAACCCGATCTTTTTACATGGCCAGGTTGGAATGGTTTCTTATTGAAATTAGACGAAAATGGGAAAAAGGAATGGATAATTTATTTTTACTATACCACTGGTCTGCATGTAGATGTTGACGACAATGAAAACGTTTTCCTTACAGGAAGATTCAGAAGCCCTGCTCTACCCTGGTTGTCAGACATTTATGGCAATCAATACTCTTTTAACAATGGTAATAATGATGTCAACACATTTTTCGTTGCCAGGTATAACTCAAGCGGCGAATTTGCATGGGTAAATGTTCTGGATAGCACTAACCCTGCCGCACATCATCTCAATGGTATGTCAGTTGACCCTTTCGGGAATATATTTCTCACAGGAGAGTTGCGAAGTATCGGTTACTTTCATTCAAGCGATGGGAGCTTATATGTTCATCCCCATGCTGGGGCAGATAATCTTGACGGATTTATTGCAAGGTATTCTCCAGATGGGATATTGAGCTGGACAGCCAATATTGCGACACCAGAACCTCTTGAATTGGCTAACACTTTTGATTATGCTACAGATATCGCTGTAGACGCAGAGGGGAATTGTTTTGTTACAGGTGGTGTCGCTGCCAACTACTTACCGCTTGGACACTATGTCGATATTATTTCTCCAGATAGTGTAATATCAAGTATTCCAACAGAACGATATTTTATAGCAGGCCTTGATTCCAATGGTGTGTTTCTCTGGGGAAATGGAGCTCAGGACATTGGCTCAGGAACCAGGGGCACTGCTATAGAGGTTGACCATAATGGTAACGTTTACACCTCTGGGTATGCAAAGACAAATTATGAAGCTTCTGAGTTTTTCTCAGTCGATGGAAACTCCCAGAGCGTTTATATGGAGCACTTCTCAATTTTTATTACCAAATATGATAATTCTGGTAATTTGCAATGGGTCACAACAAATGATGGCTCTTACACAGACTTCCTTTCCTCGCCGGATGCTGTTACAAGCATTAGTGTCAGTGAAGATGATGCTGTATTTCTCTCAAGTGCTTTTTCAGCTTCGCAATATCCAATCGCCAGCGATACCATTACAGCAGTTGAGGGAAATGATGGATTCTTTGCCAAATTTACAGATGATTGTATCTGCTCTGATATCATTTATACTGAAATAGATACCACTATTTGCTACGGCGAAGATTACAATGGAATTATGTTTAGCGGTGATTATGAGTTTCACCTTACAGGGGATCACTTATGTGACTCAATTGTATTACTCGATCTTTTCGTGCTTCCTTTCAACCCGCCTGAAATTATTCAACAAAATGAAACCCTTTCCCTGACCTTCTCATACCTAGACTATCAATGGTTTTTAAATGGTGTTGAAATACCCGGAGCTGTAGAGGACGTATTTGTACCTGCTGAAAATGGACAATACACTGTATCCGTAACAGGTTCAAATGGTTGTATTGGTGTTTCACCACCTATTGACTTTACCCTGGTCTCAACTGAAAGCATAGAAAATCGCAATACGATTCAAGTTCACCCAAATCCAACTTCAGGAAAAATTTCTATTAAACTGTTTGAAGAACCAACCGTGCCAATTGAATTTGTATTGTTTCATTCTACCGGACAAAAGGTTTTTCAAACAAACTTAAAAACCCAAAAATCCTATGTCGATCTTTCTTTTTTAGCCCAGGGGTTTTATTTGTACCAAATAAAATATGAGGAACAAATTATTCCTGGAAAACTAACCCTTACATATTAAGGTCCATAAGGAGAATTTGCACGACCCTATGAACGAATATTTCAAATCAATCATTCTCCAGAGTACTGGAGCTTCTTCCCTTTTCGTAAAAGAAATGATACAGGAACTCTGGAGTGGATATGGAAAGATCTTGCGTATCGGACTGGAAAATACTACCGTTAAAAGTGTGGTGGTAAAGCACGTTCAACTACCAGTACATAAAAATCATCCCCGTGGATGGAATACCGATATTGGTCACCAGCGTAAGGTCAAATCCTACCAGGTAGAAACAACGTGGTATGATCAATACAGCACAAAAAGCTCTGCCCGGTTGCCCCAATGCCTGTCCATCGAGACAAAAGACGATGAGGTGTTAATGGTCCTCGAGGACTTGGATGCAGCAGGCTATCATTTAAGAAAACGATCCATCACTTGGGAACAAATCCAGGCCTGTCTCGGATGGCTGGCCCATTTTCACGCAAGTTATCTCGGCGAAAAACCAGAAGGTCTCTGGGACGTTGGCACCTACTGGCACCTGGCCACCAGGCCCCAGGAATTAGCGGTTTTGAATGATCATAGACTGAAAGGAGCAGCTGTCGAAATAGATGAAAAGCTGAATACCTGTGTGTATAAAACCTTTGTGCATGGCGATGCCAAGCTGGCCAACTTTTGCTTCTCGCCTGACGGACAAGTGGCTGGCGTCGATTTTCAATATGTTGGCGGCGGATGTGGGATGAAAGATGTCGCCTATTTCATTGGCAGTTGCCTCAGCGAAAGAGAATGTGAAAGACTGGAAGCGCAAATCCTCAACACCTACTTCCAACACTTACAAACTGCATTGGGCGAAAGCAATGACGCCCTGGAAAAAGAATGGCGTTCTTTATATCGATTTGCCTGGGCAGACTTTCATCGGTTTCTGAAAGGATGGAGTCCGGGCCACTGGAAAATCAACGGCTATAGTGAACGCGTTACCACAGAAGTGATCAATAGTCTATAGACATGGATTTGATACACCTTAACAACATTGCTTTGAGGGCTGCCCTATCCGCAGGAAAGATCATTCAGAAATACATGAATGAAGAAATTGCTGTAGAGAAAAAGCAGGGTGGTGTCAGCTACGCCTCACAAGTTGTAACCAAAGTAGATCGAGCATGTGAAAACGAGATTTTGGCGCACTTACTACCTACCCGCAACGAATTTGACCTGGGCCTTTTATCTGAAGAAACCGAAGATGATAGGAGTCGGTTTGAAAAAGCGTTCTTCTGGTGTATTGACCCACTCGATGGCACTCTGGCTCTCATAAAAAAGCAGCCAGGTTTTGCGGTTTCAATTGCTTTAATCTCAAAAGACGGAACACCCCAAATTGGCGTCGTATTCGATCCTTGCACAAACACCATGTATCACGCAGTTAAAGGACATGGAGCCTATAAAAACGGCAACCCATTGGATATAAAAAACACAAACGATCATCTGACCTTTGTATTGGACAAAAAACTGAAAGACACGCCGCGCCCCGGAAAATTAGAAGACCTACTCCACGACATTGCAATAAAGACGAACTTGAATGGTGTTCAAGAATTAACTGGTGCTGGTGCAGTTTTGAATGCCATCCATGTATTGGAAAACGGACCTGCTTGTATGGTGAAGTTCCCTAAAAAAGAAACGGGAGGAGGCAGTATCTGGGACTATGCCGCCACTGCATGCATATACCAGGAGTTGGGATTACCTGCCACAAATTTTGAAGGCGGCAAATTGGATCTGAATAAAAAGGAAAATACCTTCATGAATCATGAAGGGGTCTTTTTTGCTAATTTGGCGACCCTGAGAAATACATGATATACACCAATCCATACAAAGAATGATTGACCATATGCCCGAAAATGTAAATGCTAATTTCTCAATCCATACCTATCCAGCCACCTCTCAATAGCTTCAAACATCGCTGGCGACCGTTGCGGGAATACTAAAGTCCCCCATCGATCATATCCCATCCCAACTTCAAGAGAATGGCCAACAGCCGGGCAAATCTTAATTTGATATTCGCTATTGGCCGCTAAATCAAAATATCTTTTCAAATGGAAAATGTTTTCAGATGGTGGTGTAATCGCATCTTGTTCTCCATACAAAATCAAAACTGGTATCCTGACTTTGGGAATGACAACTTGCGGTTGAAAGGCATTAAAATTCTTTCGCCACCACTGCATATCTTCTGCCTTCTGTGGTTGATCTGTATATTTTGCCCACTTAGTATTTTGAGCTTCAATAGCAGCTTTCTGCAAATCGGACCAGTTGTTGCCAGTCATGACGTAATGGAAGTACAGGTTTTGATATCCTACTGCCTGGTCAATTTCATGCTGAGGTTCTTCATTTCTTCGCATCCGGTGAATTAAGCTTTGTCTTTCCTGTTCTATTAAGGAAACTGCAGGTACACCTGACAATAACAGGTAATCCACATCATCGCATAGCGAATTGGCCATAAAACCGATGTAGGCTGCCTGGCTACCGCCATTGAGAATAATGTTGTTTGGGTCAATATCGTGCCGCTTTTTCATTGCCTTGATCAAGGCGACAGCATCCTTGGCCAATAATTCAAAATCACCACTCTCTCTTCGATCAAAAACGACTGTGGCAATGCCTTGTCGGGCAAAATAATCACCCCATGACCGATATTCCCAATGAGATCTGTTGCCTGTGCCAGAACCATGCAAGCGAATTAACAAAGGATGTCGGCTGGATGAATCAGGAAGGTATAGCGAACCATGTAAAATTTGGTCACCACTTTCCCAGGAAATAGATTCTATTTGATATGGTGGTTTTGGACATTTTCGGAAGGTCAGGTTTTTGGATTTTCCGACAGGGGTAAGTTGATCAGCCTTTCGCTGGAAATGGTAAGTACCAACGCCAAATGGCATTTCGACGATCAAGGTATCTTTATTAACCCTGGCAGGAATTTCCATTTCCGCTAAGACAAGGCTTGGGAAATCGACTGCAGCGAAAAGCGAATCGTCAGCCTGTACAATCTGCATCCGCATTGGCCAACCCGACCCTTTGAACATAAAGTCGCCTTTCCAATAACCGTGAAACTCATTGGCCAGACTCCAGGTCGTTATCATTACACAAAAAATAGTAGTGAAGTACTTCATTTTTCTTTTTGGACAAATTTGCAAATGTCCACCTATTGCTGCTATGAAGGACACCTTTAGAATTCCTTTAGATTTTCTGTACACCAGAATTAATCTATCTTAATCCACTAATTTTAGACCGACAACCAGTTGACAATGATTAAGATTAACGACCAGTTTAAAGTAAACTTCGAAACTAACGAGATCATGAGCACTAACCTTGAAAGTGGAAATCAAGTCACCAAAGTAGAACCACGCATCATGAAAGTGCTCGAAATACTGGTCAAAAACAGTCCTTCTGTTGTCCTAAGAGAAAAACTGATAGAAGAGGTTTGGGATAATTACGGTGGAGCAGATGACGCTTTGAACCAGGCCATTTCGCACCTTCGAAAAATCCTTAATGATCAGGACAAGGATAACAGGATCATAGAAACCGTCGTAAAAAAAGGCTATCGTTTTGTAGCAACCAGTTCAATCGTATCATCGGGATCGGCTGGTTGGCTGAAAAATCTACTCAAACATAAAACTGGTATTCAGATCGGACTGATGATTGCTTTAGCTACAGCACTCGCCTACCAGGTAATTGTCACTCCCAAGACATCAGAAGAGCCTGCCAATTTTGTACCCGTAGCCCCTCCGGCCCCAGAGTCAACCGACACGATTGACGCTTCTGACCTCCTTGCTCCGGAGGCAAAATAAATTAACTGTACCCCATTGCGGATTGGTCGTTTATCCACATTGAAGTCAAACAGAAATATTTTCTCTACTTTCGATAACAAAATATTAATTAGGAACTATGAAATCTATCCTGACCTTCCTCCTGCTTTACTTTTTTACTTATGCATTCGGGCAAACCAATTATTACGCATTAAATGGGCACAAACTGTCTGTCTTTCCGGATGAGCTCAACTGGTTTTCCATAAATTTTGATAATTCGATCACTGATATCACAGCAGAAATTCGATCGCAGATCAATGCAAAGGAGAGTATATTTAAAGCTAATGCCAATTCAGTATTAATTGTTGGCAGCAAAGAGAAGTTATCTCCCGATAGCGGAATAAACATCACGGACGACCAAAGAATACTAAAACCCAAATCCAGATTTGAATTAAGTGAAAGTGAATTGCTAATGGCTATTACCCTAAAAAATGATGCCTATGCCCTTCTCGTTGCCAACATCAAGACCTATGAAGAAGCCATTATCTTCAGAAACTGTCATAAACCCAAAAACAAACCTTCCTTAGGTTGCGGGAATCCACCATTCATCATTGAATTTTATGGCGACCTGACCAATGACGGTATTCCTGAAATGCTTTTATCGGCCAGCAAAGAAGATGGCGGTGTGTTTAAGCTATTAATTGGTAAAACAGGTGCTGGCTATAAGGTTTTGTTTTCTTCGGAAAAAGAATAGCCTGTCATGAAGCTGGAAATTATTGAGATAGCTTATCGACTTGCCTTAATCGTTGTTCTATTTATTTTTGGATCAGGCTGCGGCCAAAAAAGCACAACAGATAAGTCGTTGGAAGTAAAAAGATTTCATTGGAAATACGCCGGACATCAAAACGACAAAATTAGGGAAGGAATAGATTCACTTGTTTTTAATATCGAAAAAGGCGTCTACGGGTTTATCGATGAAGTCTTTATTGCCAAAAATGACACCATCTTTTTTCATGAAAAATTTAACCTTGACTACGATACCATAAGCAAAGATAAAGTAGGTAAGATGGGATGCGGTAGCAATATGTGCAAAGATTCTGGCGACATCCATATTTATAATTATTATCATCCTAAATTTCACCCTTATCACTTAAACTCTGATTTACACACGCTTCAGTCAATCACTAAATCTGTAACAAGCTCCATTGTTGGCACAGCAATAAATAGCGGGCACATAAGCAGTGTAAATGAAATTATACTACCCCATTTTTCCGATTTCGAACTTTCGGACACCGTCAAAAAACACCTCGAATCTGTAACGTTGCAACATGTATTGACCATGCAACTTGGCTTAAAATGGCAGGAGTTCGGATTAAGCCTGGAGATGGAAAACAACGTCACTGAAATGGAGCTGTCAGAAGACTGGATAACCTATGCCTTGAACCAACCCATAGAATCAACACCAGGGACCGCCTGGAATTATAACAGTGGTGCCAGTCAGATGCTTTCACAAATTATAAAAAGTGCCTCAGGGAAAACGATTGATAAATTCGCTGAAGAACACCTGTTTAAAACACTTGACATCGACGAGTATTTCTGGAAAAAAACGCCGACCGGACTACCAGACACCGAGGGAGGCCTATATCTCAAAGCAGAGGATTTAGCAAAAATAGGATTACTATATCTTCAGGATGGCCTTTGGGACGACGAACAACTTTTACCTAAGAATTTCTGCAAAGATGCTTTACAAAAACATGTCGTAGATATATACGGAGACGGCGGCAAGGAAGGTTATGGCTACCAGTGGTGGTTGACCGGCGATGAGCCACCAATGCCGGTAGGATTAGGCTATGGCAACCAAATTCTACTGATCATTCCGGACCAAAAAATAATCGCTATTGTACTTGCCTGGAATGTCTTCGACAACGACGGGAAATACATTTTTAGCGATCTTGTGGAATCAGCCAACACCCTCACACAATGAGCAAGCAGAATATCATAGATGTTTGGCTGCAAAAAACGATTGTTTTTATCTGAAAATGCAATGAAGGTTTTTAACCTATCAAAAACAACTCATGACGAATAAAGACATTCTGGATGACCTCACCATATTTTCATCTGAAAATTATCAGGACGACCTTACTGCCAAAGAAAGGTATTTTTCGATGTTCCTGGATCATGTGATTTTATGTGGTACGCTGCTCCCACTCATCTTTCTAGGATACTTTCTTAACCAAAACTCCCAATTCGTCGACCTCTTACTTTTGATATCTACATTTACAATCTACTTGAGTAAGGATTTTTTGAAGGGAAGGAGCGTCGCCAAAAGAATTACAGGCCAGGTCGTCATTGACCAGATAACAGGTTTACCTGCTTCAGAAATTAAATGCGTAATCAGGAATTTAACTATCCCTGTCTGGTTAATTGAGATCATCGGAGTCGGGGTGACCCCAAACAAAAGAATAGGCGATTCCTTAGCGGGCACTAAAGTGGTAAGAACATCCAAAGCACCAGGAATAAGCATTTTCACAGACATAAAAACTTATCGACCCTCAATTAAGCTTTTGCTGTCTTTGCTAATTGCGATTGGCTACACACTATTGGTCTTTGGCCCCTTTGATATGGTCTCAATGTTACAAGAGATGTTAGCATAAGTTCATAAAACAACAATTAGAGCTGATCTATGATTGGTAGACCGGAGCACGAATTAACCCAAGACGAAAGAAATAAACTCGAACAGTTTATTGACCGTAAGTTCAGAGCAGTTATCCTTGAACCTCGGGAAGCATTGCTCATCGACTTTTTCATCAAAGTTCAATCTCTTCAATTTGAATATCGGGTTTCTGGCGACACCAATGCATTAAAAGTTCTGGAAGTCTATTATTATGTGAATTGTCCGTTAGGCTTTATCGCCGTTGAACCTTCGAATGACATCTACGATCCGGCAAAAACCACAAATAGGCCGGAACTGAAAATGAATAAATATGCCTATTCTCATATCGATGACATCGTCATAAATGTTTTGGATGAAAACCAAATTGATTACAAAACACTAAAAGATGAAGGGGAATTTGACACGGCTATGTTCTGGGAAAATCAAAGCTTGTTGGAAATTCAGTTCATAGTAAACTGTTGGCAAAAAGCCACTGAAAATACGAACTCCAAAATAATTGCATTTTTAATGGCATCGGACGCTTCCGGAGGCATCATCGACTTAAGAAATGGGTACAACCTGCTGGATGACAACCTTGACATTCCTGCATACCTGAGAAAGCAAAATGAAAAAATCGAAACAGAGTCAACATCTCCCCTAAAAAGGGATGAACCAGGGTTTTGGCGTAGGCTTTTTGGTAGAAAAAATAATGGCTGAGTTTATGACACTTACCTCATCAATAATTAATGGACTCATCGTCTATGGAATTTGCCAGGCATTTTTCATCACCATTATTTTGCTCAGATCTGGCAACAAAACACTTTTTAAAAAACTGTTTGCCGTGCTATTAGCTGTAGAGGGCATCATCCTTTTCGAGCGATTGCTTTTCGAAACTGAACTTATCAAATCAGCACCACACTTGCTGGGTATTGCCTACCCTATTAGTTTTTTAAAACCTCCGCTAATGCTTTTCATGGCGTTGGCGGCAACCGTCAAGGATTTTCGGTTAACCCTAAAAATGGGATGGCACTTTATACCGTTTGTCTTGATCCTGATCATGAACCTGCCATTTTTCGGTTTAAGCGGGGCAGAAAAACTGGAATCAGTGCAACAGTTTATGGATAAAATCCCTTCCTACCAAAGCTTTAGTTTTTACTTCGCGCTGAGTTTTTTCGTTTATATCGGCATCTATATTTTCAAGAGCCTCAAAACACTGAATACATTCAGAGTACAAGTTGTCAACAATGAACTGGTCAACTGGTACCGGCTTGTATTAATGAGCTATTCCGTTTTTTTAATCCTGCACCTGGCCTACTTCCTGATCCAGCCGATCGGTCAATTCAACTTTGCACTTGTTAACCAGGTAAGCATGCTTGCCATGACATTCATTATTCAGTCCATAGCATTCAAGTTAATTGACCAGTCTACCTTGTTTACCACAAAAACACCGAAGCTGGAAAATATTGAACAGCGGAACATCCACGAAGACCAGATTATTCAGAAATTGGAAAAAGATAAAATCTACCTCGATCACGATTTGACCCTTGAGCATTTTGCGAAAGCAGTGTACCTCTCTCCTAGCTATGTATCGGAATTGATCAATCAAAAATTTGGCTACTCTTTTAAAACCCTCATCAAGGTATATCGCTTATCAGAAGCCAAGTCTTTATTGGAAAATGCCAATGGCGGAAAAGTAAAACTCATCGACATCGCCTACCAGGCAGGCTTCAGCAACAAGGTTTCTTTTTACCGGGCATTTAAAGAATTTGAGCACGTATCACCAACTGAATACCTTCAAAATCTCAAAAAACAGGAAAAACAATGATTTTTTCGGTTACAAATGTGTTTTGAAACCTTTCGGTGAATGAAAATGGATAAATATGCCGCATTCATTCACTTTAAATCAAAAAAATGAAGTATTCAGGTCAGATTGATATTGACAAACCCCTTGAAATCGTTACATCGTTTTTTGCCGATTCCAAAAATCTTAAGAAATGGCAGGATGGTTTTCAAAAGAAAGAGTTACTCAGCGGCAAAGAATTGGAAGATGGAACAGTCTCCAAAATGTACTATCAATATGGAGACAAGGACATGACGTTAATAGAAACCATCATATCCAACCAGCTTCCAAATTCATTTGAAGCCACCTACCAGCACAAACATATGGACAACACCATGAAGTGCACCTTCACCGCAATCGGCAAAAACAAGACAAGGTACGCCTACGAATATGAATACACACGCATGAGTTGGATCATGCCAAGGCTAATGGCCATTCTTTTTCCGGGGATGTACCGGAAACAAGGAGAAAAATGGATGCAACAACTTAAAACATCAGTCGAAAATCAGTAATCATGTGGAAAGAAAAATTGGCTAGATATGACGCATTGATAAATCAGTGCCCAAGGTTTGAAAGGAAAGGTAAAACCGTACCCTACACCTCAGCGAATGGCTATATGTTCTCCATTCTCAACAAGGAGGGCGAGTTAGGTATACGATTCTCAAAAGAAATCCAGAAAAAATACATAGCAGATTGGAATTCCGATTTCTTCAAATCACATGGTGCTAACATGCGCGGATATGTACTTGTACCAGAATCAATGTTCAACGATAAAAATTCAATCATTCGCTACCTGAATGAAAGTTACGACTATGTGATGAGCCTTGAACCCAAATAGGAACACTAGCCAGGCGTTTATTCATTCTGAGCACCTTCAGTATTTTTTGGTATTTTGTTTAAAACATCAAAAAATGAAGAATTCGAAGAATTGGATAGTTATTTTTTTAGTGATTAGTCTCTTTGCCAGTTGCATGCCAATCGGCAAACCAGACGACTTTGATTATGGAGGTGTTTCCGATCAAGTCTATTCCAATGAATATTTTGAATGCATAATGAAGTTACCCGACGATTGGGTGGTTTCATCGAGGGAACAAACTGAAGAAATAACCGAATTAGGGAAAGATTTAGTCGCAGGAGATGACAAAAAGCTGGAAGCCGTAGTTAATGCGGCAGAAATAAATACTGCTAACCTACTGACAGTATTCCAATATGAAGTTGGGTCACCGGTAGAGTATAATCCAAGTATTTCGCTAGTGGCTGAAAATATCAAGATGGCACCAGGAATAAAAGATGGCAGTGACTACTTGTTCCAATCAAGACGATTTCTCCAGCAAAGTCAATTCCAATATGACTATTTATCCAAAGAGTTTGAATTACACGAAATTAATGGAACTGACTTTTATAAAATGGATGCGTTCCTGACGTATTTAGGCCTGGAAATCAAACAAACCTATTATGCCACTATAAAGAAAGGATTCAGCTTCGTTGTTGTAATGTCATATAACAACGATGATCAAAAGCAGATATTAGAGGAATCACTAAAATCTCTGGCCTTTAAAAAAGACAGTTGAGGAAATGGATTAGTTTTAAATACCTGGCTTCGGCAATGTAAAATAAAAAGTGCCCCCCTCCCCAGGATTCGATCGTACCCATATCTTACCGCCATAGGCCTGCACAATTTTCTTGCAGATGGCCAGTCCGATGCCGGCCCCTTTATTATGCTTTCGGTCAAGTCGGTTAAAAATTTTAAAAATACGGTCGTGGTAGGATTCGTTGATGCCAATACCATTATCTGTTACCATGAACTGAAAATGATGAGTTTCTTCTGAACATTGAATATCAACAATTACCTCAGGGTCTTCACAGAACTTAATACTATTTTGCACTAAATGATGAATTAGCAATGCAAGGTGCTCTCTTTCTATTGGTAAATCTGGGATAGTCCCTTTCCGAACTTTTACCTTCTTTTTCGGGAAATCGTGGCGTACGCGGTTTAGTGTTGCATCCACATGTTCTGATGTATTGACCAACATTGTTCCTGAATGAGAAACCTCGAGTGTGACAAACTGCACCAACCCACTCAACTGAGTGTACATTTGTCTTGAATTTCCAGAGATATGTTGCATCAGACCCTCCAGGTCAGATGACAGTTTGCCTTCACTTTTTTTACCCAACAGATCGACAAAACTGCTGATATTCCGCAATGGTTCTTTGAGGTCGTGAGCCACGATATGGGCAAACTCTTTCAATTCATTGTTCATTGCCTCCAATGCCTTATTCTGCTCCTCGATTTGGAGTTGTTTGTCTTTTAATAACTGAATTTCCGCTTCTTTCTCCTCTTGGATCAACTCGAACTTTTCGGAAAGCAGCTTCTTTGTTTGTTTCGTATTATACGCGTTTAGGAGATTTTGAAAATAATACGCTTGCTCAAAATCTTTTAATGCTGAATACGCTTGCTGGAGGTGTTCCAGGCTAAATTTTACCACAAAAGAGGCCTCTTCTGCTTTTCCGTTTTCGTATAGTTTCAGCAAGATGTCAATGGCTTCCTTATAACGTTTCACTCTAAAATAGGCATAAGCCTGTCCGCCACATATATGCAAAATTTCATAGTTCAGACCATTCTTCTCTGCCAGTTTTCTGGCTTTAGCATAGTATTTTAGTGATTCATCCAATTCGCCCAAATTGGCATAAACAAATCCGATATTGCATAAACTCTTGGTAGCATCTAAATGATTATCAAGCTTACGTGCCCATTTCAAAGCCTCGAAATAGGCCGCTTTAGCCCCTTCAAAATCATTGGATTTACCAATCAAATTCCCTTTGTTAATATAACAGGTGCTTAGGCTGTCTTCTTGTCCTCTATTAAGCGAATGCGCTATTGCTTTTTCGAGGAATGCCGCAGACTTTTCATAGTCTCCTAACCTCAGGTATACCACAGAGATATTATTATACAATCCTGATTTTACTTCTTCCACATCCTGGCGTAGTGCAGAATAATAAAGGCTAAGTGCCTTTTCTGCATTTCCTATTAACCTGTAGATGTACCCTAAAACCCGATAGCATCGTGCAAGTTGCAGATCATTTTTTGATTTGTCGGCGAGCATTAATCCCTCTTCCCCAAATTTCTTTGCTTTGATAAAACCTCCTTTCCTTGCGTACGTCCTTGCACAAACAATTAGGGCATCTACGATGCATGAAGTATCCAAGCTTTTCCTGGCAAGGGCCAATGCCTCCTCTCCAAGCACCTGGGCATTATTCAGATTCTTGGACAATAGCTCCCTGGCTTGCTGAATCAGAGTATCAGCAGCTTCCTTATTTGTTTTGATATGTACCACTAAGTGTTTATCACTGGAAAGTTAGTTCATCAATTTAGTACAAGTTTTCGAATCGGACATGAGTGGATTTCCAATCATCTGCTTATCCTGAACAAAACACTTCTATCCTCCTTCCGGAAGGTGATTATAAACCAGACCACAACAGGTACGACCACAGAAAACACAACATTCCCTACGGTCACTGCTTCCAGCCAATTGTAAAACGAATGCATCGTGGGTGAAAGATCGACAACCTCCAGCCACTCATTTTGATCAAAATTCAACAACACCGTTAGCCAGGTCCGGAAATATGCAAACAGGCTGATGATAATAAATCCAACTGGTAAAAGCCAGACCTTTCGCCGCCATGGAACAGGAGAAGCGAGAATCAAAGAAAGCAATAAGATTAAAGGGAAAAGTCCCGACCTGAAGGGACTGACATAAACCTTTATGGTGCGAACATTTGTACCACTTGCTATCGCCTGGTTATTTTGATCAATGTTGATCAAGGCCAATTGGGTGTTCAATCCTTTATTTAAGGGATCAGCGCCTTCAGAGAAAATGACATACCCTTTTTCCTTAAATGGTTGAAAGTAAGTATTGCCCAATGAGCGATACCCATTGTCGTAGCCACTTTTGATACCCGTAAATGTTGCCAGAAGCATCAGGAAGGCATAAGAAACTACAAACAACAATAAAAATTGCTTAAGCGGATGCTTCGGAAGAAGTTTCATCATTTTTTGAATTTACTGAGCGGCTAAGCCAATATGCCCAAATACAAATAGCCAACAGAATAAATGCTACCTGCCAAAATTCGACATGCATAAATTCAAACCCCGCTGGCCAATACTTTTCAGTGAGAAACAAAGTGAGCACCCTGAAAAAATTGATACCCAAAATGGCTAACGAACCGTAGAGGATTCCAGAAAGCTTAGCCTTAAGTGGTGCCGGAGCAGCAATAACTCCAATAATAAAAAGTGCGGTAGGCTCAAGGGCATCACATCCTTGCTGAATACTCAGTCCGCCACCTTCTCCGGTCAGGGTTTGACCAGAAACGCCTATATCAAAGCCAACTAATTTAAGCACCATCCCCGCCGCCCAGGCATTTAACTGGTTCCAGGGGGCTAAAATGAAGTTTTTAAAGAATGGGGTAAACCAAAAAACGTAGAATAACGTCATCATCCCGAAAAAGCTCATTGAAAATTTGAAAACGGGGGCTTTACTAGCCCACCAATTCTTCAATGATGCCATCCATAAACTGACAGGCGACTTGCCTTTTGATTTGCCCTTCGACTTATTCTGCTTTGATTTTAAATTCTTCTTTTTCGCCATGCAGAGGACTTTCTAGAAAATAGCTTAGAGTATGTTGGGGATTTATACTCTTAATCTCAACCTTAAATTAATTTGGCCTTAGCTGATTCTCAGGAGTCACTTTCTGACGCACCAAAAATAAGATGCAGGTTATAAGCCACTATCGGAATGGCAACTATGCTTCCGGGGATATCAGCAGAAGTCAATTCATAGCCGAACATCTGGATAGCGATCGTAAATACGCCAAACAAGGCTAATGCCACTATAAACAGCCACCTGGTAAATGATGCTTTGTCAAATGGTATATGCTGAATTGAGAAATTCATACCACTTCCCGAAGCCATGCTCATTTTTGGCTGCGCAACTGTAACATTACCAAAAGTTAAAATGAGTAATGCAAATATGATCAGCCCCCATTGACCCAATGTAGGGATAGGTGTTGGCACACAAAAGTCGA
Organism: Bacteroidota bacterium; assembly: GCA_039028895.1. Lineage (GTDB taxonomy): Bacteria > Bacteroidota > Bacteroidia > Chitinophagales > Saprospiraceae > JAHDCJ01. The sequence goes on along the minus strand of JBCCHF010000030.1, from coordinate 57,049 downwards.
CCTGCATAACTATACCAGGAGTAGGAGGGTTAGGAAAACAATCATTGTATTCACTCCACCCTGAAGGATTAGGACATGTACCAAGAAAATCTCCAGGATCTGTCCAATGCATCATTTGCCCAAAAGGGTTAGGATCAGCGAACAGACGAAACGCGCCTGCACCACTTTGTGTACTCGCGTGAACACTCAACCAATAGGTCCCCACAGGAAGCACCGGGCAATTGGTAGGGATAATAGTTAATGTCACTGGCCCAGTCGAATTATATCCAGCGAAAGTCTCAGAAAAAACAATCGTTCCGGGATCGCCACCGTTATCATCGTAAATATCTAATGTTATAGAATTTACTACTCCAGGATTGTTAGTTTCGCCAGTAACCATAACACCCGTAATAGCTGCTTGCTGCGTTACGGGAAAATCATCAGCCAGTAAAATACTGGTTGGTATCCCAGGAACAACATCAGTAATACTGGAATGGCTACCAAAACTTAGACCACCTCCCTGGGTATAGGAAGGAAGCGCAGATTGGCAACTTACCGTCTTATCTGGGGAATTTGTAAGCGTTACAGGAGTACTTTTTTTCCCGCTGAAATTCTTCATGGTGAGGTCTAAACCCTGCCCGAAAAGAGAAAAGTTAAGGAAAACAAATGTGAGGAGGAGGAGATTCTTTTTCATAATATTAGAAGATAAAAATAATTAGAGGGATTGAATGCACACTGAAAGTAAGCAATTTTCTCTAATTTCCATCACATAAGCCACTGATATCAAGCACTCCCACCTTAGCATCAATTAAAAGAAAAGGCAAAATTACTTTCCCAGAACCCCCAATCTCTTGCCGTTTCCTCATGGAAAGACTTGTAATTATCTCCTGACAGATTCAGGAATAGATAGTCCAAGCCGACTTCTCCTTCAAGTTCAGCAATTTTTAAAAGAACAAGGATATTTTCGCCACCTGTCACCAGGCCATGTTTAGCTATACTTTCCGAAATGTTACCATCTCCTGAAACATCGAAGCGAATTGATGATTCTGTAAGGCTTGAAATAATGCCTTCTGTATCGACATTATAGATCGATAGCTCGAAGGTTATTTTTTCGAAATCATTCTGCCTGATGGCAAAGTTGAAATCATTTAGCAATACACCTGCCGGAACATCCCGCATAATTCTACCGTAAGTCAGGCCTTCATGAAGTGTATTACCCCCTGATGTCCAACGTTTCCTGGTATTTTTTGATCCGATCCTTTTTTGATTGGTTGCTTTTGACAGATTCGACAATTTCCCGGCATATTTTACTGATGAAAAATCAAACGGGGGATGCTCCTTATATTTCTGCATCTTCCAGTAAGGCTGATCTTCAAAATCATTAGGTGGCAAGTCTTCATACTTCAAAAAGCGATTTGCCTTCTCATCAAGGTACTTGCGTATATTGAGATCATCTCTGCCGATAATGGTTTTTTCCGCATTTGAATATTCTATACCCATCATTTGCCATGTAATTTCAGGGAGCGTCTCTGCCAACCAGTTGAGTTTTTCATTCCCTGAAAAGTTGAATTCTTCATTGACGTAAAACATGTATAGGGGATCATTTTCTTTATAACTGCCATTCCAGGAATTTGGAATACCATCACGAAAGGTAATCACCAGACCACCGTTATAAGGAATTTTAGAAATGATCATCCTAAAATGCTTCTTCCCAAATACTGTTTTGCGCTTTTCTTCAATAACAATCATGGCGTCCGGTGATGAAGCTTCAATGTATGGTAATTCGGAATAGAGCTTTACTGAGCCTATTTTCCAGACTTCGAAAGTACTCTTTCCGCTTGTCCAGGTTGTATAATATCCCTGTTCTTGTTCAGTAATACTTTCAACTTCCGATAATACCGTTTTGTACTTCGGCATTTTGATCGGTGTCTCTTCAAGAGTTGGTGCCAGTGGCTGGAGCCTGGAATGTGATAACACGACATTATTCGATGTAAGAAGTTGACTTTCATCTGTCGACTCGTTTTCTGTTTCCAATGGCCGGAGTTCTTCATGCTCAATCAGCTTTTCCTCAAATTTCTCTTCAGAAATCATCTCATTCTTATCTTTCATTTCTGTTTCCAGGAAATCGGAAACAGCATTTCCAGGTACCAGCATATCAATCATTTCAGCAGGCCTGACCGGAGTAAGGACAGCTAAAAACAAGATAGTGGTTATGTAAAAACTGGCCCATTGCATTTGGCGGGCACGGGTAAAACGAAAACGGTCTTTTTGAAATTTCATAATAGCAATAATTCTTTCTTTGATTTGAGATGTTTTAGCCATTGGTAACGCACAATAATAAGCTTGAGACTTACGCCTGGAAAGATCACTGGCCACGATCAGCAGGTTTTCGGCATACTCGATGCCGGAAGGCCTGCCTTTAAGAACCTGTTCGTCACAGGCTTTTTCTCTTTCGAGTAACTGCTGCTTGTTCATCCACCAAACCAATGGATGAAACCAGTAAATACTCAAAGTGATCCAGCTCAGCACCTGGATGAGATAATCTCCCCTTTTGGTATGTGCAACTTCGTGTTCGATAACTGTTTTTAAAGTTTCAGTAGTCCATTTATCTGCACCTTCCGGAAGGAGAATAACAGGATTGATCACACCCCAGGTCATTGGTGTCCTGATCTTGTCACACGATAATAATTGTACTGACGAGTAAACGGCCGTGTTACCACTAATATCAAATAACTGACTCTGTTTTGTCAACAAATACACGCTTAAAACGCCAAGGAGCAGATACGCAAGCATAATTACTGCCCCTGAAAGCCAAGAAATTAAAATGATCAAACTCCAGTTGACCTGGAAAGAACTTGATTCATGATAAAGTAGAGGTTGGGAAGGCACAGCTACCAAATCCTCATTTTGAAGATCCATGCTTTCATTCATTGTAGCGGCAGGAAGCATGACATGCTCTGTTGGTTGTAGGTTTTCAATAAATTGTGGAAGCTCAGTGGCAGCCTCGATCTCAACCTCAAAACCCGGAAGATATTCTGTGAAAAAAGGTAACAGCAATAGTCCTATCATGGTGAGACTAATAACCCAATGTCTTAGACTTGCAGATGCCTTTTTTAGCAAAAGAATTAATAAGCTGGAAAGGATGAGGAACAGGGTTGCTTTAGCAATAATGATCAGTGCAAAGTTCATAGTAACAGGATTGAAATTTGAAAAAAGGGTAGCCTACTTATTCTTTTTGGCCTTTTTGATAATGGCTTCTAATTCCGCTAGGTCTTCTTCTGAAAGATCAGCATCGGGATGGTCGATAAAAGTAGCCACCGCTTTGGTAATCGAACCATCAAAAAATGTTTTTAGCAGATGCTGAAGACTATGCTGCTTAAATTTTTCTGGTGGACTGACTGGCTCGTAAACATATTGCCGTCCTGATTTTGTATGCTTGAGATGTCCCTTTTCTTCAAGAATCCGCATCAACGTACGGACAGTCGTGTAGCTGGGCGCATCAGGTAATTGCTCTTCTACTTCAAATGCCGTCATTTTCGCATTTTTGTAGATGAGCTCCATGATCTGTCGCTCCCTTCTACTCAGGTTTTTCATTTTGGAAAAATTCATAGTGTTAATTTTTTAACACTTCAAAGGTGAGGGTTATTTTTGAAAAAATCAAGAGGTGTTAAAAATTTAACATTTAAAACGAAAAATAAATTCCACCTTACCCGAAGGATCGGGACAATTTCGGCATCTAAAGAATAAAATAGAAAATCATGAAAAAAATAAAGTTTTATCTTTTTGCCTTGTTGGCCATTTTTATTGCAGGTGTTTTTGCCTGTAGTTCTACCCAAATCCAACAACCTATTACGCCAGCAACAGACGAGTTATCTGTAGATCAGGAAATTGATTATTGGAACAACTATCAAATAACCAACAACAATTTCGGCACAGAAACCACGGTGACCATTAAAGGAAACAAACGAGTCATCACCACGAATGCACTACCCAACCACAAAACCGGCAACTTCCCAAACTCTGGTAATCCAAATGCCATTAAAGCACAGAATAGAACCTATTCGCTCCCACTTAATCCAACTTTTACAGGCCAGGCAAAATGGGCAAAAGAACCTGGTGTCGCTTTAAACGGTGTAAAATTCGAACCGGAAACTGCAGAAAGGTTTGTCTGTGAAACGGGGGAGGTCTACCGGATCGAAGCGTTTCAGGATTTGGTTGATCTCGGACTGGATTTCAATAATGCACATGTGCAACCTACCGGTGCTTATCATTACCACGGTGTTCCTACAGAACTCATCAACCTGCTTGACAATGGCCAGGATATCATTTTAGTCGGATTTGCGCTTGATGGCTTCCCAATCTATTATTCAAAAAGTGGTCAGTATAAACCCAGTTACCAGGTGGATGACGAGTTAAGGACCGGAGATGCCTGCTCTTACAGGAATCCGAAAAATTCGATGAATAAAGACCTGGGCAACACCAAACCGGATGGCACCTTTGTCTCTGATTGGGAATACGTGAAAGGCCTTGGCCAGTTGGATGAATGTAACGGCACTGAGATCAATGGCACCTACGCCTACTTCGTTACTGACGAATATCCATACATGAGCAGATGCCTTAAGGGTGCATTTACCGAAACTCGCCCCAAAGGACCACCTCCCGGGCAACGAAGACCTTCTCACTCTCATGGGCGTGGGCATTCCCATAGGCATTAATTTACAGCGACAAGAAGGCCAATCTGCTACCAAAATGGACAGATCTTTACGATTTTTTACACTTCTTTACAAAAGAGGTTTTCAAATATTAAAACTGTTCGATATCTTAGAATAGATACTGTCCCGAGTCTCCTGAAAGGAACCCTAAATAGCTATAATTTACGTAGGGCCCTCTTCGAGAGACCTTGCTAGAACAAAGGTTTTGACCATTTCATAACCTTTGTTTTAGGGCAAAAAGTTGAAATCAGTTCAATCAATGCGTGATTCAAAATGAAAAATGGCAAGATCTTCCCTTCCTCCTTTCCCATCCTGTTGGCTTTCGGGCTATTGGGCGCACTTTTCATTTTTTCGCATTCGTATCCCATAAATGAAAACAAGGGACCAGGAACTGAAGATTTTTTGACTATCTGTAATAAACAAAGAGGAGCACATGTCTGGGGAATTGTTGATACCACTGACTTTCAACCTTTGATTGATAACAACCTAGAGTGGATCACCCTGGTTTCATGGGGCTATCAGGATGATATCGACAGCCCAATAGTAACACACCATGATGGAGACAGCATCCGTATAATGGATTATGACGCACATTGGGTCCGTAAAATAAAATCGGTTCGTGCGGCAGGTTTCAAGGTATTTTTCAAACCACACGTTTGGCTCTTGTCGCCATCAGAAGGAAAATGGCGGTCTGATATCTTTCCCGCTAACGAATTGGGTTGGCAGACTTGGCAAGAGAGTTATCGTAATTTCATTCTCCGCTATGCCAAAGTAGCAGAAAGGGCCAAGGTTGAAATGTTCTGTGTGGGTATGGAATTTTGGCGGCTCTCGGTCGAAAAGCCTGAGTTTTGGATAAAACTTATTGAGGATGTCCGGGAGGTCTATTCCGGCAAAATCACATACGCAGCCAATTGGTACCATGAATACGAAGAAATAAAGTTTTGGGACCAACTGGATTTCATCGGTGTCCAGGCTTATTTCCCTTTGGCCAACACCACCAATCCCAGTCTAAGGGAAATTTCAAAAGGGTGGTCCAAACATGTCCGTACTCTTGAATCATTGAGTAAAAAATGGGACCGAAAAATCCTTTTCACAGAAATGGGATATAAGAGCACAACAAATAGCGCCATCACACCATGGGAATGGTCGCAAAACCTATCTGATTCTGATAGGCAATATTCGCCCGAAACACAAGCCAAATGCTACCAGGCTTTTTTTAACAAGGTTTGGGGAAAAGATTGGTTTGACGGCGTCCACATCTGGGTTATGAGAATTGATATTGCAGAAAATTATCACAAAGACAATATCGATTTCACCCCCTTAGGGAAACCAGCAGAAGTTATCATTTCAAAGGGTTTTGAAAGGCAAAAAAGTAGTACAGGGTCATAAATTAAACCACTAATCCCTGGGACGCTATCATCAAATCCACGTCAAAATTTTTTCACAAATTGAATTTTCGGATAGACTTAATGAAACGTTATAGGCGTTTTTAAGTATAAAAAAAATACCTCAAAATTTTCATTGTCTAAATTTAAAAGAAAACACATTTAAGTAAAAGAAACTACATCCCAACATGAAAATTTCCAGAATCCGCTTTCCGGCAAGGATCATTTTATTAACGATTCTTCAATTTTCTATTCTCTCAACTAGCATTTGGTCGCAAACCAAAACTGATAAAGATGCTTATCCGAATGATAGGTCTATCGAGCAGATGGTTTCACAAATAAATGTAGAGGTCGATCCTGAATTTGTGTATGATTACAAAAAGTCAAAATTTGTCCCGCCTAATGGGAAAACCCTGCTAATTATGGGGCAAACGGTGGAAACTATGACCGAATATATCGACAATTTTCCCAATCAAACGACGCCTGGCGGATGGGCAGCCTATTGGGGCATTCCCGAATTTAAAGGTGTAACGTCAACCCATAAAAACGAAACGGGTAGCAGCCAAAATCACCAAATGCTAGTTGATAAATTCCCCAACACGGCGATACAAAGTGCTATGTGGATGGTAGGTATGTGGGGCGTTGCCAATAAAGCTGGCAAAGGCGACTATGACAAGGTGGTTAAGCAGTACGCAGATTGGGCAAAAGCTACAAATCGCCCAATTTACCTTAGGATCGGGTATGAATTTGATGGCCCACATAACCAACTCGAACCCAAAGAATACATAAAAGCCTATCGCCGAATCGTCAAATTGTTACGCAAAAAAGGTGCAGACAATATCGCCTTCGTCTGGCACTCCTACGCTTCCAGGCCCTATAATAGTTATGATGTCTCTGAATGGTATCCTGGTGATGAATATGTCGACTGGGTAGGTATATCAGTTTTTGGTCATGCTTATGGCGGAAACGATTTTGGCCAATATTGTGATGAGGTATTGAGTTTTGCCAAAAAACACAATAAGCCTGTAATGATTGCAGAGTCGAACCCGATCCATGGCATTAAAGCAGACAATACAGAAGCATGGGATAAGTGGTTTGTCCATTTTTTCTCTTTTATCTACAACAAGAATATCAAAGCCGTTAGCTTCATTAATGAAGATTGGCAAAGACTATTTATTAATGGTATTTCAGAGTGGAAAGACGGTAGACTATATAATAATGAAACCATTTCAAAGGCCTGGTTTAAGGAAACTGACAAAGACCGTTATCTAAAACAATCTGCTGATCTTTTCGAGTTATTGGGGTATCCGGATCAGTGATCAAAAACACCAAAAGATGGAGAACAAGTTGCGTATCAAACTCATCACGCTACAGCTATCATTACTTTTGTCAAGCGTCAGCCTGATGGCGAACACATACTACGTTTCAAATTTGGGAGATAACTCAAATGCCGGTTTAAGCCTGGCAGAAGCCTTTTTAACCATTCAACATGCCGCTGATCTGGTTGTTACCGGAGACACCGTTTTAGTTGAAAATGGCGTTTATGCTGGCTTTGATGTTCGAAATGTCAATGGTACAGCTAACGACCCAATAGTTTTCAAAGGAATAGGAAACAACGTCTTGATCAATCAAAGTGGCCCGATTAGAGATGACGGGATTAATGTAGAAAACGCTGACTACATTATTATTGATGGCTTTATTGTAAACGATATGCCGGGAAGTGGTAACGGTATTCGCCTTGTTCTGTCTGACCATTGTATCGTCAGAAACAACTTTTGTGACAATAATGCTGAGAGAGGCATTTTCACCGGGTTTACCGATGACATCATCATTGAACATAACGTCTGTAGTAACTCGATAGACGAACATGGGATTTATGTCTCCAACAGCTCTGACAGGCCGATAATCAGATTTAATGAGTGCTATGGAAACAATTTTATTGGCATTCATATGAATGGAGACCTGTCATTAGGTGGTGATGGGACTATAAGTGATGCGATGATCTATGGTAACATCCTGCACGATAATAATGGTGCAGCTGGGATAAATCTGGATGGCGTAGAAAACCCGATTATCTATAATAATCTCATTTACAACAATCATTTTGCACAAGGTATTGCGCTATTCCAGGGTGATGGTGCCATTGTATCCAATGGTGCAAAAATCTTTAACAACACTATCATCGTCCCGGATGATGGAAGATGGGGAATACTTGTCAAAGATGGCGGCAATATCAATACCGAAATTTATAACAACATCATCATTAATCAACATGCGTGGAGAGGATGTATCGCGATTGAAGATGACGCCCAATTTACGTGTGACTTCAATATCCTAAATGACAAAATGAGCGCTTCGGGGGATGGCTCTACCATTAACTTAAATGCCTGGCAGGCATTAGGATTTGACAACAATTCTTTATTAGCCGATCCCCTGACTTCGATTTTCGTTGATCCCCCATTCAATGACCTACAATTGGCAACTGGATCGCAAGCTATAGACTCAGGAACTGACCTGGTAAGTGATATTGTTACAGATGATCTCATCGGTAATACCAGGCCCGCCGGAATGAATTATGATATTGGGGCTTACGAAAGTCCCGTTATGACCAATACTACTAGTGCAGATCTAAACGAGGCCCAAATCAATATATCTCCAAATCCTACAAAAGATCAGTTTACCATTTATGGAAGTGGGCATGACTTCCAAATTCAGGTCTTGGATGCCAATGGGCATTTCTTTAGATATATTAAAAATGTGTCTTTGCCTTATACCGTCAGTACAAATGCACTCCCAAGTGGGGTTTTGATAATCAAGATTACCAATAAACACAACCATCAGTTAAGCGTCGAAAAGGTGATTAAGGTTCAGTAAATGACCTTTATTTTACCGCGTAAAGTTTGAGCTTACGGGCAAGGAAAACTATGGCCACAAATGGAATACAGGTAGTTAAGAATACCGTAAATAGCATCCCGAACGAATTGTCTTCCATCGCCATCGAATCTATTATCGGATTTATTATCTGATCAATTAAAATAAAGAATGCCACTGCCAGCAGTACCCGTCCTAAACGCTTCACGAAACTACCTTTATCTAATGGAAAACCAGTTTTAAGAAGCACCACATAGGTAAGCAATAATCCCCAAATTCTACCGACATCCTCCTTATCCAATAAGTCAATAAACGGTGTTAATACCAGCAAAATTGTTGCGAAAACGGCCCACCGGATCAATGAAGAGACTTCGGAATTTCTTGGATTTTCAGCAATAAGATGACGAACCAAGAAAGCAGCTAAAAACACACAAAAGAGCCCAACTATCACACCGCCTAAAACATCCGCAATAAAATGCCTTCCCAAATACATTCTGGATAACGCCATCAGCAGAACCCAAAACACAGCGAAAGTAAAAACCCCTTTTGATCGATAGAAAAATGCCAGTCCAAGAAAAAAAGCCGCAGCCAATCCGACATGACCAGAAGGCAGTCCGTAACTCCAGTCTGTTTGATTTCGGCTTACTTCCATCGCCTCGGGTGATGGCAGGGACCAAAAACTTTCCGCGCCGCCGCCATCAATCAAAAGTGGCGGTCTTTCATAACCTGGCTCAATGACCCTGGCATCTACGTCACTCGGACGAGGAAACATCAAACCATCTTTAAGGCCATCCGTCAGAATACCACATATCAGAATGGTAAGAAATACGAATATACTTTGCTTAAACCTGACACCAAAGATCAAAACGATAAGTAACAGCGCATACACATGGGCATAGCCGAGCAAAGATGTCGTTTTCATTACCCAGGTTATTCCGGGCGATTCTAAAGACTGGAGCCATAGAATAGGTTCTACCTGAAACATATTTTATGTATTGAAATTGGATAAGTTGTTGTAAAGAACAAGATTCCTTTTTCCATATCACCAAGGTAAATCAAAAATCACCAGGAACAAAGGAACAAAGCCTGGTATATGTTTGAAAATTCACCCTGCAGGGTGAGGAAATTCTGTTTAAAGTCATTTAACTTTGGCCAATAACAAAATCCTAAATTGACAATAATGAAAAATTGGTTTTTCCCTTTGCTTATCCTATCCCTTTGCTTCTCTTTTACTGTGCTGGAAAATGATCGGCTAAATGGTGTATGGGCTGGTGAGGTCAGGGGTGGCGATCATCCCGGATCATTTACTTTGAAGCTTCACAAAAATGGTAAGTTTGTTCTGGCAATGAACAAAAAAGAAATGAGCGATTTGAAAGGTTCCTGGTCACTCAACGGCGATGTTCTCAGCTTTAAAGGTTCTGATGAAGAATTACAGGCGAAACGCATCAAAGGCAAAAAACATCTTAAACCAGGTGAAGGAAAATTCATACACTTCAAAAGAAAAAAAAGAACGACCAGCTTTAAGCTTAGCGGCGGTAGTTTCAAAGTTTTTGGGTTTGGAGATACCGTTGACGCGCTTGTAATTGCACCTGAACTGGCTTCACCATAAAGCATTAATCCTAAAAGCGTTACATTGGCCAGACAAGAAAATTAACGCATTGAAACACTTTAATCCAGATTTTGAGGAAGGAACAATTGTAAAGGGAAAGATAACCAGAGTTGAGCGTTTTGGTGCTTTCCTTGAATTCCAGACGGGAATAACGGGCCTCATACACTCCACTGAAATTACTTGGACAGTACCGCCGCCCGATCCTGTTGAATTTTTCAAAATCGGTGATACACACAAGGCAATGATTGTTGCCTTTGATCCTGTAAACCAGAAAGTATCACTGAGTCTAAAGAGGCTGTCTGAAGATCCCTGGCACAATATTGAAGAAAAATACCCGGTGGGCAGCAGGCACCTGGGAGATGTTTCTCAACTTATGCCTTACGGAATGCTCGTTGAACTGGAAGAAGGAGTAATCGGAATAATAAAATTATCTGACCTCTCATGGTCCAGTCAATTCTCACACCCTGGCGAATACAAATCTGAAGGAGATCTCATTGAAGTTATCATTGCAGATATTGATATTGAAAACCGTAAGATATCACTAGGTCATAGGCAGATTAAAGAAAAATACTGACAGGCCATTACGCAAAATATTAACATCATGAAACTGTTGATTATTGCGCTTATTTCGCTATTCACTTATCTTACCATTTACTCTTTTACAAGTGCCCAGCGTATCGTATTTCTAAGGATTGAATAACTCTTAAATAAAAAATGCCATTTGAAGCTGAAATATTAGATCTCGAGTTTGTCACCTCCAAAGATGCTTCATTGCAAAAAGGCAATAATGAGACGCCTATATTAAAAGTGAAAGAGGTAGTTCAAAACTCTGTCAAACCTGGCATCGAAGTCATTAAAGAAAATTCTAAAACCTTATTGATCATATCATTTTTATCTGGATCACTACTTACCATACTTTTATTATTCCAGGATGGTCTGACTGACCCGACTGATCTTTTTGCAATTATACTTTTTGGGCCTATTGTCTTGGGCGCATTTGCATTATGGATACTCTTTCCTGTTTCTTTCTTGACAGCACCTTTATATATCTGGATAAAAAATGCCCTAAAATATCAGCGCGAGATATTAATTTCTGACAAGAGGATTTGTGTCGACAAAAAAAATATCCTGAGAACAAAACAAGCGGAATACGCACTACAGGAAATAGAGTACATTAACTTAACCCGGGAGGATGGCATTTACTGGTTAGCCGATGTCAATATAAAAGATTCAAAAGAAGACTTGTCCTTTCATTTGACTTCAATCGAAAAGCTTGAGCAATCGTTAGAACAATTAAAAGATAAAGTCAAGATAACCATTGAGCGGAAATAGTGCTTAACTGAAGATACATACTGCCATACACGCTCAATGATATAGAGGTCACTTTGATTATCATCATCCTAAATCATTTAATTTACACTTATCCGAAGTTGCTGTTAATGGATATGTCAATTCAAAGTCTTCCCGTTCAGGTGTCCAAATGACAACTTTATTCATTGGCTTTTAGTTAAGTAGTGTATAAATTCAACAGGTATGATAAAAAAAGTACTTAAAGGAATTTTGATCTTCATGGCTATTATTCTCCTCGGACTTATTGGTTTGTATTTAATTCCGCCAAAGCAGGAAAAGGTCCAGTACAATTACGCAGAGGTAGAGAAAGATGATAACATTTCCTCAAAAGTTGGATGGTACTTAACCAATGATGGGCGTGAATACCAAATTACCTGGGGCGCAAAGCGTGGGTTACAACTAAATCATTTTGATAGTTTACGGAGTAATCTGAAACAAATCAGGCTTACACCTTTAAGTTACAGTCAATTTGACACTGATGGAGATTTAGAAACAGCAGAAGTTAATTTTAGAACTTCTGATTCCCTTTTTGCTTTAGAGGTTGCTACTTCTAAGACCAATTTCCTGGCCAATAAACGAGACAGTCTTCATTATTCCCAAGAGGAAATAACGTATACCCAAAACGGTGTAAAACTGGCGGGCCTGCTAATGACTCCAATAAATAATGAAAAGGCAACAGCAATAATACTGGTCCATGGTTCCGGAGTAAGTGACAGGGACAACTTTTGGTATATGTATCAGGCAAATTATCTTGCCCGTAATGGGTTTATGGTCTTGCTACCAGATAAAAGGGGTTGTGGTAAATCATCCGGGGAGTGGCACACTGCATCTTTTGATGATTTTGCCAATGACATTGTCGGTGCACAGGCCTATCTGGAGAAAAACAAATCCGCCGAATTTAATCGAATAGGGGTCATGGGTTTAAGTCAGGGAGGATGGATCATTCATTTAGCTAACGAAAAAATAAATAATCTGGATTTTGTAATCAGCGCAGTGGGCGCAACGACTTCTCCCAATAAACAGGTGCATTTTGAAATAATGAATGATATAATAGAAAGCGGCGCTCCTGGCTTTATAGCCAAGCCGTTGGCCCTGGTTTTCGCCAAACGGGTAAAAGCAAAAAGAAAAATCTGGTGGGAAAAGAACGGCAACTTTGATCCAATCCCTTTGATCAGGGAGTCCAAAATTCCTATTTTAAAAATATTTGCCGCTAATGATAAAAACGTACCCGTAGTCGAGAGTATCAGGCTAATTGAAAATATGATGCTTGACCACCCTGAAACTCCGGTAACTTTAAAAACCTTTAATGGATCAGGGCATACATTATTTGGCACTGAAACAGGCTGGATAAGAAATGATTACCTTGACTATATCATTGATTGGATAAATTAATAATGATGATCTGGTCAAATTAAAACGACAACATGATCGTGCTTAGCATGTTATGCTATTAGAATGAAAATCACACCAAAAAAAAGACGCCTGCTTTTTAAAATCCTCCCCTATCCTGTCATTTTCCTGGTGGGCGGCTGGATGTATTTTATTGTTGAATATGGTCTTTTAGAGGATTCACTCACCTATCCTGATTCCGAGAACCCATATAGCCCTTTGAATTCTCTGGTATCTGTAAGTGTCATGAGCATTATTGTAGGAATTGGAATAGGGTTTCTGGAGGAACTCATTTTCAAAAACAGGTTTAAAACTTTAGCTTTTTCTCGTAAGTTAATCATCAAGACATCCATATACGTTTTTATTTTGGTTACCATAATGCTTGCCTTTACTATCCTGTTGTTATTATACAATACCGGGAGGAATTCCATAGATGCAGGAGTTATTGAAGATTTCATTCCATTTATCACAAGCTTTGGGTTTATCAGTATTCTCATTTTTTCAGGTTTTGTTATTAACATGAGCCTGTTTTTTAGAGAGATTGTTGATTATCTCGGATTCGATATCGTAAGCAACTTCTTCTCTGGAAAATATTCCAAACCCGTCTATGAAAACAGGATATTCATGTTTCTCGACATGAAGGATTCCACTGCAATTGCTGAAAAAATAGGCCATGAAAAGCAGTATGAACTCATTAACGCATATTTTGGCGATATGTCGGATGCGATTGTCAGAACCGAGGGCACCATTTACCAATACGTTGGCGACGAAATTGTGATCTCATGGGAACTTGATGACGGATTAAAAAATTGCAATTGCCTCAACTGCTTTTTGCTGATTGAAGAGCAAATTGCAAGCAAATCTGAGGAATACATCCTGAAATTTGGGGAAGTTCCGGGCTTTAAGGCCGGACTGCATTATGGAGAAGTCACCAGAGGACGTGTAGGAGACATCAAACGAGATCTGCTTTATATCGGCGATGTACTAAACGCGACTGCCAGGATACAAGGATTATGCAATGAGTTGAAAAGCCGATTATTAATCTCAGCCCAGCTAAAAGAAGCACTTCCTGAAAACAACTTTGAATTTAAACCAATAGGAGAAGTCGAGTTAAAAGGAAGGCAAAAAAAGGAAGAGCTGTATTCTGTAGTATTATAGATCAAGAAATATGGAATTATAGAATTTTTATGGTAAATCCAGATCATAAAACATTGGGATGAAATTACCCGGTTTTCTATACACACCTTTTCCCAGACCCGGGAAGTCCCGAAAGTACTTGCTTTGGGTAATCCTTGTTGGATTGAGTGCCAGTTGTTTTATTCTGCTTTACAAGCCTTTCGGGATTAGAAATAACACTGGAGAGTGGTATGTAGACCTCATCATTTTCAGCCTTGGGCTCTTATTTATTGTATCCGTGTTGTTCATGGAATGGCTTGTGCCTGCTTTGGCTCCGAAACTTTTTAAAAATTGGACCCTGGGTAAGGCTTTGATTTGGTATTCGCTGGTAATCCTGTTTATAGGAACCGTTAATTTTTTATACAAAAGCTACTGGGGTGGATTCAGGGAGTTTACCTGGCTTGAATTCCTGATGGTATTAGCCAGAACCCTGGGCATAGGTATTACCGTTTCCTTTTTTGTGCTGGGCATCTGGCATTATATTAACCGGAAGAATTTTTCACTGATTTCCCTGAATGAAAACTACCTGATCAATACTCAAAACGGAAAGAGCATTAGCTTGAATCTCAAAGACATCCTGTATATCAGTAGTGATGATAATTATGTAGACCTCCACCTTGAGACAGAAGGCATCAGAAAAAAAATTGTTTTAAGGTCAAGCCTGAAAAATATCGAAAACCAGATAGTTAATCCACTTTCACCAATAGCAAGGTGCCACCGCAAGTATTTGATCAATGCGAAATACTTCAGTATTCAAAAATTGACCAGTCGGAATATGGTGGTTACGCTCGATAAGTACGAAGATGAAATTCCGGTTTCCCAAAAATATGCGGAATCGATAAAGCAACTTCTGCAAATTCGCCACTAAAAACTGTCCGTTCCCCACAAACTACTACCTGGGACTGGATTTATTCACCAGTCAATGATTCTTTTGTGGAAAATAAATCCCCGACGGCTTTTTCCTTACGGGAATTCCATAACCTTAATCATTTACCAATGCAATTTTTAAAATCAATAATTATCATTCTTTGTTACCTGACTACTTTACAGCATACAACCGCCCAGTCTCATTCAACAGCAACCAAAAACCCCGAAAAACCAAACCATACAGCATCTCCTTCCAATCAGGATGTCTCATCAATTATCCAATCTTATGTCAATGATTATACCCTTGACCGATTTGCATCCGATCCAATGACGTTTGGTATTGATGTGCCTGACCACGGTCAATGGACCGTTGAAGTCACTGGTAAAGAAACAGAAACAGGTTGGGAAGTTAACCTTCTTGAAGGATTACCAGAACAACCAACTTTCGTTTACAATATCGAATATGAAACACTCCTTGCTATCAATGACGGCAAGATCAATGCCCTGACAGCACAAGGAAAAGCATTTGCCGGAGATTACACCCCTATGAGTGTGAACCACATGGAAGGCTACGAACCATCAATGGAAGAATACGGTAAGATCAACCCGTTTTCCTTTCACTTCTGGACACGTGGCTTCCCCGAAATCGTACCTTTTGGAGAAGGAATGACCAGAAGAGCCCATGGCTCCAATTTCACCGTCTTTTACTATCAGCCAGGTCTGAGAACCGCATGGTACCGGGTGCTTCCAGAGGAGCGTGTAAGAGATGATGCCCGTGAGCAGGCAGCTCCGTTTCCAATGTTGATTATAGCAATTGAAGGTACTACGGAAGGCGAAGTTGACGGCAAAAGGGTGACCCTGTCTAAAGGCAACACTATCTTTATTCCGCCTTTTGTCTCTCACAAATGGTGGAATGAAACTGACGAAGCAACAGAAGCAATACTGGTCATGTTTGGAGATGGGGCATAATTCATATATTCGAATGGAGAGGATATCATAAGTTTACCTATTGAAGATCTTGGATTGAATGTAAAACTCTAATACCGAGAAACTTTTCAGTAATTTAAAGACATCATTCTAAATCAATTTTCAAATGATCCTTTTGACCAAAAAGCTTTGATTTTCGGCATGAATAGCAGATATCCATTATTATTGATTCCATTGGTTTTATTTATTGCTACCACCATAATTGTAGCCTTTGGAATTATAGAAGGTTGGTTCGGTCCAGATAATGATGGCATTATGGCGTTTTGTGAACATGAAAGAGACGGCTACATCAAGCAGCCTGCCAATTCCTTTTCAAATCTGGCCTTCAGCATTATTGGTATTTACATTGCCTGGTTTTCTTACAAAAACCAATTTTCGGGAACGAACAGAATCTCTTCAACACGCTATTACCCATTGCTATTCTCTTGCAGCCTGATCATTTTAGGGGCCGGATCATTTGCGATGCATGCTACCGATACTGCTTTGGGTGAATTCCTTGACCTCTTTGGGATGTACCTGTTTTCCTCTTTTGTAGCGGCTTATGCCATAACAAGATGGTTTAAACTACCAGATCTCGGCTTCTTTATTCTTTTTCTTATTAACGTCTCCGTCAGTTCTTATATCCATCTTTATTCAGGTGAAGGTACTTACCTCGGGTTATCGGCTTCTTCATTTTGCTTTGCTATTCAGCTTTTAGTTGGGGTGACTTTTGAGTTGTTTTTACGATATATCCGAAAAATCAACATCAACGCCGCTTTGGGATGGACCAGCATTTCCCTATTAGTAATTGCTTTTATCATCTGGAATTTAAGCCGCAACCAGGATAGTATTTTATGTGATCCCCATCTTTGGCTTCAGGGCCACGCGATCTGGCATATACTTGATGCGGTGGGTACTTTTTTTGTTTTCCTGTATTATGCCAGCGAAGTAGACCAATCGATCGGATTAAATCAAAACTCCGCCGAATAAATTGGATTAAATAGATGAATATCACGAATTTATTTAGCAAATAATTTGAGTGATATTCTAAAACTTCACAACCCTAACTCCATGTTTCGCCTGCCCAGTTTCCAAAGAAATGACGTACACACCCGCAGGACCATCAAGCGAAATAATAAGGTTTTGTTGATTTGCCAAAAACTGCTGTGACAAAAGTTTTCCATAGCAATTGTACACTCCAACTTCAAGTTCAGGGTGACTTTTACCCAGGTCAATCTGGACCACTCCTTCAGTCGGGTTGGGGAAAACGTTTTCAACAATTTCCTCCCGAGTATTCAGGTGGTCTACAGAAACCGGTTTCAGAATATCGCAACCCAGGAATAGCGATTCATAAAAATCGGGCATGTCTGAATTAATAAGAGATGCTTCATTTTCCACAGCACAATACATATGACATGCCCCCTCAAATGGTGTATAAAGATATGCGCCAAATAAACCGAGGTTGCTGCCCAGGCCTTCAACCCAAAAGTCCGGTGGTGGTGATTCATTAGTCTGGAAGATATACCGGGTTCTGACACTTCCATTGGCCAGTGTATATTGATCAATTTCAGAGATGATATTGGAAGTTCCAAGGTCCGTTGTTTTCCAGTGCACCGTATCGCCTACTTCAAGGTCGAAATCATATAGTATGGTTTCTTCTCCTATGGGAAAAGGAGGCGAACTGCTATTGACTGAAGCTGGTGGAATGCATTCATACCAATACAACAGTTCCATATCAACAAAATTTATGAACCATACTTTTTTTGTGCTGTCTTCTCTTATTCCTCCGATCACGCCTTCGTAATAATCATTGGTGTTTAGAAGTCCGGAAAAAGTAGAATAACTCCAATTGAAAGATAACGCCACCTTCGTGTAGGAAAGATCATTTACTATAGTGTCTCCTTCCAATTCAAAAACATGCCCCTGGTAATAGAGCTCATAAGGAAACTCACCCCAGGCTCTTGAATAACCATACCATTCCATATCACTGTCAGGGAATGAATAATATTGGGAAAAGAGAGGTTGTGAAACCAATGCAAATAGTCCAAAGAAAAGTAAAGCTCTTATCAATTTGGGGAATTTTTGAAAGTACAGGCAACAATAATATGACACGACTACCAATTGTTGTCCACTATTTTAAGCCTTACCCCTTGCCTTTGGCTGGCACAACCTCATCTTGAATTTTCACATGAAATGAGTATGGTTGCAGCATATGAAGAAAAACTCCATCTTTAGATAAAATACCATTTAGCAAAACCAATGTCTTTTTATAACCAATCGTTATGCTGAAATTAACGCATTCACTCATTCAAAAATCACAAAAATGGAAGAAATCAATTGGCTGTCAATGATCCTCGCTACAATCACACCAGTCCTCCTCGGACTTGCCTATTTTCATCCTAAGGCTTTAGGGTCAGCATTCTCATCGGACAGAAAACCGACAAAAAGGCCCAATGGCATTACTATTATCCTTGCCTTGGTTTTTTCTTTTTTCCTGGCTTTTTTCATGCTGAATTTCAATAATAGTCCGGGACAGGAAGGCGACTTCGATAATTTCACGCATGGCGTTTGGCACGGCATGTTCGTAGGTATCGTCATTGCCTTACCCATTACTGCCATAAATGGTATTTTCGAAGGTCAAAAGTTGAAGCCCTTGATCCTGAAAACCATTTTTTGGATCCTTACATTTGCTTTGACAGGAGGCATACTGGATGCCATGAACCATTGGCCGAATTAAGCAGGTCAAATGAAAAGGTTTGAAATTCATGAATAGCGGCAACAATCCCGTTTATTGCATTAAATTGGGTTGCAGAGGCCAGATCACTCAATCTAAAACCAAATGATTTTAGCTTTGACCCTGATGAGGAAATTTAGTCCGCCCATTCCCTAAAAACAAACCAATGAAACCCCTTCAACTTTTAATTGGTCTTTTATTATTCCTTGCCTTTAATTGCAAAACTCAGAAACCGACGACTGATAGTAATCTAGTATTCAGAGATCTGATCAATCCAAAAGATTACCCCAATATCGACGGGATCATTGTAGCTCACAATAATGAAATCATTATCGAAGAATACTTTAATGGATTTGATAAAGATCAACTTCATCAAACGCGGTCTTCTTTCAAATCAATCACCAGTATTTTGGCAGGTATAGCAATTGATCAGGGTTTATTCTCGGTAGAAGACGAGATTGATAAATTCATTACTGAATGGAAAAATGATCCAAGAGGAAAGATCAAAGTAAAGGACCTGCTCGAGATGAGATCAGGGTTAGCCTGCGAAAATTTCTTTGACGTCGGCCCGGATTGTGAGTCAGAGATGTATGACACTGATGACTGGTTGGGTTATATACTAAATATCCCGCTCAGGTATGAGCCCGGGCAACAATGGGAATACTCGTCGATGGAGCCTGATTTGGCAGGCATTATCATTTCCAGAAGCAGCAATATGACCCTGATGGACTTTGCAGATCAATACTTGTTTTCCCCACTTGGTATCGAAACATGTGAATGGGAAATCACGCCCGACGGTAGAGGTTATGCCGCCGGTTCTTCTTCGATGAAACCGATTGATATGCTGAAAATCGCTGCATTAATTGCCAATAAAGGCCATTGGAATGGCACCCAGGTAGTCAGTGAATCGTGGATAAATGAATCGACAAATTGCACAATCCATGTAGATATGTCATTTTTGTACTGGTCTGGTATGAAAAACGTAGATTCAGCTTCAGCCAGGTATGGTTACTTATGGTATCGTGAATTATTATCTTATCAGGATATAAAAACAGATGTGCTGTTCGCCTCCGGCAATGGTGGTCAGTATATGATGATACTGGAGGATTATGATGCCGTTGTCGCTTTTACCGGAAGCAACTATGGCAACTGGAAAGGGAAACTGCCATTCAAAATATTGTTAAAACATATAATTCCAATCTTAGAAGACAATGAATAACAACGTTGAAATAATCGACTACATAAAACACAGGAACCTCGCCCAATTGACTTTATGCCTTTGTATCATTTTATTTTCTGTGCAAACTGCATTTGCCCAATCACCCTACAGTTTGTCAAAGAGCAAGGATATTCCGATCATTATCGGAGAAACCGCTTTATTCGGACTTACTATTGGCTTGAATAAGAAATCTCCTGAACTGTCACCCGATGACACCATCGGGCTAGACATAATGAACATACCTGCTATTGACCGGAAGATCGTCTATAACTGGTCAAAAAGAGCACAGCGGCAAAGTGATGTTTTGCTGCACACTTCTCCTATTGCTCCTTTGGCATTTCCCTTGGTAGCTGGCAATAATAGTCGGAAGGAATTAGGGGTTACCTACGTCATTGCTTTTGAAGGAATGCTTGCGTCGTATACATTAACCGAGTTGACCAAATTAATCGTAAAAAGAAAGCGGCCCTATGTGTATGGGAAGTCAGATTTTCGGGGTAATCTTTTTGGTAAAGAATCATGGAAATCCTTCTTCTCCGGCCACACCGCTTTCACAGCAACCAACTACTACATGGCCGCAAAAATGTTTAATGACTTTTATCCTGACAGCAACTGGAGGCCTGTGGTATGGAGTACCGCAGCTATAGTGCCCGCAATTACTGCTTGGAAGCGGGTACAAGGTGGCAAGCACTTCGTAACAGATGTGGTTGTAGGGTATGTTGTCGGAGCTGCAGTAGGCATTCTCATTCCGGAAATTCATCGCCGATGAATTATTTCAAAGTCGGGATTGTTACGTTTGTAACCTTATGAGATTAAGGATATGCTGATTTTCCAATAAACTTAAAAGACAGATTTGAGAAGATAATCCTAAAACAACGTATTAGAATTTTTAGAACCACCACCAAACAACCAGGCATACAATCGCCAAAACCCTTCTACTGGCTGTATGGCATCCCAGTGCTCTGTAATCTTTCCATCCTCCACTTTCCAAGTGTCTTTGATGTTAAACCCTTTCTGAGGATTCCCTCTGTGTTTCTTATTTACAGTAGCGTGGGAATGAAAAATAACATATGCGCCATCAACATAGATATGCTTGACATCATAAGTGTAATCGGGGAATCGTTTTACAAGGTTTCGAATATAGGCAACTACACCTCCTACCCCATTCGGCATACTCCTGTTATGTTGGATGTATGATCCCTTGTCAAATTCCTTCAATACATAATCAAAATCATGATTGTTCATCAAGTGCTGAACAAAGTCGGTTACCAATTGGGCATTTTTAAATTCCTGCTCATTCCAACTGTCTTTTTTGAGTAAATCAATATTAACCTGAAGTCTATCCATCTTTATTTTTTTTCGATAATTAAAGAAACAATTACTAACTTGCAAAAGGCAAGTAATGCAAATATAGTTACTTACTTGCAAAAGGCAAGTGAATATGAAAAAAAACATACCAAGGTCCGACTGTCCCATAAGTTTTGCACTTGATTTTGTAGGTGACAAATGGAGTTTACTAGTCATTCGAGACCTAGCACTGGAAGGGAAAAGATTCTATAAGGAATTCCTCAAATCCAAGGAAGGTATTGCAACTAATATCCTGTCTGACCGACTCAAAAAACTTGAAAGTGCAGGGATCGTGACTTCAAAGGTTTACGAAAAACTGAAAACGCAAAAAGAATATGCACTTACACAAAAAGGAATAGACCTTGTTCCGGTTTTAGTTGAGATTATTTTGTGGTCAGCCAAATATGAAAATGACCTTGCCGTTCCGCAGGACTTCCTCGACAAGGCTGCCAAGCAGAAAGCACTGGTCATTAAAAACATTCAAGACAGGTTGAGCCATTCTTTGTAAGCACCGTCAGGCGACTTCACCCAGTAAAGGCTTACTTGAAAATTCTGTCATTTCACTGGTTTAAGCTCTCTTTATGCTAATCAGACAGAGCCGTACATTCCATGATAAACTAATCCCAGTTTATCTGTAATTTAGTACCCTCGTACACTTTAAGTGAGGTTACAAATATTCATCAAATTAAGAAAACTACTATGGCCAATTATATTGACGGATTCGTTCTCCCTATTCCGCGCATTCACCTTGAAGAATACAGAGATGCAGCGAAGACTGTTGCACAGATTTGGAAAGAACATGGTGCCATGGCCTACTTTGAATATGTCGGCGACGACTTACAGTTTGAAGGGATTCGTTCATTCACAGAAGCTGTTAATGCTGGTGAAGATGAAGCCATTGTATTCGGCTGGGTCGTCTTCGAATCTCGGGCAGCTCGTGATCTGGCCAACAAACAAGTGCCCAAAGACCCCAGGATGACTGACTTGATTGCTCCATTAACCGATCCTTCCAGGCTGATTTTTGATGCTTCACGAATGGTTTATGGAGGGTTTTCACCGCTAGTCTAAGTATGAATTAGAAAGTGAATTAACAGATGCTTTTTAACTCCCTTGACTTTGCTATTTTTCTTCCCGTAGTATTCCTGCTATACTGGTTTGTCACCAACAAGCATCTCAAGCTCCAGAATACACTTATTGTTGTTGCCAGTTATTTCTTTTATGGGTGGTGGGATTGGCGCTTCCTCTCATTGATCATGTTCAGCACCCTGGTGGATTACACCATAGGCGTTCATTTAGCGAAAGCAGATAATCAGCTAAAAAGAAAAGCGCTGCTTTGGACCAGCATTGGGGTGAACCTGGGATTTCTTGGTTTTTTCAAATATTACAATTTCTTCCTTGAAAACTTTGTCTCTGCCTTTTCATTCTTTGGTATGGAGATCAATGCCAATTCCCTTCATATCATTCTTCCTGTCGGTATTAGCTTCTATACTTTTCAATCGTTAAGCTACACCATTGATGTTTACAGGAAAAAATTGGCGCCCTGTACTGACGTTATTGCTTTTTCTGCCTTTGTAAGTTTCTTTCCCCAATTAGTAGCCGGGCCAATTGAACGCGCCACCAACCTCCTGCCTCAGTTTTTCCACAAACGAACCTTCGATTATACCCAGGCTGTAGATGGCATGCGGCAGATATTGTGGGGCCTATTCAAGAAAATGGTCATCGCAGACAACTGTGCGATATATGCCAATGACATTTTCAATAATTCAGCGGACTACGGTGGGAGCACACTGATACTTGGTGCACTCTTTTTCGCTTTCCAGATCTATGGCGACTTTTCAGGCTATTCGGATATCGCGATTGGAACGGCTCGTCTATTTGGCTTTAATCTCAGACAAAATTTTGCTTTCCCCTATTTCTCGAGAGATATTGCCGAGTTTTGGCGGAGATGGCATATCTCGTTATCTACGTGGTTTAGAGACTATCTCTACATTCCTTTGGGCGGAAGCAGAATGGGCACGCGGACTAGCATCAGGAACATTTTTATCATCTTCATAGTAAGTGGGTTTTGGCATGGCGCAAACTGGACCTTCATCATCTGGGGAGCTTTAAATGCCATTTACTTTTTGCCACTCTTCCTAACCAAAAACAATCGTAAGAACCTTGATGTCGTCTCTAAAGGAAAGTTTTTCCCGACTCTAAAAGAACTGACCGCTATCCTTCTTACTTTTGGATTAACCACTATTGCCTGGATATTTTTCAGGGCTGAAAATCTTCAGCATGCTATCAGCTATATTTCGGAAATATTGTCTCCATCGCTATTTGCTTTGCCAGACTTACTTGCCCTTAAAGACTATGCGGTTGTCTTTGTCTTAATTTCATTCTTAATTTTTATGGAATGGATCGGTCGGGAAAGTCAATATGCCCTTGAGAACTTTGGGTTAAAACAGAAAAGAATAATCCGGTGGTCCTTTTATGCATTCCTGATATTCATGATCGGCATGTTTATGCAAACCGATGAAACACCATTTATCTACTTCCAGTTTTGATATGAAAAATTTCCTGAAAGACATATTGCTCTTTATCGCGTTTGCTGCAATATTTTACATTATTGCCATCCCCGTATGGAGAAGCGGAATGCCAGCCAGGTTTAGCCCAAATATCAATTATCTTTTAGGTGCATATGGCCACATGTTCTCAAGAATGGATGATCTGAAAACTACTGACGATATTGATATTTTATTCCTGGGGTCTTCACATGCTTATAGGGGTTTCGACACCAGGATATTCTCAAAAAATAGCATAAATACGTTTAATCTGGGATCAAGTTCGCAAACCCCGATCCAGTCCAATATGCTGCTCAATAGGTATCTCGATCATATCGATCCGGAGGTCATCATTTTCGAAGTATTTCCTTTCTCTTTCGATTCGGATGGTGTTGAATCTTCGTTAGACATCATCGCTAACGACAAGAATGATCTACACTCTTTCCTTATGGCATTGGAAGTAGGTCATGTCAAAACCTGGAACACTTTGATCTATGCCACCTATAGAGATATTTTCAACCTTGACGCATCGTTCAGTGAGCCAATAGAGAGAGGCAAAGATATTTATGTAAAAGGTGGTTACGTGGAAAAAGACTTAGCCTACTATTCGCCAGATTCATTCCCCCAACAAGAAATTATCATTAATCGAAAACAGTTGCGGCAGTTTGAATACATGGTTACACAAACCAAAGACAACGACATTAAGCTAGTTCTGGTTTATGCCCCAATCCCAAGGGAAAATTATTTGAGCTACACCAATAACCAGTATTTTGATTCACTAATGACCTCATATGGCGACTACTATAATTTCAATGATATTTTAACGCTTGACGACTCTTTGCATTTTTATGACAGTCATCACCTCAATCAAAATGGGGTGGTTATTTTTAACGAAAAGCTTATTGATATTTTAAAAAGTGGCCTTGAATAATTCACGTCTAAAAATTTTATAATGATAAAAAAAGAAATCAGCGACCAGGCTTTTACCCAAAAGGTACTGAGCCTGTTTGAAAAAGAGAACGACCAACGCGTCTACAGCAGAGGTGATTTCTTACTACAGGAAGGCCAGGTTGAGCATCATCTTTATTTTATCGAAAAAGGCGCTGTTAAGCTGTATTATTTAACCGAATTCGAAGAAAGAATAATCCGATTCGGCTATGATGGATCTTTAATCAATTCCTTGTCCTCTTTTTTGAATGGCAGCCCCTCTGAATTTTACATCGAAGCCATAAGGAAAACCTATGTGAAGCGCATTCCAAAAGCCCTTTTAATGTCCGTTATTACGAAAAACTATCAAAGTGTTACCCAGTACAGCAAATTCCTGGAAACTGTGTTAATTCATCAAATAGATCGGGAAATCGATCTCATGGTTTCCTCACCGACCCAACGATTGGAAAGAGTACTCAAAAGGAGTCCTGACCTTTTCAAGCATGTTCCGTTAAAATATATCGCCTCCTACCTGAGAATGAACCCTGAGACACTGAGTAGAATCCGAAATTCTTGACTTTCGTCAATGTTTAGATTATCGCTTACCCGCAACTTTGCATCAAAACGAAAAAATGAAAATTGAGCAAAGCCAACTAATCAACGACCTCATTGCTTTAAGCCAACAAGTTTTGGCGACCACCAAGACATTTAAGCACTTACCCTATGAAGCCTTAAACTTCAAACCAGATCACAACACATGGAGTATCCTGGAGTGTATCGAACACTTGAATCGTTATGGCAGATTTTACCTTCCGGAAATTGAAGATCAGCTTTTAAAATCAACGCCTATTTCAAAAGACAGAATTTTCAGGAGTGGCTTTTTAGGAACCTATTTTGTTAAATTAGTAAGAGCAGATAATCCAAAAAAAATGAAAGCCCCCAGGGAAATGGATACTACAGGGTCAACCCTGAAGTCCAATGTAATTGACCAGTTCGTCAAACAACTGGAAACGCTGATTATTCTCATGGACCAAAGTAAAACCGCTAACCTGAATACAATAAAAACAGCAATCTCTCTGACACGATTTGTCAGACTAAGACTCGGAGATACTTTGAGATTTTTGGTTCACCATAATGAACGTCATATCAACCAGGCGAAGCGGGTAATGGATAAACTTGAAGTTGATGAGACCTTCACACAAAGTACTTAACGCATGTCGCAAATAAGAAGTGCAGAAGCAATAAAACAACTGATTCTGGGCAAAGCTAACACAGATAATCGCATAAGGGCCGTACTTCTAAATGGTTCAAGAGCCAATGACAACATTAAGCCTGATCGATACCAGGACTTCGACCTTGTTTTTATTGTCAACGAATTGGAAACCTTCACTGCTGACCATAGCTGGACCGATTGTTTTGGTGAAATAGCTTTATGGCAATTGCCCGGTGAAATGACCCTCGACGATGAAAGCCACCCAGACAGCTTCACCTACCTAATGGTTTTCAGTGATTGGCATCGAATAGACCTGACCTTGTTTCCCAAAAACAAATTGGCGGAATCTTTCGAATATGACAGTCTGACCAAAGTATGGCTGGACAAGGATAATTTATTCAATGATATTCCGCGAGCAGGAGACAGCGATTATCTCATCAGAAAACCCTCTGAAAAAGAATTCCTCGACATCTGTAATGAGTTTTGGTGGGTAAGCCCTTATGTGGCAAAAGCAATAATGAGAGAAGAGATCATCCACGCCAAAGAAATAATGGACATTCCGGTAAGGAAAATGTTTAATAGGCTCATTGAGATCTATGTCGGGGTAGAAACCAACTTTTCGGTATCCGCTGGTAAAGGCCTAAAATTTATTCAAAAATATATCCAGACATCCGAATACGAAAAAATTCTCCAAACCTATCCAAATCAAAAGTCAGGAGAGATTATCAGGGGGCAGAAAATGATGATGGATCTTTTCAGTCGCTTTGCCAAAACCATTGCACATTCACTGAACTACCCCTACAACCTTAAAGAGGAGTCGAATGCAATCAACTACTTTGATGCCATGCTGGATCAAGAGCCAGGGGAATCTAAATGATATTATAAGAACGTGTTAACGAAATAATAAATGTCGGTGTATCTGCTTGAAAAGCAAAAATTTGAATAGGGTTCTGAGTATCTTGTTACCCAATCTCAGGAAATCAAATTTTCTCCAATATGCGTTGGCCACATTTCTTAATTTGCTTTTCCATCCTAGCCTTCCTCGTTGGATGTAATGACCAGAGAAAGTATAAACGATTCAATGCTATAAAAGCACACGATGAATTAGCCATTCTTATAAAAGGAAATGATAAAGCTTTTGATATACCGAAGTCTATTCTTGCAGCGCTAAAACAGGATGTGGCAAAAAAGTTAAAAGCAGCAGACGCCATTCCTGATGCAGACACCATCGTACTTTATAATGACGAATGGGCAACGGTAGAAACTTACGTTGGCATTTTGGAAGAAGAAAAACGGGCATTATTAAGGGCAGAATCATCGGATTTAAACATTGAAGCTACCTTTCCTTATCAATATTTAAATGATTACCTGATAGGCGCTTCGCCTGGAATAGATCATTATCAAAGAGTTTTCGTTGATCATAATCAAAACATCATTTTCATTGAATCACGCGGTGGAAATGGTAGCGATGGACCAATAAAGGAAATTCACTATTTCAAAAATGATAAACTGGTCTATTCAAGAAGAAGTAATGACATCCCGGCACGAACGGGATGGGAAACTATTGACCATAAAATCGAAGAATTCTTCTTCTACTTCAAGGATGACAAACTGGTAAACTACAGTAGCCATTCGAGTGATTACACTAACCGTCTGTCAAGAACCTCTTCGAAATCGTCTCACAAATATCGGGATCGACTTTCCAAAAATCTGGTGTCTAATGCTTATTATCTGAAGGGCATTTATGAATATATACTGATAAAAAATTATATAGAATCTTGAATAACAAATAATTAAACAGTCAACCAAGCTAATGATCAAACTAAAAATACTGACAGTCCTCTTCATTTCGTTTATCTTTTTTTCTTGTTCAAATACCGAGCAAAAAGGGGAAACAGACAACAGCATACAGATTGAAAATCCGACCAACAAAGTAAAATTAAGTTCTGAAATAGATTGGGAACAACTCAATCCGGCACGCGGTGACAAAAGTCCGCAAGCAGGCACCGTATGGGGTGACAGAAAGGGACAGGTTGCTACCGGCTTTCTGGCCAAATTTGTTGATGGGTTCTCCTCTCCCCCGCACATTCACAATGTTACTTATCGGGCCGTGGTGATTAAGGGTTTAATCCACAATGATGACCCCGATGCCGAAAACATGTGGATGCCACCAGGTTCATTTTGGACGCAACCCATGGGAGAGTCGCATATCACATCAGCAAAAGGGGAAGAAAATATGGCCTATGTTGAAATCGACAGTGGGCCATACCTGGTAAAGCCTACAAGCGAGGCATTTGACAATGGTGAACGCCCTGTTAATATTGACAAATCAAATATCATTTGGCTCAACGCCTCTGAAACAGATTGGGTTGAATCCAGCTCTGATGCCGAAGTCAGTTTCCTTTGGGAAAGAAAAGACGAAACGCAGTTGAGAGGACTATTTATAAAAATGCCTCCTGGTTCTAAAGAAGAGCTGCATAGCGACGGATCAATTTGCCATGCCATAATCATTGAGGGATTGGTCAGCTATCAAATGCCGGATAGCCAACTACACCAATTAGATCCTGCAAGTTATTTTGGGTCTGAAGGAAAATCCATTCATGCGGTTACCAATGGACAAACCGAAGACGCTGTAATTTACGTCCGAACCAATGGAAAAATAAAAGTGTATTAGGTGTAGCCATCTCTTTCTTTGCTTGCAACAGTTCTGACACTGCCAATCAAAATGCAAGAGAATCCATTCATTCAAATTATTAACCTAACTTGCTGTAATGACACTCGAATACCTTGCTGATCGGCCAGACTTTATCAACACCATCGCCCAGTGGTATTTCGATGAGTGGGGAAACCGAATGACAGACAACAACCTCACCAAAGAAATTGAGAATGTGAAGTTGTATCTGAACAAGGACAAAATCCCTCTTATCATCGTGGCCACTGATGGAGCTGAGTTATTGGGAGTCGCTCAATTAAAATTCCGCGAAATGGATATGTATCCTGAAAAAGAGCATTGGCTGGGCGGAGTATATGTTTCACCTGCACATCGGGGAAAAAATATCGCGGTGCAGATGATCGGAAAAATAATTGCGCTTGCCAAAACACTTGGCGTGAAAAAACTTTACCTTCAAACAATTCGACTGGATGGCGGATTATATGCCCGCCTCGGATGGCAACCTATCGAACAGGTCTTTAATAATGGGCAAGATGTACTGGTGATGGAAAGAGATTTCTAGCGCTCATTATGAATTAACAGCATGCATGGATAACATAGTCTTCATTTTAGCTTTACTCCTTATCGGAATAGCCATAAAACGGTTACCAGCATTCCCCGACGATTCAGCACAGATTCTCACCTCCTTTGTGATTTACATTTCTTTACCTGCGCTGATTTTGGTAAAAATTCCGGAGTTAGAAGTTTCTGCTGACATCCTCGTCCCTGCCCTTCTACCCTGGGTAATGGTTATTTTTTCTGCTATTATCGTTCTTGTATTTTCTAAAATATTTAAGTGGTCAAGGCAGATAACGGGTGCGCTGCTTTTGCTTGTTCCATTGGGGAATACTTCCTTTTTCGGAATTCCTATGGTCGAGTCCTTTTTTGGCAGCGACCATATTTCCTATGCCTTGTTGTATGACCAACTAGGGACCTTTTTAGCGCTTGCGACCTATGGCACTATCATTATTGCCATCTATTCTGATAAAGAAGATATCGTCAATGAATCTGTGAAAGAACAAATCAAGGTCATTGCCAAAAAGGTATTTACGTTTCCACCATTATTGGCTTTGATCACAGCGTTCATCATCGCCTCCTGGCCCATACCTACTGAATTGAATTTTATATTTGAATCACTGGCAGCTACTCTGGTACCACTGGTGATCATCGCTGTAGGATTAAAAATCGAATTTACCATAAAACGTGAAGAGATTAATCCGATGGCAATTGGTCTCGGCATTAAATTAGTCCTTGCCCCTGTATTTGCATTGATGCTGATCAAGGCTTTGGGCATAGATAGTGCTGCCTCAAAAGTGGCGGTTTTTGAAGCAGGCATGCCTCCCCAAATCAGTGCCTGGGCATTGGCTATGCTGGCCGGACTGGCCCCAAAGCTCGGAGCGATGATGGTAGCTATGGGAATCATAGTTTCTTTCTTCACTTTATCCGTCTTGTACCAGTTCCTTTAAAGGCTGGATGAAGACTAATTTTTAACAAAAAATGTATCCAGAAATGAAATACATCAAACAAACCAATCCTTTCGTGGTTCCAACAGATGACGGGAAGGTGATCAAGGAACATTTTGGGCTGGCAAGTACCGCCGAAAGCAAATACAGCATAGCACACATGATTGCACCCCCCGGATGGTCAGAACCCTATCAGAAACCGGAATTTGACGAGGTAACTTTTGTCATCAGGGGAAGAAAGAGAATTATCATTGACGAAACTGAAGAGGTGACAATCGGCGCAGGAGAATCCATCCTGATAAAAAAAGATTGCAGAGTACAATATGCTAACCCATTTGAAGAGGAAGTTGAATATGTTTCATTTTGTGTTCCTGCTTTTTCATTGGACTTGGTTAACAGAGAATAACTTATCAATCGTAACTACATGACAGAAAAAAAATAAAAACGCGGCCTACCTTGGCCTGGGTATTGGAATTTTAGGCCTCATTGCAGGTATTATCTTAATGTTTGGAGATAGTTGGTTTATCGGGATCTTCGGTTCAATTGCCAGTGCAGGCATTGCTTATCAAGGTTACCAGAGTTTAAAATCATAAAGACAGCTGCGAATTCTTGTGTAAATAGTCTTCTGTAACAATTATCACAAAGTCATAGAACGAGCCCCTATATCTTTGAGTCATCGTTAATCACTAAAATCAATTAACATGATCGTAGAACAAATATATACCGGGTGTTTAGCAGAAGCAACGTACTATATCGAATCGAATGGTGAAGCTGTAATCATTGACCCGCTCAGAGAAACACAGCCCTATCTTGAAAGGGCAGCAAAAAACGGGGCAAAGATCAAATACATTTTTGAAACCCACTTCCATGCTGACTTTGTATCAGGGCACATTGACCTTGCCAATAAAACCGGGGCAAAGATTGTCTACGGTCCTACCTCAATGGAAACTGGCTTTGAAAAGATAGTCGCTGAGGATGGTCAAATTTTCAAGGTTGGTAATATAACTTTTGAAGTCCTGCACACGCCTGGGCACACCATGGAAAGCAGCTGTTTCCTGTTAAGAGATGAAACAGGTAAGGAAAAAGGATTATTTACAGGCGACACCCTGTTTATAGGGGATGTTGGTCGGCCTGATTTGGCCCAGAAAGTTATTGCAGATCTGACACAAGACAAACTGGCCCGTTTGCTATTTGCGTCCTTACGCAATAAGATTATGCCTTTGCCAGATGACATGATTGTGTATCCCGGGCATGGCGCAGGATCAGCATGTGGTAAAAACATGAGCAGTGAGACAACAGACACCCTGGGCAACCAAAAAGTTACCAATTATGCACTTAGACCCGACATGAAAGAGCAGGAATTTGTAGATGAGTTATTAGATGGCCTCATGCCGCCTCCAGGGTATTTTCCTCAAAATGTATTATTGAACATCAAGGGTTATGAAAGTCTTGACAAGGTATTGGAACAAGGGACTCAGGCGTTAACTGTGGAAGAATTTGAACTCGTCGCCAATGAAATAGATGCCTTGATTATCGACACAAGATCAAAAGATGATTTTAGGACCGGATTCATACCAAATTCAATTTTTATTGGTATTGACGGAAGCTTCGCGACCTGGGTTGGCACCTTGGTCCCTGATATACAACAAGAATTACTCATCGTGGCCGATGAAGACCGCGTTAAAGAAGTCATAACTCGATTGGCAAGGGTTGGATACGACAATGCCAAAGGTTACCTGAAAGGCGGTTTTGATGCCTGGAAAAATGCAGGAAAGGAAGTAGACAACATAGCGTCCATTTCTGTAGATGAATTGGCAGCATTAGAAAATCCTGCGATTGTCGATGTTCGAAAAGCCAGCGAATATAATAGCGAGAATGTTATTGGAGCAATTAATGCCCCGCTAGATTATGTCAATGAAAGTATGAAGAAAATAGTAGACGAAAGAAAGTACTTTGTACATTGTGCAAGTGGTTATCGCTCTGTTGCTTTTATCTCCATTCTCCAATCAAGAGGGTATCGCAATTTAGTTGATGTGATGGGTGGCTTCAAGGCTATTAAAGCCGACAACCAGTTTGAAGCTTCTGACTACGTTTGTCCGACCACTATGCTTTAAGAAACAAACATAACCCAGGCAATGAATTTAGCCCCGGCCATTTCGCTGGGGCTTTTTTTATGTAAAACTTTTAGCATTGCACGCCACTGGTCACAAAAACTGCATCTATTTCATTAAACATGAAATAGATTTTACGATAAGCTTCAATTCAAATGAGATACACCCTCCTGTTAATTTTAGTGGTTGCCACCCAACATAACTCCTATCCGTGGATGGACAACTATGATCCGGCATTTTCAATTTCCAATTGCATTGAAAGTCCACCTGGTTTTTCAAGAGTTCAGACGAAAGCTGGCACATTCGAACACTGGTTACAAAACCTGCCACTAATGCCCGAAGATTCACCTGTTAGAACCTGGGATGGAGGGCAAAAATCGAATCAAAATCTACATTCTGCAGTAGTCGATCTCGATTTTATTGGCAAAAATCTTCAACAATGTATTGATGTCATCATTCGGCTGAGAGCCGAGTACTTATGGAGCATTGGAGAGGCAGATAAAGTTGCTTTCAGTTATACCTGTTGTAAAGAAAAAATAGCCTGGTCTAAATGGAAAAACGGATGGAGAACACGGATCGTAAAAAGGAATGGACGCGATGCTTTTGAATGGATAAAAGAAGCCGAATACGATGATTCGAGAAAGAATTTCAGGAAGTATCTATATGATATCATGATGTATGCCGGCACCTGGTCCTTAAGTGAAAATATGTACAAATCCGATCCGCTTGAAGTGAAAATTGGAGATGCGTATATCCAGGGAGGTGCCCCGGGTTATGGGCATGGTGTTTTAATTGTAGACATGGCAGAATCTGCTGATGGAGAAAAAATAATGCTGTTGGGTCAGGGTTTTAATCCTGCCGAAAATTTTAACATCCTGAAAAGTGTCAATGATATTTCTCCTTGGTTTAGAGTTGATTTTGGAGAACGCCTTGACACGCCACAATGGTCGTTCAGTAAAGAACATGCCAGGAAGTTTCAGTTAAATTAAGCGTAATTCCAGAAGGCATTTTCAGACTTCATTAACAACCTTTGAATATCATGTTAAACAAATGTTATTCAACATGTTAAGTAACTGTTATTCTATTCCCTGCCGCCATCAACAATGCCTCTTTATGACTATTTTATAGAACAAAAAATTAATGGAAAAAACTTTAACGCCATGAAACAATCACACCTTTTCAGCATTGCTTTTTTATTTTTTGTTGCTTTATGCTTTGTCAATTGCAATAATCCTGACGCCTCAACCGGAATAAACCATGCAGATCATACGGAGGTATCCGCATCACCTTCGGCTGAAAATTCTGACGCCTTGGATATTACCATGAAAAGCGAGGTTTTAAAAGATTTCACCTTCAGCCCTCCGGTAAATTATAAAAACCTTCAGGTATATATGATCAGTGGGAAGACCAATGCAGATAACATTGATTATGTAACCCTGAAGGATGCCATGAATAAAAAACTGATTCAAATTAATGAAACCTCCAATGTCAGCGAGCTGAAATTGAGCAACAACTCTGACAAGACCATTTATATTAATGCCGGAGATATTATCAGAGGCGGAAAACAGGATCGAACTTTAGCTTATGATATGGTCATCGCGCCAAATACAAAAGGTCAGAAGTTAGCCAGCTTTTGTGTCGAAGCTGGACGGTGGAATAAAAGAGGCTATGAAAACGTAAGCGCCTTTTCCACAACAAGCAACATGTTAACTTCAAGAGACTTGAAGATTGCTTCAAAAAAAGAAAATAACCAAAGAAAAGTTTGGGATAACATAGAGGAGCAACAAGATAAATTAAATTCAAACGTCAGTTATTATTTTGCAGCTGACATTGATGTTAAATCAGCTGACTCCGAAAGTAGCCTTGAGTTGACACTTGACAATAAGGAACTGAAAGAAATGAAAGAAACTTATAAAGCCAAGTTCAAAAATCTGGTAAAAAATAAAACAGTTGGATTCGCTTATGCCATAAACGGAGAGCTCTATAATGTTGATATTTACAACAATAATAGATTGTTTGTCGACCTTTTTGAAAAACTACTTGACGCGGCCATTATTGAAGCGATTACCGACCTTGATCAGAAACAAAAAGAATACAATTATTTATCCCTCCCGGATGTCATTTCTGAATTGGAAAAGGAAAACAAACCAGAAGAAAATTCAAAAACGCTTAACAAAAGAACACATTGGCATTCGAAAGAAGACGATGACAAGATTGTTTTCACGTCCCTTGACAAAGGCAACGAAATGAAATGGCTCCATAAAAACATAATCGTTAAAGAAAAGAGCGAGTAAAAGTCGGACAGGATTTCCTGGATTAACACCTTATTCAAGAACAAAGTTATTGTTCTAGCAGGGTCTCCTGATAGAGACACTGGAAATATTCAAAATACGGCAGCAGTATCCGGAAAATTAAGAGAATAGGACGGATTAACAATGATCTCAAAGTTGAAATATCGGCGTCAGGCTCACAACCGTACTTTGTCATTATGGGGCCCGACAAGAAAATCCTGCAAGCGAAGGATTACGCACCCAATAAGTTTGATTTTATTGAGTTTCTAAAACCTTCGAAAAAGTAGATATCGCCTCAAGAGGCAATTTATCACCCAAATGAAATTACTCAACGAACAACAACTTGTCTGGTCTACAGTAGTTGCCAATTGCAAAATGAACAGAGAAAGAAAGCTCACTGGCGTTAACAGCTACAAAAAAGATATTTCATTTGATGTATTAGCCTACCTGGCTGAAAAATGTAATGAAAATGGCGATGCTCAATGGATCGACATTTGTTGCGGCAGAGGAAATGCTTTAATTGAGGCTGAGCAAATGCTCATTGAAAAAGGTTTAAGAAACAAAGTCATTCTTGAAGGACTGGATTTAGTAAACATGTTTCAACCATTAGACCAAAAGAGTCAAATTACTTTTCAAGTAGGTGCTGTCCTCAATTGGCGTCCAACAGAAAAATATGATCTGGTTACCTGTGTTCATGGATTGCACTACATTGGGGATAAGCTCAGAGCGATTGAAAAAATAATAAGTAGCCTGAAGGAAAACGGTACCTTTATCGGTAACATCGATTTAAATAATGTCAGGGATCTGAATAATAAATCCTTAGAACCAGAAATTCTGAAAACATTCGAAGGCAAGCCAATGACCTACCACAATCGGAAGAAATTGCTGGTATGCAAAGGCAACCAGAAGATTAATTTTAACCTAAGTTACAAAGGCGCTGATGATAAGGCCGGGCCAAACTACACTGGTCAGGAAGTCGTGAATTCAATATATTCCTAACACCCCTCCTCCACCAAAAACAGTCAGAATAGCATCTTTAATGTGTGTACACATTAATTAAAGACTATGAGACTATTTACTATTTTTTTATCGTTTTTGCTTGCCCCTAACTTCACTTTCGGTCAAACCGAAAAAATCGATTACATCCTGCAATCCGGCGCTTCACTGGTTGAAAAGATTGACATAAAAGAAGTTGACAACACTATTTTCCTAAATACGAAATTTGGTACCCCAATAATTGAAAATCCGGAGGAGTTAATAAAGGTCCATGATCTGGTTATTCTTAAAATAGAATTGGTTTACACCACTTATAAATCCATGCCATCATTTGACCAATTAGCTTTGAACAGGAAAAGGCTGGAATCGTTGAATGCCCTTAACGGGAAAATATTAAACAACGAAATGATCGAATGGGAAGTGGTCGGACAATCATCCTGTGCTTCCCGGAAGGAAGGAGAAGATTTTTTCCATGGGTTTATAATTACCTTTCGACCGGCGCCAACCAAGACCTCAATTGAAAAAGAAATGAAATACATCGATAAGATAACCTCCGGAGAATCCTCTGGACACCACTCAGAAGAAGATTCTGATAGCAAGGTGTTTACCATTTTGAAGGAAATGCCTGCCTTCCCGGGCGGCGATGAGAAACTAGGAGAATACTGGATGAAAACAATAAAATATCCACCGGAGGCAAGGGAAAAAGGCATTCAGGGCACTGTTATTATCTCCTTCATTATAGATGAAAATGGAAAGGTAACATCGGTTCGGCCTTTCAGAGGCATCGGGGCAGGTTGTGAAGAAGCAGCTATTAAAGCCACTAAGGCAATGCCAAAATGGACTCCCGGCAAATACAATGGCAAACCTGTAAAAACAGCATTAACCTTGCCCATTCGTTTTTTCATTAGCGAGACTTACGCAATGGCTGAACCCATAATTTATGAATCGGAAATTAATGCCTTCGAAGAATCGGTTGATTCTTCATATTTGTTCACTTCTGAAATTAAATACAAGACTCCGGATTCAACTATTTTCAAGGTTTTCCATCGCAATACACATTGGAAGAAAATGCATGTGATTTGTGATGTTACCGGTAGTATGTCTCCATATTCAGCTCAACTCCTGTTGTGGTATAAACTCAATTTCAAGGCCAATAAAGACCGTATTGAGTACTTCACATTTTTTAATGATGGTAACCAAAAACCTGATAAACAAAAACGAATCGGAAAGACGGGAGGGATATACCAAAGCAAAAAATCCGGGTTTGAAGGCATTAAAGACCTGGCAAAAAAAACAATGAGGAATGGGTACGGTGGTGACATTCCCGAAAATAACATAGAAGCTTTATTGAAAGCCATTGACCAATGTGAACATTGCAAAGATATCGTAATGATCGCCGATAATTATGCTACTCCAAGAGACCTGGAATTGTTGCGAAAGGTAAAAAAACCCATCAGGGTTATTGCTTGTGGAACAACTGGCGGAATAAATACGGCATACCTCGATATAGCAAAACAGACCAAAGGTTCGTTTCATACCATGGAAGAAGATTTAATGAACCTTGCAGAATTAAACGAAGGTGAAGAAATAACAATCGGGAAAAAGAGGTATATCATCGCAAAAGGGAAATTCGTTCCTTCCTTGAAATTATAAGGAAAGCCTTAATCACACTTCTACTGCTTTTTGTGATTATTGGTACATTAAGTGCCCAAAAACTGAAAAATTTGGCTAGTACGAAACCCCTGAAATCCATGCTTACTGATAAAGCATTCTTTGGCTCCATTTATCAGTTAAAACGAAAATTGGAGAATTAACAGCTACTTTTATCAGACTATCTGGGTGACTTATTATTATTATTGTATTTAAAATATCTGCTGTCAATACATAGCCAAATGTCACATAACATCCAAGGCTTCATCTTCAATAAACGGGAAACCGCAGAACGTTTCTCCCATTTCGAAAATGCGCATCTTATAGATATGGAACAGGGGTTTGTTTTCATTCCTCTTACCAATGCACTTGCCGACGAAATAGGCGGAAAAGAAGATAGCCCTTATGAAGTCTTTTGGAAATTCAACCCGAATATTGAAGCCCTCCTGGTTGATAATTCCAAAGATGGAATGATTACCTACCTTGAAACCGATTATTGGGGAGGTGACGGCGAACAGGCTGCCGCCATCTGGTACAAAGGCATACTCTATTTTGGACCAAAACATTCAAAAATTGGCGCAATCAGCAGATGTTTAAAGCTAATGAAGGCTGTCAAAAATGACATGTACGACGAATTTGAAGCCATTGGTTTGACCAAATTCAGAAGCAATGACGACTGGATTGAACATGCTAATGCCTTGAAAAATTAATATGAATGAAAATAGTTCTCTTTAGCATTATACTCTTTTTTTCACGCTCGTCTGAAGAACTGCAAACTTACCAACTGGTAACTCCTGACAATTCAGGCGAACAATTTATTGCTGTGTCGAATTCAACTTTGTACTACTATGGTAAAGTGAAGAAAATTGCATTATCCAATCAAGCCAGACCAGAATACATTCACTTCCTTAGTCGCTCTGAAGCCACCTCTGACAATGCCGGAGGGAATCTCTGGATGATGCGCAACTTTCAGGTATCTGAAACACCTCTGAGAACAACCGACTGGGACAAAACCCAATTTATTGAACCTGGTATAGTGTTTCGAATAGCAAAATCATCACCAGTCAGGATGATATTGAAAATATGCGCGATGCCACTGTTGAGATATACGAAGGTCAGAATCTGGTCGAACAATTGACATTCCAGGGGCCAGATCCTCTTCCTGATGGTGCCGATACCCGAAAAGGCTTCTTTAGATCTGCATCCTTTCGCCCGGCCTCAGGAATAGCCTACACGGTAAAAGTTTCTGCTCCAGGTTTTGAAGCAGTAGAAGGGACAGATGTTGCCCCATCATCGACGACTTTCATTGAAGAATTCACCTACCTGGGCATGATTGAAGAAGACGAATTCTCTTCTTATCCGCAGTTTAGACTAAATTTAAAGGACAATGATCCTGGAGAAAATTTTTACCATGTTTCGGCCATAGCCACCTCCTATTATTGGACACTCGAAGGCGGTGACACGACTGTCATAGACTCCTGGGAAATTCGACCAAGCATAAAACTGGGTAACTCTTCAGGTAATGATTTGATTGATAACGAGACAGACGGATTCCTGACGATTCTAAGTGATGGCCTCATTTTCGAGAATAGTTCATTCATTGATGAAAACAAGGAGCTGTTAATCGGCTTTGTTGGCATCCAGCCATCCTCCGATGGAAATGATGGCAGGTACTATGATGTCAGGGTTGAGATAAGGTCGATCAGCGAAGCCTATTTCCTGTATCAACGGAGTCTTAAGCTCCAGGACATGACCCAGAGTGACCCGTTTGCCGAGCCCGTTTTTGTGTTTAATAATATCGAAAAAGGATTGGGAAATTTTGCAGGCTACAGCAGCTTGCTTTCAGATGTCCTCCGTATAAATGAGTAGCTCATTTTCAATTACCCTGGAAAGAAATTAGGGAACCAAAAATGTGTTTAAAACAATTAGATAAACAGTTTCGACCCGTTTAATAATCAAAACATAATACACCTTGAAAATTTCTATACAAAACAGACGAAGGAAAATTGTTAATATCAAAAACGATTTCCCTGACTCAATTATCATTGATGTAACATCAAGAGGTATTGAACCCACCGTAAAATTTAGTCCTTTTTACCCTATCGGGAACATTCCGATTCCCTATTCTGATGGACATTTTTCTCAATGTGTAGAAGGCATTTGGCAGGGACTGAAGGTGTTCAATGAATATGATGTAGATCAATCCAAATTCAAGGTTTCAAACATGAAGGGCCTCAAGCGAACAGTTCGCAAGTATGGTCCGCCTAAAGGGCATCGGAAAGGGGTTAATGGCAGTGAATTACTCGACTACCTGACAGCCCGAAAATTAATCTACCTTCCTTCCTACAAATGGGTACTAGACAACAAACTTCAAGAAGAAGTTGAACACCTTCGAAAGATCGCAGAATCAAAACACCTCATCCTCCTTGACTATGAAACCAACGGAGATGTCCATAATCTTAAGAAGCCATTATCGCATGCTCAGTTGATCAAAATGTACCTTGAAGATCGGTTCTGATCCCACACTAATTCTCCAAAGGCACAATCGGCAACACAACATGAGATGGATATTCGGTTGAATGATATACCGTATTATCCGCTGAAATCACTCTGCGATGTTGGCCTAATGGCTCGCCCGTATTTGGATTAACATCCCACCTTGGGAAATTACTACTGGAAACATCAATCCTGATACGGTGGCCTTTCTTGAAAACATTCGCAGTTGGGAAAGGATTGATCGTGACCTCGTAGACTTTGTTTGGTTCGATCAGTTCTCTCTCTGTTCGGTCATTTCGATAACTCATTCGGACTATGCCATCTGTAATGTTCAAATCAAAGCCACCCGGAAAATCCTCAGTAGGCGGATAAACATCAACCAGTTTTACCGTAAAATCGGTATCCACAGCATCACTCGAACAATACAATTTAATTCGAATTGGCCCAATAACCTGCACATCTTCCTCTAGCGGCGGCGTTTGAAAAACCAACACATCGGGCCGCGACTTAAGTGGTAAAAAGGGAGCTTTTGAGCCAATAAAATCGGGGCGTTCTCTTTGATTAAAGCCCCCATCTTTTACCCGTGCTGAGACATTTCCGCCCAAAGTCGGCACCGGGTTTTTAGGGTCAAAGGTGAAGGTTTTTGATGCTGGCCCCTGTGGTGGTGGGACAAGACTTAGTGTACCATTTTCATGAAAATAATAAGTTGTTGGTTCTGCCGTCTTAAGTGGCCAATTATCCGTTTCGATCCAAAATCCGCCATGGTTTAATCGACCTTCTACTGTTTTACTGCCATCTCCTGTTCCCATAACAAACAACTGGATAGGCTGACTTGGCAAGCGGTCGACTGTCTTATTTTTCAGCAAATGGTTAAACCAATCAAGTTGATAGCCGGTCCTGAAATTGGGAATGGTGGCAACTTCTCCAAAGTCAACGTCACCGGCAAAGGTCTTATGGTTGCCGCCATGTGTCCATGGACCAACGATCAACCATTTTGGTGTCGTATGTAGCCGATCCAGTTCCTGAAAGTTTTGGATAGTCCCTCTGAGGAAAATATCGTACCACCCGCCGACATGTATCATTGGCACATCGGCTGTTTGTGCGTAATACTCCACCCAATTGATGCCCATTTTTTTCCAAAAGTCGGTATAATCAGAGTGGGTTAATTCTTCCAAAATATAATCCTCGAAATTAGGCGCAATTGATAAGGGGTTCAAACCTTTCCGGAACGGCCATACCGTGTACCAGTCCTTTATCTGTTCCAACTTGAAATGGGCTTGCACAACCGGGTCTTTGATCTCTGCAGGGATTTGCTTCCAGGCCCAGGTTAATTCTCTGCCCAACTCAAATGCCCCGCCCTGTCTTACCGCATGGTCCCAGGCATTCGTCATACCTCCCATGTTCATGATCATGGCTGACAAGCCTTTGGGGTCCAGTTTTGATGCATCCGCTTGTGTGTGTGCACCATAGGAAGTGCCCCACATACCGACTTGACCACTGCTTTGCTCAAGCTTGCTCAACCATTCCACCGTATTGGCACCATCAATAGCTTCCAACGGATTATACTTTGTAAATTCTCCTTCAGAGTCATATCGTCCTCTCAAATCCTGAACCGCGACGATATAGTCGTTTTCTGTAAACAGGAAAATAGCAGGCTTAAATCGATCTGCTGTTTTACCATAAGGCGTTCGCTGTAGTAAAACAGGCAGTTTTTCATTAACTATTGAGCCTTCCTTTACAGGAAAATAAATATCAGTTGCCAGGTGAATTCCACCCTTGGTAGGGATCATCACATTTTGGGCAACCATAATATTTGTCTTCCCTTCAACAGGAACCAGCTTGAGTAGCTGAGCAAAAGTATTGGCCGGAAGCAGGCATATTACTATCAACAGGTGAACCACAAAGTTTATCATTTTCATATCACAAATTTTTACGCACTGTGAATGGACAAAACAGGTAAAATTATCCGAAGCTGCCTTATAAATTTATAAAATCGATGGTCACCCGACAAAACCTAAATCTTTTGAGGTCTTGAATTTAGGGCTTTACAAGATTTTAATTACCTATTTTGAGTCTTCATCGTTTTTTGACAACATCCAGTAATGAATATTACGAATATCGTTGTAGCCATTTGTAGTCTGCTTTTACTGATCATAGGATTGGATAAATTATCC
This sequence comes from Bacteroidota bacterium, assembly GCA_039028895.1. Classification (GTDB taxonomy): domain Bacteria; phylum Bacteroidota; class Bacteroidia; order Chitinophagales; family Saprospiraceae; genus JAHDCJ01. Next base: position 14,874 of record JBCCHF010000030.1, on the reverse strand, counting down.
CCTTTCATGGAGTCTTCATGCTCTATGATGAATCGCGTATCCCCTACCCTCTGGAAAGAGTTGGGCACTTTACAGATAGTAGGGGGAATACTTATTTGGATGCCCAGATTCAGGAAGTACGTGGCAGTTATCTTAATAATCATCAAGCTTTTTTTCACAATATTCCATCTTGCCAACAACACTTACGATGTTGGAGGGTCACTTTTCATGGCAGCTTTATTGGGCCTGTTAATCTGGAACCCTGGGTTTATGCACGAAAAACAAACAGCACAGTAAGCAATACACAATTCCTTTACTTTAAATCACACTTAATTCAGATAAAATCATGAAACACCTTATTTCTATTCTGGCAATTGCAAGTTTACTAATGACCTATAGCTGCAGCAACGTCAAAAAGACCGCAAAGCATGTTGCCCCAAGTGCAGAGGGTTGGGCAGTGGACTTTTTCGATGACTTCGACACCTTCAATCCAGAAAACTGGCAGGACCAACGGATATGGGTAAATAATGAAAAACAATGCTATGTCCCCGACAACGAGTTTAACACCCGGGAAGTCAGCAATGGTACCATAAAGTTGAAAGTCATTAATATCGGCGAAAAAAGAAGCTGTGACAACCTCGACAAGTTCGGCAAGCAGCACCCCGATACCGAATATGTCGCCGGCCGTGTCGCATCTAAGAACCGAAAAGAATTTATCAAAGGTAAATGGACTGCCCGGCTCAGGCTGTGGGGCAATGGACAAGCCAGTCAATTCCCCGCATGGTGGATTTTAGGGGCCAGGAACAACGAGCCCCCCGTACAAGAAGAAGACGAAAACATTTGCTGGCCATTAACCGGGTCAGGTGAAGTCGATATCTTCGAACACCATGGCGATAGTGGTGCTGACCATTACACAGCAGGCGCTATCAAAAACCTTGGCGAATGTGACAAAGGCGATTGGTGGAGTTTGCGTCAGGGCATTCCTGCCGCTCTCGATGATTACCATGAATACTCTGTCGAATGGGAAGGCAGCGACCTCGTTTACCGCCTCGACGGGAAAGAAGTCTATCGCAATGTAGGAGAAGGCGACAAATACCCCGAACCGATGTTCGCCATATTAAATTACGCCAAAATCACAGACACCCCCATGACTGGTGAGTGGGTAATGGAGGTTGACTGGGTAAAGCACGAATACAGAAAGTAGGTAATTATTCGAAAAATGGCTGATTATGTTCTCTGGCTTCAAAGCATCTGATTTAGCGGTAAACGGCGTACATATCAATTTTGTTATTGGCGGAAGCGGGCCACCATTGCTCTTATTACACGGCTATCCACAGACCCATATCATGTGGCACAAAATAGCAGAGCAATTAGCAGAACAATTCACCGTAGTAGCCAGCGACCTGCGAGGATATGGCGATAGCAGTACACCAGAGAGTGCCGACAACCACGAACCTTACTCGAAAAGAGCAAACGGTAACGACCAGGTGGCCTTGATGCAGGCACTGGGATTTGACAAGTTCACCCTCGTCGGACATGACCGTGGAGGAAGAGTTGGCCACCGAATGACTCTGGACCGGCCAGATGCGATTGAACGACTGGTCGTAATGGACATTGCGCCTACGTATACCATGTACACAACGACAGATATGGATTTTGCTACGGCCTACTACCATTGGTTTTTCCTGATTCAGCCTTATGATATTCCGGAACGAATGATCGGCCAGGATCCATTATATTTTTTGAAAAAGAAATTCGGTCAATGGGGCAAAGATGCTGCGGCCATTACCCCAAAAGCTTTTAGCGAATACCTCAGATGCTTCACTCCCGAAACCATCCATGCCAGTTGTGAAGATTACAGGGCCTCCGCTACAATCGACATCCAACATGATCAAATCGATATTGACAAAGGCCATAAAATACACTGCCCGTTACTTTGTCTCTGGGGTGAAAAAGGGTTTGTAGGCAGCAAATATGATATCATTGCTGAATGGTCAAAATGGGCCACAAAAGTTGAAGGCCATGGCATTCCATGCGGGCATTATCTGCCAGAAGAAGCCCCACAGGAAACACTTTCAGCACTCTTGAATTTTTTAAACAAAAACCCAGATGAACACCTATAAGATCGCAACCATTCCCGGTGATGGCATTGGCAATGAAGTAATTCCCGAGTCTGTAAAAGTCCTGGAGGTCGTTGCTGCCAAATGTGGCTTTCAATTAACCTTCGAATATTTCGACTACTCCTGCAAACACTATAATGATTATGGTAAAATGATGCCTGATGACGGTCTGGAAAGACTTCAAGATAGCGACAGCATCTTCCTGGGAGCTGTTGGGTATCCTGGTGTACCGGATCATGTTTCGCTTTGGGGATTACTAATCCCGATTCGAAGAACTTTCCAGCAATATGTCAATCTGCGCCCCGTGCGATTATTAAAAGGTGTGCCTTCTCCATTGAAAGATCCAGGTGATGTCGACTTCTATATTGTCAGGGAAAACAATGAAGGTGAATATTCTTCTATTGGCGGTAAACTTTATGAAGGAACAGAACAGGAACTGGTCGTTCAGGAGAGTGTATTTACGAAAAAAGGTGTTGATCGCATTATGAAATATGCCTTCGAACTAGCCAGTAAAAGAAGGCAAAAAATTACCAGTGCTACCAAATCCAATGGTATCATCCACACCATGCCTTTCTGGGATGAAAGATTCAACACAATAGGTAAGCACTATCCGGAAGTCAAACAGGAGCAATTCCATATAGACATCCTTTGTGCACATTTTGTTCAGCATCCGGACTGGTTTGATGTTGTGGTAGCCAGTAATTTGTTTGGGGATATTTTGTCTGATCTCGGACCTGCTGTAGTCGGAGGTATGGGCATAGCTGCCGGGGCCAACATCAATCCTGAGAAGGAATTCCCAAGTATGTTTGAACCTGTCCACGGAAGCGCTCCCGATATTGCCGGGAAAAATATCGCTAATCCAATCGCCTGTTTTTGGACCGCCGCCATGATGCTTGATCACTTGGGAGAACTGGAAGCCAAAAGCTTACTCATGGAGGCTATAGAAGAAACAACTGAAGAAGGGAAAGTGCGAACAAGAGACCTCGGAGGCACCGCTTCCACCACTGAAACGACAATGGCCATCATTAAAAAGTTACAAAACAAATAGACAGACTTGTCTGTTCAATAAATTTGTCTTATCATTGTGCCATGAAACACTCCAGTGTAAAGCAAAATATCATTGAAACTGCTTCTCATTTGTTTTATACAAATGGGTATAACTCCACTGGAATCAACGAAATAATTGCTGAATCGGGCATCGCAAAAGCTACTCTGTACAACCATTTTAAATCAAAGGAAGATATTTGCCTTGCTTACCTCCAGTTTAAGAACTCCACATTTACAGCAGACCTTGAAGCATTTATTAAATCGAAAAGAAAAGGCAGAAACCAGGTGCTTGCCATTTTCGATTTTCTTCAATTGTTTTTTAAGGACAAAGATTTCAACGGTTGCTGGTGTATCAAAACTGTCTCGGAAGTCCCAAAAGAGAATTTAAGGATCAAGCATGAGATTCAAACCCAGAAAAATCAATTCATCAACCTCATTTCAACGCTTGTCAGCAAAAACCTTGACCATGTAAAAGGCAAAGAAAGCAAGTCGCTCGCTAGGCAGATATACCTCCTCTATGAAGGGGCCGTAGCAGAAAGTCACCTTCATCAGGCCGATTGGCCGATCAAGGAAGCCAAGAAATTATGTTCAAGAATCATTAGTTAAAAAAATTTATCACACCAAAGACAGACCTGTCTGTCTATAAATAATCAACAAACAACATTAAAATGAAAGAATTCGAAAAAAAAGTAGCCATAGTTATTGGCGGTACAAGTGGAATAGGATATGCGACAACGCAAGCATTATTAGAAGGGGGTGCAACCGTGCATATTGTAGGCAGAAATCCCAATAAAGTTGCTGATACAGACAATCTGATCAAACACACGGTAGACATCTCCAATATTGACCAGGTAGAATCTCTAATTGCCAGCATCGAATCACTCGAAACTCTGGACTATCTCGTTAATGCATCCGGCATTTTTGGGCCAAAGCCATTCCTCGATCACACAGTGGAAGATTATGACTCATATCTCGATCTGAATCGTGGATTCTTCTTTATCACACAAAGTGCTGCCAAGAAAATGAAGGCAAACAATGGAGGATCAATTGTCAATGTCGGTTCTATGTGGGCCAAGCAGGCAGTCAAAGCAACACCTTCATCTGCTTATTCCATGCAAAAAGCAGGTTTGCATTCTTTGACCCAACATTTAGCCATGGAATTGGCCGACTATAACATTCGTGTAAACGCCGTTTCTCCGGCTGTCGTTGACACACCTGTTTACCATGGCGTGTTTGGAGGTAAGGAGGAAGCCAAAAAAGCATTGGTAGGCTTCAATAATTTTCACCCAATTGGAAGAAATGGCACACCAAAAGACATTGCCAACAGCATTTTGTTCCTGTTGTCTGAAAAAGCATCCTGGGTAACAGGAGCGATTTGGGACACAGATGGCGGGGTTATCGCTGGAAGAAATTAACAAGCTTAAAACAATCACCAAGTTCTGAAAGGGTCTCTTTCTTTCGTACCGTCACAGCAGGGTCTCCTGAAAGGGACCCTGCTAGAACGTTGGCTCACCAGATTACTCTATTAAAACACTTGTCTATTTCAACTTATTAGCCACCTTTGTGTTTTCAGTTTAAAACAATATAAAATGACACAAAAAATTTTCATCACAGGCGCATCTTCTGGTTTGGGAAAAGCAGCGGCAATGCTGTTTGATGAAAAAGGCTGGAACGTCATAGCGACCATGCGAAAGCCTGAAAATGAACAGGAACTCAATAAGATTGAAAACATAACACTCCTACCTTTGGATGTTACGGATACTGCACAAATCAAATCAACAGCGGAAAAAGCAATTTCATTAGGGGCAATCGATATCGTTTTTAACAATGCCGGTTATGGTCTCGCAGGTCCTTTTGAAGGTGCCACAGATGAACAATTGGTCCGACAACTCAATACCAACCTCCTCGGAGTAATGAGGGTAACACAGGCTTTTATCCCGCATTTCAGAGAAAAGAAAAGTGGAATGTTTATTACCACAACGTCTATAGGTGGGCTAATTACCCTTCCTTTCAATTCGGTATATCATGCCACCAAATGGGGTCTTGAAGGATGGAGCGAAAGTCTTGCATTCGAACTTAATCCACATGGTATTGATGTAAAAACGATTTCTCCAGGGGGTATTGCCACTGACTTTGCAAGCCGCTCACTTGACCTGACATCCCATGAGGCATATAATGATCAAATGCAGAAGGTTTTATCGGTTTTTATGGATCCCGAGCGGCAGAAAAACTACTCTACAGCCATGCAGATTGCCGAGGTCGTCTATGAGGCAGCAACCGATGGCAAACAACAATTAAGATATCCTGCCGGCGAAGACGCCAAAGCATATTATGAACAACGAAAATTGGTAGGAGACGAAGCATTCCGCAAAGGCATAAAAGACACGTTTTTCGGATGACCGATCAACCAACTAAATGCTAGTCCTGGCAGGGTCCTCGAAGAGAGCGTTCCCGTGTGGACACACCCATTTTTATAAATTGATTTTACGTGAGGTGTTTGGTTAAAACATTGACCGCAGAGCGGTCAACCTATCTTAGCTAATTGGCCATAAGTCTTGTTTCCGACCTCAGAGAGGTCGGGACAATAGAGAAACAGAAAATTAGCAAACATGATATGACCTTTTCAAGGTCACAAAAAGCCGGCTGACAAAAGATAGTTTAAAAATAATTCGATGTATCCACACCGTAGCCCCTGAAGGGGACCCCGCTAGAACGGCTAGTAATTTTTTCACGACTTTAAATGCTTTCACAACAGTTTCATTTCGAATCTCAGTAATATAAATTCCTGAATTCAGCAAGCTCCTATTATAACTCACAAGCTCCGCCTTCACACTAAACTGATCGATCAGCTATCCCTTTTACTGCCCTGCAGATACCGCCCACTATACAAATATGCCCTCTAATAAAAGGAGGCACCTATGTCTTTATTTAATACTTCAAAATTTCCATATTTATGATATTAGGGAAAGCATCCCTCATTGCTTCCTTGAGATTTGTATTCTGTAGCAACCGAGCTCAAAAAATTAAATAATATGAAGACGCCAGCTGACAAAATCAAGCGCCAGAAAACCAAAAACAACCTGAACGAGGGTTCTAAAACAAAGAATTCCCAAAAATCTGCAGATCAATTAGTGGAAAGAACTCCGGATTTGGCGACTAAAGATAAGCTGAAAACCATGGCTGAAATCAGCCCTCACCTTAAACAGCTCAGAACCTATCAAAAAATGGCAGACAACAGTTTGCAAAACGAAAAAGCCACCCAACTGCAAGAATTGGCCAATAAAAAATCCAAGAAAAAACAACCTAAAAAAGGTACTAAAACAAACCTTCCCAACTCCTTAAAATCAGGAATAGAAAATCTGTCAGGTTTTTCAATGGATGATGTGAGGGTCCATCGTAATTCCGGGAAACCGGCTCAATTGAAAGCGCATGCCTACGCACAAGGCAGCAATATTCACCTTGGGCCCGGACAAGAAAAACATCTGCCCCATGAAGCCTGGCACGTGGTACAACAAAAACAAGGCAGGGTAAAACCGACCAAGAAAGTAAATGGGAATGTAAACGTCAACGATAACCGCAACTTGGAAAAAGAAGCGGATAAAATGGGGAAGAAAGCCTCTTCCATGAAAACTAAAACAGGAGATCAAGGTGGAGGTAAAGAGAAGACAACAGGAACCCCCGTTACAAATCAGCATAAAGCTATTGACGAGCAAACCCCAAAAACGTCCAACGCCAAAGCAGGTACGGTTCAAAGAAAAATCTCCGTTGACTCAGTAGACTATTCGGCTGACAGCCTTGAGGCTCATCTTAAAACTACAGATATGGAATGGGATGATGTCTACAGCCAGGTGCTTACCTCTTTTGATACCAAAAATAAAGAATTTGCAGATATGGAGGCGCTGACTGAGCTTTTAATATACAATGCAGAAAAGCTGGTAGAGCACAAAGACGAAGCCGCCACAGCATGGAATCCATACGACTGGGAACCTGGAAAAGGAGACCACCTTCACGACCTGGCCTTTAATGTAATTGCAAATGCGATTACCGATAAAACGGCTATTAGTGAGATGAGTTTCGACGAGATATACAGTTACACCCCCGAAACTCAAATTGCCTATTGTTTAAAGCTATGTAAAGATGATACGGAAGATGTTTTGGCCCTGGCATTATACACCAGCTACTTGTACGAACCATTAAACCGATATTTCCGCGGCCAAAGTGAGCCGGATGATACTACAGACTTTGGGAAATTAGTCCTCAAAACAGCTGATGTTTTACAAAGCTCCTATGAAGAGGAAGATGCCAAACCAATTAAAGATAAACGATACAAACTTGAGCTTAAATCCGGATGGATAAACGGGGACGAAGAAAGCCTCAGTTTCCCGTCGCTAACCAGTACGCACCCCAACATCGGAGGTGTAAAAAGTATGTGGAGCGACATAGCAAGCGGAACATTCGGTGACTATGATAATTTCGCCTTATTGTCGTTTGAAGGAACCGCCAAAACCAAGCGGCCGGTTAAGAAATATTTCGACTCTGAAAGTGAGGACCTGATGGGGCCAGGCGCTAGCTACATGGTAATTGACAAATATAGCCTGGAAGGAGACATCCCAGACATAGGACATAAAACGATCAGGGTATTTAGGCTGAGCAATATACCATCTGATGTAGACGAAAGTGACAGATTAAAATTTGAAGATCTCTTCTAATCTACCTGACCTTTTAGATGCCTTCAAGGCATTAATGAATTATGCGTAACAACAAGAGTGAGTCATAGCACAACAACCATGATGGAGTGCGCATAAGGAGACATTTCTTTAAATTTGAAATCAATTTAAAGGATGAAAAAATGCAACTCAACAAAATAACAGAGGCCCTGTTAGGCGTAGCGATCGGCGATGCGGTTGGCGTTCCATATGAATTCAAAAGTGCTGAGGAAATGGAAAACCATCCTGCCAAAGGTATGATCGGTTATGGGACCTATAACCAACCGGCAGGAACCTGGTCTGATGATAGCTCATTGACCTTTTGCCTGGCCGAATCTTTATTGGGAGGTTATAACCTGGCTGATATGGCAACCAAGTTTTCCGCTTGGAAAAACAGGAATTACTGGTCGGCAAGAGGAGAGTTGTTTGACATTGGCATCACAACAGCCAATGCAATAAATCGACTGGATAAAATTGTAGCCTCAGGTAATCTGGAAGAATTGACGCTACTTAAATACCAGGGCGATGAGTTTGACAATGGCAACGGATCATTGATGAGGATTATGCCATTGCTATGTTACATTAAAGATAGGCCGATAGAAAAACAGTTCGAAATCATCTGGAATGTTTCAGCATTAACGCATCGACATATCAGGGCAGCTATGAGTTGCCTTATATTTTTAACCTTGGCTGAAAACCTGCTCACGGAAACAGATAAAGGAAAGGCGTACACCTCAATGCGCCAACAGATAACCGCTTTCTGGCAAAGCATGAACTTTTCCGCTGACGAACAAAAACATTTCACCAAAGTCATTGCCAAAGACATCCGGTCAACATCGCGAAAAGATCTCAGGTCAGGCGGTTATGTGATCGAGTCCATTGAAGCCAGCCTTTGGTGTTTCTTGTGTGAAGACACTTATGAATCAACCATCCTGTCAGCAGTAAATTTGGGTCATGACACCGACACCACTGCTGCAATTGCAGGCGGATTAGCTGGACTCCATTACGGACAGCAAGGATTTCCCGAACTTTGGCTGTATTCCCTGGCGAGAATGGAGGATATCATCGATTTAGGTCATAAATTACACCAGAAATACTTTTAAATGAAACCCATGCAAATGTCAACACGAATTATCATTATCCTGATTTTCTTTTCTTCAAACCTGGTGGCACAGGAAAGTCCATTCGGAACCGGCCAGATTAACAACCAGGACATTGGCCAACTAGATGACGCCAGCGTAATCACTCCCTCGCAATCCGGATTTGGGTTTTTAGGGTATTTCCCTGATGCCCAGCAGTTGCTTCAGGATTATACGTTTGATATTTATGTTCCCGACGATTATGACGGAACAGAGCCTTACGGACTTGTAACCTTTATCAACTCAGGCAACAATGGTGGATTCAAGAGCCAGTGGCTGCCTGTTTTGGACGACAAAAAACTGATCTGGATAGCCGGAGACAATATTGGCAACTCTATTTTTATTAATATCCGGATGGGTGTTGGGATGGCCGCAGTTTTGCGGATGCAGGAATTATTCAACATTGATCCAGACAGGATTTACACGTCCGGAAATTCAGGAGGAGCAAGGATGGCACATAACCTAGCATTCATTTATCCGGAGACGTTTAGTGGCGGGATGCCATCATGCGGAGGCAGTTATATCCGCCAGGTTGACCAGGATTATGAGACTCAAAATCCAGATGGTCACTACGAAGCCATACTCCCCTATGCTTCCAATTACCTCGATTACCTGTTGCCATTCGACCAGCGCATTGCCAATATGACGTCGTTCAATGATTTTCGTGAAGGTGACATTATGAACATCTATCACAATGGTGTCGAACAGGATGGCCTTAAGGGGAAATTTCTGGAAACTGATGGCAGTCATTGTGCAACCACCACCGAGCATTTTGAAGATGCTGTGAATTACGTGGAACACCCTTTCCTGACCGTAATTCAGGAAGACTTTACAGAAACTTCAACCGCCTACTTCAAAACAACCAATGCGACATTTGATAATAACGATGAACTGTCGCTTGTACACAATAATTCGGCTTACGCCCAAATTCAATCTTCCGACTTGTTTCTGTGGAACGATCCTTATGGCGCTATTTTGGAGACAACTATTCAACCTGATCCGGCCAACTTCAACATGAACACAGCATTCAAGCTAGGTATCTGGTCAATGGAAAACCCAAACAACTATTGTGGATTTGTTGGGAATCAATTACACGATGATATCCCTGCTATATTGCTGAGTATAGATTTCATTGGGCCCCAACCCAACATTACTGTCGAAGTAAAGAATCCCAATCAGCCAGCCACGGAATTACTTTTTGCTTCCTCCTTTTCTGACTGGGATGTTAACGAACCCTTACCGATCAAATATCATTTATGGGATAAGGAATTGCGCATTGAACTGGGCGCCCATTTAGCTGCACCTACCACAACAGCAAATGGCACGCGTCTTCTCGACGACGCTCGGTCGATCCGGATTCGATGGCACGAAGTGGTCAGCAACTTTTGGGATAATACACCCTGGGCAGATGGCGCATTTATGACACTAACTTCCGAAAAAGATGTCCCCGCAGAGTCCGCTTCGAATCTATTCATTGATCGCGTAGAATTAATAACAGCCGATACCGAAATTTCAACTGAGATTCCGAATACAACAAGCGAAATAAATGCAACGATCTGCGCTGGCGATACCTATGCCTTCTTTGAGGAGACAATCGCCGAAGCAGGCACCTATTTCACCACCTTACCCAATGCCGCAGGCTGCGACAGCACGATCACCCTAGACCTCAGCATTAACGCGCTTCCAACAGTCACAATCGAGGAAATGAACGGAACTTTGTCCACTGACAACACCTTCCCAAGCTATCAATGGTATCTAGACGGCATGGCAATTAATGATGAAAATGGTCCAACCATAATGCCCAACGAAAATGGTGACTACTACGTGGAAGTTACCAACGAAAATGGATGCATGGGCATTTCAAACACAGTCAGCTTCGTGAGCACTTCGGTTGAAATAATCACATCATCTGAAATTTTGGTTTACCCAAATCCGACTAATGGAGAATTGGTCATCGACACAGAGGGCGCAAATTTCAAGGCAGAATTATTTGACATTTTTGGGAGGTTGGTGGTCTCCAATCTAAAACCAGTTAATGATATTTCAAGCTTGGGGAGTGGCATCTATATTATGACGGTACAAAGGAATGACCATACTTCAGTTTTTAAAATTTTGAAGCGGTAATCGAATAAACTGACTTAGAAGCTATCTCAAAACAAATGTCCTGCCGGAGTCTCCTGAAAGAGAGACTGTGTTAAGGCTAAAATACATAATAAGGCTTTCAGTAGACCTTGCTAGAACAGGGATTTTTGAATTTTCTAAATCTTATAACAAAGTCGTAACTTCAATTATCAAAATATCGTAAAGCCCTCTCACCCATTACAAATAACTAAAGACAGACAGCCTTAGCATAAAAGGAAATAGGCAACCTGTTTAAAACACTTTAGGCTATGACAACAAAATGGGGATTTTTAATGCTATTGGTTTTGCTTACTTATGCATGTTCAGGACAACAAGCCGATCAAAAAGTCGGTGGGCCATGTGAGGGGTGCGAAGCATTATACGAGTATGGAGACAAGAATCTTAGCCACACCGATACCTTCCCGAGGTTTGACGAATCTGCGAACAAGATCCTGGTCAAAGGCAGGGTTTTGGCCCTTGACGGGAAAACGCCTGTCGAGGATGTCATTATTTATGCTTATCATACCGATGAACATGGAATTTATCCTAAAAAAGGTGATCCAGATGATTGGTCTGCAAGACATGGTTATTTAAGGGGTTGGGTAAAAACCAATAAAAATGGGGAATACCAAATTTACACGTTCAGGCCGGCGTCTTACCCTAACACAACCATTCCTCAGCACATTCATGTCACCATCAAAGAGGAAGGGAAAACCCCTTACTTCATAGATGACATTCTTTTTGATGATGACCCTAATTTATCCGATTACGAACGCAGCAAGCAAAGAAAAAGAGGAGGGTCTGGTATTGTAACTCCAGTAGTTCAAAACGGTATTCTAATCATTGAAAGAGATATCATTTTAGGTATGAATATCCAGGGATATTAAAAATGGATACTATTTTAAAGTATAAATAACACTCCAAAAAATGAAATCCCGCTCTTTTCTTCTAAAGCACCTGTTGCTACTGGGTACTCTTGCTTTTCTTACTCAAAGCTGCGCTGATAAAAGCGATGAAGTGGAAAGCTACTTTGGATTTAATCTCCCCAAAGCGACTATCGATAGGCATATCGAGGAACAAATGGCACAACTCGGGATGCCTGGGCTATCATTTGCACTGATTAATGATGGTCAGGTGGTTCATCACAACACTTTTGGTTACGCCAACCTGGAAACCCAAACAAAGGTATCCAACAACACAATCTTTGAAGCTGCCTCATTATCTAAACCAATGTTCGCTTATTTCGCGATGACCTTTGTGGATGAAGGCATATTGGACCTCGACACACCTTTGTATACCTACCAACCTCATCCAGATATTGAATACGATGAGCGATATAAACAAATAACTGCTCGCATGGTGCTTTGCCACCGATCCGGATTTCCAAACTGGCGAAACGACACACCTGGAGACAAACTGAAAATTCATTTCGACCCCGGCACCGACTTTTTATACTCGGGTGAAGGCTATATGTACCTTGGGAAAGTGCTTTGTCACCTAAAAAACACCGACTGGGAAGGGTTAGAGGTTGAATATCAATCCAGGGTCGCCTCCCCGCTTGGAATGGAGCACACCGTTTTCATACAAGACAGCTTTAGCATGAAGCACAAAGCAGAACCTTACGACGAAGATGGCCAGTGGATAAGTCCTGACAGAGATCCAGAAAGACAATATAGATTCGAATTTCGGCCGCCAGCTTCCGTACATTCAGAAGCCATCGATTTTTCAAAATGGTTAATCGCCCTTATGAACAAAAAGGGTTTGAAAGAAAGCAGTTTTGATGAATTATTTAGAGTACATTCTTATGTCAATGAATTCAATTCGATAAAAGTGGATTACACTCTGGGGTTTTATAAGCCAAGAATTCCACTTACCAATCTTTATCTACATGGTGGCAATAACTACGGATTTACATCCTTCTTTGCTGCAGATCCTGACTCCGATTGGGGTTTCGTGCTTTTTACCAATTCAGAATATGGCGAACAACTCGGAAATGAACTATTGTTATATTTATTTTTTGGACCGAATCTGACAATACTTTATATCTTATTGGGTGTCTTGGCACTAAGTATTATTGCCTTTTTATTTTTTGGAATACGCTTTTTCATTAGAGTTTTGAGAAGAAAAAAGGGAGCTTGAAAATGGAAATAGCAATCACCATATTTGTCATTATCATTATCTCTGGAATTTTGCTAAAAGGTGTTTCAAAATCCAGAAACGCAGCTGAGTCCAAACTCGGTATTTACGAACATCCTGCGACTTATGAAAAACAACCTATAGAGATGGTAGATGATGCTTTGATAGATGACAATGATATCGATGCGAGCGACAATTCATTACCATGACAATCGAAATGTTCAACCCCATATTTTACATTTTCCTTTCTTATGGACTCGGGGCACTTGGCACGACTCTGATCCGGTATAGCGGCAATTTCGACAAGTTTGAAAATCACAATTATATCAGCGATAACCTGACAAAACAGTTGGGGGTTTTGGTATTGGGATTGATCATTCGGAAAACGGTATTGGGCGCATTCAATCCATCTCTGAAATATAAAGGAAGACGCCACACAGAAAAACTGGAAAAGCTGAAAATGAATATGACCCTAGCAGAAAATAGCCACTTGATTGCGTTCATTTTATTGCAAATTTTCATCTTTGTATTGGCCTGTATTGGTGTAGAGAGTTGGCAACTTATTGTTTATACGATTTCAAATATTATTTTCAACCTATACCTTGTGTTTTTGCAACAATTCAACAAAAGAAGAATTGACCGACTACTCAAATTAAAAGTTGACTGAACCGAGTAAAAATAATTTAGCCCATGAAGATTCAACATTTCAGAAATGCTACCATGGTGATTGAGGCAGATGGTAAAGTCATATTGATCGACCCAATGACAGGCGGCAAAGGGACTATGCCGCCATTTACTTTTTTCCGGTTCAAGCCCATGAAGAATCCAATTGTACCCTTGCCGGAAAGCTGCAAACCTACCCTTGAAAAGGTAACCCATTGCCTGATCACTCACCGCCATCCAGACCATCTGGACAAAGCAGCTGAAAAATATTTAGTGGATAAAAACATACCCGTTACCTGCAGCGCACTTGATGAAAAAGCACTACGAAATAAGGGATTAAATGTCATCCAAACTTTAGACTACTGGAAAAGAGAAGATTTCCTTGGCGGCAAGATAGAAGGCATTCCCGCAAAGCATGGTTATGGCTTTATTGCCAAACCAGCCGGTAATGTGATGGGTTTTTATATCGAGTTAGCAAACCAACCATCAATTTATCTCAGCTCTGACACCATTTATACGGAAGCAGTTCACAAAGTATTAAGCGAGTACAAACCAGCGATAAGCGTGGTAGCAGCAGGTTCTGCTCAATTTGACATCTTTAAGCCACTATTAATGACTTTGGAGGATATCATTAAATTCATTAAAAATGCGCCAGGGAAAGTTATTGCCAATCACATGGAAGCTGTTAATCACTGCCCCACCACAAGAGAAATATTGCAGACAAAATTGAATGAAGAAAATTTAGCGGATAAAACCTACATTCCAAACGATGGTGAGTGGATTGAAATCTCCTAACCTTCAATGCAAAGCCTGAACACATTTCTGAAACATGAGCTTAACCTTCCGGAAAAATTGATTCCGCACATTACCGCCTATTACCAGGAAGAACATTTATCGAAAGATGAATTCCTGGTAAAGGAAGGACAATTCTGCCGCAAAATGTGTCTTATTGATCAGGGTTAC
>JBCCHF010000029.1:0-85009 GCA_039028895.1 Bacteroidota bacterium | reverse complement strand
GTCATAAGATAAAAAATCATGACTATGTATACGTACCCTTATTCGCTAAGCCCCGCTGGGGGCACTATATGGTCTGGAAATTAGGGCATTGCAGTGCTCCTCTAGTTAAGCTGGGGTCCTAAAAAAGAAACGTAAGGCAAAAATACAAATATGAGAGAAAAACAATATCACCTAATGATTCACAGTCCTAAGAGATCGTTATTGACCGGACTGTAAAATCCAGCAGATGTTCTTCACAAGATGCCTTCTCTGTCAGGCAAAGACCAAAAAGAACAAG
This sequence comes from Bacteroidota bacterium, assembly GCA_039028895.1. GTDB lineage: Bacteria > Bacteroidota > Bacteroidia > Chitinophagales > Saprospiraceae > JAHDCJ01. The sequence continues at coordinate 84,732 of JBCCHF010000029.1, read as the reverse complement.
AATTGGGTGTTTTTTTGCAAAAATATCAATGGATAATCCCGAATAATCTCAGGCCTGATATCTTCCTTCAAAAAATGAAGGAAAAGCACCGCCAGGTAAAAGGCCATTTACTAAAGCTACCCCCTCGGGATCGTTTCCGACTTTCCAAAAACGGAGGTAACCCTGATCGATTGAATGTTGAAAGAAGTACTCTCGAACGACTGACTTATGGGGTTATTGCTCTGGATATCGACGGGTTCTCTACAAAGCTGAAATCGAGTCATAAGGTCTACTTTAAGTGGTACGGAGTACATAACGATCGTCGTTTCAATTCGCTTTTGATTGCCTTTCTTCAAAGCCAAGAATTAAATCTTATTGAAGGGCGGATTGAGAAAAAATTAATTTCCTCTTCCAATAGTTTTAATAAAGACCGGCTGGCTTCAATTACAGGCCTCTGGATTTTTCTAACTTTTCCTGAACATGGGAAACTTTTATTATCAGATCAATTCTACAAAAGGATAAAGATTTTCAAAGTATTTACCTTCAGGACAATTTTATACTATCTCCCGAAATTTGTGTTTTGGAATATTCTTCCTTGCACCAAAAATGCTTCTGACAGGCGCCTAACATACCAACTTCTTCAGGGTGTTCAACTGAGGAAGCTAAATAAGAAATTTATCCCCTTCCCCTTAATTGGTAAAATGAAACATGCCTTTGTGCATGCCCCTCTTTATTGCACTTATTCAACTGCTTTTCTATTTGCATTTGTGCAGGGGCTTGGAGGCAATATTAAACTATTTCATTCTGTGAAAAGTGAATTAGGAGCCATCAGCGGGAACTTGAGGTTTTGGAAATCAGCGATTCAGTTTTTTTCTAATTGTAGGCCTTTGGAAAGGCATCAATATTGCTTTCTTTTGAGATATCTCAGATTTAAAAATCTACAGAGCCCTGCATTCCAGGTTTCAGGTAAAACACTCAACTCACTTTTCGATGAAGCAGATCATTTCTTCTATGCCAGGAAATTTGAGAGGATCAAATTTAAAGTGGTTGGTTTTTCACCATTTTTTAATGTTAATGAGCTAAATGACAATATCTTTTACATTATTCAGATTCGTGAGGGGCAAGGTTTAATTGATGAAGCCCTAAAGTTAAACCATTGTGTAGATGATTATATCGAAAATGTCAGATCAGGAGACTGTTCCATTTGGAGCCTCAGGCACTACAAAAATGGCATAGAGAACCCGCTAGTTACTATTGAAGTTTCCCGTTCACGACAAATTGTTCAGGCGAAAGGCAAGTACAATTGTGATCCAACAGAATGCCAACTCAAGCTAATCAAAGCCTGGGCTATAATTAACAACCTGAAGTTAGATTGATACTGACGGCTACTTATTTTTGACGATTTCCTCTAATGATTTTACTCTCCTTTCTAATGCTATTATCTGACCTTGAAGGTGTTCTTTTTCAGCGTTGTATTTGGTGTCAATTTCTTCCGAATCTTCCTTTTTAGATTTCTTCTTTTTTTCAGAAACTTTAGAATTGTTTAATTCCCTTGTTTTCTGCGGAACCCTATTCGTATATTGACTTCTACGTCGATTTTTGAATACTTTCGAAATCTTTTGAGTAAGGTAAATTATCAATGTGAAAGGAGAAAAGAGAACCTTAAAAATCAATTTAATAAAGGATAAGAGCGTGGTTGTGAAGAATCGGAAACCTTTATTAAAAAGCCCAGCCACTGAAATTCGAGTCCTCGGCTGAATGGGCTTTGTCTGAGGTTCGGCTTTTTCAATTGAAATAGAAGCTGATTGCTGGTCCGTAACTTGATAACCAGGCCACTTTTGGGTGAAGGCATTTATCAACTCATTATAAAGATTTTCGTTTTCCCTTGATTCGAGATCAGGATCACCGGATAGGATGAACGCCTTTTCTCTGTTTAATTTTTTTAGAGCCGTGTTAAATTCCTTTGAGTTTTCCATTGTTTTATTTTTTTTAATTTATTTGTGTGTTATTGCAACTGAAGTCCTGTTTCAGTTATTTCCACTTCAAATCGATGATAAACTGTTGGACTCATTACATCTCTTGTAACTTCCTTGGATTGGTAAACTTCATCACCCTCAGAAAATTCAAAATATGACTCCAATTTTATCTTTGCAGGGGTAGGTTCTCTGTAAAATTTTTCATGATCAACATATATCATTCCTATCGAGTACGTTCCCTCTAGTGGGTCCATTAAGTGAACAGTCCATTTAAGGGGATTATCAGTATCCCTGACAAGAAGCCTTTCAAAACCTATCATGGATGCAGTATCCTCTGTAAACTCAAAAGAGGTTTCAGCTTTATCGATTTCAAGGTCACCATCATACCCACCTCCATAGGCTAGATAATCATCTACAGGCCGTTTTTCATTTTTATACAAAAGGAATACAGACGGCTCGTATGCGCCTGGTGTTACCTTCAACTCTATCTCAAATACTGCTCGTCCTCTAACAGGTGTTGGGGGCGGGGTTTGAAGTTGCAAAGCAACATGAAGAAAAAACAGGACGGCGATCCCCGCCATAGCATTACTGATGATGTCCAGCATTGCTAGCGTTAGGGTACTACTTCGGGTATTGTTTCTTCTATAAACAGTTTTCATTGTTTCCAAATGTTATTGTTGGTGAATCATTTCCATATTCATGAAAATTAATAAGCATGGAAGACCCTCTTGTCAATTGAAACTGCACGCTACAACTGTGTCTACTACCTAGAAATACATTGATTTTCACAAATACCTTTTGGGATACAGGAGGAGGATTTAATACCACTATTTGCCAATTTCCCACCATATGTGTTTTTCGAGTTGCTACCCAGGTCGAAATACTGTGAAAAGGAGCAAATGATAAAGAACATGATCTTTCGCTCGAGGTTGAACCTTGCAATGCAAGCTTTATTCCCTGAGTATTAACTGCACCAGTCAATTCAATGTATACATGTGCAATTCTGGAGTCTTTAGGGCGCTCTGGATACACTTTATATGGGATATCGCTCTTGTTGCCACCACCAATGTCTTGGTCGATATCGAAGTTCCCTCCTGTGCCAACCTTTATGGCTACCAAAACCAGCAGGATAAATATGCCTGCCAGTAAATTGGTTTCCACGTCAAGCATACTCTTTTGATTGTTGTCATTCATGAGCTATACTTTTTTTTGTCCTTCCAAAATCGCTTAAGCTCCCTGGTACATTTTTGTTCCAGAAGGATGAACAATTCTGCCTCCTGAGTTTTGACCTTTGAAATCATAAAAGAAAGCAGAAGGGCGGCTATCAGCCCTGTGAGCGTGGTGAAAAAACTGAGCGAAAGATCTCCTGTTAATACATTCATTTCCTCTTCCATCGCTTGAGGATCAGCGGCGTTTAGCACTCCGGAAGCATGCCCAAAGGCAAGGGTGGCACCGATAATCGTACCTATAAACCCAAATGCAGGACAGCTCTCATATTGGGTGTTGATGAGTGCATAACTGTCATAGCTTTTCTCTTTCAACAATGCTATCTCCTCTTCCAGAAATGCTTCAAATAAGGGTTTATCTTTCTCTCTCGACGTTTTTAAGACTTTCTGGATCATTAGTACTGGAAGCAAAAGGCCATTGTACTGGCGACTCAGTCGTGTGAAAAAAGGAAACTCGTCGTCCTTTACATTGTCGATATTCCAAAGGTTTTCATTAGGGAATCCAGGAAAGGTGCCGTGCAAGATCAACTGCCTTTGCATATCTGCCCAGGCTTTCTTCATTTGAAGCAAAATAAAACAGCAGATGGCGACAAAAAAGATAACCCATTGTAGGTGCCCTGCGAAAGCCGTGAGGAACCAATATGGCACATTTAAACCTGACAGATTTTTGTGTTTTTGCCGAAACTCGCTCATCAATGCCCACGCCAACCGATAGTTTAGAGCATCTTTCCCTAATTTATTAGCATTTGGGTCAGGCTGGGTAAGCCCGTAACCTCTAAGCAAAGCAGGAATTTTTTGCTTATAAAGGATTGTGAAAGGGAATCCTTTGGGACGGCCATGAATGTGTCCGATAATCTGTTTCTTAGAATAGCCAGACTTATTAATTGAGCTGATAAAGTTAACAGCAGATTCAAATTCGATATAGTCAGATGTGAGTAGCCTGTTCAGTTCGCTGTCTTGGCTCGTACCTGTCCGGTTTACTTGTTGCTTGAAATGATGTAGTAAAACACCCAGTTTATCACTGGTGGTTTTGACAGTTGTCGGAAAATTGATTTTGAGTTGCTTTATTGATCTATTTGATTGGAAAAAACATGCATGCAAGAAGATGTTTCCTGCGACAACACCAACGATAAGCGCCAGGATGGCTGAGAACCAAATGGCTTTTGGATGGAACCCTAATGGAATGCGGCCTTTGTTTCGAGTTCTCTGATCATTGAACAACCAGAGGATAATTCTTGAAGTTAAAATTCTCATATGATAATTTTTTAATATGAATTAATAGTTAAAGAAACCCCTTAAATGCCCATTTGCACTCTTTCCAGGTATCCGAGTGGATTAGCTCTCCACAGATTTAGAGCTTTCCAATCTTCTGTCAACCAACTTTTAAACAGATTTGCTTGCGATGGGGACGAATCCCTCCGGTAGATGATACCGTCATCTGAAATATTTTTTCTTACAGCTGCAAGAGAAAGGTTTCGGAAAGCTCTTTTCGGCAGGTAGACACCAACTTTAGTAGTGTATTGACTTTTTCTTGAGGTGCCAAACCTGGACTTCGCATACCAGGCCTCCAGGCTTGAACCACGGGAATAAGCCAAATCATTAACAAAAGCCTTTCGCCAGGACTGATATTTAGGTTTAAGCTCCCTCCATATTTTCCATGTTACACCGACTCCATAAATACTGATGGAATGGGTTGGGTTAAGACCCTCTCCTAAACGGTACATCTTTTTCACATCCCCTTTCCCGAACATAAAGACTTCGTCAGCCCGAGCTTGTGCTTTAAAGTAGTCCAGCGGCGAAATTTTGGAGTTTGAACTTGCCTGGTCCAACCAAAAAGCCCTTTCTGATGGCATAGGATTTGCCTTTAAGTTCCTTATGTAATTTTCCACTTTTTGGTCAGCAAGCAGGAAGCTTTGCATACCGTCAAGGAGCTTTTTTTCTTTAGGAACCTTTCCAGTGGTAACCCACGACCATAGTGCTTCTGTGCTATTCCTGAAGAAAAAAACAAAGCTATTTTGCGAAGGGGAATCGTTTAATACTTGGAGTTTGTTATCAGCAATGGCCAAATAGTAGAGCCAATTGTTCTGATGACCAGTGAGTTGACGCCCCAACCATGTGTCCTGAATTGAGCCGTCAGGTAGCATTACCTGATAGTTGCTGCCGTTGTTAACTAAAAGCTTAACAGGCCTTCCTCTTCTTAATGAAGAAAGCAAGTGAGGCGGGTATTTATCCTTGTTTGTAGGGCTGCCTAAAGCCTTTAGCGGGGCCATTGCTGAAGTTCCAGGTAAGGCGGCCTCGATGTATTTTTGTGCTCCTGTATTTTGCCACCCATAGACCATCTCCATGAGGCGACTGATCTGTGTTCTATTTGACACCAGACTTTTTGTTAATGCCTGAGATAACTTGGAACCATCAACCATTTTTACAGGTGTGTATTCCCGGTAATTTCCGGCCCTGTCAAATCCGAAACTGATCAGGTAAGCGCCACGATTGTTAACTTTTCCTGCGACAGTGAAAAACAGGCTACTCCCTTTTGGTTGCTGCAGGATTTTTGCTTCACTGTCATACCCCAAAAAGACGGCTAAACGATATAGCAAATGCCCTATCATGTTTGCATGATCGTCTTCACTCAAACCTTGGGGAAATTTTAAATCCTTATTCGGGAAGTGAAAGAGAGAAGATGAGAGGTTAGGTACAACCTTGATGGTGTCTTTGGTGATACCAAAAACTTTATTTGAACTCCGGCTCGGAAAGAGCACAAAAAAGGAACAGTCGCCAGGGAAATTTTTTAGGTTCGCAATTACACCATTAAGTTTCCCACATATCCCAGGCTTTGGGTCCACAGGGTGGTTACTACAACTAAAACCAGGAGGAGGAATCTGCATTTGTGCATAGTTGCACTTAATCTCACCCTCGCGCCATTCAAAATACCGCAGCTTTTCATACACAAATGGCACGTACATATTATCCCTGTATTCACCTGTTAGAAAAGCTGGGACAAGGTCAAACATTAGGGTGGTATCTTTTCCTTGCATCTCACTATTTTCAATAGGATGGCTCATAAGAATTTGGGGGCTGCCAATTCTGACACATTCACTGTTTTGCCGTGTATTTTGTTGTTTCTTTATAGAAAGTTGAGATTCAACAGCTGTATCTGCAAACACAGAGAATTTCGTACAACAAGTGTCACATGGGCCTCCTTCCATTTTTACATGCCTTTTCGGGGTAGGAACCTCAACTTTTGAAGAGCTGTCAGGGCTTGGTGAAGGAGTTGCGATTGCAATTACAGAGTCCTTTTCAACCTCCTTCTGTTTTTCGATTTCAGGTTTTTCAGGTACTTCAGGCTTTTCTTTCCGCTCAATTGGCTGTGGTGTAGTTTTATGACCTATTACTTTGATTATGATCGTGTCGGTAGAGATACAATCTTTCCTCCGAACAGATAAGATTATCTCTTTAAGGCCACCAGTGTTCCAGCTTACAGAGAATTCCCTGGACTTAGAAGTGTGAGGGCTTCCATCGTTAGTGGACCAGTCATATTTATGCCTGGCAAGGAATCCTGCTGCTTTAGGAGAGGAAAGATCTACTTTTTCACCAATCTTAACCTCAAGTTTAGATGCACTGATTTTTGCTACTGCTGTGTTGCCGACCTTCACTTTGACTTCATTTGACGGGATGAAGTCGCAGTCTCCCTTTCGGGCCAACCTTCTATATGTAGTGGTTTCCCGAAGGACTCCAGGACTGTAAGACTTAGAATTAGCACCGGCAATGATAGTCCATCCTCCTCCTTTCACTTGTTTCTGCCATTGATAGTCTTTCGATAATTTCGGGTTGCCTCCCACAGGGGTAACTTCGTTTTCCAGCGGCTGGGACACATTGCCAGGTCCGCACAATTTATGTGATTTGCCAATCCGGCCTCCATTTGAAAGATTGATTTCGTCACATGGGTCAACAGGTTGGGCGACGGATTCAAGACAATTTTGCCTTTTGTATTCCTGATGTTTTTGAATTATTTCTTCAAACTCAATCTGGGTGATTTCTCCTTTTCCCTTTTGGTCAGCAGCAAGGTACAATACATTTTCTGAGCAAGGATCTGAGAGGGTCGTGTAAACATTCTTATCAGGAGATTGATTTCCAGGCTGTTGGAGTAAGTTGACTTTCTGGGCTATTACAGCACCGAAAAGCGTTCCAACAAATAGAATTATTATGAGATTTAATTTTTTCATCGTGTTGGAATATTATTACCTCAATCGGTAGTTAATCAATTTGTATTCTAGTTCATCCCTGGTTAGAGGAATCTCATCTTTTGACAACTGATGTAAGGCTCTGAGTAGCAGAAGGCGATTGGTCGAATGTTGTATTAACTGTGAAACCAGGCTTTTATAATCAATAGATCCGGCATAACCTGCATTCATTTGTAACTCTATTGCATTTGTTACCTGGCCAGCTAACAAAGCCTCTCTGGCTGCCGGATCGCTGAATCCATTCGTTTTCGCCATCTGATCTAGCAATACTCTTGTCCAGGCTTTTGCACCCTCTTCAATGACTTGCTCAATTTCAAGCTGAGATAAGTCCATTTTTTGAAGGGCAAGTGATATATCAATCTTTAGGTTGTGCTGGGTAACCAATTCATAGAACTCTAAACCGTACTCTGAGAAATATTCGGCAACTTCGTTAGCGCCTGCTTTTTTCAAGAATGAACTAATTGCCTTTTTAGCTACAATCCGGTCTACCGGTTTTCCAGCCAAAACATCCCTCACGAGTTGCTCATATTCGCTAAAACCCGGAAAGTACGAGTCTGCAAGACCACGGACAGCTTCCTCATAATTACCTGATTTCAGGTTATCATATAATCCCTCGATATCAACTTTATTGAGATGAGGGACTTTCCCCAATCCATGGATAATACTTTGTTTTGCAGCTTGCTCGTAATTGCCATTCAACAGATGAGGCACAGCAACTGAAACAGTCCTAGGTAAATATCTGGTAGCGAGTGAGGTGCCTTGTCGTTTAAGCCAGTCCTCACATTTTTTCTGTTCTACACAGTCCCAAAAACCATTGAAATCGAGCCCATATTTGCTTCCTATCCTCTGGTTGAACTGATCCACAACAACTGTTTTCATGGCATTGGTAAAACCTTGCCTAAGTTGTTCTTTCGTCATATTTGAAAGGGAACCCAGGGTAAATTCTCCCGCTCCAATCGTTTGGTCAAGGAATTCGAATGCTTTTATCGCTTCTGGAGGTAGGCCGAACTTGTCTGCAGCATTGAGGATGTCATCTAGTTTAATCTTTTCAGCGGCATTGACAATGTCGTCCAGATCAATGTTTTCCCAATCCAGTTGGTCAACTATATCCTGAAGCGCTTGGCTGGTCAACAGGTCATGAGCCTGCCGGAGATATCCAAGATATTTGTCAAGATTCATATAGATCTCTGCAGCAACGTCCAGGAACTTATCGAGCTCTCGGATGCTCATCAGTTGTTGAACTTTGCTGAAAAATTCTGCACAGTTTTCGATCAGTTCTGGGGCGATCATGTATGCAACCAGCAGGGCTTTTTTGGTCAATTCCTCTATCTGTAGGTATCTTACAAGTTCTCTGAAAAGGAGTTGGAACCACTTTGAGAAATTGGCCTTGATTGGTAACCCTAGGTCCCAAATTCCTTCACTTCCTCTGCTTCCGGTTCTACCCGTATTGGTTCCATCTGTATTGGTTCCATCTGTGTTGGTTCCATCTGTGTTGGTTCCATCTGTGTTGGTTCCATCACTATGGCCATCTCCTTTTTTACCTCTTTTATCATTTTTATGAAATCCATCGTTTTTTGTGAACCCATTACCTGGATCACCGAATTGATTTTTGAGTTGATTAAACTTTCTTTGAAGGTCGGTTGGAATAGGTACTTCGTTGAAGTAAATATTAGACCATTTGTCAATCTCACCCTGGTAATAGTTTGCTTCACTTTCGGGGTCTTTGCTCTTTATTCCGCTTGTAAGTGACGAAAGAAGTTTTTCAGCAAGCGGCTTAAATTCTTCTTGCTGATCAGGCTTCCAAACTTTAGTTTGGTTTTTAGGTTCTGATGTTATTCCAATCTCGTACATAACATCAACGGGATGCAGAGTTTTGCCAGAGGGGAAGTGGACTGGTTGGATGAAGATCAGATCTTGCTGGAGAGCCATTACTTCAGGAACTGTGAGAATGTGGCTTTTGAATTCTCTAAGAGCTTTCATCTGATTTCCTTGGTCAACCAGGAACCAAACTCTCAAGCCGAGATATCTGTAATACAACCAATAGTTCTCTCCTTGCTTCGGAGTCCAAGAGCCAGAATAAATGAAATACTCATACCCTTTGGTTGCTAGCCATTCTTCGGTATGGTTGTAATCGACCCCTTGTGAATACTCCTTCCAGGCATTCGGTGTCAGGACAAAGATTTCTTGAGCTTTTGAAATTGGAGCGCATAACAGGAAAAAGAAGGATAAAATGATTGTCGTAAATATTCTCATGACATGGGTTTAATGATGTAAACGATAATTATTGCGAAGGCAGGAACAGCTGCCTTCGCATACAATTTTTTATTTCAGGTATCGTTGTAACCAAAGCAGACCTTCTGCCGTGTTTAGAGCATCAAATGTGCTCTTCAATTTTCCAAGATTTTCTTTCAGGGCCTTACCTGATACTCTGATGACATCTCCGACTTTTTCAACTGTGTAGGTGCACCCGTGAGAAACAAACTTCTTTGCGACTCCTTTGCAAGCCGGGTTAGATGCACAGTTTATTGCTGCAAAACCGATCTCGCATGCTGCGGGATTTCCCGAGACAAGACAGGCTTCAAATGCTAATATGGAGGCACTTTCCAGGGAGATCTCACCAATGAAATAGCATATATCATCGGTATGGCTTGAAGACTGTGCTTTGAGTTGATAATTGGGATGGAAGAATAGAAATAGGAGGGGGGCGACTAGAATAACAAATCGTTTAATCATATCTGACTGTTTTTTTTGGTTAAAAAATTCTTGTGAAATGTTTTCTTTACCAAAGGTATTTGGTAGGGATTATTCAGGATTATTTTAGTTTCAGCTAGAGATGATTTAGACATCTGCTGTTTTAGCAGAAGGGGGATAAGGTCCACTATTACAAAGTCCTAATATTGGTGATAAAAACTTCGATAAATTAAGGTCTTGCCTGTCTTTTACATTGAGGGGTATAAAAGCAATAAAAAAAGTCAAAATTAGATAGGTCGAAATCCCTTTTCTTTACAATTACTGAAAATGAAATGACTACCAAATGCAAATCCAAGACCTCTGGAACGACTTCAACTTTACCCCAAACACCGGCCAGGAAGAAGCCGCCCTCCACACAGATGGCCCTTTATTGATAACAGCTGGACCAGGATCAGGATCAGGATCAGGAAAAACCAGAGTTCTGCGTTGGCGAACAGTCAACCTTATCGTCTTCTATAAAGTCCCCCCCTGAGGCGATCTTTCTCTCCACCTTTTCTTACGGGCTTGAATTACCCCATCCGAATTTGCGCTACAGGATACAATATGAAGGAACATTACAGGATTGCCTTAAAGAAGAAAGATCTATAATTAAGCCTTACTGCCAAAAAACCGGAAAAGAGAAAAGCAGCTAATCAGGCCCCAAAAAAATAAACAAGACTCTTGACCAACTGAAGTGGAAAACACAGAAACGACATACAAACTTTCCCTAACCAGCATGGTCTGGCATGAAGTAGATCATAAATTGAACTACCTGCCTATCGAGGAAGCATTGAACCTGGAGGTAAGGTTATCTGATTTTGGGAGTGGGGTAGAGGCGATCCGGTTCATTTACATAGAGGTACAACCAGATAATGAAATTAATGAAGATCAGGTCATTTACGACAATTATGCTAAAGAGGTTACCCTTGCTCTCAAATTGGATTACCCCAAACTTGCCCTTGCAGACCCTTCAGGGGTAAAAGCGATGCTTTGCGATTTAGATTTGACGGGCATTCAGATGATAAAAGGTGAACTTAAGGATAAGGAATTTGATATCGACCGTCTTCATTTACCCATAAAAACCCTTCTGACCATTAAAGGTTAAGCCATAACTTATTCCTTACCCCTTCTTACCTTTAAATCAACCCTAAATAATATCCCCAAATCCTTACAACGTCAACAGCTTTTTGCGTATCTTTCTATTGGGACAATTAATTATTTTAATGGAAAAGGATGATAAGATATATGCCCAGATTGCAATTGCAATCGGCGTAACTGCTGTTGTTGGATTAATTGTATACATCTTATACAATGAGATTCAAAAAAAGAAACTTAAAGAAGGGGAGAGGAAGTCAGATTCCAATGATTTTCGATTAGAGTTTCAACATTTGCACGCTCGCTTTGATAATATTGAAGAGGCTATAGAAGCGATCCAAAACTTTGATCAATCTGAAGATAGTTCTGAGGTAATCATACAAGGAGCAACGCCTGAGGAAGTTTTGGCAAGTTTACCCGAGTATGTCCAGGCATACCCGGGTATGCTCGAGCAAATACAACAGGAATGTGCGAAACTAATAGGTCAACCTTCCCAAAAGGAGGAAACAACAAAAGGGGAGAGATCAGCAGAAGAGACCCCAATTGAAGATAAAAGATCTAAAGTTAAGGCTACCCAAACCTGGATAAATTACCATGACAAGATAGATTGGCACTATTCAAAAGATCAATTGATAAATACCTTTCTTCCTCTGACAGAAATAAAGTTAAAGGGCAATAAACCGGTCGTATTCTATGATGATCTGATGGATATCCTCAGGAATTCCTTCAGTTGCTTTGAAGAGCCTCCACAAAAGCTGGACAAGATTACCGCAAATTGTAACCAGAAGACACTGAAATATTTCATTTATCTGGTCTTTGAGGCGTATGCCAAGCCACATAGAGTGCCTAAAATGCAATACGTGAGATTGCTCCTGGACTACTTCACCAATTTCAAGGATATTTCCCCTCAAGTTATCTATAAAACCATGAGTGACCAACCAAGCAAGAAGTTCCGGATAGACCTTCCGGAATTGTAGGCAACCCTTACTGTCACTGGATTACCTATAGTTTTTTTAAGCTTGCATATAGTTTTTAGGTCTCAAATTGTAGGCATCCCTTTGCCAGCATTGTGTACATACACAACCATTAGCTTTCTGACTTTTCACTTCTTCATCACCCTAATTTGCTATAGGTATAATAGGAGTTATATGTGAACATTGCGAAATCCAAAATATCCCTTGTTCTTGTTGCCATTGACCAATGAAAACAACTGGTATGAAAAACAAGATTATCATAACAACTGAAGAAGAATTGAGGGAGATTATCGCGGATTGTGTGCGTGGTCAGCTGAAGAGTTTGATCCCAAAAGAGGAGGAAGAGCTGTTAACGGTAAACGAAGTGGCGGACCTCTTTGGAGTTACGGCAGTTACCATCCACTCCTGGAAAAAGAAAAAGATCCTGGCCTTTCACCGAATAGGCGGTCGAGTTCGATTCAAGAAGTCTGAAATAATGGAAAAGTTATCCACCCACAATAAATACTATCGGATATGAAAACCTGTGCAAAGTGTAAACTCGAGTATATGCCTAACCGATCAGATCAGAAGTATTGTTCCTCTAAATGCCGGTGGGCAGTAAAGAATGGTAGGGCAGGGGAGGTATACCATGTTACTAAGAGGATAAATAAGATCCTCAAGAGCAACCGGCAAATCCTTGAAAGATTCTTCCAGGAGTCAGAAGACATTTGTACTGTCAAGTATGGCGATCTGAAAAATGTGGGATTCATGTTTGAATATTTAACGCATGTTCGGGTTAGACATAATAACCCAAAAGGGAAGACCCAGAAGTTCTGTTATGATTTTGGCTGGGAGAGAATTGATTCAGTAACAGTTAAAATTTTAAAATCATGAATGATGTTGAAGTTATTGATTTGTTTAAGAATGATAATGTTTTTGAGACTAAAACAGTAAGAGGATCAAGCGGATGGGCTATACTGATTTTAGTTCTGCTCGTTACTGGAATTGCGATAATTCTTTTTGGTTTATGGAGGAAATCATCAAAAGTATTAATGAGCCAAAAAAAAGAATGTCCAGGAGAGTCTAAATAACCTGTCAGGCCAAGTCTTGACTAGAAGCTGTCTTAAAAGGCCCAATTCAAACCCTAATTATATTTTTGAGACAGCTTCTACTTCATTTTTATGGATACTACCCTAAATTATTCATTTCGATATTACCATTTATAAAACCCTCCTCGGGAAATGAATTTTGATAAATCGTAATCTACCTCTTGAATTGCATTAAAAACCCCAACTTCCAAAATGGGTTTGCTGTAATTATGTTCACCATTTGAATTATCAAAAAATCTTCCAGCAGGATCAACCATAACATAAGACCCTTTTATTTGTGCATTGGTCTCAGGAACTACAATGATGATATCGTTCAAATCGTTATGATTATTAATGAAAGTTCTGAACTCCGAATCAGAAATTATAAAATCGTCTATTGTTTGATCGTTTTGACCGTTAATTGGCAGCACTTGAAAAATTTTCCAACGTTCCGGTTTAACGCCACGAATGAAATCGTTCATTCTTTCCTTAAAATTACTTCGATTTACGACTGTATTTATTTTTAGTCTGTAGCCTGCTTGTTTAACATTGTCCACAAGAGTTCGATATTCTTTCTCTTGAAAAGGCTTGTTTGCTGTAATTGCTCTTCCGGCGACGAGATTTGTTAAAGGGTTCAAGCTGTCAATGCTTATAGCAACCCAATCTAAATAGTGTTTGTTGGCTTCGAGGAATTTGGAAGATAAACCACTACCGTTTGAAACTATCATAGTAGTTAAACCAGCATTTTTCGCACAGGCTATTAATTCTGGTAGCCATGGGCAAAGAGTTGGCTCTCCTCCAGCAAAAGTAATTTTCTGAAACCCAAAGTCGGCTAACTTTTGTACAACTTGCAGTGCCTTTTTTCTTTGTAAATGTCCTTTTGGTAGTATAGACCTTTTTACATCCTGAAATGTTGCAAAGCAAAATTTACAGCGCATGTTGCAAGGTTCCCACAAATGATAATTGACAGATGGAATGAATTCATTGTTGTTCATATTGATTATTATTTGATTTACCCTGCGGGTTTAATCAATAGAACTTTTCAAAGGCATTCAATTCATACTATCCCATTTAGTTTTGAGCTCAATAATTTGTTCTGAAGCAAGTAAACCATGTCTGAGACAATGGTCAAAGGCTTTTTCAAAAAGTATCCTTATACCTCCAAGTAATGGGAACTGTTCATTTAGTTGAAGAGCCAATTGAAGTCCTTCGTAAGACCTTCCTCCTTCTAGCAATGCTAACGAATAATTTCTTGAAATGTAGGGGTCGTTTGGCAATAACTCTAAAGCTTTCTGAAATGAAGTAAATGATAAATCAAATAATTTCATGTCTGCTAGAATATTGGCTGCTACACCAAGTGCATCACCATCTCCTGGGTTCTGAGATATGCATTTGTTCACTAAAGTTAGTGCATCTCTCTTTTTCCCCTCCCTGTCTAATCTTAGGGCTTCATCGAAAATGTAATTATACTGTTGGGTAGTTTTAGGATCATCAGAAAGTATTACCTCTTTATAATCCTTAGATCCAAAAATTGATAAAGGTTTAATAGTTTCAAGAATGATTTGTTTTGCCAAAAATGGGAAGTCAGGATTTTGAGCAGATGAAACGAATTCTTTGAGATTTTTGTCTGCTTTCAGTTCTTGGATAAATTGACTTAAATTTTCTGTCTTAGGATCGTTCAATGCATTTAAAAAATCAAAATAATTTACTTTGAAGCATCCATTAATTTCGTGTCCAATACTTTCGAATGAGGTTGATAAAATCCATTTTACCGGCTTATGTTTGAGTTGGTAAACTGGATTTGATTTTTCTAAATATTTTTCTGCAAGGTTTAATTGTGAAGATGCTTTCAAGTCTGAATTCATTGATTCAAAGTGGGAATCTTTGGAATTTAACCGAAAGTAGGTTCGTTTTAACTGGATAAATAATGTAGTATTTTCACCTTCAACGAAGATATCTACATCCCCGTCCATAAATCCTGCTTCCTTATCATTTGTAACTTTTACTTTCCAACCTTTTTGTCTAATCAATTCACCAAGATGATTTTCCATTTTTTGAGTTTCATTCCTTGATGTTCTTTGACGCAATGCTACCTGTGTAAAGGAATAGAACCACAGATTGGTTGCGAAAAACATAGTTGGGCAAAAGAGAACATCCCCAATTTTTAAAAATGGTTTTTGCCAAACATCATATTTTGATTGGAACCTGTTGAACCCAAATTTTGGATTTGGACTAAAACTGAAAAGCTGGATAATCTCTTTAGTATAATTCTTCGACAATTCGGGAAGTACGTTTTTATTGAGATTAAAATATTCTTCCTCTGACATTAAGATATAGGGGTCTATTTGGATATCCAGATTTATGGACTCGAGTAATAGTTTCATAAATGCTTCATTCCAATTTCGAGACTGCAAGGCATGTTTACTTAAGTTATCTTCATACCTAGTGGATCGGTTAGAAGAAAAGGTCAGGATCGGATCTAAAATTTGTTCAGTATTAATACTGGTTTTTCCAATTCGGAATGATTGGCAGGCTAAATCTTCTAATAGCAATAGCGTAGACCATTTCGAAACTGCCAATTCTCTATTCATTTCGACATCTGTCTTCGTTTTACCAGGAATTTTTAATAGCGAATTTTGCTCTAAATACTCTACAGTCTGGTGCCCTTTTAATGTGTATTGCAGTTGAGTAATTTCGTACCTGACACCATTCACTAGCCAATTGTAATAAGTTTTTGGTGTTGATTGGAAAAATACTAGTTCGTTTTGTTGAATTGGCTCAATGCTTAGATCAAAGCAATATGGGGTAATAACATGTTCCTTGAAGAGAATCCAGTGATTAATCATAGATAAAAGCGAGGAAACAGGACTTTTCCCAATTAGTTCTATTTGATTAGTAGTTGATTTGAAAATTTCTAAAAACCGTTTAAAAAATCTAATATCATCTACATTGTCAAATTGTTTGTTTGGATATTTTGATAATATTAATTCAATAAAGAAGCTGAAAACACTGGCTAATTGATGAAGCTTGAATTTACTGTTTTCCCTAAATCGATTTGTTTCGAGCCATATAATACAATGACTCAATAAGTCTATCAATGAATAATCTGAGATGGATTGAAGATCATTTTCTATCTCTTTCCAAAGCCGCTGTTCGGTTTTTTGTATCCATTGCCAAATCTTTTGGTGAATTTGAAATTGATCATTAAGCTGAATGGTCTTTAACTGGCCTATCCTTTTTTTATCAAGATAGACCTGATTGACTCTTACAGCTTTTACAAATTGATCAGGGAAACTGTTTGCAAGTTTCTTTTCAAACTCAATAACCGGGTATTTAAGTTTGGTGAAATAGTTATGCAGAATTTGATCTGCAGAATTAGATTTAAAAAGTGATTCGAAAATATCGTCAGAAAAGATAAATTCCTTCCAAAAGAATTTTGAAGCTTCAGGATGGATGAACCAATTGGTTTTGTTTGACTTCTTTTCGACTTTTTGTGTGAAGGATACAAAGCTGTGTATCCCAGCTTTCCAAAGGATTTGGAAAGATAAGGCATAGTTCCTTTCATTGAAGGCAGCCTTTGATTCAGAATAAATATTACGTTTGTCAATCATAATCAAATATTTAGATTTTCGCAGAGCGATATCTGATTATGATATTTGCAAGCTAGGAATTTTTATTTTTATAAGCAAGAGTTTGTGATTATTGTTGCTTTGGGCCACAAAAGCATACTTGCGTATACAGTGCCTGGTTGTTTTAAAATTTTAAATATTGATGCAAAAGACCTAATTGGTTCAGAAAAGAGACAAAATGAATGAATCAACAACACGTAAAGAATTAATTGATATTCAGCTCAAATTAGCTGGATGGAATGTTAATGACAGGACGCAAGTTGTTGAAGAATATTTAGTTGAGGGAAGTATTAATAATCTTGGAGAACCAGAAGTAGAATATAAAAGCAACCAATTTTCAGATTATGTACTTCTTAGTAAGAGTGGGAAACCTTTAGCTGTTGTAGAAGCCAAACGAACTACTAAAGACGCTGCATTAGGCAGAGAGCAAGCAAAACAATACTGCTATGACATTCAAAAACTTACTAATGATATTCTTCCTTTCTGTTTCTATACAAATGGGCACGATATATACTTCTGGGATTTAGGAAATGCACCACCTCGAAAAGTAATTGGTTACCCAACAAGAGCTGATTTAGAAAGATACTTACACATCAGGGACGCTAAAAAACCTTTAACCAGCGAATTAATTAATACTGAAATTGCAGGAAGGGATTATCAGTTAAGAGCAATTCGTTCAGTAATGGACGAATTAGAAAAAAAAGACGAAAGTTTCTTCTGGTTATGGCTACGGGTACTGGGAAAACCAGAACCTGTATTGCCCTAACCGAAGCGCTTATGCGTGCAGGGTGGGTGGAGAAAGTTTTGTTTTTGGTTGATAGAATTGCATTGAGAGATCAGGCTCTAGAGGCTTTTAAGGAACATTTGCCTAACGAGCCAAGGTGGCCAAAGCAAAAAGAGAAAGCAATTGCTAAAAATAGAAGAATCTACGTTTCTACCTATCCAACTATGCTCAATATTGTTAGAGAAGAGAAAAATACACTTTCTCCTCATTTTTTTGATATGATCGTGGTTGATGAAAGTCATCGGAGTATTTACAATACATACAAGGAAGTACTTGAATATTTTAACACCATCACAATTGGATTGACAGCGACTCCAACGGATGTAATTGATCACAATACGTTTAAATTATTCAATTGCGATAATGGCTTACCTACTTTCGCATATACTTACGACGAAGCTGTAAATAATATTCCACCTTACCTGTGCAACTTTCAGGTAATGAAAATCAAAACTAAATTTCAAGAGCAAGGAATTAGTAAAAGAACGGTTAGCTTAGAAGATCAAAAGAAATTGATCCTTGAAGGAAAAGAAATTGCTGAAATCAATTTTGAAGGGACTGAACTCGAAAAAAAGGTAACCAATAAAGGCACAAATGCACTTATCGTCAAAGAATATATGGAGGAGTCTATAAAAGACAGCAATGGAGTTCTACCAGGAAAAACAATTTTCTTTTGTGCTAACATCAAACATGCCAGACGAATTGAAAAATTATTTGATGAACTTTATCCTGAGTACAATGGAGAATTAGCTAAAGTTATGGTTTCCGAGGATTCAAGAGTTTATGGAAAAGGAGGCCTTTTGGATCAATTTAAAAATAGAGATTTTCCAAGAGTCGCTATTAGTGTGGATATGTTGGATACCGGACTTGATATTCGGGAGTTAGTTAACCTCGTATTTGCAAAGCCAGTTTATTCTTATACAAAATTTTGGCAAATGATCGGTAGAGGATCAAGATTATTGGAACCTACCAACATGAAATCGTGGTGTACTGAAAAAGATATCTTCCTGATATTAGATTGTTGGGACAATTTTGAATATTTCAAATTGGAACCAAAGGGAAAGGAAGTGAAAACTCAGATTCCCGTACCTGTAAAACTATTCGGTATAAGACTTGAAAAATTGAGCTTTGCAATGGAAGCTAATTTAGAGGAAGTTGTCAAATATGAATCAAAGCACCTATTGAAACTAATTGATTTGCTTCCTTCAAATTCCGTCACAATAAAAGATAATAGCAAAATTATCCAAAAGGTAAAAGTGGCTGATTTTTGGAATAACCTAAAAACTGAAAAGATTGAGTTTTTACGCCATCTGATCATGCCGCTGATGAGAACAATGTCTGGTGTGGATTATAAAGCAATGCGTTTTGAAAGAGATGTATTAGAGGTTTCTTTAACTTTTCTGAAAAAGGAAACTGATAAAATGGAGTCTCTTAAAACAGCAATTATAGAAAAAATTTCTACTTTCCCACTTACAATTAATATTGTAGCCAAACAAAAAGAGATAATTCTTGCAGCTCAAAAAGATAAGTTTTGGAATACCATAAATGAAGAGGTTTTCAACAACTTAATAGAACGGCTGGCACCACTCGCCAGATACGCAGATAATAGAGATGAGAAGTCTGGAAAACCACAATTTGATTTTGAAGATGAAGTAGTCGCTAAGGAAATGGTGGAATTCGGGCCACAAAATGAAACGGTAAGCATTGCTAGGTATAGAGAAATGGTGGAAGAAAAGATCAACGAGCTAAAAGCCTCTAATCCAATTCTTCAAAAATTGATTTCTGGAAATATTATCTCAGAAGAAGAGACCCAAGATTTAGCAGAGGAATTATACATTGAAAATCCCCACATCACTATTGAATTATTACGTCGAGTATATCAGCATCGGAAAGCAAAATTTATTCAATTCATTAAACATATTTTGGGAATTGAATTCTTAGCCACTTTTGAAGAAACTGTGGTAGGTGCTTTTGATGCTTTCATTCAAGAGCATAATTATTTATCTTCTCGACAATTAGAATTTTTAGACATTCTCAAAAAATATATTTTGGAGAAAGGTGAGCTTGAAAAAAGAAACCTCATAGAATCTCCTTTTACAATGATACACCCCGAAGGAATTAGAGGTGTTTTTTCACCCAAAGAAATCAACGACATTTTACATTTTACAACTAAACTACTAGCAGCTTAATGTTACAAAATAATCCAAGATTAAAAGCTTTAATAATGAGTTTGTGGAATACCCTTTATGGTGGGGGTATTTCTAACCCTTTGACAGCGATCGAACAAATCACCTATTTATTATTCATTAAAAGGATAGATGAACTCGAAAGCAAAAGAGAAAGAGATGCTGAATTTACGGACGAAGTCTACAATTCTAAATTTGATGGAGAATACACCCCATGGATAGATGAAAGCTTGTATCGACCTCAACCCGATATGTCCGAAGATGAAAAAGCGGAATTAGCTAAAAAAAGAGAAGAGGCACTTGCCCCGAGACCCAGGAAAGAATTGAAATGGAGTTATTTTTCAACAGCGCCTATGACTGCTGATGATATGCTTTTGCACGTCCGAAATAATGTCTTTCCATTCATAAAAGACATGAATGATGAAACATCGTCCTTTACCAAATACATGAAGAACGCTGTTTTCATTTTGCAAAAACCATCTCTTTTGGTAGAAGCGGTAAAGAAAGTAGATGAAATTTTTATCGAAATCGCTAAAGATGCGGAAGACGGTAAACAATCCTTTCAGGATATACAAGGCGATGTTTATGAAATGCTACTTAAAGAAATTGCAACATCAGGAAAAAACGGTCAGTTCCGAACACCTCGTCATATAATAAAATTATTGGCAGAGATAACAGAACCCAAACTCGGTAACAAAATAGCTGATCCTGCATGTGGTACAGGCGGCTTTCTGTTAGGTGCGTATCAATACATTCTAACTGATTTGGTGCGGAGAAAAGAACCTTCAAGATTAATAATAGACGAAGATGGTTTTGAGCGAGCCACCATATCCTCCATTCTTGACGAAACCAATAAAAAAATACTGAACGACAGTCTGTACGGTTTCGACATTGACACAACTATGGTCCGCCTCGGATTGATGAACTTGATGATGCACGGTATCGACAATCCACACATCAACTATAAAGACACCCTAAGCAAAAACTACAACGAAACCGGAGACTACGACATCGTGCTCGCCAATCCACCGTTCACAGGCAAGCTTGACAAAGCTGATGTGAATCCTGATTTGGTAATTGATACAGGTTCTACCGAATTACTCTTTTTAATTCGCATTTCTAAGATGTTGCGCCCAGGAGGTAAAGCCGCCGTAATTATTCCAGAAGGAGTATTGTTTGGAAGCTCCAAAGCACAAAAGGCTACCCGAGAAATCTTGTTAAAAGATAACCAATTAGAAGCGGTTATTTCTCTACCTGCAGGAGCATTTAAACCTTATACGGGTGTGAAGACTGCTATTCTGCGATTTACTAAAGTAGAAGAAGATAGTAAGAACTGGAACACCGAAAAAGTATGGTTCTATGCACTTGAAAACGATGGCTACTCTCTGGATGATAACCGTCGGAAATTAAAAGAAAATCCGTTGCCCATTGTAAAAGAAGAATTTGTAGCGCGTATTGGGGCAGAATATCCTGATCGTAAAAATCACTTCTTTGTACCCTTAGCTGAAATTCAGGAAAAGGATCTTGATCTAAGTTACAATCGCTATAAGGAATATGAATATGAGGAGCAACATTATGATCCTCCAGAAGAGATATTGGCAAAATTAATTGCTCTTGAAAAGGAAATTTTGGAGGATATGAATGAACTAAATGGATTGATAGGATGAAGAAAACTAAGCTATCAAAAATAATTAAAACACTTGAGTCAGGTTCTCGTCCGAAAGGTGGAAGTCATGGATCCGGTGTAGTAAGCATAGGAGGAGGACAAATTTCTCCTACTGGTGGATTCAAGTTCTCAAAAGCAGTATTCATCCCGAAACCATTTTATAATAAACTAAAGAAAGGAAAAATTGAAAACGGGGATATTTTAATTGTCAAGGATGGAGCTACTACTGGGAAGACTAGTTTTGTATCACCTGATAATTTCCCTTACAAAGAGGCCGCAATAAATGAGCATGTATTTAGAATAGTTGTTAATGAAGAAATTGTAGTTTCAAAATACGTTTTTTATTATCTATTTGGGCCTAATGGGCAAATGGAAATTCAAAAAGATTTTAGAGGAGCTGCCATTGGTGGGATTACAAGAAAATTTGTAGATAAAGTTGAGATACCTCTTCCAGACCTCCAAACTCAAAACAAAATAGTGGCCGTCCTCGACAAAGCAAGCCAACTATTGCAAAAAAGAGAAGAAAGTATTCAGTTGTTGGATGAGTTGTTGCGAGCGCAGTTTTTGGAGATGTTTGGGGATCCGGTTTTGAATCATAAGGGGTGGGAGCAAGAAACCTTTAAAAATACTATAAAGAAAATTGATTCTGGATGGAGCCCTGTATGCAAGGATCATCCTAGAACATCAAAAGATAAATGGGCAGTTTTGAAACAAGGTGCAGTTTCTAGAAGAAAATTTAACCCAAATGAAAACAAAGAACTTCCTGACGGTTTAGCAATTAAAAAAGAAGTGACTGCTAATAAAGGAGATGTATTGTTTTCGAGAAAAAATTCAACTCAATTTGTTGGGGCAACGGTTTATCTTTATGAGCATTATGAAAAGCTATTACTTCCAGACACAATCTTTAAACTGATTTACAAGGAAGATGTTCTTAAACCTCTTTACCTTTTATATTTATTTAATGACCAAAATTTCAAACTTGTAATTCAAGGCTTAAGATCTGGAGCTGCGGGGTCTATGCCAAATATTTCAAAATCTAAACTCAATTCTCTAAAAATAATTTTACCAAGTCTAAGTCTACAAGAAAGTTTTCAAAATATTGCCATAGAAGTATATAATAAGAAAAAGAAATTAAAGGCAAGTAAAGAACAACTTCAAAACCTCTTCAATTCAATCCTCCAAAGAGCCTTCAACGGTCAACTCAATTTCAAAGATGAAACGGCACTAAATACCTTATTAGATGCCATTGATGTTGAAGCCGACACTAATGATCTCAGAGATATCACATTTGTTTATCTAAGGCAACTCATAGAAAAGCTCAGTGAGCAGGACTTTGAAGATATGGAACAATATAAGAAAGCTAAACATGCTGCTTTTCAATTATTGCGAGAAGGCAAACTTACACAAACCTATCAGGAGGATTCACAGAATGTAAACCTTGAAATAGTATGAAGCTCTTAAGGCTACATATCAAAGATGAGTTTAGGAGTTTGCATGCAGACTTTGAAGTACAGTTCCATCAGTTAACGGATAAAGGGATAAAAGCCATGGAAAGCTTTCAGCCCTTTTGTTTTGCGGGACTGAATGGAAGTGGGAAGTCAAATGTGTTGGAAGCATTGGGAGCTATATTTTATCATTTGGAATTTTGTGTGGCAAAGTTTCGTCCTCGAAGTTTTGAGAAGTATTTCAAAAGAACAGAAAGCAACCCAAGTGCCTATACCTTAGAATATTTGATTGGGCAGGATAATTCTAATCCTTATACTTTCAAGTACTTTGATAAAGTGACTATAGAAAAAGAAAAGGATCAACTTCCAAAGATGTACATCCAATCTTATCCTTTTGATAACACAATAGAAAGAAAAGAAGTGATTAACGCATTTATTGCTTCGGAAAATAATGAAGTAGCGGCTGAAGGAAAAAATTATCTTCCAGATTTAGTGATAGGATATTCGTCAGGTGAAAATGAAATTTTGAGTTTACCGTTTATGAAAAATAGACTGATCAATTACGATAAATATCGCGAGGACTATCTCAACTCTATTTTGTATGAGGAACCGGAAACAAGTCTAGTATATATTGATGAAGGCATGAGCCAGGCGGTTTTACTTTCGGTATTACTTTTTGAAAGTGAAACTACTTTAAAACCATTAAGGGAAGAACTCGGAGTTGTTTCTTTGGAAAGTTTTACCATACATTTAAATAATCTACGATATAATCAAGATGTAGACTTAATGGAGCATCCCATTTTATTGCATGTAGACAAAATGCTGGATAAACTAAAGAAATGTGCCACAAGTTGGTATGTTCAAGAAGTTGACATATTAGGCCAAGGAGGGAAGTTACATTCAGTTACTCGTCTAGATTTCTTTGTTAACGATGCTACAAAAACTGCTTTCAAACAACACTTCAACACACCTTTTGAATTGTTTCGATTTATTCAAGTGCTTTATGAGTTAAATGGAAATATTATTCCTGAATCATTAAAAGAGGACGTATATGATTCAAAAGGTTTCTATACCAAAAACAAACTGCCAATTCCGGCAGCTTTGAATTCCGTTTTCTATTTTCAACATTTTAAAATATCAAAATTAGACCAGGGTAAAACCGAACCAAGATCATCATTACTTAGAGAATTTTCAGATGGCGAGCACCAGTTTTTACATACCATAGGCATTTGTTTAATGCTCAAAGCCAGGAGAAGCTTATTGTTGCTTGATGAACCTGAAACGCATTTCAATCCCGCTTGGAGGGCAAAATTCGTCAAAATATTGAATGATAGTATTACTTCCGGATCTCCTAAGAATTCAGCTAATGAAGATTTTAATGTTCATTTACTCAAGGATGTCATTCTCACCTCTCATTCCCCTTTTATTATTTCTGATTGTATGCCAAGTAATGTAATTTTCTTCAAAAGAAACCAGGATACTCAAAAGGTAGAAGCAAAGAATGCTAGAGAACTAGAATTTAATACTTATGGAACTTCAGTTGAAATCATATTGGATGAACTCTTTGACTACGATCAAACCATAGGGGATTGGTCTAATAAAGAACTTCTCGATATTTCCTTTGATAGCTTAAAATCAAAGGCAGATGTTGACCAACTGAAAAAAAGATTAAATAAACTTCTTGGCGAGTCTATAGAAAAGGATTTAGTCCTTGCAAAATTGAATAGACTTAAATTTGATGATTGATGCTTAGACTATACAAACCCATAGATCACGAGATTTTTACACTGCACAAACTATTTACACATGTGGTAAAAGAAGTTTGGTGTAAAGCATCTGATGATGCTTGTGATGATAAACTGGAAGACGATTTCAAATATATATATAAGTATTCCTATAAATCAACTCCCAAAGTGAAGAAGACGCTAAAGGATGAGGTCGAACGAATTTATGAAATTTTTAAAGGCTTATCAGCAGATGATAAAAAAGCAATAAGTGATGCTTTTGACACCAACAACCAAATAGAGAAATTATGTGATGGCGAGGCTCCTGTATATTTGAAAGACTTACCCGAAGTCATCGAAAAAGAGATTAAACCACTATTGGTTTGGTGTTATGAAACATTATTGGATAAAGGAAAAGTTGCTGGAGATAAAATGGATTACTATGGAGAATTAATCGAAGAAAATGAGTTTGATTATTGCCCTTGTTGTGGATATATTCCTTTTGAAGGACCAGAAAGTATCTGTAGAGAAGCTTATGATCATTACTTACCAAAATCAGAATATCCGTTTGCCAGTATCAATTTCCAAAACTTGGTTCCATTATGTTATAAATGTAATTCTGATCGAAAAAAGGCAAAGGATCCTATTGAAAATGATCGACAAGCATTTTATCCCTTTTCAAAAGGAAAACATAGTTTAGAAATTAATTCCGACTTAACATTGGACATTGACCTTGCGACAAAGAAGCTGACATTTGCAGATTTGGAAATCAAATTTGATGGTGATACTGCTAGAATTGAAACCTGGGATTGGTTATTCGCAGTTAGTGATAGATATAAAGATCGAATTAAGAAATTTACTCCACGATTTCTGAGAAAGATAAAACGAAGGCATGAAGGTTTTGTAGATAAGGATACTACCTGGACTATAGACAAAACTTTGAATTGGTTCCTTAAAGATTACCAGATAGATTATTTTGCGGATGAGAAATTTTTAAAAGTTGCAATTTTAAATGCGATAAAATTAGATGAGGCGTTTTTACAAGTATATGAATAAAAATGTGCGATTTTAACCTACCCACAAAAAACAAGAGGAATCCGGAAGCCTTCATGTCTAAAATAAATAGAACCATCCCCTAATCCATCCCCTTCAAAATAAAAACCCCCATAAGTACTTAACTTACAGGGTTTTAAAATTGTGTGTGGTAGCCCCGCCAGGACTCGAACCTGGATCTAAAGTTTAGGAAACTTCTATTCTATCCCTTGAACTACGGGGCCATTTTTGAGTAGAAGGCAAAATTAGTATTTCAACACTGCATATACAAGAAAAATTCCGCACCTAATCATTTTCAAATCAGGATATCTGCTACCTTCGTAAGACAACGTAATGCAAGTTGATACCAACTCACGAAATACAATACTTAAAATTGAAAACCGCAGCATGTAAAAGGATGTTTAGCACCTCTTTAGTTTATTGCCCACTTTTACAGTTTAAGTTTTGCGGTTAAAAATCGTGATACTTCGTGATTTAAAATAACTTCAAACCAATGAAAGCCATCCTCTGCCGCCAATACGGTCCTCCCGAATCTCTTGAATACGCTGACATCCCGCCAGAAAAACCAGGTGAAGGCCAGGTGCTGATTGACGTGTATTATGCCGGTGTGAATTTTCCAGACACCTTAGTCATCCTGGGAAGAGATCAGTATAAACCTACTTTGCCTTTTTCGCCAGGGGGTGAAATTTCTGGGACAATAAAAGCCATCGGACCAGGAGTAAAAGGCTTTGAAATTGGAGACAGGGTATTTGCCGGGACAGTTTGGGGCGGCTACAGAGAACAGGTCGTAGCTAGGGCGAATAATACTTTTAAGATGCCTGATACAATGGACTACCTGACCGCTTCTGTTTTCCTGGCTACTTACGGTACAGCCATTCATTGCCTGATCGATAAAGCAAATTGTAAAGCAGGGGAGACTGTCGCGGTTTTAGGTGCGGCAGGCGGCGTAGGCACAGCAGTAATCCAAGTGGCCAAAGCGCTTGGAGCAAGGGTAATCGCATGCGCATCTACCCAGGAAAAACTGGATTATTGTAAAGCTAATGGAGCAGATGAACTGCTTAATTACCGAGAAGTGGACCTAAAGAAGACTTTAAAAACCTTAACTGATGGCAAAGGCGTTGATATCATGTGTGACCCTGTCGGAAGTGATTATTCTGAGCCTGCGCTAAGAGCTACAGCTTGGAAGGGGCGTTTTATGGTTCTTGGGTTCACCGCCGGATTGATTGCCAAAATTCCACTCAACCTGCCATTACTAAAAGGCAACGCTATAATCGGTGTGTTTTGGAGTACTTTTGCCCGTCGCCATCCCGATGAAAACCGAAAAAATGTCACGCGACTTCTTGAGATGTATGAGGCTGGTAAGTTAAAACCCCATGTTCATAAAACATTCAGTCTAAAAGATGCCCCTTTAGCCTTGTTTGAAATTTCCAATCGTAAAGTCAAAGGCAAAATAGCCCTGTCACTGAAGTAGTTATTGTCAAACTCATAAGGACGGGTTTACTTTAGTAACTCTTTGTTCACTTCATTATTGAAAATTAGTGCCACTACATGTTTTAGAAATCATGTTAAAGGTATAGTATTTGTAATGGTTGTCTTTACCAGGAAGATAAGCTAAACAGCCTGTAAATTAGCCGCTTAGATCGCCGAAATTAAGCTATATGTGATAATGAATGAATAGAACTCAAAATGAATCCATTGATATAATAATATCATTTTTTGAATGAAATGTGACGTGCGTTTTTTTTTATTTTTTTGAAATTCCTTTGGGAAAAAAGATATTAAGTCTCTATATTATAGTTTTTCGAGATATATTTGGTTCGAAAAATTTTATTGCATAACCCAAGGATGTGACAGGTTCCGGAATTTGAGAAATCCACACGCCAAAACCCCTCAAATTTAGCCCTACTTATGAAAATTCTTTCCTCGACCGCAACCTCGACGAAGGATCTGTTTAAGATTCTTCTGAATGATGGAGTTGTCGTCCTCCCCTCAGACCTTGGCTACGGCATTTTATGCCTGACGCCAAAAGGGATGGATAAGTTGTACACTTTAAAAAACCGTCCCAGGAACAAGCCGACCGGAGTTGTCGGTACACCCGAAATTTTTAATGAAATTACCATTTCCGAATTTCGGCATTCGGTAAAGAAATTCTCACTGCCAGTGGGGCTTATTGAAAAATGTAACCCTGAATCTTCTTATGTCAGTGATCTGCCCGATCTTATCAGGCCTGATGGTACCATTGCTGTTTTTATGAACCTTAATCAGGAAATGGACAAGCTCGCCAGGCTGGCCTTCGAAGAAGGGTATCTCATTATTATTTCCTCAGCAAATAAAGCAGGAGAAGGTAATGTGTACGAACTGGAAGATCTACATTCGGACTTCAAAGAACAGGCAGATTTCTTTTTACCTGGTACAGGGACCTCAAAGTTTAAATTGAACCGAGGTCGATATGAAAATATCACGACTACCATTGTTGATCTGACCTCGCGTTCTCTAATGCGTGATGGAGTATATGAATCACGTGTTTATGAGCAGGCTCGTCGGTTGGGTATGATCGTAGAAGAAGGCATTCAAACTGCTGCTAAAGAAACTACTTTATTCCGATCTTGTATCTTCTTGCAGAGTTTCAAACCTTCTGTTTATGAACGAATACCGGCAATTATTAACGCTGACTGGATAGCCATAGATCTACAAGACGGTTGTCCGGCCAATAAAAAACAATTGGCAAGAGAACTTCTGGAGTCTCATTTGAGGAAAGGCACTTTCAAAGGGAAAAATGTCTTTGTCAGAATTAATGATCTGGAATCCAGAAAAGAGCTTGAAAAAGACCTGCTTGTCGAATATACTGATCAGATAACAGGTTTTGCTACGCCAATGATCAATAATGAGGACGACCTTCTCGAATATGAAAGTTTGATTGGTGATCTGGAAAACCGTCTTGGCCTTCCCTATAATACCTTCAAATTGTTTCCCATTGTTGAAACCGCTGAAAGCCTGATTAATGCCGAAGCAATAGGTAAGGCCTCCGAACGCAACCTCGCGCTTTTGCTCGGACATGCAGATCTTTTTGGTGACACCCATTCGGTTCGCGATTCTCAAAACCTGCATTATGTGCGTTTTCGGTATCTGTTGGCAGCCAGAGCGGCCGGTTTGAGAGTTTTTGATACGCCATACGAAAATGTAAAAGAGTTTGACAAATTTATTGATGACTGCATCGAAGGCCGAAAGATAGGTCTTGATGGAAAAGTAGCACTTCACTTTGATCAGATTGAAGACATCAACAGAATTTTTGGGATTGACCCCACTGATAGCAGTTCTCTGAATACCGTATTAAAAAACTACAAGGGCGGCTGTTATTTAAAAGACGGTAAGTTTATCGCACCGCCTATTTTGCGACAAATAAAAAACGAACTCGATCGAGGAGAATATCATCCCGAACCTAACTATGTCAAAGGCATAAAAGGTCAGAAATTTAATTATGGACTGGATTATGAAAATGCCTATATCGGCCAAATCATCGTTAGTCCGTATGAAATAACCATTGATGAGTCATGGATCATGTCATGGCATAGTCTGATCCCTAGTTTTAACCCGATAGAAACAAGTAGTGTTTACTGTAAAAGTCTTGGACTTGATGATCGGTTACTACCTTACCAGGCTTTGGTGAATCTGGCATTATGCATGATCGTCGAATGTTATTCCGAATCCTGTCTGTATCATTTAGGCATTCAGGACGTAGAATATGAACGACCGGCACACCCTGGCGATACATTGAAGTCAGTAATGATAGTCGATGATATTAAAAATACCTCAAGCGGTAAATACAGCGTGGTCAAGTCTAGAGTGCTCTTGCTCAACCAGTTCAATAATACGATCATGAGTATGCACAGAAGCTCGTTATTCCCTTATATTGTGGGCTTAGAAGATCGTCCGGGCCGTCAATCTGATGATAAACCAAAATACCGGCAGTTATTCAGGTTGCTCCCCGATACCTTATTGAAAGACACAATTCTTAATCATTCGGTGACCATGCGGTCTGAACTTCTGGATTTCCAACATGAAATTGCCGAAGAGGATCTTATTCTTCACGGTCTGACCAGACCAGTTGGACTAAGCGCAAGTGTACTGTATTCGACACTTTGCAAAAACACACATCCTTTGCATTTTAATAATGCCAGATATGGTGAGGATAAACTTGTTGTGAGTGGTGGATTTATTTTGCCAATCGTAATTGGAGCTGCTTCGCGTGATCTCAAACACTCATTGCATGAAACGATTCTGGATACTATGCATGTCGACAAGGTTTCTCATAAAGATAGCATAGGTGCCATGTCTTATATCCTCGACAAAAAGGTAAAAGGCGGTGGTATTGAAGAGTTGACAATCCGATCTTTTGGACTTCGCAATATCGATGTGGAGAATGACCTGGAAGGGGTGACTATCCCCTATGAGTTGCTACTTTCCGATGATATCAAACCATCTGAAATTGCAGAACTTTGCCAGTTGAATTGCCCAAAACTGATTAAAAAGATTGTCTTGAGGGTAACCTGGAAAATGTGGCGCAAGATGAAATATTAGACAGGGTGGTGATCGTCAAAGCCCGGTCTGATAAATTTATTCAAATCACTGAATTGTTCGAGAAGCTCTTCCCTTATCTTTGACAGTAATCTCAGGGCTTCAATGATCTCATTGGCCATTTCCGGAAGCAGATCATAGAGTGTACGCCAGGCGACCAGGCTTCGATCAACAGCAATCAGAGCAATCTTTGCCGTCCCGTTTGCATCGTTTTGAATTGGGAATTCTTTTAAACTCCAGTCATCGTGGAGACCGTCAATAGCACGTTTAAGTTTGGCGGTAATAAAGAATTTGTACCATTGAACCACCTCTATAGCCTCTGAAAACTGGAGTTCACTAATGGCGGCACTTGGTCGACTAAAATTTATACCTGGGCTTAAAACACTTGCCTTTACTTCGAAATACTGGCTATAGTCGTCCATCAGTTTTTTGACTATCATGGAGTATTTCTTGCCGCAAAAATCAAGGAGTCTTTGTTTTGAAGTGTAATTGAAGACTTCCTCCGGGGTCTCCCTGGCTTCTTTAAGGAATGTATCCCAATCATATCCCTGGCTTTCAATGGTTTCCTTTATCATGGTCATGACTTTAGAAAGCCGATTTTCTATTTTTTGCCAAAAGACAAAATTACTTTGATCATTAAAGCTGTTATCATCAGACTTATCTTCTGCATAGAGCATACATTTTGAGGACATTGGGCACCTTTCACACCAACGATCACAATAATTGTATATGCCGGGAATATACTCAGACATGAAGATAGCTTAGGTTGATTGCTCAATTTAGTGAAAATAGTGATACAGAAATGGCGTCAGTAACAAATCACCAAAATTTAACGATAAAACGACATTTCAGAATATCAATTTTTAGCAAAATTCAAGAAAAAAACAACGAATACTTGACAAATTAGACCGATTGGTATATTTTTGTTTTCAAATTCACCCAAAATGGGAAAAGCAGAAGAGACCAGACGGTTCATTATTGAAAAAACGGCCCCTATTCTAAACAAGAAAGGAATTGCTGGTACGTCTATAAGCGATATCATCAAAGCTACGGGTCTGCAAAAGGGAGGCATTTATGGCAATTTCAAGAAAGGAAAGATAGAGATTGTCCATGAAGTTTTCGACTACATTTCCACCAAGTTATATGCTGGTGTAAGCGAAAGTGTTATGCAACACCAAAAAGCACCAGACCGCTTGTTTGCTTTGCTTAGTTTCTATAGTAAATATGTCTATAACCCAACAGTAGAAGGCGGTTGTCCAATAATTAACTTCTCAACAGAAGTAGATGATACAGACCCGGTTCTACAGGAAAAGGTGGCAAATTTTGCAAAAAAAGTAGAAAGGGCTGTTGCCAGACTGGTACAGGCTGGAATCGATTCCGGAGAATTCAGAAAAGATGTCAATCCTGAAGAATTCGCAACACGCTTCATGATCATGATAGAAGGTGCGATTATGCTCTCCAAATTACAGAGAACAAACAAACCAATGAACCTTTCCGTGAAAACACTGAAAAATGAGGTTAAATCCTTGATGATATAAAAAAATTTAAAGACAAAAAGACCGATTGGTTTAATTTAAATATGTTATTATGAAGAATGTGCAACTTTTTTTCCTGAGATTATTTTTCTCTATAAGTGGTAAGTGGTTTCCAAAGTTTACACTCAATAAATTCTGGAATCTGATATTCTCCATTCGACGGAAGCCGATCAAGGCCTTTAAAAAGGCGATTTTCCAAAAAGCGGAATCAGCCATCTTTTTTATCAAAGACCCTTTCCGGAAAGGAAAGGAACTGGGCGTAAGGGCCTATATCTGGGATAATCCCGGACAAACAGTTTTACTCGTTCACGGATGGGAAGGAGATAGCTCAGACTTCCACAATTTCATCCCCGGTTTACTGCAGCAGGGATATCGGGTGATCACATTTGATGCACCTGGTCATGGCCGATCGGAAGGTAGCAAATCAAGCCTGCCACATTTTCTCGCCGCTATGACTTCAATCACCGATAAATTCGGGAAACCTGACTTAATGATTGGTCATTCAATGGGCGGGACAGCTTCAGCATTATTCCTGTCTGAGATTGAAACAAGCGTCGAAAAATTGGTGATGATCAGTTCCCCTCTTGTGCCGAAGGACTTTTTCAGCGAAGTAAGTCGTTTCCTGCGTGTTCCAAAACAAATCGAACAACAATTTTACAAGCGTTTGAAAGCTACCATCGGAAGACCAGTGGATGTATTTGATCTATTTCGGTTTGCCGGAAAGATAAAGGCCAAAAAACAATTGTACATCGTTGATGAAAAAGATCATCTCGTAAAAATTCTGGATGCCAAGAAATTTATTGCACTGAATCAACCAATGTCTGGACAGATTACCTGTGGACTAGGGCATTATCGGACAGCAAGGGATTCCGGAGTTTTACAAATTATTCTCAATTTCTTTTCTGAAAAAGAACAACGAAAAAGCGTAAAGCCGAAAAAAAAGCAGTTGGCCTTTATGCCTTAAGCCGGGATGATAGCTTACAGGATCCTGTCTTATTACCGGGTATATAATTTGCCTGAAATTTTAAACAATTGATTCCTCTGAGCAGTTATTAGACCGATCGTTCTTAAAGTTGTAGAAAAAGAAAATATGGCTTTACGGTTCATGTGCTTTTTTCTCCCATTCATGTCCCTTTTCTATCAATTCGAGAAAATCCGAAAGCACCTGAAAGCAAATTCCTGCAAATTGCTCTTGTAAAAAATAACAAACATGAAACACAGCATTTGGCTAATCATCGTGGTAATCTTTAATCTGAACATTGCAAAGGCTCAGCAAAGTCCACTCGATGCATACATTGATGAAGCACTAAATAGCAATGTAGCTTTAAAGCAACAAGAATTGTCTTATGCCAAAAGCCTGGCAGCACTGGAAGAAGCCAAAGCCTACTTTTTACCCACACTGTCCTTTGATTCCAGGTTTACGCTTGCGCATGGTGGGCGTACGATCGACATTCCTTTGGGCGATTTGATGAATCCGGTTTACGATAACCTCGATCTAATCAATAGCATTAATCGAGATGCGATCCCCGGTTACCCGGATTTGCCAGGATACCCCAGGCTGGAGAACGAAGAGATAAAGTTTGTGAGGAATACGGACCAGGAAACCCGTTTCAGGGTGGCTGTCCCAATTTATAATGCGGCTATTCTCAATAACCAAAAGATCAAAAAAGGAATGGTGGCTGCTGAAAGTATTTCTGTAGACATTTACCGAAGGGAACTGGAAAAGGAGGTAAAGATCGGATACTATAATTATCTGAAGGCGACCGAGGCGGCAAAGGTATTCGAAAATGCCAAAAAGCTGGTAGACGAAAATCTTCGCACTACACAGGCACTTTATGACAACCACCAGATTACCATAGATCGAGTATATGCGGCGGAAGCCCAGGTTAAAGAAGTCGAGCAGCAACTTGCAATAGCAGATAAAGATGAAAAAGTAGCACAGGCTTATTTTAACTTCCTGCTAAACGCTGATTTTGACAGACCGATCACCACTATTGAAGAAGAGGCACTACCGATCAATGCGCTGTCGCTGGAATCAGCAAGAAATAAAGCCATCCAAAATCGACAAGAGCTAGATCAACTCAATAAGTTTATTGATGTTTCTTCTCAGAATATCCAGTTAAATCGTGGCAATAACTTACCGGAAATCAGCTTCGCGGCAGATTATGGATTTCAGGGGAGTAGCTACAACTTCAACAGAGACAGCGATTTTATGATGGGGTCAATAGCCATGAAGTGGAACATATTTGACCGTTCAAACAAGTACAAAGTCCAGCAAGCCCAAATCGAAAAAAGCATTCTGGAACAAAGAAAAATAGAAACCAGCCAGCAAATTGGTCTGCAGGTCGTTAATTCGTTTTATGACCTGGAAGCCGCTCTCAAGAGTATCGAATTGGCCACCAAAGAGGTCGAAAGCACCCGAAAAGCCTACAAGCTGGTATTCACCAAATACCAAAGAAGCCTCGCCAACCTGGTGGAACTTACCGAATCAAGAACCCACAAGACCAATGCCGAACACAAACTAGTCATCGCCCGTTTTGACTATCTGACCAAACTGGCAGAATTCGAAAGCAATCTAGGCTACTAACCTTTTAAAATCATTTATTCTGCCTTCCGGCAAAATACAGATGGCATGACAAACGGCGAATGCCCGAAATGCCATGCGAAAACACCTAAATCAAATCATGATGAAATATCTCAAGTCATTCGTCTTTATCACCTTCTCCATTCTGGCCTTTTATGCTTGTTCGTCTTCATCTACTGATGTCGAAACGACTAACGAGCCAACCACGAAGACCGTCAAAACCACTAAGGCAGAGGCGGTAGATTATAACGAAAGCGTATTTGCTGTAGGCCAATTAGCTTCAGCAGAAGAACTGAAACTAAGCTTTAAAACAGGTGGCGTAATCAGATCTGTTAATGTAGCCGAAGGACAACGTGTGCGCAAAGGCCAGATACTCGCCGAATTGAATCTCGATGAGATCAAAGCGCAAAACCAACAGGCATATCTAGGTATCCGTCAGGCTGAAATTGACATCAACAATGCTCAGTTGGCAGTAGATAAGGCCCAGCGCGATTATGATAATATGGTTGGCCTATATGCAGATAGTGTCGCAACACTTAACCAGGTTAAAGATGCCAAGATCCAATTGGATAACGCACTTAATCAATTCAACTCAGCACAGAATGGCCTTGATTTCAATAAGAAAAATGCGAATATCACCAACTTTAATCTCAGCTATTCCAAGATTGTCGCCCCCACCAATGGTGTCATTCTGAAAAAGGTAGCTTCCGCCAATGAACTGGTCGGTCCTGGCAACCCTGTTGTCCTTTTCGGCACCGAAGACAAGGCGCAGGTGATCAGGGTGAATCTTACGGATAAGGATATTATTCACGTCAAACAGGGTGATCAGGCTGAGGTTACTTTTGATGCCTATCCTTCAACCATCTTTGCAGGAGAGGTACTCGAAGTTGGCAGCATGGCAGACCCATACACAGGCACGTACGAGGTGGAAATTGCGGTTGACCGTAATGGAAAAGAACTCCTGTCTGGCTTTATCGGGAAAGTGAATATCGTAACCTCCAACGCTTCCCAACTGGTTAGGATTCCTGTAGATGCCCTGATCTCTGCTGATAAAGACAAAGCCAAAGTTTTCGTGATCAACGAAAATAAAGCTACGCTCACCTCCGTGGTGGTCCATAAGATGGAGGGTAGTCATCTGCTGATCTCTGGAGGAGTAAATCACGGTGATGAAATTGTGATCAGTGGCGCAGCTTACCTAAGTGACAGTGAACCAGTACACACTGAACTTGAGATTTCCAACTATAATAGTATCCCAACTTCAAACAAATAGTCATGAATATTCCTGAATTATCCATAAAAAACTACCAGTTTACAATACTGGTTTTCGTATGTCTTTTTGTACTTGGAATAGGAACATTCATTTCTATGCCGCGTTCTGAAGATCCAAAGTTGGATATTCCGATCATTAACGTGATAGCGGTTTATCCTGGTGCAAGCCCTGAAGATATCGAAAGCCAGGTGGTTGATCCGATCGAAGAAGCGTTGAATGAACTGGATGACATCGAAGAACTGGTAACCGTCGTAACAGATGGAGTGGCCAAAACGGAATTGGAGTTTACTTACGGTTTCGATGCCGATGACAAGTATGAAGAAGTTCAAGCCCAGCTAAACAGTATAAAGAAGGATTTGCCCCCGGACCTGTTCTTACTTGAAGCAAATAAGGTATCAACTTCAACTGTCGCCATCTTCCAATTGGCACTCGTTTCCGAAACAGCTTCCTATCACGAACTCGAAGAGGAAGGGGAGAAAGTAAAAGATGTTATTGAAAAAGTTTCTGGTGTTAAGAAAGTAGAATTGATCGCATTCCCCGAAAGGGAAGTTAGAATTGCACTTGATCCGGTTAAGATGACGGAGATGAATATCTCATTGGATGATATTGAAAATGCGGTCAGATCAAATAATGCCAATATCCCGGGCGGGGCGATAAAGGTATCGAACAAACTGTTCAATGTAAAGACTTCTGGTGCCTATGACGAAATTGACCAGATCAGTAACACCGTTGTTGGGTCGTACATGGGCAAGATCATTTACCTGAAAAATATAGCTTCAGTCTTTTTTGAATATGAAGATGATCGTTACCTCGCTCGCGTTAATGGCGAAAATGCAATCATGCTTACGGTTACCCAAAAATCTGGTAGAAACATATTCGATATT
This sequence comes from Bacteroidota bacterium, assembly GCA_039028895.1. Taxonomy (GTDB): domain Bacteria; phylum Bacteroidota; class Bacteroidia; order Chitinophagales; family Saprospiraceae; genus JAHDCJ01. The sequence goes on along the minus strand of JBCCHF010000029.1, from coordinate 48,109 downwards.
TCTGAACCGATCAAGGAAAAGTTAGGGTCATTCAAGTTGAAGGAAGGTATTAAGTTCAAATATATTTCCGATCAATCGGCTTCCGTTGAAAAGCGGGTGTCTGGCTTTATGACCAATTTACTACAGGGCATTGGCCTGGTCGGCATCATTGTGTTTTTGATCCTTGGTATCCGTTCGTCGAGTATTGTGATGATGGCCATTCCATTGTCGATCATCATTGGTCTATGGATCGTCTGTTCCTTTGGCTTTGGCTTGCAGCAAATGTCGATTGCCGGGTTGGTAGTTGCGCTTGGGTTATTGGTCGATAACTCGATTGCCATCATTGAAAACATCGAACGCTTCCTGGCTGACGGTTTTACCCGTAAAGAAGCTGCCATCAAAGGCACGGCCCAATTAGTAGCGCCGATTACGTCTGCTACGCTAACAACTGTTCTGGCTTTCATTCCTATTATCATGATGCCAGATACGACGGGTGCTTTTATCAAATCATTGCCAGTCACTGTCATCGCTACTCTGGCCGCGTCGCTATTAATTGCGGTGACGCTCACGCCATTTCTTGCCAGTAAATTATTAAAATCCGGAAGTTCGACAACAGTCGCAAAGCAGGAAACAGCAGCGTTTAAAGGCATTAAAAGATTTGTAGAAGGCCCTTACCGGAAAGCACTGGGATGGGCAATGGATCATAAGTGGCTGACGATAAGCTTGGCTACACTATCGCTCTTTGGGTCTTTTGCACTTTTCCCGTTAGTCGGCGTCAGTTTTTTCCCAAAGGCGGAGAAACCACAGTTTCAGGTAACTGTAAATTTACCAAATGGCAGTAATCTGGATGCTACAGACAATGCTGTAAAATATGTGGAAGCTGTCCTTGCCGGAAAAGAGGAGGTGAAATATTATACGGCAAACATTGGCAAAGGCAATCCGCGAATTTACTACAATACGATGCCAAGAAATTATGCTCCAAATTACGCTGAGATATTTGTGGTCTTACATGAATATGATGTTGACGGATTCTATGATCTGCTTAGCGAATTAAGATCAGAATTTAACCAATACCCTGAAGCAAGGATCAATGTCCGCGAATTTGTGCAGGGTCCGCCAAGTGAAGGGCCAATTGCCTTGAAAATTTATGGCGATGACCTGGAAAAACTACAGCATTACTCGGGTTTGGCAGAGAAAATATTGCTTAATAATCCAGGTGCCATTAATGTTGATAATCCGCTCAGCATAAACAACACAGACCTGTATTTCGATATCAATCGGGATAAATCTATGATGTTGGGTGTGCCGATTCATGTTGTCGACAAGACCATCAGGAGTTATGTGAATGGCAGTACGATAGGGACCTATAGAGATAAGAATGCTGATGAATTCGATATGGTCATGCGCTACGATTTTAATGATCGATTTTCGATGCAGGATTTTGACCGAATCAGTGTAAAATCGATGTCAGGGCATTTTATTCCACTGACCCAACTGGCCAATATTGAGTTTGAAGAAACCCCCGCACAGATATCCCATGAGGACATGGATCGTGTGGCCACTATATTGGCGGATGTAGATCAGGGCACAACCCTTGATGCAGTGGTGGCGGAGTTACGCAATGATCTGGACAACCTAGATTGGGAAGAAGGCTACAGCTATACTTTCAAAGGAGAACTGGAAAGTCGTGAAGAATCCTTTGGTGGATTAGGTACCGCTTCACTTCTTGCTTTATTACTGATCATGGGGGTTCTGATTATCCAGTTCAAGTCATTTTCACAGCCTTTGATCATATTTTCTGCTTTACCGCTGGCTATGATTGGATCGATCCTAATGCTTTATGTAAATGGTGTTTCCTTTTCGTTTACTGCATTTATTGGCTTGATCAGTTTGATCGGTATTGCCATAAACAACTCTATTGTGCTTGTCGATTTTGCGAATAGACTCAGAGCTGAAGGTAAGACGATCGTCGAAGCTGTCAAGCAAGCTGCTGAAGTCCGCTTTATCCCGATCGTTTTGACTACGGTCACTACAATTCTTGGTCTTTTACCACTTACCTTATCTGGTGGTTCGATGTGGGAGCCTATGGGGTGGACAATCATTGGAGGCTTACTGACATCTACCTTTTTTGTATTGCTATTAGTGCCCATCCTTTATCAGTTGATGACTAGGGAGGCTAATGAAACAATGGTTAGTTATACTGACGCAAATTGATTTGGCAATGGCCAAACTATATTTGGTTAGTATGTGCCGCACATTATAAAGGATTGCTTTGCAAAACTTCTTAATCGTCGGTATAGAATTGAGTGCCGGGGTGGTCGAATGAATGCCTCGGTACTTTAATTTTGACAAATCAGTCTTTCTTCTCAGTTTTTTCTTTGGTACCGTAGATCACTTGTTCTTCGATCACATGTTTCCATAATTCCTTCCCATCTGCATCGAATAACTTCATGGTAAGTACCCGTTCCCGGAAAGGGCCGGTAAATTCAATAATGCCGAAATTGTGTTGAGCGACATGCGTACCTTCAACACGCATTTCATTGGGTTCATCTTCGGAGTTATACCAGCCTGAGGTAAGTGGCGAAACGGTTAGGTCATAAACCATGTTCCCTGCGCCGTTTTCATAAGCTGATAATTCGGATTTGTGACGGTCGCCAGTGAGAAAAATGACACCTTTAAGGTCTTCCTCCTCAATGGCCTTTAGCAAACGGGCTCTTTCTTCTTTATTGCGATTGGCATAATTCTCAAAAACCGGTGCCGTATTGAGTACCTGGCTGCCGAGCACTACCATTTTGAAGGGGGCTCTGCTATAGGTTAATGCATCTATCAGCCATTCAAGCTGATCTTCTCCTAACATTGTCGATTCTCCGGTTTCACGTCTGTCAGGACTTCTGAAGTATCGGTTATCCAATAAGAAAAAGTCGATATCATTCCATTTAAAAAAGCTGGTGGTCCCGCCCTTATGGTTCACCCCGTAGGTTGGGTTGCCCCAAAACAACTTAAAGGCCTCAAGTGTAACCTCTTTATGCGTATAACTTCGGTCTGAGTCATTGGGGCCGAAATCATGGTCGTCCCAAACAGCATAGTGATGTGCATTTGCGAGCAGTGATTGCATTTCTGGTAATGAACGAGTATGTGTATAACGATGCATAATGCCCGTCCTCGAATAGAAATCGGCTGGTCTCAGGTACATATTATCACCCAACCAAAGCATGACATCAGGGTTTTTGTTGCTTATGCTTTGAAATATCTGGTAATTGGATCCATACGGTTTTCCCGGTCGGTCATAAGGGGGGTCATTGATATAAGCACAACTTCCCATGGCAACAGAAAATGCAGGTGGATCGATTTTATACGCCCAATCAGTTTGTGCAGAAAATGAGGTAGGGTTATCCAGTTTTACAGGTTTATTATTGATATAAAGTTGATAATCATAATTTTTACCCGGAAGTACTTCATCCGCAATCAACCTGGCAGTATATACTTCGCGCTTATTGGTCTGGTAGGCATTGGTTTCAAATTTCTTGTCAGGCTCCTCAGAGTCCCAGTAAACAGCCTTTACTTCAGCGGGTTCTGTAGTTTGGACCCAAATCATGACCTCACGCATTTCGCAATATCCGAGCATCGGACCAGACTGCAGAAACTCGATCTGGGCACATGAAAATTGAGCAACAAGCAAGAAAGTCAGGAGAGAGAGGCTGGAAAAAGGGCAAAAGTTCTTCATGGAACAAGGGGTTTTAATTTGTTCCTAAAGTTATAATTCGCCAGCCTTATTTACAAGCGCTTAGTTATTCGACGTCGTTATTTTTCATGGCTTCCCATTTATCTTTTGGAATAAACCGGATGGAAAGAGAATTGACACAATGCCGTGTGTTTTTTTCTGTAAACTTTTCGCCAATGAAAACGTGGCCAAGATGACCATTACAGGTGTTACAAACGATTTCAGTACGTCTGCCATCGGCATCAGGAACCCGCTTCACCGCTCCTTCGATCTCATCGTCAAAGCTGGGCCACCCACATCCAGAGTCGAACTTGTCTTCAGACTCGTAGAGCGGCGTATTGCATTGTCTGCAAATGTAAACCCCGGCTGCTTTATGAAAATAATATTCTCCTGTAAACGGACGCTCTGTCCCTTTCTTAAGGATCACATATTCTTCTTCTGGTGTGAGTTTATTGTATTCCATGTACATAAAAATAGGATAAAAAACGAAAAGTTTATCCTAAACAAAATTGGCGATGCGGGTGACCCGGAAATGGTTGCCCATTACACCCGCATGCCAATTTAAAGCCAGTCCGATTATTGCCAACGCTGCGCTCCAAGGTTAATTTCGAACCGACTTTTATCTGTCTAGGGTAAAGGCAACCCTGTACTGAATAGTTCATCCAGGTAATAACTTCTGGTGTCGTCACTATAATTGTCGAAGCAATCGCCAAGTCCGCTTCTCATCAAACTGGTGCAAACACCATTGGAGAATGCGTCTTCTGTGTGCCCACGATCCAGAAAGCAATGCCCCAACTCATGAAAAACGATAAACTCTTTCCATAGCGGTGAGGAGATATTCCAAAATTCCTGGTCAACAGAAATGGCGTTAGACTGATGAGAATAGTAAGTACATTGTCCGGCAACACCATCTTCATCAATGGCTTCAATGACCCCGGTGATGCCTGAAGCTGTAAGGTCTATTTCCAGTCCACGTAGGGTTCCTTCTTCTTCAAATTTGTGGAAATATGGCCAAAGTGCTTCGGCAACACCAGGGTACAGCAGACTAACAGTCGGAGGATCGTCCTGTGCAGGAGTAAGACTTATTGATTCTTTATTACATGAAGTAATTAACATTGCCAGAAGCAACATTATGTAAACCGGGAGGGTTACTTTTTTGGTAATGGCTATCATACGTTAGTCTTGATTGATTCACCGATATCGCAATAGGCATTTTTGCCCTTATATCGATGTTGATTTGATAATTGATGTATTGTTGATGTATTGCCATTAACTTATTTTCGTGATGAAAAATAAAAACTTTAAAATGTTGTAATCAAGACGTATGACTTTTGCTATTAAAATCGTTTATATCGAATAGATTTGAAATTCCAACCAAAAACGACGATTTGCTGGAATTAGTGTCAACAAGTTGTCATTCTATTGTTTGGGAAATGTCATTTCAAAAATTACCTGGGAATTGGATTCAATACTTATGCACAGATTTACGCTTTTATTTTTATTCTTTTTCTGTTTTTACCTTGGAGCTTATTGCCAGGCTTGTGATCCTTCATCTGGTTGCTTTGGCCCCAATCTGGTAGTTGATGGTGATTTTGAAAGCTTTAATCCAGGCAGTCCTTTTGCCAATTTTTCGAGTAATTACCCTTATAATGGTGTTTGCGTATTGAATGGCAATAACTGTGGTGGTTTCCTCTGCCAAGGAGAATTTGCTGTTGAGGAGACCCCGTTTCCCTGTAATCCAGGCTTTTCTTCAAATATTGTGGATCATACCTTTTCAGATGGGACAGGGCATTTTATGGTTGTCGATTTTTCAAATAATCAGTCTGCCAGGATTTGGTGTCAGACCATCAATCTTGCCCCTAATACTGAATATTGCTTCGGGGCCTGGTTTATTAATCTTTTACCTTCCGGAACAGGTTCACCACCTCCAATCTTCAGATTTGAGGCCAATGGTTCTACTTTAGCCGTTAGTAATGGTATTCCTGAAAGTGAGCAGTGGCAGTTTGAGGGATTTACCTTTAACAGTGGGGTAGGGGGCATAACCGAAATTTGTATTTACAATCATAATTTTGGAGCTATCGGCTTTGACCTGGGCATCGATGACATTTCGGTAAAGGAAGTTCAATTTGGTACGCCGCCAATGCCTCAGCCCGATTTTGTTGACATATGCAATAATGGCCAACCAGTGGTTTTTGACTTGTTGTCAAATGATATGCCTGGTGGAAGTCCATTAGACTTATCTACTTTCTCTGTCAGTTCTGCACCACCTTTTACCTTCGGAACAATAACCAATGTTGATCAAGCTAATGGTACGGTTACCTTTGTACCAGAAGGTAATTTCGCACAAACCTCATTTTTTTACGAAATATGTGACCAGAATGGTTGTTGTGCCTCGCAGGAAGTACAAATCAACAGAAGCCCAGCCATCTTTTCTTCCTGGTCTGCTACAGAGACAACATGTGATGATCCACAATCAGGATCGATTACATTAACGATTAATGGCGGTACACCTCCGTTTACTTTTGACTGGGATAACGCTCCTGATGTCCAGAATCCTACTGGGTTAGCTGCAGGTTTATATACCGTAACCATCTCTGATGGTGGTGGTTGTGGAGTGACCGCGCAAGCATTTGTTGGAGGTCCTCCTGCTGCAGATGTTATAATTACAGAACAAGATGCATCGTGTAATGGAGCGGACGATGGTTCTATTGAAGTGACTGTTAACGGTGGGCAAACGCCATTTACGTTCAATTGGGATCAACTGCCTGACCAGCAGATCGTCAATGATGTACCGGCAGGAAGCTATTCCTTGACAGTAACTGACGGAAACGGGTGTGAGATCTTTTCTTCAGCAACCATAAATGAGCCTGATGCCCTAATTCTTACGGCTATGGAAGATACTCCCGAATCATGCCCCGGCCAAAATGATGGAACTGGCTCGATCACTATTTCCGGGGGTACAACGCCTTACGCTGTAGAATGGCCCAATGGTGAAACAGGCACATCGTCATCTGGACTCGCTGCCGGTCAATATTTAATTACAATAACCGATGCTAATCAATGTAGCGGAACGGTTACTCTCGATATAAACGGATCAGCAGATTTGGTGGTTATGACTTCTGGAACGGATGCAATTTGCTTTGGTATTAATGATGGTACTGCAGCAGTAGTGGTTACCGATGGCACACCTCCATTTACCTATTTGTGGAGTACAGGTGCAACAAATGATAATATTTCCAATCTGGCTCCAGGAGCATACACTGTAACCGTAAATGATGCGAATGGCTGCGTAGTCTCAGCGATGCAGTCCATCAGTGAATTAATGCCTGTTACAGCTGATATGATGACCACTCCTGTTACCTGTTTTGGAGAAGCGGACGGAAGTGCCATGGCTTCAGTAACATCCGGAACGGCTCCGTTTTCTTTTTTGTGGGATAACGGATCGACTGACCAAACGGTAACTGGTTTGGTTGGCGGTCAATATGCGGTAACCATTAATGATGTTGGCGGATGTCTGCTTTTTGAAAGTGTAGAGGTGCCAGAAGCCACTGAACCCTTGAATGTTTCATTTAATGACAGCAACGCCAGTTGCGTTGGTGATGCTGATGGATTCATTGCAGCGATGCCCACTGGCGGAATGATGCCTTATACTTTCGCATGGAATAACGGGATGACTCTTGACTCACTTTCAGGATTGTCTTCTGGTGATTTTACCCTTACCCTGACCGACCTGTTTGGCTGCCAGGTGGTGGAATCGATAACTCTGGATGAACCAGTTGAAATATCTTTTGATTTTTCCAGTTCGCCAATAACCTGTTTTGAAGGATCTGATGGCATGATCACAGTTGATACCGTAATTGGAGGGACAGAACCATATCTGTATTCAATTGATGGAGAGAATTTCCAAATTTCCAATACATTTACTGGCTTGTCCGCCGGAAATTATATTGTTTTTGTGGAGGACTTGAATGAATGTTCAGAAACAGCTGCCGTTAACCTGATACAACCACCTCCAATTTTTGTCCAGCTGGGTGAAGATATTTCCCTGGAATTAGGCGACAGTACTGAATTGTCTAACTCTGTTGCGGGAATTCCCGGTTTTTCTTTCCAGTGGACACCAGAAGCTTACCTCAGCTGTTCGGATTGTCCGAGACCTGTGGTTTTTCCTTTTGAAACTGTTACGTATCAATTGGAAGTGACCGATGTCGATGGTTGCACAGCCACAGATGATATCACGGTTGAGGTAATCAAGAATTTCGACACATTTATACCCAATGCCTTTTCACCAAACAATGATGGAATCAACGATGTATTTATGATCTTTGGTGGAAAATCGGTAGCTGCAGTCTCTCGTTTGGTTGTCTATAACCGATGGGGTGAGCTGGTACACGAAGCTGCGGGTTTCCCTCCAAACTCCTCAGTTTTTGGATGGGATGGTACTTTCAAAGGCAAGCCCTTGTCTCCAGGCGTGTTTGTCTATTACACCGAAGTTATTTTCCTTGATGGAACTGTACAAGCACTTAAAGGCGATGTAACGCTTATCAGGTAAATCAGTTGTCAAAAAGAAAAACTTCATCACCATACCGATGCTCGTAGTAAACCACTGGTGACCATGAGGGTGGTGGGAGTTCTTCAGCCCATTTTTTGTAAAAAGACATTAAAGAATTGACCACTTCAGGATTACCTTTCGCAACGTTTTTAGATTCAATGCGATCTTCTCCTAGATGAAAAAGTACGGTTTGATCTGATTTAAAATCGTGTAATAGTTTCCATTCATCGGTTCTGACAGCAATGTTGTTCCCGCTTTTCCAAAATAGTTCCTGATGAGGTGCATCGGCTTTGTTACCCGTTAGGAATGGAATTAGGTTGACGCCATCAAGGGGTTTAGTCTTATCGGTTACAGCATTTGCCAATGCTACGCTTGTCGCGAAAATGTCGAGCGCACTTACTTGATTCGTATAGTTTATCCCTTCCGGAATAACACCATCCCATCTCATCATGAATGGAACGTTAACACCGCCTTCAAAAGTGGTAATCTTTCCACCTCGGAGCGGTGCATTTTCAGTAACATGGGCATAAGTTGCACCCCCATTATCACTTAAGAAAATAATAAGCGTGTTTTCAGCAAGTCCACTGTCCTCTACCTTTTTGATCACTTGTCCTACCGCAATATCAAGCGACTTTATCATAGCCACATAGATCCTGACTAAAGGATCTTCGATATGTGCATACTGGTCATAAAGGTCTTGGGGCGCCTGCAAGGGGGTATGCGGGGCACTAAAAGGCAGGTAAAGGAAAAAAGGATTATTTTTTTGTCGTTCGATATATGCTATGGCTTCTTCAGCCAAGCGGTCGGTGAGGTAATCTGGTTCCTCGATTTCGACACAATTTCTGTAAATGGCATGCTCGCCATAGCGCTGGCCATTCCAGATATGGTCATCTGTAAAATCATCTGGGTTCTTTTGATCCACAATACCTTCAGATCCTTCAGGGGAGAAAAGGGAATGAGAGGCATAAAATCCATATTGATAATCAAAGCCACGATTACATGGCAGATTGAAGTCTGCACTGCCCAAATGCCATTTACCGATCAGGCCAGTATGATAACCATGTTTTTTGAGGATCTCAGCCAGGGTATGCTCGGTAGGAGGGAGGCCCTGGCGGGCGATATCTTCTGCGCGTGGTACTTTGTCGGCTTTTATCGGTTGCCAAGGACCAGAATCGACAAAATACTTGAAGCCGTAGTATTGCAACCTGTTTTTGAGATAGATCAGATGCTTTTGATGTTCGTTACCAAAACGGTGCTGATATCGCCCGGTAATCAATCCGGCTCGCGAAGGACTGCAAACCGGGGAAGTAACCGTTCCTGCATCGAAGGTTACCCCTTTTTTGCCTATGGCATCCATATGCGGCGTTTCAACCAAATTGCCGCCATAAAGGGAGATATCCGTTTTCCCGAGGTCATCAGCCAGGATGACGATGATGTTAGGCTTTTGACTGGTGTCTTCAGCAGCTACAGGTTCCTGCAAAAAGGCTTTAGTCGCCTGAACGGCCTGGTCATCAAATTTTATTTCAAAATCTGATGATCCAAGGGGGGCTAACAAATAATATAAAGATGGAAGCATTAAGAGCAGACTGCCATAAAGCATCACTCGGCGTCGTGAAGTCGGTAATTTTGTCATAAACTAAGGAGGCATATACTTGTTAAATGGGAAAATAACAAAACTTTAACATTAGAATGTAGCCATTGTTGACGTAGTAGTCGGCCTCAATAGGTGAAACAAAGTTTTATGTGTAATTTTGCGCCGGTCAAAAAAGGCACTGTTATTGTTCTTGAAATTATTTTTTGATCATCCCTGCGCAGAGTACGTGTAAACGTATGTTCGATTGTCATTATACAGGGAAAAGCAAAAACTTATGCTGGCAAAGAAAATATTAATCCTCTTCATCCTCTTTTTTGCTGGGATTTCACTGATCGGAGCCCAAAAGACGGTTATCACCGGAAAGGTGACCGATAAGGCTAATGGGGAATCTTTGCCCTTCGTGAGCATTGTTTTCCAGGGTACCACTATTGGTGTCCAATCCGATCTTGATGGTAATTTCAAGCTCGATGGTAATAATATCAAATCCAAGACCATTGTTGTAGCCTACCTTGGTTATAAACAAATCGAATTACCGTTTACTATTGGGGAAACCCAGGAGATCAACATTGAACTTGAGCCTGACAGTGAAGTTTTGAAGGAAGTGGTGATAAAAGCAGATCGAAAAGTCAAAAAAGATACTGCAGCAATAGCCTTGTTCCGCAAGGTAGTACGCAACAAACCCAATAACCGTTCTGGTAGCCTCGACTTCTACTCTTTCGAGGAATACACAAAAACGGAATTTGACCTCTACAACCTTTCTGAAAAATTCAAGAACAGGAAGATTCTCAAACCTTTTGAATTTGTTTTTGAAAATGTAGATACAAGCGAAACCGGAAAGGAATACTTGCCTGTTTTGCTTAAGGAACGCCTTGCTGATGTCTACTACAGCAATTATCTCAGTAAAGAAAAAACTGTTGTCAAGGCTGATAATTTCTCTGGAATTGACAATGTCAGTATAGCCGAACTCATCGAATACAGCTTCGAGGAAATCGATATTTATGCGAATATGAATCGCGTGAGTGGTGTGTCTTTCATTATGCCATTTGCTGGCGGAGCATTGGCCACCTATAAATACTTCCTGGCTGATAGCGCTTATGTAGATGGTCTGTGGTGTTACAAACTGGAGTTTACCGGAAAACGGAAACAAGACAAAGCATTCAGCGGTTACGCATGGATCCATGATGGCACCTTTGCGATCAAGTCGATTGATATGTATGTCTTACCAGATGTCAATATCAACTTCGTAAATAGTTTTTCCGTAAGGCAGACCTTCACTTACTACAAAGAAAGATACTGGTTTAAAGAATCAGAGTACGTGCACACCAGCATGAACCTCTCCAAGAACGAGGAGAAACAAAGTTTCATGATCAGGAAAAACGCAAGTCGACGAAACATAGTGCTCAATGTGCCCATCCCCGATAAAATATTTAAAGGGGATGCGGTGGAAGTGCTGGTCGGTGCGCGCGATAAAAAACTCGAATACTGGAGCGAAAAGCGGCATCAGAAACTGACGAAAAAGGAGAAGAAGATTTATGCAACCATCGACTCCATGAAAAACACAAGGGCGTATAAAAATCTTGCCTGGATTGGTTATCTGGGCTCGACAGGGTTTATGAAGGCCGGTCCTGTAGAATTTGGAAGGGCTTACACGTTTTTCAGCTGGAATGAAGTAGAGGGCAAAAGATATAAGTTTGGTGGGCGTACTACTGCGAAACTGAGCAAGAAGTTTCAGCTCGATAGTTATGTGGCTTATGGTGCAAAAGACAGCGCCTGGAAATATGACTTTGGGTTAAAACTACATCTTAACAGGAAGAACAATCGCTGGCATATGCTTAGCGCCAATTATCGTTTCGACCTGATCCAGTTGAATCTGAAAGACCCCTTGCTGACCCATGATAACCTGGCCTTGTCCATACTTCGGTCCGAACCCCTGTCTGACCTCCTCAAGATCAGGCGCCTGAGTGTAGAATATGAAAGAGAGTGGCTGAAAGGTTTGTCGACAACGATGCAATTCCTTCCGCGCACCTTCTATTCTGTACCGACAGGGTTTTCGTTCTCTGTGCCTATTGTCGAAAATGGCGGTCCTGTAGATACAGTAGACATCGATCGGTTTAAATCAACAGAGCTAAGGGCCAAATTGGTCTGGGGGAAAGAACAAAAATTCTATGAATCCCATTTTCTAAGATTTCCAATCACCTTTCATAAACCGGTATTCCATATCGACTATGCTGTTGGGGTTAAAGGATTTCTGGGGGGTGAATTTAACTATCATAAACTTGAACTTGGTGTTTTCCAGAAGTTGTCCAATCCTTTCGGTTTGACAAGGTACCAGGTAACTGCCGGAAAGGTATTCGGGAAGGCACCCATTCCTTTGTTAAAACTGCATAAGGGGAACCAGACATTCCTACTCAATAAGGATGCGTATCACCTGATGAATGAATTTGAATTCGCTTCAGATGAATACGCAGAGGTTTGGGTAGAGCATCACTTCAACGGCCTGATCCTTAATACCATTCCACTTATCAAAAAATTGAAATGGCGGAGTTTTGGTGTGTTCAGGATGCTTGCGGCTGATCTCGATCCCGAAAAAGCCAATTTAATGGTAATGAATTTCCCAAATAAAAGCACAGATCCGATGATGCCATCTCCGCAAAGGCTGACAGGGCTCAACGGGCTATACATGGAAGCAGGTTTTGGTATTGAAAATATATTTAAGATCATGCGTGTCGATTTCATCTGGAGACTTACCCAGCTGGACAGACCATCATCAACAAAATTTGGATTTAAAATAGGTTTCCAGCCGGAGATTTAGACTTTAGAGAAATTCTTTTCGCTGTTGTCGAAACTCATTCAGGCTGACCTTTGTTAAAGCTTTTGAATTCCATAAAAAACAATTCTCCATATGGCTAAAAAGAAGATTCTTTTTATCATAGGTTCTCCAAACCAAACCTCTCAGATGCACCAGATATCTGAGTTTTTGCCTGAGTACGATTGCTATTTCAGTCAATTTTTTACTGATTCAAAATTCGCACATTTTCTCATCTCGAAGGGATTGTTTGATCAGACTATCCTTGCCGGAAAATTTCGCCGCAATTCTGAATCATACCTTGAAAAACATGGTCTGAATAATGACTACATGGGTGAAAAATATCAAGATGAATACGAAATGGTAGTGGTCTGTAATGATTTGCTGTATCCGAAATTCTTTAAATCCAAGAAAACGGTTTATGTGCAGGAAGGCATGATCGATAAGCTCACTTGGTGGACAAAAGTGGTGCGTTTTTTCAAATTACCCAGGTACTTGACTATAGGGACTCAGCTTAATGGATCTTCTAATTATTGCGACATTTTCTGTGTGGCATCTGATGGGTATAAAGACTACCTGAGTAAGATGGGTACAGAGCGCGAAAAGATAGTAGTGACTGGTATCCCAAATTATGATAACGCGAAGCAGTACCTCAACAACGATTTCCCGCATCACAATTATGTGATGGTGGCAACAACTGATTTCAGAGAAACCTTTCGAAACGAAAATCGTGTAGGTTTTATTAAAGAATGTGTCGAGATTGCTAAGGGACGTCAATTACTTTTCAAGTTACACCCTAATGAAGTCGTAGAACGTGCAGTGGCAGAGATCAGAGCCAATGCACCAAAAGACACCTTGATTTTCTGGGAGGGAAATACAGAGCATATGATCGCCAATTGCCAGGAATTAATCACCCAGTATTCAACGGTTGTCTACACCGGAATGGCACTGGGTAAAAAAGTACACTCCTACTTTAATCTCGAAGAATTGAAGCGACTGGCACCAATCCAGAACAATGGAACATCTGCCTGGAAGATTGCCCAACTTTGCAAAACATATCTAAAATTTGACGGTGACGGAAAATCTTTCCTGAAGTCTTTCAAGATTCCTGAAAGAGAGCTGGAGGATTGTTGCCCGATGGCCTAATATCTGAATTGTTTTGAAAGATAAAATACTTACCCTCATTCAGGCCAGAAGAGGGTCATCTCGTTTGCCGGATAAAGTTATGATGCCCATCCTCAAGAAACCACTCCTTGTCAGGATGGTGGAAAGGGTAATGGCTGGCAAGTTATCCGGAACTGTAGTCGTCGCCACAACCACCGATACTTTCGACGATCCGATTGAAGAGATATGCACAGAGTATGGTTTTCCCTGTTTCAGAGGACATCCGACCGATTTGCTTGACCGGCATTACCAGGCTGCTCTGGAATACAAATTACCTGTGGTAATTAAGATTCCTTCTGATGTACCACTCATTGATCCTGAAATTATTGATAAAGTGATCGGTTTCTTCCTTAAAAACGAGGAAGATTATGATTTCGTGAGTAACTTGCACCCCGCTACTTATCCTGATGGGAATGATGTTGAAATTATGACTTTCGAGGCATTGGAAACGGCCTGGAAAGAAGCTGAAAGGCCACTTGAAAGAGAGCATACAACACCATACCTATGGGAAAACCCCGGAAAGTTCAGGGTTGGGAATATAGAATGGGAGTCAGGGCTCGATTACTCAATGAGCCACCGTTGGACGATCGATTACCAGGAAGATTATGATTTTATCAAGGCGGTTTACGAGGCATTATATCCGGTCAATCCACTTTTTACAATTGACGATATTCTTAATCTGCTCAATAATCGACCTGACATTTTTAAGATCAATAGCAAATATGCCGGCGTCAACTGGTATCGCCATCATATAGATGAGCTAAAAACTGTTGACGAGAGCAAAACGAAAAATACCCCCGGTTAAACCGAGGTACAAATATCAACTTATGACACCAGAAAAAAACAAGGAACTAAGAGAAATGGCCCTTAAAGTCAGAGAGCACATCATCAGGATGTCAACTGATGGTGGGTGTTTTACCGGAGCATCACTTTCCTGCACAGACTTGGTAGTTTATCTCTATAAAGAATTCCTCAATGTTCACCCGGGTAATCTGGATGACCCGGAACGCGATTATCTTTTTCTTTCAAAAGGGCACGATGTACCAGCGCTTTACGGCACTTTCGTGGAACTGGGTTTTATGGAAAAAGACCGCCTGAAAAATCACCTTAAATCCAATGATCACCTGTACTGGCATCCCAATACCAATATCCCGGGTATCGAATTTCACTCCGGGTCACTTGGGCACTTGCCTTCTGTTGCAATGGGCGTTGCACTTGATTGCCGTATGAAGGGCATCAACAACCGAATTGTTGTCATCACTGGTGACGGTGAATTGGATGAAGGCTCTGTTTGGGAAGTCATGCTCGTTGCCTCGGCTTACAAGCTGAGCAACCTGACGTTTGTGGTTGATCGTAACGCCTTCCAGGCGAATTTGCGTACTGAGGAACTTATCCCACTGGAACCATTAGCTCCAAAATTTGAAGCTTTTGGATGCGCAGTTAAACGAATTGACGGTCACGATTTTGGGCAGTTGGAAGAAGCGTTTTCTGCACTACCATTGGAAGATGATCGTCCAAGCGTGATTATCGCTGATACGGTCAGAGGGAAGGGATTGCCAAGCATTCAGGAGCAGGCAATGCGCTGGTTCTGTAATTTCACACATGATGAAGTAGAAGCACTCCTTAAAGAGCTGCATGGAGAGGAAGAAGCTATTTTAACATCCGAAAAACTAATTGTACGATAATGGGTTACGAAAAACTTATTAAGGAAATGGCCCTCGCGGATGAGCGTTTCATCGTAATGACGGCTGAAAACAGGGCGATCATCCGCAACCTGCCACCTGTTCTTGGGCCTCGTTTCATCGATACTGGCATCACCGAACAAACTATGGTTGGTGCAGCTGCCGGATTGGCGCTTAGAGGAAGAATTCCTGTTATCCACGCACTGGCTACCTTTTTAACTTTGAGAGCTTTTGAGTTTATCAGGACTGATGTTGGCATTGCCAATCTTCCGGTTAAGCTCAGCAGCTTTGTGCCGGGTTTCCTTTCCGATGGGAATGGACCAACGCACCAGGCTATTGAAGATGTGTCTATCCTGCGAGGAATTCCTGGTATGCAGGTTTTTTGTCCTGCCGATGAAGAGGATATGCTAATGATGTTACCAGATATCTGGTTGTCACCACACCCGTCATACGTGCGTATCAATACACGCCCAGCCACCTACGAACATAAAACACCTTTTGAGTTTGGGAAAGCTGAGATCGTTTCCGAAGGAACAGATCTCACGATTCTCACCTACGGCATGTTATTCGAACAGGCTTTGGATGCCAAGGTCCATCTCGAAAAACAGGGTTTATCAGTAGGTCTTGCAAATATGCGTTCCCTGAAACCAGTTGATGAACAGGTAATTCTGGATGCAGCTGCGAAAGGTCACCCGATTTTCACGATTGAAGATCACTTCAAAACCGGCGGACTTTACACAATTGTCGCCGAAGTGCTACTGAAGCACCAAAGAACTGCTGAAGTTGTGCCATTTGCTCTTGATGAGCGTTGGTACCGTCCGGGCCTTCTGTCTGAAGTTCTTGAATATGAAGGCTTTACTGGAGCAAAATTGGCAGAGCGGGTTATGAAGCATTTGAATAAAGAGGTTGCGGTATAGCAAAATAAGCAGAAAATCATGAAAACAATCCTTCATCACAATCAATGGGTAATTATCGCCCTTTTAGTCGCACCATTCTTCGCTATTGGTCAGAATGGATCAACCATTTATAGTCCCGCTGGCGTTTGGCTTTCGGAAAATGGTAACGAGAAAATCGAGATCTACGAAAAAGACGGCAAGTTCAACGGTATCATGGTCTGGATGAAAGATGAATACGATGAAAATGGTAACCTGAAAGTTGATTCAAAAAATCCTGATGAGGCACTCAGAGAACGACCAATGGTAGGCGTCGAGATCCTTTTTGGCTTCAAGTACACTGGAAATGGCTGGTACACCGGAGGGAGGATCTACGACCCCGGAACAGGGAATACTTACGCTGCCAGGATAAAAATGGTGGATGAAACAACAGCAAAGATCAGAGGCTACGTTGGCATCCCGCTTTTCGGAAGATCAGAAGTCTGCACAAAAGTTATTGAATAACCAGTCCGGTAAGGGAGTGGTCAAATATCAAAGCATTAGATATCAAAAATCTGATATAATAAATCAACTATGAAAAACACAGTCAGTTTTAACGAAAATTATCCGGATATCACCAAGTCCAATGAGCTTTACGAAAGGGCTTCGGCAGGATTAATGCATCCGGTTTCTCAAACACTTGCTAAAGGTCCAACTCAATTTACTAACGGCGTGGCACCTAAGTATCTCAGCCATGCGAAAGGTGCCCGAGTATGGGACGTAGATGGTAACGAATATCTCGATTATAATAGTGGAATTGGCCCGATTTCACTGGGTTATGCCTACGAGGCAGTCGATAACGCAATTATTGAGCAGCTAAGGAAAGGCATTACCTTCTCTTTGATGCACGAACTTGAATTACATGTTTGTGAATTGCTAAGAGAAGTTCTGCCAAATGCTGAATCTGTCAGGATCAGTAAATCCGGAGCCGATGTTTGCACTGCGGCAGTTCGCATCGCAAGAGCTTTTACCGGAAGAAACAAGGTTGTTTGCTGTGGTTACCATGGCTGGCACGACTGGTACATTGGTACCACCACCCGCGATAAAGGTATTCCTGAGTCAACAAAAGCGATGACAACCAAGTTTGCCTACAATGATATTGAGTCTGTAAAAGCTGCGCTTGATGAAGATACAGCATGCCTGATTATGGAACCCTTCGTTTTCGATGCGCCTGAAAATAATTTCCTAGAAGATGTACAAACGCTTTGTAAAGCCAATGGTACATTATTGATTTTTGACGAAATGTGGACCGGTTTCAGAATAGCTGTGGGCGGTGCACAGGAATATTTCGGCGTGACCCCTGATCTGGCAGTGTATTCAAAAGCTGTCGCGAATGGTATGCCAGTGGCTTACCTGACGGGAAGAGCAGACGTAATGGAGCTTTTCGAAGAGGAAGTATTCTTTTTCACAACATTCGGGGGTGAAGCACTTTCTTTAGCCGCTACCATTGCAACCATCAATGAATTGCGTGACAAAAATGTACCAGCACACCTTGCTCGTATTGGTCGCATGTTGAAAGATGGTTATAACAATATTGCAAAGGAGTTGGGCATGGATCAAATCACAGGTTGTAAAGGTTTCGAATGCCGGACCATGGTAACTTTCGATCCTGCAGGTGGTGACCCAATGATCCAGAAAACATTCGTTCAGCAAGAAATGATTAAAAGAGGTATTCTCTGGGGTGGTTTCCATAACGTTTGTTACAGCCACACTGAGGCGGATGTTGAATACACACTAAAAGCTTACCGTGATGTGCTGCCATTGCTAAAAAGTGCTATTGAAGCTGGAAACCTTGAAGATCAGCTAAGAGGAGAGCCGTTACAGGTTGTTTTCAGAAAAGTAGATTTCAGAAAGGTAGAACAGTAATTTAGTTGACACAGGGTCCTCTTTGTGAGACCCTACAGTGACGAAGTAGATTATGAACCGTCTTTTAAAATGTATTAGCAGGGTCTCCTAAACAGAGACCCTGCGTTGTTTGGAGCCAGGGTCAACAAAACGGTTATTCTTCTCCTAACTGTCCAAAATATCGATGCTCAGCATTATTAAAATCAACAACCGACAATCCATCAACCGAATCATATTTCGGGTGGTAGTTGCTATGCTGGTTTTGCTGTTTTTGCCATATCTCCTGCTCTGGGATGATGCCTATATCCGTATACATGATACCCTTGAAGGGGAATGGATTTGGTATCATATGCTGGTTCAAAACGGGATTGCCCTTGATTTTTCTGCAGATGCGCAAGTTGACCAGGTGATGAATGGTTTACCTCGTTTTGCCTACCTGTCTGGTATGACGGCGATGGTTGCCTTTCTGAATTTCTTTGGCACTTATGGAGGATATATTTTCAATTATTTCGTGGTTCATCTGATCGGGTTTGCCGGCATGTATCTTTTGCTGAAGCATCATTTCCTGAAAGAAAAACATCAGCATTATATCATCATGGGTGTGGCGCTATGTTTTGCCTGGATCCCTTATTTCACAACGTTCGGGATTACAGTAGCTGGTCAGCCATTGCTTTTTTGGGCCTTCCTGAATATCTATCACAACAAGGATCGGTGGTACGATTACCTGGTTATTGGCGGCTTTCCGTTTTATGCGAGTCTTGTTTGGGGAGGACCGGCACTTTTGGGGGTTGCCGGGCTTATTATGTTGTACGGCATTCGAGTTAACCGAAAATTAAATTTCCGTTATTTTTTGGCGATGGTATTGCTGCTTTTGGGTTTTCTTATTGTCAATTTCCAAATGCTGGAGCTCGTCTTGTTTCCCGGAGATTTTGTTACTCACCGGGAAGAATATGACTTTTTTGTAGACAAATCATTGTCTCTGGGGACCAGTTTGCAGGAGATGTTGATGTTGTCGACCATCACACATTATCATGTTGGGACCTTCGTTACCATACCTATCATAGTGGCTTTCATATGGTCGATATATCGATCTCCTTCCGGAAAATTGAGATATGCGATTGCAGGATTGATCTTTACGATTGTCGTATTTTTTGGATTCTATAACTGGATCGTTTACCTTTTTGGAGAAATGTTGAGTCTGCTCGAAACTTTGAAGTTTGATCGGGTCAGTATTTTGCTACCATTCCTTTGGTGCGTTTTATTCGCTTTGTCGCTTGCCGCAATCAATCGTCAAAGGCCTTACAGCCGCGTGGTTGCGGGATTTTTAGTGATACAGTTTTTGATGGT
The DNA here is from genome assembly GCA_039028895.1 of Bacteroidota bacterium. GTDB lineage: Bacteria > Bacteroidota > Bacteroidia > Chitinophagales > Saprospiraceae > JAHDCJ01. Next base: position 28,490 of record JBCCHF010000029.1, on the reverse strand, counting down.
GGGATTTACAAATGATGAATTTCAGCACAATATCAGGCAAATCGTTGGCGCAGTAAAAAAGCCCAACTTCAAGAATTTTTTTGCTGCTGCGTTATTTGATGAGGTGGATGCACATATTGGACAGCCTAAAGGCGAATATCGCGTTGTCAGCATTGGGATAAACCCAACTATTGCACAATACAATGGCTTTTATACACTTGATGCCTTGCAGGCGGTTTACAGTCTCGATTACAAACAAGCTTTCCGCAAGGTGATGGTTGAAGAACTGGCAAAGGATGAATCAATTAGAAACTATTTTGATGGTTGGGGTAATAGGTGTTATCTGTTTTCTGCAGAGTTGGGAAAGGAGGATGCCGCATATATGTGTAGCAAAGACCAGGATATTTCGATAAACGACTGGGATATTAAGACAGAGGCATTGCAGGAGTTGGGAGGAGATTTTATCTTTGCAGCCGTAAAGATCAATAATGCAATCCAGATAGGACTGGAGTTGGAAAAGATCTTTGAGCACCCGGATAGTTTTTGGAGAATTTATCTCTACCGGGTGGCACTTGATTGAAACACAAAGTAAATGAAACAGATAACCCGGCATCACGCCTTGTTGGGCACAGCTTCGCTTGCGATGATTGTCTGGTTCCTGCCTATGGCTCTGATTGCTTTTTACTTTGCTATTCTTTCCAACCATCAGTATGTTTCCGGCAACCCAATAGCTTCCCGCCGCTGTATTGTGAAAATGAGAAAGTGCCTGAGAGTTGGTACCTTTGCCGGCCTGTTGGTACTATTAGTTGCTTGTGGGTATGTATTTACCAAAGGAGGAGACCTGGTGCCTGCGATTGCATCGTTTTATTAATTTAAAAAAGAGGACAATAAAAAGTACCTCAGAATTCAAGATATGGACCTTTTTAATCTAGATGGAAAAGTTGCGATAGTTACCGGAGGATGCGGTTTGCTTGGGCGATTCCATTGTAAAGCTCTGGCTGAGGCTGGTGCCAAGGTAATTGTGGCAGATTTAGATGGAGCGAAAAGTACTGACGTAGCGAATGAATTACCGGGAGAAGGACATATGGGATATGCTGTCAATGTTACCAATATTAGTTCACTGGAACAAATAAGAGATGCCGTTTTGGAACAATACGGCAAGATCGATGTTTTGGTAAACAATGCTGCTGTAAATGATATGTTTGAAAATCCAGCAATGGCCGCTGAACTTTCAAAATTCGAGCACTACCCGCTTGATGCCTGGCAAAAGTCGCTGGATGTAAATGTAACCGGGGTGTTTCTGTGCTCACAAGTGTTTGGCACACCAATGGCAAAACAGGGGAGTGGCAGCATCATCAATGTTGCCTCAACTTATGGTATTGTTGGCCCGGATCAGTCGATTTACCGCAATAACGAAGGCGTGCAGACGTTCCACAAATCTCCGGCTTACCCAGCTACCAAAGGTGCAGTGATTAATTTTACCCGCTTCCTGGCGGCTTATTGGGGTAAAGATGGTGTACGTGTGAATACGTTATCACCAGGTGGTGTTGAGAATGATCAGGACGATTGGTTTATCAATAATTATAGCAATAAAACGGCTACTGGCAGGATGGCTCAACCTAATGATTATAAGGGGGCAATTGTGTTTCTGGCCAGCGATGCATCCGCCTATATGACAGGGGCCAATCTCGTGGTTGATGGTGGCTGGACCGCAATGTAAACAGACTAAAAAAAACTTCATGATAACACTTAGAAATGGAAGAAAGATCGGGGTAGGACACCCCGTTTACATCATTGCAGAAATCGGGATCAATCACAATGGTTCGCTCGATATCGCAAAAATGCTAATTGACAAAGCGGCAGAAGCCGGTTGCGACGCCGTTAAGTTCCAGAAAAGGACGCCTGAAGTATGTGTGCCTATGGAACAACGCAATATTGAACGTGACACACCATGGGGTCGCATGACTTATATGGAATATCGTTATAAAGTTGAATTCGGCCTTGAAGATTACCAGGAGATCGATGAGCATTGCAAGAAAAAAGGTATTGACTGGTTTGCTTCCTGTTGGGATCAGCCATCAGTTGATTTCCTGGAACAATTCAATCCTGTAATTTACAAAGCGGCTTCTGCTTCATTGACAGACCACGAATTATTGCAGAAGAAAATTGATACCGGCAAACCATTGATGATTTCAACTGGTATGTCTACCATGGAAGAGATAGAAGGTGGTGTGAAAGCTATCGGATTGGAAAATCTGCTTATTGCACATTCGACATCGACCTATCCATGTAAGCCTGAAGAGCTGAACCTGCGCATGATCCATACGCTAGAAGATAAGTATCCGGGTGTGCCGATTGGTTACTCCGGTCATGAAACCGGATTAGCTACAACGTTGGCAGCAGTATCTATGGGTGCTACATTTATAGAGAGGCATTTCACGCTCGATCGTGCGATGTGGGGCTCTGACCAGGCAGCATCTGTTGAACCGGGAGGCATGAGAAGATTGGTAAAAGATATCCGCGATATTGAAAAAGCTATGGGAGATGGTGTCAAGAAAGTTTACGAGTCAGAAATGGGCGCCCGCAAGAAGCTTAGAGTTGTAAAATAATTTCAATCAGGAGGAGACAAACGATAAAAGCAGAGGCAGCGTTAATTAGCATATGGGCCAGCTCGAATTAATAACAACTTCAATTCTTGTTTTTTGGGTTATCCTGATGGTCACCCTCGAAAGGTTCTTTCCATATAAGAAAGGTTTGCCTTTTATCAGGGAAGGATTTTGGGTTGATCTTGTCTGGTATACCCTTATCCAGAGCTATTTTCTCAAGATCCTCATATTTGATCTGATCATTTTGCCACTTGATGACAAGTTTCATTTGTCGGCTTTACAGGTGGTTTCTGATTGGCCGATCTGGGTGCAAGTCATCTTTTTCCTGCTTGTACATGACTTCTACATTTACTGGTTCCATCGCTGGCAGCATGAAAGCAAGGTGCTTTGGAGAACACATGAAGCTCATCATTCTGTAAAAGATGTTGACTGGTTGGCTGGTTCCCGTTCGCATGCCGGAGAAATCATAATTAATCAAACCATTGAATTCGCTCCAATTATTTTGTTAGGGGCTCATCCTGCTGTAGTGCCGATCAAGGCCTTATTGGATGCGACATGGGGCATGTATATCCATTCGAATATCAATGTCAGGACAGGATGGTTACAATACATCATCAACGGTCCTGAAATGCATCAATGGCACCATGCTGATCATAAGATCGTCTTTTTCAAAAATTACGCAACCAAGTTCGCATTCTTTGACTGGATATTCGGGACGGCTTATAACCCGGGCATCAAGCCTATTCGCTTTGGGTTGCCTTACCGTTTTCCGAAAGACTATTTTGCACAGCATATCTTTTCTGTTTTCAGGTTTGATATCGACAGGCTTGAAAGTAAAAGCTGGTTTAAAAAGTATTATTATTTCCGTTTCAAACTGTGGGACTTTGTTCGAGGTTCATTTTTTAGGCCGGCACCTTCCTATGAGGAACCAGTGCATAAAAAGCCGCCTGTCACCGAACCTGAACCGGAGGAACTGGTGGTTTAATCCGGTTATAACCAAAATCAAAATACCATGCATTGGATATACCTGGTTTTCGCTTCTATCATGGAAGTCTGTTGGATTTACAGTATAAAATACCTCAGCATTTCAAAGATCAAACAGATCAGTTGGTCTGAGTTTTTCTCATCACCTGAGCCTTTCCAAACTTTATTGCCATTACTTGGATACATTGGTTTCGGCATTGCGAATATCATTTTATTTGCCATGGCCATGAAAGGGATTTCAGCTTCAACGGCATTTGGTGTGTGGATGGGGTTGGCGCTGATCGGTTCGAAAATTATTGATGTGACTTATTTTGGAGAACCCTTCAGCTACAAGCAGATTATTTTTATGGGTTTTATCCTTATCGGAATCATTGGTTTGAAGGGTGATGCCCCGAGTTAAGGCTAGCTAAACGGTTTTTTTCGATTTGGTTGAAAATTGTTTTGAAATTATTTGCCTTTTTTTTTCAAAATTCGAGGTTACCTTGAAATTCTTTTTGCATTAAAGAAATGAAAACATTAAATTCGTACAACTTTTAAGAGCAACACTCCTAAAAGTTCCCACTATCCACATTTTATTTCCCCCTTGTTCCTGGAGGCTTATAGTCTTTTAAATAACTTTGTACCACTCATTTTAGAATTAGTGGTTTGAAATTGATTTTTTCAAATTAAGAGTGTACATTTGTTATTACTAATTAGAATTTTCTTACTTGAAAATAAATTTTTGTTTGGGTTAGGTGGCCTTGTCAATGAAAGTATTGGCAGGGCTTTTTTTATTGTATTATTGTTTATTCCAGGGTTAAATATCCCGAATAATAAATCCAAAATATCCAATCTCTTTAATCTATAATCTCAAAATTGGTGGTTAACCCTCCGATCTGCACTTCGAATGCTCCTGGTTCGGTAATCCATTCATAATCAATACCAACAAAAGATAGGTCTTGTGGAGACAGGTTGAATGTTACAGTCCGCTTGTCGCCAGGTTGGAGTTCTATTTTCTCAAACCCCCTTAAGCGCCTGACAGAAGGGGAAATACTGGCAACTTTATCTGCCACGAATAATAGTACAGCTTCCTTTCCAGCTAAATTACCCGTGTTTTCTATATCAACAGAAATTTCAATTTCCTCGTCAAGTGCAAAAGCAGATTGATTTAATTTGATATTGCTGTATTTAAAAGTTGTATAACTCAAGCCATGACCAAAATCCCATTGCGGATTAAAGCCATTCAAAGAAAAATCCCTGTTTTGGATATCAGTCCATTTGTGGTCATAAGTTTCAAGTGAATTGGAAAAACGGGGATAGGTCAAAGGTAATTTGGCAGATGGATTGGCATCGCCAAAAAGTAAGTTGGCAATGGCTTTTCCGCCTTCATGGCCTGGAAGAAAGCCGAGCATGATAGCGTCTGCGGCATCGGCAAAGGGTGAAATAATGCGCGGCCTTCCACCAATCATAACCAACACAATCGGTTTTCCGGTTTTAGCAATAGCATTAACCATATCAGCTTGAGCATCGGGCAGATTAAGGTCATCGATATCACCGGGTTTTTCGCAATAGGGCATTTCCCCAAGGCATATGACCACAACATCTGATTTTTTTGCAGCTGCGACTGCAGTATTGATGTTTACCGCTTCATTGTAAGAGGTACCTTCAACATAAGTGAATTGCGACTTTCCGACCAATGTGCTTATAGCCTCAGAAATCGTCAATTTTCCAGGCGTGTTGTATTGTGGGTCTGTACCTTGCCAGGTTCGGCTCCAACCACCATTCATGGCGGTGATCGAATTTGCTGTAGGTCCGGTAACCAATACTCTTGAATCCTTAGATAATGGCAGCAGGTTCTTTTCGTTTTTTGCCAGTACAATGGATTCGGAAGCAGCTTTAAGGCTGGTTGCGATGTGTTTTGCCGAAGCAAAGTCTGAAAAGTCAGTGTCTTTTGGATAAGGAGCGTCGAAAAGCCCCAATTCAAATTTTAAGGTGAGAATCCTGCGAACAGATTCGTCGATGCGACTCATTGGCACTTCACCTTCACGGACGAGTTCAGCCAATAAAACCGGGAAATCGAGATCAACCGGGACCATACTCATATCAATACCAGCATTGATGGAAATTCGGATAGCATCTTTGTAGTCTTTAGCTACTTTATGCCTTTCATATAAATAATTGATATCGTCCCAGTCTGTAACGAGGAGGCCTTCAAATCCTAATTCATCACGCAGTAAATCCGTAAGTAAATATTTGTCTGCATGAACAGGAATACCGTTGACCTCTCCCGAACATACCATTACCGTTTTGGCACCAGCATCAATACCAGCTTTAAAAGGAGGAACATGATATTCGAATAGTTGTCGTTTGGGAATAAGCGCCTGAGTCCTGTCTTTACCAACGAGAGGAACACTGTACCCGAGATAGTGTTTCAGACAAGCTGCAACCCGGTATGGGTCAGCGATATCTTCACCCTGGTAACCTACTGTAAGCGCTTTGGTTAATTCCTGAGTCACATAAACATCTTCTCCAAAACCTTCCCATACCCTTGGCCATCGGCGATCTCTGCCTAAATCGGCTACTGGTGAGAAAGTCCATGGAATCCATGAAGCTGCGGTCTCATAGGCGGTGATTCGGCCTATTTCTGTGGTCAATTCCCTGTCGAATGAGGCGGCCATCCCGATTTGTTGTGGGAATAGGGTTGACCCCAATGTGTAGTTAGCACCATGAATGGCATCAATACCGTATAGAACAGGAATCTTAGTATCCTTTTTCATGGCATATTGGTGGATCGTATCCATCATTTCATGCCAGCGCTCGAGAGGATATGCATGCCCCGCCACATTAAGAATGGACCCCACCCTGTGGTCGACCAATGCCTTTTCCAATTTGGCCTGGTCAAATCGCTGAGGCTCTTTTATGTTGAAAGTCCGACCTTCAAGCAGCATGTCGATAGTCAACTGGGTCATCTCTCCGACCTTGTCTTCGAGCGACATTTTTGACATCAGTTCAGTTACCTTTTTCTGAATTTCAGGATTTGATGTAGTAGATACTTTCCTGGAATTGCTACTGTCGTGGTAATTTGCTGTAGAATCTTTACAACTTTCGAATACAAGAACAGCGCCCAGGAGGCTTAATAAGAAGAATAATCGCTTAATCATAATAGGAGTTAAGATAAGCGTTATACAGGCAAATACTAACCCTAAGTACCAAAAATCAAGATAATGCCGTAAAAGCTAAAGATCAGGTATTGGATCTTACAGTTTAATCCACATTCAGGATAATCTTTGAGATCTCACCGGTGCGATTGAATACAGCGTGGCTTTCGATCAGTGTAAGACTTGGACTTTCCCTGGTGAATTGCTCTCCATTTGACATTGAAACAGTTAAGGTAGGGTTGTCCGACTTACTATAGATTACAGGCACCTGGCAATAGGTGAAAGCCAGAGAGCCTGTCCCTAATTGTTCCGTTTGTTGTTGGCCCTGAATATCATAATATGTAAATTCTGAAGGCGCATCAATGTACTCTTCATCCTTTAAAAGAAAGGGTTCGAAGGATATAACACCTTGCTCCACAATTACGCCCAGTTCACCAAATCTTGCCAGTATATCTTCTTTTACCTGTCCGGTCATTCCTGGCTGCTGAGCGCCAGCATTTCCTGGGGTATGCGAGTAGGCATCTGACGGGAATGCGCCATATTCGGCTGGGGTTTTATTAAAACCAATACCCGCTCTTACGTCATAATAACAATCGATCAACTGATCAAGGATGTGGTGGTCTTCACTTGACTCTATGGCTGACATGCAATTTTCCATTGCGGCAAGCAATAATTTGGACACCATATGCCAATAAATGGAACCCAACCCCTCGTAACCATAAAAGGTACCAGAACGGCCGGTAAATGATTTATGGTCAAAGAGTTGTTCAAAAATAGCGAGGATGGATTCCTGTTCTTCCTTTACAAGTGTTTCATAGCCTTCTTCCTTTAGCGAGGCTAAAGCAGCTTTGACATCATTGGCATTCCTGAATTGACCATTAAAGTGGAAGTGACCGTTAATATCTTTATCAACCAGGCTTCTATTGCCATCATTGTCTAAGGCCGCAATTAGTTTAGAGCTCATCGCCTGATCAGCAGGTATGTTATTCTTTTCCGTGAACCTGGGCAATTTCCTGTCTGGATAAAGAATATAGCTATGTTGATCTTCCCGGTATAATGAGCTGTTTCTTAGTGCTTTCATGACCTCCAGGCATTCACCTGCTGAGAGATATCCAGAACTCAGGACCGAGACCTGACCTTCAAGCATTTCATAAAGAAAATCAACAGAAACGCCATCATCTGTAGCTGTCATGAGATTGTAGGCATGGTAAAGCCCATCTTCCCGTTTATTGGCTTTTATAGAATGATCAAAAAAGTCTAATGAGAGTGAAATGAACTTTCGGATTGCTGCGGTATCAACCTGGACAGAATTTCCGGAAGGGCCATTATTATAAATATTTGTTCGGTGCCGACTACCTGCTTTTCCAAGATTGTCAAGGATGGCTTTTCGATTGGCATCTGAAATTGGCCCCTCTAATAATCCGTGGAATTGTTCAAAGGTATTGGTGATAGTCTCCAGTAATTTGAAGGTCTCACTTGAGGTTTTAAAGGTGTCCTGGGCAGATTCTTGAAAAAGTTTGTCAAGAAAAGCCTGGTACCGACGCATATAGTAGAGAGTAACCATGGAAACGCCGCGGCCCACCAGGGCATTATTGGCATCGTTCCACTCAGGACGTTGAGTGTTTAACCAGATACCGGCTTCAGGAATAAAATTGGAGCATTTCACCAAAACAGGAATCAGTAATTTTTCCACCAGGTTAACCAAATAGACACTGCCATCGGCTTTCCAGGTTAGTTTTCCATCAGCACCTTCATTTTGAACTCTCGATTGAATTAACGTCTCCAATTCATGGTCGAAGTCAACCGTATCAAAAGGATTCTCCAGGAGTTCATGATATGATTTTATGCGATAGGGCACATTGGCGAAACTGAAAATTTCATCATTTAGCATGCTATCGAGCACTGCAGGATGATGTTTCTTTGATATTTCCAGCAACTTTAACAGGTAGATGATTTGATGATCACCCCAATATCCAATATATGACCATGGATCATCCGGTTCAACGATTTCCCAATCGATACCATCTCTGGTGACCCTGTATGGGTTGTATCCATCAATGGTAGAAGCATTAACGAATTTACAGATCATACTTTCAATGTAGGCCGGATAGGAGACACCAAGCGCTTCCCAATTTTGAAAGATATCCCGCCAATTTCCTTGATAGTATAATACTTCGGCTCCTTCATCATCCTTCACCTCAATTGAGAACTTATTCCATGGGCGACTTGGATCACCGTGCCTTCTGCTGAATGAAATGGGCATATATTCATATACAAGTCTGGTGAGGTCCGGGTCATTGATCTCACTGGCTGACTTAATCAAATCGGGATAATCAATTTGATGAGGAAGGTTTGTGAGAAATTGCATATGATTTTCTGCAACGGATTTATTGTAATGTTTTAGAAAAGAGATTAAATCCGCTGTATTTACCCGATAATTATGCCAAAACCCTCCTCCACGCATAACATTATACAAGACGTTGGAGAAGTGCCTGTTAGACATATCTTGGTTATTAGTTAACTGGAGCCCATCCGCACCTGCTACTATTTTGGCCAGGTTTTCCGTGCCTGCATCAATATCCTTAAGGATAGCAGGCAACAGTAATTCAGGAGATTTGAGTTTTGAAGAAAGACGAACAATATCAGAAGTGTCTTGCCCGAGTTCTGCTACCAGGTACCATTCGGATTTAGCCTTTGCTGGAAGTGTGAAACTGCTTGTGACAAAATATGCACCTCTTTCTGCTCTGACATCCACTTCCTGAGTAACTGCTTTTCCTGTACGAAAATCGTCAACCTGAACCGAGGATAATAATACCTCGAATTGGTCGAGACCAGTTGCCCACACAGAGTTTACTATTAAGGCTTCTGATGGTTCTGCTTTGTCTACAGGAATAGAACTCAAACGATAAAGCCCTAACTTCAATTCAGGCAGAAGTTCATTCTTTTTATAGGCATCAACAAGGGTACTGCTCCCTTCTTGCAGACCAGGGTCTACTCCATAAGGCAGAATGTTTTGTATACCATCTAATATCCGAATATCAGAACCCTCTTCTCTGTTATTTTTCAGGTATGATGTTTTAACAAATCCGTAGTCATCAGAGAAAGACCAACTATAAGAAAATGTAAGATCAAGATCGCCATTGGTTTCTTCGAAGATGACCTTGTTACCATATACGTTTTTATAAATATTTCTCCTGATTTTGTAAATCCCTTCGTATTTGTCAGAAAAAGGCTCCCAAAGGAAGGTTTTGTCGTCTTTAGCGGCAAGAATAATAGTTTTGCTACCTGTGAGATCAGCAGAATCGTGGATCTTGTCGTCAGAATAATAAGGGAAAAGTGCGTTTTCAGGATTTCTTCTTCCTGCGGTTAATGCGCCGTTGCTTGAAATGAACATCCAATGGTCAGAATCGCTTACAATCGTCATGAAGAAAGGTCGCATCTGGTCATAATTGGCGATCTGGTAAAATGATTCGCCATCCAATTGGATATATTTTCCCGTGATGTCAGAAACGCTTTTTTGAAAGGTGTTTTGACCAATGAAGATTTGATCCGTTTTCATAAGCTGGACCTTAGTATTTTTTATCTTTTATATAAAAAGGAATATTGGCATGGGCGGCATTGCCATTACCATCATAAGCATAGACAAACAACCTGTATGCCCCTGGTTTTTTTGGAGGTTTTATGGAAATGGTATTTTCTTTAGCCCTCGAAAGAAGTCCTGCTACACTTCTGGGTGTTTTCTCGTAATCTCCGCCCACTCCGAGGTCAGTAGATTCAGGTTTAATATCCCATATATAGGTTATGTTGTCTCCATCAGGATCGTTAATCTTTACCTCTGCGGTGTAAAATTGACCTTTTTTCAAATAAACACGATCATGTGCAGTTTTGCCATCTAGCCTGAAATCTTCTATTCTTGGGCACCTGTTTTCAGGCCAATTCCCATTCCAGAGGTAATGCATCACATCAACGGATTCGGTTTTTTCTCCGGATTCAAGGAACATACCATACCATGTCGGAGTTCTTTCCTGTTTTTGTCCCCACAAAAAAACATAGGAACCTATGCATTGATTTTTGTATGGACCTATTGCGGCGTTATACCTTTCCAGATAAAAATCTGCTTTTGTACTACTATGGTTCTCAATAGGTGCGCTCCAGGGGGTTAGTCCAACTTCCCAATGACCCGTAGCACCCCATTCGGTAACCATATATGCCTTGTCCCAGCCTATCTCTTTAATGTACCTTGGCAAGTTGACAATGTCTGCATACATCTGTACACTTAGCAGGTCGATGTCCGGAACTCTTTGCTTAATCTCATTAACAACATCTTCGTTTACTCCGGCAATTGTAGTCGTTGTCAGGTGGTTTGGATCTACCTCATGAATGAATTCGGATATCTGATTTACTGCATCCCATACTTTAGGGTTGGATGAATGCAGATTCAATTCGTTACCAATGGCCCAAATTATCAATGCCGGGTGATCTTTATGCTCAAGCACTTCTTTTTTTATCCTTTCAAATTGCTCAGCCACTTTTACAGGATCATTATAGTCGAAGCCGTGTCTTTCGCCTGTTACAGCGAGCCCCATCGTTACATACAATCCATTTTTATAGGCTCTGTCGAGGACCTGCATTCCAGTTTCTCTTCCATTATTGGTTGTCCAGGTTTTAAATGAATTGCCACCATGCTCGGCTAATTTTTCAACGTCACCATATTCAAGTCCTGCCCCTTTAATATAGAATGGCTTGCCATCAACATATAATTGAAAATTATTACCTTCTTTCTTTATTTCGGTTTTAACCGGAATGTTCGGAATCGTCATGTCCTTATCATCATTATCTACATGTCTAGGAATGGTGAAACTCACTAGAAAACAAGCGAGAAATAAAACTGAAACTGGTACTTTCATGCTTTAACTGTTTTCAAGATTATTTAATTAACATCGTCTCTAACTCCTCTAAAGATTTGCCTTTGGTTTCTGGTACAACCATAATTACAAATACGAGTCCTATTACAGCGAATATGCCGTATATCAGGAATGTGAGTGCACTGCCGAAATTGGCTAATTCCCATGGGAATACTAATTGAACAAGAAAGCTCACAGCAGAATTGATAAACCCTACAAAGGAGATGGCTAAACCTCTAAGTCGATTAGGAAACAACTCTGATAATAATACCCACATAACAGGCCCAACCGAGATAGCAAACGAAGCGACAAAACCCAGGATACCAAATAGGATTAACATGGGTTTCATCGAAATTGCAGCGGTAATGATCTTTGACTCGAATACTTTTGCTGCTTCAGACCCAAGAGCGGTTTGCAATGAATTTTTGAAATCAATATCATTTTCAAAAGTGGTGTCAACCAGAGCTGTAAGTTGAGACTTATCGATTTCAGCAGGCAAGCTGGCCAGTGCCTCTGAGGAAAGGGTATAAGTAGCGGAATTAAATCCGTAAGCCAACAGGAACATGCAGATTACAATACCTGCAACACCACCAACGAGTAGTGGCTTACGGCCAATCCTGTCAATGAATATGATGGCTATAATGGTGAATACCAGGTTGATCAATCCAACAAGGATGGCCTGAACAAAAGATGCATCTGTACCGATCCCGGATTGTTCGAAAATCATAGGAGCATAGAAAAAGACGGAATTGATACCCGTAATTTGCTGAAGTATCGCAACTACAATTCCGATTGTGAGTACAAACTTCATTGCCGGGCTGAACAATTCAGACAGCTTTGGTTTATTCCTCTCCTTATCGGAGGCGATGCTAGATTTTATGTCCTCCATTTCATGGAAGGCATAATCTTCGTTGACAGCTTTTTTCATAACTGCCAATGCATCGTCATATTGTTCGTTCATGATCAGCCATCTTGGGCTTCTAGGAACGAAGTTTAAAGCAACGAAATATAACAGTGCGGGAAGCGTTTCAAGTCCCAGCATCCATCTCCAGGTATATTGGTCAAAGCCAAATGATTGCGCCCAGGATACATCTGATTTACTGAGCTGAAGTATCAAATAATTGGTGAAAAAGGCTACTGAGATACCGATAACAATGTTTAGCTGGTTAAAAGAGACCATCTTACCCCGTGCAGAAGCCGGAGATATTTCAGCGATGTACATCGGGGCTATTATCAACGAGGCACCTACGCCAAGGCCACCAATCATCCTTGCGATAACCAGGGTAATATAATTGGGTGCCAATGCGGAACCAATTGCCGAGACAGCATAGAGCAATGCAGCAATGTAAAGTACTTTTCGTCTGCTTAGTCTGTCACTGAGAGGGCCAGCCACCAACATGGCAAAGGCAGCAGAAAAAGTTAGGCAGGCAACTGCAAAACCCTTCTGAACTTCATTTAAGTTAAACTCAACATCAATAAATCCTACAACACCTGAAATTACAGATGCATCAAATCCCATCAGGAATCCGCCTAATGCAACGATCAACGCTACGCGAGCGACGTAAAACATATTGTAATTAGTACCTTCAGTCGACATGAGATATTAGGTGTATCTGATTTATGATGGCGAGGTTTATCAAGTTTATATCACTCAGGTTGGCATATAGTCAAAATCAAAATGATTTGCCTTTAGTCGTTTATCTGATTATTGAAAGACCCTGATATAGTCCACAAACATCCTTTGCGGGAATTCAGTCGATGCATCCGGACTGCCCGGCCAATTGCCACCAACAGCAACATTGAAAATGAAAAAGAATGGCTGGTTAAAAGGATAATTTTGGGGTGAAACTGTAGCAGGAGTAGCCTCCATATAAAGGATGTCATCAATGTAGATTTTCACATTGTCAAACTCCCATACTAATGAGAAGACGTGGAACATATCTGAAAACCTGCCGTTGGGAAGCGTGTATGAATTTCCGGCTTGAATACTTGTGGTATTACCTTCTGGTCCCCAGTGTAAAGTACCGTGTACTTTATTGGGCTCATGGCCTACGAGTTCCATAATGTCGATTTCTCCACATGCCGGCCATCCGATATCCCAGAAATTTTCACCGAGCATCCAGAGTGCTGGCCAGATACCTTGACCTTCGGGTAGTTTTGCACGGATATCGACTCTTCCGAACATAAATTCTTTTTTCCCTGCTGTAATGAGTCTGGCAGATGTGTAGCCCCCTGTTTCCTCTCTGGCTTCGATAGCTAGATTTCCGTCAGTCAAAAAAGCATTGGAATTTCCTTCCTGGTAGTTTTGGAGTTCGTTGTTACCCCAGCCTGAAGCACCGGTTTCGTAGGACCAGGAATCAAGGTCGAGTTCTGATCCGTTAAACTCGTCGGCCCATACCAATGTGTAGTTTGGATAACTTTCAGGTGTTGTGTAACCATCATCCCCTACATCGATGAAAGTGTCATCATTACGAATGGTGCCTAAGCCTTCGGCTGAATTGATTGTCGCGTTTACAGGATTAGAGAGGGTTACTTTGAATTGATCATCATTTTCCCGTAATGTATCGGCCAATACCGGGACTACAATATTTTTTTGTGTTTCACCAGCAGAAAAGACGAGTGTACCTTGTGTAGTGGTATAGTCTGTTCCTGCAACAGCTGTGACTTCATCTGTAGCGTAGTCAACCCTCACTTCGTCTGTTGAAGATTGACTGAGCAAAACCTGGAAAGTGAAATCCAGGCCAGTGTTTCCTTCAAACAAAGTGACGTTTGTGATTGAAAGCCTTGGAAGTGTTGTTGGTGGTGGTGGATCGGTTCCGCCATCCCCACATCCTGAAACCATTAGCATTCCGATAAGGAAAAGGAAAAATAACTGCTTCATTTTTTTTGATCTACGTTTTGTTTTGATAAACTCTTACATAATCGATTATCAATTGCTGAGGCCAAATGGAATCATCTATTCCCTTTTTGCCTCCCCAATTACCGCCGACTGCAATATTCATGATTAAATGAAAACGTTGGTCGAAGGGCCATTCATCTATCCCTTTTCTTTTGTTTTCATAAGTGTGAAAAATTTCATCGTTTACAAACCATTCAATCTTGTCCTCTGTCCAACTGATGGCGTATGTGTTAAATTCGCTTTCTGAATTTTTCAGTTTGAGGCATCCTGGCTTATCGGTGCCATGCATTCCGTTGAATTTATTGACATGGATGTTGCCATAAACGTTCAATGGTTCGAAACCGACATGTTCGATTATATCAATTTCTCCACTTGCTGGCCAACCTCCGTAAGCCCAATCGGTAGGCAACATCCAAATGGCTGGCCATGTACCTATGCCTGAAGGCATTTTCGCTCTGACCTCAATACGGCCGTAAAGCCAGTCTCCTTTCTCTTTCGAAACGAGACGGGCTGATGTATAATTTCGGCCATTATGATTTTCCTTTATTGCTGTGATTATGAGCTTCCCGTCTTCAACGTGGGCGTTTTCCAGATTTTTTGTGTAAAATTGGCGCTCATTGTTTCCCCATCCGCAAAGCGTCGGGCAGCCATCGCCATAGTCGTATGACCATTTTGCGGGATCTGGCTGACCTTCGTATTCAAATTCGTCATACCAAACCAATTGTGGTTTGTCAGCTTCTGCTATTGGTTCCGAACAATTGACGAATAGGATTGTGATAAAGAAAGCAAGTAACATAGCAATAAAGTAATTATATATTATTCTGAAACAATAGTCATTCGCCAGTCACCACCACCAAAGTTGACAGCAACAACTAACTCATCGCCAAACGGTGTACCGGATGTCATTGAAATGATATCGTAAGTAATGGTTGATTGCGGAACACTTACTTCTGCACCATTTGCAGCTTTTGTCAAGCCGATGAAGGCACCGTCACCATTAACGGTGAGCTGGTCAGGTGAGCTGTTAAGTGCAAAGCTGTGAATACCAGAGCCCCATGCAGCTACTGAAGCTGGTAAGTCTGCTTCAGCCACGCAACCGTCACTGCTGATACCATCCCAAAATGCCTCTGCCCATACTTCGCCCAATGCTCTGTATTCGAAAGTTCCGTCAGAACTAAAGATGTACTCATCATCAAAGGTGCAGGCTCTTGTGGCTACATCGCCAGCGCCATTTTGCCACCATACATTACCAGGGTCGTTAACATTTGGCCCAACCCAAAGTGCGCCTTCATCAGGCTTGAGCTTCCAGGTCTTGGTGCCACAATCTGTAAGGAATAGCAAAATCTGGTCCTGACAGGCATCCGGGTCATTTTCTGCGATATTGACTGTTTGTGAGGCTGAAGTACGCCCTCCACTTCCAAAAACGGTAAGTGTGATGACATAATCACCCATGTTAGGGTAGTAACCTTCAGCTACTTCACCTGATCCTTTGGTGCCATTACCAAAATCCCAGTAAGGAATTACCCCTGGTGTGGTATTCGTGACCCTTATATTATTCCCGTCAATCATTTCAATGCTGAAAGACACATTAGTTGGTGGGCCACCAATATCAATCGTTTCTTTTTGGCAGGCTGTTCCCCAAAGTATGATCAGGGAAAGAAATAAATATGATTTGATATTTTTCATTTTATGTTGTTTTTTGCTCCGGAACAAGTCTAGAGTAAAACCAAATTCAATTTTATGAATTTGAAGAATTAGGAAGTTTAGTAACCTGGATTCTGTAGTAATGAACCTGAAAGGTCGATCTCTGTCTGTGGGATCGGCAGTACATTGTGTACACCTTCCACATAACCACGATCGCCAAGAACTTCAGCAGCACGGCCTGTTCTAACAAGATCAAAGAAACGATGGCCTTCAGTAGCCAATTCAAATCTTCTTTCCAGGTAAATCCTGTCAAGCAGATCCTGGCCAGAGCCTGAAATCGGAATAGTTCCTGCTCTAAGCCTGATGGCATTGACATAACCTCTTGCAGCGCCTTCGTCACCTCCACCTCTGACCAATGCCTCAGCAGCCATCAACATGACGTCAGCCAGTCTGATATCTCGGATGTTGTTTTTCCATGCCAGTTCGAGAACCCCATCAGTGGCAGCTTCGTCAGCTATAGGGGCATATTTGCGAATAAAATAATCCGTATTCTGGTATCCAGGCGAATAGCTTGCTCCTTGTTGTTGAAGTGCATTACCATCTATGATAGTGTGTTGGAATCTTGGATCACTTTGCATGGCTGTTGCCAGATTTTCTGATACAGGACAGAAACTCCATCCAGTAGCATATGTAGGGCCTACATAATCACGCATTCCAAAGAATTGGATATTGTAGTTGCCTTCTGTCTGCTGGTTAGTAGGACCACTGGCAAAGCAGCATCCCCAGTCACCAGGTCTATTATCTGAATATTGGATCTCCCAGATAGACTCAGGGCCAAATTCATTTGAAGTTTTGAAAATATCTCCAAAGTTGGGCTCCAGAAAATATACACCTGAATTGATTACTTCTTCAAAGATTGCAGCAGCTTCAAGCATGCGGCCTTCATTGTTTTGGTAAAGAATTGCCTTACCTAAGAGTGATTTTGCAGCACCCTGAGTAACTCTTCCAAATTCATCTGGCGGTAAAGTTGTTGGTAATTCGATAGTGTTGATTGCATCACGCAAATCAGATTCAACCTGGGCGTATATCTCTGATGGCGGAACCTGCATCTGAGTGCTGAATTCGTCTGCACCAAGTGTTGAAGTAATCAGTGGGACATTTCCAAATAACCTTACCAGGTCAAAGTAATAGTAGGCACGGAGGAATTTTGCTTCAGCCATAGTTCTGTTGACAAAATCAGACTCAAGGAAATCCTGTTCTGCCAGTTTTTCAAGCAAAAGATTAGCGCGGTAGATACCAGCATAATTCTTTTTCCAGAGTCCTGATTGAGGGCCAAGATCAGGGTTAAGAGTGAACATATCCCATGCCACCCAGCTAGGCTGATCAGAAGCATCACTACCACCCGCATGGGTGTCATCAGATGCAGCGTTAGCTAATCCAAGTAGCATGGTCCAACCATCTGTTCCACCCCACTGTAGCGGGTCGTAAGTGGCTACAAGCGCCTGGAAGAATTCTTCTTGTGTTTTATAGAAGTCAGTTTCGAGAGTAGTCCCGCTTCCTGTAACCTGAAGGAAGTTCTTCTCACAAGAACTCATACCAAAAACAAGAAGGAAGCTGAAGATCAAATATTTATTTAAAGTCCGTTTCATGAGGAGCTTTTTTATTTTTTTTAAAATGTTGCATTAATACCAAACAAGTAGAAGCGCGCTTGCGGATAGATACCACGATCGATACCAAATCCAGCACCAATTTCAGGATCAAAACCACTGTAATTGGTCAATGTAAACAGGTTGTTTCCTGAAACATAAATTCTTAGGCGATCCATTTTTAGTTTTTCCAATACTGAGGTTGGCAGGCTATAGCCAATTTGTAAGGTTTTCAGTCTGAAATAAGCACCATCTTCTACATAGAAATCCGAACTCCGGCTGAAGTTCCTGTTAGGATCATTCATGACCAAACGTGGGTAGTGATCTGAAGTGCCTTCACCAGTCCAGCGACCAAGTGCGTCAGCGGTCAGATTAGCCATCTGAAGGTCAAAACGCCGGGTAGCTTTGTAGATATCAACATCCATAACGCCTTGTCCGAATGCCCTAATGTCAAATCCTTTGTATTCTGCATTAAAAGTGAAACCTAAAGTCCATGCTGGAGAAGGGTCACCGATAATAGTTCTGTCTTCAGCATCGATTATGCCATCCTGGTTTAAATCAATAAAGCGGATATCTCCGGGGGCGGCAAGTGGTTGAAGGGGTTCCCCTTCAGCGTTGACATAGGCATCAACCTCTCCCTGGTTTTGGAAAAGACCATCTGTTTGGTAGCCAAAGAAATAACCGATTGGCAGACCAGGCGTCGTTCTTGTAATTTGGAGGCCCTGGGGACTGAAAGTCGCACCCAATAGGAATTCTTTGTCTTCACCGAGGAAGGTAACTTCATTCTGATTGTATGAAATGTTACCCCTGAAATCGAAAGTGAAAGGTCCTTTTTTATTATCAAATCCGAGTTCAAGTTCGAAACCGCTGTTTTCCATTGTAGCGATGTTTCCTACTGGACCGACGTTCCCTACAAAGCCTGGAACAGCGATACCAAGAAGCATGTCTCTTGTGTTTTTCTGGAAGTAATCGATTGTAATGGTGATTCTCTTGAAAATTCTGGCATCAACACCTACATTGATCTGTGTGGTTTCTTCCCAGCGCAAATCAGGATTGGCGATGGCATTGGGGCTAACCCCGTTAAAGAGATCATCGTTCAAACCGAAAGTATAGTTACGATCACCTCCAACTGTCGAAACGAAAAGGTCGGTACCGATACGGTCGCTACCGTTGATTCCCCATGATCCTCTGATTTTAAGGAAGTTGATGATCTGGTTATTACGCAGAAATTCTTCTTCGGTAAGTACCCAGCCTAAAGAAACGGATGGGAAGAATCCGAATTTGTTGTTATCACCAAATTTGGTTGAACCATCTGTTCTTAAAACAACAGAAAGCAAATACTTCGAATCAAAGTTATAAGTGGCACGTCCAAAGTAAGAGATCAGCCTGTCGTCATATTCAAAACCATAGAAGGATTGAGCAGAAGGATCGTTTGGGAAAGTGAGAGAGGCGTCAGCAGGGTCATCGATAGGTAGGTCCTGGATAGATCCACCAATACCGCGACCGGCATTTTGCTCAGCAGATCCACCTGCTACCAAATTGATGTCGTGTTTGCCAAATGTTTTGTCATAAGCAAGGAATGATTCCAGTATCCAGCGTAGGCCACGATTCTGACTTCTTCCATAGCTGTTAATATCAACACGGTTTGATGCGTTGAGATAGTGAACTGGCGTAAAACCTTCACTTCCCCAAAAAGCAAGGTCTGTGCCTACAGATGATCTGAACCTCAGGCCATCAATAATTTCCCACTCACCAAAAAGACTTCCAACGATCTTGTCACTCCAGCCTTTGCCGTGTTGTACTGCAAGAGCTGCGATAGGGTTGAGGACTTCAGAGGTCACGTATTCAGAAATACCAAATACACCATTTTCGTCAGATACAACCGGAAAATTGGTGAAAACAGATGATGCTAATACATCAGGATCAGTTTCATAAAGCGGTGTAAGTGGATCAAGGTTGAGGGCTCTTCCAAGAGGAGAACCAAATTCTGTGTTTTCAGCAACACCACGTCCATTAACTCTTGAGTAAGCAAGGGTGTTACCAACTTTTAGTCTGTCAGTGATCTTGTGATCAGTATTCATACGCATCGAAATGCGCTCGTATTTTGATTGGTCAGGAGAAACGATACCTTCTTGCGAGAAAAAGCTGAAAGAAGCGAAGTAGGAAGAACGCTCATTACCAGCATTAAAGCTGATTTCGTTACTGTGGATAAGTGCATTTTTATTGAAGACTTCCTCTTGCCAGTCAGTACCTTCTCCCAATTCATCAGGATTTTCAAAAAGAATACTACCCCCTGCCGCGACAGAAGCTTCGTTCATTAAAATACCATATTCACGGGCATTAAGTACGTCTACTTTTTTCCATGGATTTTGAATGCCGATATAGCTGTTGTAGTTGACTTCCATCTTACCCTCTTTTCCTTTCTTGGTGGTTACAAGCACAACACCATTAGCTGATCTTGCACCATAAATACCCGCAGAAGCAGCATCTTTCAATACTTCAATTGACTCGATATCTCCCTGGCTGAGGTAGTCGATACCACCTTCGATTGGTACACCATCCACAACGAATAGTGGATCACTGTTGGTAATTGAAGTCGTACCTCTGATCCGTACAACGGACCCTGCACCTGGCTGGCCTGAGGATGTTGTTACTCTCACGCCCGAGGTTCTGCCCTGTAATGAACCTTCAAGGCGTGAGATGGGCATACTTTCAAGATCATCAGATTTGATTTTGGAAATTGCCCCAGTAACAACAGATTTCTTTTGGACGCCATAGCCTACTACGACAACCTCACCTAGTTCAGCGATATCTTCGTTAAGGATAATGTTAATAACAGACTGACCAGCTACGGCGATTTCTTGGTCTTCATAACCGATGTAGGAAAACAGTAATACAGCATCTTCTGGTACATCGATTTTGTAGTTACCGTCAAAATCGGTGATAGTGCCATTATCTGTTCCTTTTACAAATACAGAAGCACCTATAACCGGGAGGTTTTCGCTACCATCTGTAACTTTCCCGGTGACGGAAATCTGTGCAAAAGCCAGGCTAAAGCCAGATGCTACCAGGAACAGGGAGGATAATAATTTTTTAAAATTCATGAGAATTCTGGTTGTGATCAGATAATAAGGGTCAGGTCCAAAGGATTTGTGACCCTTTTAGAGATTTCATTTGGTTACCCCGAAAATTTGGGATAACGAGGTTGCAAAAGAGAAAAAGGAAGTGGAGATTATCTCCCCCCGGAAGGAACCGAGGGGAGACTTTCTGGCTCAGAATTACTCACTACTAATGATTAACTACAATTTTCTGTAGTTGCTTTTGGTCTTCTACTAGTACAGAAACGATGTATAGTCCGCTTGCCAGATCAGCGGTTCTCAAGGTGTAACTTGTTGTGCCGGCAGATACGGTTTCAGCGTATACTACCTGTCCTATTGCATTATAAACTTCTAGTTGCTTGGCAGTTGCAACTTCGTTGAATTGGATGAATGTTGATGCATTCGCCAATGTAGGATAGAGTTCAAATAACTCATTGTTGTCAAGAATGTTAACTGTGCTTACTGCACCACACTCATTACAGCTACCAAAACAGAACGCAGGGGTAGAGATTGGGTCTACCTGGTCAACACTGATTACTCTGTTTACGAAAGGAGGTCCATTAATGGTGCATGGGTCACCTTCTGTCAGCATTTCTTCAGGGCCTGGAATATCTCCATCAACAATGAATTTGTACTCATATTGTCCCTGGTCAAGCTCTATAGTGGTAGCCCACAGTCCGTTACCCATGTCTGTCATCATATTTGCTCCTGAACTCCAGCCGTTGAAACTTCCAAATACATACATAGCAGTAAATGGATCAGCATAATCAGACATATCCACCTGGAAAGTCACCATAGTTGGCGGTACAGGTGGTGAACAAGTACCATCAGTTGTACATTGTCCGAAGCAAGTCTGGATCAATGTGTCAGATTGTACATTAGCAACAAGTCTGTCATTAAAGTTGTCAGGATCTGCACAGTCCTGGCCTGCGATATTTTCCTTACATGCCCAGCTACAAGCAGCACCATTCACGAAAGTATAGAAACTTTCAAAACCAACAGGCTGACGGGTTGTACCGGTATAAATGTCATCACCATCTGGATCGGTCAATTCAATGGATTGGGCACTTCCAGCAACACCGAATGCGGAACCACCTGCAACCCAAATACCATCCATAGCAACAACTTCATTCTCCATGTTGAGTTCCCATGTGATATTAATTGAGTCTGCAACAACCTCGCATCCTGTGCCTTCACAGCTATTCCAGCAAACCATAGGAACTGTGGTATCACCATTTACATGAAGTCTGCGGTTAATGTTTCCACCGCATTCGACCGTACAAGGGTCATTAAAGGTCAAAGCCTCCTGGGTAGTCCAGTCGTCAGCAGTAAATTTATACTCATAAGACCCACCATCAAGCGCAATGGTAGTACCCCATGAATCACCACCCATATTGGTCAACTGGTCACAATTGCCACACCAGTTGTTAAAGCTTCCACTAATGTAAAGGTCAGTGAAACCGCCAACATTTGTCATATCAACTGAAACGGTTACGTTTCCATTAGCAGGGGAATAAGCACAATCACCACAGATGCTGTAACAATTAGTGCCCAGGTCAACTGGAGCACCAGCTACAGCGAAAGCTCTGTTAGTATTACAGCCGGTTGTTTTTGTACAAGGGTCACCGGGCATAAAGCCTTCTTGTCCAGTCCAATTGTCAAAAGTGTACTTAAATTCATAGTCACCATCATTAAGGTTTAAAGTACCACCCCAAATGTTGGACCCCATGTCAGTAAGCGCATCACAATCGCCACACCAGCTATTGAATGAACCACTAACATATACGGTAGTGAAGTTACCTGCTTCCGGAGTCATGTCAACCGAAAAGGTGACATCCTGCTGAGAGAAACCCCAGAGCGTGAAAAAAGAAAGCAAAAAGCTTAGTAATGTTTTTCTCATCTTGTTGTTTTTTCTAATTAAAGATTTAAAATTCGGGTTGTTGGGAAAAATTTGGTTTCATTTGGTTTTTCCGAAACAAATCTAGGTTCTTGGCCTTGATTAAAAAATTAAATTAGTACATCACGATTACAGCAACTTGTTTTTTTGAACAAACACTACATCAAATCCGTTGTTTTCAATACATCATTATTACATCAAGACTATTTTTTTGCTAATTTCCTTATGAATTCAAAGATGTACCCGGTTTGAATAGAATTCTCACTTTTTTCTTGCTGTTATCAATAGTTGCTGCTCCAGTGCATGGGCAGGAGAATAACCTTGGTACTCCTTTCATACGCAATTTCTCAAAAAAGGCCTATCACGGAGGTACACAGAACTGGGATATTGGCCAAAATGACCGGGGTGTCATGTACTTTGCCAATAATGAAGGCCTGTTAATATTTGATGGCGAAAGATGGGATCTTCTCCCGCTCAGTAACAGAACCATAGTTCGTTCTCTCGCTGTAGGAGAAAATGGTAGAATTTATGTCGGAGGCCAAAATGAGTTTGGCTATTTCGAACCTTCTCAAAACGGGATCCTTTTTTATACATCATTGATGAGTCTCTTGCCCAAAGACTATAACAACCTGGAAGATGTATGGAAAATCAAAATTCGGAATGATGATGTATTCTTTATGGGTGGTAGTCAGATTATTCGATTCCATAATGAACAGTTAAAATTATTTGAATTTGACAACCTCCTTACTTTTATGGGCATGGCAGGTGATGAAGTATTTGTCCATGATCAGAGCAAAGGCCTGCTGAAGTTTGATGGCAAGACTTTTTCGATGGCACCCGGAACAGAAGATCTTGCTGGAAATGAAGTCACAGGTTTGTTGGCGTTCGACGAAAAGAAGATTCTTGTATCAACATTAAAAGACGGCTTCTTTTTTTATGAAAACCAGGAGTTGTCTAGGTGGAATATTAAAGAGGATCTTTTTTTCAAAAACTCCCGTATTTACGGAATAACCAGGCTTGATGACAACAAGATTGCTATTGCAACAACTCTTGACGGACTGGTTGTATTGAAAAACAGTGGCGAAGCGGTGTACCATTTACATCGGAAGAATGGCCTACAGAATAATAACGTACTTAGCGTCTTTGTGGATAGGCAAAAAAACCTTTGGCTCGGCCTGGCCAACGGCCTTGATTTCATAGAAATCGGCTCTCCTTTTTCTTCAATCCTGCCTGATGGTGATCTGGAAGGAACCGGATATGCTGTACAGGTTGATAATGGAAAGATATTCTTTGGCACCAATAATGGTCTTTATGCATTACCATGGAAAGGCTATTATGATCCGTTCAATCCTCCTGAATTCGAATTTGTAAATGGCACTCAGGGGCAGGTCTGGGGGTTAAACAATATTAATGGTCAGTTATTATTAGGCCATCAGGATGGTGCCTTCGAAATAAAAGGCAATCAAATAAGGCGGATCGCTCCACGAAATGGCGTATGGAAATTTGTAAAAGACAATACCTCAGATAATACGATCATCAGTGGAACCTACACCGGACTCCAGTTATTCCGGAAGGAAAATAATACGATCAGTTTTGAAAAAAATCTGGAAGGCTTGAATGAATCTTCCAGGATTCTGATACAGGATGATAATGGCGTTTTTTGGATGGCGCATCCCTATAAGGGCATTTATAAAATTATCGTTGATGCTGAAAAAGCTACCCAGGAGGTGAAGTTCTATTCCGTGGAAAGCGGTCTGCCTTCAGAAATTTTTAATCATGTTTTTGCCATTAATGGCGAGGCTGTTTTTGTCTCGGAATATGGGGTTTATCAATACGACAGCAACACCGATAAATTCGTTGCGTATGAAGCGTTCAACAAACTGTTAGGTGAAAAAAACCGCGTGATCAGGTTAGTAGAAGATAGATCAGGGAACATCTGGTTTATTTCTGAACAGGAAATTGGTGTGCTTAAGATTGAAGATAAGGGTGTTGAGAAGTCCATCAGGAAGATCATTTTTCCAGAACTGCGGGAAAAAATGGTTCCTGGCTTTGAAATGATTTATCCGTTTGATGGCAATAACGTCTTTTTTGCCTCTACTAAGGGGTTTATCAGGCTGGATCTTGAAAAATGGTTTAACCGCGATACATCGCTTACTGTTAACCTGGACCATATACATGTTTCTGAAAGGCATGGTGACTTTACATTCGGCAATCCAAAAGCATCAAATGAGGAGGCTACACCCAGAGAGTTTCCATTTAGTGTCAACTCTTTCCGTTTTGAGTTTTCTGCTTCCTATTTTGGTGAGGAAGACCTTGTTCAATATCAATACAAATTGGATGGCCTGGAAAATGACTGGTCAAAATGGACCAACAAGCCTGAAAAAGAGTACACCAACCTCGGTGACGGGAATTATGAATTTATGGTAAGATCGAGGATCATCGGAGGTCAGAAAAGTAATATCGATTCCTATGCCTTCAGTATTGCACCTCCATGGTATTCTTCCAAATGGGCCATTACTATGTATTCAATGTTAATATTGGCCGGTGTTTTTGGCCTGATACTTATCCCAAGGCGAGCATACAATAAAGAAAAAGCTATCCTGGTATCCGAGCAGGAAAGAATAAAAGAAGAACATAAACAGGTAGTTGAGGAGACTGAAAAGGAAATTATCAAGCTACGAAACGAAAAATTGAGATCCGAGGTCGAACACCAAAGCCAGGAGTTGGCCAGTGCTGCCCTTCACCTGGTTCAAAAAGGTGAAATTCTGTCTAAAATAAAAGGCGAACTTGAGAAGTTCTACAAATCCTTGCAAGATTCGGAAGAGCGAAAAACGTTAAAAAAGGTAATCAGACTTATTGATCAGGATATTGAGCTTGATAATAACTGGGAACAATTCTCTCACCACTTTGATCAGGTTCATCACAACTTTCTGAAAAAGCTACGTGTAAATTTCCCGCAGCTGACCCCTAAAGATCATAAATTATCAGCCTATCTCCGCATGAATCTTAGTACCAAGGAAATAGCCCCTTTAATGAATATTTCGATCAGAGGGGTAGAAATTTCAAGATACCGACTGAGGAAAAAATTGAATATTGATCGTAATACTAACTTGGTCGATTTTCTGTTAAATATTTGACAATACGATCTGTTTATTTTTCTTAATTTTAATTGAAGCTCTTATCATCCTATCTTGCTCACAAGCTTTACATCTGTCAATTTGATGGGATGAAACAATCATTTATCAAACTTTTTTTGGTCTTTTTACTGGCTTGCCCAATTTTGGCAGATGGTCAGGATATTCCGCCTGTAGCACCAAATTTGGAAATAATTCCAGTGGGCTCGTTTATCATTCCTCTGGATAGGGCTCACCAGGGTGTGCTGTTAATCGACCCGGACTACCTGGTGCCTTTTACCGGATTAAATTTGTCTTCATATGGTCTCGCCTGGACGCTTTTAGATAATGGAATTCCCGTTAAATGGGTGATCAAAAGTGGTAAATTTAAAGATGAAGCCGATTTTACTGCTAATGTCAGTCAGGTTTACCCTGAAATCGATGATCCTGAAAACGGCATTTTCCGTACCAGTGCTTTCATCATTGATTATAGCGACTTGTTTAATGAATCATGTGCCGCTGCTACCACCGATAATCTAAACCTGTTGCATGATGTAATTTCTGATTATGGCCGAAACGTAGCAGTCTACGAGTTAAATGAAGCCACTCAAATGGATGTCAGATACAAGCTGACACATCCACCAAAGGTCTCTGCCCTCAATGATGGGGGATTGTCACTTGTACATACCCGGTTGTTGTCAGAAGCTGGTATCCCACACGACACGCTGACCAGCATAGAATTCTTTGAAGATTTTAGTTGTTTTACTTTTATCTCTCAGCCCCATCTTGACAATATTACCAACCCGAATTATATTTCGAATCTAAATGATTTTCTCGAGGGTGGTGGAAACTTTCTCGCGCAATGTATTTCCGCTTTTGTTTTCGAAAATGATGGAGGATTCCAATCTACTAATGGATTTATTTCAGATGGGGCTTTTGATAATTTTGGTTATCAATATTTCAATCATGATATGCCCATCAACCAGTTTGAAGGCCTTTTGCCCAGGGAAATTGAAGGAAGTCTTAATAATTATGTGCTTAATGGTGGTCAGTGGCATCCTTACGCCTACACGTGTATCATGAATCAAAGTGATGAATTTGTCATTACAGCAGCAGATGTCAATGGCGTTTCAGCAGGCGGTAACGTGTATTACATTGCCGGGCATGAGGCTATTATGAATGACTTTTCAAACTATCTCAAATCTATAGGCTTTATGCCCGGACCAATTGATTTTCAAAGGGTCCAGCAATTGAAGCGTATGTATTTGAATGCCCTGTTTGTTCCGGGGGGTATCAACTTTCCTTGTGCAGGAGCAGATATATGCATTTGCCCGGGAGAAAGTGTCGAACTGGGTTGCCCAGACCTTAATGAGTCTCCTGAAATTCAATACCAATGGTCACCAGCTGAAGGCCTTAGCTGTACAGATTGCCCGCATCCGATAGCTACTCCGGTTACCACTACCACTTATACTATGCAAATAATTTCAGGTCCTGGAGCTGGATGTGGCGACCCTTCGGAAATTACCATTACCGTAAATGAAGGTCCAAGAGCAGAAAACGTTATTGTCGATTGCGATGATTTAGGTTTTTCCTATACCATCAGTTTTGAAATATTGGGAGGAGATGCTTCACAATATACTGTTGAAGGGACTAGTGGTTCTCTTACGGGAAATGTTTTCGTAAGTGATCCTATAGATTCAAATGAGCCCTATAGTTTTGAAATCTCAGATGCTAATGAATGTGTTTTCTTCCTTGAAGGTGTAGAAAATTGTTGCCTGGCAATGGCCGAAATTTCAGGCGGTGGAGCTGTTTGTCAAGTGGATAATCAGCAGGCTCAAATCATTATTGAGCTTGAAGGGGAACCCAACTGGGAATTGATTTATGCCATTAATGGAGTGGTACAACCGCCCCAGATAATTAGTCAAAATCCATGGGTTTTTGAAACAGATGCACCAGGAGAATATTCACTTATTTCCATTCACGATGCGAATTGTGAAGGTACCGTTTCCGGAATGGTAATGGTAGAAATTGTCGAGCCCATTAACAGCGAGTTGACTGACCTAGCACGAATCTGTCCTGGTGAAATATTAGTTTTGGATGCCACTTCTCCTGGAGCAACTTATCTTTGGCAGGATGGCTCCGAGGAACCTGAATTTACGGTGACGGAAGTCGGTACTTATGCTGTGACCATTACGAATGATTGTGAGACAAGCATTGGTGCCGTAGAGATCACCGAAGAGGTCCAGTTACCCGTTGCGGATCTTGGTCCTGATCAATGGGCCTGCAGAGATTCTGTTTTGGTGCTTAATGTCAACCAGGAAGCTTCTCAATTCCTATGGCAGGATGGCTCAACAGAAAGCTCGATCGTAGCCAGTGAATCTGGTCTTTATGCGGTGACAGTATCCAATGCCTGTGGTGTAGTGTCTGATGAGGTAATGATCAATTACTTTTCATGTCTTGAGTGCGATGTCTATGTGCCCAATGCGTTCACGCCTAACTTTGATGGCATTAACGATTATTTCAAACCCTTCGAACATGATTGTTTTTTCCTCGAATACCAGTTCAGGGTTTTTGATCGCTGGG